>NZ_DATJEB010000016.1:0-114651 GCF_035497235.1 Agriterribacter sp.
CTTGTCATGCTGAGTCCGCCGCCGCGGCGGGAACGAAGCATCTGAGTTGTTAATGATAAGCGTAGCGAAATGATCGGAGCGAAGATGGATTCCTCCCTGCCTACGCCAGTAGCCGGGCTTCATCGGAATGACAGGCGGTGGTAGTATAGTTGAGCTGTGGTAGTGAAGCTGAACCGAACGGCGTTGCTTGTCATGCTGAGTCCGCCGCCGCGGCGGGAATGAAGCATCTGAGTTGTTAATGATAAGCGTAGCGAAATGATCGGAGCGAAGATGGATTCCTCCCTGCCTGCGCCAGTAGCCGGGCTTCATCGGAATGACAGGCGGTAGTAGTATAGTTGAGCTGTGGTAGTGAAGCTGAACCGAACGCCGTTGCTTGTCATGCTGAGTCCGCCGCCGCGGCGGGAACGAGACATCTTTAGCTTCGAATTTAATATCCGCCCCGGCGGACAGGTTTGGTTCTTGTTTTTTGTTATTTGATCCTTTGTATTCTCTGTATGCTTATTTCCCAAACTTTTTCTTCAACGCGCTTAGGGCATCGGTAAGCGAAGCATTAGACAGATCAGGCTGCTTTTCTTTTTTTTCAGGCGATGGGGTATGGCCTTTACGGAACTCATTTCGTTGAGGCGCTTCCTGTGTTTGTTTAATGGAAAGGGCAATGCGTTTACGCGCCTGGTCAACCTCCAGCACTTTTACGGTTACCTTGTCGTTGAGCTTTAATACTTCGCCGGGATCCTGTATATATTTATGCGCTATTTCCGACACATGCACCAGCCCGTCCTGCTTTACGCCAATGTCAATAAAAGCGCCAAAGCGGGTAAGGTTGGTAACAATGCCCGGCAATACCATGCCCACCTGCACTTCTTCTATGCTGTAGATGGCCGCAAATTCAAACTGCTGTACTTCGCTGCGGGGATCCAGTCCGGGTTTCTGTAATTCTTTTAAAATATCCTGTATGGTATGCTCCCCAAATTGTTCACTGATGTATTGTTTGGGATTGATGTCTTTAACCAGGGTTTCATTTCCTATTAACGTTTTTACATCTACCTTTTTCTCCGCCGCCATTTGTTGTACCAGCGCATAGGCTTCGGGATGCACGGAGCTGCCGTCTAAAGGATTATCGCCGTCCTTAATCCGCAAAAAACCGGCGCATTGTTCGTACGCTTTTCCGCCCAGGCGCGGTACTTTTAATAACTGGCTGCGGTTGGTAAAGCCGCCGTTTTCATTGCGGTATGTAATAATGTTATCGGCCAAAGTGCTGCCAATGCCGCTTACGTAGGCCAGTAAATGTTTGCTTGCGGTATTAAGATTTACGCCCACCTGGTTTACGCAACTCACCACGGTCTGGTCTAACCGCTCTTTTAGCCTGAACTGGTTCACATCATGCTGGTATTGCCCCACGCCAATGCTCTTGGGGTCAATTTTTACCAGCTCTGCCAGCGGGTCCATCAGGCGGCGGCCTATACTAACGGCACCGCGTACTGTAATATCCTGGTCGGGAAATTCTTCCCTTGCAGTTTCGGATGCAGAATAAATGGAAGCGCCGTCTTCATTCACCAGGAACACCGGCAGTCCAAGACTTAATTTTTTAATAAATTGCTCTGTTTCCCTTCCCGCCGTTCCATCGCCAATGGCAATGGCTTCAATATGAAAACTTTCCACCAGATGCCTGATGGTATGTTCCGAACTGCTGAGTTTACCGGGTTCGTGTATATATATCAGGTCATTCTTTTTGAACGCTCCTTTTTCATCTAAGCATACTACTTTACATCCGGTGCGGTAACCAGGGTCAATCGCCAATACTTTTTTTCCACCCAGCGGTGAACTTAATAACAATTGTTTCAGGTTTTCCGCAAACACATTGATGGCTTCCTCGTCAGACCGCTGTTTCAGCATGGTTCTGAATTCCGTTTCCAGTGCGGGTTGCAGTAGCCTCCGGTAAGCATCCTTCACCGCTTTTCTTACCTGAACACTGCTTTCGCTCATACCTCTGGCGTACAATGCCTCCATTTGTTCAACCGCCTGTTCTTCTGCGGGCGCAATGGCAATACGCAATACGCCTTCCACAAAGCCCCGCAGCACGGCCAGTGCACGGTGGGAAGGCACCTTCATTACCGGTTCGCTGTAATCAAAATAATCCTTAAACTTTATACCTTCCGTTTCTTTATCGCTCACTACTTTACTCTGCAGGGTGGCTTTGTCTTCAAACAGCTTTCGCATTTTGGCGCGGAGCTGTGCGTCTTCATTTACCTGCTCGGCAATAATATCTCTTGCTCCCTGTAAGGCCTCGTCAGCAGTTTTTATTTTTTCATTGAAATATTTTTCAGCTTCAGCCCCGAGGTCATTATCCTTTTGTTCAAGGATCAGCAAAGCCAGTGGTTCCAGCCCGTTTTCCTTTGCTACCTGCGCTTTTGTTCTCCGTTTAGGTTTATAGGGCAGGTAAATATCTTCCAGCTCGGCGAGGGTGCCTGCATTATTTAATTTTTGCTGTAGCTCCTCCGTCATCTTTTCCTGATCGGAAATGGATTTCTCTATGGCCGTTTTTCTTTCTGTAAAAGCTTTCAGGGTTTTGGCTTCATCTTCTATCTGCTGTATCACTACTTCATCTAAGGCCCCTGTTTTATCTTTTCTGTAGCGGGCAATAAAGGGAATGGTGGCGCCTTCGGCGAGCAATGCCAGTACGGTTTCCGCCTGCTGGGTACGGATATTCAGTTTTGTTGCTATAAGTGGTGCGAACGCTGTCATAAGCATGCGAAACTAAAGGCTGTAATTGAAAACAAAAACTTGGAAAAATGGGTGGGATTAAGTAAGAGGGAATACAAAGCACGAAGAACCAAATAAAACTCAAATGCTAAATCCGAAGAAGAAAACCCAAAATCCGAAGACAAACCATAAACTACAAATTAAAAATCCGGACTCGCTACTCACTATTGACTATTCACTAAAATCTACCCTTTGCTGCGGATTGATTTCAGCGTAGCGGTAAATCATATCCCGGATAAAATCATTGTCGTGGGAGGGTGTTAACATTTTTTTCAGTTTGGTCACACCCTTGAGCTTCATTTCCTTGGGGATATAGCCCATACCATAGAATTTTCCTTTTTCAATTAATAAACAACTTTGCTGCCCTTCTGCCACGCCTTCACCCAAAACCACAAAAGTAGGCAGTTCATCATGCAGGGTTTGCAATGCCCTTTCTACCCGCCGGTTGTATACAACAGGCTCATCATATTGTTCTGCAAAATCGCCGGTTTCTTTTGTTTTATCTACAAAACAAAGCCTGGGCGAAAGCTGGTGGCGCTCTATCATATTCCACAGCAAACGATAACCATCCCATAATAACCCAAAAGTATGTACAGGACGGAGGTGTTTTCTTTTTCGTTCAATGGCCAGCCGCGCATACCCCCGCTGGTCTTCAAAAACGTATAAGCCGTACTGAATGCTGATTTGCTTGCGGCTTGTGTTATAAATAGGCCACAGCCTTTTGATCTCGGTTTCTTCCAGCACGGCGGCCATGAGTTCTGTGCCACAAAGCTGGTAGCTAATGTGGTGCACATTACGGATGAATTCCTGCTTTTGCCGGCCCGCGCCGTTATGTGTGAAGTGGCTGCTGATCCGCTGTTTTAAGCTCTTCGCTTTGCCTACATAGATCACTTTTCCTTTTTCATTTCTGAAATAATATACACCTGGTTTTCGGGGCAATTGCTCAATCTGTTCCTTTGGGAGGTGGAGGGGCAGATACTGTTCCTTGGAAGATTTTTTGAGAAATTGCTCTATATGCGGTTGCGCGTTATGGCGCAGCAGCATTTCAAACAATTGAACGGTAGCCCATGCATCACCTCCGGCACGGTGGCGGTTTTCAATGGGTATGCGCAGGGAGCGGCAAATATTACCCAAACTATAGGAGGGAAGCTCCGTAAATACTTTTCGGGTGAGCCTTACCGTGCATAATTTTTTAGCGCTCAGTTCATAGCCGCACTCCTGCAGCTGATGCTTTAAAAAAGAGTAATCAAAATTTACATTATGCGCTATAAATACTTTATCATTAAGCAATGCAAACAGTTGAGCCGCTACTTCCTCAAAAGGAGGTGCATCGGCCACCATTTCATTGGTAATGCCCGTCATGGTTTGTATAAAATAGGGGATAGGCTGCAGGGGGTTTACCAACGTTTCAAAATGGTCAATCACCTTTGTTCCGTCATGCACAAAAACGGCTATTTCAGTAATGCCATTAGCGGCGGCATACCCGCCCGTGGTTTCAATATCAACTACCGCGTAAATCAAAATCCTTCTTTTTTGGCTTAACTAAAGGTAAAATCCTTTATCCATTTTTAGTAATATCTGTTCAAAAAGATTGATTATCAAGTACAAATAAAACATTTATCACACTATATCCACAATAAAGCGTGGCATACACAATAAAGTGATTATTATACGCTGAAATGGCTTAACTTCGGGTATCATTAATTTGAACAGTAAATATTAAAATATACGACAGCTATATAACAGTATTACAACCTGGGCAACACCAATTGATCATAGTTCCTACCCTCCTTTGAAAGCTTTATATAATCCGGTCCTGGTTTTTTCATCTTTAAAATCATCAATTATGAGGCTTTTCAATTCATTACACTTAGGTGAAGGTGCAAAAATCGCTATGATTGTTATACTGGTTTATGCAACGATTGCGGTTATCACGTACCTCTCCTGGTAAAATTATTTTCTTGAAAAAGCACTTTCTCCGGTTAACAGGGAAAGTGTTTTTTTTGTCCTTACCCCAGCTCGTTGCTCGTGGCAGTGATCACTCCTTCTGAGCCGTTAGCTAAAGTATACTAATAACGAGCTGATAATTCCTCCTTCACTTTCCACCACTCACTATTTACCTTTCACCATTCACCCCTCACCTCCTGAAACGATAAACGTGAAACGACAGCTTTTCACCTATTCACTTCTCACTACCGACCACTCACAAATCCTCTCACCACCCGTTTTATTCAGCCTTAAATATGCTTACCTTTGCCAGCTTTATGGAAGAACTCAGCAAAAATTATGAGCCTGCCGCCGTTGAAGAAAAATGGAACAGGCACTGGAAAGAAAAACAATACTTTAAGAGCGTGCCGGATAGCCGCAGGCCCTTTACCGTGGTTATTCCCCCACCCAATGTTACGGGGGTTTTGCATATGGGGCATACGCTTAATGAAACCGTGCAGGACATATTAGTGCGTAAAGCCCGGATGAGCGGCTTTAACGCCTGCTGGGTGCCCGGCAGCGATCATGCTTCTATTGCTACTGAAGCCAAGGTGGTAGGTATGCTTAAAGAAAGGGGAATTGATAAGAACAGTTTAAGCAGACCTGAGTTTTTAAAGTACGCCTATGAATGGAAAGAAAAATACGGCGGTATTATTTATAGCCAGATAGAAAAACTGGGTTGCAGCGTAGACTGGGACAGGGTAACTTTTACCATGGACGATGAGTATTACAAAGCCGTAATGAAAGTGTTTGTGGATTTACACGGCAAAGGACTGATTTACCGCGGCGCAAGAATGATCAACTGGGATCCGGCAGCGCAAACCGCATTGAGTGATGAAGAAGTAGAGTATAAAGATCTGCAGGGGAAATTATATTATATACGCTATAGCCTTACAGATGAAGCGGGAAAAGAAATCATTCATCCGCTGACCGGCGAAAAAGGAATTGTTATTGCCACCCAGCGTCCGGAAACCATTATGGGCGATACGGCTGTTTGTGTTAATCCTAACGATGAACGCTATGCGCATTTAAAAAACGCGAAGGCCGTTGTTCCGCTCATCAACCGTAGCATACCTATTATTTTTGATGCATATGTTGACCCGGCATTTGGTACGGGTGCCCTGAAAGTTACGCCGGCGCATGATATCAATGACTATAATATCGGTTTAAAGCACAACTTAGAAGTGGTAGATACGCTGAATGCCGATGGTACATTAAGCGAAGCCGCGCAAATATATGTGGGGGAAGACCGGTTCGCCGCCCGCAAAAAGATCATTGCCGGCTTATCGGGGAAGGGGTTCATTGTTAAAGAAGAAGAATATGCTACCCGCCTTGGCTACAGCCAGCGCACAGGGGTTGTGGTAGAACCCCGTATTTCAACGCAATGGTTTTTAAAAATGAAACCGCTTGCCGAACCTGCTTTACAAGCAGTTATAGATGGCGGGATCACGATCCACCCCGGCGATAAATTTCTGGCTACCTATAAGTATTGGTTAGAAAATGTAAAGGACTGGTGCATCAGCCGTCAGTTGTGGTGGGGGCAGCAGATACCCGCATGGTACGATGAGAAGGGCAACGTGGTGGTGGCTGAAAATGAAACTGCTGCTAAAAAATTATATGTCGCTCAGTATGGCGAAGACAATGTTTTGACGCAGGATGAAGATGTGCTCGACACCTGGTTCTCTTCCTGGCTTTGGCCTATGGAAGTATTTAAAGGCATCTCTGATCCGGGCAATAAAGACATAGCATATTACTATCCTACATCGGTACTGGTAACCGGGCAGGATATTATTTTTTTCTGGGTGGCCAGGATGATCATGGCGGGACTGGAGTATAATAAAGAAAAGCCTCTTGAAAAAGCTATCCCCTTTAAGGATGTATATTTTACCGGCATGGTGCGGGATAAGCAGGGCCGCAAAATGAGTAAACAACTGGGTAATTCGCCCGAACTGCTGAAGCTTATTGATGATTACGGCGCTGATGCCGTACGCTTCGGTATTATGATCTCTTCTCCAGCAGGTAATGACCTGTTGTTTGATAATGCTTCCTTGGAACAGGGAAAGTTCTTCAATAATAAACTGTGGAACGCGCTGAAGCTGGTGAAAATGTGGGAGCAACGGGTAGATGATTCGTTACCCGCTAATGATCATTTTGCTACGCAATGGTTTGAAAGCAGGCTAAATGAAGTGAAAGCGGAAGTAGAAAAATTGTTTTCAGAATTTCGCCTGAGCGAAGCCCTTAAAACCATTTACTCTTTAGTATGGGATGATTTCTGCAGTTGGTATCTCGAGTGGGTGAAGCCTGGTTTTGAGCAATCCATTGCAGCGGATGTATATAATAAAACGGTAGTTTATTTTACGGAACTGCTGCAATTATTGCATCCGTATATGCCCTTTATTTCTGAAGAAATATATCATTTGCTGGAAGAAAGAAAAGAAGATTTATGTGTGAAGCAGTTTACACCTGTTGCTTCCGCTAATAACATAAGATTGTCCGAAGGCGAGCTGCTTAAACAATCCATTACTGCCCTGCGTGATGCGCGGGTAAAAAGCAGGATCAAATCTAAGGATGAAATAACGCTGCATATAGAAACAACTGATCCCGGAAAATATGATCCTATCCGTGCCATACTGGGCAGGCAGGTAAATGCTCCAACCATTCATATTGCTGATACAGCGGAAAAAGGAAATATCAGCCTGGTGATTGGGAAAGATAAATTTTATGTTCATTCGGCGCTTCCTGCCGATCATGCCATGCAGAAGGAACAACTGGAAAAAGACCTTGTTTATCAAAATGGCTTTCTTGCATCTATAGCAAAAAAATTAAGCAATGAACGATTTGTACAAAATGCCAAACCCGAAGTAGTGGAGCTGGAAAGAAAAAAAATGGCCGATGCCGAAGCTAAAATTAAAGCGATAGCAGAAAGCCTGGCGCAATTAGAGGGGTGATGCAGGTCTCAGGTTTCAAGTTTCAGGTTTCAGGGTTCAGGGGCATTCCCTTGCAACTTGCACCCTGTAACCTGCACCACTTACCACTCACATCTCCCTATTCACTCCTCACCACCCTGTATTCCACCCTCCTGTTCTTTTCCCGCGCGGCAGGGTTGTCTTTACCGTTTATTTTTTCCGGCTCCAGCGGACAGCATTCGCCGTATGCCTTACCTGCTAAGCGATCTTTGCTGATACCTTTTTTAACCAAGTAACGGATACAGGCGTCTACCCGTTTTTGCGCCAGTTTTATATTGTATGCTGCTGAACCTTTACCATCGGTATAACCGCCTACTTCGATTACGACAGCATTAAATTTGTGCATGAATGCGGCAAGCGAATCCAGTTCATAAAAGGAGGCATTCCCTAATGCCGACTGGTTGAAGGAAAATTTGGCCAGGGTGGCGGATTCGCTCAAATCAAACCCTTCCCGCTCCGTTGCGGATTGGGTTACTAAGGAAAGGCATATGTTGTTGTTACTGATCGTATCTGTTCCGGCTTCAAAATATACTTTATAGCTTTCATTCGCAGGATGGTACCCCTCTTTTTCGGCTGTGATTTCAAAACGGGAGCTATTTTTCAGTTCAAAACTATAGCTGCCATCACGGTTGGTTTGCTGTTTGAGCAATACTTTTCCGGCGTGCTTTGGATCTTTTATGGTTAATGCCACACCGGCTAAGGGCTGGTTGCTGCTACAGTCTGTAACCGAGCCGCTTACATATTGCGCGTTATCCTGGCGAACGGAAAAAAGTTCTAAACAACAATCCGTTGCCCTGTCGGAGCTTAACCAGCCGGTATTCCACAGGTTATCTTCATCGGTACTTATAAAATACAGGTCGTCTTTGGATGAGTTAACCGGCTTGCCGGCATTTACAGGCTTATCCCAGTTGGATAGCCGAAAATCTCCTTTCACCGAAAAAATATCGTAACCTCCCATGCCCACATGGCCGTTGCTTGAGAATAAAAGCGTTCTGCTGGTTTGGTGATAAGAGGGAGCGGCTTCATCTCCTGCAGTGTTCACAATATTACCCGCATTCGTAACCAGCAGGGCGTTAAAATTACTGTCTAAGGCGGCATACCATATATCGTATTTACCAACACTTCCTTCGCGGTTGGAGGAAAATAAAAGATATTTCCCGTCTGTAGTAATAAAGGGCTGTGTGCTGTTCGATCCATCCATATTTACCGGTTCAGGTAAAGGCACGGGTTTTGTCCAGCCGGTATCCGTTTTGTCTGAACTGTAGATGGCCGAAGTGGTGGTGCCGTTGTTCACCATCCACCGGGTAAAGAACATTTTTTTTCCTTCCTTTGAAAAAGTAGCTAACCCGTTATGAATACCCGGGGCTTCATCTGTTTTAATTATTTTCCCCTTTCCGGTTATAGCATCTTCCCCGGCCGCCTCATATAAGCGGGCAACAAACAGGTCATTTTTTTTATCTTCATGCACAGCCGTGTAAACGGTATTGCCCGGCTGGGAAGCAGACAGGGCATAGGCAGAAGTATTTGGCGGCATTTGTTTGCGGGTTACAAAAAACCCGTCTCTTTCTTTTAAAGATTGTTCTCTTATAAATTTAAGGTTTTCCAGCTCTTTATCTGCACCAACCAATAATTCGTCCATGCGGGTATACGATTCGCGGAAAGTGGTGATAGCATTGAATGCTTCCTCATATTTTTGATTGGCGCGCAATGAAACGCCATACCAGTATGGGCATGCGGGGTAAGCGCTCCCCGAAAATGACATGGCTTCCTTATACCATTTTTCAGCCAGGGTATAATTATTGACCAGCCGGTAGCTTTCAGCCAGGCGGTATACTACTTCGTTATGGATATTCAGATTTGATTTTCCGGGTGCTTTCTTTTTTACGGCAAAGGGCTGCGACCGCGGCGTTATTTTTATTTCGGTGCCGAGGTATTTTTCAAAATACTGTATGGCTTCGTAATACCTTTTTTGTTTAAACAGTTCCTCCCCTTTGGTATAATAACCCGGTTGATCAGTTTGAGCAGGCGCAACCAATGCGCAAAGCAAAAAAATAATGATGGTTCCGGCACTTCTCAATAATAAAAACATTTTTCTGCCTGCCAGGTATTTGAAGTTGTTGTGCATAGGATTATCATTTGCATGCCTCCGTTTTAAAAGCGGGGACAATAAAAAGGTTTTGTTTTCATACTGTTCTTCCGCCACCAGGTATAGGATAGCGATACTTCCACGCTGTTGCGGTTTATTTCCATTGCATTTTTGGTAGACACATTCGTGTCGTAACTCATTCCCACGGTTATACCTTTATAATAAAACCCGGCGAAAGGAGATATGGCATCCCGGAAGCGGAGGTTAGCGCCAAACATCAGGTCAACCTGCTCGCTTGCGTTTACCTGCACATAAGCGCCGGCCATCTTTTCTGCTGTTTCGCCCTGGCTCATATACAATACATTCGGCACAATATTCAACAGGCTGGATACAATAATTCTTGCCCCGGCATGCAGGCTGTAACGTATGGGCATTGTTTGCTTATCGCCTCCTGCTATAAACGGGTCCTTTGGCTGGGTGATATGAAAAGCTGAAAAACCGCCAAAGAGATTGATTTTTCTATCGGCTGTGGCATCATAATATACCAGTCCTGCGCCGGCATCAAATGAAAATACATTCGGTTTGTGAAATACTTCCGATGAGTGCGCCGAAGGATCGTAGCCAATGCCTGATATCCATTGTTCGCCAAACTGCAGTTGGTTTACATTAAAGCTCCTGTTCAGCACACCTGCCTGCATGGCCATTACCAGGTAATGATCCTTAAACCTTACCCCGGTATAGGCAATGCTCAGGTAAGCATTGGTATAGTTATATGCTTTATCGGAGGAAGACTGGTTCAGCAGGTTAACGCCAAGGTTAATATTTTTGCTGGTAGGCATTTCTGCCGACAGTCCTTTGGTAGAAAATGTATTACCATACTGGCTGCGCCATACAGCCGATACCCTGTAATCGCCCTCAATAGCGCCGGTAAGGGCAGGATTTAACGACATGGGCTGAATAAAATATTGCGAAAAATGCGGATCCGCCTGCGCATATCCGGCTCCGGGTAAACCATATATGCCCGCCATTACTGCCAGCAATATTTGCAATATGCTTTTCTTCATTTCAAAAAATTTATAATACCTCATTGCAGTTTTTATCTTATTAACCGTATGGTACCTTTTTTAATAAAGCTGTCCTCATTGGATAACCGTACCTTAACCACGTATACATACATGCCTACCGGCTGCGGATTGTTTTTATGTGTTCCATCCCATCCCTTCTGGTTGTCTTTTGTTTCATAAAGCATTACACCCCATTGGTTGTATATTTTTATTTCAGCGGCGGTTACCGATGATCCGTATACTTTGAACAGGTCATTCTTTCCATCGTTATTTGGGGTAAATGCGTTAGGTATAAAAAAATCTTTATTATCTACTTCTGTTTTTATGCTTGCCGTATCAATGCATCCGTCTGCCGACCTGGCTATAACATAATAGGTACTGGTGGTGTCGTTAATAATAAAAGACTGCGTATTGGCGGTTTGATTGCTGAAATACATTTCAGGCTTCCAGCCAATTACTTCATAGGTTGAACTGGCGGAAGTGGTAAGTGTTGCCGGCGCCCCCACCAGCATAGGGTTGGGGTTGGCTTTCAGCGAAACGGAAAATTCCCGCACCAGCACATTTACGATGGCGGTGTCTGTACAACCTGCTTCATTTATGGCGATGGCTTTATAAATAGCATTACCGGCAGGTTGCACTATAATGCTTTCGCCTGCTCCCGTGTTTTGCCATATTATTTCGTTGCCTGGTGAAGTTGCGGTAAGCGTAACCGGCAGGCCTTTACACGCCACCACCGTATTGTTGGTTGTTATAACCGGCTGGTCATTAAGCACCACAATCACAGGTGCGATGGTGGTTGAGCAGCCACCTGCGCTTATGCCGCGAATGTAAAACGTATCACTAACCGCTACAGCCTGTGGATCGCTAAGTGGTATCGTACCGGCTTCATCCGTAAAATAATGATAGGTGAGCCCGTTGGTGCTGCCCGATGTAATAGCGGGGTCTGTTATATCTGCAGTAGGTGACCCGCAAACAGGTAAGGGATTGGTAATAATAAGCAACGGATCGCCTACATCAATATTGGCAGTAGCCGTGCTGGTACAGGCCCCGCTGCTGAAAGTATAATTAACTGTATAGGAGCCGGGAGTACTGGCAGAAAGATTAACTGTTCCGGTAGTGCTGTTAATGGATAGCCCGGAAGCGGAATTGTAGGTCCCGCCGCTCTGTCCTGTTAATGTTACGGTGGCTGTACCCGTTCCGCAATAGGGAGATTGATCATAACTTATGGTTACTTCCGGCAAGGGGTCTGCTGCAATTTGTACAGCAGCAGAGGTATCACTTTCGGCACCGGAGTTTACTATTCTTCTGAACCAATGGGTTTGGCTTAATGCCCCGGGAGCGTATCCCTGGCTTGTTGCGTTATTAATATTAGTAAATCCTGCGCTGGCAGAGGTAGTGCTGCTTTGCCATTGAAAGGTAAAGCTCCCGTTTCCTCCTGTGGGAGCGCTACCCGTTAAGGCAGCAGGAGCGGTATGCTGACAAATGGACTGATCGCTGCCGATGGTATTGTTTCCTACCGGCAAGCCATACATATTCCAGGTTTTTTGCGGCAAGATGCCCGCGAAAGCAAACTGCACACAAACCACCAATGAAACTAAAAGGAAATGGTTTCTCATTACTGTCAACAGGTATTGGATTATGATATTGGTCTTTCTTCAAAAGTTATTATGTACATTAACTTATAGCTTCAGAAGTTATTGTATGTCAATATTTTTTTTTGATGATATTTAAAAAATGATCATGGGAAGCGCTGTAAATGAACCGGAATATCTATTGATGCCGAACAGAATGAGCCATACGGCACAGGCAGCTATCGGAATTTCCAGGATATCAAACAATTGTCGTATCTTTTGAACCATAATTCATCCTGTCTGCATAATTGTTTAATTTATAACCAAAAACATAGCATAATGAGAACGGTTGAACACATTTTTATGCGCAAAGGTCACCACAACATTACTGTTGATCCCGGCATTTCTGTACTTGGCGCATTGAAGATCATGTCTGAAAAGAACGTTGGATCTGTGATTGTTATGGATGACAAAGGGAGATACCGCGGACTGGTTACAGAAAGGGACTATGCCCGTAAAGTAATATTACTCGGAAAATCATCGGGCGATACGCCTGTAAGTGAAATTATGCTGGAACATTTGCCTAAAATTACGCCCGAGCACACGCTTGAAGAATGTATGAGCATAATGACAGCGCATAATATCCGTTATTTACCCGTTTTTAAGACGGGTGAATTTTATGGCGTGATTTCGGTGCTGGATATTGTAAAAGAAACCATACTGGCGCAACAGGAAACTATTGACCAGTTGCATAGTTATATACATTCTGTGTAGGAGCCGGGTATTTTGTACCCTGATTATGATTTAGGAATAACTGCAGGGTTAAAAGGATTCTGGGATCAGCGGATCACAATATCTGTAATAAGGCGCTCTCCAAGGGCTTCATTTACTCTTTGAATGATCTTTTCTTTCTGGAAAAGCAGTTCATTTTTAAGGGGTGCCACGGAAGTAACAATAAACAGCGTACGGTTCATAATCTGTATCTTATCGGTATACCGTGCAATGGTTTTGCCCATCAGTTGTTCCCATATATCGGTTATCTGCAGCGCCTGCATGTTTCCCTTCAGCCTGCTTTTCTGAAGAAACAATTTCATCGCGTCTCCCATGGAAAGTTCGCTCATACCGCTAAGGTAGGATGAATAGCGGATTTTTATTTTAAAAATAGCAAAGCGGTTATTTTTTATGGTTTCAGCAGGGTGCAACCGGTTTCCTGTATATAAATCGTGGCCGTGCCGCTATATATTTTTCCCTCCATTACCTTACATTTGCAACACTTATGGGAAGAATATTTGAAGTACGTAAATCAACCATGTTTGCACGGTGGGACCGTATGGCGAAACAGTTCAGCCGTATTGGAAAAGAGATAGCTATTGCCGTAAAAGCCGGCGGGCCAGATCCCACTACCAATCCGGCTTTGCGCCGCTGTATGCAAAATGCAAAAAGCGTAAACATGCCCAAAGACAGGATAGAGGCTGCTATTAAAAGAGCACAGGGCAAGGAAATGGAAAACTTTGAGGAGATATTATACGAAGGATACGCTCCTCATGGCGTGGCGGTACTGGTGGAAACCGCTACCGATAATCATGTGCGTACGGTAGCTAATGTAAAATCGCATTTTAATAAAGGTAACGGTACTTTGGGAAACAGTGGGAGCGTGGCTTTTCAGTTTAAAAAAATGGGCGTATTTAAACTGAAGCCCGAAGGGTTAAACGCGGAGGAACTGGAACTGGAATTGATTGATCATGGACTGGAAGAGTTAGGTGAAGGTACCGGTGAAAATGAAGAGGATATACTGGTACTGCGTACCGGTTTTACCGATTTCGGTAATATGCAGAAAGCGCTGGAAGAAAAACATATTACACCCATAAGCGCCGAAGTAGAATGGATACCTTCTACTACGGTTGAATTGCCCGAAGACCAGGTGCAGGACGTGCTGAAATTGGTTGATCGCCTGGAGCAGGACGAAGACGTGCAGAAAGTATTTCATAACTTACAATAAGCAGAGGCAGGTATTATATTTACATTACCTGCCGATGCGCCTTCATTTCATATGACTACCTACCAACAGATTTTTGAAAATAACAGGAACTGGGTCGCTTCTAAAACCGCTTTGGATGTTGACTTCTTTAAAAAATTAGCCTCTGATCAAAACCCGGAGTATCTGTATATTGGTTGCAGCGACAGCCGCGTGCCTGCCAATGAAATTATGGGACTCGACTCAGGCGAAGTGTTTGTGCACCGCAATATAGCCAACCTGGTATGCGCAACAGATTTAAATGTAATGGCAGTAATTAATTATGCGGTGCGGTACTTAGATATAAAACACATTATCATTTGCGGACACTATAATTGCGGTGGTGTAAAAGCCGCTATGCAGCCTAAAGACATGGGCATCCTTAACCCCTGGTTAAGAAATATCCGCGATGTTTACCGTTTACACAAAGAAGAACTGAACGCTATAACCGATGAAAAGCAACGGTACGACCGGCTGGTTGAGCTGAATGTGCAGGAGCAATGCGTAAACGTAATTAAATTAGCCAGCGTGCAGCAGGAATACGTAAAAACGGGTTATCCTATTGTACATGGCTGGGTTTTTGATTTGAAAACCGGGTTGCTTAAAGATCTTAACCTCGACTTTGAAAAGATATTGCACGATATCCAGGAGATATATAACCTTACTGATACCAACTGGAAGCGATAATTCTTGTTTTGGTATCAGGTATCAGCCATCAGATGAGTAACCAATGATACGATAAATTGGACTTCTTTCACTTCTCTCTTTTCTCCTCGCTTACACAAACACGCTGAAGCGTGCAATAGCGCTGCCTGTAAGCAGCGAAAAGCTAATTCAGCATTCGTTCAGGATTCGTGAGTAGGGTTACATTCTTAAAGAAAATAAATGCAACGCTTAACGCTTTTCTGTCTGGCTGCAACGGGTTCAGGTTGCTGCATGTCGGTGTTTGCGCAGAATAGTTTAGCAATCAATCCGGCAGTTTCAGATTCCTTAAGAGGAAAACAATTTTGTCAATCCCCTTTCCAAAACAAAAACTGCACCCGGAACCATTTATTATTCCCGCGGCTTTGTTTTTGTGCGGCAACCGTATATGCTTTAAACCTGCTGGGTATAAAAGGAAAATATAATCTTGTAGACGGAGCATGATTTACCTCATGTCGAATATTATTTTAAATGTTAGGGTTTCTTCCGTCAAGAAAATTTCGCATGAAATGGGGCCTAACGGATCTGATTATCTTTCTTTCCCTTCGGGACATACCGCGGAAGCATTTGCTTTGGCTGCGTTTCTTTACCGCTATATTTGCACAATCCCCTCATAATGTGGAACCTGTTGATAAACTTACCTTAAAAATAACAGAGAAACCTCCTTGTTGCGGGTAATTACTGTAAACTTGTTTTCATACAAATACAAAAAAAATTGCTATTCAATTAATATGAGTAAAATATATTGCTACCTGTTATTTCATTTTTTATATGCAGCTACGCTCAACGCCCAAACCGGGAAAATAACTTTGTCGGGAATCATTACCGATAAAACCAATAAAGCACCGCTCCCTTTTGTAAATGTGTTACTGAAAAATGAAAAGGACAGCAGTCTTGCCAGCGGAACGATTACCAATGAGCAAGGCAGGTTTTCGATGGATGGAATTTCAGGCGGTAATTATTTACTGGAGCTTTCCCATTCGGGTTACCAGCGCTTTTTCCTTAAAGTATTTGGAGGAACATTAAGTTCTTTTTTAGACCTGGGTAATATTGAACTTTCGCCGGATGCTGCCATGCTTGGAGAAGTAGTGATCACTTCTAAACAGCCGGATGATGTAAGCAACAAAATGGACAAGAAAACTTTTTCACTTACAGATAATATAAGCCAGAGCGGAGGTTCGGTATTGCAGGCTTTAAGAAACCTTCCGGGAATCACTACCACTCAGGATGGTAAGGTACAACTTAGAGGAAGCGATAGGGTGGTGGTGCTTATTGACGGTAAGCAAACCGCACTTACCGGCTTTGGTAACCAGTCGGGACTGGATAATATCCCTGCTTCTGCCATTGAAAAAATAGAAATCATCAATAACCCATCGGCAAAATATGATGCCAATGGAAATGCAGGTATTATTAATATCATTTACAAAAAAAGCAGGAAAGAAGGATTTAACGGAAAAGCAGGTGTTACAACAGGACTGGGTGCATTGTGGGAAAAGAAATCCAATCTTCCCGGCATTCGTCCGCAATACGGACCAACGCCAAAATTAAACCCATCTCTTGCGCTCAATTACAGTAAAAATAAAGTCAACGTTTTTTTTCAGGGAGATGGCTTGTATATGAAAACACTGAACAGGAATGAATTTGCGGAACGTATTTATGATAACGGGGAAAATATCCGGCAACAGGTACAGAGAAACCGGATTACTACAGATGCCACGGTAAAAACTGGTATAGACTGGCATATGGATGAACGGAACACTTTTACTGTTTCGGGACTGTACAGCAGGGAAAGGGTGCTTGATGACGGAGATATTCCTTATTTCAATGCGGAACTAAGCGATCGTAAGCGGCTATGGCAATTTCATGAAGATGAGGTCAACTCGGCTATTACCGCTATGGTCGACTGGCAACATAAGTTTAAACAGCCTGGACGTGTATTGAATGTGGGTTTTAACTATACCTTTCACAGGGAGGATGAAAAATATTTTCTTACAGATCATATGCCGGGCTACACCGGGAAAGACACATTTATGCTGATCGCCGACCAGCATGTGTCTGATTTGAATGTGGATTACATCCGCCCGTTAAAGCATGGCCGACTTGAAACCGGCGTTAAGTTCAGGAAAAGATATATACCCACTAATATGCAATTTTTTCCCGGTGTGCATTCTCCTCTCGACTTGAATGCAGCAGGCTGGGCTAACTATGCAGAAACTATTCCTGCACTTTACGGCAACTATGTATATGAGAACAGGAATTTTGAACTGGAAGCCGGATTGCGCATAGAATATGTGCATGTACAATATACCGTTAACCCGGATCATAATACGTATACAAGCGATGGATACCACTACACGCAGCCATTTCCCAATCTGCGGTTAGGCTATAAGATAGATGAGCACAATAAGATTTCTTTTTTCTATAACCGGCGCGCAGACCGGCCGGACGAAGGAGACATCCGCATCTTTCCCAAATACGATGAACCCGAAGTTTTAAAAGTAGGTAATCCTGCTTTGCGACCCCAATTTACCAACAGCTTTGAACTGGGTTACAAAACTACCGGGGAAAAAGGTTACCTGTATGGGGCGCTGTACCGGCGTATGACAAAAAGTACAATAACCAGGATTGGTACAATAGTACCGGGCAGCACTATTATTTACAATATTTATCAGAATGCGGGGCGCAGCTATAATTCGGGAATTGAATTGGTGCTGCAGCAGGATATTACCGGGTGGTTCTCCATTAATGCTAATGGAAATATTTATCAGAACATCATCAATGCATTTACAGTAGAAAATAAATATCCGGCACCTTCCGCCTATGCTGCCGGAAAGGAAAAAATGATTTCCGGAAATCTAAAACTTAACGTACTTTTTCATTTACCAAGGCAAACGGAAATACAACTTACGGGTATTTACCTGGCGAAAGATATTGTTCCGCAGGGAAAAGTCGGTTCCCGGTTTTCCATAGATGCCGGAGCAAAAAAGCAAATTCAGAAAGGCAAAGGAGAATTTTTTTTAAATGCAACCGATATCTTTAATACAATGCGTATTCAAAGGGAAATTGCCGGCAATGGATTTCATCTGACAAGTACGGACTATTA
This sequence comes from Agriterribacter sp., assembly GCF_035497235.1. Classification (GTDB taxonomy): domain Bacteria; phylum Bacteroidota; class Bacteroidia; order Chitinophagales; family Chitinophagaceae; genus Agriterribacter. Next base: position 18,253 of record NZ_DATJEB010000016.1, read on the forward strand.
TGAAACACAGGTTTTTCGCATAGGATACAATTATAAGTTTTAAGCTGTGGAAATATTATGCGCATGCCTGTTAATGGCAGAACATATATAAGACCCTGCTATTTCCTTATAAATTTCATTTTCCTTCTTACCTGCTTTATCCATTCCAGGGCCATCAGTTCATGCCCTGCAGGCATGGGGTGAACACCATCCCATATCCAGTAACTTGCCGGGGCTCTTTTTAATGCAGTATTAAATGCCTGCTGAAAAGCAATATGTATAGCGTTAAATTCGGTTGCCAGCAATTGTACAATATCCTGCCGCTTTTTTACTTCGGCATGGTATATATCCCATTTGTCTTTTACATTTTCTACGGGTAAAATAAATGGCTCGCACAGAACAAACTGTACCTGGGGTAATTCATTTTTAGTTTTTAGCAAAAGAGCGCGGTATTTTTCTTCAAACTGTTTCGGTGTAAACTGCTTGTCGCCATTAATCCATGCATAGGTGTCATTTATTCCAATCAGGATACTTACCAGGTTTGGTTTTAACGCCAGTGTATCGGTATCCCATCGTTGCTCCAGGTCGGTTATTTTATTTCCGCTGATACCCCTGTTATAAAAATGAAATTTCTTTTCAGGGAAATCATACCAAAGTTTGCTGGCGATGATATAGGCATATCCATGCCCCATTACATGATTCCAGTCATTATTGCGGGTTCTGTTGCCATCGGTAATAGAGTCGCCCTGGAACAAAAAAGTAAAATGGTCTCCTTCCCCTGTTCCCGTCAAACCAGATTTTGTATTTGCATACAAAACCGGCGTTTCTATCAATGATGCACCCGCTAATGCAAACCCCGTTTTTAAAAATGTACGCCGGCTGTTTTTGTGTAATGCCATAATTATTTTCTAATACTATTTAGTGCCTTTTACCTGCATCTGCAAAGTATAAACAGATGCTGACGCGGTGATGAACAGGGTCTTTCTGTCTTTTCCGCCAAAACATATATTACCTACCCAGCCCGAAGGAACAGGGATATTACCCACTTTTATTCCCGAAGGGCTATAAACAGTTACGCCTTTACCTGTTATATAGAGATTGCCTTTATTGTCGAGCGTCATGCCATCTGAACCCTGTGGTACAAAAAGCTGCCGGTTAGCTAAACTACCGTCTTCGTTTATTTTATACTTGTAGGTTTTATTAGCGCCTATATCCGCCACATACAGCCATTCACCATTGGCCGAGCCAATAATACCATTGGGCCGCACAAAGTCACTGTCCGCTATTATAGCTTCCTGTGCTCCTTTTGCTAAGTAATACAAATTCTGTGCTTCCATATCCGGCTTTTTTCTTTCCCAGTAATCTCTCTGGTAATACGGATCGGTAAAATAAATACCATCTTTTTTATCAATCCATAGATCATTGGGGCCATTGAACCGAAGTCCCCGGAAGCCGTTCAGCAATACCGTAACTTTTTTTTCAGGACTGATGGACCATAATTCATTTTTTTCATCGGCGCAGGCAATTAAATTTCCTTTTTCATCAAAATACAAGCCATTGGATCGCCCGGCATTATCCATGAATACAGATAGATTTCCTTTGGTATCATATTTCCATATTTTATTATTGGGCTGGTCGGTAAAAAATATATTCCCCTCTTTATCAACAGCAGGGCCTTCAGTAAAAATAAACTGATCAGATACCTTTTGCAGCGCTGCACCGCGTTTAATGAACTTCGCCAGGATAGTACCGGTGTCTGACGGGGCGGCTGATATTGCGGGAACAGTATGCTTTTGCTGATGCGGCAAGGCTTTCCCGGAAACGGAAGATAAGCCATGCGCATGCTTTCCGGCCTGCTGTTTTAGCGTTACTGCCACAACGCCGGAAATAAAAACACCTGCCACAAGTATAGCTTTAATCATAACCATATGTTTTGTTGTATACAACGCGCAATTTACTCCTTTTCCACCATTGCTTTTATTACACCTGCGGATGGATGGAGCCATTCCTCAAACACATCTTTTACTTCATCAAATTGCACCCGGTGCGTAATATATGTAAGCGGATGAATCAACCCGGCTTTTATCGTATGAATAACATGCTCAAAATCCTGGCGGGTAGCATTGCGGCTACTCATTAACGTTGCTTCCCGTTTATGAAATTCGGGATGACTGAAGCAGAATTCTTCCCGCTGCAATCCAATCAATACATACCGGCCACCATGCGCCAGGTATTGCAGCCCGTTATTGATCGCTTTACGGTTACCGGTTGCATCAATCACTACGGTTGGCATATCTCCGTTTGTAATTTCCGCCAGCCGTTTTATGGCGTCTTCTGCAGATGGGTTGATTGTATATGCAACGCTAATCCTGTTCCTGCAAAATTCAAGTCGCGTTTCATTAACATCCATTGCCATCACACGGGCGCCGGCTATCCGTGCAAACTCCATGGTACCCAATCCTATTGGCCCTGCGCCAACTACCAGCACAAATTCATCTTTCATAACATTCGCACGCCGTATACCATGCGCTCCTATAGCCAATGGTTCTACCAGTGCCAGTTCATCATAACTTAGCCCTTCGCTTTTTACAAGCGTGTCTTCCGGCACAGATAAATAGTCTGCCATCCCTCCATCCACATGTACACCGCATACCTGTATAGTTGCACAACAATTGGGTTTGCCATTGCGGCAGGCTATGCATTTCCCGCAACTGAAGTAAGGAATAAAGGTTAATGCTTCCCCGGGTATAAACCCGCTTAGCGCATCGGCATCTACCAGGTCGGCTGCTAATTCGTGTCCCAATATTCTTGGATAATTAAAATAGGGTTGTGTTCCCTGGTAAGCATGCAGATCGGTGCCGCAAATACCAATACGTTTTATTTTAATGATGGCATGTCCCGGCTGCAATACCGGCGCCGGCAGGTCTTTATATTCAAAAGCTCCGGGACGGCTGCATATTAACGCTTTCATTACAGCAAGGTATTTCTATTTTTTTAAACCTGCTGTTCGCTCAGCAGGAAAATTGTGCTAAGCGAGTTCTTTAAAAAGATATTGTTCGTCATAGTCTACTTCAAACAATTGTAGCATTTTTCTATATTCATCTAAAAATGTTTCTTTACGGTGATGAATTTCCTGGTTTTGGATGTAACGTATTACATTAGGTACATGACTTTTTGAATAGGAAAATGCACCATATCCTTCTTGCCAGTTAAAAGAGCCTTTGCAAAGCTTTTTTGCTTTTACCCACTTACTGCTTTCTGTTTTTACATTTTGGACCAACGCAGAAATGGATTGATGAGGCCGCATTCCAAGAAAAATGTGAATGTGATCAGGCATACTATTTATTTGCAGCATCTTATGATTATTCTGCTGGAAAATACCGGTTATATATTTATGTAAATCCTCTTTCCATTCTCTATGTATAAGCCCGGCGCGATATTTTACGGCAAAGACAAGCTGAATATGTAATTTGAAATAGGTGTTTGGCATAGATCTTTTTTAATAATTAATTATTTATAGGATCAGGAAGTTTGTTCGCAAAAAATAGTAGTAATAACTTTAATTTTTTTCTTAGTCCCATCGGGACTTTTGGTGGGTAGGGAATCCGGAGAAATACATAAAAACGTTCCTTCGGAACGTCTGGTGCTATTGCAATTAAATAATTGCAGGCAAAAAGTAACAGCACCTTCAATGACAAGATTTGCGAACAAAATGCCTAATTCCTATTATTTATTTAAATATAAGATAATTACACCAAACGTTCCTACGGAACGAGCTCCCTTTTTTACGTTTACTACCCATAAAATGTTCCTATGGAACATAAAGCGTTCCTGCAAAAAATTCAAAGTCTTCAATTTAAAAAAATGCATAATTAGGGCTTGCTCAACGACAGGTGAAACCTTGTGGATCTGTGGCGAAAGCAATAGAAATTGCCACGAAGGCACGAATAATCACGAATGGAGCTGTGTTCCTGCAGCAATTATAAAACAAGTCGTTTGTAACCCAGCCTTCCACGCCCGAAGTTTACCAGCAGGCCAAGCTTATTTCCGGATACTTTCAGGTAGTTGATAGTCTGGGAAATATGCTCATCTGTTAAAGCAGCAACACATTTCACTTCAAGAATGATTTTATCCATTACTACAAAGTCTGCATAAAACTTATGGGGCAGCAATATATTTCTGAACCAAACTTCGTATTCTTTTTCCCGCCCATGCAAAATTCCATCCTGCCGGAAGACCAGTTCCAGCGCGTCTTTGTACACGATCTCCGAAAAGCCATGCCCCAAAACGGAATGCACTTCCATGCATTTGCCAATGATCAGATACGACTCTTCCTTATAAATGATGTTTTCCATTTTTTATGTTTAGCTATGAAGACATGGATTTACACCAATTGAAGCCGAAGGCATAAATTTACACGAACACCTTCGTGACTATTAGTGTATTCGTGGCTATTTATATAGGACGGCCGTTTTTATGCTCCCGTTTTCATCGTACTCCAGCTTCTTTCCTTTTATATTACCTAAATGAGTTACGCCTTTTGCTTAAACTACGTTGTGGTAAAACAAATTGAACAAGCCCTGCTAACCAATTCCCCGCTAACCAATTCTTATTTTATCCATTCCAAATACAGATCAACATTTTTACCGGTTGCCTTACCGGGTATAATACGGAGTTGCTCACCCGCTTTTTTATGCTGGTAAGCTGTTTTGATGATCGCAAAATCTTTATCCATTGTCTCTGGGTCACACGTATTTCCTGCTCCATCCGTAGCGTCAACAATCAACAACTTCCCTGGCGCCAGGCTGGCGGAAAGATCGGGCAGATCATAAGCTGTAAGCGCGTTGGGTACTGTGCTATGAATGAAAGCCGGGTTATAGAAACGATTCATTACAACAGCACGGTAAGAAGTATATGGTTCAATAAGCGCTACATTTTTGATGGTGCTATCAAAAGCCGCAGCATGCAATAATACCGGCGCCATTTCTTTTCTGGCAACCCCGTAAATGGCTTGCACATTTTCATTTTTCTGCAATAGCCGGGCGAGGCTTACCACATCTCCCGCTCTCACACCAACAATGCTTCGGCCAATAAGCATGGAAGCAAACCATACATTATAGGAGACGCCTTGAATATAGGAATCTCCTTCAAAAAAACCCGGGCCCATTTCCCCCACTCCTATTAAATCGGGCGCCAGCACCGTAAAACCCTTTTTCACAAACCATTCCATCTCGCCACCTTCAGGGGCTTCTGCCTGCTTCCCTGAAGGATGTAAATACAACATGGCTTTGTGGTTGGGCTTGTCCGGTTTCATTAACAGGTAAGGAATAATATAATTCCCTTCGCCCTGCAGAAAATATTTTTCTACTACATAACCATCTCTTTGAAAACGTCCCGTAAAAACGGGTTCATGCATTTGCAATGGCGGCTCATAGCCCGAAAGTTTGCGTGCAGATTGTACCGCATTTAGCAGATGACCGTTCAACGCATTACGGAAAGTTTGCAATTGCTGTTCCAGTTGTTCCGCGTGTGTACGATTCAAACTAAAAACCATTTCACTTTTTAAGGAGGTGGCTATTTGCCCGGTTTCGGTTACCTGTAATTCCTGTGCAGTTAAACTATCCGTTACTTCATCAGCTGCATTGCCGGGATTGTTCAAATGCTTTTGAAAAAAAGCATACATGGCTTCACGGTTTTTTCGGGTAGACGCATGTGGCGCATCATCTTCCACCATGCCAAAATTGTCTTCCTTGTTGTATGCTTTATAAATACGCGATACTTCTTTTGCCGTTTCTCTTGCACCTTCAATACTAAACATATCACGTGTGGTGGTTATCATTAATGCAGGCTTAGGCGCCCTCACCAACAAAAAGTCAGCATGATCTATCCCGCGCAAAACAGCATCACCCAAATTCTGTTCCGCATCCTGGGGACCAATGCTTTGAAATATACGGGTGAGGCTGGTGATATAACATTCCGGAGCTGCTGCTTTTATCCGGTCATCTAATGCAGCAATATATGCTGATTGCGTACCACCGCCGGAACGGCCGGTTATGCCTATGCGTTGCGGATCCACTTCTTTCCTGGTAAGTAAATAATCCACCGCTCTTATGCCATCCCAAATCATATATTTTGCCTGTGAACTACCGGTAATAATAGCCTGTGCACCGGCATAGGAATGCTCATCAACCGGTCCGCCAACCGTTGATTTGCCGGTTGCGGCATCAAAATACTCCAAACGTTCGCCCTGGCCTACCGGATCAAATGCAAATACGATGAAGCCTTTTTTTACAAGATTGAGAATTACATGCTGGTACACACTACTACGGTAACCTTCATTGGCATGCCCGCTGCAATAGACAATTGACGGCAGCTTATTTTTCTTTTGTGCGGCAGGAATATATAATGAAGATGTAACAAAAAAGCCGGGCTGCGATTCATAAATGACATGCTCTATCCTATAGCCTACTTTATTTATTGTTCTTACTGTTTTTGCATTCAAAGCAGTTTTTGGTGGAAAAGGTCCTATCAAATCCTGTAAAGATTTACGTATATATTGCTGCCTGTTCTGCCAACCCTGCAATGAATGGATATCTTTCATTGCAGCAGTACGTTTATTCAAAAGCGCATAGGCCTGTCGGGAAAGACGATGATACAATGCATTGGGCGCATCACTGAACTCAATCCAGTTGTTCCGTATTACATCATATTCTTTTTGGGCATTTGCCTTATCAGCCGTTAGCAATACAACGCATAAAAAAATAAAAATGATTTTGTTCAAGGTTCGGCGTTTTTTGTTTTATCAATCAAACCCGGTTTATCCTAAATATAAGGCGAGTTGAGTGAAGCCGGTAAAAAAAGTGTGAAAACAAAAATATTCGTAGAGGTGGTTAGACGAAAATGTACTTTCTTTAGGCAACTTATATTTTTTAAAGGACTGATTAACCAGTTATACCAGTATATAGAAACCCGGAAATAAATTAACAGCACATAACCCCAACAATGATTGCGGATAATTATACCATAACACAGCATACTATTAAAGAGCCACCGGTAACTTTTGGATCGAAGCTCAAATTCCTCGGTCCGGGTTTTATTCTTTCAGCGTCTATTGTTGGATCGGGTGAGCTGATTGCTACCACCGTGCTTGGCGCCAGGGCAGGCTTCATTGCGTTCTGGATCATTATAGTGAGCTGCCTGGTAAAAGTAGCCATACAATTAGAATTTGGCAAACGGGCCATCCTATCCGGTGAAACGCCCATGCAATCTTTTTCAAAACTTCCCGGGCCGGCATTCGGGAAAACCAACTGGGCTGTAGCTGCAGTTTTTTTGCTAACCTTACTTAAAATAATACAGGTAGGCGGTATGCTCGGGGGATCAGCTATTGTTTTAAGCATGCTTTTCCCCGCATTACCGGTGTTTGCATGGGCTATCGCTATTGCTTCGCTGATTGCTGTACTGATCTATAAAAATTATTACAGGCTGGTTGAAAAATCTTCACTGATCATGGTGGTGGCTTTCACTGCATTAACCATTGTGTCGCTGGTGGCAGTTTCGTTTACCCCTTACCGTTTTACCATGGCTGATGTTGCAGCCGGATTGCAATTTGAACTGCCTTCCCACTTAGTTATTCTTGCCATCGGCGCATTTGGCATTACCGGTGTGGCCAGCGATGAAATCATTGCTTATAACTACTGGTGCATTGAAAAAGGATATGCAGCTTATACCGGCCCGGCTGAAAACAGCGCGGCATGGGAAAAAAGGGCAAGGGGCTGGACCAGCGTGATGTATCTCGATGCACTGGTGGCCATGATCATATATACAGGAGTTACAGCCGCGTTTTACCTGTTGGGCGCTTCCATACTGTACAACCGCGGAGAGATACCGGAAGGAAATGCATTGATAGAAACACTTGCCCAAATTTATACACAATCATTGGGCAGTGGTATACGAACGGCTTATCTTATTGGCGCATTTTTCGTATTATTTTCAAGCGTATTTGCTACCCTTGCCTACTGGTCGAGACTGTTCTCCGATATTTTCGGACAGTTGGGATGGATTGATTTTTCCAACCCTGTCAAAAGAAAAAACACAATTGCCGTTTTATCGTGGATATTTCCCGCGGTTTGGGTAGTGGCCTATCTTTTTATTCAGTTGCCGGTTTTAATGATCATATCAGGCGGCGTAGTAGGCTCGGTGCTTTTGCTGATTGTTGTTTTTGCCGCACTATGCTTCCGTTACAATAAAAACTATTTTTCATTAAAATCATCTCCCTTCTACAATATATTATTCTGGCTTAGTGTACTGTCTATTGGAATGGTAGCAGTATACGGGCTGGTGAAATTGATAAACTAAACCTGTTAGATTTGGAGTGCTGCGGTGCGGTCCGAAAACCTAACAGGTAGGGCAGCATACAAAAGGCACTTCGGTAAGCGGCGATGTGCGTAAGATGGGGTAATTGCCCAGCTCACCACCCAATGCCTGCCCGTTTCTGCTTCTGCGATCCGGCAGCGTGGCAGCCAAATCCTTTGTGGCCCTTTGCGAAGATGCAGCTGCCAGCCTTTCATCCGGTAACAGAAAAAGATGATCGAATATGCCGGTAATATTTCCAAACACTTCTACTATCAGCACACTCAAAGGGGCATCTTCAGGTAGCCCTAATTGTTTTAACAGCACAGCTATCTCTTTATTCGCCCACATGGCAGTGGCTGTTTTAGACTGATCTTTATATATCGCTTTAACAGCGCCTGCCAGCAGGCTTGCTTCTGTAAATTTAGCGGCCTTGGGCATAGGCGTAGCCTTACCCGCATCTTTCAGGTTTTCAAAAGCATGCAGGATGTTTGCAGCCATTGTCTTATCCACCGTCCATATAGCGGAGGTATGCACCACAGAAGATAAGAAAGAGGGTTCTCTCGCTTCACTTCTCACCATTCACATTTCATATAGCATTCTTGCTGACGCCCCGCTGACCGCTCATAGCCCTATGCCACCTGCCTGTCTTCGCCCCATGTTTTACTAAAGCTAATATCAATGATCAGAAAAATACTGATGTCGAGTGCAAATGTTACCTGCGCCGAACAATTGGTTTGCGCACTGGGGCCGGTGGTGCGCTCAATAATTCCTTTCGCTTCAATGGTAATGGTTACGTATACCAGTCCGCCAATAAGTGAAGCCTGTCCGCGGAACAGCATCATTGCCGCAACAATTACCTTGTCCTTATCTGCATACATCTCAACACCTACCATGTACGTAACACTAACGCTGCCCACTACCGGCAGGTTAACTACCAACTGCACGCCAAATCCAAATTTCAGGTACAGGCTTCGTCCTACCTGTGTATCCGCAGCTATTTTTACATCTACCGAACCCACCACATAAATAGAGCCCACTCCTGCGGAAAAGCACATTACACTCAGTCCGCCATGAAACTTCAAAAACGCCCCTGCGGTTGGCAGCAGTTGAGAAGGATCACTGGTTACTTTCCGCGCCGCATTAAAATATACCCCCACACCTAATGAAGCTTCTGATTTTAGTGGCGTTTGTGTACTGTTGTATAATTCATCCGTTGGCGGAAACCGTACCAGTGAAATTTCCTTGCTGGCTTCAAATTTATATTCCCATATTTCACCGCTATTGCTCATGGCAACCTTTAATCCTTTCTTCAATGACTGACCAGTGAAGCTGCAATTCTTTCCCTGGCCTGTTGCAATTGCTTTTGCTGATTCTGATCCGCAGTGGTAAGATGTCCTGTAATGCCTTCCAGCATGGCGGTTAATTGCGCTTGTATCATCTTCAAAAATTTATTCAATAAAAGAATCCGCCCAGACAAATGCATTCGCTGTACTCCCAAAAGCGGTAGTATTTGTCCTTACTGAAATAGTAACGGTAGTTGAATTTTAAAGATAGAACGGAGGCGGCGGAACATAGGATCCTGCTCAGGGAGGGAGAGTAATGGTAAAAAATAGAAACGGGTTTTCAAAACAATGTTGATAAATTATTACCTGGTTAACATACGAATAAGATATACCGATGCAGGTTCAAAAAAAATTCATGCGGGTGCATTCTTAAAAAAGGAACTTTTATTTGCAGCAATTCTTTATCTACCTGTCCTTATCATTGGGATGCTGAAAAAAATAAAATGAAAAGCAGCCGGAATCTGCAGTTCTGTCATTTCCCTAACGCTGCTTCTCTGGTGGACTTGAGGATATGGGAGTTTTATAATAATGTATTCATTAAAGTTAGTTTTTACATCATTACACAGGCATAGAAAAATGAAATGTATTGCCATAGAATTTTTTTATGCATTGCCGGTATTTACACTTATGATTGCTCAGCCAGCAGTAAATGAATATTGCACAGAGATAAAAAAAACACCTGCCTGGCTAATCAGCCCGGCAGGCGTTTAACTTGCTATTATGCTGTTTAACTAACCCGTAAAAACTGCTGTTCTTTTATTCTTTGATCAGCTTGCTGTTTTGTACCGTACCATCCTTTGCTATTACCTGCAATATGTAAATGCCTTTGGTAATGTTGCTGCTAACCGGCATGGAAAATATGCCGGGGTGGGTTTGCGATGGTGTATACCCCGCCACAACACTTCCGGTAACAGATACCAGTTGAACGCTTTTTACCGCTTTGCTGCTGTTGATATAGACGATATTGCCGACAGGGTTGGGGTATACCTGCATTGAAGCTTTGCCATCACAATTAATCGTAATTGCTGCTATCTTACTGTATTCAATACTTCCGTCTATATCTGTTAATCTCAAACGGTAGAACCATTTGCCGTTGCCGGGTTCGGTATCCTTATACGCCCAGTTATACTGGCCCGCTATATAAGCCAACCTGGACAATATCTCATATTGAACGCCATTGCTGCTGCGTTCCACAACGAAGTGAGAGAAATTTTCGACTGATTCCACTTTCCAGTTAAGCAGCGCATTACACGACTGAGCGGATGCATGAAACTTGCTGAGTGTAATGGGTAGTACAGCCGCGGGAGAAATGATTATTGCATCAGATACGGCGCATCCATCGGGGAAGCTTACATCTACACTGTAGGTTCCGGGTTCAGCAACGATAAGCTGATCCGAAGTACCTGCCGCAACCCCATCTTTCTTCCATACATATTCCGACATCGGTGAACCAAAAAATCCATCCGTATGCAATGTGTATGGAAATTCACTTTCTTCCAGTGCTATATCCGGACCCAGTCCCACAATAGGTGCAGCGCTATTATAAGGAGCAATGTTCCAGTTTATATTATTGCCCTGGTCAAAGCTATGTTCCCCGGCTGCAAAAGGGCTCGCGGCGCCCGCCGCGGTAATCCTGCGGATCCGTACATAATCCAAATCTACTGTACCCGAAGTTTTAGTGATAGTAGCATTCGCCGTTGTGCCTGAACTTACTATTTCGGTAAGGTTACAAGGTGTGCCGCTACCATACCAATTACCGGTAATGGTAGTATTGGTACCGGCGGTAAGTGTATATATTTTACCGGGAGAAAAAATAAGCTCATCAATTGTATTGCCTGTTCCGGTAATTGCGCCACCACCTTTAAATTCCAAACGGCCAATTGTATTACCCGCACCAATACGGGCACCGGAAGCGGCGGAATTTTGCGTGAATACAATTTCATTAAATGTGGTATTAGTGATACCGATATTGCTACCGCTAGCGGTGGTTATATTCACTCTATCGTAAGTACCGCCATTGGCATTAAAAACACCCATCGTTAAAACAGAATTGGCAGCGTTCAGTGTTTTATTTGTGCCCGTATATCGCCACGTGCCGGAAATAGTAGCATTGCTGATATTCAGGGTAGTTGGATAGGGAGAAGACTCATCTGAAAGCCCTTCCATCACAATCGTGCGGTTAGCTGCATTTAGCGTTCCTCTTTTTATGAGGATGTTCGTTTGAGGGTTTATTAAGTCATCATCTAAGGCCAGAGAAATGCTGCCATCTGGTTTATCAATCGTAAAATCAAAATTGCCGGAACCGCTGCCGTTAGTTGTTAGGGTACTGTTTGCTGAACCCATAAATTGCACCGCAGTGTTCATTGAAACTGCTGGGTTCATAACTAAGTCTCCCCATATTTCCATATTAAAGGAAGCGCTTTCATTAAAAACCGGGCTGTTTAAAGCTCCCGTCCAATCCATATTATGGCAATACGCATTACCCGTTGTAGTTACCGTGCTGCTACCCGCAGTAAAGCTATTGGCATCAAAAAACACATCATCACTAACAGTGGGTACGCAAGCCCCGCCCGGGCCGTTGCTGGTAAGGCTCCAGTGACTGTTATCATTCCAATCGCCACTGCCTCCTACCCAATAGCGGTCACCTGCTGCGGCGGATGTAATTGTAAAGCCTGTATTTCCTCCTGCATCGGCTCCCGTTACTGCTGGCGCCAGGCTTCCGGTTGCTGCCATGTTCTGCAGATATACATTGGCCAGATCAGTAGTGGCCGAAGGGCCAAAGTTTAAACCACCTGTCGTTTCATTTAATCCTCTTAATTCACCAAGTCCGCTACAAGCCGGGGTATTAAAACGGAATAGCCCGTTGATAGTATTATTACCATTTACATAATAATTACGGGAAGCTGCAAATAACAGGTTATTAATTACATTGTTGCCATTGCTAAGCCCCCCGGCGCCTTTGAATTCAAGTGTACCCATTGTATTATTGAAACCAGCCCTGGCAAATGAAAGTGGACTGGTGTTTGTAAAAATAAGTTCGCCTATTGTAGCATTGTTTATAGAAAAAACATTCTCCGCAGAAGTAAGGTACACCTTGGGGTATGTAAGTCCATCAACTGTAAATTCTCTATTTGAGGTAATAAACGAACCAGCCGCATTGCCAATCCAGGTGCGCCCCACACCATTTAAAACCCAATTCATTTCGGTAGTAATTGTAGCATTGGTAATATCTATTGTCCTGCCGCCGCTGCTGCTCCTAAATCCGGCAATTTGTATAGTACGCCCCGGTAACAGGAATTTACCACCATTCAAAATGATATAAGTATTTAAATTAACAAGGTTATCCACTAAGCTGAGTCCACCATCAGTTCCTGTTTTTTGTATTGTAAAATTCAGGTTACCCAAAGCGCTGTTATTGGAAGTAAGCGTAGCAGCGCTTTCGCCTCTTAATAACAATTCAGCATTCATAGTAACGGTATTGTCCAGCACAACCGAGCCCCATACTTCAAGTGCATAACTGGCACTTTCATTAAATACAGGTGCGTTGGGTACGCCAGTCCAGGTCATATTACGGCACCAGGTATTTGACAGGGTAGTAACGGTATTATTACCAGCGGTAAAACCACTATTGGCATCAAAAATTACATCATCAGCGCTAAATGGTACGCAATACCCGCCTGCTCCACCACTGGTGGCGCTCCAATGGGTTTTATCGTTCCAGTCTCCTGCGCCATTTACCCAGTACATTGTTGTGCCTGCAGGTGGTGTGGCAAAGCTCCATCCGGCATTTCCTTGGCCATCCGCTCCTATTACGTTAATTGGTATAATAGCGCCAGTTGCAGCCAAACTTTTAATGAATACATTTTTTACATCAACTACGGCGGCTGTGCCAAATTGCAGGGTAGCTGTGACTTCCCCACCAATCAATTCTCCCAACCCGCTACAATCTGCTGTATTCAATTGGAGCAGTTCATTAATCGTATTGGTTCCAAAAAATAAAGCCTGTTTTCCGGATGCTACTATTAATTTATTAATTGTATTGCCCGTGTTGCGGATACAACCATTCCCTTTGAATTCCAGCCGGTCAATGGTATTGCTTCCGCCAATACGCACTGAACCGGGAAGTGAAGCGGTATTGGTAAAAGCAAGTTCGGTAAATGTTGTATTGTTTATTACCATGGTGTTGGCTCCTGTAGATATATCTACCTTTGGAAAACTGAGTCCATCGGAATGAAATTGAGCCGTATTGATATAAGAGTTGGTACTGGTAAGCGTTTTGTTTGTTCCCCTAAAATCCCAGGCGCCACTCATGGTCAGGTTGGCATTACTGATATCTACGCCCCTTATATTGTTATTATTACCGGCAAAATTGCCGAAATTGTGATTCCCTCCGGAAAGGTTTAATTGTCCGGCAGCTAATGTTATCGTGGTAACAGCAAGTACTCCCGGAACATCATCCAGCAGCGTAAGTGATCCACCGGGCTTATTTATTACAAAAGGATTATACCATCCGGCTGCATTTACCCTTGCAGCGCCATTTATTTTAAAGGTTGCATTACCCGGCCCGGTAAATTCCATATACATAATTCCATAAGCTACAGTTGAGGAAAGTTCCATGCTCCCTGAAATATAAAGCCAATAACTTCCTCCGTAGCGAAAACTGGCGGTTGTAGTTACGCCAACCCAGGACATATTTCGGCAATAAGCATGCCCCGAAGTTGGTAATTGAACAATGTTGCCGGCTGCCAGTCCGCTATTGGCATCAAAATAAACATCATCTATGGAACTGGGTACAATGGAATGTTTGGTAGTTCCTCCCGATGTGGTTGCCCAGTGATTAATATCACTCCAGTTACCTGCGCCGCCTACCCAATAATAATCGGTGGCAAAGCTTTTAAAAGAAAATAAACACAACGTTAAAAACAACAGGGTTACCAGCCCGGCCCTCGCCGGATGGTTTTTTATGAGAAAAAGTTTATTCATTGGTTTGAATTATTGGTTGGGTTAAATAGTTGGATTTTAGTGCGCTTTTTGAGCCTGTCTCTTTAATACAGGAATCACCCGAAGTTAGTTTTCTGATAACTGTGCAGGCATAGTAAAAATTAAAAATCAGTATAAATGTTTTCCCTCCGGCAATACATATTTACACTTATGCGCTTCCCCGGATATTTACGCATATACATAATCGTTAGTCAACAGAAAAGTTTACTGTGTTTTACGCTCATATCCGGTAACTGCTTTAAAATGGGTATATTACGCCAGTAAATTTCATGTGCAGTAAGCAGCCATTGCCAAATTGTTTGAAACCACTATGCCATCCATCCTTATAGCCGAAGACCATAGCGTTGTGCGTATGGGCATTATTTTTCTGGTAAAAGAACTTTACGCAGACGCTGAGATTATTGAGGCTGAAACATTCGATGAAGTGATACAAGTGCTGAACAACAGGCATTTTGACCTGCTGCTGCTGGATATTCATATACCCGGTGGTGATAACCTGCAGATGGTGGAAGCCGTAAAGCTGAGGCAACCCGCTACTGCTGTACTTATTGTTTCCAGTTATGATGAACAGTTGTATGCACTGCGGTATATAAGAGCCGGTGCACATGGCTACCTGCAAAAAAATACCAGCCCTGAAGAAATTAAAAAAGCAATCAAAAAGGTGCTGAACAATGAAAAATACATAGGTCAGCTTATCCGGGAACAATTGGTAATGCAAAAACTGGATCCCGCCAGTAAACAAAGTGAAACGGATACCCTGTCAAACAGGGAAACAGAGATCATGCAGTTTTTGGTAAGAGGAAGCAGCACTTCCGAAATAAAGGAAGCCCTGAATATACAGGATTCTACCGTAAGCACATATAAGGCAAAAATTTTTGAAAAGATGCAGGTAAGCAATGTGGTTGAACTGGCGGAGAAGCTAAGGCTGCTGAATTATCATGTATAAGGTATAGGTATGAGGTATAGGTATAAGGTATAGGGTATGAGTTCTCAACCGTGAGCCTGGATTAACTAATCAATCGTACCTGGTTACATAGACATCTTGTCACCCCAACGAAGGAAGGGAACCAATCAGCCAATAGCACATTCGGGGCAGGTTTTCAAATTATGCTTTATCAACTTTCGAGTGCGGGCTGATGACCGCGTTGTATCAAATTTCAAATCATAAAAAAAACCGAAAAGCAGGTACCCTTTTCCGGTATACTGTTTACCCGCAGCCCGGCTCCTGTTAAAACAGCCAATTCTTTTACCATCATCAAACCAATACCGTGCGGTGCTGCTATCTCTTTTTCCCCAGTTGAAATACCTGCTGCTGTATTGATCCATTCCTGCAGTGATGCATGCATGCCCGGACCTGTATCTTCCACGGCAATGCACACCCTGCCATCTGCCAAACCAGCATTGATATCTATTCTGCCCTTACGGGTTACCTTTACCGCATTGTCAATAATGTTGTGGAGCATTACCGACAAAAGCTGCCTGTCGCCCGGCAAAATCAATTCCGCCGGAATATTATTAATAATAATTGTTCCTTTTTCCGCGGCAATCTCTTTAAAGATCATCAGCTTTTCTTCCACCAGTGCAAATAAACCGATTGTTTCAGTGCAACCCGGTCCTTCGGCCATTTGTACCTTCAGGTATTTCAACAGGTTTTCTACCATATAAAAAAGCCGGTGCGCCGAATCACTTAATATTTTAGCCGGTTCAATAGTGGAGGGATTACCGTCACTTAAAAGACCATTGTATAATTTTTGAGCTAATAATTTCTGATATTGTAAAGGTGTCTGAATATCATGACTAACTGAACGGATGATCTTATCCTGGATTTCTGTTTGCCGTTGCAGCTCTTTTGTTTTTGTGGTTACGATTTTTTCAAGTACCCTGTTCCGGTTTTTAATATATTTAAAACGAAACCGGATGAATAGCCACATACAAATAATCAGCAGCAAAATGCAAGCAGTATAAAACCATGTGGTTTCATACCAGGCCGGCGCAATCACCCATTCAATATTTTTTTGCGTATAGTTGTCTTTCCCAAAACCATTTAATTTTCGGACTATCAGTGTATAGCTGCCTGCCGGTAGTACAGAAAAGGAAATAGCACCATCTTCCGGCAGTGGTAACCAAACAGGAGATAAGTTTTTGCCCGCCAGGGTATACGAAATATGAAGATTCTTTTTATTACCTGTGTAGGGGCTGCTGATATAAAATTTTATTTGTCCGAATTGCCCGGGCAAATGAACAAGTTCCGATTTATCCAGCGCCCGGTTATCCATTTCAATCTTGTCCAAAAACAAAGCATTGCCCGGTAAGCCAGGCCGTATACTATCCGGGTTAAAAAATACCAGTCCATTTAATGACGGCAACGAAACATACCCGCTGCCAAGTTTTACCGCGCAGGGTTGGCAGCCTCCATTAAATTCATTGGTATTGAATCCTGCGCTTTTATCATAATAATGATAATACAGGGGTTGTTCCTGGTTTTTTGCATAGGCAAGCAAATCATTCTTTGCAACCTGGAAAAGCCCTTTATTGGTAGTAAGCCAGAGAAATCCCCTGTTATCTTCTACAATACAATGCGTAGCGGAGAGATAATTATCCCTGTCAGGAGGAAAAGAAGTGAGGCTATCCCTGTGATAAAGAAAAAATCCATCTTCATATGTACTGATCCAAACTTCATCGGTCCGGGGTGCATACATGCTGCGTACATACATATTTTCTAATCCTTTTATTGTATCTATACGTTTTGAAGATAAGTGCATACGGTATAACCCGGTGCCGGTAGCCAAATACAAAATATCATCTGCTGTTTGCTGAAGATAGGTTACATCCTTATTTAAAGAAATAAAAAGATACGGCTCGGCTGCTTTATTTTTTTTGTCTAATACAGCAAGTCCTGTTTCTTTCACGCCAATCCAAACTCTGTTGCAATCCCTTCATAAATCATTGTAATCGGGTTTGGCAATGACCAATTGTTCAGCACTGACAAATTTTCTTTGCTTAGCTCATAGAGTTTCCGGCTCGATTTAATCCAGGTATTACCTTCGCTACCGGTAAACATGCTATAGAAATCGGATGGTATAAGTTTAGTGACAGCAGGGATGTTGCGTGGCTTTTCCAGCAAACTAAACAGATTTCCCCGGGCTGTTATAATGGTTGAATCATTGCAGGCTGCCTGTCCGTAATAAACGTTTTCACCGGTTGATGAAGTAAGTGTCCGGAATTGTTGAGCAGATAGTATAAATAATCCCCTGGTTGAACTTCCAAGATAGAGTTGCCTGTCGCTTTCATTATAATAAGCGGTAAAAATATTTTTACCCGCTACTTCAAAACCTGTAAAAATGCGCTTGGTGAATAACTTCTTATTGGTGCCGGGTTTTGCAAGATAAAAGGAGCGGTTAAAATACAATAATACATACTCCCGTACGCTGGTGTTCCAGAATACGGTAATATCTCTCCGTCCATTTTTATAATGCTGATCGTTTATTATATCTCCTTCCAGTGAAATGTTACTCATTTGTACATTGGAGAAAAGAACCGCAGTGCCATTTTTGCGCAGGTAAAAAAGCTGACCGTCCAGTAAAAAGAAATCCCACCGGTTCTCCGGGCTGAAGGGAACTGTATAAGCAGGTTTGGCTCCCTGGTAAAACGAAATGCTATCCATGTTGATCCTGTAACTATTTCCGTCACCTGCATCAAAGATCATTTTACCTGGAATTACACCCGTATTTTGAACAGGATCAGGCAGGCTTACTGATCCTAAAACACCGGTTTCCGCAGGCCTGCCGGGAATATACCAATGTAATTGACCTTTTGAAAAATTCGCCTCCACCGTATCCCTGTATGGCTGCCCGTTTCTGATTTGTATATATTCATTTCTATCATTGACACAAAACAAACCATCCCCTCCTTTCCGATAAAAATTCCGGAACCGGCTGGAGGATATATTCATTTCGCTTTGTCCGAATCTTACAAAACGTGTTCCATCAAACCGCACCAGCCCGTCTTCAGTGGTGAGCCATACAAACCCTTCTTTATCCTGTGCAACAGACTTAACGCTGTTTTGCGGTAACCCATTCTCGTCTGTATATTGCCGGAGGTGAAAGGAAAGTGTATCCTGTGCAGCAAAGACCCGGCAAAAAAGAGTACATGTTATAACAAGTAATATCCATCCTTTGAACATTGAAGTATATTGATGCGCTATTGTATTTTACATACCGGCAATAATACAACATATACATCTTTATACAGCACGTAAAAACGCGCGATAAAAAATGCATTTCCTCCTGTGTAGAGGAAAGCCCTATTGTTTAGTGGGTAAAAACGCTTAGCCGGAAGATAAAGCCGGTGAAGATGATAAAGACTGGCAATGTTGCCTCATTGCATATTACCCGTGTGCCGGAATTGTTTTATGATGAGTATGAGCCGTTGAGGTTGGGCATGCAAAAGAAACATAAAAAATGGTACCGCCACCCTTCCTGTTTTCAAACCACAGCTTGCCTTCATGCGCATCCATAATTTGCATGCATATGGTCAAACCCAGTTCGTGAGAAGGTTCCCCGGAACTACCTTATCTTTTAGAATCATCGGTCATCATGAATATTTTTTCTTTCAGGTTTTCCGGGATACCGATACCCCTGTCTTTTATGACTACTGTGGCACGGTTGTCTTTCAGGGTGAAGTCACTATTAATATCACTGTTTTCAGGTCCAAATTTTAAAGCATTTCCGATGAGATTACTGAAAACACGCCATAGCTTCTTCCTGTCTGCATGTACGGTACACGGAACCGCTTGTAATTTTATGATTTGCTTTTTCTCCATTGCTTTGGGCGCAAGCATATCCACACAATAAGAAACCCGCACTGCCAAATCCACGGGCATTTTTTAACATCGTTCCGCTGCTGACCAGTATGCAAAATCTCCGCTATTAATTTAATAGCATGGTTACTTGTTTTGCTGATCATTAATTCCGCCAGTTTGGCAAGCGGCCAGGGTAAATCTTCAGCAGCGCGATGGGGTAAGCTATTGATTCTGACCGTTGTATATAAGCCTCTTTAAAGAACCTCGCTGCCTCATTATAACGTTTACGTTTATATGCAATTTTACCAAGACAGGTAGTGGAGTTGGTGAGCTGGCATGCGTCACCTGTTTTTAAAATGGCTTCCCTTGCCAGGAAATAGAAGCCAAACGCTTCATCATATCGCTTAAGCGCATGCAGGTCATCGGCTTTATACGATAAGGCAATAGCATACCAGTGCAGGTATTCCTTTTTTTGTCTGAGCTGCTTAACAATCATAAGCATGCTGTCTGAATACATTAAAGCCCTGGCATAATCTCTTTTCCGCTAGTATAAACAGGATGGGAGTCAAAATTTTTCCTTCACGCTTCATGGCAAACGTTTTTCAAACTGCATTCAAAATTTTGTGTTATATGCATAAACGTGTTTAATGTTCGTAACGAATGCAAGCTTATACAGCGTTTATACCATGTGGAGGTTAACAGCGGATGATTATACGATTATGTTACTGCGGTTATTCTTTATGAGGTTGAATATTTACCTGATAAAAAAAACTACATCTTCGCAGTACAACCAGCTACCAAAATGAAACATTTTTTGTTTTGCTCATCCTGCATATACTTTGTTCAGGTATATTGTTTGGCCGGCAAAAAGTGCGTATCATTAATAAAAAAGACCTTTCCTTCCCGGAAAACATTACAAAAGCGGTAATGGGTAGTTCGCGTATTTATCCTCAGCAAAGTACTCCGGCGTTTGGAGCTAATCAGGGCCGGATCACCAAAGGAGGGAGCATGTTGCCTTTTGGGGCCATTGCCGATCATATCCGCATTGATAACAGTTGGCCTGTTTACTTTCCCGGCACCTTCGATGTAGAAGAAGAAGGCGTGTTGTGAGTTAGATAGGAACGTTGGGCTTCGATGTTATGCCAGCGCCGTATTTTCTTAGTAGGGTTGCTTGGATTTCCGCAGAGTTGCCCTGCTAATTTTTCTTATCCAGCACATTACTATATTGGTCTAATAGCTTATTTACCGTTTCGGAAATGTTGATTTGCTCTTTATCCGGAAACTGCTTGTTATCAATTTTAGCAAGCAATAACAGGGTTTTGTATAAGCGGTTCAAGCGTTGCCCGGCCTGCGAAAGGTCGTCCAGCAACCTTGCAGGTTGCGGCTGGTTAATGCGGTAATAGCATTGTTTAATGCTGTAAATTCTGCAATATTTGTTTGTTCAAAACGGGGTACTTCATTTTTTCTATCAAAATAAGCTACAATGCTTTTACTCAACTCTTTTTCATCTTCAACAATAAGTATCTTCATTTCAAAAATATTTCGTAAAATAAGCTACTGATTCTGAATGAAAGCTGAATTCCTGATCCTGTCCCTTGTTGTTATTTGTACATCCCCCCTTAACAGCTTGCGGTAACTGGCAGGGCTGCCGGAGAACGATGTATTGCTCCGCTCACGCTTTTTTCTGAAAAATAATACTATAAATCCGGACAAAAGTAACATCTCCTAAAATGCAGGACTGCTAATTTTGGCATGCTATGGGAATCTGTATGTAAAATTTAAAAACTAATGTATGGGAAAGACAGGTGTTCATCATCCCGACAGGGATATTTCTTTTGTTACCGGCGCTTATTCGGATGCCGTGTTAACAGGCGGTTTTTTATTTGTTAGCGGACAAGCATCGGTTGATTTCAAAACTTCAAAGTTTATATTGGGAACGATTGAAGAGGAAACACGGCGCACCCTTGATAATATCAAAGCCATTGTTGAAGCTGCGGGAGCTACAATGGAAGATGTAGTGAAATGTACAGTGCATTTAAGCGATATCAGCGAATTTGATCGCTATAACAAAATATATGCTACTTATTTTCCGGGCATTAAGCCGGCCAGAACCACTGTGCAGTCTGTTTTGGCAGAAGGTATAAAAGTAGAAATTGATTGTATTGCCAGATTATCCACCCAAGCTTAAGTTAATGACAGGTATTAAAGACACCAATATAGGGATTGTAGGCGTAGGTTTAATGGGCAGCAGCATTGTGGCTTCTCTTCTGGCGGCCGGACATACGGTTAAAGCCATCGCTCCGATTGCAGGTGAGCAGGAATTGGCAGCCATGCGCATTAAAGAGCAGCTCCAGCTTTGTGAAAAAGGATCACTCTTAACAGAACCGGTAGCGTTCTATTTATCTTCTTTAACGATTTCAGAGGATTATAAGGCGTTACATGATTGCAGCTTAGTAGTGGAATGTATTATTGAGGACATTGAGATCAAAGAAGCGGTTTTCAAAAAAATTATAGCCTCGGTTGGTAAGGATACTGTTTTAGCGAGCAACACATCTGCCATACCGATCAGTATGTTGCAGACATTTATTCCCAATCCTGAAAGGTTCATTGGTATTCACTGGGCCGAACCTGCTTTTGCTACCCGCTTTCTCGAAATCATTTGCGGTGAAAAGACCGCTCCTGAAACTGCCGATTGGGTATTTGAGCTGGCTCATCAGTGGGGAAAGGAACCCACATTGCTCAGGAAGGATATTAGGGGATTTATTACCAACCGCCTGATGTATTCGATATACAGGGAAGCTTTAACGCTGGCAGAGAACGGGCATGCAACGATTGAAGATGCAGACAAAGCTTTCAGGTATGATGCGGGTTCCTGGATGACGCTCATGGGTATTTTCAGGCGAATGGATTTTATGGGTTTGCAGGATTTTCAGGTAATATTCAATTCCTTATTTCCCGGTTTGAGCAATACCGGCGAAGTGCCCGCTGTTGTGCGGGAATTGATGGACCAGGATGCGAGGGGGACGCAGAATTGTAAAGGCTTTTACAGCTACACGGAAGAGGAGTGCAGGAACTGGGATAAGGCTTTTGAGGCTTTTAACCAGGATATATACCGGCTGGCAGCCTTATATCCGTCTGAAACGATTAGCCCTGTATTGAAGTAGTGCTTATATTTAAAGCGGTAGTACGGTCGGTACCCGATGGAAGGAGGGGCAGACCGCACGATAAACTGAGATTTAACTCAATGGAAAAAAATAAATACACACAATCTGCAAACCTGCTTGAAAGGGCAAAGAAAGTAATGGCTGGTGGTGTTTCTTCCGAATTCAGGAAATACAATCATCCGCATGCCATCTTTTATACGCATGGCAAAGGAAGCCGGGTATATGATGTTGACGGTAATGCCTACCTCGATTTTACGTTGAGCCAGGGTCCCCTGATCCTGGGGCATTCCCATCCGCATGTGCTGAGATCTGTAAATGAATATTCGCAGCAGGGGCAATTGTTTGCAGGACAGCACATCAAAGAAATTGAGCTGGCAGAAACCATCAACCGCTTAATTCCTTCGGCGGAGCTGATGCGCTTTTGCTTAGATGGATCGGAAGCCGTTCAAACCGCTTTAAGAGTAGCAAGGGCTAAAACAGGTAGAAAAAAATTTTTACGTTTTGAAGGACATTATCACGGCTGGCTCGACAACATGTGCTGGGGCATCTCAGCGCCTTCCGCAGCCGCTTTGGGCAGCAGGGAACAGCCGGAAGTATTTCCATGGACAGAAGGTCTGCCCGATCGCGTGAGAGACGAATTTATTATAGCGCCATGGAATGACATGGATACGCTGAAGAAAATCATAGCCGAACATCACCAGGAAATTGCCGCCATTATTACGGAGCCGGTGATGTGTAATAACGGCTGTATCATGCCGGCCGAAGGCTTTTTAGAGGGCCTTCGTGAAATATGTGATCAGTATGGAATGGCGTTGATTTTTGATGAGGTCATTACGGGCTTCCGGTTAGGGCTTGGTGGCGCCCAGCAGTATTTTAATATCAGTCCCGATCTTTCCATCTTTGCCAAAGCTATCGGTAGCGGATACCCGATAAGTGTGATAGCGGGAAAAAAGACTTGGATGCATTTGATTGAAGAAGCAAAAGTAATTCATGCTGGAACGATGAATGCGGGCAATCCTACTGTTGCCGCAGCGCTTGCTACCATCGAGGTGCTGGAAAAGGAAAACCCATATCCCTTAATGTTTCAATATGGAAAAAAATTAATGGAAGGCTTAGGTGAAGCGGCTGCGCAATACGGGCATAGCCTGGTTATTCAGGGTCCCGGCCCCATGTTTCATATGGCTTTTACAAACAAAACTGAAATAAAGGATTACAGGGATACGCTGGACCTGGATCGTGTTAAGCTGGGGAAATTCGTTGCAGGCATGCACGACAGGGGTATAAGAATTATTGGAAGAGGCTTATGGTATATCAGTGCAGCACATACTGCTGAAGATATAGACCATGCTGTTAATACAGCGGCAGAAGTGTTCAGCAATATATAAACCGGCATGAGTTGCATTACTTATGCTCAAATAAAAAAGCATGGCATTAAACGGAGTTAAGAAAGAAACGGTGTTGATCGCAGGAGAAGGGAAACTGGCATTTAGTATTGCTGCTTGTTTGTTGCAGTCGGAATATCCGGTGGTACTGTGCACGGAAAATAAGAATGAGGCTAAAAAAAATATGGCTGTTCATTATACCGACTTACTCCGGCATACTGGTCAATCGTTTAATAGAAAGCAATTGGAAGTTACAGATACCCTGGATACCGAATTGCACTATAAATTGGTTGTGGCTGTTACAGGTGAAGATGTGCCCGGGAAAAAATCGCTGATAAGGGAATTGGAAAGAAAGCTGCCGGCAGGTTCGCTTATCGCTGTTAATACGGAAAGTATTCCGTTGTGCATTTTACAGGAAGGCGCCAGGCATCCTGAGCGCGTCATAGGACTTAACTGGACAGAACCTGCGCATACCACCTATTTTATGGAGATCATTGCCAATGCAAAAAATGACAGTGTGTTGGTTAAACAATTGGCCAACGAGGCAAAAACATACTGGGGTAAAGACCCTTACATTATTTCGGGCGAACTTGGTATTCGCGCCAAAATGATGGCTGCTATGACAAGAGAAGCTTTTTACCTGGTAGAGAAAGGTTATGCTTCCATTGAAGATATTGACAGGGCTTGCAGAAATGACCCCGGCTATTATTTGCCTTTTGCAGGAAACTTCAGGTATATTGATCTGATGGGCGGCGCCGGGGCTTATGGAAGAGTGATGAAAGACCTGAATCCTGAACTGTCGAAATCAGGAAAAGTGCCTGAATTTTTTACAAACGCTGCTCAAAAACCCGATGGGTTTAAAAGAAATACAGGACTATATGAATACCAGGAAGGCGATATGGAAAAATGGGAAGAAACATTCCGGGAATTCAGTTACCGGATAAAGCAGGTTATGGATAAATATCCCTTTGCTTATTCTGTACAACAAAAGCCCGCGGAGGTTTAATACGCCACGAATACACGAATGAAAATACATTAGATATTCGTGCATTAGTGGCTGATTTAAGTTGTATTCATAAATCAGCCCGCTTGCAGTCCGCTGGAATTCGTGGCAATAAATACGTTATTTTATGGTAAACGAAACAATAATTATCCGCTTAATGATATGAAGGAACGATTTATTATTGATGCGCATCTTGATCTTGCAATGAACGCGATAGAATGGAACCGTGATCTCACGCGTCCGTTAGAAGAGATAAGGTTAAGAGAGATGAATTTGAAAGATAAAAATGACAGGGGCAGGGGAACAGTATGCCTGCCTGAATTGAGAAAGGGAAGCATTGGACTGGTAGTAGCTACCCAGTTATCGCGGGTAACGGCTTTTGGAAGCTCATTGCCGGGATCAAGCTGGAATTCGCCGCAACAGGCATGGGCTATGACGCAGGCGCAGCTTGCCTGGTACAGGGAGATGGAAGCTTTGGGGGAAATGGTACAGGTTACCAATTTGCAGCAGCTCGAAAATCATTTATCATTATGGAACGATGCAAGTATAGCCGATGAAAAAAAAGCCATTGGATATATACTGAGTTTGGAAGGCGCGGATTCTTTAGTGGATGTTTCTTACCTGCACAAAGCGTATGATTATGGATTGAGAGCTGTAGGGGTATCGCATTTTGGCCCGGGAAGATATGCGCCCGGAACAAAAATGACCGGCCCGCTAAACCATTTGGGTGTTGAACTTTTAAAAGAAATGAGCAGGTTGAACCTTATCCTTGATGTAACCCATTTAACGGATGAAGGCTTTGACCAGGTAATGGAAATATACCAGGGACCGGTGTGGGCAAGTCATCACAACGTGAGAGCGATAGCGCCAACCCAGCGGCAGTTGAGCGACGACCAGGTAAAACGTTTAATAGAAAGAGATGCAGTAATCGGCGGTATGCTGGATTGCTGGGCAATGGACAGCCGCTTTATTGATACGGTATCCGACCCCTGGCAACTGAACATCCGCCTTGAAAATTTAGTAAATCACTGGGATCATATCTGCCAGATAGCGGGCAATAGTTTGCATGTGGCTTTTGGTACCGATTTAGATGGAAATTTCGGAACAGAACAGTCGCCCTGGGATATGAACTCCATCGCTGATCTTCAAAAGTATGAAGCTATCCTTTATGCCCGTGGGTATACAACTGAAGACATTGACAATATATTTCATAAAAACTGGATCAGATTTTTGCGGAAGGCGTGGAATTAATGTGGAGATGTGGGAATGTGAGAATGAATTTGAAAATGAGCTAATTTGAAAATTTGAGAATTGGAAAATGGATTTGAAAATTGATGAAATGCTTAGCCGGGGTTAATTCAATCGCAGATGTGGTAGAACCAATAGTTTAGCATTGTTCTGCAGTACCGCTTCCTCTACTTTGCAAGGAGAGGGAGAAGGAGGGTGAGGCTTTAGATTTATAAAACTAATTTCGTATGAATTCTTTTTTTGCCGGCGCCGCCCAAACAGATATTACGCCACCGTTGGGAACCATCATCAACGGTGAGTTTGTGGCTTTTTATGCGCATACTATTCACGATCCTTTGTATTCAAAAGCATTGGTCTTACGCGATGGCATAACTACTATTGCTATAGTGATAGTAGATATCTGCGCGATGGAAAAAGAATTTATCGGCGAAGTAAAAAAAGAGATACATGAACAGGCAGGCATAAAAGCAGAAAATATTTTAATAGCGGCTACGCATACCCATTATGCCGGATCCATAGTGGATTTATTAGGCGGGCCTTGCGATTTAGCATACCGGAAAAGCCTAAGCGCTAAAATTGTTCAATCAGTAAAAAACGCTTTGGCGGTATTGCAACCCGCAAAGATCGGACATGCTTCAATCAATGTTCCGGAGCATGTAGTATGCAGGCGCTATTATATGAAGCAGGGTTATAAAGCGTTAAATCCTGTAACGGGTGGTTATGATATAATTAAAACAAACCCGGCAGGCGGCGAGGATTTTATTGAAAAGAGAGCTTCAGAGCCGGATCCGGAATTAAGCTGCATTGCAGTAACGTCTGCAGCGGGAGAATGGATCAGTGTGCTAGCCAATTATTCCATGCATTATGTGGGCGATTGCGCCAACGGAACCATCACAGCGGATTATTTCGGCGTATTCTCCAGGCATATTTCGGCCAATTTAAAAGCAGGAAAAGATTTTGTGGCCATGTTGAGCAACGGAACCAGCGGGGAAGCCAATATCTGGGATTTTTTGCAACCGGATCGCTACCCAAAAGGAGACCATCAGAAGAAGGAAGTGATAGGGAAAGACCTTGCGGCGAAATTGAGTGAAACAATAAAAAATATACAATGGCAGGCCAATCCTTTATTGTCTGCAGCTTTTAAGGATGTAACATTAGGCGTTCGCAAGCCATCCGTTGCAGAAGTGGAAGCTGCAAAAGAAATCGTATCTCAAACAGACTACCGGCTCATTACTCCCGACCAGGAAGCGATGGTTAAAATATATGCACGGGAACAGGTGCTGCTGAATGAATATCCCGATACGATTGAATTTCCTGTACAGGCATTAAAGATCGGGGATATTACTATCGGCGCGCTGGGAGGAGAATTTTTTGCGGAAACCGGCCTGGCTTTAAAAAATAAGATCAACACCGGAAAATATTTTACGATCACCATGGCCAATGGATACATCGGTTATATACCACCCGCCCATGAAATAGAAAAAGGCGGTTATGAAACATGGAGGTGCAGGAGCAGTCATGTGAAAGAGGAGGGGGAAAGCATTGTAAGAAATGCATTGTATGAAATGGCGAAAATGTAAGAGAGTAAGATCGTAAGATTGTAGGACCGTAAGACCATAAGACCGTAAGAGAGTAAACTGTAAGGGAATAAGAATTTTCATCTTACAACCTTGCTGTCTTACCATCTTGCAATCCTCGGGTCTGCCTTTGTTCTGTATTAAGGTTTAAAATAAATTGCGGAAACTAATAATTAAGGGATGATGAAGCTGCTATATAACCTCACATTTTGTTGGTTGGTTGCTTTGCAGGGTTGCAACGATTCTGCTGATCCGGTAGCCGTCAGGCATCGTTTGATTTATAACAACGATGGCACAGAGATTCTGGGTAACAACTGGTTTAACAAAAGACCATTGACGCTCGGGGATCTTAACCGCTATGTAGACATGGTTGCGAATTCGCAGGTTACCACATTTATGATCTGTTCCGGTAGCGACTTTTTTTACTATCGTTCAAAGTATGGCAGTATAATAGGTGATGATAAAAACGGGCAACTGAACTGTGGAAAAAATACAGCGTTATATAATACGCTTCGCCGTTTTTATCATAACGCAATGGTGCTGGATAAAGAAGGAACAGATATAGTAGAAGCTACATTGAAAAGAGCTAAAGAAAAAAAACTGGAAGCGTTTATTACTTACAGGATGAACGACCTGCATTTTGCAGATACCACTACACAATGTTCTATTCAATATTCAGATTTTTGGATAGCGCATCCGGAATGGTGGACAAACGATACCACGCTGACAGGCTGGCACAGCAATAATGCGCTCGATTTTGCACACAAGGAAGTACGCGATCATAAATTAGGCATCATTAAGGAGCAGTTAGAAAAGTATGATATGCTGGATGGTTATGAACTGGATTTTATGCGCTTCATTGTGTACTTTAAACGTGGCGAAGGAGTAAAGAATGCGCCGTTAATGACCGGGTTAGTGAAGGATATAAGGAATATAGTAGATTCTTTATCCCATGTACGCAAAAAGAAAATATTGCTGACGGCAAGAGTACCGCCAATGATTGAAACCTGTATAGACAAAGGCTTGGATGTGAAAGAATGGGTAAAACAGGGGTTGCTTGATTTTGTTACGCTGGGTATTCACTGGTTAGGTGAGCCTGCTATGCCGGTGGCGCAATTTAAAAAAGACCTGGGATATGATACTCCCGTGTATGCCACTATAGATGATGGTGGATATTTGCCCCGGGAAGTATATTCTCACGGTATGTACAGAGGGATGGCTTCACATGCTTTGGCACAAGGCGCGGATGGCATCAATTTATTTAATTACTTTTTTACAGAATACAATAATGCAGGTGGGCAACTTCATCCATTAGAAGGTACAGAAGTATGCCGCACCATCGCGCCTGAATTGTTGCAGGAGATAGGTTCACTGGAAACATTGAAAAAAAGAAACAAGATATATAGCTTGTCAGATGGCGCCAGTTCTTATGGGTTACAACCCAATAGTCCATTACCACTAAAGGTGACAGAGAATGCCGGGGCTACTATATATGTAGGGGACGATGTTCAGGAAGACCAACCCGAAGAAATTGTTTTATTTGTACGAACCAATACGCGGGACACTTTATCAGTTTCAATCAATGGGTATTTTTTGCAACATCAAAATCCTGCATATCCGCAACTATTTGATAAGTTGCAGAACATAAAGGATACTCAGAAAGTATCTGCTTATATAGTACCTGCAGCACATTTGGTGCAGGGAGAAAATAAAATTAACTTTTCCACCACCGGTACCAACGTTGTAGTACAGCGTATTGAGCTGGCGCTTAAGTATGGTGCAGTTGAACAGTATGGCTTCTTTTAGATGATATTATTTTTCTAACAGCGTTTGCAATTGAATTTCCTGTGCAGGCATTAAAGATCGGCGATATCACTATTGGCGAACTGGGAGGAGAATTCTTTGCAGAAACTGGTTTGGCTTTAAAAAATAAGATCAACACCGGTAAATACCTTATCATCACCATGGCCAATGGATATATTGGTTATGTTCCCCCTGCGCATGAAATAGAAAAGGGCGGTTATGAAACATGGAGGTGTAGGAGTAGTCATGTGAAGCTCGAGTCCGAAGGAATGATAAGGGGTCAATTGAAGGAACTGATTGGTAGTTTTTCGTAAGGAAGAATTTCTTAAACTCTTCTAACGGTCTCTGTTAAAAGTATTGTTTGAACACAATTAATTTAATAAAGTAAACAATGATTTTGCATTTTTTAATTAAAAATTTTAGCAGTTCGATAAAATGGATAATATTGATAGGTATTCTTTTTGTCCATCATTGTTCTCTTCTTGCACAGGTACAAAACGAATTTAATGGGCAGGTTCGTCATCTTAAAACTGAAAGTGGGCTGGAGTTTGGGTTGTGGGGGGGAAATGGAGGTTCCTCTCAGGTACCTATCCTATTTATATTAGCTAACACAATAGATGAAACTTTAGGCAGTGAGTATTTTCGGCAGTGTGGAACAAGGCTGGCGAAACAATATGGATGGTTATGTGTATCTCTTGACTTACCCTATCACGGTAGATTTCAGAGTGAAGGATTTCCCAAAGAGTTAAAGGGATGGGCTAATGCTGTTCAGCGTAGGGAAGATTTTGTTTCGGATAATAATTTGAGGATGAGGGAGATACTGGAATTTTTGATTCAAAGGGGATATGCCGACCCAAAAAGAGTTGCTGTTTGTGGAACATCAAGAGGAGGATACCTAGCGCTTCAGTTTGCAGCATTTGAAGAGCGGGTGAAGTCGGTAGCTGTATTTGCACCAGTGACAGATTTGTTTGTATTACACGAATTTAGTGACTTTAAAAAAGATGTTTCCCCAGACTCATATTCTTTGGCTAATCGTATAGTTGAGTTGTCAAAAAAAAATGTTTGGATTGCAATTGGTAATCAGGATCAAAGAGTGGGAACAGATCAGGCTGTTCGATTAGCAAGGGAGATAAGTAAATTGTCAACTGAGCATATCAAGGGTAGAGGTGAAATAGAGCTGAATGTTATGTTTGAACCCGGAGGACACACCACTCCCCGAGGTGCAATAAATCGGGCTGTGGAATGGATTCATAGTAGATATACAACCTTATTAACAGCTCCCAAATGGGATAGTACATCCCGGCCAGACATTTTTAAATCAAGGGTTGAACTGTTTAGATCTTTGCCTCATTCAAAGAAAGATATTGTTTTCTTAGGAAATAGTATTACGTTTTGGGGAGAATGGAATCAGTTAACAGGATTATCTCGGATAAAAAACAGGGGAATACCTGGAGATATAACTTTTGGGGTTCTTGAGCGACTTGATGAGGTAATTGATGGAAAACCTCAAAAGGTCTTTATTTTAATTGGTATTAATGATCTGGCAGCCAATATCCCTGATAGTATTATATTGTTGAATTACAAAAGAATAATACATAGGATTCAGACTGGAAGCCCCTCTACAAAAATTTATTTTCAAACTATCCTTCCTACAAATGATATCCTTAATAAGGGATATTCCATTTATACCAAAGATGAGAATATTCGGAAAATTAATGACGCTTTAAAGCAAATTTCTTTTGATAGCAATCGAATTGAAGTAATAGATTTATATGAATTATTTGCTGATGAATCAGGTAAATTAAAGAAAGAGTATACCTGGGATGGAGTTCATTTGAATAAAAATGGATATGATCAATGGGTAAGATTATTAAGAGATGGAAAGTATTTGAAACGCCGAAAATAAATAACAAGTATCACGATTACGTAACCGCTTTTTCTTTTTATAAGAAACAAATATTGCAGTATGAAGCAGAGATAGAATTGTTGTTTAAAAAGAAGTTCCCTCCTATACAAACGAAGCAATCGCTACACAGGAAGTCATTCATACATTAAAATCAGTTCAAAGTTTTGTAAAACGAAGCCTTGAGGAATTACTGAATTATATTCTGACGAAACATCTGCCAGACAAGCGGTTGACAAAGAACTTATTTTATGTCAGAGCCGGACTGAGTAGAGTTAAGCAACGATTATGATATTATTGAAAAATAGTACTAATAATGTAAATAAAAGTAGAAGAGATGCAGGTGTGCCTATATTAAATTTGAAAATTCTTTCACGGGTATTCAGTTTTTTCGTAATCAGTAATAAAAGCTGAGCATCATAAAAATGGACAATCTCGGGGAAGTAACTCACAATAAACATTTAAAGAATCAAACCAAAAACTACATTTATGATGTATAATTTTTCTGCACAGGAGTGTATATTATGTTTTCGGTATAAAGCAGCGAAAATACCGGTTCCAAAAAGATTACTGCATCTGCTGATTTTGTTTCAGCTTTATAGTGTGGGTGCATTTGCGCAAACAACTATCAGGGGTATAGTTACAGATTCAGAAGAGCGACCGTTACAAGGCGTAAGTGTTGCTTTAAATGGAACTTCAATTGGAACCACAACAGATGCCGCAGGAAAATATTCACTTAATCTTGCTAACGCGAAAGGGCATTTAATATTTAGCTTTATTGGCTTTACAAGTATGAAAATTGACATTGCCGGGAAATCCGGTGAAATTAATATAGTATTAGTATCGGATAATGCTCGTTTAGATGAAGTGCTTGTTGTTGGTTACGGTATCCAGAAAAAAGAAAACCTGACAGGTGCAGTTTCATCAGTTAGTTCGAAGGATATTCAGAACCGGCCAGTTAGTAATCTGGCCAATGCGTTACAGGGAACAATGCCTGGATTTCTTGTAACACGAACCGGCGGAAAACCGGGAAGTGAGAACATTGAGATACAGGTTAGGGGAGCGACATCTGCGAATGGAGGTGTGCCGCCTCTTTTAGTGGTAGATGGAATAACTACTCCGATATTTACCTTGCAAACTATCAATCCAAATGATATTGCCAGCATCTCTGTCTTAAAGGACGCCTCGGCGGCTGCAATTTATGGTGCACAAGCAGCAGGGGGAGTAATTCTTGTCACGACAAAATCAGGTAAATCAGGTAAAACAAAATTTGAATATTCAAATTTATTTGGAGCAGACTGGGCATTGAATATACCAAAAAGACTAACGCTGTTGCAGGAAGCTGAGTATAGTAACCTTGCAAGGGCAAATGCAGGTGTAGCTCCTGAATATAGTGAATTTGATCTGGAAAATATTCGGAATAATGTTGATCATATTATCCATCCAACGCTACCGATATATTATATATATTATAATCAAAAAGACCATGTTAAGGAGACATTGCGTAAGTATAGTTTTATGAATACCCATAACTTATCTGCGAGTGGAGGAACAGATAAGCTAAGCTATTCAGCTTCATTGGGTTTGTATGATAAGAAAGGTGTCTTTAAAGTTGGTCCTGATGGACTAAAACGCTATAATGCGCGTTTAAACCTTGGTGCTCAGCTTACGAAACATATTTCGCTTGATTCAAGATTATCTTATTCGTTACAAAAGCAACAAGGAGCATCTACAGATGCAGATGGACAAAACCTTTTTTTTCAAACTTATCATTTCCGTCAGCAATATCCCATCTTTACACCAGAAGGCAGACTGAATGGGTACGGCACGGGCAACTATACCTACGCCCGTTTGTTGGCAGGGGGATATGATAATACGGACAGAAACTACTTTGATGGCATCTTCACTCTAAAAGCAGCAAATTTTGTTAAGGGGTTACAATTGAGAGCTGTTTATGGAGCGCAGTATAGAACGGAAAACAGAAATAGGTTTAGGCGTACAGTTGAATTATGGGGGCGTTCAACTGTAATTGATTATCTGAATAATCCTAATTCATTTCTTTTAAGTAAAGGAACTGTTATTAATAATAATTTACAGTTTCTGGCAGATTACGATTTTAACATAGGTAACAAAAATAAATTTCATATTCTGGCAGGTTATCAATGGGAGGATAGTCGTAATTCCCTGCTGTCTTCAACAGCAAGTAGTTTAGTTAGTAATGATTTACCTTCTCTGAACCTAGCTAATGTGGCGAATAAAAACTCAACAGAAGCTATCAGCACCTATGCTTATCAATCTTACTTCGGTCGTTTTAATTATAGTTATGATGATAGATTTTTATTTGAAGCTACGGTAAGAGCAGATGAAAGTTCACGTTTGGCCCCCGGTAAGCGAATTAAATCGTTTCCAGCCGCTTCCGCGGGATGGAATATGCATCGCGAAAATTGGTTTAGCAATGCCTTTCCCTTCATTAGTACATTTAAACCAAGAATTTCGTGGGGTAGATTAGGCAGTGTTATCGGCGTTGGAGACTATGCTTATCTGGATTTGCTTTCTACAAACTCCAACATCGTACTTGGTTCACCAGAAACAAGAGTTACTTATTTTTATCAAGACATAACACCCTCTTCCAGTCTAACTTGGGAAACTGTTGAAACAACAAACGGAGGGGTGGATTTCGGATTATTTCAAAATAAGCTTCAAATATCATCGGATTATTATGTAAAATATAACCGTAATATGTTTACGCCGCTTCTTTTGCCTAGTACATTTGGTGTAGGTACCCCGCGCATTAATAATGGTAAACTCAAATCATGGGGTTGGGAAGTGGACCTAAAATATTTTGATAAGATCGGAAAAAATATAGAATATTCTCTTGGCTTCAATCTCTCGGATACTAAAAATAAACTCATCTCTTATGCCGGTAGGCGTATTATTTTGCCTGGTTACAATCAGATAATAGAAGGATATCCGCTCAATTCCTTCTGGGGGTATAAAACCGATGGCTATTTTAGTACGACTGAGGAAGCTAAAGACTGGGCATTTCAAAATAATCTTACTGATGCTGGAGACATAAAATATCTTGACCTTGATGGCGATAAAAAAATTAACGGCGGAAAAGGCACTTCCGAAGACCACGGTGATCTGGTGTATATGGGATCAGATCAACCACGCTATGCTTTTGGATTTACCGGAAGTATGACTTGGAAAAACATTGACTTTTCGTTTTTTTTCCAAGGCATTGGTAAGCGTTCTATTTCTCCCTCAAGCAATGCCATAATACCTTTGGTGGAGGCATGGATTCAGCCATTGGCAATTCATCAGGATTATTGGACAAAAGAGAATCCTAATGCAGTATTTCCGCGTCCTTATTTACAGGGACGGCATAATTTTTTACCTGCTGATAAATGGCTATTGAACGGGCAATATTTACGATTGAAAAATATTCAGATGGGCTATGCCTTTTCAGAGACTTTGCTCAGGAAAATTAACATCTCCCATGCGAGAATATATTTTAGTGGACAGGATATACTCACTTTCTCAAAAATGGGAGTTTTTAAATCAATCTTTAATCCAGAAACCAGGGGCAACGGGGCAGGAAGCGACTATCCCTTTTTTGCTACTATCTCAATGGGCCTGAATATTACATTATAGCTGCTTTCAATTCATTCACTATAAATTTTAATCAAATGAATCCTATAAAATATATAATTTTAATTATCTTTTTAACTTTTGCAGGTTGTAAGGTTGACCGCCTTCCAGAAACGGAATTGAGCGATCCTTCTTTCTGGAAAAGTGAAAGCGATTTAAAGTCCGCTACCAATTATTTATATACTTTTTTGCCCACGCTGCCTGTTGCTAGTGATATTTGGTCTGATGATGCTTTTGGGGCTGTTGCGAATAACATTAGCGATGGTACCCGATCTGCTCCGTCTTCGTCTACAGATTACAGTTTACCTTATAAATTAATCCGGGCTGCAAATGTAATTATTGAGAAAGCCCCACGAATTTTACAATCCGGAGTTTCTGAAGACCGGATAAATATATACATTGGAGAAGCCCGTTTTTTTAGAGCTTGGGCATACTTTCAGCTCGTTCAAAAGTATGGAGGTGTACCTTTAATTTTGAAGCCTTTGCTGGAAAATGCTCCTGAACTTACTGCTGCTGCCGCTTCAAGAGAACAGGTATATCAGGCTATTTATGATGACCTTGATTTCGCCAATGGAAAACTACCCACGCCAACAATATTGGGAACCAATGATTATGGACGTATATCCAATACAGCCGCACTATCTCTTAAAGCTAGGGTAGCGTTGTTTGAAGGGACACGTTCTAAATTTCATGCGTACAGTAATGCATCGGAACATCTGAGAATAGCTATTGAAGCAGCAAAATCTGTTATGGATAGTAAAGAGCATAGCTTGTTCGGAAGTTACTTTAATCTCTTTCAACCCGAAGGAGATGGCAGGCAGAATAAGGAAAATATTTTGGTCAAGCAATACGGAGTAAGTATAACAAATAATGTGCTGAGCCATAATTCGGCCAATGACATAGAAAACGGAGCTGCAAATCCCACCAGGGCCTTAATAGATTCCTATTTGATGGAAGATGGATTGCCCATTAACAAATCACCACTTTATCATACACCTTCTAACACTGTTGAAGTGTTTAATGACCGTGATCTTCGGTTAGGCAATACAATTATGAAGCGTGGAGATCCTTTTGTTCCAGGCAGGCCGGTTTTTGATGTTGCGGATCTTAGTAGACAGCGAACAGGCTTTATGTCCCGAAAATTTTTTAACTACAATGATCATGAAAGCCGGAGAGGATTTATGGATTTTCCCATAATACGATATGCTGAAATATTATTAATATTTGCAGAAGCAAAATATGAATTAACGGAAAGTATTACAGATGATGATTTGAACGAAAGCATTAACCTGTTGCGTAGTAGAGCCGGCCTTCCAGCTTTAAATAATAATTTTATCACTACTAATTTGCTTGATATGAGAATGGAAATTCGTAGGGAAAGAAGGGTTGAGCTTGCTATGGAAGGCTTTAGGTACTGGGACCTTATTCGTTGGAAAACTGCTGAAACAGAACTTCCCAAAGAAGTAGTGGGGAACTATTTTTTTTCTGAATTTGGTACAGCAGTTTCACCAATGCTCACACCCGACAATTATATCTTATTGCAGAAGGCAGATTCCCGTAGTTTTAATCCGAACAGGGATTATTTGTGGCCGCTGCCGGTTGTAGAACTCGCATTGAATCCATCTTTAATACAAAATCAGGAATGGTAATGGGGTGCATAATTATTTAGTGGCTTTCCACTGGGTTTTAATTTTTTAAGGGTAATAATTTATGTCTAAAGTTCAGGTAAGATAGTGGATGTTTATCCCTCTTTTATGTGCCTGCAGTTTAATGCGGTTCTATTTTTACATATCGTCACGCCTTTATACATAATAGATTATATTTCGAAGGGTTATATACAAGTGGTTAATAATTATAAATATTTATTCAGATTGAATTATGGAACAAAAAAAAATAAGCTCAAGGCGTAAGTTTCTACAAAACTCAGCATTGACTGCCGCTGGGTTTACGATGGCCCCATCTATAACAATCGCTCAACAGGAATATAATGATTCTGAAAAGGAGACTTCAGATGACTTTAGTGAGAGAACTTTATTTGCTTTTGATGATCATAGCATCCCGTGGCAACATAATCTGAAAGTTACCCTGGTTGAAGCTACCAAATATCCCGGTAACCCAGTTTTGAAATCAGGTTTAAAAGGTGCACCTGATGAAGGACACGCTATTCTTTACGGTACCGTTATTAAAGACGGTAACAAATTTCGTATGTGGTATCTGGGGATGTTTGAAAATGAAATATTAAATGGTCAGGCACCTGGCTACTGGCGTCCAATGTGTTATGCAGAAAGTATAGATGGAATAAACTGGATCAAACCTGAATTAGGTTTGGTCACTTTCAATGGCAATAAGCGTAATAATATTTGCCAGATTGAGGGTACGCCTGAATCTTGGACACGTGTAAATGATTTCCTTTCTGTTCTATATGAACCTAATGATCCTAATCCCTTGCAACGATATAAAAGCGTTTATATCGCTCATGTACCTTATAAAGATGTTTACGGAGGGTCAAAAACCAATCGGGTTATCTGTGCTATCTCTGCCATAAGTGCGGATGGTTTGAGTTGGAAAGTGGTAGGAGACCGTGCTGTTCACGCAGAGGGTGAGCCTTTCGAAGTAACCAGCATATATCGCTTTGGTGATTTTTATTACTCAACGGGGCAAATATTTGCACCCTGGTCGTGGCTACCGGAGAAGAGAGATGTCACTCGTGTGATGATTGCGTACCGGTCGCCAGATTTTCTCACATGGTCTAAGGCAAAAGCATATGCATTTATTCGCCCCGGCCAACTTACGAATCCTCCTGTAAAAGGGCAACAGGTGCATATGGGTGCGGGACTTTGGAATCGAAATAATGTTTTGATAGGTCTTTATGGGATGTGGGACGATGGAAATGAACCGCCTGAACGCAGAACTGGAGAGGCCCACCTTCGCGGAACACATGTTGATCTTGGCCTAATAGTAAGCAATGATGGCATTCATTTTCGGGAACCAGTTTCTGATTTCAAAATTATTGAACGGGGTAAGGAGGGTGAGTGGGATAATGTTGCTCTACTTCAGGGACATGCCTTTGTGAATGAAGGGGAATACACAATGATTTGGTATTCCCATTGGGATACTAGTGGACTAATCAAATCAATGGATATTGGACTTGCTACCTTGCGAAGAGATGGTTTTGGGTATCTTTCCCGTAAACATGAAAAAGAAGATGCACATTTTATTACAGCGGCTTTTACTGCTAAGAAAAAAGAAAAATTAGTAATAAATGTAGATGGACTGAAGGCAGAAGCACCTTTAAGGGTTGAATTATTGGATAACCATGATAAACCCATAGAAGGCTATTCAGGAACCAATGCTGCCCTGATTACTACTAGTGGTACCCAACTTAAAGTTTCGTGGCCAAGGGGAAATTATCTGCCAGTCAATCAGAAGTTTTCGGTGCGGGTAACATTTCCTGACAATAGTAACGCTAAGGTATATGCGCTATATATTTCCCGGAAATAATATAAAGCCTACAGGTGAAAGTTTAGGTTATTATTTTTGTTTTAACTGAGTTAAACATTATTTCTATGAAAATTACTGACGTCAAAACTATATTGCTCACTGGTCCTTGTACGATGGATCCATACCTCACAGAATCACGGAAGTTTCGTAGTGCTGCGTTTATATGTATTGAAACTGATAGCGGATTAACTGGGCTTGGAGAAACGTACGCAGGATATTTTTTCCCCGAAGGGGTACCTGTAATCGTAGATTTTTTTAAGCCAATACTTATAGGAAAAGGCGTTGACGATATACCGGAATTATGGCGTAGGATGTACCATTGCGGTAATTTTTGGTGTCGTGTTGGACTTGGTGCGATTGTGTTAGCAGGAATTGAAGCTGCGTTATGGGATTTGAAGGGCAAAGCGTTAAAATTGCCTGTGCATAAAATTCTCCGTGATGCTTGGAAGAACAACTTTTTGGTGGATTATACTGATAAAAATGGATTTACTGAACATTTGCGGCTTCCATGTTATGCAACTGGAGGGCCTAGCAATTACCCTTTGGAAACTCTTGCGAAAAAAGTAGAATTTTATTGTTCCCTGGGCTTTCAGGGAGTTAAGGTGGGTGCGGGTACTTTTTCGAAAGAAAAAGGTTTTGAAATAGCTGATGAACCTGCTGCCGCAGCTGATATAGAAGCAAATAAAGCGGCGTTTATTCGGAAGGAATTTGGTGCTGACTTGTGGCTAATGATTGATGCACATATGGGTAATAGCCCTGATGTTACCTGGGGGTTGGAAACGGCAACTGCTGTCGCAAAAGTTCTTGAGCCTTTTAACCTGTTTTTTCTGGAAGAACCATTGCATTATACGAGGCCAGATCTTTACGGCGAATTGTGCAAGAATACAACAACTACAATAGCCGGAGGAGAATGCCTC
Source organism: Agriterribacter sp. (assembly GCF_035497235.1). GTDB lineage: Bacteria > Bacteroidota > Bacteroidia > Chitinophagales > Chitinophagaceae > Agriterribacter. The sequence continues at coordinate 57,878 of NZ_DATJEB010000016.1, forward strand.
ACCGCAGTTTGTGAATGGCAATCTTTTATTGAACAGGATAGTTTTGAAATAGGTCAGCCCGATGCGTCATTCACCAGCGGACTGGACCAGTTTATGCAAGTGGCGGCAATGCTCGCTAAACGGGGTCGGCATATCGCAACTCATTCTTGGGGTGCTGGCGCCTCGCTTATGCAGAACGTCCATTGTGGTTTCGCCTGCCCAAATACCACAATGCTTGAAATTGCTCCTGCTTATGGACCACTTCATGATGAAATAATAGGAGATAGTCTTGAGATAAGAAATGGCTTTGTCTTACCACCACAAAAACCCGGATTGGGAATTACTTTGACAGAGGACACAATACGCCGTTTCCCATTTATTCCTGGAACGGGAGAATTTAACAGTGTTCCCGGCAAAATTTTACTTACTTAACAAGAACAATATGATTAATGTGTTAATTGATATGCCAGTTCATGATTCTCTATTAAACTCTTTGAATAGCTTGCCTGGAATAAGAACACAAATAATTAAAACACCAGCAGAAGAGCTACGTTCATTACCAGTGGAGCAAATTATGAACTGCGAAGTTTTATTTTGTACTACCCCACCTGTAAATCATGCATGTATGTTGAAGCTGAAAATGATTCAAATCAGTTCGGCTGGTTATACTCAGCTTGTAGGTCAGAATTTTGAGGAGCGAGGAATAAGGGCATGCAATGCACTTGGAGTCTTCGATGTACCTATTGCAGAATGGAACATTGCAATGATGATTAATTTAATGCGAAACATGCGCAGTTTGATGCATAATCAAGATTCACAAATATGGGATCGTTCACCATGTTTTCAGCGTGAATTAAGGGGGGCTGTAGTGGGGATTTGGGGATATGGAGGAATTGGCCGCGAAACTGCACGACTTGCGAAATCCTTAGGTATGAAGGTTCATGTTTTGTGTAGAAGTGAGATTAAGCAGCGTACAAACTTCTATTCTGTAGAAGGAACAGGTGATATAGAAGGAAAATTGCCAGACCGTATATTTTTGATGGATAAGAAAAAAGAGTTTTTGGAAGGACTGGATTTTCTTATCATGGCTATTCCCCATACAAACAGCACGGAAGGGATTGTAGGCGAAGCAGAACTTAGAATGCTACCTCCACAAGCTTTTCTGTTGAACCCTGCACGTGGTCTTTTAATTCAGGAACAACCTTTGCTAAACGCGTTACAAAAAGGATGGATTGCAGGAGCTGCATTGGATACCCATTATCATTACCCTATGCCGGCTAACCATCCTTTGTGGGCAATGCCGAATGTTATTATGACACCGCACATATCTGGCTCAAGTGCCGGTACAAGGTTTCTTGACAGGGTATGGGATATTTTTATCCAAAATGTAAAAAAGCTACAGAATAGTGAAACACTTTTAAATGAATTAACATTTGCTCAATTGAGTGGTAGAGCTTAACTCTAATGGGTCACCTTTTAAATGACTTCGTTTGCAAGATATCCGGGTATTCATCCATTAACCTTTATTGTTATATTCCTTCGGGTAGCACACATTCTTAAGCGTATACAGGGTTTACAGCTAAATGGAGAAGCCGTACATAGAGATGCCTACTGTTCGCTTATCATTTCAATATGAATAGTGGAACGTGACTATTGGTTAGAATTATTTTGCAGAGTTAATAAAAAAAATAAACAGGATTGGTAAGAAAACAATATGAAGTATATCAAAACATTAAGCGAAAAATGATATCCACATTTCAGAGTGCATGTTGAAAACATTTGTAACAGACGGAGTCTACGATATTTATACTCATTCTTATAATCCCGCATTTTCCTGAAGCTGAAAGGACCTTTTGGAAGAAGTAGATCTATTTGGTTGTGAAGAACACTGTAATGCATGGCTTTATTTTTTGGGATGTATGCAAAACAGCAGATCGCATTACAATCAATGCATGGGTGATAAATGAAATATGATAAAATAGCACAAACCTGAGCTGGTCGTTGATGGTGGTTTCGTTCGGAGATGATTCCGTTCAGATTGCGTGGCAGTTGAAACGTGGTTTGTTGTGCATACTTAAAGTATATAATTGCTACGCTTGCATATGAATGTCATTGGTAACAAAATAGTGTTTCGCAGCTTGGCGTTACCTATTTGCAGGTTGCAAAGAAAATTAAGAAAACATTTTTTTGAAAAATAGTATTAAGTATGTATATAAAAGTAGCAGAATTTAATATTTATTAAAATTAAATTTGAAAATTAAATTATTATTAACGATTCTGCTTGCGTGATGAGTGAAGAATATTTTAATGATCAATCTGTTTTTTTTTAAAAATTTCTCAAACATGTAAATCCATTTATTACCGGTAGTACATCCGGTAAGGTATTTTCACTGCTGTTGTTTGTATGCCGAATCTTGCCATCGCACATTCAAATATAAAAGCTACTGGGAAAGTAACGGAGGATGCAGGAGAAGGATTATCATGAGCTAATGTTAAAATCAATGGTAGTACTTCTGCTAAAAAAACAAAGGATGACGATAGTTGGGGTGATGACGGAACTACTGATATCGGGTATACCCGGTCGGTACAATTAGATAAAGATCGTTTGTTGATGGCATATTACTTTAATAATTAAAATGGACTGCGTTATATCGCCGGAACTATTCTTGAATTGAAAGCTAAATAATATTTTGTGAGTAGTTATTTCAGAAATGTGGTGTGTTACTTAAGTTTGGTATTGCCCGGTTTATTGGTGTTGGGCAATATCCATTTATCTGCGCAAGATTCCAAGCCATTACAAATTGGAAGTAACAGGGAGCTTTTTGTAGATCAGTATCTGATTGATAAACTGAATAATGTTACGCAGGAGCTTCATGCTCCCAGGAACGAAGCTGCTGTTTTAAAATTTGACAATTCATGGGAAGGGAATTTCAGTGGTTATAGTACAATTATTAAAGATGGTACGCAATACAAACTCTATTACAGGGGAGTAAGGGAGGCGAAAGCTGATGGCAACGAAAATGAAGTGACCTGTTATGCAGAGTCCGCTGATGGTATTAATTGGGTAAAACCCAATCTTGGAATTTATACAATTGATGGTACAAAGAACAATAATGTCGTATTAGCTCAAGCGGCACCGGCTACACATAATTTCACGCCTTTCCTTGATACAAATCCCAAAGCAAAAGCATCCGAACGATATAAGGCATTAGGCGGGGTAGACAAAACCGGCTTGTTCGCTTTTGTATCTCCCGATGGAATTCACTGGAAGAAAGTTCAGGATTCTGCTGTTTATAAAACAGGTGTTTTCGATTCTCAGAATGTAGCTTTTTGGTCTGAAAGCGAGCAACAATATGTTTGCTATTTCAGAACATGGAGCGATGGAGGTTTTACACAATACAAAGGATACAGGTCTGTAAGCAGAACCACTTCCAAAGATTTTATCAACTGGTCGGCACCTGTTAAAATGACTTTTGGTGATACACCGTTGGATCATTTGTACACCAATCAAACCAGCCCTTATTTCCGTGCCCCGCATATTTACCTTGCCATAGGCGCCAGGTTTATGCCTAAAAGACAAGTGCTGACGGACGAGCAGGCGAAAGCGTTGAATGTAAATCCTAATTATTTTAAAGATTGTTCTGATGCTATTTTAATGGCCACCCGCGGCGGAAATAATTATGACAGAACTTTTATGGAATCATTCATTCGGCCGGGTATAGGTTTAGAAAACTGGGTTTCACGGTCTAATTATCCCGTACTGAATGTAGTGCAAACCAGTCCAGCAGAAATATCGGTATATGTAAATGAAAGCTATGCACAGCCAACCGCGCACATTAAAAGGTATTCATTGCGCTTAGACGGTTTTGCATCGTTAAACGCCGGTTTGAAAGGAGGTGAAGTGATAACAAAACCTTTCAAATTTAAAGGAAAGGAACTGGAAATTAATTATTCAACATCCGCTGCAGGGTCCGTTCGCATAGAAATACTGGACGAAAAAAACAAACCTCTCCCGGGTTATACATTGAACGATTCGCAGGAAATTATTGGAAATGAAATTAAAAGAATAGTATCATGGAATGGGAAAGAAGATGTATCTGCGTTGTCCGGGAAAATAATCAGGCTGAAAATATATCTTAAAGATGCCGACCTGTATGCGCTTAAATTCAATTAAAGAATAAATAGAGGAAGTGGTAATTTCAGTAATCCGGGGAGGCTATTTAACAGAAATGGTTTTTGGTCTTATTTATATCAGGTTAAATCATTTAAAAATGATGAACAAATACAAATCATTTGGGTGTATTTCAAATCGTTGCATTGCTTTGCTTCATGTGGGCGGTGAAGACACCACCCGCGGCGGGCCGCCCTGGCTGGTGTCCCCACCAGCCGGCGACAATTTGGAATGCACCCAATCATTTAACCGGGAAAAAGTCAGCTCTTCTTTTATGATCTTAGCACTGGGGATGATCCTGATATTATCAGTGTCTGCATATAGTGGCATATCCCAGGTGTCGTCAAATGTAAAAGGTGTTCGTAAAATAAAAGATATTTTAATTTACAGCGATACCGCATTCTATTCTTCGTTTCCGTCAGTTGTAAAAAAAACTAACGGCGAATTGCTTGTTGCATTCCGGCGTGCACCCGACCGTAAAATATTTGGCGAAAAAGGAACGAATCATACAGACCCGAACAGCTATCTCGTAATACTGCGTTCAAAGAATGGTGAAACATGGACCAAAGGGCCCGAATTGATTTATGCGCATCCCTACGGTGGTTCACAGGATCCCTGTTTACTGCAGTTGCGCGATGGAACCCTGCTTTGTGCAAGCTATGGGTGGGCTTTTGTGCGTCCGGACGGAATACCCAATTTAAAGCAACCTTATTTTGAAACCAGCGGCGCTGTTTTTCTGGGCGGCTACCTGGTACGCTCAACCGATGGCGCTAAAACATGGCAGGATGCTGAGTATCCTATACATATAAAACCAGAAAGAAATTATACACCCTATGGTACACCTGTACCTGCTTATAACAGAGGCGCATTGTATGAAGCCAAAGATGGCCGGGTTTTATGGATTGTAGCGGCTCACGACAGCATAAATAAAACATCCAACCATTTAATTGTTTCAAAAGATAAAGGCCATACATGGGCGTATATCGCTCCTGTAGCAGTTGATGCTAAAATATCTTTTAATGAAGCATCTGTAATTGAAACGCCTGAAGGAGATATTGTTGGATTTTTAAGAACCGCTAATTACGGCGACCAGGCAGTGATTGCCCGCTCAACAGATGGAGGGAAAACCTTTAAATGGCAATCTATGGGTTTCCAGGGTCACCCTATGAATGCACTGCGTTTGCCGGATAACCGGGTACTGATCACTTATGGTTATCGCCATAAGCCCTTTGGAATCCGTGCACGTATTCTTAATGCCGAGTGTACAGATTTTACAACGGCGCCCGAAATAGTGCTTCGCGATGATGGTGGCAATGGCGATATCGGGTATACATGGCCAGTACAATTGGATAAAGATCGTGTACTGGTAGTTTATTATTTCAATAAGGATAATGAAACCCGCCATATTGCAGGTACTATTTTACAGATCAAATAAAACTGCTTTCAAATACAAACATCATGGAACCAGCAAATGCCGCATCACTCAAAAAATCTTTCAATGAGAACGGTTATGTTTTTATCCCTGGTTTTTTACCAGAAGTAGAGATTGATGCGCTCAACAGCAGGATAGAAAATTTTATCAGGGATACAGTGCCAGCTATGGCGCGGAATCATGTTTTTTATGAAGATCAAAACGATTCTTCCACGCTTAAACAAATGCAGGACATGGAAAAATATGATGCATATTTTAAAACACTTGCTGTGGGAAGTAAGTATGAGCAACTGGCAAAAGCGTTGCTTGGAGAAGATGTGATCTGCAAAACAGTTGAATATTTTAATAAACCTCCCCGAATAGGCAAACCTACACCGCCCCACCAGGATGGATATTATTTTATGCTGGACCCGCAACAGGCGGTTACCATGTGGCTGGCGCTGGAAAAGGTGGATGAAGAAAACGGGTGTGTGAAATATATAAAGGGGTCACATAAAAAAGGAATGCGCACACACGGTCGTACCACAACGCTTGGCTTTTCGCAGGGCATTGTTGATTTTGGAACCGAAGAAGATATAAAAAAAGAAATTGCTTTCCCTGCAAATCCGGGCGACCTGCTGGTGCATCATTCCCTTACCATTCACAGGGCAGGCGCCAATACAACTGCCAGCAGAACAAGAAAGGCAATGGGGCTGATTTATTGGGGAGAATCGGCAAAAGAAGATGTGGAAGCAAAGCAAAGATATATGAAGCAATTACAGGAAGAAAGAAGGGGGTGAGGATATGAGGTATCAGGTATGAGGTATAAGGTGTTGAGGGAAGGATGTAAATGAGAAGAACCAAATCACAAGAACCAAATAAAATTCAAACCTGTCCGCCGTGGCGGATATGAAATTCAAGCCGAGTTCCCATACGTGTGAGACCAAATTCGGAGGGAATACAGATCGAATATAAAGAATACCAAAAGACAAATAACAAGAAACAAATAAAGTGCGGATGGGTAATGCCTGCCAAAGACAAACTGTAGAAATGGAATTCGGATCTTGTACTACAGTTCAGCCACATACTATTGCTTGTCATGCTGACGCAGCTTGCCTACCGGCAAGGCAGCACCTATCTTCGCTATGATCAAACGATAAACAATAGATGGTTCGTGCTGCCAATGACAGATAAAATTAAATCCGAAACCGGGAATACGAAATCCGAATAGAATTCCCAACAAACTATAAATAGCAAATTTTAATCGAACATCTTAAACCACATATTCGTTGATCAGGCTATCTTTTCTAATCCTTTTTATATTTTACTTTATGACGGATTGTGATAATGCTTCAAAAAAAACATCAGTCGTAAACCCTGAACTTAAAGAAGAATCTATTGAAGCACTTCGAACGGTTATACGAACACAATCCGAATGGGTAAAAGTGCATGCTGCGGAATTTTTATTATGGAGCGGGTATCCCGAAGGGGTGCGTGAAATTTATATAGAAGAAGAAAAACAATTTGGGGGCAAATCTCCCTATCGTATTGGTATCTGGCGGGTGCTTGCACAGGAAACAGAAAAGCCGGAAGAGAAAAAAAAGTGGACGAACAAAATCATGTATGCATTCCTGGATACGAATGGTGCAGACAGGATTCATGCAGCAGAAACATTGGCGAAGCTTCATATCTCTACACTTAAAGAACATCCCGATGCAACAGCGCAGGCATTGAAAAGTCCGGTTAAAAGCTTATCGTTGTATACCCGGTGGAGTATTGCATTTACTTCAGCCGACTCTTTATTAAGTGTTCGAGATTCATTTTTGAGTATGGCTACCTCAGGTGAAGAAGAAGTCTCCTCAAGACGGCTGGCTGCCTATGTGGTACGTAATTCGGGAGAATTACCGGATGCGCAATGGGAGCCGTTTGCCAAAGCCGCTTTGGCCGAGTCCGGAACTTCCGGATTGAGCAGTAGCCTTTTAACTGCGGCTGTAATAACAGTACCCGGAAATATTACTTCATCAGGTTTGTACCGGCAGGTGTATGAAGCATTCCTGCATTATAAGGATGTGCCGGATAAGGGAACCCGCATGGATATAGCCGCAGGACTGGCCGAGAAAGGCAATGCTGGTGAGCTGCCGGTCTTGGTTGCTTTATTAAAAAATGAAAGCCCTTTAGGCATCGAAGCGGATGACGCAGATGTTCGCGCCTCCGCGGCCTATGCTATTTTAAAAATGGAAAAAAGATTATCGGCGAAATGAAGCTGAAGACACAGTAATAAAAAATAATCAAACCTATGTGTACCTATGTGCCTATGCCTCTATGTGTTAAAACAAACAAATACAGCACACACATAGACACATAGGAGCACAATAGAAGAATGAAAACCCATGTGCATCTATGTACCTATGATCCTATGGGTTTTTATAAAAATGAAAGAACCTCTGCTATGAAGTATATCAAAACATTAAGCGAAAATGATCTTCACCTTTCGGCATCCCTACTGAAAGCGTTCGTACCCGATGAAATCTATGATATGCATACCCACCCCTATCATCCGGCTCATTTTCCCGCAGGAGAATGGCCTTTTTTAGAAGGGGCGGGCATATTGGGTTGTGCGCAGCACCGCAATGCCCTGCAGCGCTACATGCCTGCCAGAAAAATTCATGGACTCTATTTTGGAATGCCCCGAAAAACCGCTGATCGCGATGCGATGAATGCATGGGTGGCAAAGGAAGTCCTGCAAAAAGGCACAGGACTTAGCCGGTCACTGATGGTGGTTTCGCCCGGAGATGACCCGGTTCAGGTTGCAGAGCAATTGCGAAGTGGTTTGTTTTGTGGCCTTAAAGTATATCATTGTTACGCTTCCCGCCAGGATACCATGAGTGCTTCCATAACCGAATACGCCCCGGAATGGATGTGGGAGATATTGCACGAAACGAAAGGAGTGATGTTGCTGCATATCGTTCGGGATGGAGCAATAGATGATAAGAACAACCAGGAAGAAATACGCAGGTTATGCCGTGCCTATCCCCGGGCGCAACTGGTGCTGGCCCATATTGCGCGAAGCTTCAATTACCGCAATGCCCGTAATGGTTTGCGTACGATTGCTGACCTGGATAATGTAGTAGTAGACACATCGGCCATTTGCGAAGCGGAATCTTTTAAAGCAGCCATCAAAGCATTAGGTCCAAAACGTATACTCTGGGGATCTGATTTTGCGGTAAGCGAAATGCGGGGAAGGTGTATTACGACCGGCAACCATTTCTTCTGGCTTCACCAGGAACTTATTCAAAAAAATTACCAGCCACCAACCGCCAATGATATGACGTTGATTGGAATAGAATCTCTCCTGTCGCTTCGCGAAGCCTGTGAAGACGAAGGCTTAACGAAAACGGATGTGGAAGATATTTTTCTGAACAATGCGCTACGCTTGCTCAGGCCTCATCTGCCGCAGCAATCAGCACCGGAAGATATATCCGGGCCGGGTTTATGGAAACAGGCACGTACTGTTATTTCCGGCGGAACAGGTTTGTTATCCAAGCGGGCCGAAATGTTTGATCCGCGGCAATGGCCATCTTATTTTTCCCGTTGTTCGGGTTGCGAAGTGTGGGATATGGCTGGCCGGCGTTATATTGATTTTGCAGGAGGGATTGGGGCTGTACTATTAGGTTATGCCGATGAGGATGTTAATGCCGCTGTACAGCGCCGGTTAGCATCAGGTACTTACTGCTCTCTTGTCAATCCGCAGGAAGTGGAATTAGCAGACAAGCTACTGCAACTGCATCCCTGGGCGGGTAAAGTACGTTATGCGCGTGGCGGCGGGGAAGCAATGGCAATGGCGGTGCGCATAGCCCGGGCCTCAACCGGTAAAAGCGGCATCGCCTTCTGCGGGTACCATGGCTGGCACGACTGGTATCTTGCTGCCAACCTGGGTGCTACCGGTGCATTGGACGGGCATTTGTTACCGGGCTTACAACCAAAAGGCGTACCACGGGAGCTGGCAGGAACCTCAGTACCTTTTCGATATAATGACTGGAATTCTTTTGAAGCGGCGATAGATGCATTGGGTGATAATTTTGCCGCAGTTGTGATGGAACCCATGCGATCGCAGTTTCCCCAGGATGATTTTTTGAAAAGGATCCGGGAAAAGTGTAAACAAAAAAATGCTGTGTTTGTGGTGGATGAAATTACCAGCGGATTGCGATATGGATTTCCGGGTGCACTGTCAAAAACAGGAGTGGAACCCGATATGGTTGTGTATGCAAAAGCCATGAGCAATGGTTTTCCTTTTGCGGCTATTATTGGCCGTAAGGAGGTGATGGATGAGGCCGATACCAGCTTTATTTCATCCAGCTACTGGACAGATGGCGTGGGCACCGCGGCGGCCTTGGCTGTGCTCAAAAAAATGCAGGACTTAAATGTGCAGCAGGTGGTGTGGGAGAAAGGTATAAAACTGCAAGCCGCATTAAAGGAACTTGCGGCCCAGTATCCTGCATGTAAACTTTTGGTGGGGGGCATGACTTCAACACCTACATTGGCGTTTCAGCTTGGAGAAAATGCTTCCGCGGCCAAAGCCCTGTATATTCGAAAAATGCTTGACAAAGGTTTTCTGGTTTCATCCATCTTTTATTTAATGTTTGCGCATGAAGAGCGGCATATCTCGCAGTTGCTTCAGGCATTAGAGATCACATTTAAAGAAATGCAACAAACTATCATTGCCGGGGGGCTTGCCAATGAAGCAGCCGGTGATGGAAGCCAGAATGGTTTCGCCCGCTTAGCCTGAATTTGAAGTTGAAAGTGTTGATGAAACTTAAAAAATAGTATTATATATGTGAATGAAAGTAACAGCGTCTTGATTACACTGCATGTATATTTGGAAAAGCTTTTCTTAAAAAGGCTGGCGGTTATAATTAATAAAATATAAACCAACTTATCTAACATGATGTTTACCCTCATCAGGATCCCCGATGTTGAAATACAACTTGCGCTGCTGGATTGGATTGTTCTTGTTGCTTATGGTTTGGGGATGCTATTTATCGGTTGGTTTTACTCCCGGAAAAATAAAACAAAAGAAGATTATCTGCTCGGAGGACGAAAAATGAACCCTACGGCGGTAGGTATCTCCCTGTTTGCTGCGCTCATTAGCACGTTGAGCTATTTAACCTATCCTGCCGAGATGATCCAGCATGGCCCGATAATTTTTGCGGGGGCGCTGGCTTTTCCTTTAGTATATTATGTGGCGGGGTGGTGGTTGATTCCCCGGATTATGCAAATGAAAGTAACAAGTGCTTATGAAATCCTGGAACAGAAGTTGGGACTGAGTGTACGCATGCTGGCTACTTTTATGTTTCTTTCGCTGCGGCTGTTATGGATGGCCACCATTGTGTATGTAACAGTTGATGTGGCGCTGCTTTCCGTAGTGCAATTTGATCGGGCATACGTGCCCTTTATTGGCGCACTGCTTATGGTTATTACTATCGTTTATACGTCAATGGGAGGATTGAAAGCGGTGGTGGTTACCGATGTGGTACAGTCATTTATTTTTTTGGGCGGGGCCTTGTTGAGCATTGTGGTGGTATGTTATCAACTGGGTTCATTTACCGCCATATTTCCAGCTAATTGGCCCACACACTGGGATAGCCTTCGTTTAGGTTTTGATCCGCAGGAGCGTACTACATTAGGCAACGCCATGCTGGTTCTTTTTGTTTGGTATATCTGCACCACAGGTTCCGATCAAATGGCGATACAACGTTATTTATCTACTAAAGATGTTAAAACCGCCCGCAAATCTTTTAGGGTGTCATTATCTACCGACATCATTGCTTATATCCTTCTGGCTTTGGTAGGACTGGCCATGTTAGCTTTTTTTACTAAAAATGAAGGTTTCCTTATTGCTGAAAAAACGCTTAATGAGCAGGCAGATACACTTTTCCCCCGGTTTATCATGATAGGGCTGCCACCCGGCGTATCAGGACTGGTAATAGCGGGCTTACTGGCGGCAGCCATGTCGAGCATGTCTTCCGGTCTGAATAGTGTTTCCTCGGTTATAGCGGAAGATATCGTTAAAAGATTCCGGAAAAAAACGGCTCCTGCTTCGGATCCGCTGAAGCAGGTAAAAAAACTTTCTTACCTCACGGGGCTTATTGTAATGGCCCTTAGTTTTTTCGTAGGCGAAGTGCCTGGTAATTTATTAGACGTGATTATGAAGGTGGTTAATCTTTTCGTTGCTCCTTTGTTTGTGCTTTTTTTCATGGCGCTTTTTGTACCTTTTGCAACCGGAAGAGCAACTTTTTGGGCGGGTATTATAGGGGTAGCCGTAGCTATTGCTGTTGCGTTCTGGGGCGTTTTTGGAATAACGGTATTATGGATCATGCCCGTATCGCTGGTAACCGGTATTGTTGCGGGTATTGTATTAAGTTATGCAGACCGGTTATTGCTTAAACCTGAACCGGAGCGTTCCTGAAAACAATTGTCAGATATTTGTTTTAGAGGAATATCTGGTGTAGAAATTGAAAATCACTATTGCCTATGAAAAAAGTTTGGAAATAGATGAAGGCCACTCCGTGAGAATACTATAGCCCCTCTCCGGGCGGAGAGGGGTTGGGGTGAGGCAGTGGCATAAAACATTATTCATTATGATGCAAATGAGAAAAAGCAGGGTACTAAAAAAACTTCGTGCAGGCGAAACAGTCAGTTGTATTAAAATCAATCTCACTGACCCTAAGGTTTGTGAAATAGCAGCCCTGGCGGGATTTGATTGCGTGTGGGTAGACCAGGAGCATATTGGCCAGGACTGGTCGGTACTTGCGGCTTCCGTTTGGGCTACCAAAGCGCATGATACGGATATACTTGTTCGTGTGCCACGTGGTGCGTATAACAACTATATAAAACCCTTAGAGTTAGATGCTACAGGCATTATGGTGCCGCATATTATGAGCCTGGCGGATGCTAAGGAAATTGTTCATCATACGCGTTTTCATCCCGTTGGCAGAAGAGCGATTGATGGTGGCAATGCCGATGGTGGTTATACAGGTGTTGATTTTAATGTGTATTTAAAAGAAGCCAACCAGCAAAGGTTTACCATTCTGCAAATAGAAGATCCGGAACCATTGGAAGAACTCGAAGCTATTGCCGCGTTGCCGGGGTATGATATGTTGTTTTTTGGTCCGGGCGATTTCAGCCAGGGCATCGGATCACCCGGTGTATGGGATCACCCCAGGTTAATAGAAACGAGAACACGGATTGCAAGCCTTGCAAAAAAACATGGAAAATTTGCAGGCACCGTAGGCGGCCCGGGTAATGTAAAAGAACTGAATGAAACTGGCTACCAGTTCGTAAGTATCGGAGCCGATGTGGTAGGGTTAAAAAATTATTACAACTCATTGATCCAGTCTTTTAACGGGTCAAATCAAACAAACAATAGTTCCTATTTAGAAAAACAATAGACGATGCAGCGTAGATTTTTAGGAAATACCGGCATAGCAGTTTCGGAGATAGCCTTTGGTGGGGTAGAAATTGGATTGCCCTATGGCATTGGAGTAAAGTGGGAAGAAGATATGCTGCCGGAAAAAGATGCAATGCAGCTATTACTAACGGCGTTGGATAGTGGCTTTAATTTTTTTGATACGGCAAGATTGTATGGTGTAAGTGAAAATATTATGGGAAAGGCATTTGCAGGGCGAAGAGATGAAATTGTACTATGTACCAAATGCCGGCATTTCAGGGATGACAAAGGAAATCTGCCGGACGATGAGACGTTAAGAAAAATCATTCATCAATCGCTTGAGGAAAGTTTAAAGGCGCTGCAAACGGATTATATTGATCTGTACATGTTGCACCAGGGTGATATGGAGATACTGGAGCGGGATGTGATTGCTGAGGAAATGCAAAAGCTGAAAGCAAAAGGTATAGTACGGTGTATTGGCGCATCCACATATGCAGCCGAAGAGTCAAAAAGAGTAATAGCGCATGGTGTATGGAATGTAGTGCAGTTGCCTTTTAACCTCATGGATCAACGGCAGCAATCCTTGTTTGACCTTGCAGAAGAGAAGGGGGTAGGCATAGTAGTAAGGTCGGTTTTATTAAAGGGTTTGTTGAGCAACAGGGGCACGGGTTTGCATCCCATGCTGGCGCCGGTGGAAAAACATATCCAACAATACCAGGGACTGTTAAATGGCAATTTTACGAACCTGCCTGAGCTGGCGGTAAAATTTGCGCTGTCTTTTCCACAGGTGTCATCGGTATTGGTTGGTATGGATAAGCTTGACTATTTAAAACAATCGCTTGCAGCGGCCAATGGCCGTTATCTTAAAAATGACCAACTGGCTGTTGCACAATCACTGGCTTATCCCGATCCGGCTTTTCTTAACCTGCCCTATTGGGATAAAATGGGGTGGTTGAGATAAGGAGATTTAAAATTTTAAATTTTAGATTTGAAATGATGGCGAGGGGTATTCTATAGCAAGTTTAGAATATGGCTAATGTTTTTCTAAATGGAAAAAAATCAGAAATCAGAAATAAAAAATCAGAAATAATAAACCACCCTGTGCATCTCCGTGTCCTCGTGCCTTGGTGGCTCAAATCTCGAATCTCAAATGATCAAAATCGGAATAATAGGAATGAGTGCCGGTAATGCGCACCCTTATTCCTGGGCTTCTATAATAAATGGAAAATATGATGGCGAAGAAATAAGCAGTCTGGGGTACCCCGCGGTTGCAGCCTATCTTAATGCCAACGAGGATACCCTGGGTATGCCGGATGCGCGGGTAACGCATGTGTGGACGCAGGATGACGGCATCTCTAAAAGCATTGCAGCTTCCTCTGGTGTTGATCATATAGCAGGAAGCGCAGCTGATATGACAGGACAGGTGGATGCGGTTATACTTGCCCGTGATGATGCGGAATTTCATCGGGAAATGGCAGAGCCTTTTATCGAAGCAGGTATCCCGATATTTATTGATAAGCCCTTAGCCATTACACAGGCAGACTTACACTGGTTTGAAGAACAGCATGAGGCAGGAAAATTTATCATGTCATGTTCTTCTATGCGGTATGCCAATGAGTGCCGGGCAGTGAAACAGGAATTATCGTCTATTGGTAAACTGGAACTAGTAACCGCTGTGGGCAAAAAGGATTGGTTAAAATATGGCGTTCATATGATTGAAGCTATGTTTGCTACGCTGGATGATCCCAAAGCAGCAACTGTTCAGCATGTAGGTGAAAAAGGTAAAGATGTTGTACATATTGTTTTTGAAAACGGATTGCCGGCAACCATCCACTTGTTTATGGACATCTCCGGCACATTCCAGCTAACATTTTTTGGACAACAGGCCTGGCGGATGGCAGATATCAAAAACTCCTATTCCATGTTCAGAGATAATATTATAGAATTCGTACGAAGCGTACAGGAAGGGAAACCAAGACTGGATTTCTATAGAACAAAAAATATCATTCAAACTGTAATCGCTGCAGAAGAAAGCAGGCTGGCAGGCGGGAAAATTATTCATCTAAAATAATGCGCATGAACGTAACGGAGTTGTTCAGTTTAAAGAACAAAGTGGCGTTGGTCACTGGAGGTGCAGGTAACTATGGCCGTTCCATAACAGAAGGATTGGGCGAAGCCGGCGCTACTGTTGTTATAGCCTCACGCAACCTGGATGCTATTGAAAAAACGGCCGCAGATTTCCGGACGAAAGGATTGGATGTACACGGTATGCAGGTAAACCAGGCAGATACAGCTTCTGTATTGTCCTTAAAAGAAGATATTCAAAAACAATTTGGTAAGCTTGATGTATTTGTCAATAACGCGGTAAGTCGCCCGATGAAGGGATATGCTGCTCCTATTGAACAGTTTGATGAATCAATGAAAGTGAATGCCACAGGAATGATGTTCATTTTGAGAGAGATGACGGATATGATCATCCGGTCAGGCGGTGGGAGTGTGATTAATATAAGTTCGATGATGGGTATGTATGCACCCATTTATGCTAATTATGAAGGCATACCAGGCATGGGAGATATCGCGCCGGACTATTGCTTTCATAATGCAGGATTGATAATGCTTACGCGATTTATGGCGAAAGCACATGCAGGCAAAAACATTCGCTTTAATTGCATCAGCCCCGGTGGATTGTTCAACAATCAACCCGAAAAATTTGTTGAGAATTATTGCAAAAAAGTGCCAATGGGCAGGATGGCCAATAATGATGATATAAAAGGATTGATCGTATTACTGTCTTCCGGGGCCGGGGCATATATCAATGGTGACAACATTTTAATTGACGGCGGATTGAATGCATAAGTGAGTGGTGAGTGGCAAGTAGTAAGTGGTGAGTAAGAGAGGTGAGTGGTGAGAGGTGAAAAAGTGAATGGTGAATAGTGAATATTACATCAATGAGTTATCTGCCCATCGTTAGTACGGTTGAGCTGAAAGCTGATAGCTGACAGCTCAAAGCTCACACCTCAATTATATTCAAAGCATATGAAAATAAAAGCTGCGGTATTATACGAGATGGGAAAATCCCGTCCGTATGATGAAAGCAATCCCTTGCAAATAGAAGCGGTTGATTTGAGCACTCCGGGGTATGACGAAGTGCTGGTAAAAATTCATGCAGCAGGATTGTGTCATTCCGATTTGTCTGTTATTGACGGAAGCCGTGCAAGACCATTGCCCATGGTGTTGGGACACGAAGCATCCGGGGAAGTTATGGAATGCGGGGCGGGAGTAAACGATTTAAAGCAGGGAGATCATGTTGTTTTTTCTTTCGTTCCCATGTGCGGTCATTGCATACCCTGTACAACGGGCCGGCCTGCACTATGCGAACCCGGAGCAGTGGCTAATACAAAAGGAACTTTATTAGAGGGTGGCATTAGGTTAAAGGATCATAGCCATCATGATCTTCGCCATCACCTGGGAGTTTCTGCTTTTGCCGAATACGTTGTTGCATCAAGACATTCGCTCGTGAAAATTAACACCGCGATTCCGTATGAAATATCGGCTCTCTTCGGCTGTGCTGTTTTAACCGGTGTTGGCGCAGTAATAAATACGGCAAGGCTTACTGCGGGGCGAACCATTGTAATTGCAGGGTTGGGAGGAGTAGGATTGGCAGCAGTGTTGGGGGCTTTATCAGGAGGAGCCGCATCGGTAATTGCTGCGGATATCAATCCATACAAAAGAACAATTGCATTACAGTTGGGTGCTCATCATGTAATAGATCCTGCAGATTCAAATGCTATACAGCAAGTAAAAGACCTTACCTGTGGCGGCGTGGATATTGCCGTTGAATTTGCTGGTGCTATTAAAGCGCTTGAGTTTGCGTATGCCGTTACCAAACGTGGAGGTACAACGGTTACCGCCGGGCTGCCGCATCCTTCTCACACTTTTTCTTTATCACCTGCTATATTAGTGGGAGAGGAGCGAACACTGAAAGGCTCGTACCTCGGCAGTTGTATTCCCTCACGCGATATACCGGCTTTTATTTCGTTATATCAAACAGGACGTTTACCCGTTAATAAGCTTTTGTCTCATACCATCGCCCTGGAACAAATAAATGAGGGCTTTGAGCGGTTGGCCAATGGCGATGCACTAAGACAGGTTGTTTCTTTTGCATAGCAATGCAGGAATAACGATCGTCACATTACATCATAAATCAAATCATATGAGTAAAGAAATTACCCCCATTTTTCATCTGCGCAATAAATTAATATGGGTGGTTGGAGGTGCGGGCTATCTTGGGCAGGCAACTGTGATTGTACTAAAGAATGCAGGCGCAAAAATAATTTGTATTGACCTGGAGGATCGTGCTGCTGCATTTGTAAAATCTTCAGATTTAGGTGCAACAGTTATTCCTGCCACATTAGATGTCAGGGATGGAGCCGCCATACAGCGGTTTGTAACGGAGCAAATTAAACAGCACGGAGTGCCCGATGGAATGGTAAACCTTACCTTTGGCTCTACCTCAAAAAAACTGGAAGAACTGAGTGAAAAAGAATTTGATGAGGTTAATCATACAGGTTTAACGGCTACCTTTTTATTAGCAAGGGAAGTGGGTACGCAAATGGCTGAACGCGGCAGAGGAAGCATCGTATTATTCTCCAGCATGTATGGTTCGGTGTCGCCATACCCGGAGGTATATGAAGTTCCCATGAACAAAAACCCCATTGAATATGGTGTGGGAAAAGCAGGCATTATACAAATGACAAAGTACCTGGCGGTTCACTGGGGAAAAAGGAATGTACGGTGTAATTGCATTTCACCCGGACCATTTCCAAACCTGTCTGTACAAAAGCATAATCCGGCCTTCGTGGAAAGGCTGGCGCAACGATCGCCCATGGGGCGCGTAGGGAAGGTGGAAGAAGTTGCAGGGTCAGTGGCATTTTTGTTGTCTGAATCCGCTTCTTATATCACAGGTCATAATTTATGCGTTGACGGCGGATGGACAAGCTGGTGAGTTGTACGCTGTGAGCGATCGGCCATCAGCGAAGCTCTTGAATAGCGATGGTTACAGAGACTGGTATGTGAAATCTGCTGTATGAAAGGCTGCTGTATATTGGGAGTTCTTTCATCTCTAATTGAAAAGGTATGTGAAATCTGCTGTATGAAAGGCTGCTGTATGAGGCGTTATCGCCTCATACTCATACACAATTTACTGTCGCCCCGGGCGACCATGAGTAATCATATATTTGATAATATCTTACACAAATTAAACCATTTCTCCTCATGCATTCCAGCGTAGTAATAATAACCGGGGCAGCGGGTGGTATTGGCCTGGCTATCGCAAAAACCTTTTTGTATGCCGGTTACACCGTAGTTATTTTGGATATTGAACAGGATAGTGTTGACGCTGCTGTAGCAGCATTAGGCGGCAGCCGGGTTACCGGTTATGCCTGTGATGTTACCCATGAAGAAAATATGCAAAAAATAATAGGTACTGTCTATGACCTGTATGGAAGCATTGATGTGCTGGTAAATAATGCCGGGCTGCAGTATGTAGCGCCTGTTGAGCATTTTCCTACAGAAAAGTTCAGGCAGATGCTGGATGTGATGTTAACCGCACCTTTCATTGCCATCAAACATGTGCTGCCCTATATGAAAAAAAAGGGTTTTGGAAGGATCATTAACATGGCTTCCATTAACGGGTTGGTTGGTTTTGCAGGAAAAGCAGCCTATAATAGCGCGAAGCACGGGCTGATCGGGTTAACAAAAGTTGCTGCATTGGAAAGCGCCGGTCATGGCATTACCGTTAATGCCGTATGTCCCGGTTATGTTGATACCGCGCTGGTCAGAAACCAGTTTACCGATATAGCCAGGATGCGGAACATACCGTTTGAAAAAGTATTGGAAGAAGTGATCTATCCCCTTGTTCCTCAAAAGCGGTTGCTTTCCGTAGAAGAAATAGCGCATTATGTACAATTCCTGGCGGGTGATAACGCGAAAGGTATAACCGGGCAGGCGGTTGTTATTGATGGCGGATATACCGTGCAGTAGCACTCCTCCGGCAGTAATGCCGGTGCATTCATACAATTGAATGTAGCCTGATATAATCGGAAGGCGTGATTCTTTTGATAGATTTGAATTGCCTGTTGAAATTAGATATATTATTAAACCCGGATTCGTAACAGGCTCCTGCAACATGACCGTCCCGGATCAATAGCTTACAGGCGCTGCCTACCCTTATTTCATTCAGAAACCGTGTGAAGGTTTTCCGGTGTAAGCTTGTAAAGTAACGGCTGAAGGAGGACGCGTTCATATTAGCCAGGGCAGCCACCTTATCGAGTGTAATATCATGCTTAAAGTTATTGATCACGTATTCATACACCGGCAGCAGCCTGTCTTTATCAATCCCGGTAACTGATTCTGTATACCCTAAACTGGAAAGTGTCTTAAATTTTTTGTGCGCGGATAATAGTTTTAACACTTCGATAAATGTTATGATCCGTTCGTAACCTGAGCAATCAATCAATGTTGAAATTTTTTCGGCGATCGCCGCGTTTCCCGCGCCACTGAATTTGATCCCTAACTTCGCCCGTTTTATCAGCTTATTAATTTCCGCCATTTCAGGAATATTGAATAAACCTCCCGCAAAATTATCCAGGAAATGGATAATGTGGGCTTTTGTTGTAAGGTTGGAATCCTTTTCAAAATATATTTCGTCATTTAACCACAGATGGGGCAGGTTTTTGCCAACCAGAACCACATCGCCCGGCTCAAATCGTTCAATGCTGTCTCCAACAAAAGCTGTGCCGGTGCTTTCATGAATTACGTTCAACTCCAGTTCGGGATGATAATGCCAGACCTTCAAAAAATAATCTGCGGAATAATTTTGTAATGCCAGGGAACTGGTAACGTCAGTAACCCTCTGAATCAACTGAGACTTCATTTGTAATACACGATTGAATTAAGGAAAAAAGTAAATAAGAAATAATGCCGGCTTTAACTGAATACCATTTACACCTGTTAATTGCGCATTCAAAATAGGTTTTTTAGCAGAATCTGCCATATATTTTTTTTGCAAAAAAAGTATCAGGTTCAGAAAAAAAATGGGTTGCCCGGTTCTGTAACTCCATCTACATTTACCGCCGCTACAGTATTTAAAACAGGAGAAGGGAATATACATGAACAGCAAGGAAAAAGCATTTCTGTCGCAAAGCGAAAAAATAGTTTTTGACCCGGATCACCGGAAGAAGATGAACTTTTCGCTTAAACAGGCAGATAATGCATATAAAAAGGGCAGGCTACAGTTTTCGGATATGGAAACCACAAAAAAAATAGCCAAGAATATAAAATGGAATGCTATTGAGCACCTGCACACTTATCTGGAGGAATTTGAAACCCGGTTTACACGAAACGGGGGGAAAGTGATATGGGCCGAAGATACCCGGCAGGCACTGGATGCTATTCTGAATATCTGCAAAAGAAACCAGGCAAAAACTATTATAAAGAGCAAGTCAATCGTTACTGAAGAAATTCACCTCAATTCGTTTCTTACAAAGCATAATATTGAAGTATTAGAAACAGATCTGGGGGAATATATTCAACAACTTGATGGCGAGGCTCCTTATCACATCGTTTCTCCATCACTTCATAAAAGCAAGGAAGATGTTGCAAAGTTGTTTCATGAGAAACTACAGGTTCCGCCTCATCTTACTCCTGAAGCGCTTACACTGGTAGTGAGGAACAAATTGAGAAAAAAATACCCGATCGCTGAAATCGGGATAACGGGTGTAAATTTTATATTGCCGGATATAGGGGGAATTGCCGTTACAGAGAATGAAGGGAACGCCTGGCTGTCGGCAAGTTTTCCCAAAATACATATTGCTATTACCGGGATAGAAAAAGTGTTACCTTCTGTGCACGACCTTAATTTGTTCTGGCCACTACTGGCCACGCATGGTTCAGGCCAACGCACAACTGTTTACAACAGCATTTATACAGGACCCAAAAATCAAAATGAAACTGATGGGCCGGAAGAGATGTATGTGATCCTTTTAGACAACCGCCGCACGCATCTTCTTTCCGATACCACCGCACGGGAAAGCCTGTATTGTATCCGCTGCGGCGCCTGTTTGAATGTTTGCCCTGTTTATAAAAATATTGGAGGACATGCGTATGAAGCAACGTACAGCGGTCCTATCGGGGCCGTTATATCGCCGTACTTAAACAGTGCAGAAGCGTATAAACATCTTAGTTTTGCATCTTCCCTTTGCGGTGCCTGCACCGAAGTATGCCCGGTAAATATTAGTATTCACAATCTCCTGTTAAATAACCGCCGTAATGCAGTTGAAAATAACTTCGTTTCTCCTTCAGAAAAAATAGGTTGGAGTATATGGACAAAAATTAGCCGGCACCGGGCCTTAATGAATTGGCCGGGTGGATGGGTGAAAAATATTTTTATAACAAAACTGTTCCGGAAATCCTGGGGCAAACGAAGATCCCTCCCATCGTTTGCACGCCAAACTTTTAACCAGCTAAGAAAAAAAATAAATAAATCCTGAAGTGTGTTTATACTTTAAGGGTTGGCTACCATAATATTTTTTAAACATGTCCTCAGCAAGGAAAAATATTTTAAACAGAATTGAATCTGCCCTGGATAAACGCGTAGATATTCCTTTTCCGGATTACCGGCAAACCAGGTTTGCATTTCAAAATAACGGGCTTAATCTTAAAGCAGCGTTCAGTGAAGCATTCACTGCGCTCGATGGGCATCTTATTTGTTGCCGGGGAAGAAAAGAACTCGCCGAAAATTTAGGTAAACTGGTTACTGCACAAGGGTGGGCAAATATACGTTGTCAAACCCCTGCTTTGCTGGAAGATATGGAACTGCGGTCGCTTCCCTATATAAATAGCAGTGCTGATAATGAAACTGAAGCAGGAGTAACTGATTGTGAGTGTCTGGTTGCGCGAACAGGAACCATTGTATTCAGCGCTTCGCAGGCATCCGGAAGGGTGCTGCCGGTGTATTCGCCGGCGCATCTTGTTATAGCGTCAGCAGATAGTATCGTATTCGATATAGATGATGCCATAATCCTGCTCGAAAGAAAATATAATGACCAGTTGCCTTCCGGCATCTTTTTCGCCTCGGGCCCGAGCCGGACCGCGGACATCGAAAAAAGACTGGTGCTGGGTGTGCATGGTCCAAAAGAAGTTTACCTGTTCCTGATGGAAAGCGAGTTAAAATAATACCAAAAAAAATACTATAATTTGTTATAGATGAAAGTGCAGCTTTTTATTCCTTGTTTTATTGACCAGCTTTTTCCGCAAACCGCTCTTAATACCATAAAAATATTAGAGAAAGCGGGATGTAGTGTATTGTATAATACCAGCCAAACCTGTTGCGGACAACCCGCCTATAATGCCGGATTTTGGGATGACAGTCGCGTAGTAGCGGAAAAATTTATTAAAGACTTTGATTCGCCGGAATACATTGTAGCTCCGGGGGGATCATGCGTAGGTTTTGTCCGCAACCATTATGAAAAACTTTTTGCCGGAAATGACCTGGCAAAAAGCAAGCTCCTTACGGGTATCTATGAACTTACGGCGTTCTTAACAGAGGTACTCAGCATGGATGATTTAGGCGCTGTCTTTAATGGAGTAGCAACCTATCACGATGCGTGTGGTGCCTTACGTGAATGTGGAATAAAAACAGCACCCCGGAAAATGTTATCCAAAGTAAAAGGATTGCAGATGGTAGAAACAGACGATTGTGAGGTTTGTTGTGGCTTTGGAGGTACATTCGCTGTTAAATTTGAAGCGATTTCAACCGGCATGGCAGAACAAAAAGTGCATCATGCTATCGAAAAGGGGGTGCAGTATATTATTTCTACAGACTCCTCCTGTCTTTTACATTTAGATGGGTATATCAAAAAGCATGGCCTGGCTATTAAAACAGTTCACATTGCCGATGTGCTGGCAAGTGGATGGTAATAATATGCTGATTATTTCTGTGAATCAAATACAGTGCAGTTAAATAAATTATATGACACGCCGAAAAAAAACCGTATTACAAATTGTTGAAGCTTCACCCCCATCTGAAGGAAATACAAAATATGTTTATTTTGTTTCAATTGTTGCCGCAGTAGGTGGATTGTTGTTTGGGTACGACACCGCAGTGATTGCAGGAGCGATTGGTTTTCTTCAGACAAAATTCGAGTTATCTCCTGCCATGACCGGGTGGGCAGCGTCCAGCGCCATCTGGGGATGTGTGTTCGGAGCTGTGTTTGCCGGTCATTTGAGCGACAGGTTCGGCAGAAAAAAAATATTGCTGCTAACCGCTGTGCTTTTTGCGGGATCATCAATTGCCTCGGCACTTCCTGAAAATCTCACACAGTTTGTACTGGCAAGATTTATTGGCGGGCTGGGCGTAGGCGCAGCTTCGATACTATCACCACTATACATTTCAGAAATCTCGCCCGCAAGGATCCGGGGTACACTGGTAACCCTTTACCAGGTGGCTATTGTGGTAGGTATAAATTTAATCTACATCATTAACTATTTCATAGCAGGTATGGGCGATGAAACATGGAACGTTAATACAGGCTGGCGGTATATGATGGGATCAGAGGTTGTTCCATCAGCAATATTCTTTTTCCTTTTATTAGTGGTACCCGAAAGCCCGCGCTGGCTGGCAAAAAAGGGCAAAGAAAAATCGGCAGCCGGTATCCTGAATAAAATAAACGGGGAAACAAGGGGAACAGAAATACTCCGGGAAATAAACGAAACCCTGCATGAAGAAAAGGGAACATTCGCCGAACTGTTCAAACCTGGTTTGAAAAAGGCAATGATCATCGGCATGATGCTGGCTGTTTTTTCACAGATCACAGGCATCAATTCTATCATATACTATGCCCCGGAAATATTCAAGAGCGCGGGTTTCGGCACTGAGTCCGCCTTTCTGCAGACAGTTATCATTGGGTTAATCATCACCTTATTTACTTTTGTTGCCGTTGTATTAATTGACAGGGTGGGCAGGCGTAAATTATTATTATGGGGTGTGTCGGGAATGGCGGTTTCCTTATTGTCCATAGGTTTGGTTTATCACTTTGAGTGGACAATCGGCCCCTGGCTGCTGATATCCATACTTGGGTTTATTGCCTGTTTCGGCGCTTCACTCGGTCCTATTCCCTGGGTAATTATGTCCGAAATATTCCCAAATAAAACGAGAGGGCTTGCCATGTCTGTTTCTGTATTGCTTTTATGGCTGTCTATTGTAGCCATTACCCAGTTCTTTCCCATGTTAATGGAAGCCATTGGAGGCGCATATACCTATTGGTTATTTATGGGTAATGCGATCCTGCTGCTTATTTTTATATGGAAAGAATTACCGGAAACAAAAGGTAAGTCGCTAGAGGCAATTGAAAAAAACTGGAAAAAGCAGCATCTTGTTTAATGAAACAGCGATCATTGCTGATAAAGTAAGCGCATAAATAGGTTAATCGGGGAAATGCCGATATTGTAAACGATCAACATCATCTGTATTATGAATGAAACCATTAAAATTTCTTTGTTTGCCAACGGACTGGATCACCCGGAATGCGTTGCTGTTCATAAGGATGGTTCTGTATGGGCTGGTGGGGAAGCCGGCCAGATATACCGGATAGCTGCTGATGGTACAGCGTGGGAAGAAGTGGCTGCTACAGGAGGATTTATTTTGGGAATTTCTTTTAGCCCGGGATGTGAATGGCTGGCAGTCTGCGATTCCGCGGCCAAATGTGTATGGAAGCTGGACCCTGAAACTTTTGTACTTGAACTTTTTAGCAAAGGCTGTAATGCGCATCAGTTTAATATACCCAACTATCCTGTTTTCGATTCTCAGGGAAATTTATATGTATCTGAAAGCGGCGCTTTCAATGAAGTTAAAGGAAAAATATTGAAATTTTCAACTGATGCCCGGGCTGAAGTGTGGCACGAAGGTCCATTCCGTTTTGCTAATGGAATGGCTCTGGACAAAGGGGAAAGGCATCTGTATGTTGTATGCTCCTGGTTACCCGGAGTTGAAAGAATAAGCATAGGGGAAGATGGTTCGGCCGGTGAAAGAGAAGTATATTGCACCCTGCCCCGTACTGTACCTGATGGTATCGCGTTCGATGATGAAGGAAATTTATATGTTACCTGCTACACACCCAATGCTATCTATAAGATATCCCCGAACAGGGTATGCACATTACTGGTTGATGACTGGGAAGCGCATACCCTGGCTAATCCTACCAACATCGCTTTTGGCGGCAAAAATATGGATCAGCTTTTTACAGCCAACCTCGGAAGATGGCATATCAATAAAATTGATCTTGGCATAAAGGGGTTGACATTGGTTTCACATCAAAATATATAAACGATGAGCTTCAAAAACAAAACAATTGTAGTTACCGGCGCAACAAGAGGTATTGGACGGGCATGTATTGAAGTATTTCACCGGGAAAGCGCGAATGTTGTTATACTTGATATTGATGAGCAGGGTGCTGCTTTTGCAAAAGAATTAGGTGAACGTGCCCTGTTTGTTAAAGCCGATGTGTCCAGTGAGCAGGAGGTGATTGGCGCAGTAGAAATCATAAAAGCACGTTTCGGCCATATTGATGTATTAGTGAATAACGCGGCAATACAATATTTTGCAACCGTAACGGAAAGTACCGTGGAAGAATGGGATAAAACCATTTCCATTAATTTAAGGGGAGGATTTCTTTGTGCAAAATACATGATACCATCCATGCAGGCTAAAGGTAAAGGGGTGATCATTAACATGTCCAGTGTGCAGGCGTTTGTTACCCAGCACCAGGTGGCTTCTTATGCCACTTCCAAGGCAGCCCAAATTGCCCTTACGCGAAGTATAGCTATAGATTATGCTCCGGCAATCCGGTGTGTGGCCGTTTGTCCGGGCAGCGTGGATACGCCCTTGTTAAAAGAGCTGATTAGCCAATCGCCCGATCCTGAGGCGGTTTTTAAGGAATGTGAGGAAATGCACCTGATGAAAAGGATAGCAGCTCCTTCGGAGATCGCAGATTTTGTTTCGTATCTCGCCAGCGACAAAGCCTCCTTTATAACCGGGCAGGCGTTTAGAATTGATGGCGGATTGGGCATTACTATTAAGGGGTCTAAAAGGTAAATATAAGCCCTTGTTTAAGAGCTCATACTGCGTATCCGCGGATAAGCGCGTTCCGTTTAACGATTGGACGATTCGGATAAAGCCATCTCATATGCCATCAGCGATCAATAGCTGATGGCATTGAAAAATCTTTGGCAAACTGCTGCCGGCATCAGAACCAGGTTATTAAAGCTCCTGCGTATTTCGTTTGTTGAGTTCCATTTTTGGGATCATTATCTCCTGTTTAATTCAACTCAATGATAGTAACTCCCATTGCCGGGATCTCTACCTCCATATAAAGTACTTTTTTTTCGAAGCGCCATTTTTTTGCTCCTTTGATTTTGCCTATTGTGGATGTAAGCCCCAGGTCTGAAAGCGAACAGCTAATGTGTTTAACGGTATCCGTTTTCTCCAGGTTAAAACAATTTATAACGCTGCTGTTATTTTCAGGCAGGGTGTGAACGTGTGTTAGCTCATCAATACCATAAAAAATTCCGCGAACAAAAAATGGCTTTAGTCTCATGTATACCTTCATTGCTTTCTTATGGCCTTCCCATATTTCCGGAGGTGGGCCGTTCTTTTCCCCAATTCCTAAATGTGCTAACTCAACCTCCACATTGGGAGGAGAAGACTTAACACCATTTTTTCCTCCTATGCCAAGATGCCGGCAGGTAGAAGCAGTCCACCAAAACACTAATGCATTCGCATTATCTGTCTTAAGATTGATATGATCATACAAAGGAATATTATAGGCCAGGTTATAATAATACAATGATCTGAACCTTCCGCTGGTAAGATCACTCATTGGATCCCACATGTATTCAAAAGCCCAGATCGTATCAAAAGTAGTGGCATTATGCGTATAGTACATAGGTACGTACCGGCCCGATTCCGGCCCTAAAACCTGGTCATGCATTTCTATAAGAACATCGGGGTATTTTTCGTGTATTTTTTTCGCTAACCTGGCATAATTGCGGATATGATCCTCGCGGGTATAAGGTATGGGATGATAATGTTCTTTTACTTCACAGGGTCCTGTATAATTAGTACCATCAAACATAAAAAAACAAATGCCATCGGAAGCCAGTTTCAGGAAACGATCCAGTTTAGTTTGCCACCAGGCGGGGGCGCCGCTACAGAGATGATTATTATTCACCGCAAAAGGCTTGCGGGCAGATTCGGGGTACGCAGTTTCTTCATTCCAAACAGCTAAAGGGGTATGAAGAGAAACTTTCAAATTATACTTCTCCTTCATGATCTCACAAAATTCTCTACACGACATTAAACGGTCATCTCCCCAAATAGTTGAGCCCATTATTGTATCCCAGCCCGGATCAAGGTATAATGCTTCGCAGCCTAATTCTGCTGCTTTGGCAGCCTCTACCTCCATATCCTGCAGGCGATAGTATTGCGCCCTTTTTTCAGGAGTATCCGGGGCATTCCACCAGTGTGGGTTGTCGTAAATTTCATTCCAGTGTACAGGCGGATTAAAATCTTTTGGGAATTGGTGGCCCTTTGAATCCATAAAATTTCGAAACAGGGTAAATCCCTTCATTTCATTACCGGTAAAGGGGGCGTATCGGTTAAGTCCAAACTTCAACGTTTGATTGGGAGAAAAGTTCAACGCTGACTCTGGATCATTATGATGTATTCCCGAACCTCCCCATAACAGGTTTGACCCTATTCCTGTATTGGTGGACTCTGAAGCAGGCAGATGATTGTTTACTATAGCATATTCCATTTGTGCCTGGCAATATTTAATAATTAAAACACCACCTTTCGCATGAGCCATTATCCATCCCTCAGAACCCATTTGATGCGGTTTAGCCGCCATGAAATCTTTGATCACATATTCCTGTCTTACGCCGCTAGCAGTATGAATCAGAAACGGAACAGCTAAAAACCGCCAGTTTTGAGACAGGGTATTATTGTTATCTGTATTACTGATAACGCTGTTAAACCCATGTCTCAGGTTGATTTGGCTTTCATTAAGATTTAAACTTTTGCTGCCAATATTCTCCAGCATTACATATTCTTCAACCCATTCCTGATCTTTAGGAAATATAAAGCTGTGTACAACTTTTAGATTATCAGTAAACCCAGTAAAAGAAACCTCCCTGGCAGCATCCGGCAAGTCCGTTATCTTCACCTCCACTTTTTGAGGTCGTCCAAAACCATAATAATAATCCCCGTTTGCCAGGGTAACATTATTTTTTTTATCGAATAGCATGTTGGGGTTGAGTGCGTTTTTCGTCTCTACTTTTAATCGAAATGCACGGTTTTCTATTTCCACATTACCCGGTTGCTCAAAACCATTAGTGCCGCTAAAAGTAACTTTTACATCTTCAGCAGCTCCTGTATTCTGTTGCGAAGAAGCTACTACACCTTTTTGCCCCAGGGAAGAAATTGGTGCAAAAACCGCGCTACCTGTTATTAAAGCGGTTGTGCCGCCAAGCTGATGAATGAACTTTCTACGGGAGGAATGTTGCTTGCTCATTATATAGTTTTTATTTACGAATACAATTTTTAAAATAACCCGAACCAGTTTTAAAGAAACGAATTGATGCGTTCTATTCAGAAATGAAGAGTACTAACCCTTTTGAAGCAGGGATTATCAATTGGTTAAGATTAATAGGCTGTGCATTTTGCAGCCCTTCTACCTGCGGTATTTCAATCTTCGCGATAGCAGAAATCATTCCCATCTTTTTCCAATCTATAGCTAAACTAATCGTCTGTGCTGAATCTGTCCAGTTACCCAGAACAATCATTGCTTTTCCTTTATTAAGATAAACGCTTGCCAAAATATCAGGGTTACCTGTTTTTATTGGATTGGCACTATCCCAGTACCCGGTATAGGTTGATCCGGAGATACCAAACTGATCCCATAATTTCCAGATAACTGAAGGATCACAATGATGGTAGTAACGGGTAGACATTCCGTATACCATTCCCCTGTACGCATTACCACAACCCTCTAACATTTCTCCGTAAAGTCCAAACGGTATTCCTGATATTTCTACTAACCAATAATCCGGGTCTGAATTATAATCATACATCTCGCCAAGCCATAAGCTATTCACATAAGGAAACAGTTCGAGGTAATTATTTGCCGGACTATTTAATCCGTATTCTTTTTGAAATGCGTTGCCGGAGTGAAAATCCATTAAACAGCTATCGGCAGCCCTGTCCAGGGTTTTGCGTACCCGTTTCATTATTTCCCTGTCATAACCTACACCATCAAGATATATACCCCTGATCCCCATTTTTTTAACCAGGTAGTTCAGACCTTCAATGTAATAGTTGTGCCAGCGGGAAACACCCTGGGTGCGTATTGACATATCCCAGTCTAATCCTGCTGCAGCATCGGGAGGGCAATGCCATGCAGGATCGTAGTTAGATCTGAGGTGTTCAAACAACCAGGAATGCCCTGTCGCTCCATACACTGTTTTATCAATGCCGCCTTCATGTGTATCTGCAAGCATTATCGTTTTGCTGCGGGTAAAAATTTCATCATCCAGATGGCGCAGTGCCCATAGCTCGGGAAGATAGGTAGACAATTCCCTGACTGTATAATATAACTTCGTTCTTATGTTAACTTTATTAGCCCTTGTAACCAAAGAAGTTAATTTGTCATCCGTTAAAAACGGATAATTAATAAACGGGTTATATGGATTGGCATGATGTACGTTCATTACCGTTGCGCCAAGTTCTGCGGCTTTCTCCGGGTTAATATCCCTGTGGTAGTAACGTTCGCTCCAATGCTGGTTATCTAAAGGATGGAATGGCGTAATGAGCAGTCCAAAATTTAGTATCATCTCTTTACCGCCGGTAATATTTTTGGAACCTGTATACGCTGTTACAACGGCAGCATTGTTTGTATGATACATGGTACATCCACCTTTTCCTTCATTACTCCAGTCTTTGTATGGTCCCGTATTCTCAAAGCCATATATCTTCCAGTCCGGAACAATATGCTTTAACTTTAATTGCATACCCGCATTCACATCACCTACCCAAAGCATATTATTTGCATATTCCTGTTGCCATTTCCATTCCAGTTTATCCGGTATTTTGCCCCCCCGCTTACCCATACCCATGAGGTATTTGGCAGTGGTTCGCTTATAAGGCACTACTAATTGTACATCGTCTAAGCTGATATTATTTTTTGCTTTTATCCTGGTTTCATAATTAATATAACCATCACATTCCATTTTAGCCTGTACTATAATTTCAATGTCGGCATTATTTAATACGGTGTGCCATACAACGGCTCCACTGGATTGTGAAGTAATAACAGGCGCTTTTGCTTTTAGTTTTATTTCTTTTCCATTTTTTAAAAGCCGTAATTGAATCGCTCCGGAAAGAATATCTTTGTCGGGGCCATTAACCTGGTGATTACTACCGGTAAATGAGCTGGTTATTTGAGCGGGAAACCCGGATTTATCAATACTTACTTTACGCCCAAGAATAGCAAAGCGGTTTCCTTCGATTGTTATGGGGGTATAAGGCGCTACTACTTCATCGTCAATACCCCTGGTAGCGTCAAGCCAGTTTAACCGCGACATATTTGCAGGGGTGTCATAACCCATATTTTCAATAAGCTGATCTTTTATCCGGATGCTTACGTCTACGGAATATGTTTTAGTGTCGTTCCCAAGCACATTAACCTTTCCTTTATATATGCCCGCGGGTTGATTTTTATCTACGTCAATAAGAATCCACATGGCGCGAACTTCTCCCTTTGGCACTGTTACCTTTTTATAAAATTTACGGCCCAGGTAATCGTTCCCACCGGCGTTAATACACTTTAATGCGCCGGCTGGTATAGCCGCTCCTGTTTCTGTTTTGAGGGCTGAAAATACCAGCTTCACATTATCCAATGTTCTAAATGGAGAAAAAATGCCTATTTGCCATGCATAATATTCACCTTTATATGCGCTTCCCGAAAAGGTTGTGTTTACACCTTTTTTATACCACCTGTGGGGAATGGTTTCTGTCATGCGAATGGGAAAACTTCTATCTTCCGGGAATAAAAAAAAATCCTGGCTGTTGTTTTTTTTCAGAAATGCTTTTAACTCGTTTTTTGTTACAGGAACTTCCATCGGATAAAAACTATGAAAATTGTTCTGGCTTTCTATCGAAATTGTTTTGGGCTTTTGAACTGTAGTTTTGTTAACCGCATTCTTTTTCCACTCAGGGTCATAATCTTCCAAAGGCTTTTCATACTTTACATCGGGAAACCAGGAAGATCCCCCGATTTTGCCCGGCATATAATACAGGAAATACCTGCTTTGCCCCGAAACAGGTTCAAATAATATGGTGCCGGAATCCTTGTCCTTTTGCACACAATACATATTCTTAACTTTTTGACCGGTTAATGCATCAACCAGTATCAAACCCTTATCATCTACATTATCCAATCTCCGCCATGGAATTTCTGCCTTAACAACATCCGAAGGATGTTCAACATAAATAACAGCGCGATGATTACCCAGCGTTTCATGATCCCAATTTCCCGTGCCATAAGGAATATCCTGACTATAGGAAAGCGGCGTAATAACTGAAAGCATCAGATACATTATAAAACTGGCGTAACGCTTTCTGTGGCTCTTTTTATAATCCATTTGCTGTTTTTTAACTGATAATTTTATTCTCTGACAGTAATGTTCTCTACCGGTAAGTATTCCATGCACTTATCTCAATTTCCTGCGTATTAAAATCACGGCTAAGGCCAGGCGCTACCAAAACCTCTACGCTCGTTTCTTCTCCCGGTAAAAGCATAAAATAATTGTCTTTGAAATAAACCTCGTCAGGCTTCCGGTTACATTTCAACTGTACAAATAAGGCGGGAACCGCGGAAGTGTTTTTTACCTTTGCGATGTAACAATTCATTTCATCACTTCCCCATCGCGTTTTATTATGGTACTTAACATCAAGTTGCAATTTGGTTTTGGGAGCTTCCAGCATTGAATGCATGTAGCCTTTCCGGTTTTCTTTGGCAGTTGCTTTCTGAATGGCAAAAGTGTAGGTTTCGGAAGAAATGCTGTTATTGTTTTGCCCAAGCAAATCAAACCGGACTAATAACACTTTATTGTTCCATTCTTTGCTGGTAACGAAATCAATTTGGTTTACCTGCGATGAAGACAAAGGAGCGATCTGGAGTTTTTGATTATCCTGGTAATGGATATTTCCGTCCAGGTCCATGATCACCATCCTTAGTTTGCCTGAAATTTTTAACTTCCTGGCGTTGGTGGCAAATACGGGTAGTTTTAATGTATCGCCCGCGGTAAGGAGCATGGAATTATAGCTTGTACTGATGTCTGCCTGGGCATAAGAATTACGGGTATAATACAAAGCCTGTTTAGGCAACCCGTAGTATTCTACAATAGATCCGTGAGCCGCATTGGGCCAGGGCTCATTAAACGTCCACATAAAACTGCCGCTCCGGTGCCATTTTGCCCTGCGATGCGATTGATTGGCATAACGCAATCCTTCAGCCTGCGAAAACTGGCTTACTTTTACCTCGGTTTCCAGGTTGATGGGTTTACCAAATAAAGGATGATAAATTTCAGGTTTAAGCCAGTCGGATCCGGTATACGCTTCAAACCCGTTATGCCATTTCCATACAGAATCATTTGATGAAATAGGCCAAAGATTTTCTTTCGGTATAATGCGCTTTAAGGTTTCCACAGACGATGCTCCTGATGCGCCATATTCAGTCCACTCCACCGGGTTATCGGCCCCTACGGTTAAAGGATACCCGGTATTATATACAGCATACTCATTATTAAAATCAAACCAGTGAGGGCCATGTCTTTGATATTCGCATACCGGATCTGAGCCGATTACATGGCGTGAAGGATCAAGCTCCTTGCAAATGTCTTCAAACTGTTTTACCTGCAAACTGGTTTGCCGCATAATATATAACTCATTCCCAAACCCATACCGGAAAACAGACGGGTGATTGATCAAGAGTGGTATTACCTGCCGCTGTTCTGTTGCCGTATTTGCAAGTATTTCAGGCGTTTCTAAAGGCAGTGCACCGGCATGGGGCATTTCCTGGAATACCAATATCCCATATTCATCACATAAATCATAAAATTCCTGCTTTTCAATTAAACCACCACCCCATACCCGGAAGGCGTTGAAATTAGCCAATGCAGCCATCCGGATGAGATGTGTATATTTTTGTTTATCTGCACGTCCATACAACAAATCTGCCGGTAACCAATTGCCCCCATGCAGAAAAACAGGCATGTCGTTTACTTTCACTAGATAGCCCGACAAAGAATCTTTAGGAATATCTTTTTTTCCCGAGCCCACCGGTGGGGCATGTGAGTACCAGATCATTTCTTTATAATTATCGGCATCAGGGTTTGCTACAATCTTTATGTCGCGAACGCCAAATTTGGCAGAGACCTGGTCTAATAATTTCCCTGTGTTTTTGTCCTTGGCCATTACCGTTAGTTCGTACATGTTTTGCGGTCCATACCCGTTTGGCCACCAGAGCCGGGGATTTTTAAGGTTGAGGGAGAAGGCTATCTGTTCATTGATGCCATCTGTTTTAGTTGTTTGTAAAACAGTGCGCTTTGGTAATCCGTGCTGAAGCGCATGAACAGTATAAACAAGCGTTACATCTTTCGGGTGTTTTGTATGAACATCAACAGTAGTATGAAGTTTTGCGCTGGTATAAGGCTTTTGGGTTTCTGGTTGTATAAGTAACCTGTCAAGAAAAAGCTGGTCGGTGGCTATAAGGGTCACGTCCTGCCATATCCCCATAGTCCACAGCGGCGTGCCCCAGTCCCACCCGCTCATCGTACGGCATTTCCAGTATTTCAGTGTGGCAGACACTTCATCCATCGCATATTGCCGGTTAATTTGAGAACGTGGAGAGAATAATTTTTTAATAACATTTTCGGGTGCCGGTTCAATTAAAATGGTGAGTTCATTCGGTTCTCCTGTTTTTACTTTATCTGTTACATCAAACGCAAAAGGAGTGAACTGACCTTCATGCCTTCCAAGGTATTTTCCATTGATCCATACTTTTGCAGCATAATCAACAGCGGCAAAATGCAATCTTATTTGTTTATGCTTCCAGGAATCCCCAATAACAAAACTTTTGCGATACCACCATTCCTGCAGGGGAACATCATAAGCTTTCTTTGCATTCATCGCTATAAATAAATCCGGTAATTTTCCCGACCGTTCCAGGTCCCAGTGAATATCTCCCGGAACCTTTGCAGGTATTACGCCTTTTTGGGGATAGCCACTTTGATAAAATGCCCGTGCCTCGCCTGTGCCGGGAGGAGCAGCAACGAGTTGCCAGTCTTCTCCATTCAATGTGTGTATTTGTCTTCCTTTTTTTGAAAGCGGTTGTTGACTTTCCTGGGATTGCAGGAAAAAACCCTCCATAAGTGCGAATGTTACTAAATATAATTTGTACATCATGATCCTGCTATTACCTTTTTACTCCCGGGTCTTTATGCCTAAGTTTATATTGAGATAAGCTGTATATACTTCTGGCAGGAATTTGAATGCTAAGTACACCACTTTCCTGTAACACCATCTTCTGTCCTTCCATTTTATAATCCGGCTGCGTAACTTCAGCCTCACTCGCCTTGTACAGATATAGAGGAAGTGCTGGTTTTCCTAAAAGTTCGTATTCAATACTTTCAGGTTGATCTGATAAATTCAGAATATACGTTGTTATTTTCCCTGTGGGACTTTTGATGCTTTGTGATAAAATTTTTGGACTGCCCGTTTTTGTAGTTTTAACGACATCAGAATTTTTAGCACAAAAACGGGTGATGATTCCAAATCCGTAAAAAGCCGCTGGTTCAATTGTTACTTCTTTAAGGTATTGCTTATTCTGCCTGTCCCATGTATGAATTAACTGCCACTGACCGTCAAGGTCACCCCGGTTTGTATAGCTCCAGCGACTGAACCCGGAAACGCCTGCCTCAAGCCCTTTAAGGATAGTTTCCACATTTGATATAGCGGCGTTAAATGATTTAGGTCCGGGGTTTTCATCCTGCCAGCCAAGTGCCATATTGCCCATTTCAGAAAGGAAGAGCGGCTTTTGATGGGTATTTGCCCACTTTACCCAATCCGACAGGATGATCTCCCTGGCACTGTCTAACGCTCCATAGATGTGAATATCATAAGCGCCTATGTATTCGTTAAAATCAATTCTTCCGGCATCAAATCGTGGAAGCTCTGTCCAGTCCGGGCCTGATATCTGTAATGAAACAGACCTTTGATCCAAAGCTGCTCTTACCGCTTTTAATGCCGGTGTTATGGATACTTCTTCATCGCCTTTGTTCCACCAGGCAGGAGGTTCATTGCTGATACAAAGCCATTTAATACAGGTATATTTTTTTACGTTTAACAGATGATCAATGAGGGTGGCAAGGCCATTGGCAAAATCATCTACAGATTTTGGAGCGCTCATTAATGGCTGCACTCCAGGGTAGGAGTTCCATTTAACGTTTGCCCACATTTGTCTTAGAAAAACAGTAGCATTATTTTTTTGCGCCCAATCCAGTATTTTATATAGCGCCAGCATTTCCTCATTTTCCCAATCAAACATGCCTTTTTCAGGTTCATACATTCTTGCACTTAACTCAACAGATACCCAACTCATCCCCAGCCAGCTTGCATAATCCGACACTTTTTTCCAGCCGGCTTCATGAGTTACAGGAGGATTCCCACCCCATGCGCTTCCCCTGGAATTTTTATACCGGTATGCCCATTTGTATTCCGGCGATTCATCAATTTTATCCAGACTTTCGGAATGCCATGAAGCCCCAATACCTTCCAGGCGCGACTGAACATACAGCGGATTCACCTGTATTTTTGTTTTAGCTGAAACTGCCTGCCCGTGAGTAGCCGAAATGCTTATGCCCATAACAAAACCGAATGCAAACAACAATTTTTTCATCTCCTGCATTATTTTAATTGCAACAAATTATTTAATAACCAACCAGGTAAATCCACCCTCTTTTACATCCACTTCAATTTCTATTTCGCCTTTGTAATTGAGCGCGTATTCTTTGAATTCGCCTTCGCGTTCACTAATATGAGCCACCGTGTTAAGCCCTGTATAATACAAGGGGATGGTTAACTTTTTTTTGATATTTTCATCTGTAGGGTTAAAAACAATAAGCATCCCTTTCGTATCCAGTTCAGGGTCTACATGCAACAATGCATCCAACCCCCTTCCGGTTGGCCTTGCTATATGAATGATATCAGCCGTTAATATCGCTCTGTGCTTTTTATACCAGCTTATCCATTTCTGCAGCATCGCTTTTGTTTCGGGTCCATCGTATAGCCGGTTTCCTCTTATGGTTAACTGGCAGCCACTTGCCAGGTATTGAAATAAAGCTGCCTCATACCGGTCAATGTTCTTTGCTAATGGTTCCAGTCCAATAGCCGGATCGCCTGAATAAAATCCTACCAGTTGCAGGGTCATCCAACCCATAGTTGGTGTTTTATACCAGGTTCCGTCATAAATATACTGCCTGCCAAGTAAAAGCTGCTGCTGTGGAGTAAGGTTTGCACTTGCTTCGCGGTAGCCCATTCCGGTAGTAGTAGCGCCATTTAAAAAATACCAGTCTGGCATGGGAACATACATAT
This sequence comes from Agriterribacter sp., assembly GCF_035497235.1. Classification (GTDB taxonomy): domain Bacteria; phylum Bacteroidota; class Bacteroidia; order Chitinophagales; family Chitinophagaceae; genus Agriterribacter. Next base: position 94,650 of record NZ_DATJEB010000016.1, read on the forward strand.
GGCGACGTTGAAATTCATGGATTGTTTTTACCTGGTATTTCCACTGCTCCCACTGAGAATCATAATAATTGCGATGATAGGGATGTGACAGCGATGCGCAAACATCGCCGTGGTAGGGGCCATCTACATTTACAGACATTATCCCGGTGGAATCTATAAACTTCCACATTTTAGGGTAATAAATATCCTGCCACTTGCTTGCTATGCAAACGCTCTGTCCAAAAAAACTTCCGGGCTTATGAGTGGCCGGATCAATACAATCATATGCTGCTCCGCGACCTCTTGACGCCACCTGTAATTCATAGCCGCCTACTATGATGTTTTTGTTTTTTGCATGTGCAGTAACAGATTTCCAGATGCCCAGATAAGACGGATCCAGGTTGTCATGACTGATCCCCGGCCAGGCCATAACATCCAGGCGTTCGAACCCGAATTCCCCCATTTGATCAATAAATCCGTTAAGTACATCAGCATTATTAGAGGTTATACCTGCGGTAAGTAAACTCTCTGTAACCTGGGGCGCCAGTTTTCTATAAAACTTCCTGTGCGCCAGGGACTGGCGTTCTTTATCATCGCTGTCATGTAACAATTCAAAACTCGTAAAGGATTGAAATGTGGTTTTGTCTTTAACCACAGCTTCCGGTCCAAAAGAAAGTGTACTCAATAAGAGGGAATAATGGATGTTTCCCAGGAGAATATCTTCATATGTATTTTGTGTTGCCCAGGTGTCATATTCCTGATCTACTTTCCATTGAGTAGTACTGCTTCCAAAACGTGCAGGATTATCATTATCCTTTACAGGATAAAGCGTAGGACCGCTAGCCTCAGGTGTAGCATTTACATTGTTGAATGAATAGTCGCTTTCCACGGAAATTCTCTCTTTCTGATCGGGATTGATAGCTAATACTTCACATTCCATTTTATTTATTACAACCTCTCCCCCGGATTCATTTTGTACTGTAAACCATTTTGCCATAACTGGTGCGCCTTCATACATTTCATAGTGCACCGCTACCTGTATCTTTTTTACAGTATCATTTGCACGAAACGGAGCTTCGTAATGCATAACAATGTGCAGCCCTTTAGCCGGCCAGTCCGCTTTTGCTGCATTGTATTTTTGCGTCCATGGGTATCGCTCCTCCGGTGTCTTAACCTCTATTCCTGAAAAGCGATAATCATTAGTGCCTCCTTTTAATGTTGGATGCCAATTGTTTAAAAGATACGCTTTCTCCGGCTGTCCATACAGCCCACCTATATTGTACCAAATACTATCTATCATGATCCTTGCCTCTGGCTTAATAGCCCTAAGATATTCAGCATCGTTATAAAGGTTTTTTAAACTAACGCAGACGAGGTTGTCTCCAATAAAAAACTCCCGGGAAATTAACCCGTTTGTTACTAATAATTTTCCTGAGGAACTACCATCCGCTCTTTCCAGATAAATTTTTACCGGATGATTAATTTTGCTGATCAGCCAGTCTTTTTTATTGGAATAAGCAGGAAGCCTGGTAACGGGAACAACGGCTTTATTCGTTGCAATGCTGTTCAATATACCGGCTATATCGGTATTAAGCCCGGCTGGCATTGGTGTTTTGCCCTTTTGGGTATACAGCATATCCTTTTCAATATTCAATTTTCCGGTCAATTCACTAAGCCTCACCTCGTACACAAGCCCATCAAATGCCTTCATCTCATATGCACTGCCTACAACAAACTCCCTAAGCGTCTTCTGTGAAGCCTTTACGCGTTTTAGTTTTTTCCCATTTACGTATATGGCTACCTTATCATTTCCCTCACTTACCAACGCTACATGCATCCAGGCTTCCTTTAACAGAGAACCAATGTAATAGCTTGTTCCTCCATCAACCGTCAAATTCAAATCAGTTCCCTTCCTTACTATGCTGTATCCTGAATTTTTATCACCGTATACTAACACACTTTTTATGTTGTCTTCATCACCTTGGTTATCCTGAGCCCCTTCAGCCCTTATGGTTAATTCAAGTACGAAACGTTGAAGGTGTTTTACCCTGCCTTCTTCTATATGATAAGAAGCATCTTTTTTAAAAAGTATGGAGCCATCTCCTTTCAGGCGGTAATATTCCGGGGCATCTGCAAAAAACAAAGGACTGCCCGCTCTTTTCAAATGGTTACCATTTCCGGATAAATCTTTTAATGAATCCGGCGTTAGCACAAATGAAATATTTCCGGACTTACCCATGTTATAATGCGCTATTACCTGTAACTGGCTGTTCGCGCACATAACCATGCAGCATGTGGCGATCCACAAAAGCAAAACACTTTTCATTGATTTGTAGTTCATCTGAGCGCTAAATATTAATATTTAATTTTATTGTGGATAAGTGTCTTGTTTTTAAAATACAATTTGCCCCGATTCTGATCATGTTCTGTACGTCTTAATCTAAAGGATCAAATGTACCTCCGGGCCAGCCTTTAGTTTGAGCTAAATTTGGATTGGCGTCAATATGTACTTTGGGAATTGCGTAAAAATAATATTCGGGTTTTACATTGAAATCTAACACATCCGTAGCTACTTTAACAAGATCAAAGCTGGAAATATAATCATTGATATCATCCATTCCTGTAGGTGCGGGTGCGCCTTCTTTGAGGTATACCTGGAAGCCATGCCTGCGTTTTAGTTCGTTAAACCTGGTGTCAAATTTCCGCAACCTTCTTAAATAATCCCATCTTTTTCCTTCAAATGCAAATTCTACAAACGCTTCATCCTGGTAGGCTGATCTTATTGTCTCTTGTGTAGTGGCGGTAATACCATACTTATTATCTGTGCCCGGCAATATGCCTGCTCTTTTGCGTAAATCATACAAAACCTGCAACGCCTCAGCAGTGTTACCAATTTCATTGGCCGCTTCACCAAACATCATCAGCAATTCTGCGAACCGTATCTCAGGCCAGGGAGTACTTGTAAGTGAAACAGTTGCCTGCGTAATTTTTCTATCCATCATCTTCACCCTGTAAAAACTGGATAAAGTGTTACAACAGGTTCCGTCCATCCTTTCTCCGTCAGGCTTTATGTAAGTCCATAAATTTTCATTAAGTGTAAACATATCCGCCAGGTATGGGGCTGCACCGTTATAACCTATGGTAGCATAGAATCGTTCATCACGATGCCTGAACAATGTATCATGATTCATCGTCAGCGTATTCCATTTGCTGCCATCAATCATTGGAAAAGCATCTACCAGTTCTAATGATGGACCATCATCCTGAGCGGCGCCATTAGAATATTTATAAGGACGAAGTCCTCCCGTAAAATAAGTAGCGCCCGGATTAGCGTATACTCTCACCATTATACCTTCCTTATTAGGCTGCTGGTCCCATATATCTGCGAAATTATCCATCAACCCTTTTCCCTGACTTTCACAATATTCTTTTGCAGCTAATGCCGCATTATACGCGTCCTGCCACCTTGATGCCAGGCCCGATGGATTAAACAGGGGAGATGCATAGAATAATAAAATACGCGCCTTGAATGCCATAGCCGCGGATTTATCCACCCGTCCATAATTATTATTATCCCAGGATGGCGGAAGTTTTGCAATAGCAGAATCTACATCTTTTACGATCTGCGCGAAGCATTCTGAAGTGGAATTTCTTTTTACTTTAAGGGAATCCATGCTCATGGACGACTCCTGCACGTCTAAAATCAGCGGTACACCGCCATAGCCTTTCACCATTGAAAAATAAGCCCATGCCCTCCAGAAAAAAGCCTGTCCTTTCAGGGGTTCTTTTTTATCGGCAGCGATGCTTCCTTTATCTATGCTGGATAGTAATGTATTAATGGTTCTGATGGTGGCGTAGGGCCAGTTATTATACGAATCAATGGTGGCTGTGCCATACAGAAATACATTGAAATTATTATTTGCTACCGCCTCGTCAGTGTTATTTCCTGTACCTGCAGGCATCCCGGGCATAAGCGCATTATGAAATCCATTAACATACGCTGTTGCCAATCCGGCATCGTTCCATACGTCTTCCGGGTTAATTGCAGTTAGATTTTTTTGATCAAGCACTTTCTCGCAACCTGCTGTAAGCAGTATTATTGTAAAGGAAAGTAATGTATAATACAGTTTCTTTATCATGATGATGGTTTGAAATATTGATGAATGAGAACCCAGTTTGCAGGCGTTCAGCACCTGCAATGACATGATGCTTTATTTTCTATGATGAATTAAAGGGTAATGTGTAATCCGAAATTGAAGGTTTTCATATTGGGATAAGCCGCAAGGTTGCCAATTTCAGGATCATAGGCTTTAAACTTCGACAGGTAAAACAAATTGGTTCCCGTAAAGCTCAGGTCTATATGCTGTACGCTTATTTTTTGAAGCCATACTGCTGGCAGGCTATACGCAACCGTTAGTGCTTTCAGTCTTACATAACCACCATCTGAATACCAGAAAGAAGAGCTCATTGCGCTGTTGGACTCACCCGGTCCCTGGAACTTTGGAAACGTACCATTAGTATTATCTGTGGTCCACATATCGCCCCACATTTTTGTTACAGAAGCGTCAAAAGGAAAAGCTCTGCCCCAATTGTCGGTATATAATTTTTTGTACCCAAATGTGGATTGAAAGAAAGCGCTGACACGCACACCTTTCCACGCAATACCCAGGTTAGCGCCAGCGGTATATGGGGCTGTAGACTGGCTGAACCTGGAAATTACCTGCCTGTCGTACTGGTCAATCTTTCCGTCAGGTACACCATCAATGCCCGATATGTCCATATAGTTGAGGGTTCCCAAAACTGGTTTAGCCCCGTATATGGTATAATTTTCCGGTAAATCATCTAATTCTTTCTGCGTGCGAATTACTCCTGTAGATACCAGCTCCGCTACATAACCTAATGGTTTACCATTGGGGTTATCCACATCCAAAGCTCCTGCTGCAACATCTCTTTGAATTACTTTTGTTGAAGCGTAACCAAAATTACCACGAAGCGAATAGGCAATATTTCCAATATTGTTCTCATACCCCAGTTCAATTTCATACCCGTTAGACCTTACTTTTCCATAGTTAACAGAAGGCAATACACCGCCAAAAGTTGTAGGGATGCTTACTATTCTTGATCCCAGGATGTCGTAGGTGTTCCGGTTCCAGTAATTGACAGACATCGTTAGATTAAATGTTGTGGCAAGATCAATACCGATATTGGTAGATCTGGATTTTTCCCAGGTCAGGTTTGGATTAACTACGCCTCCGTAACTAATTACCGGTTGTAAACTATTCCCGAGGTATGCACTTCCGGCTGGTACGAATTTGTCCTGCCATTGCCAGGCTGCTACGCCATCATTTCCTGTGTATCCCAATGAAGCGCGTAGTTTAAACTGTTTGAATGTTCTGCTTAAATGTTTCCTGAAAAACTCCTCTTCCGATACCTTCCATCCCGCCGACACAGACGGGAAATAACCCCAGCGATGACCCGGTGCAAAAATCATAGAGCCATCCGCCCTCAAAGACGCGGATAATAAATATTTCTGCTGATAATCGTAATTCAATCTGCCTACATATGATGTTCTGCCAACAGTTGATTCACTACCTCCACCCCAGGAATCCGCATTATTACTACTGGTTGCAAAATATTGATCGGTAGTTATTATTGGGAAATGCTGGCGTGTTAAATTATTGGCGCTGAATGTTTGCTCATATATTTCAGATACAAACATTAAATCCAGAAAATGCTTTCCAAATCCCCTGGCGTAAGAAACCTGGGTGTTAAACTGGTACGACCCTGTATTGGAATTACTGGTACTCAGCGTAGGCACTGAAGGATAGGGAGCTTTTACAATGTTCAACAAGGTATCAGTGAATATTTTCTGGGTAGTTCCCGTGCGTTTATAATTATATAAGGTGGGTTGTATCTGGTATACTTTTCCTTCACCCATCGTATTATTTTTACTATACGATACTTTCACAGACAAACCCTTTACAAACGGAATCTTATATTGTAATGTCATTAGCGCATCCAGCCCCCTGCTTCCGGAGTTGTTATACCCGGATTCATTAAATAAACCGATTGGGTTTCCAATCCATCCCGGATTTACTAAGTTCCCATTGATATAAGGAGGTACATAGAAAAAAAACTGGCTCAACTTTCCATACATGGCAGAAAGGTCATCTCCGCCACCAAAATTAGGTTGCTGGCGCGTGTTATAATTCGTACTAAGCTGCATGCTTGCGGTAAGCCCTTCCACAATTTCGGCTTCAAGGCTTGCCCTTACATTGTATCGTTTAAATTTTAATTTCTCCAAAAAACCATTCTGGCTCATGAAACTTCCTCCCATATAATATCTTAGCTTTTCATTACCCCCTGAAACGTTTAATGCATGGTCAGTAGAAGAAGGCGTAACATAGGCGTAATCAAGATAATTATAACCACCTGTCCTTTTCAACTCATCTAATTCATCTTCGCCAAACCATGTATATCCAAGGTTTGCATTAGACCACATGTTATTCATCTCTCCACTTTTCCTGCCTTCAAGCAGTTCAGGCCTGGAAGTTGGTTTTTCAAACATATATGTTGCATTATATGTTATTGTTGGCTTTCCGATCTTTCCTTTTTTAGTGGTTATCAGAATAACGCCGTTTGATGCCCTGGCTCCATATATAGAAGAGCTGGCTCCGTCTTTAAGTACCGTAATATCTTCTATATCGTTAGCGTTGAGCGCATCAAAACTTACTTTATCTCTAACAACTCCATCTATAACAAATAGCGGTGGACTGTAATTCCATGAGGCATCTGACCTGACGCGAACGCTTGATGATACACCGGGTACCCCCGTTCCCTGTGCTACGAAAACGCCCGCTAAACGGCCTGCAAGAACATTTGAAAGATTAGATGCAGGAACCTGTGTAAGCTCCTGCCCCCTGATACTGGTTACGGCTCCGGTCAGGTTTTCTCTTTTCTGTGACCCGTAACCGATCACCACTACTTCCCCAAGTGAAGCATCATTTAACTTCAGCACCACATTCACTCTTGCCTGGCTATTTACAGCAATGCTTTCAGTAACATAGTTAATGGAAGTAAATACTAAAACAGCATTGGGTGCGGTCAAAATACGGTAATTACCTTCAGCATCCGTTTTGGTACCTGAAGCGGAACCTTTTACGGTAACAGAAACACCAGGTAATGGCGCGTTACCGTCTGAGACAGTACCTGATACGGAAGTGGTTTGCGCAACTATCCTGATACTAACCATCTGGAATAATATAAATCCGGCAACAGCAATCATTTTAACAGGGATTGCGCGATCAATAATGGATAAAATAGAAAAACAGCGTTTTGGCGTCATATGTTTTTTTTACGGGTTTTAAAATTCAGTTTAGTGTGATAATAAAACGGTATTTATACGTGTATCATTCAAATAATACTGTTGATAAACAACCTGACATATCTGGTTTGTAAAAAATAACTGATCAGAAATTTATTTGAATCTTTATAAGCATTTCAATATTTGCCAAACATTGTAAATGGTTTGAAAGTGAATGTAATGCTGCTTAAAAAATTAAAATTATTTGATTCAATAGCCGTTACCAACCAAAAAATTGCTTAATATTGATACTTTTTTTGCATGAAGGATTATTCCGGTTATTTATTCAAATACACCGGTAAACATAGCCTGTATCATAACAGATATAAACTGCGGAAAAAGGCATTCGCCGAAAATGGAAAGTATTATTTCAGTTGATCTTCCGGAACGCAGTTAAAGGACAGGCAACCGTGGTAAGGTATATTGGATTTTGCTTGTAAGTAGATGTATTAAAACACTCATAAGGCGCTCCAAAATCGCCACCTTTTCTGAAGTCATTCGCTTTCAGGTCTTCAATAAATTCAGTGGCCAATGCTTTTGCCAGTTGCGGGTCAACCTGGTTCATCGCATAGCAAACCCATCCGGTGGGCGTTCCCCAATAGGCGCCATTCTGATACAAGTTCTTGCCGGACAGGGAAATCTCCCAGGCAGTTGTTTCATTATAGTCATCAGTGGTAAGGATATGCCTGATGTTGCCCTTATAACTTAAAGTGCCATCCTTATAAGCCTTCGCAAGTATATAGGATGCTTTCTTCATGTCTTCACCTTCAAGTATGCCAAAATAAACAGCCAGGGCGGTTGACCAAACATCAGCCTGCCTGCTTTTACCTGTAGAAGCACGCAGCATGCCTCTTCCATCCATAAACATTCCAGGCAAAGATTTTTTGATAGCAGCGGCTATCTCCAGGTATTTTTTTGAATCGTTACTTTTAATCAATTGCAGCAATTCGGCAATTTCATTAGCGGCACGGTATTTTAAAATGGAAGGAAAGCAAAGATCTCCTGTAATGACCTGCGCATCTCTGAAACCGAAATCAACTCCCCTCATTACATCAGTAGCGTATACAATATGATTGTTTTCATTCGATGGTGGAGTATGAAAGGCTGCCTTTAAGCGGTCAATTAATCTTATACCATTCACTTCCTTCAATAATATTTTACGATCACCGGTATGTTTCACATAATAATAAGCCATATGAATAAAATAAAACTGATCACAATACGGCGGCAAGGTTCCCCACTCCGGCGTTCCCTGGTTTTCATAACTGTATGTTCCCGGAAAGTAAATCGGCTTGCTATCGTCAATCCTTATATGATCCGCAACAGAACCTAAGGGAACCAGGCTACCACCTTTTGTTATCCGGGTTTGATCGCACTGGGTAGAAGCTGTTAGTAATAACATGTGTAGCTGCTCCTTTTTTGAAACCATTCCTGTTTCAAGCGACATCGCATAGTCGCGGATCCAGAAGGAAGGATAGGCATTTCTTCCCCCGGGCCTGATCAGTACGCCCCCGGTGTTATTGGAACCAAAATCCTTTGAAATAAATTGTCCCGGATAAATACGTGAAGCCTCAAGAACGTCTTTTGTCATGCCTTCCAGGAAAGAAAGATTTTCGGAGCTAACAAACGATCCCTGTTGAGCATTCTGAGCATACCCCACAGAAAAAACAAATAACAGGCAAACCAGTAACAATTTAATACACTTCATCATATGGCATTTTAGAAAAACGGAATATCCACTCTTAACAGCTCAGAAAAATGAACTGTTATAAAGGCGGTATAAAGCTAATAATACAGGATGTAAATGTAGAAGACACCCGAAAAAGAAACAACTCATTTTTTTGCTGAAGCAGGTACTTTTTTTGTATGACGGATTATCCGTATTAGGGGCTGTCAGCAGGAGAGCGGAGAGGGGAAAGAAGAGAAGCGAAAGGTGAAAGAAGGAGTATCCGCCCCATCGTTAGGAGTTACTTACCTGATTGCTGATTGCCCCAAATCCGAAGCGAAACCCAGAAACCCGGAACGGATTCCATCTTAAATCTCAAATCTCCCCCGCTACGCATAAATAATCCTCCTGTATTCTGTTGGGGTCATTTGCTTGTATTTTTTAAACTGCCTGTTAAAATTGGCTAAGCTGTTGAATCCGCATTCATAGGCCACATCAACAATGTTCTGGTCTTTTTCCGAAAGTTTTTTGCAGGCATAGCCGATCCGCAGTGTATTTAAATATTCTACAAAAGTTACCCTGTAGTTTTCCTTGAAGAAATTGCTGAAGGTGGTAACAGCCATATTGGCGATGGAAGCCACTTTTGATAATGTGATGTCCTGGTCGAAGTTTTGAATCAGGTACTCAGTTATTTTGTTCAGCCTGTCGGAGCTTTTTACATTTACGGTTTTAACAAAGCCGGGACTTGCCAACAATTCATATTCTGGCGTACGGGACAAAGTGTCAAAAATGAGCAAAAGAGAAGATAGGCGCTGAAGCCCGTTCATATCGGGCATTTTTTCCATTAAAGCGGTAATTTCAGTTTTGGCTTTGCCGTTAATTACCATGCCGCGGTTAGATGATTTCAAAAAATGTTTAAAGGCTTCCATCTCAGGAATATTAAGAAAGTTTTCGCCCAGGAAATCATCTTTAAAATGAATTACGATGGCTTCAGCCTGGTAATCAACCTGCCCGTTAATGAATTTAGGATCGTTTACCCATACATGGGGCAGGAAGGGACCCATGCACACCAGGTCGCCTTCATCAAACTTTCCGATGTTATCGCCCACCATGCGGCGTCCGTTACTTTTTAAAACCAGCACAATTTCATATTCAGGATGGTAGTGCCAGGGGCAGGGAAATGATTTTCCAACTTCTTTAAATACAGTAAATGATTTGTCAAAATCCTTCGGTAGCCGCAATTCAATAGATTTCATCGTTCACCTGGTTTAAAGTTTAAAAAATATCACCCTAATATATTGAATTATAGTGTAAGCTTTCAATTTTATGAAAAATAGTATAAGAATTATAAGAAATAGTAGGAGGGAAACGGTAAAAGCAGGCGCGCAGTAAATGCACGCTCTTAATAGTCACGCTTTAGTATTAGCGTATGAAAAATAAAGTTAACATCCTGTTTGTTTACATACAAAATATCACTGTTCATATACATCTCCGGTAACAACTCCGGTGTATAGCCGCGGTTTGGCAGCCTATTAACAGGCTGTAAATTAGTATTAACCGTTGCTAATCTTAAAAATATTGGGTATTTAGGTTATGAACCCATATTTTTAGGATTCAAAACCGCACAATTGAAATGACAAACCCTTGCACAAAAAGTACCGGAACCCTTGTAATTTTATTCGGATTAATGATCGCTGTGTTTACAGCCTGCCGCTCTGATCGCGCTGAACCGCTCAAAATTCAAAAGCACACCAGTATCGCCCTTGTGGGTAATAACCTGGGATCAAGAATGATGAACTACGGTTATTTTGAAACAGAAATGCAGGTACGCTACCCCGATAGTATGCTCTATATCCGTAATTTTTGTGATGGGGGCAATACACCCGGCTTCCGGCCCCATGCGGCAAGAAACGACCCCTGGGCTTTTCCCGGGGCGGAAAAATTTCAAACCGAACTTGCTACTCCTTCGGGAAGTGAAGGGCATTTTGAATCTCCCGATGAATGGCTTACCCGTCATAAGGCAGATGTGATCATCGCTTTTTTCGGGTATAATGAATCTTTCCAGGGAAAGGAAGGGTTAAACAATTATAAAGCAGAACTGGATGCTTTTATTAAACACACATTAAGCCAGCATTACAACGGCGGCTCCGCTCCGCAGGTGGCTATCGTGTCACCCATTGCTTTTGAAGACCTGTCTGCTAAATATGATCTTCCCAACGGGAAAAAAGAAAATGAAAATCTTTTGTTGTATACCCAGGGCATGAAGGCGGTTGCCGATTCCAACAATGTGCTTTTTATAGATGCTTTTGCACCTTCCCAAAAATGGTTTGGTTCCGCTAAAGAAGCTTTAACCATTGACGGATCGCAATTGAATGACGAGGGCTATAAAAAATTATCCGTTTTGCTGGCGGATGAAATTTTTGGAAAGGTTTCACCTAAAGCGGAAGCCAACAGGGCACTGGTACTGGCGGCTGTAAAAGAAAAAAACTGGATGTGGCATGATGATTACAAAATCCCCAACGGAGTGCATGTGTATGGTCGCCGCTATAATCCTTTTGGTCCCGCTAACTACCCTGCAGAAATAGAAAAAATCCGGCAAATGACCGCTATCCGCGACACCGCCGTATGGCTGGCGGCAAGCAAAGGAGAACAAATGGATATTGCCGCCGCCGATAAAACTACCCGGCAGTTGCCGCCTGTTGAAACCAATTATAATCCTAAAGCAAATGGTAGCTTAACTTATTTATATGGCCAGGAAGCCCTTAGTAAATTGAAAGTACCCGATGGATATAAAATTGAGCTTTTTGCTTCTGAGGAAGAATTTCCTGAGCTGGCAAAACCCATGCAAATGTCGTTCGATAATAAAGGACGCTTATGGGTAGCCACCATGCCCAGTTACCCGCACTATAAGCCGGGTGATCCCAAACCAAATGATAAGATCATCATCCTGGAAGATACCAATGGGGATGGAAAAGCCGACAAGCTAACCGTATTTGCAGATAAATTGCACCTGCCTGTTGGTTTTGAAATAGCTCCAGAAGGCGTTTATGTGTCGCAGGGTACCAATTTAAAATTATTTACCGATACGGATGGCGATGATAAAGCGGATAAAGCAGAGATTTTGCTGAGCGGGTTTGATGATCATGATACGCATCACAATAGCCATGCTTTTACCGCCGACCCTTCAGGCGCTATTTACAGTGGAGAAGGTGTTTTTTTGCATACCAATGTAGAAACGTCTTACGGCCCTGTACGCGCCACCAATGGCGGGTTTTACCGCTATGCTCCGCAGCTTCACAAGCTGGAGCGTACGGCACAACTTTCCATTCCAAATCCGTGGGGCATAGCATTTGATGAATGGGGACAGCCCTTTTTTGCCGAAACTTCCGGCCCCGATGTAAGGTGGATGATGCCCGGTACCGTGTTGCCAAGATATGGGGAGGCTACGCACAAATCTTTTAACTTAATAGAAGAAGCGCATAAAGTGCGGCCAACTTCCGGACTGGAGTTTATTTCCAGCCGTCATTTTCCCGATGAAGTACAGGGCGATATGCTCATCAACAATACCATTGGCTTTTTGGGAACGAAGGAACATGTTATAGAAGACAGTGGCACCGGCTATAAAAGTCATCATAGGGTAGACTTAGTTGTTAGTGAAGACCGTAACTTTCGCCCCGTAGATATGGAGTTTGCGCCCGATGGATCGCTTTACCTGATTGACTGGCATAATATACTGATCGGGCATATGCAGCACAATGCAAGAGATCCGCTGCGCGATCACATGCACGGAAGGGTTTACCGGATTACGTATCCTTCAAGGCCGTTAGTAACGCCCGCTAAAATAGACGGCGCTACTGTTGAAGTGCTGCTCGATAATCTTAAACTGCCGGAATACCGTACGCGGTACAGAACGCGCCGTGAGCTGAGGGGCAGAGACGCTAATGAAGTGCTGCCCAAACTAAAAAAATGGGTAAGCGCGTTAGATAAAAATGATCCGCGGTACGAACACCATAAGCTGGAAGCATTGTGGGTAAGCTGGGGACTGGATAAGGTTGACCAGGATTTACTAAAGGAAATGCTCCAGGCAAAAGATTACCGGGCAAGGGCTGCTGCGGTTAATGTAGTCCGTTATACCGGTCACCAGGTAGCCAACCAGGCAGAGCTGCTGATGCAGGCCGCCCGCGATGAACATGGAAGAGTGCGCCTGGAGGCCATTGTTGCCGCATCGTGGATCGGAAAGGAAAAAGGGATGCCTGTCCTGGAAGAAGCCGCAAAAATGCCGTTAGACGAGTGGATGGTGCATGCGCATGAGGCAGCCGTAGCGCATCTTAACGGGAAGCTGGTAAAAGAACATAAAGAAGAACAGATCATTTCCTCATTAAAGGGCAATGACCTTGCGCTTTTCAAAAAGGGTAAGGAAATATATGCCAGGGATGGATATTGCAACACCTGCCACCAGCCCGATGGTAAAGGTCTTTCAGCCTCCGAATATCCGCCATTGGCGAATACCAAATGGGTATTGGGCAATGAAGAACGTTTAATAAAGATTGTTTTAAAAGGACTCATGGGGCCAATAGAAGTGAACGGGAAACAATATCCCGGACAGGTGCCTATGACGCCGTTTGAGGGATTGCTTAATGATGAGGAAGTTGCGGCGGTATTAACCTATGTACGGAATTCATTTGGCAACCAGGCGCCGGCTGTACAACCCGAAAAAGTGAAGCAGGTAAGAGCGGCTGTAGAAAGTAAAAAAGATTTTTATTCACCAGATAAATTACTTTCAGAGCACCCGCTGGAGAAATAACTGAAAACAAACTTATGTGAACCTGTAAGGGATGCTCCCGGTTAGCAACCCTTACAGGTTTTTTGTTTCTCCCGCTGTACGCAGTTTCCGACTGTGTACTCCATATGTTCTTCCGGTACTCTGTCCCGCAAATTTGAAGTCGCTTCGGGGGTATCAAACCCGTTGCGGGCGGGCTGTGACACCCTGGTGCTGAACCATATGCCGGCGTCAGGCAAAATAACTATGCAGGCATTGCAGAAGCAATAAAAAATAGTAAACCAATCTCCACCTTTCAACGAACAGCCTTTGCTTCAGCGGCTGAAATTATCTTTGAGAACCTTCTACCTGTATGTCATCTTTTGTCATGCACATAAAAAAATTTGTGTTTTTTGTAACCAAATTGTATCTCCTTAACTCTAATCTCATGGGATACTTAACCTGAATTGAATTTCCCATCTGGAGAAAAACAGTATTAATTCAAAAAATAAAAATAAAAAATCATGAAAAAAAAATTTATGATTCCGGCTCTGGGACTGATTGCCGCACTTACCCTTTTTAGTTGCAGTAAAACGGATAGGGGCCACCTTCCTCCGGGTGAGGGCGAGTTAAATTTACCTCCGTTAGATCCCAAATTAGTTCAACAGGGTCAACAAGTATTTCGATATGAAACTTTTGGTGATGAAACATTCTGGACAGACGTGTTACAAATGAACAAAGTGATAGAAACCGCTGTAGACCCTACTACCGCATTAAGTGTGGGGTTAAAGGTTGATGCCTCTGCTATTCCCGCCGCTGTTGTTGCCGGTATTCAAAACGGAACGGTTAGTCTTACTGATCCTCAGACTACCCTTGCCCTGATATCATTAAATGCTGTTGTTGGTGTACAGGGAACAGTAAGCACGGGGTCTGATGGTAAACTGAAGTTGGATAGGATGGGTATTACATGTGCGTTGTGCCATTCAACCGTTGATAACTCCTTTGCGGCTGGTATAGGAAACCGGTTGGATGGTTGGCCTAACAGAGATTTGAATCCCGGTTTGATCATCTCATTGTCTCCCGCATTAGATGAAGCCACGAGAGCAGTTTACGCTTCCTGGGCACCAGGCATATACGATCCGAGGTTTAATCATGACGGCCTGAATAACCCTGTTGTTATCCCTCCTGCCTACGGTTTATACGGTATTCCTAAAGCTATTTTTACCGGTGACGGAGATGTACAACATGAGCCTGCAGGGCCTGTAGCTTATTGGAATAGATATGTGGCAGTTACCCAAATGCACGGTCATGGATATTTTGCTGATTCACGTCTAAACTGGGTTGTTGATCATAGAGAAGGTGATGATTTAGTAACGGATAAACTTCCGGCATTACAGGCTTACCAATATTCTATTGCAGCTCCAAAACCCCCCGCTGGTTCTTTTGATGCTACTGCTGCTGCCAGGGGAAAAGCTCTTTTTGCCGCGAAAGCGCAGTGTGTAAGTTGCCACTCCGGGCCTTTATTTACTGATGTTATCCAAGGTGGAAAATTGCATCCTCAAAGCGCATCTGTAGCTATAGATAAGGACTATGTTAACCGGTCTGCTACAAAGCAATGGAGAGTTACACCATTGAAAGGTATTTGGCAACACCCTCCCTATTTTCACGATGGCTCCGCAAAGACACTCGATGATGTGGTAACCATGTACAACGATCAGAGAAATCTTCAATTAACGCCGGACGAAAAAAAGGATCTTACTGAATATCTGAAATCTCTTTAAGGATTTTCCGGCCGGAATACTTCTTGCAGCAGTCAGTCGTTTTTTTTCGGGAATCAGATTGATTGTTCACCCACTGTTTGATGCATCTCTTTAGGCTAACCTTTCCTAAAGAAAGGAACTCCTAAAGAGATGTTTTTTCAGATACGTGGGCTACAACTATATAAAATATTTTTTCCGGAAAAAAACCTGGTAGGTAAAAACCATTTTGAATGATTTGAAGCAATATGAAGCGATTAAAAAAAATACTCTTCTCCACTCGTACCATGACGGTTCTTTTAGTGTTATATGGTATCTCCATGGCTGTTGCCACTTTTGTGGAAAATGATTATGATACCGCTACTGCAAAAACACTGGTTTACAATTCCACCTGGTTTGAAATTCTCATGCTTTGGCTGGTAGTTCTGTTTGTTGCAAATATCAAAACCTATAGACTTACCAGAAGAGAAAAATGGCCGCTACTTGTATTTCACTTAGCGTTTATTTTTATGTTTATTGGAGGCGCAATCACACGCTACATAAGTTTTGAAGGACAAATGCCGATTAAGGAAAAGCAGACCACCAATGAAATTATCAGCGATCTCACTTATTTCAAACTGAATGTAAGCAATGGAAAGCAATCACTCAGCTATGACAAGTACCCGTACAGGATGTCTTACTTTAATGCCAAAGAAACTAAATGGCCGTTCAAAAGAACCTATCAACAAGATTATCAGTTTGACGATAAAATTATTTCTTTAAAATCCCTTGACTATATTCCGTTGGCTAAAGACTCTGTTCAAATAACGCAATCAGGTAAAAAATTGCTCAAGATCGTTTCTGTTGGAGAAGGAGGTAGAGAGAATAATTATATTCCCGATGGTGACATCAAAAACATTGGCGGAACAATGTTTAGTTTTAATAACCCTGCACTGGGTGCGGTTCAAATAATGGAAAAGGAGGGTGTCATGATGATTGCCTCTCCGACTGGTGGAAAATATATGTCAATGGAAGGTCAGCAAAAGGGCGTAGTAACTGATTCTGCATTATTGGCCCAACAATCCGGTAAAGTGAAAGCGAATGTGCCTGCTACTGTGAATCACAGGGCGCTTTACAGTATTGAGAATACCAATTTTATCATTCCTGAAAACGCTTTCAATGGAAAAATAGTTTATTACAGGGGGGATAAAAATAATCCGATGGATAAGAATCTTCTGGAAGCCATTCAGTTAGAATTAAGCTCAGGGAATGAAAGAGATACGCTGTTGATCAAAGGGGGGAAAGGCGTTACAGGATTCAATAAAACCGTACAAATCAACGGGCTGAATGTCTCTATAGGATTTGGTTCCAAAATACTTTACACAGATTTTTCTTTACGTTGCGATGATTTTCTGCTTGACCGTTATCCGGGGTCAAATAATCCATCATCTTATGAAAGTAAGATAACCGTTATTGATAAAGGAACGGAGAAACAACATCATATTTATATGAATAATGTGATGGATTACCGGGGATACCGGTTCTTCCAGGCAAGTTATTTTCCGGATGAAAGCGGAACTATTCTTTCTGTAAACGCCGACAGGTGGGGTACCAACATTACCTATTTAGGATATTTTCTATTGTTTACCGGAATGTTTTTCACGCTGTTCTGGAAAGGTACGCACTTCTGGAAATTGAATGAATCATTAAAAGAAATGCACAGGAGAAGTTTTCTTCTTCCTTTTTTATTTTTTTTGGGGATGGGAATCGGAATAAGTTCCAGTTTTGCTCAGAATAACACAGTCATTTTTTCGCAGCAGGGGCCCGGGCCGAACGCCCGGTTTGCAAGAACTGGTGAGCTTGAATCCAACAGGATCATTGACCCGGTTCACGCTAAAAAATTCGGGCATCTCTTAGTTCAGGATTTTCAAGGCCGTATTGAGCCAATGGATACGCACGTGTTAGAGCTGCTTAGAAAAATTTACAAAAAAGATAAATATCAAAAGGGAAACGTTACCATATCTGCGGAACAATGGTTTATTTCCATGCAGGTTGATCCCGGTTATTGGGCCAATGAACCAATAATTAAAGTAGGCCAAAAGGGAGGTGACCAACTGACAAATGAAACCGGAGCCAATGCGGAAGGCTATACTTCTTATGCCAGTTTGGTTGATCCCAATACAGGAATTTTTAAACTGGAGAAACAGGTTAATAAATCTTTCAGCAAACGAAAAGCCGATCAGTCTAATTATGACAAAGCAGTTATAGAGGTGACGGAGCGGTTTAATATTTTCAGCAATATCGCTTTCGGGTATTATACCCAAATCATTCCGGTAAAAAATGATCCGGCACAAACATGGAGAAGCTGGATTTATAGCTCTGAAGAAAACGCTGTGAAGATTGACACGACAGCTTATGCGCTTCTAACCCCTTACTTTAATGGAGTAAAAGAAGGTTTGAATACCGGCAACTGGAACAATGCGGGTAAGAGTATTAAAGACATCAGTGAATATCAGCAGATTTGGGGTAAAGAGATTGTTCCATCAGCCTCAAAAGTAAACCTGGAAATTCTCTATAATCATCTGAATATTTTCTTTTGGCTGATGATAGCTTACAGCCTTTTGGGTATGAGTATGATTATGCTTGGTTTTGCAGAAGTGTTTTCGTCAGGGTCAAAATATAATCGCATGATTCGTATTCTGACCAGAACAATGTTGGGAATAATGGTTGCAGCGCTGGCCATTCAAGGGATGGCCTTAGGCGTTCGCTGGTATCTTTCCGGACATGCGCCCTGGAGCAACGGATATGAGGCAATTGTATTTATTTCAGGAATCGGTGTACTCTCAGGGCTGCTTCTTTACAGAAACCGGAATGCTTTTATTCCCGCAGCCGGAGCTTTGGTGGCAATGATTATGATGGGATTTGCACACGGAGGATCCATGCTTGATCCGCAGATTACGCCTTTGGAGCCGGTTCTAAAATCTTATTGGTTGATGGTACATGTGGGTATCATCACTTCCAGTTACGGATTCTTCGGATTGTCGGCAGTATTGAGTGTAATTTCATTAATATTGTTTAGCACAAAACCTACCAATAAAATAGAGCATTCCATCAGGGAATTGACTATAGTAAATGAAATGGCTTTAACCGTTGGGCTCTTTGCCCTTGGCGTAGGTACTTTTCTGGGAGGAATGTGGGCCAACGAGAGTTGGGGAAGGTACTGGAGCTGGGATCCAAAAGAAACCTGGGCATTTATATCGGTTATATTTTATGCCGTGGTACTTCACCTGAGACTGGTTCCGAAACTCAGGGGAAAACTTACTTTTAATATTGTGAGCCTGTGGGCGATATGGTCCATTATATTTACTTATTTCGGGGTGAATTACTACCTGTCCGGATTACATTCTTATGCTGCTGGCGACCCCATGCCGGTTCCCGCCTGGATTTATATTACTGCAGCAGGAATGCTCATTTTATCTTTGGTAGCGTATTTTAGAAACAAAGGAAGGAAGAAACAAAAATCAATATCGGTAGAAGCCAACTGAACAATAAATTCTGACCTGGTTAATTCCTAATTTGGTTTTCAGTTTGTATGTCCACCAAAAAATATTCTTTAACTTTAAATCAAAAATGCCGCATCCAATTACTATATCTCCAAATATTCAAAGTGGTGAACCGGTCTTCACCAATACAAGGGTTCCTATAAAAAATCTTTTTGATTAGTTAAAAGCCGGACACCCATTGAATGATTTTTAGAAGATTTTCCCTCTGTTACAAAAGAGCAGGCGATACAGGTTTTAAACCATTTTGAGAATCTATTAAATTTTCATTTGCCGGAATATGTTTAAAGTCTTACTTGACGAAAACCTGCCGGTTAAAATTAAGTACCGCTTACAGGATGTATGTGAAATATATACTGTATCAGATAAGAATTGGAATTCATTAGAATGGAATTGAAGCGTTAAAAAATAGAGAATTTTACAACAATATCGTTGCCCACAGAGAAAAATTTAACGCAATCAGAAGACTTGATTACGCAAATCATACACCTGGTAAAATCGGTATCATCCCACCCGACACAATTATAAAAGAATGGGAACAGGACTATCAGCAATGACACAGTATATGATTTACGGCAGCCTTTTGACAAATTGATAACCCGAATTTCTGAATTACAAAAAAGAATATCCTAAAAACAAACACATTTGCAATTCGCACAAACCAATGCAATGAATTTAAATAACTTACTCATTCTGCTATCTTAATTAAAATTTTTGTAACATTTTCCAATACTTAGTAATCATATAAGTACACACAAACTATTTTATATGAACCCTATATTTTATTTCATTCTTCAAATTTGTTTTTTACTCTGTTTGTTTTTTGCATGGTTTTTCTATAATAAATCAAAGCATGAAGAACGCAAACTATTGATTCAGCAAGGAATTAGCTTAAATGACCCTTTGCTTAATAAGGGAAAATGGCAGAAAACTTTCTGG
>NZ_DATJEB010000017.1:0-43950 GCF_035497235.1 Agriterribacter sp.
ACTGTTACCCTGGAGTTTTATTGGGTGCAGGACTTGCTTCACAAAAAACATCAGATAAGGTTATACTCCGGTTAAAGTAAATGAAGAGAAGCCCCCGGCTTCGGGTGACAAATCTGCACCTGTAAAACAGGATTTTTATTATACAAATTACCGGTTAGATATGAATAAAAAGGAAGGAATTGCCTCCTGTAGTTGATTGTATTTCCTTTATATTGCAAGGGCTAATAAACCCTGTTTGAAAAGATAAAAATTTTGCCATGCAGATAGGTCAGTACCTCTGTGCGTTTATTATTTTCGTATCCACTTTATTAACTTCCCACCGCAACGGGAATGGTGTTCCGTCATCGGCTAACTATGTAAAGCACGGGGCTGTTACCAGGCACCAGTCCTATACCCGGATACCGGATGTGCAGTACGGTGATGCCGGTAATAATGATAACCTGCTGGATGCGTACTTACCGGATGACAGGAACAGCCATACCAAAGTAATCGTATACATTCATGGCGGAAGCTGGGTACAGGGTGATAAAACGGAGTTCCCAAAACCACTGATAGAAGAGCTGGTAGGTAAACGCAAATACGCACTGGCTTCTTTAAACTACCGCCTGGTAAAAGATGGAAAAAATATTTTCCCCGCACAAATAGAGGATGTAAAAAAAGCGCTGGCTTTTATCTCCGCACACGCTGCCGAATACCGGTATAACGGCAATAGTTTTGCATTAATAGGCGCAAGCGCCGGCGCTCATCTCGCCATGTTGTATGCTTACGGTTATGATAGTTTGAAGCAGGTAAAAACAGTAGTGGATATTTTTGGTCCAACAGATTTGAGTGATGAAACTGTTCGGAAAGCGGGGTCGGAAAGCAATGACATTATTAGCAACTTCCTGGGAACAACGGAGGCATCCGTAAAAATTGTAGAACAGGCCAGTCCTTACTTTCAGCTCACCAGCCAAACGGGTGTTCCCACTATCTTGTTTCATGGCACAGCCGATGAACTGGTACATGTTAACCAGTCGGAAAAATTATATAAGAAACTGCAGGACTTGGGTATTCCCTCGCAAATAAAATTATACCCCGGCGAAAAACACGAACTGCGTCCACCCGTAGCTGCCGGTGTATTTGCCACGATGATTGCCTGGCTGGAGAAATATTACCCGTAAACATACCCCGGCGGCCGACTTACCATCAGCCACTTACTATGTTCAGTACGCGGCGATCAGCATATCACCGCTACTGTAAGTTGCATGGTTTAAGATTGCAGCATAAAATAATCAGAAGGATAATTCACCTTTACTAAAAACAATCCATGACCAGGTACGGCAAAATTCGCTTTGGTGCAATCCCTGCCTGTAATGATTGCATGAAAATTTTCAATACTAACCTTTCCTCTCCCTACCTGTAGCATGGTTCCCACCAACCCTCTTACCATACCTCTTAAGAAACGGCTGGCTTTTACATGATAAACCATATGGTCTTCTTCCCTGCTCCACCGGCTTTCGGCAATATGGCAAATGAAATTTTTTACCTGTGTGTTGCGTTTGGAAAAACTGGTAAAATCCGTATACGTTAATATTGCCGATGCTGCCTGCTGCAACAAATCAAAATTAACAGTATAAGGAAAGTAATAAGCCTGGTTGTACAGGAAGGGGTTTTTATTTTTATACACATGGTAGCTGTATTCCCGGCTTATAGCATCAAACCGGCAATGGGCATTGGCAGCCATAGGAATGATCTGTTTAATAACAATAGCAGGCGGCAGCAGCGCATTAAGATTGTAGATATGCCGCTCCTGTATAGCCTGATCAAAGTTGAAATGAAAAAAATTCTGCAGCGCGTTTACTTCAGCATCCGTTCGCGATGACCCGGTAAGTAATATCTCCTCTTTAAACAAAACAGCCATCGCCTGCCGGATTTCCGATTGTATGGTAACCGCATTTTCCTGTATCTGAAAACCGGCGTACCCTGCACCTGTATATGCTACTTCTATAAAATATCTTTGCATTGCTATAAAGGCTTTAAGCCGGATGACCGCAAAACTAAAGATAAGCGGCATGTAATGAACAGGAATGTTCAATTAAATTCATCCTTGCCCTCACTCCCTTTCCACATTGGCAATAGCATACTACCAACACCAATACCTCACGCCTGATCATACTTTTATCACCCTATTACCGTTAATACAGATAGGGCATTCAACGATGACTGTCTGATGAAACACCATATAAAACCCTGTTTTAGTATATTTTAATCTTTCTTTATGGCAAGCCGCTGCTATGTGGCAGTATATTTGCGAAAGCATTTAAAATCATTCTTATGAAAATCAAAAAAATATTTATTTATCTAACCGTTGTTACATTTTGCGCTTCTTCTTCTGTTCATGCCCAATTGCTTAAAAAAGTGCTGGGTGATAAAAAGGATTCTTCTAATGTGCTCAGTAATGTTTTCGGAAAAGGAACGGGCAATTTAAGTACAGATGATATTGCTGCCGGGCTTAAAGAAGCCCTGTCTGTTGGCGCCGAAAAAGCAGGTAAAAACCTTTCTTCCATAGACGGTTATTTTGCCAATGCCGCTATTAAGATATTAATGCCGGAGGAAGCTAAAAAAGCGGAACAGAAGCTGAGAGCCATCGGGCTGGGCAAACAGGTAGATGAGGCCATCCTTTCGATGAACCGTGCGGCGGAAGATGCTGCCAAATCTGCCGCTCCAATTTTCGTAAATGCCATCAAACAAATGAGCATACAGGATGCAGCGGGCATCTTAAAAGGAGGAGACCATGCCGCTACAAATTACCTGAAAGACAAAACTACTTCTGCACTTACCGAATCTTTTCGCCCGGTGATAGAAAAATCATTAGAAAAGGCAGACGCTACCAAATACTGGAACACGGTATTTTCTGCCTACAATAAGTTTACGGCAGACAAGATCAACCCGGACCTTTCGGCTTATGTAACGGAAAAAGCACTGACCGGAATTTTTTTCCAGGTGGCACAGGAAGAACAGCAGATCAGGAAAGACCCTGTAGCCCGGACATCTGAAATACTAAAGAAAGTATTTGGTTCTAATTAGTATATTACCTGAAGCTGTTGCGGCAGTATGGTTTATTAACGCGTTTCAATAATAAATACAGCCGGAACATATCTTTGTCTTTTATCTGAAGGACTTATTGCATATCAGAAAACTCCTTTACCGTGCCATCGTCACAACCCAGTATTACCCTCGTGGCCATTTTCACAAAAAGCCCGTTATCCACAACGCCGGGGATATTATTGATCCGCTGCTCCAGAACGGCAGGTTCAGGAATAGAATCAAAATGGCAATCCAGTATATAATTACCGCTATCCGTAATAAATATTTTCGCATCTTTTTCTCTTAGTGATGTGCCACAGCCCAATAACGCCAGTTGCCGGGCAGTATGCTGCCATCCAAAAGGGATGATCTCTACCGGCAGCGGAAATTTTCCCAGCACATCCACCCGCTTGTTGTTACCGGCAATAACAATAAATTCCCGGCTGGCTGCGGCAACAATCTTTTCTCTTAACAAAGCCCCTCCCCCTCCTTTCACCAGGTTCATGCGGTCATCTATTTCATCGGCGCCGTCTATATCCATATCAATATGATCAACCGTATCTAAGGCAACAATAGTTATTCCGCATTGCAGCGCTATTTTTTCCGTTTCTGCTGATGTGGCCACTGCCGTAACCTGCAACCCCTGTTTCACTTTTTCCGCCAGGTACTGTATTGCCCAGTAGGCCGTAGAACCCGTTCCGAGGCCTACAATCATTCTGTCTTTAATATGCCCCACGGCTTTATAGGCCGCAGCCTGTTTCGCATTCATATCATTTCAATTTTTAAGTGGCAATGTGTTTTACAATAATACCTGTTATTACGGATATGGAAAAGCTGATCAGCGACCCGATTAAAACATATTCCGTTTTCTCTTCCTGCCTGTCTTTTTCACTAAACCGGAGCAAGCCCTTTGCCGTAATTAAAAGCCCGATAGCCGCGTATTGATCCTGCAGCAGAAACGTGAGAATAAGTATACGTTCTACAATACCGATCCATTTCCCTGCATTAGCCAGTCCGGCGCTGCGGGGTAACTGGTCGCTCCATTTGCGGGTCATTTGCCCGATCATTATACCTGCCGGGAAACTCAAAAATATATAAGCGGTGGTAAGCAACCAAAATGTATTATCGCCTCTCATTAACCGGAGCCATTCCTTTATATCCGCTAAGGCATAAAAAGCATAATACCAGCAGGCTATAATAACCAGCAGGTGCATGAACTGGTCAATTAAAAAATATACAACTGTTTGAGGGCGGTAAGATTTCCAGCCATCAATAAGGGTGTGTGATATAAAGATCGCGAGGCCCAACTGCCAGTACTGAAAACCTATGAACATAAGCGCCAATAATGCCGCTATCAAAGTATGCAGGTAAAGCCAGGGAGATAAAAAATGTTGAGCGCAACGGTTATCCACCCATTTTTTAGGTTGGAATATAAAATCGGCCAGCAGGTGCGACAGTATTAGTTTTATTAGCCAGAGTGTGCTCATGCCAGGTTAAATTGAGTAATGACCTGATTGTATTCGTACAGCAGTTTTTCCATTTCCGGCCATCCGGCCGAACGCGCATGTTTGTTGATGGTGGACTGCTCTCTTTTTAATTTTTTCGATATTTGAGTTTGTGTCTGTTCCTTCAAAAGCTCCACCACCACTTCTGCCTGCTTGGATGTTAAGCGTTTCAGAATATAATCTGAAAAATTTGCAATAACCCTGAAAGCAATATTGGCATTGGCATTTGCCGACTGAATCCATAACCGCTGATCGTCTTTTAACTGGTCAAACATTCTTCCTGATAAAACAAACGCCTCACTATTAGCGGTTCGCAAACTGCGTACAGGAGCAGTCACTTTCCCAATACCGATACTGATCCGGACATCATATATATCAGAAAGTCTTTTGGCAGTGGCTCTTAACTGAAAAGATAATTTTAATGCGGCCAGCGGATCTCCGGCATACGCCTGGAAGCTATCGCCCCGGTAAAATTCGAATGTATGATTTTTTAAAACGGCGCTAAGCTGTGTTACCAGTTTTTTGCCCATAGTGGCTACGGAGGCCGTGGAGTTTACAATATCAGCGGTTATAACAGCGGCAACAGGCATACCCATTTGTTTGTTTTTCAAATATAGCCTAAAAAGGCGATATTCATAAAATATAGCCTAAAAAGGCGATATTCATAAAATATAGCTTAAAAAGGCGATATTCATAAAATGTCCTTCAAATTATACGGTTTATAAAAAACTGAAAAAATTATCCACCACGCCGTGTTATTGCTGCATATCTTCCAACCCCCATACTTTTCCTTTCATAGTGGCAGGAACGCCTTCGCTCAGCCATTGCGCCGGACGCTGCCCTTTCAGCAACCAGTCAAAAAATTGCTGCTCCCTGATCTGTATGTCCTTCCTGTTCTTTCTTTCCATTAAGTTATGTTCTTCACCATTGTAATTGAGCAGCCATACGGGTTTGCCCAAACGCCGGAGCCCGGTAAACAATTCAATACCCTGGTACCAGGGTACCGCTCCATCGTTATCGTTGTGCATGATCACCAGCGGCGTACGCACTTTTGGCAAATGAAATAAGGGTGAGTTCTCAATATATAATTGCGGCTTTTCCCATAAGGTAGCGCCTATCCTGCTTTGCGTTCTTTCGTATTGGAACTGCCTGTTCATACCGGTTGCCCACCGTATACCACCATAGGCGCTCGTCATATTACTCACCGGGGCGCCTGCCCATGCAGCCTTAAATAATTGAGTTTGCGTAATCACATAAGCCGTTTGATAACCGCCCCAGCTTTGTCCCTGCAAGCCCATGCGTGTACTGTCGGCCCATCCCTTTTTAACCAATGCCCTTGCGCCGCTTACAATATAATTATAAGCGCTTTTACCGGGGTGTCCGGTAGTGTAGGAAATATCGGGAACAAAAACAATATAGCCCCTGCTCACAAAAAAAGAAATATTCAAACGGCTGGGGGTAGGCGCAGGAGGAATATACTGGTACAATCCGTCACTCAGCTTTTCATAAAAATAACAGATGACAGGATATTTTTTCTTCGGATCAAAATCTCCCGGTTTATATACAATACCTGTTGCCTGCTTTCCATTATAGGCTTTCCATTGAAATAGCTCTGCGGTACCCCAGTTGTAATCTGCCTGCCGGGCATTAATAGCGCTCAGCTTTGTTTCTTTCTGCCAATCTGTATTTACATAAAGGTCGGGAGAGTTTACATAGCTTTCTTTGGTATAGATATAAGTGTTGCTGTCTTCTGCTTTAGCCAGCCTGTTATTGATGGCAAAGGCGCCATGTACTACGGTACGAGGCTGGGCTGTACTTAGCATTTTACAGGTAGCCAGTCCCGCGTGTTTATTATTTTCCGAAAACATGTGCAGCAATATTTCCTGTGCGGGGGAAATGAATTTCTCATCCGGGTTGGTGCGGATATACCTGTACGTTATTTTATTTTTTCGTCCTTCCCCGGCGGTAATATTAACAGGAGGCACCACCGCGTCAGGATCGAGCTGCCAGATATCGAATTTGTCGTATACCAGCACGGCCAGGTCGCTCTGCGTCCAGCCCATTATCCCATAGGAAGAAGGCTCGGTGGGCATATCAAAATCTTCATCATATAATTTTGTTTTAACGCCTGAAGAAATGTTCTTTATTTTATTATTTCTCCAGGTAAAATACTGGCGAACTTTAGCATCATACCACAGTACATATTTGCCATCCGGCGATGCGCTAACATACCCTGAAAGATTTTCCTTAATCAATTTCCTCGAACCGCTTTTCGGGTCTATTACATATATATCCTTTAATGTTCTCCCCTCCCATTGCATGGCAATCCGTTTGCCTGCATCGGTTATGCCCACAAAAAAATCTGCATCGCCTTCTTTACCCAGTAATACATCGGGCATTTCTTTATCTCCCAGCTGAACAAAGCTTTTAGTATTTAAGTCAACCATTGCGGGGTAACTTTTTTTAAGCTCCCTGTCCATGTTCTTCAACTGCATAGTTTGCAGGTAGTCGTCCTTATAATTCCAGATGTCCACTTTCACGAGGTCAATATCAATGAGCGTTGTATCTTTTGGAGGCTGAACCGGTGCAGTACCTACAAACAGCCGCTTACCCGATTTGCTGAAATGCAGGTTCGTGTTTTCACTTATGTTCCAGCCAACGGGCATACCGGCAATGTTTTTATCGGCAATCATCAACGCGCTATCGTATCCGTTTTGCCAGTACCACAGCTTGTACAATTGCTGTAATGCTTTGGCGCTGCTGTCTCTTTCAGCAACAAAGGCTAACCGGTACCCTTCTTCATCAATGGCATAATGCCGGAAATCATTTCCTCCTTTCATAATCGTATCGAACCTGTTCTCCGTTGTTCTGAAAATACATACCGTGGGTTTCCGTAAGCTGTCTTTCTTTGCCGTTGTTGTTTCCGTAACCAGGATATTCCCTGTTTTACTCCAGATGTATTCACTTACAAAATGAACCGTTTGTTTAACGCTATCGCGTAAATTATAAATAATCAATGCCGTTCCTTCTTCTTTTTTCGGACCAACGCCCGGTACTTCATCCGCATCGTTACCATTGAAATACGGATCATCCGATACAACTGTTCTATTATCATTTTTTATAACCGGCGGATTGGTAACCTTCCGTCTTTTCTTAGCCTGTTCAACCGTAGGCTCTTTAACAGCTTTTTTTAATGAATCTATTTTCATTGCCAGCGGGCCGGGTACTCCTTTCTTTTGGGAACTGTCGGGTACCGGCTTTTCTATTTGCCAGGCTACCCATTGGGCGTTTTTTTCCGGTATTTTATACGATTTAACACGGGCTTCTTTTACAACAACCCCCTTACCTAACTCAACAATAGCTAATGAATCTTTGGGTGAATCATCGGGCGTTTTCTTTTTTATACGGGCCTGCCTTATATCAGTATAAGTTGGTTTTATCTTAAAAACAGCATACCGGCTGTCTTCTGTTATCGTTACATCATAGCCACGGGGTATGGTTTCCCTGTATGGCATATGGGAAGACTGTATAACCAGCGTGCCATCTCCTTCCTGTACGTCAATCGTATATATGATCCATCTGCCGTTGTTACTTATCTTACGTTCGCCAATAGACTGCCAGTTGTCGTATACGGTATGATCAAGCGGTTTTTTATTTTGTGCATGTACATCTGCTGTCAGCAGTATTACTATAACAAAAAATATCCTTCCCATATTCATTTTAAATTTTCTGAATCAGTTCGCAAGATAAGATTAAACTTCTTTTATCCCCTCCGGCGGTACAGCCTGAGTGTTTGCAAAACCACGGTCAGGAGTATCAGGGATACACCATAATAGAAACCGCCGCCCAGGTATTCATTTTCTTTATAAACGATAAAAGCCAACGCAATGCCGTATATAGGCTCAAGATTATAGCTGAGGTTTACCGCGAATGGAGATATTTTTTTTAACGCCTGAAGCGACAGGTTAAAAGCAAGCACCGTGCAAAGCCAGCTCAGCACCAGCAGCCATAAAAAATCGGAAACCGTTGGCAAAATATGGTCACCGGGAAAATGGCTGATATAAAAAGGCATTCCTAAAGTTAATATAATAAGCGCGCCCGTAAGCTCGTAAAACGTAAGGCTTTGAGGAGATAACTGTTCAATTAATTTTTTATTAAAGACCGGAAATAATGCGGCAAACAAAGAAGATATAATGCCCAGCAGTATCCCCAGCTTGTACTGTTTATCAAAATGAAAAATCAACCATATACCCGCAATAGCCAAAGCGCCGTACAGCACCTCTATCCAATCCAGTTTTTTTCGCAGGATCAATGGCTCAAAAAAGGCGGAGAAAAAACCGATAGCAGAAAAACATACCAGTGCAACAGATACATTGGCGTATTTAATACTGCCATAAAAAAACACCCAGTGTAAGGCCACAACAGCACCTGTGCCCAGTATACGAAAATGCAGTGAAAGCGAAGCTTTTTGCAGGCGGCCTGTAAATAAAAAAATGACGGCCAATGTGCATGAAGTAATAAAAAGCCGCCACCATACCAGCCATCCTTCATTAAGTGTAATTAACCTGCCCAAAATGCCTGTAAAACCCGCCAGGAATATGGCCGCATGCAAAGACAAAAAAGCCTTCTTCATTAAAAAAACTGATTAATGATATACAACGGAAAGGGGCGCCGCGGTACTAAACACCATGTTATATACGGCTAACCGTTGCAGCTTAGCTTAATGCTTCAGCGCGGAGCGTTGATGCGGGTATAAAGGTATTGCGTACTTTTCGGCGGTAGTTCTTAAACATGCTTTGCCACTGTATTTTAAGCACGCCCAATATGCCTTCCTTTACAATATTTTTATTCATTTTTGAAGTGCCGAATTTCCGGTCAACAAAAGTGATAGGAATTTCAATAACTTTAAAGCCAAGTTTCCAGGCGGCAAATTTCATTTCTATCTGGAACGCGTAACCGACAAAGTTAACCTGATCAAAATTAATCGTTTCCAGCACTTCTTTCCTGTAGCAAATAAAGCCGGCGGTAGGGTCTTTAACAGGCATCCAGGTGAGTATCCGTGTGTACAACGCGCCACCCTTGGAAAGCACATTTCTGTAACGGCTCCAGTTCACCGTTTCACCTCCTTTTACATAGCGTGAACCTACCACTACATCCGCGTTTCGTGTACAAGCCTGGTATAATCGCTCAAGGTCTTTGGGGTTATGCGAAAAATCCGCATCCATCTCAAAAATATACCTGTATCCCCTGTCTATCGCCCATTTAAATCCGTAAATATAGGCTGTACCGAGGCCCTGTTTGCCTTCCCGTACCTGCAGGAACAACTGACCGGGATAGTTGTTTTGCATTTCACGCACCAGTGCGGCAGTACCATCGGGAGAGTTATCATCAACAACCAAAACATGAAAATCCAAATTCATGCCTAAAATAGCATGAAGAACAGGCTTAATATTCTCGCTCTCGTTATACGTAGGTATGATCACCAGTTTTTCCAACAGATATTATATTTTATACGCTATAAAATTAGTTAATGTGTCGTTTTTAAAATTGATTTTACGCTTTCTTTAACAAGGTGCGGTTAAGTATTTCAGTAAGTTTTTGCTTGGTATGCATGGGAAAATCTCCTTTCATCATCCAGTCGTAATATTGCGGTTCGGCTTTAAGTACTTCGGTTACGGCCCTGCCCTTGTGTTTCCCGAAATTAAAGATTTCTATCCCATTTTCCATAATAAACCGGCGGGCAAAATCCACAATTTGTTCCTGCCCGGTAAATTTGATAATAGATTCCACTGTGGAACCTGCCTGGGGATACCGCTGCAGTTGCGATTCCAGTATTTCAAAAGTGGCTACGGCGTCAACTTCTGCGCTATGCGCGTTATCAAGGTCTTTATCACAATAAAACTTATACGCAGCGCTTAATGTACGGGGTTCCATCATGTGATAGAGCTTTTGTACATCCAGCAAATGCCGGCTGGTAACATCAAACTCCAATCCCGAGCGCAAAAATTCTTCTACCAGTAAAGGAAGGTCAAAACGATTGGAATTGTATCCCGCCAGATCACAATTATCTAAAAACTGGCGTATCTCATTGGCAACCTGCTTAAATGAAGGCGCATCCTTAATCATATCGTCAGTAATGCCATGGATATCAGAAGAGGCTTTAGGTATAGGCATCTGCGGATTAAGCAGTTTTCTCTTTACCACACGACTCCCATCCGGCTGAATTTTTACAATAGCTAATTCAACAATACGATCAACAGCAAGGTTTACTCCGGTTGTTTCCAGATCAATGACAGCTAATGGACGGGTTAATTGTAATGGCATATCAATAACAAGAATTATTTAATGCGGCAAAATAGTTAAAAATATAATACTATCGGCGTTCTGTTAACATAAGTCAAACAAATCTGTACTTCCCGGAAAAAGCGTTATTAAGTTTGTTTAATAAGCTTAATAGATGTTTATTTGCATGTCTCTTTACGTAACCGCGTATTTCCAATCCCCCCTGAAAAATAACATTATCTCCTACTCCTACGGGCGCCATGCTTGTAAATGTTATTGTTTTACCTAAAAAACTTCAAAATGAAAAAAATTTTTGCTATCGCACTATTTGCTATCGTGCTGGGAGCCACCTTTACTTCATGCACTTCTTCAAGAGGCGGCTGTAAAGCTACACAAGGAATGGTTGGTTATAAATAAATTCTTTTACTGCAAATATTATTACCCAGGTTATCATTCTTAATGGTAACCTTTTTTAAACAGAAAGACCCCGGCTAATATCAACCGGGGTCTTTTTTATCTTCGGAAAACAATTAATTATAGTGCAGTTTCAGGTCTACGCGGCGGTTTTGAGCACGACCTGCAGCGGTTTTATTATCTGCAATAGGTTGGTCCTGTCCAAAACCTGCGGATATCAGGCGGGTAGGATCAACGCCTCCTTTGGCAACAAGATAATCTACCACAGACTGCGCTCTCTGTTCACTCAGAGTCTGGTTCTTATCCGGTTTACCGGTGTTATCCGTATGTCCTTCAACATCCAATTTAAGATTAGGATCTTCATTAAGGATTTTTGCCACTTCAGCAAGCGACTTGAATGATTTTGCCAGCAGTTTGGAACTGCCTGTAGCAAAAAAAACGTTCTTTGCTGCCACATCAATACGCTTCTTCACTTCTTCCTTAATTTCGGGGCAACCCTGGTTGCTTGCCGGACCAGCCAGTGCCGGGCATTTGTCTTCTTCGTCATTTACACCATCGCCATCGGTATCCGGTATAGGACAACCATTGTATTTGGCTACACCTGCTTCATTAGGGCATTTATCTTCTTCATCATTTATTCCATCGCCATCAGTATCCGGTATAGGGCAACCATTATATTTTTCAAGACCTTTTACGGTGGGGCATTTGTCATCCTTATCAGGTATGCCATCACCATCGGTATCGGGGCAGCCGTTGAACTGAGCCAACCCTGCAACATTGGGGCATGCATCCAGCGAATCCACTATACCGTCATTATCCGTATCGGCTGGCGGCGGTGGCGGAGGAATAACCTTAGGCTCTTTTTTCTCAAATAAAGAACCCGCCACACCTAAACTATAAAACAAATGATTAGCAGTGGTACCTGTGGTTACCGCAACACGGTATTGCGCATTAAAATTAATAAACGCCTGGTCTAATAAATTAACCTGCACACCCAGACCCAATGGCACATATGCGCCCCAATAGCCATTCCATTGAGAACCGCCAATACCTGCAGTTAAATAAGGCGTAACCCAATACCTGTCGCTAAGCAGCTTGGCGTTAATACTGGCATCCAGTTCGGCAAGCAGTTTATCATTACCGCCCTGTGGCTTATCCGGCACAGGGTAGTCTGTGAAGGTACCGCCTAAGCGGGCCATGAAATCAAAATGGTTGGTAAGGCCCTGGAAGTAAGATAATGCCAACCCCGGGCTCATACGTCCTGTTTTATACCATTGCTTGTCTTTTAGTACCTGGTTCAGGGAAGTATTCTTTAAATCCTGTGCCGTTTTAAAATCATGAAAAGTAAATGCAAAACCAAATGCCGGTTTCTTTTTGTAAGGATTTTTGATGGCATTTTCCTGGGCAAAAGCGGTGCTGAGTATGCCCATTGCCAATAAGCTCACTAACAGTTTTCTCATAAGTTTTCTCATAAATTATAATTTAATTAAAAGTTATGCAAAGGTATAAGGTTGATTATTAACGTTCCAAATTATTAACTTGTTTTATTATTGTCTTTCAGCCTGTTGCGGTTTATTAATGATCTCTATACGTACGCTTGTAAGCCCTTTTTTGATGAACCCCAATTTTTGCGCTGCAGCCTTTGAAACATCAATCGTCCGTTTGTTTTTGCGATGCATCCGGTCGGTAATCTGAACTATGACGGTTTTTTTGTTTGAAAGGTTGCTTACCTTCACCCATGTACCCAGCGGATAGCAGTTAGCCGCGGCTGTAAGCTTATGGCGGTCGTATTTTTTTCCATTAGCCATCATCCTTCCCTGGAATTTATCTGCATAAAAACTAGCTATGCCCTGCTGAACCGCAACATGTTTGCCGGTTTTCTTAGCCGGGGAATGCTGTGCTACTGTACACGTACAGCTACAAAACAGCGAAATAAATAACAATTGAAATGGTTTCATTAAACCTTTTTTCCTGATGAAACAAGAAGCATCCTGTAAAACTGGTACCGCAGTTATCTTCTCCGGGAGCAGGCGTGCCTTTATTGAGGCGTATAAATCATTATCAGGGTCTGTCTTACAGGTTTACCCCGGTAAACAGTGAATTGTAGCGGCTATAACGTAAGCAGGTTATATTTATTGCTAAACCAGGCCTGCCGGGACATTTTATCTTCTGCATACACATCATCAAAAAACACAAGGCGCCCGTCTCGGGCTTCGCAGGTTATATAACGTATGAAAATAGGTATTTTCTGAGAAAAATTCACGGTGTGCTTTTCTTTTCTTTTCATCCACGCAGCTAAGGTATCCGGTTTGTAACGAAGCGAATCATTTTTCACCAGGTATTTAGATAGCTTATCCCACTGCTGCACCCGCACACATCCGTGGCTGAGTGCCCGGTTTGTTTTTGAAAAAAGCCAGCGGGCATTGGTATCATGCAAATACACGCTGTACTTATTCCGGAAATTAAATTTTATAACGCCCAGGGAATTATCATCACCTTCCCGCTGCTTCAGCAGGTAAGGGAAATAATTTTTGTTTAACCGGAACCAGTTAATGGTATGAGGATCTATGATGCTGTCATTTTTATCAACTACCATCAGGTTTTGCTTATCAAGATATGCCACATTTTCCCTGATTTTAGGCAGCATTTCTTTAAATATAATACTATAGGGTACCGTCCATTGCGGAAAAATAATAAAATTGGTAAGTGTACTGGTAAGCAATGGCGTTCTTGTCTGGGGCTGCCCCACAATTATTTTTGATTCCAGCTTTAGGGTATCGGTATCCCATAAGCGCAACTGGTAAGCAGGAATATTTACCCACAGGTACCGCTGCGGCATGGTATCGGGCAATTGCTTGTACCGGTCTAAATTAATAGCAATGGTTTTAAATTTCTCCTGGTCATTATTATTGAGCGACTTCACTACCATTGTACCGGCTTTGCCATCCACTTTCAGGTCATTTTCTTTTTGATACCCTTTTACGGCTGCGGTTAATGCTGCCGTATCGGCCGCCCTGTCATTAAATGATATATATCCGCCTTCGTACAGGCGGGTTTGCAGGTTTTTGATAAAATTCAGTGAATCTGCCGGGTCGGTAAAAGGGTAATACAGGTAGGTGTACTTCGTTCGGTTCATTGAATCCAGGAAGCTTTTTAATGCGCCCCGTAATTCCACGTATCCCTCGTGGTGAGGCTCAAGTGCTTCAAGCAAAGGCGTAAGTGCTTTGCTGCTGTGTACCTGCTTTAATAAGGCTACATAAAAGGAATCGGTAATTACGGAATCTTTCCTGAGCGTAACACTATCTTTTTCCAGCCTTCCCAGCTTAATATCCTTAACGATTTGCATAAACGCGTCTGTAAATAACAGGTCGCCGCGTGCCCACATCGCCGCGTCCAGCATAGCCGTAGAATCTGTTTTTAATTTGTGGTGAATAATATCCAAATGGCTGAAATGGTAATCTGAAGGAAACAAACCATACTTTTCACTTTGCCGGATAAAATAGTATAAGGAATCAGCCATAGGCAACCATCGCTCCTGGTCGCTCCAGGTACGCAGGGAATCAAGCCCGGTATACCATAACTTTACTACCGGCAGCATATTAAATATCAGGCTATCATTTAGCTTTCCGTTATGCTCCGAGGCGAAAGCCATTGTAATGGCAATATTTTCATTGGTCTTTTTATTCAAATTTTCGGGCTTGCTAACCATTTCCACTGCTTTAGGCGCCTGCGAAGCTTCATTGCAGGCAAATAATAATAGTACCGGCACCAATATCCGGCATATGCTTTTACAGCATTGTTTTATCATGAGCTGGGTTGAATTGAAATGGGGGAAATGCATCAGGCTGATCACAGATTGAATGTAAATTGCATAATAATGTCTGAAATAACAAGCACGTTTCACCATTATTATGCTTCACACCATTTTTTTACTGCCTGGGTTTCTTTTATTAGCATTAAACAATCCGATATAGCTTATATGCCGCAGTTAGCAAAAGCAAAGAGGCTGCACAATTACGGCAGCCTCTTTAAAAAATAAAATGCTGGTAATTATATTTTTCCCGCCAATTCTTTACCTGCTTTAAAGCGGGCCACTTTCTTTGCTTTGATTTTAATAACAGCGCCTGTTTGCGGATTACGGCCGTTACGGGCTGCACGTTTGGAGACAGAAAAAGTGCCAAATCCTACAAGCGTTACTTTATTACCTTTCTTTAAGGTTTT
This sequence comes from Agriterribacter sp., assembly GCF_035497235.1. Taxonomy (GTDB): domain Bacteria; phylum Bacteroidota; class Bacteroidia; order Chitinophagales; family Chitinophagaceae; genus Agriterribacter. The sequence goes on from NZ_DATJEB010000017.1 coordinate 15,489, forward strand.
TGCAACCGCTTCGGTAAATGAATCTAATACGGCGCCGGCTTGTTTCTTGGTAATGGCAGCGTCAGCGGAAATTTTTTCGATTAATTCTCCTTTGTTCATGATAGTATGTATTTATTGGGTTAGAATGCAAATATAGTTGAAGTAAATGCTTCTGATCAGGTAAAAAATATTTTTTACAGAGAATTTCGTCACATTTGTAAGGTAAGCGATTTAAATTTCCGCGTTAAGTCGGTTAAGGATTTTTCAACGCCCATCCGTTCCAGGGAAGATGCGCCAACAAAGCCATGCACCGCTGTTTTATCCAATACCATACGTACATCTTCGGGTGTATTAATAGGTCCGCCATGTGCCAGGAAAAAAATACCGGGATTTACTTTTTTGCCGGCTTCCATAATTTCGCGGGTACGCGCTATGGCATCATCCATTGTACAGGAAGCGCCTGTAACGCCCACCGAGCCGCCTACGGTAGTACCCACATGCGAAATAATAGCATCGGCGCCTGCTTCCGCCATTTGTATGGCTTCTGCTGCTTTAGCTACATACACAATAGAGAACAAATCCATTTTAGTAGCCAGCCTTACCATTTCCACTTCCTTGTCAAAACCCATCCCTGTTTCTTCTAAAACCTGCCTGAAATGGCCGTCAACAATACAATGCGTAGGAAAATTATTGACGCCCGAAAAGCCCATTTCCTTCACCTTTAATAAATGATGCCACATCCTGCGGCGGGGATCGGAACCATGTACGCCGCAAATCACTGGAATTTCTTCCACCACCGGCAGCACTTCAAACTCACCGATATTCATGGCTTCGGCATTCGCATCTCCATACGCCATTAGTCCGGCGGTAGAACCATGTCCGGCCATGCGAAAGCGGCCCGAATTATATATGATGAGCAGGTCTGCACCACCCTTCTCAATAAATTTAGCGCTAATGCCCGTGCCCGCACCGGCGGCAATAATCGCCTTGTTTTGATCAACCGTTTTTTGTAATCGTTCCCTCACTTCCTGTTTCGTATAAGGATTTCCCTTTCCAGTCCATGGATTTGCCATAATTATTTATTTATGCTTTTATTTTTTTTCTATTATGCTCCTTTGTTCCTATTGTGTCTATATGTTTTTTCAGCACATAGCATCATAGGTACATATAGGGTCTTGAACCCTCCATTGTGTCTTATGTTTCTATGTGTTAATGTTCTCTTCATCATATAGGAGATAGCTAAACTGTATTGAACTGCTCCTGCCGCTTTTTCATCACTTGTAACAATGCGCTTACCAGCATAGCCGAAAATTGCGGGTCATTGATATGCGCATCCGCTTCAATAACAGCTATCGTTGCTTTGGTATTTTTCTTTATTGTATCAAATAAAACCCTGTTAATTTCCGGACTGTAAAACACCCCTCCTTCGGCATCTACCTGCGAAATACCTTTTGCCGGCAATACAACCGTTACCGGCGCTTCCGAACGGTTTATTTTCTGCGCCAGTCTTTCACCCAGTATTTTATTCTCTTCTTTGTTGGTTCGCATTAAAGTTACATCCGGTGCCCAGTTATACAATTCCCGTAATTGGTATTGTGCAGGCACTGTATCCGGTTGCGCAAAATTCACCATATCCAAACAGCCGGGCACCACCACCTGGGGAATGCCCATTTCGGCGGCGGCGTTCAGCCTGTCGGGCCCCGCGCTGCAAATGCCTCCGCATAAATCATCCGCCAGTTCGGTAGTAGTAATATCTAAAATGGCGTCAAAACATTTTTCCCGGATCAGCGACTCCATTGTTTTGCCGCCAACCCCGTTAGCATGAAAAGCCAGCACTTCATACCCCTGCTTCCTTAATAGCTCACTGCATTGGTCTACACAGGCCGATGTATTACCAAACATACTGATCGCAATAGTTCCGGCAACCGTACCTGTTTTCTCGCCCGTTATTTTTGCCATGGCGCATATGGCTGCCGCGGCACGCCGGATTAGAAGCTTGCTGATATTGTTCAGTCCGGCCACATCAACAATGGAGGGCATTAACACAATATCCTTACTTCCCATTTGCCTCGACAGGTCTTTGGCAGCCAGGGTGCTCAAACAAAGTTTGGGTATACTTAACGGAATTTCCTGCATGGCGGAAAGCGCGATATAAGTACCGCCGCCACCGCCCATTCCAATTGCTGCTTTTATTTTGTTTGCCGATACCAGCCCGGCTACCAGCTTCGCCGCTCCCCTGCCCATCACGTCTACCGCATGGCCCCGGTCTCCTCCTTTTCTTAAAGCCGTTATGGCATAACCACCTTCCAATGCCACCTGGTCTGATTCAATGTCAACGGGGAAGTCTTTCGTAGTTCCCATTACCCCGGTATTCATCGTTATCACTTTTTCTCCCAACCCTGTAATGCAGTTCCGGAGAAAGGAAAAATCTTCACCTTTCGTATCAAAACATCCCAGTATTAAAACACATTTATTATTGTGAGACATCATTTATTTCAGCTTGAAATGATAACAGGATCAATTTTGCGGTACATTAATATCAAATACAATTACCCGTTCTAATTTGGGTACCACAAATTCTTTTACTTTTTCATGAACAGGATGCGGAAGATAGGCATCGCGCGATGTTAATGTATCAAAGGTCATCACAAACCCGTGGGTAAAATCTTCGTTTAAACCTTCGCTGCTATTATACGGACCATATTCCATATCTAATAGCCCGTCAATCTTTCCTACCATAGCTTTCATCGTACGAAAGCATTGATCTACCTGCGCTTCATTAATTTCCGGTTTAAATTTAAACACGCCGAAATGTCTCACCATAATTATTTTATTTAAGTGTACGGATATAGGCAAGCAGATCTGCTACCTGTTTATCGGAATAATGATCAATCAGTCCCTTAGCCATAAAGGAACGCCCGCCTAAAAAGCCCTGGCTCAAAATAGTGCCGGCTTCCACAAAAACCTGGCTGCCACCCATAAAAGCGATGGTAGTACCACGGTCATTTTTATTAACGAGATAGCCTTCTACGGTGCTGCCGTTTTTTTTGGTAACACGGTAAACAGCGTAATTGGATTCCACGGCCGCATCCGGATCGAGGATGGCGGTAAGCAGGGCTTCATTTTCGCGGTTTGCCGAACCATCTAACGCCGGGGCTATATTCTTTCCTTCGTTACCTGCTTTATGACACAACAGGCAGGTTTGAAAAAGTATTTTACCCGCTTTTGTATCGCCGTTTTTCTTTTCGGCAATAGCCATGTATTTGGTAAGCCTGGCTTTAAATACCTTCCTTTCCGCTTCGTACCTGTTTTTAACGCTTTCCCAAATAGCAGTGGCCCGCGTATCTTCCTTATGGCTGTTGCGTATACGTTCTGCCGCAGGCAAATCAAACGAAGCCAGTGCAAGCTGTTTCTTTTCATACATATCCATCAGCAATCCTGCGCCTTCTTCCGATGCGGATAAACCTGTTACCAATTCACTTTTCTGTGCCGCACTGAGTTGGGGAACCCATTGCCGGGCAATACTAAGTGCCGATGTTTTGTCTGCCTTTGCCAAACTGGCAAGCGCCGCGGTTCTGATGCCAGAGCTGAGCTTTTGATTCCTTACCGCGCGGGCGAATATCTCTTTGTTGAGTGCAGGATTATTTTCTAATGCCTTCAACGCTAACTGCACTGTTTTTTCGGATGACTGATCATTGATCCGGGCAATAACGGCAGCGCGTACCTGTTCAATATTAAAACGACCAGCGGCATCCAGTGCCTGGTTAACATCAGCTTCCGAACGGCTGCGCAGCAATACAGCCACCGGCTCCTGCAGCATCACCGCCAGTTCAGGCGACTGCAACTGTGCCTGGTTTTTCAAGGCGAGGTTTGTATATACAGCGGCGTTAGCTTTATTATGGATCACCGGCTTTACGGTTTCAAAAATGGTTGTATTGTTGAGCATGCCGGCAATAAATACAAAGCCCGGCTCATCTAATTTACTGATACCCAGGCGGGGCCATAGTTTCAGGAAAGCGGTTTCTTTTTGCCCCTCAGGCAATGCCTGGATAGCCCAAAGCAAATGATCGCCGCTCATTTTTTCCGCGGCCGGGCTGTTAAGATAGGACTGTAATTCATTGGGATATTGCTCTAATGCTTTACGGCTGAGGAATCGCTCAAAGCTTCTTTCATAAGCGCCGCCCATGGCATTGCCTTCGAGCGCCGGTTTTGAAGCCTGAACCAATATATCAATTGTGGTCTCATTTGCCACGCCCGCTTCATCAAGTGTGCGAAGCACCTGTGCACGCACCATTGGGTTGTTATCTTCCACCAGTTTTTTTAATTGCGCAGCTATTTCAGCCACACTAAGCGAAAAGCTGTTTAAAGAGCGAACAGCCTCGCGGCGCAGATCATCTGCCGGGCTTTGCAATAATGCCCGCAGTAATCCGGCATCATACTGTTTAATGCCTTCTAATGACCACAGGGCATGAATGCGGGTAATTTCATCCTGCCCGGCATCCGCGGCCAACTGTATGAGTGGCTGGGCCAGTTTTTGCGTTTCCGCCAATGGTCTGTCGGTAACCTGATGCCATGCGGCGCGTTTTTCCCAAAGGGATGGCGACTGCAATCCTTTTACCAGGTCTTCTGTTTTAACCCGGTAATAATCAGGAATAACGCGGGGTTGCTGACTTTTATGGCGGATGCGCCAGATGCGGCCATGCGTTTTATCCCTGTCGGGATGGGTGGTAGGAATTTCATTGTGCGAGATGATCTTATTATACCAGTCGGCTATATACAAACAACCATCGGGGCCAAACTCCATATTAACCGGGCGAAACCATTTGTCTTCCGATGTAAGCAGGTCGGGCAGGTGTGTTGCGCTAACGGTTCCATCGGCATTGCGCGTAATTTTAACGGCGTTAACAGTGCTGGTAATAGGGTTGGCCAAAAAAGCCACGTTCTTCCATTGAGCCGGAAACGATCCGGAAAGATCATCGGGAAAAGCCAGTCCGGATATACCGGTGCCGCCTACCCGAAACTTATGCAGTTCGGGCATCCAGGGCTGATACGGGCGCAAGCGTTCGTTTCCAATACCGGGGTATCCTGTGCCGGGCTCCATAGGAACAATGGAATATCCAAGGTCGTTGGCTTCGCAGCCATACCATTGCCCGTTGTTCCTGAGCTGGTAGCCCCATATATTATTCAAACCGGCATTTACTAATTCCATCTTTTTGGCATCCATTGAAAAGCGGGCTATCTTACTGTAATCTATTTTCAGCTTAACATCGCTGCGCAGGGAAGACGCTTCTCCTTTATTAAGCGCTCCCTGGCTGAAGTTGATCCAGTTACCGGGAGCTCTTACCAGCACATGCGGCATGGTATGCGTATCGGTGAAGCCAAAGCCCGTGAGCAACGGAATGCGCTCATCGGCTTTGCCATCATGGTTACTGTCTCTCAGGAAAAAAACTTCCGATCCCTGCGCTACATACACGCCGTCTTTATATGGCAATATACTCATGGGGATCGTAAGCCCATCGGCCCAAACTTCCGTTTTTACGGGGCCATTGCCATACAAACCAGAGAGTACAAGCACCTGGTCGGTGCCTTTCGTTTTACCCTGGTACAGGTCAAGGATACGCTTAAAGGCGGGATGGTTACGTTGCGCTTCCGGATCATCCATCAGCTTCAATAAATCGTTCCATTGTATATCCGCAACGGGATCCAGCGGGTACATCCTGGCCGTTTGCGTCCACAGTCTTCCTGCATCATCAAACGTAAGATCAACCGGGTTAATAATACCATCCCGTTCACTCGCTACCAGCTCTACCACAAAGCCTTCAGGCACTTTAAAGCCCGCCAATTCTTCTTCGGGCGTATTAACCCTGTCGGGCGGAATGCTTTGTATGCTTTCTGTTGTTGGTGCGGAAATAAAAAACAGGCTTGTAAAAACAAGGAGAAAGCCGGAAAATTTCATGTGTTGAAAATTGTAAATAATAAAAGATCAGGGTAATTCAGTAATCGTAATATCGCGGAACTCAACTATGCCGGCGCCTCCGCTGTGTATTTGAACGGCAATAACGCCTTTAGCCGGAATTGTAGAATCCTTCTCGGTGTATTCGCAGGTTTTAACGCCGTTAATGTACAATTCATGATAATTGCCTTTAACGCGGATAATATAACTATTCCAGCCATCGGGTTTTAACAGGCGATGTAAAATGCTAAGGTCTCCGCCAGCCAGCTTACCACGGCGATGTTCATCATAAATATCTCCCCAGTAACCATTGCCAATATCTGCCTGGTAGCCCACAATTTCACCATTTCTTATTATTGAACGATATTGAATACCACTATTGATCATACCCGTTTTTTCATCGCCCGACAAACGGAAAAGGCAACGAAATTCAAAATCGCCATATTCTTTTTCTGTATGCAGGTAGGTGTTAGACGGGATGTTATTAATGCCATCGCCACACATCATCACGCTGTCTTTAACATACCAGAGGCGCTGGTCGGCAGGATTTACGGTTTTCCAGCCTTTCAGTGTTTTGCCATCAAAAAGGGAAGTGGCTTTTACAGCCAGATTCTGCGCTGCAATACCGGTATTCAAAAGCAATAGCAGTATAATTATAGGCAGGAATAGCCATAATGGAAAAAAACTGCTGTGCTTTAAATTAAAAACGTATTTGAACTTCATGTTTTTTATATTTTTTACAATACCTCATTTTGGAATACCTCACCAATCTTGTAAAAGATCGGTGAAATATTGCGCGTATGATATTTTCGGAGTATAATATTACTGAACATTGGCGATATCCCGATGTCTTCAATACATTTAAATTGCCGTTTCAAAAAAATAATAAATAATCATTGCTTTGTGTACTCCTTCGAACACCGTATGTAATGCTGTTTTTAATGTATTGGATGCCATGCATAAAAAAGCCACCTGGTTGAACAGGTGGCCTCAGCTATTTTTATGGAATAAGCCCGGTTAGGCGATACTAACCGAAGGCTTCCATGAATATACTGCAGATTTCATGAATACCTCCTTTTGTTTGGTGAGTTGGAATAATGAAAGTACGGTTTTTTTAATGATAAACCATACATCAGAAAATTCAACAGCGGTGTTAACAGGGAGTGCCAAAGCCCGGATTTGAAATTTGAATCCACCCCGGCAGACAGGTTTTATTTGTTATTTGGTTCCTGATGCTTTTATATCGAATTTCGTTGCAAACGTGCGGGATCAGTATCCGGATTTAATATGGTTGTTATCAAAAACATACTTGGTCGTATATGGGCTTTTTGGGGAGCCATTATATTTATTGCCACCTTGCTTATAGCGGTTGTACCTATCTGGCTAACCAATTATATAAAGGAGCCACATGGTACGGAAATATTTCGGAGGATATCAAAAGCATGGATGGATTTTTTTCTTTTTATGATCGGTTGCCGGATCGTTGTAAAAGGCAAAGCGCATTTTTCCCCAAAGCAGAATTATATCGTGGTTAGTAATCACAATTCCTACATGGACATACCCGTTACCACACCGCAAATTCCCGGCCCCAATAAAACAATAGCCAAATCAGAACTGGCAAAAATACCCCTGTTTGGGTTGATCTATGCAAGGGGTTCCGTATTAGTTGATCGTAAAAGTGAGCGCAGCCGTAAAGAAAGCTATAGTAAAATGAAAGCCGTGCTGGAGCAAGGGCTTCATATGTGCATATATCCCGAAGGAACAAGGAATAAAACCAATGAGCCTTTAAAATCCTTTCATGACGGGGCTTTTAAGCTGGCAGCAGATACCGGTAAATCTATCATACCCGCCTTGTTGTTCAATACCAGGAAAGTAATGCCGGGCAGCAGTAAACCTTTTTATTTGTGGCCGGCAACCCTGCGAATGGATTTCCTTGCGCCGGTTCCGGTACAGCCCGGTGATACAGCGGCCGACTTAAAGGAGAAGGTATTTAAGATCATGTACGATTACTATAAATCGAATGCCGCTAATTATTCCTGAAAGTACGGGTACGGTTTATTTTAAGATCGCGCAGCATGCCCGACTTTGGATAGATAGAAATATTAAAAGAACGCCACAATCCAAAGGGTGTAACATTAATAGACATCTGCCAGCAATGCATTTCACGGGAGATGAACATGGAAAAAGAAGGTATCTTTAAAGTTTGAAAATCAAAATAGCCATTGGCGCCTACTTTCCATTTTTCCGTTAAGCTAAAATCACCGTTGAACTGCGCGCTTGAAGTAAGTCGCGTATCAAAGCCGCTATAGTCTCTCCGGAGTACATTACTAAAGCTGAGTGAATAGGAAAGGTTAATTGACCAGGGAATATTAAAATCAACAAACTCGGAAGGATTTCTGCGAACATAATCCATCTGTTGTTCTATTTCATCTGCCGTGAGGTTATCATAATTATCATATTGTAACTCATTCTTCGCCGCCTTTTTATCCTTATCTTTTTCCCTGCTTTTAAAACTGGTGGATACAGAAAGGCTGCCATTGGTAAAACGGCCTAAGGAAACCTTATTATCCTGCCAGGCATATTTATTGATCCTGAATCCCATGCTATCAATAAGATAAGGATCAATATTGGCGCTGGCCGTAATATTAATCTTATCAAACAGGGTGCTGCGTGCATACAGGTTAAACGTAGAAAGCTTAAATGAATCTGCGAGAAGATTATAACTTCCCGTTATGCCAAATCCGTCAATCAGCTTTACCTTTTTAAGGCCATCCCCCTCTTCCTCCCTGGTGCTATCGGGCTTGTCTCTTACTTTCATCTCCAAAAAGTTATCAATACCAAACCCTATGCTTCCCGATCGGCCATACCCAAATGGACCATATACTCCGCCATCATACTGCGATAACATCCTCCTGCGGCCGCTTGTGTCTGTTTGAGTATTTACATAATACGATTTAGACAAATCGGGTTTATATCCTATACTCATTTGCGGCCGCATAACATGGCGGATAGCCTGTACTTTGGCATTCTTATCTTTCATGTTTAACGTACCGAACATTGCCGTACTAAAAGATACCGACATCGAAATATCACGGGCGCTGTAAAAGCCTTTACTAACAGTGCTGTCTACTTTATTGGTTTGGTTATTCCATGTTCTGAACAGTTTTTGAGAATACATTCTTTCCTGGTAGCTGAAGCCCGGTGAAATTTGTATGGATCCTAATTGCGGCAGCGCTAAGGAAATAGGTATATTATGCTGTGCTCCCCACTGAAAGGTATCAATCATTTGTTTAAAGGTAAACGAGGTATCAACAAATGAAGTTATACCGCGTGCACTGCCTGTGTAGCCGATACCCAGTTTATAATACCATTTTCCTGACCCCGCAATTTCCTGCGGTTGAAACGGATACAAAGTATTTACATTAAAATTAATATCCGGAAGGTTAAGATTAACTACGCTCGTGTTGTTGTTTTGATTATGATTTAAGTTCACCGAAAGGTTATAAGGCTTTCCAATCCAGGTTTTTTGATAAGATATAGAAGAACTTAACTGGTTAGCAAAACTTTGAGGCTGACTATAAGATCCTCCCGCGCCGTTGCTTTGGTCAATAATGGCATTCGTAGGCAAATATTTGGTATAGGAACTTGACCCCGCGTTGACGCTTGCCGAAAAATTTACGCCCGGCCTTGCTTTGCTGTCCATCCGGTGGCTCCAGGTTAAAAAGAAGCTCTTGTTCTTTGCATAATCCGCGTCTCCCTTGAAGCCCTGGTGCGTATTCTGGTAGCTAAAATTGAGTGAGCCGTTATACCGGTACCTTACCCGGTAAGTAGGGCTAAGGTTTAATCGCCAGCTCCCGTAAGAATAAATATCTGCCCGTGTAGTAATATCGAAGTTGTCGTTAATAACTTTATAATACCCCAGTCCTTCCAGCCCCAAACCAAAACCATCTGTAACGGTAAACTGGGGAGGCAAAAACCCGGAATGCCTTCCCTGCTGCAGGGGAAACATACCAAAAGGCAGGATAATGGGCAACACGGGCACATTTTCAAACTCTACACCCACCGGGCCGGTAACGGCCATTTTTTTGCTGATGTATTTTATTTTTCTTGCACGAAAGGCAAAGTGCGGCGTATCTAAATTACAGGTGGTAAAACGGCCCTTAAAAGCATAAATGGTTTGCGCGTCAACTTTTTTCACTACCTGGGCATAGTTATACAATTCACTTTGCTGAAAATAACTGCTATGCGTAAGTCCTTTTTGTGTTTTAAAATTAAATTCCAGGCTGTCATTCACCGTGGTCATATCTCCCTGTACCAAAGTAGCCTGTCCCAATATTTTGCCGGCCGTATCCAGCTTCATTCTTGCCTTTACCATATTGGTTTGCTGGTCAAAAACAATTTCCGGCGCCTTAAGGTCTACATCTTTATATTTTACACCGGTTTCACCATAGAGGTATAATTTCTGAGCAGTTACATCCAGCACCATTGAGTCTTTCGCTTCATATTCAACAGGGGCATCAATAGAATCTTTAGACATTTTCACGCTAAAAGTGTCTACTTTAACCCTGTGCGCAGAATCGCCGCGCAAAGAATCCGGCTTATTTTTTTTGATAAGTGTATCTGCTACAGCAACAGGAATGGAATCCATTGATGGCGGAATAGTATCTGTAAGCGCTGTTAAATAATTGTCAAAAGCAAATGGATGATGGATTTTTGCCCTTCCAATATGCGTTATTGCAATAGTAAGCAGCAGTAAGGTGGAGGTAAATATGTAATTTCGCTTAAATTTGCGATGTTTATTTTTCATACATACACTGGGCAACAAAAATAGCCATATTACAGGTAAGAAAACGTGAAGATTGAAACTGAATTACTAAACCCCATTAAATTTTAACAAGGGCATGAAGAAAAAAATCATCGCTGCATCCTTTTTTCTTTTTTCTTTTTTTATTTCCCTGGTTTGTTTTTCGCAAAGCCAAAGCCGTATTAAAACGATTATTGTGGATGCAGGACATGGGGGTGTGGATCAGGGAGCTAAGGGAAGTTATTCTACCGAAGCCCAGATAACACTACAACTTGCTTTAAAAGTAGGTGCTCTACTGGAAAAGGAATTGCCGGAAACAAAAATAATTCAAACGCGAACCAGCGATATTACCCAGCCTGTAAGGGAAAAGGCGGCTTTTGCCAATGAAAACAAAGGCGACCTCTTTATTTGTATACATGTAAATGCCGCTCCTGCCATCCGTCATTCGCAGGTTACAGGATACCGTACCCGCACTTATTATACCGGGAAAGGCAGCAAAAGAAAAAAGCATACAAAAAAAGAACCCGTATATAAAAGATGGACCACACCTAACCCCCGCTACGGTACAGGTACCTATGTATGGGCTGCCGACAGGGATACGCATAAAGCCGATGCCGTATCAGAACGTTTTGAATCGGAAGGAGAGCTAACCGGCGTGCCCGACCCCTCTACCCCGGAAGGCGCCATTGCCAGCAGGTTATGGGTGCAAAAATATTTTAAGAACAGCGTTCGGCTGGCCTCCATGATTGAATCTGAGTTTGAGCAAAACGGGCGAAAAAGTGATGGCGTGTTACAGCGTAATGAAAAAGGCATATGGGTATTACAGGCCACCAATATGCCTGCTGTACTGATTGAGACGGGGTTTATCACCAACAAAGACGAAGAAGATTACCTGAACAGTGAAAAGGGACAGAACGAAATGTCGGCCGCTATTGTAAAAGCTATAGTGAATTTTAAAAATGTACAGGATAACCTTAGAAACGCTGCCGGCGTATCCAATGCGGAAGCGGTTAAAGAGCAGCCATCCCTTTCTTCATCCGGTTCAAAGACTCCGGAAGTGCAGCGTCCTTAAGCATTCAGAAGCAATACACCCGCGCTTTGCCCGAATATCCTATTTTTGTAAAGAAGTATTGATGATGTATTAATTTTGAATAATAAGTGAAAGGTCGCGATCGTTCATCCTGAGGTTTTTGGCTGGTTAATTGTAATATTGAAAACAAATTCGTTTTATCCGGCATCCGGATCAAAAATAAAAATTAAGGGATGAAAATTTCTAATGAAACCAAGGTAGGTGCTTTAACAGCAATTGCTATTACGTTGCTTATACTGGGCTTCAACTTCTTAAAAGGAAAACCCATTTTTGAAAAAAATTTTACAGTATATACTATTTTCCATTCCGTAGAAGGGCTGTCGGTTTCCAATGCCGTTATGATCAATGGCCTGCAGGTAGGTAAAGTATATAAAATGCAGGAAACGGATCAAAACCTCAGTGGCATCCTGGTTACTTTAAATCTCAGCAAAAGCATCAATATTCCTAAAAATTCCATCGCTCACATTTCCGGCAGCTTATTGGGTAATACTACCTTAGATATAGACCTGGGTAACGCCAGTTCCTTTGCAAAAAGCGGCGATACGCTTGCTACGAATGCTACCCTGGGTTTGCTCGACCAGGTTAAAGGCAGTCTTGATCCGGCAATGGTAAAAATAAATGCCTCTTTACAAACGCTTGATTCCGTATTAAAATTAATCGGGAACGTTTTTGATCCGCGCACTCAAAATAATTTTCAATCTATTTTTGCCAACCTGGCCATATCCACCGCTCACCTGAACAGTTTACTGAACACACAAACCGGGGCATTAGCCCAAACCTTGTCTAATGCCAGCGCCTTTACGGGGAATCTTAAAAAAAACAATGATACCATTACCGAAATTTTCGTTAATCTCAAAAATACTACAGGTAAGCTTGCCGGGCTGGAACTACAGCAGACTTTAACAAGATTAGATGCAGCAGTTACTGAACTGAGCACTGCTTTACATAAAGTAAACAACAACGATGGTACGTTGGGGCTGCTGATGAACGACAAAAAATTATATACGAACCTTAATTCCACAGCCAATAGCCTGAATGTTTTATTACAGGACTTCCGCATACATCCGCGCAGGTATACCGGCGGGTTGGTATTTGGCAAAAAAGATAAATCAGCCCCTTTAATGACTCCTTTGCCTGATTCGCTAACTACAGTGCCAGCTACAGATAAAAAAAGGAAATGAATACAAGAATAAGGTTGGTATTATCCGTGTTTTCCCTGCTCCTCTTTCATTTGGCATGGGCACAGCAAAAACCAGGAGCGGCCAGTTCCCCCCTTTCTTCAGGGCAACCAAAAGACAGCATCCGCGAAGTACACCTTATCCGTTCGGATATCCTGAAATTTGAAAAGAAAGACAGTGTTGAATTACAATTATTAGTTGGCAATGCAATGCTCCGCCAGGGAAATACCTTTTTTAATGGCGATAGTATTATTATGAATAAGCAGCAAAATATCATCGAGGTTTTTGGCAATATTCATATTAATGATGCAGACAGCGTAAATGTGTATTCACAGTATCTTATCTATTATGGCAATACCAGGATAGCCCATCTCCGGAAAAATGTAAAGCTCAGCGATGGAAAAGCAACGCTTACTACAGAAGCGCTGGAATATGACCTTAATACTAAAACAGGTACTTACTTAGATGGCGGTAAAATTGTAACGTCTACCTCCACGCTTACCAGCAAAGAAGGATATTATTATGCGGATACAAAAGATGCGTATTTCAGGAAGAAAGTGAATCTCATAGATCCTGAATATACCATGGCAACCGATACGCTTTTATATAACGCCAACACACAAATTGCCACTTTTGTATCGCCCACTACCATTAACGATGGTAAATCCATTATACGAACATCCGATGGTTATTATGATATGAATAAAGGGCTTGCCAACTTTGGCAAACGTCCGGTTATTGAAGACAGTACGCAGTATATTACCGCTGATTATATTCAATTTAATAAAACTACAGGCGAAGGACACGCGGAAGGTAATTTTGTATACATTGATACAGCGCAGGGCGTAACGCTCTTATCGGAAAAAAGCGATTTTAACCGGGATACAAAAACGGTACTCGCCACCGGGAAACCGGTAATGATTATTAAGCAGGATAATGATTCCTTATTTATTACCGGCGATTCCCTGTATTCGGGTATTAAAATGGATACCTTATATGTGAAAGACAGCAGTTCATTTGCCGGCTCTTTAAGCCCGCAAACAGCCTTCTTTCCGCAGCACGATAGCACCCTACCCGCTGAAGCCAGCAAGGATACCGCAATGCAACGGTTAGAAAGACCGCCCCGGGCTGAAGCAGTAAAGCAGCAAATAGTAGCAAATGCCCCGATAGATGCGCCTATCATCTCCTTAACAGATTCCACACTACTTCCGTTGGTTAAAGATTCGCTCCACAAGAAGGATAACAGCGATAGCCTGGCAACGCATACAATAGCATTACCCGGTGCAGATACCTTTAAAGAAATTAAGGTGCGGGATATTGAAAGGATAGATAGTGTACGCTTTTTCCGGGCATTTCATCACGTACGGATATTTTCTGATTCCATGCAGGCGGTTTGCGACAGCATGTTCTTTTCGGGAAGAGATTCTATTTTTCGATTATACACGAACCCTATTGTGTGGGCAAAAGAAAGCCAGATTACGGGAGATACCATTTACCTGTATACCAAAAACAAGAAGCCGGATCATATTGAAGTGCTTGAAAACGCTTTCAGCATCAGCAGAAGTAATGATAGCTTTTATAACCAGTTAAAGGGAAATGTGATCAATGGTTTTTTTAAAGATGGCGACATAGACCACATTATGGCCAAAGGCAGCGCCGAAAGCCTGTATTACTTGCAGGATAACGACAGCGCATATACAGGCGCCAATTACGCGCAGGCAGATTTAATTAACCTGTATTTTATACAAAAGGAGCTGGATAAAATTACATGGTTATACCAAGTAAAAGGCGGGTTTTACCCGGTAACACAGGTGCCGGAGGAGAGACGAAGATTTAAAAACTTTAAATGGGAAGACGCCCGCCGGCCTAAAACGCGGATGGAATTGTTTGAGTAAGTACTTGTTGATACAGGCTATAAAATTGTTTGCCAATTACGCCATAATTGTATTTATTTTCCGCGTCTTTTGCAATCTCATAGCGATTAAATGCATCATAATTGTCTATCATCCGGATCATTGCTTTAAGCAGATCTCCTTCATTTTCAGATGGAACCAGCCATCCGTTTGAATCACTAATGGCTTCCGGGATACCCCCAACATTTGTGGCAATTACCGGTAACCCGCAACACAATGCTTCAATGATTACGCAGGGAAAATTTTCGTATCTGCTGAACATAACTAAGGCGTGAGCATATTGCATTTCCATGGCTACCTGCTCATGAGTTAAAACGCCTGTCCATTTGATCATTTTATCAAGTCCGAGTGAAGCAGCTATTTGCCTTAATTGAGGCGTTTCCCACCCGGCCAGGATGCATTCCCAATTGCCCCGTTGAGTGCTGAGCCCGGCCAGGGCGTATAAAATTCCTTCAACGTTTTTGGGATGATTCATCGTTGACGCGTGAAAGAACCGGAATACCGGGGACTGATTTTTACCGGGAAAGAAAACGTTCGTGTCAGCTACATTATGAATAACGAGGAAAGATGGCAGGCTGAAAATTTCCTGTAGCCGCTTACCCAGTGCCGCTGATACTGTTGTAACTTTAGCGGCATGTTTAAATATTCCGGACACCGTATGCCGGTAATAAGCACTGCGGTTAAAATAATTGTCTGGAATGAGTTTATAGTAAGCGGAGGAATGTTCCGAAATAATATACGGTATATTCCATTTCTTTTTTATCCACTTTGCAATTACCCCGGATTTCATTGGAACGTGAACGTGTACAAGATCAGGAAGACCTGCCTCTTTAAAATAATTCCGGATGAACCGGCTATACGTTAAATAATATTTTCCATTGTATATTATTTTATCAAGCAGCGGAATACCTGTTCTTTTAAAGGCAAAATATATGATGTATTCTTTTACATTTTCAGCTTCTTTTATTTCAACCTTTTTCCGGGGAACTTCAATTTGGGGACCGTATTGTACTACATGTATAACAGTGATAGCTGAATATTGGGATACAGCTTTTGCATGACGTTCTATGAAATCGCCGTCAAATGGATTAAATTGATTAGGATACCAGCTTACGAGCCAGAGTACTTTCATACTATTTTCGTTTAAAAGCGCCTATTATGCAGTCTCCAAGTAAAGGGAACTTTTGCAAAACAAAATTAATCCGCTTATCTTTTTGAAAGTACATCCCACACATAACATCATCTATTTCAAATTTGTCATCCGGGAACAAACGCAAAAGGGTAACCGGTGAAAAATACCAGTAATGATCCGGGTGAATCATTTCCTTGCCGTGAAGGCTTCCGGCAATGGCGTTTAATGACGTATAGTTGGGTACGGTAACCAGAAAAACAGTAGCAGGAGGAAATATATTGTATAAATTTTCTATAGCCTGGTGTGGATCTTTAAGGTGTTCAAGGATTTCACCTAATAATACAATATCAAATGACTGATCAATTATTTTTAGTGATTCCTTGTCTAAAATATCTCCTTTACTCACCCGGCTATCTCCTGTAATCTGAATATACTTATTTAAAGATACTTCCTGGTTGTCAATGCCGAAAAGGTATTTAGTAACTTTTTTGAGTTGCAGATGTAAAAGTTCGCCCGTATCAATTTTCTCCCGGGTGTAAGGATAGTCTGTAAATCCGAAATGCAAAACCGTTTTACCTGAACAATATTGCAAAATGTAATCAATCCGGTTTACAAGTGCAATCGGAGATGGGAAAATGATACCTGCCGCAGGAGTTATCCTGCGCTTCAATGAGCTTCTTAGCCAAAGTAAGCCGGCAAACAGGTTAGCCCATCTCAGTTTGTTTAACCATTTCATATTAAACTGTAGTTAATGAAACTTATGAATAAGCCAGGTTTTGATTGTTTGGATATCTCTTTTCTGCAATACCAGCAATTCCTTCAAACTTAAAGTGTATTGCAGAGCGAACATACGAATAAGAAATACAAGACTTACAAAATATCCCATGCTGCTTACCAATGCGGCTGCTTTAATTCTATTTGCAGGAATAAAAATAATGTCGCCGGCAACTATTACTGCAAGTCCAAGTGCGGAACAAATAATATTCAGTACTACACTGTTTCGCCCCGCAAAGTAAGCGCCAAGCAAATTTAATATACTAAGGAAAAAGATACCAGGAAGCAGTAAAAGGTAGGGAATATACATATTATCAAAAGTATTTCCATACAGGAAAGGAAAAAACCAATACCCAATAACTATCAAAATGAGTGATATGAAAATATAGCAACAGGTGATTACCCTGGAAAGAAATAATACAGATTTTCTCGCTGATTCCTTATTATTCCCTGCAGCGATTGGAAATATTGCGCTGGCCATTATTGCCGGTATCACAAGGAACACATGTACTAATTTAGATACTTGTATATAGTTACCCAAGTCATCGGCAGAACAGTACCTTTCAACAAACCAGTAATCAATTCTGTACAGAAGAAAGAAAAGGAGGTTGGCTCCAAAGGCCTTAAATGCATATCGGAATACAGGTAGCAGGGTTTTCTTCGAAGGAAATACTATTTTCCATCTTTTCCGGTTCCGCAATACAAAACAACTCCCTACTAAAATACCCTGCATTAAAAATCCCCAAAAGTAGATGGTTGTATATTGATTCTGATCAATCCAGTATCCTTCACTAAAAGGCATAAGTAATATCAATAGAAAATTAACCAACGTCATAATGATATTAGGCGTAAAAAAATCCCTCTCCGCATAAAAAATCGCAGTAAAAAAATTAATCAGAACACAACCTCCGATATAACAGATCGTTTCAAAATAATAGGAGCTGTAAAATGGAGGGATGGCTTCTGAAAATATTAAGATTTTCAATAGCAGATAGATCAATACTGCGGAGATCACCGACCAGGCTATCGCAAAATTGGAAAGCACGGATGATTCCATTTTCCCAGAAGCAATATAATAAGCAATACCCGATTCCAGGCTCAGGCTGCTGATCGTAACAACTAAGGCCAGGCTATTGGTAATAAAATAAATAAGCCCGCTATCCGCAGCTTCATAATAACGGGCAATCATTATATTTAATCCTAAGACCGAAACAAAATATATTCCCCTCCACAATATACTTTGGTATATAAGGCGTTGAAATATCATGCATTTAATGCGGATTGCCCAATCATAGAAAATACTGCTAAAAAAGATATATATAATCGGCCTACTTCAACGCATCTATAATTTGCGCAAAATCTGCCGCAACTAAGGAAGCGCCGCCTACCAAACCGCCATCTACATCGGGTTGTGCAAAAAGCTCTTTGGCGTTGCTGCCCTTTACACTGCCGCCATATAAAATGGGAACTGCGCCGGCAACAATATCGCCATACTGCCTGGCAAGTACATTGCGCAGGTGTGCATGCATTTCCTGGGCCTGTGCAGCAGTGGCTGTTTTACCTGTGCCTATCGCCCATATAGGTTCGTAAGCAATTACCAGTTTCTGCATTTGCTCTTCATGAAGATTAAAAAGACTTTCTTTCAATTGCTTTTCCACGTAATCATTCTGGGTGCCCGATTCCCTGACCTGCAACGCTTCACCGCAGCAGAATATAGGCGTTAAGCCATATGTTAATGCCATACCCACTTTTTCTTCAAGCATTGCATTGGATTCACCAAAATATTCCCGCCTTTCCGAGTGGCCCAATACCACATATTCCACACCAATGGATTGCAGCATTTCCGCTGAGGTTTCGCCGGTATACGCGCCGCGGCTTTGTGTATAGCAGTTTTGCGCCGCGGTAAAAAAATTGAGTTTTTCCGATACTTTCTGCTGTGCCGGCAGCAGGTAGGGAAATGGAACCGCAAACACAACTTTTTGATGCGCTTGCAAATGATGGGGCGCTTTTAATATTTCGTCTATTAAACGCTCTGCCTGATCAAGCGTTAAATTCATTTTCCAGTTGGCTGCCGCTATTTGTTGTCTCATGGTATGGTTTGTTTATAAAGATGCTCAAGTATTTGTATATCGCCAGATGTTAAATCGTGCTGTTTCAATTTTTTCCAGTTAGCAATATGTGTAATGGCTTTATCAAAGATATAGCGTTGCGTAAAACCCCAGGTAAAATCGGGCAGGTGTTTGGGTGCAAAACCCTGTCCGAATATATTAGCGGCTATTCCTGCAAAAGTACCGGTATTAAACGAAGTATTAATAGCGCTGCGGCTATAATCGCCCATTAATAATCCACATTTAAACCCAACAGCTATGCTATTGGTTTGCCCCTTATTGCTATATACCACAGCGGCGTCATTCCTTACATTAGAATTGGATGTGCCTGCGCCAAGGTTGCACCACTCTCCTATTACCGAGTCGCCCAAATAGCCGTCATGGGCTTTACTGCTGTAACCCATCATTACACTATTTTTAATTTCACCGCCGGCGGTACAATAAGGCCCAAGGGTGGTTGCACCGTATATCTTAGTTCCCATTTTCAACACACTTCCCTCTCCCATTGCAAAAGGTCCCCGTATCATACAGCCCTCCATAATAACGGCATGCTTTCCCAGGTAAACAGGTCCTTCCGATGCGTTAATGAAGCAATGTGATATGACCACTCCGTCTTCTATAAAAATATGCTCCGGCGCCGTCCATCCGTAAATATTTGCAGCGGACTGGTGCAGCCGGTTAGCGGTTATTAAAGCAAAATCGCCGCGGATCAAATCGTTATTCCATTGAAAGATATGCCAGGGGTGCACTATTTTTTTAAGGGCAGGATCATATGGGATGCGGTTTTCAAATTTTTCCGGAACAATTGTATGTATGTTCCAGTCCTGATCGTCAGGCGAAACCGCGGCAATAACCGCTCCATCCTTTACAATAGCTTCCTGCACCTGTAAATTCATGATCAGGCTTACCAGGTTTTCATCCGGAATTACAGCGGCATTCACTAATATTTTTTCTCCGGCCGGGGGATAGGAATAAGCTGCCTGCAAATAGGGCGCTGTAAGCACATATACTTTTTGACCTGTCAACTTTTCCCATCTTTCTTTAACGGTAAGTATACCGGCACGTATATCGGCTATAGCGCGAATGCCTGTAAAAGGATACAACAGGTCTCTCTGCGGTGTGTCAAATAATATGATCGGCATGCCTGAAGAATAAATGCAAATTTACCGTGTACAAAAATCCCCCCGGTAAAACGGGGGGATCATTATTCGATTGGACGAAGAAATTATTTTTTCGCGTATTTCTTTTTGAACTTATCAATACGTCCTGCTGTATCAACCAATACCTTCTGCCCGGTAAAGAAAGGATGCGAAGTATTGGAAATTTCAAGTTTGATCAGCGGATATTCATTTCCGTCTTCCCATTTGATGGTTTCCTTGGAACCTGCTGTTGAACGGGTAAGGAATGTAGACCCGTTACTCATGTCTTTGAAAACTACAAACCTGTAGTTTTGCGGATGGATACCTTGTTTCATGATTATCAATGTTTTAAGGTTGTACGGATTTTGCCGTACCGTTTAAAAGAAGCGCAAAGGTAAATGGGAACGGGTGAAATGCAAAATTATATTTGCTGACGCTTTTTAGCCACTCTCAGGTTAAGCGCTTCCACAAAAACGGAGAATGCCATTGCAAAATAAATATATCCTTTGGGGATGTGCTGGTCTAACCCTTCCGCTATGAGCGAAATACCAATCAGCAGCAGAAAAGACAAGGCCAGCATTTTTACTGTTGGGTGGTCATTTACAAAACTGCTGATCTTTTCTGCAGACACGAACATGATGAGTACAGCAATAACTACTGCCGCTATCATTATTTCTATATGATCTGCCATACCAACAGCGGTAATTACAGAGTCAAGGGAAAATACAACATCTAATAATATTATTTCAATGATGACCCTGCTGAATGAAATGATCCTGGGCGTTTTTTTAGTTGCTTGCGCTGCATGCCCCTCTACCCTTTCATGAATTTCGGTGGTGCTTTTATAGATCAGGAACAATCCCCCCGCAATAAGTATAATATCCCTGCCTGATATTTTTAATTGTTCAAATAAGTCTCCCTCTTCTATACCAAACCAATCCCCTATACTGAAAAGCGTAGCAGTTAACGTCATTATCCAGCTAATGGAAAGCAACAATAATACTCTTGTGATCATTGCAAGTGACAGTCCTATTCTCCTGGCTTTTTTTTGCTGATGGGGAGGAAGTTTTCCGGAGATGATGGAAATAAAAACAATGTTATCAATGCCCAAAACAATTTCCAGTACAGTAAGCGTTAGCAGCGATATCCATGCTTCAGGGTTTGCCAGCCATTCCATATTAGCGTAAAATTTTTCAAAAATAAGTCTCCGTATGGTGCCGCCAAAAAAAATAAAGCGTTTTGCAAAAAATAATAATCCGGCCGTTTATATAGTGTAAGGGGTTCCGTTCTATGCCGGCGATTGTGCCTGCTTTAACAGCAACAGGAATGCCGCTAAGCCTTCTTTCTTTTTCTCATCTAATACATAATTAACATTGTACTTATAGTATTGGTTCAAATCAAATAATTTATACTGACTTTCCTGTACTACTTCTTCCATATGCATTAGTCCAAATGCATTGGCCTCATTAAAAGCATGAATAAATCCATCGGGCAGGGGTTTATTGGCTATCCAGGCGGCAAATACAAAGGGCAGTCCTGTAAGGTTTTTCCAGGCCTCGCCCAAATCATAAATATATGTTGATTTGTTTCTTTGTTCAAATGCCCTGTCGCCTATTACTACGGCCGCCGTGGCGCCTGTTATACGATGCCGGAACTCTTCTTCTTTAACATACTCGAATTCAGGTGCAATTTGCCAGTATTGCTCCAATAGTATTTTTGCCAGGGCCACGGATGTTTTTGACTGGTAGTCGAGCAATACGGTTTCAATGCGGTTTACCGGAACCTCGCTGAATAAACAAACAGTAGCTACAGGTCCATTGCATCCGATACAATAATCCGAAACAATATAAGATTCCTGCATTTCAGGAAGGATCGCCACAGGCACAATTCCCATATCCACTTCCCCGGAGAGAAGCATGGCGGCCAGTTTTGAAGGATAGGTTGCTACAATGTTTATATCATTAATAACCGGAGAATGCTTAATGCCATATAAAAGCGGCTTTACATTCAGATAATCAATTATGCCAACGCTTATTTTATTTCTCATGTTTGGTTACAATTAAATCATCCATGTACCTGTGCCATTCAGTACCGGTAAAAATTTTCAACTTTTTCATGTAGGTTTGCCCGCAAATGTAGGTTAATCCCTTTTTATTATAACTTCAAATATTATACAGCAATGGATTTATCAGCGCTTACTGCTCTTTCACCGGTGGATGGCAGATACAGGAACCAGGTGCATCAATTAGACCAGTATTTTTCTGAATTCGCGTTAATCCGCTATCGTATTCTTATTGAGATAGAATATTTCATAGCACTAAGCCAAAAGAAATATTTTGCGTTAAAACCCGCCCAGGTTAAATCATTAAGAACAATATACCAGCATTTTACACCCGGTAAGGCAACGGAAATAAAAAACATAGAAAAGATCACCAATCACGATGTAAAAGCGGTGGAATACTATATTAAACAGGAGCTGGATGCGTTAAAGCTTGGCCAGCTTAAAGAATGGATCCACTTCGGACTTACTTCACAGGATGTAAATAATACCGCTGTTCCGTTATTGTGGAAAGAATCCTTAGAAAATGAATACTATCCTGCAATAGCCACCCTCATTTTACAAATAAAAAAAATGGCCGTAACATGGAAAAATATACCTATGCTGGCACGCACACACGGGCAGCCGGCTTCGCCTACCCGTTTGGGTAAGGAGTTCATGGTATTTGCCGAACGGTTAGGCCAGCAGTTGCAGTTGCTGCAATCCATTCCCTATTCCTGCAAGTTTGGCGGTGCTACCGGCAATTTTAACGCGCATCATGTGGCTTATCCTAAAGCAGATTGGATAAAGTTCGCCAATGATTTTTGCAGCAAATCGCTGGGGTTACAGCGGCAGCAATTTACCACCCAGATTGAGCATTATGATCATATTGCCGCTCATTTTGACGGCATAAAACGCATCAATACTATTTTGATTGATTTTTGCCGCGATATATGGACATACATTTCGCTTGAATATTTTAAACAGAAAGTAAAAAAAGGAGAAGTAGGTTCTTCGGCAATGCCGCATAAAGTAAACCCGATAGATTTTGAGAATGCGGAAGGCAATCTTGGAATGGCCAATGCGCTGCTGGAACACCTTTCGGCTAAATTGCCTGTATCGCGGCTGCAGCGGGATCTTACCGACTCTACCGTGCTGAGAAATATAGGCGTTCCTTTTGCACACACTATGCTGGCATTAAAATCTTTTGATAAAGGATTGGGGAAATTATTATTAAATGAAGCCAAAATAAAACAGGACCTGGAGCAGAACTGGGCGGTAGTAGCCGAAGCAATACAAACCATTTTGAGACGTGAGCGTTATCCCAATCCCTATGAAGCATTAAAGGAACTTACGAGGGGTGCGGCGGATATGAATCAAAAAACCATGCACCGGTTCATTGACACGCTCAGGATTTCTTCATCACTTAAAAAAGAATTAAAAGCCATTACACCACTAAATTATACCGGGGTGAACCCGGATTTCTAACATTTTATTGTGCGGCCATTTCCATAATGATCTGCCATTCTTTTTCGGTAACGGGCTGCACCGAAAGACGTCCCAATCTAACCAATGCCATATCAGCCAGGCGCTTGTCTGATTTGATTTGAGCGAGGCTAACGGGCTGCTGCAGCTTTTTATAAGGTTTTATATCCACCACTACCCATGTATCGTCATCGGCCGTGGGATCGGGATAATGTTCCTTTGCCACTTTGGCTATCCCTACAATTTCAAGTCCCTCATTGCTATGATAAAATAAAACTTCATCTCCTTTTTTCATTGCTTTAAGGTTATTCCGTGCGGCATAATTGCGCACGCCATCCCAGAAGGTTTGTTTATCTTTTACAAGCTGATCCCAACTGTAGGTAAAAGGTTCCGATTTTACAAGCCAGTATGCCATAATGTTGAGAGGTTTATGATTTCAGGCAAAATACGAAGAAACAAAAAGCAAATAACAAGAAACAAATAAATCTTAAACACTAAATCTGAAGTCAGAAATCCTAAATCCGAAAGAAGCAATCAGAATCGGCTTTGAGCTTAGTGCAGCACAAAGCAGGAGTATTCATCCTGTTGTTAGTAGTTACTCACCGATAGCCGAAGGCTGATCTGACAGCTTTACTTACACCTCATACCTGAGACCTATCTCAAATCTCGTTTTAAGGCGCAACTTAGTAAATTTTCAGGAATCATTTCCAAACCTTATTCCAAAACCAACACTGTTTTTTGGAGAGAAGCAAATCCCGGCATCCATTCACATGTCAAAATATGTTGAATATGCGTAACTGCCGGGTTCAGCAAGGCAGGCAGCAACAGCGTGGTAAAAAGCCATACCGATCTTACAAATTTAATGGCAACCAAAAGCGGATATGTGTATATTTACGTGAGCAACGAGAGTCCCGTTGATGTGTTCTTTGATAATTTGCAGGTGATACATACCAGGGGAGCGATACTGGAGGAGACACATTATTATCCATTCGGGTTGACAATGGCGGGGATATCCTCCAAGGCATTGGCGTTCGGAGAGCCTGAGAATAAATACAAATACAACGGTATCGAACATAATAATGACTTTGATTTAAACATGTACGATGCGTTTTATCGTAATCTTGATCCGCAGATAGGAAGGTTTTGGCAGGTAGACCCCGAAACTGAAATGCTGGAAGAGTATTCTCCATATGCAAGCATGTATAATAATCCAATCAGCAATGCTGACCCGTTAGGAGATTTTGCAACAAGGGTTGGGGCATGGCTTTACAAAATTTTTAACGGAGGAGGTGAGATTGGCAAAAATGGTTATGGAGAGTATTTTGTAAGCCAAGCCTCAGATGGAGGTGCTGAAAGTGGTGTAACTGTAACTGTTCATTATGGAAAAGGCAGAAATAGATTTTCAAATGCTGTAGAACAAATAGAGGATCAAGATCGTAGTGATAAAATTAAAGAAGATTATACCCAACTTGGTTTATGGGATCCAAATTTAGATGCAGACCAGGCTGGGAAAAGAACTCTTGGTTTAGGTATGGGTGTTACGCTTCCTAACGCTGTAATCAAACCCGCCACGATTACCATTAATACAGCGAAAGCTACGGATGCTGCAAAGAAAACAGTTGAGCGATTATTAAATGCTGGTAAAGTCATAGATAGAGGAGACCTTACTGCAGTTGGAAGGGCATTGCAAAAGCATGGGAGTAGTGCTGGTAGTGTATTTCCAAAAGTAACAGGAAATTCAGTATCTATAAATGCACAGGGTGAGGCTGTTTTAAAAGATATTATTACTAACCCAAGTGTTACCACAGTTACAAGGCATCATGCAAGGTTTGGTAATATCTTGGAATATAAATTACCAAGCGGACAAGGGGAAAGGTTTAGTGCTGATGGCAATACATTCATAGGATTTATTGAATAATGAAAAAGTTTAAAATTGAAATTACAAGTGTTCCAGATAGAAGCAATTTAGTTGCTGAAATATGGTATGAGGAAAATCTTCTCGCAGAGATAAATCAAGAAGAGGAAGAGTTAAAAGTTGAGCTGTATAATACTCAAAAAGCAATTTTTATATTTAAGGATTTTATTGCTGCTTTAGAAGAAGCAAAACAAAAATTATTGCAATTGAAATTAGGTTAAATCCGAAATTCGAAGTGATACGCAATCTCAAATTTCAAATCTTAAATCCCCTTACCATCCGTTGGCCAGTACATCCGCGATATGCATGGTTTGAATAGCCAGTCCTTTACTTTTAATTACCCCATCAAGGTGCATCAGGCAGCTCATATCTGTTGATATGATATAATCGGCGCCGGTATTGCTGGCATGTACCACTTTCTGATCGGCCATAGCTACAGAAATTGTTTCAAACTTAACCGCAAACGTGCCGCCAAACCCGCAGCAGGTTTCTACATCGCTCATTTCCACCAGTTCAAGTCCTTTTACATGGTTAAGCAACCGGCGCGGGCCTGATTTAATATGCAATTCACGCAGGGCAGCGCAGGAATCATGATACGTAGCTTTTCCGCGAAGTTCGGCGCCCACATCTTCAATTTTTAGTATACCGGTAAGAAACGCGCTGAATTCAAACATCCTTTTACCGGTATCCTTTACTTCATTGTGCAATGAAGAATTGTCGAACAGGCGCGGATAGTAGTTTTTTACAAAGCCTGTGCAGGAGGCACCCGGTGAAACAATATAATCAGTGCCCGGAAAATCGGTAAGAAATTTATTGCATACGTCCCTGGCATCATCCCAAAAGCCGGCATTAAAAGCAGGTTGTCCGCAGCAGGTTTGGTTGGTATTGTAGTGTACATTACATCCCAGTTTCTCCAGCACTTTTATCATATTAAAAGCCGTTTGCGGATACAACTGGTCTATAAAGCAGGGAACAAATAATTGAACATCCATGGCAATTACACCTCCGGCATAATCATTTAAATAGCTTTATTAAATGACGCCTTCAAAGCGATCATTTTTAATGCGGTAATAGCCGCTTCTTTTCCTTTGTGCCCATGCCTGCCGCCGGTTCTTTCTTCGGCCTGCTCATCCGTGTCTACCGTAAGCACGCCAAAAACAGAAGGCACGGGTAAGCTAAGGTTAAGCTGAACAATGCCATCGGTAATTCCTTTGCATACATAGTCAAAATGTGGTGTGCCGCCTCTTACTACGCACGCCAGGGCAATAAATGCATCGGGCCGGTTCACGCGCGCTGCATGAGCATTCCAGTAACCCGTTATTCCAAAAGGCACTTCAAAAGCGCCCGGAACCGTAATTACCCGGAACGCTACCTTGTGTTCCGCTAAAACCTGCCTGCATCCTTCTTCTAACTTGTCTACTATTGCCGCATTCCATTCGGTACGCACAATTACAACACAGGCATCCTCTGGTAGAATGCCTGCATCTAAATGATATAAATTACTGTTAGTTATTTCAGCCATGGTTAGTGTAAATAATAAGAACCAAAAAACAAATAACAAGAACCAAATAAAATTCAAATCATATGGGCTGTCAGCAATCAGCTTTCAGCTATGAGCAGAAAAGGAATATCCATCCTGTCGTCAGTAATTATCCGCCGATACCTGATACCTAAAATCACTCCGTTGCCCCTAATTTGCCCAGGTATTTCTCAGCGCTAAATCCTCTTTCCGTTCTTGGAAATTTATCTTTTAACTGCTGAAAAAGCGCAATGGCTTCTTTGTTTTTGCCCATTACTTCGTACAGGCTGGCGGCCCTGAATAAATATTCAGAAGACAGGGCCTGGTTTTGTTCAAAAGTAGTACCCGCTTTTTTATAATTTTCCAGCGCTTCGTCATTTTTCTTTAATTCGGATAAAGCATCTCCCATCAGTCCGTATACTAATGCCTGGGTTTGCACAGAGCCGTTAGCGTCAAAATCCTTAAGGTATTTTAATGCGTTATTATAATCTCCTAACTGCAGGTAGGTTTCGCCCGCATATAGTTTGGCAAGATTGCCCGAAGGCGTTCCTTCGTATTTACTGATCACTTTTAAAAAGCCCGCGTTTCTGCCATCTCCGTTTAATGCCAGTTGCAGGGAATCGCTGGCAAAATACTGCTGCGCTTTGGCAATAGCCTCCACTCCCTTTTTTTCTTCCGGAAGGCGGTACAGGTATTTATATGCAAAATAGCCGCCTGCCAGTACAATTACAGCAGATAAGGCAATAATGATACTTTTATTGTTTCTTTCCCAGAAGTCCTGCGCATCCATCAGCCTGTCTGTATGCTTAACCGTTTCATGTTTTTTTATTGCACTCATTGTATAACTCGGTATTCTTTGTTATTATTTTAATTGGGGTTTATTTAGTCCATTATAAAAGGATAGTCCTCCTGTTTATATACATCCTTTAGCAATTCATCATCATCGGGCCAGGGGCTTTCTTCAGCAAATTTTACGGATTCGTCTACTTCTTTTTTTACTCTTTCGTTAATAACTTCAATTTCCGCTTCCGAAACGTTAAAGGCATTAATTAACCTGCTTTTGGCATATTCAATAGGATCGCGATCTTTATATTCTTCCACTTCCTCTTTGGTACGGTATTTTGCCGGATCGCTCATAGAATGTCCTTTATACCTGTATGTTTTTATTTCCAGCAATGTAGGTCCGCCACCTTCCCTGGCTCTTTTTACCGCGCGTCCTACAGCTTCATGCACGGCTTCCGGACTCATGCCGTCTACCGTATCACCCGGCATATCGTATGCATCGGCAAGTTTATAAATATCCATTACATTAGACGTTCTTTGTACAGAAGTGCCCATGGCATAGTTATTGAACACGGTCGATCTGATCCGGCGCCATCCGGCGGCCTATCGCATCGAAGCCCTGACCGGGAGCGACAATGTCGCGCTGCTGGCC
>NZ_DATJEB010000018.1:0-29215 GCF_035497235.1 Agriterribacter sp.
GAAGTAATTATGTAAGAAAAGCATAGTGCAGTTGTTGCGGTCATGCAGCACCAAAAATGCTGCGCCGCCAATCCTGCCTGCGAAAGGCAGGTTAGTTTTATAGTGCGATAACAATAAGTTTCGCAATTTGTAACAACTAAAAACATGCACTATGCCTACAACAAATTTATCAGAAACAATTGACTTTAATGGTCAGGAATTTTTTGTTGGACTTGATGTTCATAAGCAGTCTCCGACTTTGTATGCACTATGTTCTCCCGGGACTCTGTCCCGCAAAACGAAAATACTTTTAGAGAGTTTTTTTAATGCCCTTTCTTTAAATGAGTCGCGCGGGAGGCTTCATAAAAAGTCATGAGACCCCTGCGCTGAACATGTGTTTTATGGTATATATTTTACATTTTGCACCTTTAGATTAGTATTACATTTATTATTCGCCGGGGTCTCACCTCCCGCTTCTTATCCACCCCGGTGAAACAACAGGTCAGTATTCCATCGGGCGGTAGTATTAACCATAAACTACTAACCACAAATTCGCATCACTCAACGCTTCTTCTTTTTCTTAACCAGCGCATACGAATCATCAATCCATTCTTTTAATAATGTGGATGAAGCCGATCCGTTTACTATAATGGTATTCCAGTGCTTTTTGTTCATGTGATAGCCGGGCAGTACGCAGGTGTATTCTGCCCGGAGCTCTTCTGCCTTATCCGGATCACATTTTACATTGAACTGAGAGTGTCCTGTATCTAATGAAAGCAATAAAAATATTTTTCCATCTGTTTTAAACACTATGGTATCGGGGCCGAAGGGAAGCGATTCTTCGGCGCCTTCTTTCAATAAGCAGTATTCCCGTATTTGTTCTACGTTCATGTGATATTTTTTCAACGGTCAAAATTAAAACTTTTATTCACGCAGCGCATATCGCTGCGTACGCTGCGTGAAACCTATAACCTTTAGCCACGAAACACAAACCGAAAGATTAACGGCAGGTCCACTATGCAGTATAAATCGAAATATAATTTCTCTATAGTAAATTAGAATAAGATTCAGCATAGCCGTGCTGTTTTATATAGTTGAATACCTTAATTTCATCATTATGTTTTGTTCAACCCACTGTAAAATTATTTCTGCCATATGCATGGCGGTTATTTTACTGCCTGCATATTTGTATGCCCAAACCGGAAGCGCCTCCGAACCTATTCGCTATGTGGGCGGCGTAACCATTGATCCGAG
The DNA here is from genome assembly GCF_035497235.1 of Agriterribacter sp. Taxonomy (GTDB): domain Bacteria; phylum Bacteroidota; class Bacteroidia; order Chitinophagales; family Chitinophagaceae; genus Agriterribacter. The sequence goes on from NZ_DATJEB010000018.1 coordinate 1,234, forward strand.
TGTGCATGAAGGTCGCTTACGTTGGGCAGTTGGCGCCGAAAGCATACAGGTAATGCGTGCCAATAGAGAACATGGCGGGATAGATGCGGATTCGGGCTGGACATATAATCATGCACCTAACCTGGCCTACTGGAATGGAAAATTTTACCTGCAATATCTCAGCAACCCGGTTGATGAACATATTGCGCCGGGGCAAACGCTCCTCACTACTTCGGCTGATGGACGCAATTGGGAAAAGCCACGCATTTTGTTTCCGCCTTATCAGCCGCCTGCCGGAGTAACAATACCGGAAGGATACCACGGGTATATGATGCACCAGCGCATGGGATTTTACGCGGCGCCAAACGGTCGCTTACTCACCCTTGCTTTTTATGGGCATACGGAAAACCCTTTTCAGGAAGGCGGCATTGGCAGGGTAGTGCGGGAGATATACAAAGACCGTAGTTTTGGCCCTGTACATTTTATCCGTTATGAAAGTCATGCCCGATGGAATGAAACCAATACCAGCTTTCCTTTTTATACCCGATCAAAAGATACCGGCTTTGTAGCCGCCTGCGAAGCATTGCTGAAAAACAGGTTAATGGTGTTACAATGGAAGGATGAGGATGATGGTAATGATACTTTATATGCCGAAAATAAAAATGATGATCATCTTTCTGCATTGTCTTATTTCCATCGCAAAGACGGCAAAGTGGTTATGCTATGGAAAAAATCAAAAGCCGCTTTATCGGATGATGAAGGCGCTACATTTTCTGCACCTGTGAAAGTGCCTACGCTCTTAATGTCGGGCGGTAAAAACTGGGGACAAAGAACGGAAGACGGCAGGTATGCCATGTGTTATAACCCGATAGACAACTCCGAATACCGTTATCCCCTAATTATAATAACCAGCAACGATGGAATTATTTTTGATGAGATGCTGCTGGTACAGGGCGAAGTGCCGCCCAGGCGCTTTTTTGGCAGGTGGAAAGATTTCGGTCCCTGCTATACAAGAGGTATAGTGGAAGGCAATGGCAACCCCCCCGGCAATGATATGTGGATCACATACAGCATGAACAAAGAGGATATGTGGATTACACGGGTGCCCGTTCCCGTTACTTACGGTGTAAACACACCTGTAAATGATAATTTTAATTCCTTTGTTGCGGGGAAAGCAATACCCAACTGGAATACCTATTCTCCAAAATGGGCGCCCGTTACAGTAGCGGATTTTCCCGATGCAAAAAATAAAAGCCTCAAGTTAACGGATGAAGATCCTTATGACTATGCAAGAGCCATACGGGTTTTTAAAGAAACCACTAAGGCTGATCTGCAGTTCAGGGTATATGCCCAACAAAGCGATCATGGTGAACTATCTGTTGATATAACCGACCGCTATGGTAATCGCCCGGTACGGATTAGTTTTAACAGCAAGGGAGAGATTGAAGTAATGAATGGAGATCAATCCGTAAAGATTGAAAAATACAAGGCAGCTACATGGTATGATTTCCGGGTTAATATTAATGCTGATTTGAACGGATCATTCGATCTTTGGCTGAACGGTAAAAAAGTATTATCACGGGCAGCATTAGCCGAAGCAGTGAAATCGGTTGAGCGGATATCTTTCAGAACGGGGTCTTACAGGGATATCCCGAACCGTACAACGGCCAATGAAGACCCTGAACCTCCATTGCCCGGTGCAGATGAGAAAGTTGCCAAAGCAGTGTATTATGTGGATGAGGTGAGAAGTGGCGGGAAGTGAGAAGTGAGCGGGAGAAAGGTGAAAAGTGAAAGAATGAACTATTAGTTCATCGTTAGTATAACTTTAGCTGACTACTCAAAGCTGACAGCCCGGGAGAAGTGAGAGCCACTACTTACTACTCCTACTAAAACGGATAGCCAATCCCCAAATTAAAAACAAGATTATCTCTCCGCCATGCCCCGCTGCCGAATTTTATCCCGTCTATTACCCATCTTTCCGGTTCCGGAAGCCAGGGTTTACGCAAAGGAAAGGCCACATCGAGCCGCAACACGAGAAAGGATACATCAAACCGCAACCCCACACCTGTACCTACACCCAGCTCTTTCATAAAACTACTACTAAATTTACCGCCTGGCTTATCTGTATTTCCCCGGTATAGCCATATATTGCCCGCATCTGCAAAAATAGCGCCGTACACAATGCTGAACAGTTTGGCTCTTAGTTCTGTATTGAATTCCAGTTTAATATCACCCGACTGATCGGGAATGAAATTTAGCGTATTCAAATCTTTATATGTGCCGGGTCCAAGCGATCGGCTGCGGAATGCACGGATGCTGTTGTTGCCACCCACAAAAAACTGTTTTATAAAAGGAAGCTCTGTTGAATTGCCATACGGATAACCAAATCCAACGATCAAACGGTTTGCCCATGTATTTTTTGAAGAAAGCTTCGCGTAATACCGGAGATCGGTTTCGAGCTTAAGATACTGTGAAAACTGCGCACCAAAAATGGTTTTGGGTTTTCCATTCAGTGTATTGGCGCCGGTAATTAAACCGGCAATATTTCCGGAAAGATCGGCATTGCCATTAAAATAGAATCCTTTTAAGCCATTGTTACCTGCCAGCTCATTGTAATTGTAATTATAATTGGAGCCAATGACGAACTGCTTTTCAATTGCCTTTTGAAGGGTGGGATTGTTGAACGCATTGCTTTCATATAAAGGGGTAACACGTATGGGTTGCACGTAATTAATTGAAATGGGATTGAGCTGATGTTCTTTATTAACTGTTTCTTTCCAGGCATAACCAAATTCTCCCCTGAAAGAATTCATGGTATACAATTTTTCTTTTGTAAGGATATCATAGGCCAGGAGCATATTGGTTTTAGGCACAAAGCCGCTGCGCGTATTCAAAGTAACAAAAGGAATAAGAAAGCGTGGAAAAGTCAATTTGGTTTCCAATCCGCCTCTGTAGGTATTAAATCCTTTTAACTGTCCGCTAAACTGTATTTCAAAACCAGCAGTAGCATTAACAGACAGCAGTTCGCCACCCCGGAACGTATTGCGGTTGCGCCATCCTATGGTAATGCCGGAGCCGGTAAGATTGTTCGATTTGGTATTGGCATTGATATCTGCACGGAGCGATTTCCTGGGCAGGGAAGTGAGGTAATAATAGGTGTTGAGTTGGGCGGAATCTGAATTTTCAACGGGCTCAAACCTGTTCTTTACAAACTTAAATACGCCCAGGTTTACCAGCCTGCTGATGCTCTGGTTATGGTCGGTGCGGTTATACACATCGCCGGGGTTAAATTGCATGGACTGCGCAAACATTTGCGGTTTGTAGGTTTTACGTTTATCTACAACATAGTAGCCTTTATAGTATTCCGCCTCACTTTTGAGAGTGTCGGCTTTTTCTGCACTGAGCCGGTAGCCCGGGAAAATATATACATCGTTAATGGTATACACCTGCCTGGCCATTTGTGGTGTGCCCGGCTTAATTTTTACATCCAGGTCCACTGCATTATTACCAATCGTACTATCGGCCCGAATGATAAGATAATCCGGATCAAAATAGTAAAACCCCTTTTCTTTCAGATCTGCATCTATCCGTTCCCGTTCGGCTTTGATGGTTTCAAGATCAAAATAAGAGCCGGTTTTAAGCAGGGTTTTGGCAGAAGATGCATTTATCGTTTTTTGTAAAACAGAACTGTCCTTATCAAATATAATTTTATTAATGGTATAACGGTTGCCCGTTTGAACGGCATATACTGCCTTAGCTTTTTTGTTTTTCAGTATAGAGTCGCCCTGTACGGTTGCCTTGAAATAACCCCGGTTTTCCATTGTGCTTTGTAACACTTTTACATTCCATTCTATATTAACATCACTGGCCAGCACGGGAGGCTCACCTACTTTATATTTCAGCCAGCCCATTATTGATTTTTCTTTTTTGGGATTGCCTGCCAGGTTATACATCAATAATTTGAAAGGAACACCTAATATTTTTTTATTCGGTAAAGGGCGGGTAAGCGCTTCCAGCTCATTTTTAATATTCTTCTTTTCTTTATGCCCAAGGGAAGGACCTTCTATTTTTACATCAGCACCTCTATACAATGCCTCGCCGGGCGGTAGTTTCCTGGTACTGCTGCAAGCTGCCAGCAAGCAAACTGTTACCCATGCTATAGTAATATGAATGATCCTTTTCTTCATTTTATTGGTTTGCAGCGTTGGTGTTTTCCAGTGGATTGTTTTTTTGTTCCTGCCGCTCGGTTTTTTTTATCTCCCTGTCTTTTCTGCGTTGCTCAGGTGTTTTCCTTTTTCTGAAGATATCCCTGAAGCGGTTATAGTCTACAGTAATGATAAAGCCTATGCCCGTTTCCACGATATAACCATCAATTACGCCCTGGTAATCATTTTTCCGGTAAGCCCTCAGCATATACCTGCCGTCTTCACTTAAACGGTAATCCAGCGCTACATCACCGGCAATATTGCTTGAAGCCTGATTGGAATTTTTAGGACCCTCAACTTCAAAATTGCTGCCAACGGTTACGGTTAAACGATCATTTAATAATTTTTTGGATAGTCCCACGTTCAGGTCAGTACGGCTTTGTCTTTCCCCGGTAGTATAGTCATCGGAAGCGGCAATGTCGAAGTTAAGATCAACACCTTTTACCAGGTCGGCCGCAAGCTGGTTGAGTTGTTCCGTCATCAGTTTGCTTACGCTTTGCCGCACCAATGCAGAGGCGCTGGTGCTTCCGCTGCTTCTGAAAGGATCCTCTGCCACAAAACGGTTCAGCAGCAATAATGAAAAAACCTGTTTGTTCATTTCCGCTTCTTCCTGCCGCAGGATATCAAGTTTCGTTCTTACATTGGCCAAAATATCATTTGAAACACCGTAATTTTTATTCTCCGGAAGAATAATATTAAAGCTAATGTCGGGCTTCAGCAGTTTACCTGTCATGCTAAGCATTACATCGAAAGGAAGTTTTTGCAGGTATGTATTTCTTTGGGCAGGAGTTACGTCCTCACCCAATTGGTTTTTCACCAGGTCCAAAGGAGCTGTGCTGGCTGTGTATTTGGCGGTAATATCCACGTTGGCATCCGTAGGTTCTCCTTCCCAGGTAATTTTGCTTCCTTTTACGATATCAAATTTTCGGTGAAGAAAGTTGAATGTAAGATCATAACTGCCTTCTTCCATTTCATAGGTTCCGGCAAGTGTTATTTTACCGCTGGGATCTACACCGGCACTCAGTTGTGCATCACCCCTCACATTCAGAAAATCGCCGTTTCCTTCATCAACGATCAGTGTAAAATCCGCAGCCTTATCTACTTCAATATTTACCGAAACGTCCATTCCCTGCAGCGATGAAGTGTTCAGTGAATCATAGGAAGCCAGAAAAAGCGAATCATTTTGCGGCGCATCTTTATCAACAAAAACTACAATGCCTTCCCTGTCTGCCACCCCCGGTTCATTTTGGGGTAGTACGATGGTCATTTTTGTTTTTTCATTTACTTTCAGACTTCCATCAATCACGGGCGCTTTTTCCGTTCCTTTTACCGTAAGGTTGGTATTAAAATACAATTGACCATAGAATAATTTATTGTCTTTTTTGGTGCTGTTCAATGCCCTGAAATTATCCGCTCTTATTTTAAGGTCAAAATTGTAATTCAAAAAATTGCTGGTGGCGGCAGTACCGTCCAGCATCAGTGCATTGCTGGCCGAATCCCTGATCTCAAAACCATCAAAAACAATACCCTGGCTGGTTACCGATAATTTTTCCTGGTCAATTGCGAACATGTTGTTGAGCATGCTCAGGTTAAAAACTGTTTTGTTGAAAAGCAATTCGCCGTTTACAGCAGGCTGGTCTGTTGTACCCGTAATTTTAAATGCCCCGTTTACAAACCCTGAAGCATCGCGCAATGCCTCTGCCGAAAACGCCTGTGCGGTAGTAAGAGGCAGTTTACGTATGTCGAGGCTCAGATCAATAGCCTTATTGTTAGCATAATAATTGCCGCTGAGTTGTACATCATTGTCATTGCCGGTTATGGTTACATCGGCATTGTAGGTATCTGCTACTTTATTGTTGACCAGCATTTTTACATTTCCTACCGTATCTTTTTTGATGCTCAACTCATTCATAGAAAGATCACCAACAAAAACAGGCTGCTGCGTGAGATTACTAATGGTAATTGTACCATTCAGTGTGCCATCAGCTAAAGTGGAGTCGGGCTGCACAAAACCGGTGAGGGTGGCAATGCTGAAATTAGAAAAGCTGATTTCAACAGGCGCATTGTTTTCCGTTGACACACTATGAATACTTAATTGCTGATTATTTTGGCTTAATTCAAAATGCTCAGCATGTATGCCTTCTTTAAGAAGCGTAATTTTATTATCTGCGGATGCGGTCCATTGCTTATAATTCAATAGCAGGTTTTCAGGTTTTAAAGAAAACTCGTACGTTCCGTTACCGGCTTGTTGTAATGATCCTTCCAGGTTGTATCTTTCGCGTTCGGTTTTATCTTTAATATTCAATGCGTAGTGGATTGTATTGTTCGCTACAGAAGCAGTTATATTGGTTTTATGCAGGGCGAGGCTTTTTCCAATAACTATATTTTCTACATCAGCATTAATCTGAAGGGCACTGTCTGCAGTTGAGGCGTTCAGTTGCAGGTTGTCTACCTGGTTGGCGCCAATATGTACAACCGGTACAGCCAGCAATGCATTCCAGCCTTCATTGGTTGTGAACCTGCTTTTGAGCACTACCGAATCCATTCTTTCGAGTTGGGGTACAAAAGCCTTTAGCGCCGGTCCGTTTATGATATTTGCATTTATGGTAAAATCATAGGGCTCCGGTTTTTTTGCTGAATCTGTATCAGCCATGGCGAAATAAGGTTGTATAGCATATTGAAAAATACTGCCCAGTTCGGTGAGCTTATACCTGCCCAGCAATCGGGCGTTTACCACATCACTGTTTAACTGTATATATCTCGCGCTGTCATTTGTTCCTGCCAGTAATTGTATGGTATCCATTTGCACGCTTTGCTGGTTATGTACCAGCAATGATTGCAGGATGAACAATGTACCATCAAGACTATCCGGATTTGTATTTTTAAAATCGCCCTTTACATTACCACGGTAGATCAACTCATCGCTGGTTAAATGCAGGGCTTGCGTTTTAATACTATCAATGGTTGCATTCAATTGTACAGACGGGTATTCTTTGGAAAGGTCGGCTGTAACATCCGCCGCAAAATGAATATTGGGATCAGCAATATCAGCATGTACTGTTGCCTGCTGATCGGCTATTGTTCCCTTCATATTCAAATCGCGGTATTCATATTGTTTAATGAGGGCAGATTTTATTTTCCCGGTAAGCGAAGCGTTGGCTGTTTTTAGATCATAACCTTTTCCTTTAATGTAAAAGTCAGCAGATATCGGCCCTAGGTTTTCTTTGTCCTGTAAAATAGTCCCCAGGTCGAGCGATGCCGTATTTAATTGAAGATCGTAAACGGATTTGTTGGGATCGGCAATCTCCTCCATGGTTCCTGCTAATGAAGCATTACCCAGGCTGGTTTTCAGTAAAAGGTCGGTAAAAAGCTTCCCCGTATTACCATTGAGCTTGCCGGATACATGCATTTGGGAAGGCAGTGTAATATTTTGAGGAAGGGTTCCTGCAGGCACAAATAATGCAATGTCTCTTTGTGAGCTGCTGACATTTTTTATGGAAAGATCGGCGCCCAGTTTATTCATGTCAGGCAAACCCCTTAATCGCCCGCTTATGTCAATCCGTGTATCTTTCAATCCGCTGATCTGTAGAACAGGGACCTGCAGATCAGCAATGCGGCCGCTTATGCGGCCATTGATCAACCATGTAGTATTGGGGTCGGCAAAAGCGGGTTGAGAATGCAGGTCAGGTACAAAGATCAGTATATCTTTTACCTGAATTTTGCTTTTCTGCAGATCAAGGTTCAGCTCCATGGGGCCTATATCTTTTTGTAATGCAGCAACAGAATCGTACCGGATAGCAATACTTCGCTTCAATTCCGTTCCGGGCGTTTTTAAATAGAGCTCTTTTAAATAAGCCTGCCTGTTTGAATACAAAAAATGTGTTTGCAATTGATTCAATACAAAACCGCTTTGCTCGCTAAACGTTCCTTTTGTAATATTGCCGCCAATGGAATCACTGCTGTATAAAAGATCGCTAACGTGTAAGGTCAATGCTTCTGTTTTCAGGTGCATATAGTCCATACCGCTTTGCTGTTTGGGGCTGTTGTCGTCATCAAGCTGCAGGTTATTGTTGTCTAATTGCAAGTTTCCTATCTGTACCCGCCAGCCCGCTTCCGCCTGGGCCTCTGCTTCCTGCCGGGTTTCTTTTTTTACAATTTCCGCACCTTCTTTTTTGCCCAGGCGTAAAACAACGGTTGTGCTGTCTAATGCAAGGGCATCGAGATTGATGATGCGTTGTGCGAGGTCAATTTTTTTCGGTTGAATCTGCAATGCTCCCAGGTTTAGCTGCGTATACAAAGCAGAGACATCGTTGCGGTAATCGAGGTTGATGTTTTGAAGATCTAAATTGTCTATATCTAACTGCACATTAAGCGGTGTTTTGGCATCTGTTATATCTTTTTGTGCAGGTTCTGCATCAGGCAATGGCTTCGACTGGTATACGCGGGCAGTTAAACCCTGCAGGGTAACAGGAGCCACGCTGAACTGCATTTTTTCCAGATCAAATGTTTGCAGTCTGGTGTCAAAATGTTCTAAGTATGCCTCCACATCGTTGCCTGTGATAGCATCTTTATAGATCGTTCTTATTTTATTTAATTCAACAGAACGTAAAGTAATGGGAGTAGATCTGGTATCTTCTTCTTTGGGACTTGTATCTGTTGAAGCAAAAGCATCAACAATGAACTGGAAGTTAAAAACCGTATCGGGTAATTGTCGTTTAATTTTAGCCGTTATATTATCTAATTCAACAGACTGGATGTCTACTCCATTTCCGGCAATGAGATTAAATAAATCAACATTTACTTTGATGCTGCCTGCTGAAATTAAAGTGTCTTTGCTCCGATCTTCTACATATACATTTTCAACCACAACTTTTTTGGGAAAACCGATGTAAATTTTTCCAATGGCGACTTTGGTCTGTAATTTTTTTTCAAGATAAATAACTGCCTTTCCACGAATGAAATTTTGCACGGGCGGGGTGAGGATGAGCCCGGCAAGAAGCACCAGGAACAACAATATAAAAAGAACAGTTTTGATCACTATCCCTGCTATTCTTCTTCCTGTAATTTTTTTTGTTCCCTGCTGATCCATGCTACTCATGCTAAATGAATACGGGTATTTGTTTTTTTGAGCTAATCCCTTATCAATCAATAGAAAATATCATGCTAATGCATGTAAACGTTGTATTGATACAGCGGGTGTGGTATAAATTACCCACTACATGCTGCCTGTTGCACAAAAATAAGATAGTTTCCTGCGTGGGATTAAGAAAATGATAGGAGAAGTGTGGGGTGTGAGGTATCAGGTATGGCGGGGGAAAGGAGCGGCATGAAAAATAAGTACTAAATCTAAATAAATAGTGTTGCATGGAAAACTTATTGTCACGTATTACGCTTAATGCTGAAGTTTGCAATGGGAAACCTATCATTCGCAATATGAGATTTACTGCAGCCTGGTTATTGGAACTGCTTGCGGGTAGAATGAATGATGATGAAATCTTAGCCGATTATCCTTATTTTGAAAAAGATGATATTAAAACTGTGTTGCAATATGCTGCACACATGGCAAATGCAAAGACTTTATTAAAAGCTTCCTGAATGGCTCAAACCTTGTGATTTTTGATGGGCGAAACCTTGTCAGTTTTTAATCAGATGATATTTAATTTTTGATACAAACTATAGTGCCGGTTGGCAGCAGGAATTATTTTTTTACCGCAGCAGACAATGCGGCAATAGGCGTTAATTCAACTTTTCGAAATTCTACTTCTGCTCCTTCAGCCTGTAAAGCGATCTGACCCTTTTCCGCCGTGCAGTTGAAACCATCGTTGACCAGGTCGCCGTTTACCCATACCCGTATGGAATTTTTTAGACATTCCACTACCATCGTGTTCCATTCTCCCAAAGGCTTTTCGGATCCGTCTGTTAAGTTGAGTATTCTTCTTTTTTTACCTTCCGTTATGCCCCATTCTTTTTTTGGTCCCCGCCGTTTTTTCATATCAGGCACGGCTATATCTTCCACAATGCACCAGAAGTCACCTGCATTTTCATGCATCATTTGCACTTCAATGGATTTGGGAAACATTTTATAAAGTGACCGGGGAGTGGAAGCAAATACCAGCACACCACAATTTCCCGGTTTACCGGCAAAGCGGTATTCCACCTGTAACCTAAAATTCTTGTAAATGGAATCTGTGATCAAATGTCCATTGGGTTCGCCTAAGCTTACCAGCAGTCCGTTTCTAATGATAAAAGGATTTCTAGCGAGGGCATTCGTATCCATTTCCGGAACATCTATATGCCATCCGCTTAAATCGCGTCCGTTAAAAAGGCTATAGGAGGCAGATTGAGACAACAGTCCGGAAGGAATCAGGATGAAGATGAAGAAAATTATTTTCATACGCAGCTATGTTGAGGAATATATTGATGATAATATCCAAATCAGCCCTAACACCGTGCATTCGGTTGTTTTTAGAACTTTAGTCCTACAAATTAATCATATTACAGGATATTAAACAGTTTTATGGTGCCGGCATTTCGGTTTATTATTAAATTTCCCGTTCCGGGCCATACGATTGCGGAACAATCCTTAAAAGCATGGAAGGTAAAATAGATATGATGCAATGCCAGTCTATTGGCACTATAGTATAAGTTCGGCTATAATTGCAGCGAAAAAAGCTAAGTTCTTGAAAAAAACTTAGCTTCTTTTACGTGGTCAAGATCAGTTAATTATTTAATCTTCAGCACTGGTTTTAATTTATAATCACCGGTTCCTTCCTGCAAAATGGACAGTGCAGCGTCAAAATCAATCAACAAGGAGTCCAAAGAGGCATTGAGTGTTTTATTAAGCTTAATTTTTAAGCCCGACTCCGCACCACTGGGAATAGTTAGGGGATAAGCTGCATCTCCAATTTTAATACTGTTCTCATTGCCAAGTACAAAGCGAATTTCTTTGAGTGTGCCAGTGGGAATAACGCCCTGCGCCAATACTGTATCAATGCCGTTTTGCAGATCCAGCAGGTTGTAAATGCCTGCATGTGTTTCAAGCCGCGTCCAGCCGGCAGAATCATTATTTAATTTTATGTTTACTTCCATGATGTCCACATTCACTTCTGAAGCCTGGTAGGGATTATCCGTAAGCTTGATTTTTAAATGTGTAGAATCATTCTTATTGTCTTTTTGGCAGGATGTTATTGCCAGCAACATGGTAGCTGAAATAATCAGCAAACAAAAATTACGTACGGACATAAGTTATAAATTTTGCAAAGAGGTTGAAAAAATCATGCCATAACACCACAAAAAACAGTAGAAGAAATCTTTGTCTGTTTAAATGCACAATTATTAATTTTAAGGGAGATTTATTATCATTAGATTATAAGAATTCAATTATTATATGTAACAAAATCTTTATTTACTGATCTATTGAGTATATTTATTACAAGCACTTATTCATCTTAACAAATGGGTTATGTACATCTTCCGCGAAATTTTCCATCTTCAGTTTGGCCGCTACCGTGATGCCAAAGCTTTATTGGATGAAGGGATTCAAAAAGACTTACTGCTTCATCCCACCGGCACAAGGGTTTTAACTGATTTTACCGGCGAAGGTTACCGCCTCATTATTGAATTACCCTATGCCCGTTTGTCCGATTATGAAACAGATCTGAAAAAAGAGCTGGGCGGTGATCAGTGGAAAGACTGGTATAAGCGGTTTAAACCTCTGGTACGCTTTTCTGAAAGGGATATCATGAAACAGGTAGTGTAGCACTACCCGCTTTTTATTGCAGCTTGTTGATCTCCTGGTATAGTACCCGGAAACAATCCCAGGGCGTATTTCCGCCTGATACCGCATTTTCTGTGCCACCATAATAACCACGCAGGAATCCATCAGCGCCCGACCATACGGTTTGAACCATTCCCCGGAACCTGGAGTTCATTTCGGGTGTTGAACTATTTCTGAAACTGATCATATCGTTGAGCTGGCTTACGGCAATGGACGGGTTCCGCCAGGGGCAGGTAACTACATTGAAGCCTTTCATAGCAAAGTATACCGCTGTTTTATCGGGCCGTTCGTAATGCCAGTCGCATATTACCACATCTTTTGGGATCCTATCAATCGCAGGATATGTGTTATTATGACTGGCTTCCCACATGCCCAACCCAGTGGTATATCCGTCAATCAGCCTGTCGCCCCAAATCCATAATTTTTTTCCTGAAGCGGCAAGATGGTCGTGTATACGGGTTACCTCTCCGGCAAACAGCTCGGCCTTATCTTTTCCACCGCAGCGGGGACACCTGGTATCGGCAATATAGAATACTTCATCCATACCCGCATGAAAAGCGTCCGTTTCAAAAGCTTCGCAAATCTCATCCATCAACGCGAATACAATTTTATGAACGCCGGGATGTAAAGGGCAATAGCTCTTGCAGTATAAGCTATCCGCATTGGGCCATACATATTTTTTTGGCATTTTTACGTGGGGTGTTTCATCAAATTGCGGGTACACACGTAAAAGATTGGACGTTTTGTTCGCCCACGACTGGTGCCCCAGCAGGTTAACCTGCGGTATTACTTTTATTCCGTTCGCCCGGCAGGCTGCTACTATCTTTTTAACATCCGTTTTTGACAAAGCAATACTATCGCGCAATTCGGGGTGACTGGTATATTGATAATTATAATCTACACGAAGGATCAGTGTGTTTACTCTGCGGGGAGCCAGTTCCTTATTAATAAAGGTTACAAAGGAGTCAACACCTTTTGGTACTGGCGCCGCAATACAAAACCCACGAACGGGCAATATACTGTCTAAAGCATTTTGAGCGGAAGCAGCGCTGCATACCATTAAAATGATCATGGAAAACAGGAAAGGGATGCCTATTTTTTTCATAAAACCAATTTACTGCATTTTTGTTAAAACAGTCCGGCACAGCAAAAACAATTTATTCTTTGATACATAGGAGACACATAGTTGCATAGGAACATATAGTGCGCCCGGGTAACTTACAGACTCCATATCCAGCACCTGTTGCAAATAATGCAGCATGTGTTTAGAGCATCTCTGATCCTACTGGGCCTATGTGTTTATTTTTTTTGTTACGGGCAAGCTACAGGCTCCATATTCAGCATCTGGTGCAAATGGTGTAAGAGGTGTTTATTATAATCTGCCTCATTAATCCTTGCCAGCAGAAGGCTGTATTTTTCAACGATAGCCTGCAGTTCATTTATGGTAGCTGTCATAAACGATGTAAATTGTTTATAAAATTATAGCATTTGTTTTAGGTTCAACCCCGGTTTTTGCCTTTATTCGCATTTCGGCAGCCGCTGTGTTTTTCTGGTTTATAATGATTTGCAGGAAACGCTGCCTGTAAAATAACTTGAAGTGAAGAGAGCCTGTTTATTTGCCGCTTTTCTTTTGCCCTGGTTTATTGCGCCGGCGGTGCTGTCTGCACAGGGTAAACCCAAACCCAATATCATCTTTTTTTTGGTGGATGATATGGGCTGGCAGGATACTTCTGTTCCTTTCTGGACTGAAGCAACGCCTTTTAACCATTTGTATCATACCCCCGCTATGGAACGCCTGGCTGCTTCGGGTATGAAATTTACCCAGGCTTATGCCAGCAGCGTGTGTTCGCCTACCCGTGTGAGTTTGATGACGGGAATGAATGCTGCGCGCCACCGGGTAACCAACTGGACTTTGCGAAAGAATGCCTCTAATGATGCGAAAGATGATGTGCTTGAGTATCCATTGTGGAATGTAAATGGATTATCACCCGTACCCGGTATTGAACGCACCGTGTATGCTACCCCGTTACCCGCTGTTTTGCGCAGCAACGGATATTATACCATTCATTGCGGTAAAGCGCACTGGGGCGCAATAGGTACGCCGGGGGCTGATCCTAAAAACCTTGGCTTTGATGTGAATATTGCCGGACATGCGGCAGGCGGGCCGGCTACTTACCAGGGGCTGAATGATTTTGGCAATCATTCAACAGACCCCGGCAAACAGGTATGGGCCATTCCGGGATTGGAAAAATACTGGGGACAGGATATTAACCTGAGCGATGCACTTACTAAGGAAGCTATTCTGGCAATGGATACGGCACTCTCATTGCATAAACCATTCTATTTGTATTTGTCGCATTACGCCATACATGTTCCATTGGAGGCCGATCATCGTTATTACAAAAAATACAAAGACCGGGATTTACCCGAAAGCGAAGCACGCTATGCTTCTATGATAGAAGGAATGGACAAGAGTTTAAATGATATTTTGAATTACGTTGATGAAAAAAATATTGCAGGTAATACGATCATCATTTTTATGTCGGACAACGGCGGGCTGAGCGCCCAGGCCCGTGCGGGCAAACCCCATACGCATAACGCTCCGCTCAACAGTGGCAAAGGTTCCGCATATGAAGGCGGCATACGGGAACCAATGATCGTGAGTTGGCCGGGTGTTACCAAAGCCGGCAGCACGTGTGATCAATATATTATTGCTGAAGATTTTTTCCCAACCATCCTTTCTTTGGCCAATATAAAAGCAAAGAAAGCAGTACAGCATGTTGATGGTATATCTTTTGAAGATCTTTTAAAAAACCCGCAGGCTAAAAGAAAAGACCGTAATTTATATTGGCATTTTCCCAATAACTGGGGACCAACAGGGCCCGGTATCGGAGCAACGAGCACTATTCGTTCGGGCGACTGGAAATTGATTTACTATTATAAAGATGCACGGACAGAATTGTTTAATATTAAGGACGATATTGGCGAACAGCATGACCTGGCTCAACAACATCCTGTTATAGTGAAAAAGCTGGCAGCCACGTTAACGGCATATTTAAAAGAAGTAAAAGCCCAAAAGCCGCTGTATAAAGCAAGCGGTAAGCCGGCGCCTTGGCCGGGTGAACAAACATCGCTGTAAATGCAAATACAAAAAAGGGAGCATGAAAATAAAATACTTTTTTGGGATACTGATCTGGTTTGGGTTAACAGAAAATATTGCAGCGCAAACAACAGATGTTTTTGCCTGGTGGAATCCTGCCGGCAATGCTTTTCCTGTTCTTGAAGGACAGGCATGGCCAAAGGAAGTAAAAAGCTTTTACGACCGCTTACCCGCAAGGGCAGAACAAACCGCAAGAAAAGCAGTTTGGGACCTGTCGCGGCACAGCGCGGGCCTGTACATTAAATTCAAATCGAATGCAAGTAATATCGTGGTTCGCTACGGCGTAGCTTCAAAAGGCAATTTCGCCATGCCCCATATGCCGGCTACGGGCGTAAGTGGGGTAGACCTGTACGCTATTGACCATAGTGGAAACTGGGTGTGGGCGCCGGGACAATATAATTTTTCGGATACCATAACCTACCGGTATGCTAATATAGAAGTGGACCGGCAATTTAAAGGAAGGGATTGCGAATTCAGGTTGTTCCTTCCCCTATACAATGCCGTTAGTTGGATGGAAATTGGCGTGCCGGAAGGAAATACGTTTATCCCGATGCCGCTTTCGGAAGAGAAACCGGTAGTGATTTATGGTACTTCCATAGCCCAGGGTGGTTGCGCATCCCGGCCGGGCATGGCGTGGACAGCTATATTAGAACGTCAGTTGGATTATCCTTTGATTAATCTTGGTTTTTCGGGTAATGGAAGATTAGAAAAGCCGGTGATTGACCTGATGACAGAAATTGACGCTAAAATATACGTGCTTGACTGCTTGCCCAACCTGGTCAATATTCCTGATAAAGAACTGGAAAATAAAATCACGGAATCGGTGAAAGGACTGCAGGCTAAACGATCTACCACACCTATACTTTTGATTGAACATAGCCTGGGTTCTTATTCAGGTATTATCAATGCTAAAAGGGTGGAGGATTGCGAAAGATCCACTAAAGTATTGCAGCAAACATTTGCGAAGCTAAAAAGCGAGGGTGTTAAAAATATTTATATATTATCCAATGCAGCACTGGGAATGGATATTAATTCGACCGTAGATGGCAGCCATCCCACCGACCTGGGCATGAAACAGCACGCCGATGCCTACACTAAGGCCATTCGCGAAATAGTGCATGAACCTGCCAACCCGGTGTACAGCACCACGCAGCCGATAATACAAAGCCGCGATGGGTACGACTGGCGTGGAAGACACAATGCGATCATCGAACTCAATAAAAAATCTCCGCCCCGCAATGTAATTATCGCTAATTCAATCATTCATTACTGGGCCGGTGAACCCAAAGATCCGATTGCAAGAGGAGAGGATTCGTGGAACCGCTACCTGGCGCCATTGGATCTCAGAAATATGGCATTTGGATGGGATAGAATAGAGAATGCGCTGTGGAGGGTGTACCACGGCGCATTAGAAGGGTATACCGCAAAACACGTGGTGTTGATGGTAGGCACCAATAATTTGGACATCAATACCAATGAAGAAATAATAGCCGGATTGAAATGGTTAGTGGAAGCCGTTCAACTGCGTCAGCCGGGAACAGGCATACTGCTGTCTGGTATATTCCCAAGAAGAGATATGGAAAAAAGAGTGCGGGAGATCAATGAAAAAATTACAAAACTGGCAACCACAATGAAGGTTACCTATATTAATCCCGGCCGGGTATTCCTTAAGGCCTCCGGTAAAATTGATGAAAGTCTTTTTAGCGATGGACTGCACCCCAACGCCACAGGTTATAATAAACTGGCGCCCGTATTAGCCGGCTATCTTAAAAAATAATAGCGTATGATAATGGGCTGCTTAGTATCTTTCAAATTTTTGAATGATACGGGAAATGATTATGAAAACCATAAACCACCAGCATGAAGTATTTGATTTATTTAAGTTTAACTTTTAGTTGCATTGTTGTTAGTGCCCAGGAAAAATCTTTTCAATGGCAGCAGGTGGCGGCGGGAGTATGGAAGGCGGTGGCTGGTGTTCCCGAAAAAATTAGTCCCTTAAGTATTGCCAATATGCAGCCCAATACAGAGGCGCTTTCAAAATTGGGTGAACCACCTTTCCCTGTAAACTTACAGCAAAGTGTAAACGAAATTTTTGATGCTAAAACCCTGCTTCGGTTTCCATTAGAAAAAGAAGAACAGCTTTTTGGACTGGGATTGAATTTTAAATCGGTTCAGCAAAGAGGCACCATTAAGGAATTGCAGGTAGATCATTATGGTGGAAAAGATGATGGCCGCACCCATGCGCCGGTAGCGCTGTATATATCCGATAAAGGTTACGGTGTTTTAATAAATGCCGCACGCCGCATTAAAGTGTATGCGGGTATAGCGGTTAGAAAGGATAGCAAAAACCCGCCTGAGGAAATGAACCGCAATACCCAGTCCAACTGGGATCCGCAACCTTACTCCGATGCGGTGGAAATAGTAGTGCCTGCACCGGGTACGGAAGTGTACGTTTTTGCAGGCAGCAATGCATTACAAGTAGTACAGCGCTATAACCTGTTTTGCGGCGGAGGTGTATTACCGCCCAAGTGGGGGTTGGGTTTTACACAACGTACGCCAACCCTTTTTTCGGATAAGCAGGTGATGGAAGAAGTGGATGCTTTTGAACAAAGAGGATATCCTTTAAGTTTTATAGGGCTGGAACCCGGCTGGCAAACCTACTCCTATCCCAATAATTTTGTTTGGGACAGTATCCGTTTTTCCCAGCCGCAAAAATTTGTTCGCGGGCTATTGGATAAGAACATCAGGGTTAACCTGTGGATCAATCCTTATGTATCTTCCCATTCACCCATTTATAAAGATGTACTACCGTACACCGGCACCCATACCGTTTGGGCCGGTGTGGTACCCGACCTTACTTTACCTCCGGTACAGGATTTGTATAAAAAACTTTTTTCGCAACAGCATCTCGGTATCGGCGTATCGGGTTATAAAGTTGATGAAACGGATGGCTTTGATGTATGGCTCTGGCCCGATGGCGCTAAATTTCCTTCCGGGCTAAGCGGTGAGCAAATGCGCCAGGTATATGGGTTGCAGTTCCAGAAAATGAGCGACCAGTGGTTTCGTGAAAAAAATCAGCGCACTTACGGGTTAACCCGGGCTTCCAATACCGGCGCTCCGTCTTTGCCTTATGTGATCTATAATGATTATTACAATCACCGTGACTTCATCACCGCTTTATGCAACAGTAGTTTTATAGGCGTACTATGGACGCCGGAAGCACGTTCCTCCAAAACATCGGAGGAATGGCTGCGCCGTATGCAGTCGGTTTGTTTTTCACCCATGGCTATGCTCAATGCATGGGCGGATGGAACCAAACCATGGACTTTTGCTGATGTGGCCGATGAAGTGAAATCGGTAATGTTGCTGCGCATGCAATTGTTGCCTTACCTGTACAATGCATTTGCGCAATACCATTTTGAAGGCAAACCTCCGGTGAGGGCCATGAATCTCGAAGAAGGATTTTTCTTTAATGCCAAAGAAGAAAGAGGTAACTTAAATTCATCCGACAATCCTTATGAAACAGCGATAAAGCAGGATATAAAAGACCAGTACATGCTGGGCGATTATTTATTGGTGGCGCCCATGTTCGCCGGTGAAAAAACCAGGAAGGTAGTGTTGCCCAAAGGCAACTGGTACGACTTCTATACGGGCAGGCTTGCAGGCAATGGCGCTATAATTGAAATTGAACCGGGACTTCAAAACATCCCTTTGTTTGTAAAAGAAGGAGCCATTATTCCCATGATCCCGCCGGTATTGCATACACCCCGTAAGAATGAAATATTACCTTTAACTGTGAGGCATTATGGACATACAGAAAACAGTATACAATTATACGATGATGACGGGGAAACCTTTGACTATGAAAAAGGCGCTTATGCCAGGGCGTTATTGTCGGTAAAAAAAGATAAGAAAGGAAAGTTAAAAGGTTCGGCTAAATTGCCTGAAAGCAAGGCGTTTCACTACAATAAAATTACGTGGGAATTTATGACGAAGTAGGAGGGGGGGTGGGGCAGGTTAGAAGTTGCAGGTTTAAGGGACAGGAGGCCGGTTACAGGTTGCAAATTGCAGGGAAAACGAGAGACGAGAAAGGATAAATGAGAGACGAGAAAGGAGCGATGAAAGGGTCTTCCTCTCACTATTGACTATTCACCACTCACCCCGTCCGAAAGGTGTTCAACCGCGCCTGAATGACTCAGTCGGGCAGGCGGGCGGGTACTATTACAGGTATATGAAAAAGATCATCATAAAGATATTATTGCTCTGCATCTTCGGCTGCACATCCGTATTTGCACAGCAGGAGCCGCAACAAAGCGCATGGCATGGCTTTGTTAAACACAGTTTTGTTTTTGAGGGAAGGCAGGCACGTATTGTAGCACCGCAACAGGCTTTGCCGGGAAACCCGTGGGTATGGCGGGCCTATTTTCCCGACTGGCATACGGATATGGACAGCATCCTTTTATCACGCGGCTTTCATATCGCGTATATTGATTGTGGCGATATGTTTGGCAGTGCAGAAGCCATGCAGGTATGGGAACAATTTTACGATTATCTTATACGCGAAAAACAATTTTCAGAAAAGCCGGCATTGGAAGGGGTAAGCCGCGGCGGACTGTATGTATATGCATGGGCTAAACGGAATCCCGGTAAGGTGAGTTGCATTTATGCCGAAGCGCCTGTATTAGACATTAAGAGTTGGCCCGGTGGCAAAGGAAAAGGGAGAGGCAGCGATGCCGACTGGAAAAAATTATTCAAAGCATATAACTATACTGAAGAGCAGGCAATGGCCTTTGCCGATAACCCGGTTAACAACCTGGAGGCATTGGCCGCGTATAAAGTACCTGTTGTGCACGTAGTGTGTGAAAGAGACAGCATAGTGCCATTGGCTGAAAATACAGCTATACTGGAAAAGAATTATAAAAAATATGGAGGCAATATTCGCGTGGATTATATGACGGAAGGCGTGAATGATGTGGGACATCATTTTACGATTAAAGACCCTGAGCAATATGCGGATTTTATTTTCAATCATACGATCCCTTTAAAGCAAACGCTTTCTAATGAAAAGTTTGTGCACAGCTATGGCAGCCTGAACAATACATTTTACCAGGTCGAAGAAAAAAAGGAACTGACGGTTGCTTTCTTAGGCGGTTCCATAACGCAAAACCCCGGCTGGAAAGATAAGACGGCCAAATACCTGCAGGAAGTTTATCCGCAAACAAGGTTTAATTTTATATATGCGGGCATTGCATCCCTGGGAAGTGTGCCGCATGCTTTTCGTTTGCAAACAGATGTATTGAATAAAAGCAAGGTTGATCTGCTGTTTGTAGAAGCGGCGGTAAACGATTTGGCTAATCAAACGCCGGTGGCACAACAGCAAAAAGCAATGGAAGGCATCATAAGGCACGCACTTACGGCTAATCCTTATATGAATATTGTGTTAATGGCTTTTGCAGACGAAGACAAGATCAGGGATTATAAAAATGGAAAAATACCCGCAGAAGTAGCCTTGCACGACCAGGTGGCAAAGTATTACCAACTTGCCTTTCTTAATCTTGCACACGAAGTGCAGCAGCGTATTGCTAAGAAAGAGTTTACCTGGGAAGCTGATTTTAAAGACCTGCATCCTTCGCCTTTTGGCCAGGAAATTTATTTTCAGGCTATTAAAGCACTTTTAAAAAAGGCTGGCGAGGAATATAAAGAAGAAGGATTGGTTCCTGTAAAACTTCCGGCGGCCAGATATAAAGCAGCTTATGATAATGGAAGATATGTAAGCGTGGATAAGGCCACTCCGCTGAAGGATTTTTCGCTGAACGCCAACTGGCATCCGCTTGACAAAGCAGGAACCAGGCAGGGCTTTGTGCATGTGCCCGTACTTGAATCAGGTAAAGCCGGTGCATCTTTTGGTTTTTCATTTACAGGAACTGCTGCGGGCATTGCTATTGTTGCGGGTCCGGATGCGGGAATGATAAAATATTCGGTGGATGGAAAGCCTGCCAAAACCATTGATCTGTACACACAATGGAGTGGGGGATTGCATCTGCCCTGGTACCTGGTATTAGCCGATGGTTTACCAAAGAGGAAACATATATTGAAGGTGCAGATCATAGCTCAAAAGAACAAAGATTCGAAAGGAAATGCCTGTCGCATTGTACATTTTTTGGTGAATGAATAATAATGTTCAATAGGTTAAACAGGGGTATCATAAAACAGAGTTAACTATATTTATATCATAAAATATCATTTCAGTTATGCTGGACAATACAAAAAAAATACGCGTTTTGGTTGTAGGCTGCGGCAATATGGGAAGCTCGCACGCAACGGCTTATCATCATCTTGATGGATTTGAGATCTGTGGACTGGTTTCTGGTGGAAGCACCAAAGAAATATTGAATGAAAAATTAGGCGGTGGCTATCCTTTATTTAATGATTTTGACGAAGCACTGGAAGCTACAAAACCTGATGCAGTATGCATATCTACCTATCCCGATACGCATGAACGCTTTGCTGTTAAAGCCATGGAAAAAGGCTGTCATGTATTTGTTGAAAAGCCCATAGCGGATTCTGTTGCTGCCGCTGAACGTGTAGCGGAGGTTGCCCGCAAAACAGGAAAGAAATTAGTAGTGGGTTATATCCTGCGGCATCACCCTTCGTGGGAGCGGTTTATTGTAGAAGCCCATAAGCTGGGTAAGCCTTTGGCTATACGCATGAACCTGAACCAGCAAAGCAGCGGCAAAATGTGGACGTTGCACCGTAACCTTATGAAATCGCTGAGCCCTATTGTTGACTGTGGTGTGCATTATATTGATGTGATGTGCCAGATGACCCGCTCAAAGCCGGTGCAGGTATACGCCATAGGAGCGCGGCTAACCGAAGAGATACCGGCAGGAAATTATAATTACGGTCAGCTGCAGATCCGTTTTGAAGATGGATCGGTAGGATGGTATGAAGCAGGGTGGGGGCCGATGATCAGTGAAACAGCGTTTTTTGTGAAAGATGTAATTGGACCAAAAGGTTCGGTGTCTATTGTAGCAAAAACAGCGGGAGGAAGCGGAAAGTCGGATTCTATTGACGCGCATACCAAAACAGAATCGTTGCTGGTGCATCATGCGGAATTAGATGCCAATGAAAAATTCGCGAGGGAAGATGAATGGATCAACTTAGAAGATGAGCCGGGCCACCAGGAGTTGTGCGACCGCGAGCAGCTTTATTTTCTAAAAGCCATAAATGAAGATATTGATCTCACCAATCATATTGAAGATGCCGTTAATAGCCTGCGCATTGCTTTTGCCTGTGATGAATCGGTACGTACAGGGAAGGTTGTAGCGTTGGCGTAAGATAGCGTGCATGTATGAAACAGACCGTTTAATTACAGGTGCTTATATGAAAATAATTCTATTATCCCTTGCATTTACTTTTTGCAGTGTCTCGCTGCTCTGGTCAAAAACAGGTGATACTATCCGTGTGGTTTCACACGATCAAACCGTAGTAGTTACCGATCCCGCCAAAGGTGTAAAAGCCTACAGGCGGTGGGCGGTATTTCCCTCAACAAAAGTGCCGGTACGCAGAATTAACCTGCTGGTTACTTTCGGCTGTCCGGATTCTCTGCGCTGTGCAGACTGGGATTACTTAGATCATATTTATATCCGCAGGAAAGGAGGGGTTAACAGCCCGTCTTTAGATTATCCTATAGGAAGAATGCTTACACCTTATGGTGGCGCATTTGGGCAGGATTGGAGCTTTGACTGGAAGTCGGACATTACGGATTTTAGCTTATTGCTGCGGGACAGTGTTGAAATTGAATACGAGCATACGGGCTACGAACCCAATAACGACAGGGGCTGGAAGATTACCGTAACCTTTGAGATTGTTGAAGGCACGCCGGTGCTGGAACCTGTTTCTATTCTTAAGTTGTATGATGGCAGCTTTCTTTATGGTGACAGTACGCAAAGCATAGAGGAAAAATTAAAACCGGTTTCTTTTGTTACCGGAAAAAATACGCAACATACCCGTATCCTTATTTTTCAAACGGGGCATGGTATGGATGCCAATGGTTGCGGCGAGTTTTGCAGCCGGTACCGCGAACTTTGGTTCGATGGGAAAATGATTGACAAAAGGAATATCTGGAAAAAATGTGGCGATAATCCTTTATACCCGCAGGCAGGCACCTGGCTTATAGACCGTGCCTACTGGTGCCCCGGCTACCTGCAGCAACCTGATGTTTTTGACCTGGCCGTTACCAACGGTGCAGAACACACGATAGATATTAACATGGAACCTTATGTAACCGGTAACCCCAGTGCCAATGAACGCATCAGCGCTTATCTTATCCAGTATAAAAAACCGGCGGCGCAGCATGATGTGACCATTGAAGATATTATGGTACCCACCGGTTCAAAAACGCATCTCCGTAAAAATCCTTCCTGTGCCAATCCTGTAATCGTAATCCGGAATATGGGCAGTAAGCCGCTTACACAATGTGTAATTGAGTATGGTACGGATGGTTTTAGCCGGCGGAAACATGTATGGAAAGGCAACCTGTTGTTTAACCGGCAAGCGGTTATAGGGTTGCCAGGTGAAGTGCAGGGTAATACAGGTGAAAATACTTTCAGCGTATCGCTTGCTGAACCCAATGGAAAAAAGGATGACAACAGGAGTGACAATACCATGCATACGCTGTTTACAAAAGCGCCTGTGCATGGCAGCGCGTTGGTGTTTCATTTGCGTACCAACAAACAGCCACAGCAAAACGGATATGTTGTAAGGAACAGTAATGGTAAAATAATGTATGAAAGAGCTTTAGGTACCTTAGAAGCGGAAACCGATTACAGGGATACACTTCGTTTAGCTCCCGGATGTTACGAACTCGTATTAAAAGATACGGCAGATAACGGGCTGGAATTTTGGTTCAATAATCGTGGTGGAAGAGGCTTTGCCCGGCTGCTGGATGTTAAGGGACAGTTACTGAAACATTTTGATTCGGATTTCGGGAGTGGCATATATTATAGTTTTGAAGTGTCGGCCGATTCCACCCAATTTGCACTGCCCGATGAGTTACCCGCGGTTGGCGTATTTCCAACCCGTACTAATGGTAAAACCACCATGGATTACTTTGGCAACAGTCCCCAAAAAGTAACGGTGCACCTGGTTACCGATCCCGGCAATGAGGTAATCGAAGAACATATATACGAGGAGTTGAAAGAAGCTGTGTTTACATACGACCTGTCGTACAGACCGGCACAACGTTATTATTTAAAAGTATATGTGGGCGGAAAGCTGGTTTTTAATAAACGGGTAAGAGTGGAAGGTGGCAGGAAGTAGGCAGCCATGTCGTGTTACAATAAATAGTAAAACATGATGGACAGCAGTATATATAGATGCTTATTTTAACGATGCCGCATAGCGGAAAGAAAGTAAAAGGGTGCGAAGCCCGACTGACCGGTACGCCTGTCTAAACTGCCGGACGGCAGGCAGGAACGGGGCAGGTAATTGGGCTTCATAGATTTACAAAGCCGGGTACATAAAAACTATTTTAACTGATATGGCAAAAGAAAATAAAATGATGCAACGCCGCAGGTTTATTGGTAACATATCGAAAGCCGGTTTACTTGGAGGGTTATTGGTTTCCTCCACCGGCAGTATAGCAAATGAAATTGAAGCCTTAGCTGCACATCCCGGGGAAGGGCATATTTTTCTTGTCAACCCTTATTTGCAGGCTCCGGAACCGGATAGCATGCGTGTAATGTGGATCACCAATAAATTGTGTTATAGCTGGGTGGAATATGGCGAAGGCGCTGAACTCACCCAAAAAGCGCATGAAACAACTAACGGATTGATCAATGCCTATAACCGGGTAAACTGCGTACAGTTAAATGGATTGAAGCCGGGCGCTAGCTACCGGTATCGCGTAGTGTCAAAAGAGATACTTGATTTTGAACCTTATGAGTTAAAATATGGCGAAACAATTACGAGCGATACTTTTACATTTCAAACCCCTGATCCGAAAGTAAAAGAGGTAAGCTGGCTGGTGATGAACGATATTCATGATCGTCCTGCTTCCATTCCACATTTAATGAAACTTGCCGGAAATGATGCGTATGATTTTGTTTTTTTTAATGGCGATATGTTCGATTATCAAACCGATGAAGAGCAGATTATCCGGCATATGTTAGCGCCATGCGCTGATGTATTTGCCAGTCGTATTCCTTTTCTTTTTGTAAGGGGCAACCATGAAACCAGGGGTAAATTTGCCCGTAACCTTACTGATTATTTTTCTAATCCGGGGCAGCGTTATTATTATTCCTTTGTACGGGGTCCGGTGCATGCTATTGTGCTGGATACGGGTGAAGATAAGCCGGATTCGGCGCCTGTATATGCGGGCATTGTAGATTTTGACGCTTACAGGAAAGAACAGGCTGTATGGCTTGAAAAGGAAATGCAAACGTTGGCTTTTAAAAAAGCGAAGTTCCGGGTGGTGATGATGCATATCCCTCATTATTATTCCGGCGACTGGCACGGCACCCTGCATTGCAGGGAATTGTATGCTCCGTTATTTGATAAATATAAAATTGATTTTTTTATTGCAGGGCATACGCATAGGTATGGCGTTTTCAACCCGGTTAAAGGCCAGCATAATTATCCTGTTATTATAGGAGGCGGCCCTACGGAAGGTAAACGCACTATAATGAAAATAAAGGCAAATGAGCAGGTACTGCAATTAAGTATGTTAAAAGACGATGGAACAGAAG
Source organism: Agriterribacter sp. (assembly GCF_035497235.1). Lineage (GTDB taxonomy): Bacteria > Bacteroidota > Bacteroidia > Chitinophagales > Chitinophagaceae > Agriterribacter. Next base: position 27,103 of record NZ_DATJEB010000018.1, read on the forward strand.
TAGGCAAGTATGAAATTAAGAGTAAGCGGTAGGCTGCCGCTTCATCAAAAAAAATATTTCAAGAAGATAGCACCTCCTTTTGGGAATTGATTATCATTTCCATTACCTTTGCATCCCTTTTAGCAACTGCCTTAACGGCAATAACAAAAGGAACAGTTCGGGAGGTAGTTCAGCCCGGTAGAATACGTGGTTTGGGACCACGGGGTCGCAGGTTCGAATCCTGTCCTCCCGACGAAAAGGAGTCAGATCCTTTCAATCCTTGTAAATATTTAAAGTTTACAAGGATTTTTTTTGTCCCTATGTCAAATAAAATCAAATCATATCAATATTCTGGTGAGTAAATCGGTGAGTATTTTAAGGTGTAAGATTTGTACTCACCCAATAGCTCATAATCTATTGTAATCCATACAGTTGTGTTATTTTTTTTGACACATTTTGAGAGGATTCGAAATGGATTCGAAAGTGCGTACACTGGTAAAACGTGAAGATGGAAATCAAATCATTTCAAACTCTTTTAAAAAAAACTTATGGACACTACCACTTTTGGCGTCAGCTTTCTAATCAGAAAATGTAAAGCAAATAAAAAACGGGCTGACATTTATGCCCGGATCACGATTGACGGCGATGAAAAGGAATTTTCAACCAAAGAACAGATTTCCGTATCCACCTGGGATAGTGGAAAAAGTAAGGTAAAAGGAAATTCAGTTGAGGTAAAATCAATTAATGAACACCTCGATAACATCATGCTGTCTATTAAAAACAAGTACCGGAAGCTGCTTGATGACGGCAGGTTAGTTACGGCTGAAACCGTAAGGGATGCCCATCTTGCCATACAGGCAGAGCTAAAGGGAGATAAACCGAAGGAACTGCTGGCATACTACAAAGAGATTTGGGAACTTAAATTGAAAAACGGTGGTTTTAAGAACTACAAAACCACCATCAAGTATCTTGAACGTATTCCTTGTTGCCAAAAATCCTGTATTATTGTTGCCGAAAGTTCTGCATTACTAATTGCCAAAAAACCTACATTCTTATTTGCTGGTTACACTGTCCAACCATTTTGGTCTAATTCAATGCCAATTGTTTCAGGTTGGTGTCGCAATACCAAACTTAAAAACTTGCTTATGGATGTTATTTGTTTTTCACTAATCATTTTTAATTATGTCGCAGTGATACCAATTTACAAAAAGCAAATTGAATGCTTTATTTATTTCTAAAATTTCTCTTGTTGAGTTTTCATTCCATTGCGAAATACAAAGTTCAGTTACTGTGTCAATATTTAGCGTTCCGAAATAAGTCGTGTTCTCTGTCGTAATTGCAAAACCATTTAAAAGAGCTTCGCCATTTATTAATACTAGTCCTGTCGAACTGCATTTTAATATGGCTTTTAGTTCGTTGAAATTTATTATCAAATTTGGCGAGCCAATTACTTTTCTTACGTGGCAGTTTTTGAATAAAGTATAGTCGTCACTTTTCTTGCTATCATTATCCCAAATGTTTTTGATACCAATAAACTCTTGTTCAATAAGTGGTAAAGCATTCAAATTTAAAAATTCTTTGTGTCTGTAATCGTCTTCGAGGATATGAATATCAAATTCTGTTTGTCTTGTTGTAGCAACTTTTTGTGGAAATTCGTTTGAAATTGTTGGTGTTGTAAACCAGATGTCATTTGGATTGGCTTTTTCAATCTTACGCATTTTCAGCACAAGGCTTTTTGTCTTTACAAAATCAATTGAGTTTTCAGGATTTGCTTCTTCTACATTCCAATCGCTGTCTTGAATGTGCATTGTTGTAGGAACTGAAAATGTTTCGGGCAATTGGTCTGCTTTCATTTCAGAGACACCAATTGTCTGACCATTGAAATTGTCAATGAATTGAACTTTAATCTTGTCGCTCGTTCCAAATATTTTGTCAAATAGTCCCATTGTTTGTAGTATGTAGGGTGTCGCTCTATAATAGCAGGCAACGGTACGGTAAGCTCCCCCAAAAACAGTACGGTTTAAAAGAAGACAAAAATGTTTAATTTTAAAACCGTAAAAGATGAAAAAAAGCACATTTAGTCCTGCTCAGATAGCAGGCATTCTCAAAGAATTTGATAACGGCAAAAGTGCCG
>NZ_DATJEB010000019.1:0-37136 GCF_035497235.1 Agriterribacter sp.
AAGAGAAGCTGTCTGAAGCATTAGAAAAGTGGACTCAGGATAGAAATGAAAACAAATGCACGATAGAGTGGAAATTCACCCGGCAGCATGCTGATAAAAAATTATCAAAACATTATGTTGCATAATTAAATTGTCATTACATTAGGTTCTCTTCTGCTTGGTGTTCCTCCACTTGTTGTATGACACACTTCTCCCAACTTTACCCACTTCCACCCTTCGGGTAATTGATTTATGTTTTCTTCCTCTGTCATTATTTGTATTGTGCGATGTCGTTTTTCTAATGAAGCAACAATGTATTGATCTTTAGACATTTATATCTTTTATAGTTTTTCCAGCGAAGTAAAATAATCTTATATTTGTCATAAGTCTGCTCTGCATGAACGTCAGCTACAAGCTGTTTTCTGATGCAATTTCAGAATGAGTGCAGTTGTAGGCTTTTTTTACGCCGCCAGCACCTCATTTAATTCATTAATAATTTCATCCGTTTTGGCACCAAACAGTTGCCACACTGTCTGAACCTTGATTTGCTTGATGAGGGGATTACCTTGATTTGAATCCCCAATAAAAATGACATCATTTAATCCTTTAATCATGGTTCAGACAATTATTGGTTCAGCAGTTTGTTATTGTGTACTCTTTTAAATTCTAAACTCTTCGCACCAAAATTTATCAGTAGCCCTATTTCCATCTTATAGGCTTCCAGATAATTCATTGCTTGTGCCAGGTGAACATCTTCAAGCTTAACCAAAGCTTTTAGCTCAACCATCACTTTGCCCTCCACAAAAAAGTCAACCCGCCTTGTTCCTATTTCAGTATCCCTGTAAAATATAGCCATCTCCATTTCCCTCGCAAATACCAGTCGTGCCAGGTTCATTTCAATTTCCAAAGCTCTTTGGTATATCACTTCCTGGAAGCCATTGCCTAAACGCTTATGTACTTCCATAGCGCAACCTATTATCTTCCCTGTTAGCTCTTCGTGCAACATACTTAAACCTTGAATTTATTTGATTTTTTAAAACAATCCGGGCAATCCAATAATCCTTTCAATCACGGTTCAGACAATTTTACGCTGCCAGCACCTCATTCAACTCTTCCAATATTTTTTCATAATCCTCCTTAAACAGTTGATAGAACCTGCCTAACCCTCCCTGCTTATTAAACGGATCCAGTTCAAAATCTTCTTTCTCTACATGAAAACTACCGGCTACATAATCTTTGATCATCCGCAGCCATACCATTTGCTCTTCGGTAAATTTTGTTGTGGTGCCTGCTTGTTTTTTAAATACCCATGCCTGAAAGTTTTTGTCTACCGTTTTATCGTAGCCCATTAAGTTTTCATCAACACCGCTTACTTTTCTGATAAGGCTTACCAGGGCAATCAGCTCATTTTTGGCAGAGCCATTTGCTTCTTTTAATTGTTCGTATGCCCTCCATACATGTGCAGGCGCCAGCAGCGGTTGCTCTGTTTTTATCTTTTCGCACAGGTCTCTGATCATGCTGTAGGTCAATTCGCGGCGGCGGTAAGGCTGACTGTAAAAAATTTGCAGGGCGGTTATTTCATCCTTATGCGCTTCTATCCATGCTTTAAAATTGCTGATCGTAAGTTCGGCGGCTGCCTCCTGGTCTTTTACCCAGCCCAGCTTTGTTACATCATCAATATTAACCGTATCCATCACCTGGTTGTATTTTTTGCGAACATCCACAATATAATCCCGTAGTTCGGGGTTGTTGAATGCGGCAACCGCCTGTTCAATGATTTGTGTATGTTGCGCCCTGCATTTTGCATCCAGTTCATTAGGAGATATATCCGGGTTCCCGCCTTCTACCTTTTTCCTTATGCCTTCTACCGTATCCGGGTCATAAGCATTCAGCAACTGCTTCACCACATGATTGATCGTTTGTCCATTAGCATGTTCGGCAAAATGTAATTTTTCTTTTTGGTCAATCTGCTTGTCAAGGCGGATCAGGCGGTTGGCCAATGTTGTCAGGATATCTTCACCTGTATTGCCAATGGCTACATGCTGTAACAGGTCTTTCAGGCTCATACCCGGCTTTTTCTCCAGCGGGCGGCTGTCTGTTTTCTGCGATTGCTCAACGCCTATAGCATCAATGATCACAAAATGATCTTTGGTGAACCTGGCAGATGGCGTTCCGGTGGCTCTCAGTTGTTCAAGCGAACAGGTACGTGTGCCGCGTCCCTTCATCTGCTCGTAATAACTCCGGCTTTTTACATCCCGCATAAATACCAGCACTTCTAAGGGGCGTATATCCGTGCCGGTGGCAATCATGTCTACCGTTACGGCAATGCGCGGATAATAATCATTCCGAAACTGGCTGAGTACTGTTTTGGGATCTTCGGTGCTGCGGTAAGTAATCTTTTTACAGAACTTATTTTCTTCGGCAAACTCTTCCCTTACAATTTCAATGATGTCTTCGGCATGCGAATCGGTTTTCGCGAATATCAGGGTTTTGGGCACTTCAAATTTCCCATCCTTATCGGTTCTGTCGGGAAAAACAGCAGGCAGGCTGTCTTTTATAGCACGAACGATTGTACGTATGGTGCTAAGGTTCACGATGTCTTTGTCTAACTGCCTGCCGCTATACTCAATGTCTTCATCTACACTCTCCCAGAATTTTTTCCGGGTGAGGCGTTCCCGTTTGTCTACCTTTTCCCCCATCCGTATTTTGCTTCCTTCTTTGGTGATCTTAGTTTCTATTGTAAAAACGTTATAGGGAACCAACACGCCATCTATCACCGCCTTTTCGTAACCGTAATCACTAACAATATTCTTATTGAAGTAACCAAAGGTGCGGTTGTCGGGGGTTGCCGTTAGCCCTACCTGGAACACATCAAAATAGTCGAGTACCTGTTTCCATAAATTATAAATGCTGCGGTGGCATTCATCTATCACAATGAAATCAAAAAACTCGACAGGCACTTTTTCATTGTAAACAACCGGCAGCGGTTCTTTGGGTTGTCCCGATAGCCATCGGGATTCATTGGGATTTTGTTCCTCGGCGCCTTCGTCCATCTCTGTGCCTTTTAAAATAGCATACATCCGCTGGATGGTAGAAATGTACACCTGGTTATCCGCTGGGATAAAACTGCTTTTCAACCGCGTAACGGCATACAATTCCGTGAACTTCCTGTTGTCATCATTGGGAACATAGCTCATGAATTCCTGTTCGGCCTGCTCGCCCAAATTTTTTGTATCAACAAGGAATAGTATTCTTTTGGCTTTGGCAAATTTTAGCAAACGGTATATAAATGTAATCGCCGTAAAAGTTTTGCCCGATCCCGTGGCCATCTGTATTAAAGCCTTAGGATGATTGCTTTTGAAAGACTTTTCCAGGTTGTTGATTGCAGTAACCTGACAGTGCCGCAAACCCTCCTCCGGCAGTGCCGGTAAATTCAGCAACCTGGCCCGCTGCGACTTTTCCTGCATCAACCACTCCCGGAACGTTTCAGGGCGATGAAAAGTAAACACTGTTCTGGAACGTGGTTTGGGATCACGGTAATCGGTAAAACGCGTTAATTCACCGGTACTTTCGTATACAAAAGGTAGTTTCTGATTATCGAGGAACTTCAATTTGGCAGCCGCATAGGCTTCTGACTGTTCTTCATGCATGGTAAGGTGTACGCCTTCTTCTGCACGTTTTGCCTCTACGATACCAACCGGCTTTTTATCCAGAAATAACACATAATCTGCAGGGCCAATATCTGTTTGGTATTCTCTTACTGCAATTCCACTGCCAGCTAAAAGGTTAATGCGGGTTTTATGCTGAATAATCCAGCCGCTTTCCGTTAATGCAGCATCTATCTTATCTCGGGCTATCTGTTCGGGATTTTGGTTCAATGGCAGGGGATTAGATTGCAATATAAAAATGAAATGTATGATCCAATTGGCCATACAACTTACAAAAAATATTGTTATTACAATTGCCTTATACAGTAAGAGGCTGAATTACACGAACATAATAAGGTTTGCAGGAAAGCGGAAGAATAGTTAAACTAAAAAAGGTCGCAGATTGCGACCTTTTACATGATTGATTACCAGTGGACCCTGCTGGGCTCGAACCAGCGACCCTTTGATTATGAGTCAAATGCTCTAACCAGCTGAGCTAAGGGTCCTTTCTTCTCAAAGAAGAAATGTTATTCATGATCTGTAAGAACCTTCTATTTTACCGTATTAATGGCTGTTACCAATGCCTTTTTTCTTTAATGGTGGGCAAAGGTAAAAAAAAATAGGGTACAGAATAATTTTTCTGCCATTTCCTTCCGCTATTTAAAATATTACAGCAAGGCAAGCAGCATATTGAAGCTTTCCGATATCCTTTAAAAGAGAATTCATTCTAAAAATCGTAGTTTGCAAAACGATTGCGGGGGTACGCTATGGATAACCGCCAGCCTCATATTGAACTATTACAACAACAGATTGCACTTTTCAACAATCAGCAGGCATATAATGAGCTATTCCTGCATTTTTATCCCTCTCTTGAGCAATTTGCCTTTTCCTTCCTTAAATCAAAGCAACTTTCGGAAGAAGCGGTTTCCGATGTATTTATTAAAATATGGGAAAAACGCAAAACACTTCAAACCATCATCAACCTCAAATTATACCTTTTCACCTGTACCCGCAATACCTGCCTCAATTATCTGAAAAAACAAAAAAGCTGGCAAAGTTTGCCTGCAGATGATTACTGGGTTGAATTGAACAGCGTTTTTTTCGATCCCGAGCAATTAATGATCACAGCCGAAATGATTCATAAAATACAGGAAGCCGTTCAAAGCCTTCCGGCAAGGTGCAGGCTTATTTTTAAGCTGGTTAAAGAGGAAGAACTAAAATACCGCGAAGTAGCGGAACTATTGAACCTTTCATTAAAAACAATTGAAAACCAAATGACGCTGGCTTTAAAAAAAATAGGATCCGCTATTGGATTTAATATTCACAGGGCCGTTTCTTCCAGTATAAGGTCGCTATAGGTTTCCTTTAAGGGATGTCTTAACTTCATAAAAACAGCAAAATGGATGTCATATTTTCCGAATGCCGCCATAATGTCATTTATTTTAGCCTATTTTAATGCTTTTTACCATAAATCATGGCATAGTTTTGGCTTAAAGCTATGACGATCCATTTTGAGGGAGTACTTTTGTTTTTCACTGCTCCAATACCTCTGATAAAGCTTCACAAATCCTTAAGGTTTTTTAACTCCCTGTGAATCAACCAATTATTTTGTACCTCCCCTTTTTGGACCTATTCTTGCAAACAGGGAGAAAACCAAAAAATTGAGTTTTATGATTATGTTATTTAAAGGTTTTGGTTGTTTTGTATTTTTATGTACGTCTTTAGCTGTAAATGCCAAAGAAATACATGGCAATTCCACCTCCCAAAAAAATGATACCAGCATAGCCACCACTGAAATTGTTGTAGCGGCAGCATTAAGTTCGCCCTCGGGCAGCGCCGATAATGCCGGTAAGTTAACAGCAAAAAGCACTACGCCCAAAACAGTGGTTTTAACAAAAACAATGCTAACAAAGCAAAACAATTACAGCGGGTTACACCCTATGTCTGTTGCTTTTGTAAGGGCTTATGAAAAGAAACATGAAGTAAGGCTTGAAAAAATCATTTCCAGGTATGAGCGCCAGTTAACACAGATAGATAAGATTATGATCCGGCACGAACTGCCCACCGATTTGAAATATCTTGCCCTTATTGAATCTGAAATGTTCAATGGCGCGGTATCCCGCAAAGGAGCAGTAGGTCCCTGGCAGTTTATGGCGCCTACGGGCAGGCTAATGGGTTTAACTATTAACCACCACAGGGATGAAAGACGTGACCTTACTAAAAGCACACTTGCGGCAGCAAAATATCTCAAAATTTTATATAATCAATTTGACGACTGGCTGCTGGTTATAGCAGCGTATAATGGCGGAGCCTCAAGAGTAGAAGCGGCTATCAAAAAAAGCAACAGCCGTGATTTCTGGAAACTGCAATATTATTTACCCGCTGAATCAAGAGCGCATGTTAAAAAGTTTGTAGCTGCCCGCTATATATTGGAAAAGCAGAACGAGGAAACCGCGCCTTTATTAAATATGGAAAAGCTTATTGCTGAAAACCTGAATAGCTTAAGTGTACTGCACATCAACGGAAAATACAATATATCAGTAATTACAAAGGAGCTGGATATGTCTGTAACCGAGTTCGACCAGTATAACCCCGGTTTCGAAAAAGAAGTAATGGCAGATGGTTATGACCTGAGGCTGCCGAAGGATAAAATGGAAAAGTTCAGGGAAAAACGCAAGGATATATTAAATGAATCCATTGAAATGATGCTGGAAACCAACACTACCGTTTTTAGCAGCAGGCAGGATTATCCTGAAGCCATTCATCTCCCTCAAGCAAAAGCCATTATATCTACGGCAGGTGAGCAAAAAATGGCAAAAAGAAAGTAAAGGGGATTATCTTAATAAACAAAAGAGTGCTGGATTTACCCGTTCAGCACTTTTTTTATGGCTCCTGCCTTTAACAGACACTCTTCGTATTCATCTTCCGCCTTGCTGTAATAAGTAATAGCGGAACCGGTGGGGAAAGAAATATACCGGCCGGAGGCATTATATAATATGCTCCTGATCACCACATTAAAATCCATATCTTGCTGGGGAGAGATATAACCCACCGCCCCCGAAAATAAGCCACGTTTGGTTCGCTCATACTGCTCAATTAGTTCCATTACTCTTTTTTTGGGGGCGCCGGTCATGCTCCCCATGGGAAAAGTAGCTTTTAATATATCCGTTACCCGCGTGTTGTTTTCTACTTCCCCGCTTACTGTAGAAATCATTTGATATACCTGCGGGAAAGCATATATACCCATCAATTCCTCCACTTTTACACTCCCCTCTGTACACACTTTTGCCAGATCATTCCGAACCAGGTCTACAATCATTATATTTTCCGAACGGTCCTTTCCACTCTGCTGAAGCGTTTCCCTGTTCAATTGGTCAGCCTCCGTACGCTTATTATTCCGCCGTATAGTGCCTTTTATGGGCTGGGAGATCAGCCTGTTTCCGCTTTTGCGCAAATAGCGTTCAGGACTGGCGCAAAGCAGGTATTTATCTTCCAGCCGGTAGTAGCAGGAAAAGGGATTGGGCGATTCCCTGCTTAACGCTTTGTATACCTGCAGGGGATCAATTTTCGCAGCATCATTATAAAATTCCTGGCAGAAATTAATTTCATAGCAATCACCACGTAATATGTGTTGCTGCAATTGCTGAACGGTATCAATATAAGCGTTCCTGGTAAACCTGCTTTTTATTTCAATTTGCAGGGGACTGCGAGCGGTAGCCGGCACGATGCTAAAAACAGCCCGGGCTATTTGTGCATGTGCCCGGCTTTTAACGCCTACCAGTAATTCGTTACCGCGGAGTATTAAAACAATTTCGGGAATAAAGAAGAAAAGATCATCAAATTTTACAAAGTCTGCGTTATTGGATTGCAGAACTTCGATCTCATTTTTAAGATCATAGCCGAGATGTCCGAAGCACCAGTCGTTATTTTGATCAATAAACGTTTGTAATTGTTCAAATGCCTCACCCTTAGTGGTATGAAGAACGTTTTCGGCATTCACAGCCAGTATGCATTCAAAACTATGCTCCCGCAGCCGGTACTGATGATCGTCTAAAAAACAACAGATGCCGAACTGGTTAGCCCAATCCAGCATCTGCTCTTTAACCTGCAAAAAATCATGAACCGGAAAGGAACAAAATGTTCTTTTCACCGTATGCTGTTAAAAATCATCTTCATCGTCATCAAATCCGCCGCCGCCATCATCAAACAAGCCCATATCCTTAAATTCCTCATCAATGCCTAAATCATCATCATCTTCCTTTCCTTTTTTACCACCTGTTTTCTTCGCTTTTGATTTGGGTATATCAAACTCATCGAAGTCAGGATCCCAGTTGTCCTCTTCATCTACTTTTTCCCAGTCATCTTTCACATCTTCAATATCATCATCATCCTCATCTTTTAAAGGTTTAGACCCGGATTTTGCCCCTTTTACAGCGGGCTTGTCTTCTAACTCAAAATCATCATCTTCCTCGTCTTCGTCCTTTTTGGATTTTGATGATGTTTTGGAGGGCTTAGCTTTCCCGTTATTAGCGGGAGTTCCCTTGCCAGTTGTTTTTTTTTCTCTTTCAGATTTTGCCATAGCTTGACTAAATTAACAACGTAAAATTTCTACGAGATTTTGAGATAGCCAAATAATTTCAAAAATAATTTTTATTGTAATACAATACAACAATTAAAGTACCGGAATTATCTGGTCTCTTCCCGGTCCATTGGAAATGTATTTTATCTCTGCGCCTAAATATTCGTTAATATGACTTATATAAGCTTTCATAGCCTGGGGAACAGAAGCAAACGAAGTTGTTTCCGTAATATTCGTATTCCATCCTTCAAATGAAGTGTATACGGGTTCTATATCCAGTTTTACCATTTGGTAAGGTACCTGTTGCTGTAATTTTCCGTCAATACTATAATCTTCACATACTTTCAGCTCCGTAAACGCGTCTAATACATCGGCTTTGGTCATTACTAATTGTGTAACGCCATTTATCATACAGGCAAATCTCAATGCCACCAGGTCAATCCATCCGCAACGGCGCGGGCGCCCTGTTGTGGCGCCAAACTCATTACCGGTTTTACGCAATGCTTCTCCCACCTGGTCGTGCAGCTCGGTAGGAAAAGGTCCGCTGCCCACTCTTGTGCAATACGCCTTGGTTACACCAATTACTTCCCTTATTTTTTGCGGAGCCACTCCAAGACCTGTACACACCCCTGCCGATATGGTATTGGAAGAGGTTACGAAAGGGAAAGTTCCAAAATCCACGTCCAGCATACTTCCCTGCGCCCCTTCCGCCAGTATTTTTTTGCCTTCGCTTATTTTTTCATTAATAAAGTATTCGCCGTTTATGATTTTAAACTGGCGCATAAATTCAATGCCCTCAAAAAACGCGTCTTCCCATTCGGAAATATCTTCATGGAACTGCATACTATCAAGCAGCTTCTGATGTTTAAGCCGAAGCCTGATATATTGCGATGTAAAATTTTTATCCAGAATATCGCCTACCCGTAAAGCGTTTCTACCTGTTTTATCCATATAGGCAGGTCCTATACCTTTCAGCGTGGAACCAATTTTATCATTTCCCTTCAACGCCTCGGAAGCTTTATCCAGCGCTCTGTGCGTGGGTAAAATAAGATTCGTTCTTTCTGAAATATAGAGATTTTTAGCATAGTCAACTCCAAAAGAAGCTACTGTTTCGCACTCCCTTTTAAGCGTAACCGGGTCTAACACCACTCCGTTCCCGATTAAATTAATGGTATTGTCATGGAATATCCCGGAAGGGATCTGGTGTAACACTACTTTTTTATCTTTTACATACAGGGTATGCCCTGCATTAGGTCCACCCTGGAAACGAGCGATCACATCATATGCAGGCGCAAAATAGTCTACAATCTTACCTTTTCCTTCATCGCCCCACTGGAGGCCTAATAATACATCAACCATTTGAAATGCTAATTTGGAGGATCGCAAAAATAGACGAATGAAGGCAATAAGGGAAATAAAATGTGGAAATATGAAAAATGTGAAAATGTGAAAACTTACACTCAGCATCTGCCACGCTCTTAATGCCACCCAACAATTTATCAGGCATCAAAAATAGCCCCTTATCTTTGAAAAAAATATTACGCGTTAATGACACCTACAGAAATTTCCTACCTCACTTTCGGCATAGTGCTTTTGATTGCGCTGATCTTTGATTTCGGTTTGTTCAGTAAAAAGAACTCGCACGTAACCATGAAGAGCGCTTTTTACCAAAGTGTTTTCTGGGTGGCGATCTCTCTTGCTTTTTGTGTATTTCTGTTTTTTGAAGACGGTTCAAAAGTGGCTACTAAGTTTTTAACCGCTTACCTGATGGAAAAATCGCTTAGTATTGACAATATCTTTGTATTTATCCTTATTTTCAGCTCCTTTAAAATAGCAGACTCCGACACCGCAAGAGCTTTACTGATCGGCATCCTGCTGGCTATCATTTTCAGGATTATTTTTATAGCCATTGGTATAGGACTGATAGAACGGTTTCACTGGATACTCTATATTTTCGGTATTTTCCTGGTGTATACCGGTTACAAGTTGTTTTTCAAAAAAAGCGAGGAAGAATTCAATCCAAGAGAGTCCAAGCTGTACAGGCTCTTAAGAAAATACCTGCGGCTCACCACGGTTGAACCCCGGGGAAAGTATATTATTAAGCGTAATGGAAAAGTATATTTTACTATACTTTCCGTGGTTGTGTTTATGCTGGCCGCCATTGATATTGTTTTTGCATTAGATTCCATCCCTACCGTAGTTTCCATTGTACGTGAACGCGCAGATGTTCCTTTTTCGCCAGACGATGTGCTGGTGATCTATTCTTCCAACATTTTCGCAATTCTGGGCTTACGGGCGTTGTTTTTCCTGCTTAAAGGCGCGGTTAATAAATTCGACTTCCTGCAGCAGGGCATTGCGGTGGTATTGGTATTCATTGGCATTAAAATGCTGATTGAGTTTTTTGATATCCATATTTCCATATACATTTCACTGGCGGTGATCGTTATATGCCTGGCAGCTTCCATTTTATATTCTGTTTACCATAACCGGAAAATGCCGGAACAAAGAGCAGGCCTGTAAAACCATTACGTTATAATGGGCAATTATACTATTGAAAAAATTTCGGCTATCGTACACGCACAACTGCTGGCAGCCGGCGGCAGCGATGCCGTTATTGATCACCTGCTTACAGATAGCCGTAAGGTAGTGCATGCCGCCACGTCCTTGTTTTTTGCTTTACCCGGACCACGGCGTAACGGGTACCGTTTTATTTCAGAATTGTATGCAAGGGGAGTTAAAAATTTTGTTGTTGATTTTTCATTTGAAGCAAAGGATTGCCCGGATGCTAATTTTATCCGGGTACCTGATGTATTGAACGCGTTTCAAACACTTGCCGCGTTTCACCGCTCACAGTTCAGTATACCCGTAGTGGGCATTACCGGCAGCAATGGAAAAACCATAGTAAAAGAATGGCTGAACCAGTTGCTTGAGAAAGATTTTCAGATTGTTCGCAGTCCTAAAAGCTATAACTCGCAGATCGGTGTACCCTTAAGCGTTTGGCAAATGAACGGGGTGCACACGCTCGGTATATTTGAAGCCGGCATTTCCCAACCCGGGGAAATGGAGGCATTGCAGAAAATCATTCAGCCCACTATTGGTGTGCTTACACATATTGGTGATGCGCATGATGAAAATTTTAAGGATCAGCGGCAAAAGATCAGGGAAAAGCTTTTATTGTTCAGCAAAGTAACCCGGATGATAGCTAACGGAGATGATCCGGTAGTTGTTGAAGCCATTGAAGCATCGCGCATCCCCTGTTTTTTTTGGGGAAAGCAGGCGCATGGTGCTATCAGGATAACCGGTATTAAAAAAGAGGAAGCGCGTACCATCATTCGTCTTGAAGTGAACGAACAGGAGATGGCAAGAACCCTCCCCCCTCTCCCTTCCCTCTCACCTACCACTCACCACTCAGCACTTACCATTCAAATCCCCTTTACAGACGATGCGGCTGTAGAAAATGCCATTACCTGCTGCAGCGTGTTGCTGGCAATGGGATATAGCGGTGAAACGATAACTGAACGTATTGGTTTACTCAAACCGGTGGAGATGCGTCTTGAAATGAAAAGAGGTATTAATAATTGTTCTGTTATTAACGACAGCTACGTTGCAGACATCAGCTCATTGCAGATTGCACTCGATTTTTTAGAACAGCAGCGTCAGCATCATCAACGCACGGTTATCCTTTCGGATTTTACGGAAGCAGGCAGGGATACTGAAAAATTGTACAGTGAAATTGCACTTGCCCTGCAACAGAAAAAAATCAACCGCTTTATCGGTATAGGCAGCCGGCTTCATCAATATAAAAAAAAATTTGAGCAGGCTGTTGCAGCAACCTCCTTTTACAATTCAACTGAAGATTTTATAACCTATTTTCACGGCACGCAGTTTCATGATGAAACCATACTAATAAAAGGCGCCAGAAAATTTACACTGGAACGGATCAGTGCGCTGCTGGAACAAAAAGTGCATCAAACCGTGCTGGAGGTAAACCTTACCGCTATTGTACACAACCTTAAGCAGTACCAGCATCTGCTGCAGCCATCCACTAAAATAATGGCTATGGTGAAAGCCTTTTCGTATGGCAGCGGCAGTTATGAAATAGCTAATATGCTGCAGTTTCACAAAGTAGATTACCTGGCGGTTGCTTATGCCGATGAAGGGGTGGAATTGCGAAAGTCCGGTATCAGCCTGCCCATTATGGTAATGAACCCGGAGGAAAACAGCTATCATGCTATAACAGAAAATAATCTTGAACCGGAAATTTTTTCATTTGGTATATTATCTTCTTTCCGGAAATTCCTGAAAGAGCAGGGGTTGCAATACTACCCTGTGCATATAAAGATAGATACGGGTATGCACCGCCTTGGTTTTGAATGGAATGAATTGAATGCATTAGCTCAGCAACTTATACATAACCAGCTTTTCACCGTTCAATCCGTGTTTAGTCACCTTGCAGGCAGCGAAGACGCTGCGTTAGACGATTTTACCCGGCAGCAGGCTGAGCAATACACAGCAGCCTGCTCCGTATTGCAGCAGGCATTGGCTTATCCTTTTCTACGTCACATTGCCAATTCGGCGGCCATCATCCGGCATCCCCAACTGCATTTTGATATGGTACGGCTTGGCATTGGTTTATATGGCGTAAACAGCAGCGCTTTCGGCTCCCCTGAGCTAAGGGAAGCGGCCACATTAAAAACAACCATCGCCCAGATTAAAAAAATAAAAGCCGGCGAAACAGTAGGCTATAGCCGGAAAGGGAAAACAGAAAGAGACAGCACTATTGCCACTATACGTATAGGTTATGCCGATGGCTACCGCAGGAATTTAAGTAACGGTACCGGCAGTGTACTGGTAAATGGCAGGCTGGCGCCGGTTATAGGTAATATTGCCATGGATATGACGATGATTGATATTACCGGCATAGCGGGTGTTAAAGAAGGCGATGAAGTAATTATTTTTGGAGAAAAACTGCCTGTTACACAGCTTGCCCAATGGGCGCAAACCATTCCTTATGAAATAATGACCGGCATTTCGCAACGGGTGCTGAGGATGTATTACGAGGAGTGACCTCACCCACTTTCCCTCTCCTCTTTGCGGAGAGAGACGGCACTAAGAATAAACCCAGGCAGATTTAGGGTTAAAAATAAACGCTCAGAACAGATTTTTATTCGGTAATAGCCATGAGTTTATCATTCCTGAAGGTCATTTCTGGCGCAACTGATGATGACACCCGGGATGCCAGGGATTTATTAGAAGAAATAAAAAAACGGCAGAAAGGATAAAATAACATCTGCATGCGGTCTGACGCTCCTGCATCGCGTACCGACCGCCACCCCTGAAACCTGCAACCATCCTGTCATCCCGTAACCATACTCCCATCTTCAGATTCTCAAATTTTCACATTTTCCACATTCCTCCCCCCAACCCTTCCTTCCCCTTTAGCCGTATATATTGCTATAGCTGCCGCATGTTTAAATAGTGTTATAATCGTTTAAAAACAGGTCAATGTGCATGGTATAAAGGAATAATGTTTTTATCTTACCCTTGAAACAAAGTATGCCTTAAATGCCGGGCAGCATTGTGGCAGGAATCCATAAAACCAGTAATAGCATTGAGCAGTACCCCTGCAGATATTGACCTTATTAACGGGTGCATTCATAACAACCGCAAGGCACAGGAACGTTTATATAAACAGTTCTACGCTGCTATGATGTCACTCTGCATGCGCTATATGCATAACGAAAACGATGCGATGGAAGTGCTGCATAATGGCTTTTTGAAAGTGTATAAAAATATGCACCGGTTCAATCCGCTTAAAGCCAGCTTATATACCTGGATAAGAAGCATTATGATTCACAGCGCTATAGATTTTATAAGACAAAATGTGAAACACAGCAGGCAGGTGGAAATAGACCAGGCTACGGAACCCTATATTGACAGCGAAGTGGTTAATAAACTAAACGCACAGGAACTGCTTTTCCTGGTAAGAAAATTGCCACCGGCCACACAAACCGTTTTTAATTTATATATCATAGAAGGTTTTACACATAAAGAAATAGGTGCTATGATGGGCATTAGTGAAGGCACCAGTAAATGGCACCTGAGCGAAGCCAGACGGCTGATGCGGAAATTATTACAAACCTTAGACGCAGTATATTGAACCGGAAACTACCATACGAAAAACAAATAGCGGAAAAATTACAACATTTTCCGTTGCCCGGACAGGAAATGGCATGGCAGCAAATGAAGGCAAAACTCGACCAGGAGATGCCCCTGAGCGAAAAAGGCGGAAAGGGACGCGGCGGTAAATGGTGGTGGCCGGGCAGCATCATTATTATCATTTCGGCTGGCATATGGATAAATACAAATACGGCAGATCAATTTGTAGCATCCGGCAATACGGGAAATACTGAACTTACTTCGCCGGAACCTGCAAATCGTATTAACTATAATTCCGCTTCACAGCTAAGGGTTACTGCCGCAGATAAAAATAATATTAACGAAACACCCGGAGATAATATTAAAAATATAATACAATTTGATAAAAAGGAAGAAGCTGCAGGAGCAGTATTAAATGACAATAAAACAGCCCATACAAACAATCCTGAAAAACCAACTTCTTCAAACAATAACAAAAACACCCCTGTTAAAAAAGAGGCAGGCATTGATGATGATCCACAGCATACCAATATAGCTCAGCTTAATACAGTTCCTGCAACTAAAGACAATCGGCAAAAAACATCCCTAATTACAGATCATACTATTGAACAGGGTAATGAACTGCCCGCATCTACATTTATCACTGATGATAAAAACAATATTGCTGATGAATTATTAACACCCGGATACACTTCAGTTAATGATGAAAATTACGGTTACAGCAGCCGGAAACATATTATTAAAACTGCTGTTAGCAATGAAGCAGGTATATTAACCGTTCCCGCTTA
The DNA here is from genome assembly GCF_035497235.1 of Agriterribacter sp. Taxonomy (GTDB): domain Bacteria; phylum Bacteroidota; class Bacteroidia; order Chitinophagales; family Chitinophagaceae; genus Agriterribacter. The sequence goes on from NZ_DATJEB010000019.1 coordinate 15,153, forward strand.
TGCTTCCATCTTACCCGATGTAAGCGCCAAAAGAAAGGCCCTGTTGCGTGAAATGAAACGACAGGAAAGAAAAGAAGAGAAAGACCTGGCCAAATCCTACAGAACCTATCATTCATTTTGGGGTGAAACCACTGATCGCTGGTTCGCGGCAGGTATAGCGCCTTACCAGAATATTACGGTAGCTTCACAACAAACGTATCGTTACAATTCGGCTGCGGGCAAAAATATCATCGCGGATTATATTCCTTCACCTTACCTGCAGTTGCATGTAACCAACAGGGTATACCTCCTGAGTGAATTTCAATTCAATACGCCGCAGGCAACGCCTTCGCTGCTGTTATCACATAAAGCATTCCCTGTTCCTTCGGGCAATGCAGGCTATACTGAAAATATCTACCTGCGTAAATTGTATTATTTTAATATGCCGGTAAGCTTTTATTACAGCCCTGTTAAGCATTTTTATATAGGCAGCGGAATGCAATTTTCGTCATTCAACAGCGGGTTAGCTGATAAGGAACAACGCTCAGCCAATAATACTTTACTGCGTTCAGAAACCATCAAACTAAAGGATGATTCTTTATCTTCAAAAATCAATGAATCCGAATGGCGTTACCTCTTTGATGCCAATTATTATTATGACCGCTTTATGTTCGGCTTCCGCTACAGCCAGGCATTGAACAATTTTGTTGACCTTCGCGTTAATAACATATTACCTCCCACACAGGCGCGCAACCAGGCATTCCAGTTTTACATCAGGTATAATCTTGTAGTGAGTGACAGGAAGAAATAAGCATTATTTCTTAATTTCATAATATCAATCACATATTATGAGAAAAACCCTGCTGCTCACATTATGCCTGTTTATTGCCTGTAGTTTTCTATATGCACAGGAAGCCCGGCTACTGCGTTTCCCTTCTGTAAACGGAAACCAGGTAGTATTTTCCTATGCGGGTGATTTGTATACTGTTGCCCGCAGTGGCGGCACAGCGCGAAAAATTACCAGCCACCCCGGGTATGAAACCTTTCCGCGTTTCAGCCATGACGGTAAGCAAATCGCTTTTACCGGTCAATACGATGGCAATACCGAAGTGTTTGTTATTCCCGCCACAGGCGGCGAGCCTAAGCGCATTACCTATACGGCTACGCTTAACCGTGATGATATTGCCGACCGCATGGGACCTAACAATATTGTAATGGGCTGGACCCCCGATGATAAAGCGGTTATTTATCGCAGCCGTGGCACTTCTTTTAACCCGTTTAAAGGTAAACTATATAAGGCGCCCCTGTCGGGCGATTTGAGCGAAGCGCTCCCTTTTTCCGTGGCTGGCTGGTGCGCTTATAATGAAGATGGCAGTAAACTTGCCATGAACAGGGTATTCCGTGAATTCAGAACCTGGAAATATTATAAAGGCGGAATGGCGGATGATATATGGCTATACGATACTAAAACAGCCGCAACGGAAAATATAACCAACAACCCGGCCCAGGATATTTTTCCGATGTATTACAAAAACAGGATCTATTTTTTCAGCGACCGCGACCGTACGATGAACCTGTTTGAATATGATACGCAATCCAAACAAACTAAAAAAATAACCAGCTTCACCGAATACGACTGCAAGTTCCCTTCGCTGGGCAATGACGCGATTGCATTTGAAAATGGCGGGTATATTTATCTCTACAATCTAAACAACGGCAAAACAGAAAAGCTGAATATTACATTGGCGGAAGACCTGTCGTGGAGCCGCAACAAACAGGCAGATGCTTCAAAATTCATGAACAGCTATAGTTTATCACCCGATGGCAAAAGAGCGGTATTCAGCGGCAGGGGCGATGTATTTACGGTGCCGGAAAAAAATGGCGTTACCCGCAACCTTACCCACAGCAGCAATGCCAACGATCGTAATGTTGACTGGAGCCCCGATGGTAAATGGATAAGCTTTATCAGCGACAAAACAGGAGAAGATGAACTGTACATCCAAAAACAGGATGGAACGGATAGCGCCCGCCAGTTAACCAAAGGTGGTGGCAGCTATAAATTTTACCCGGTATGGAGCCCTGATAGTAAGTTGCTATTGCTTGCCGACCGTAGCCAGGATCTGTATTATATTGATGTAACTACCGGCGCCAAAACAATCATCACGCATTCATACAACAGGGAGATAAGTGAATACACCTGGGCGCCCGGCAGTAAATGGATAGCTTATACGGAACCCGGGAAAGCGCGCAGGTTTGATGTGATCAAACTGTATAACATTGAAAGTAAAAAAAGCATCGCTGTTACCGATGACTGGTATAATAGCGGCAGGTCTGCTTTCAGCCCCGATGGGAAACTGTTGTATTTTGTATCGGAACGCGATTTTAACCCGGTATACAGCAACACCGAATGGAACCACGCTTATATAGATATGAGCAAACCCTATATGGTTAGACTGGCAGCAGGAACAACCTCACCTTTCCAGGTTGAAAATGATGAAGTAGCGATCAAGGAAGATAGTTCAGGCGCAGGTAAAACTATTGCTCAAAAAGAGAAAGAAAAAACACAAAAGAAAACGGGAGACAAACCAGATACAACGGTGGAAATAAAAATAGACGAAACGGGGTTAACAGACCGTATTGAAAGCCTTCCGGTAACACCGGGTAATTATTATAATCTTACCGCCACCAATGAGGGCTTGTATTATGTTGCTTCTTCTTTCCGTTCACCGGGGTCTTTAAAATTTTTTGATCTTAAAGATAAAAAGGAAGCTGAAACCGGTAATATGAATGGATATTCCATTAGTAAGGATCAGAAGAAAATTATTTTTAAAAAAGGAGATGACTATTTTATAGAAGATGTAAGCAAAATTAAAATAGAAGCTAAAAACAAGCTGGATCTCAGCGGATTAAAAATAAACGCCGATCTGCACGCAGAGTGGAAACAGATATTTGATGAAAGCTGGCGGCAGATGCGGGATTACTTTTACGATCCTAATATGCATGGAGTGAACTGGAAAGCGATGCACAACAAGTACGCAGCGCTGTTGCCTTATGTAAATCACCGCAATGACCTTACCTATATTATTGGTGAAATGATCGGCGAGCTAAGCATCGGGCATGCTTATGTAAACAGTGGCGACAGACCGGATGTGGAGCGTATAAAAATGGGACTCCTGGGTGCAGCCTTCAGTCGCGATAAAAGCGGATACTATTCAATAGACTCCATATTATCCGGCGAAAGTTGGGACAAAACCCTGGTATCGCCCCTGCGCCAACCGGGAGTAAACGTAAATAAAGGTGACTACATTATTTCTATAAACGGAAAGGATGTGAGCAGGCTCAACAATATTTACCAGGCCCTTATGGGGAAAGCAAACCAAACGATTGAAATACTGGTAAACAGCAAAGCTTCGGCTACGGGAAGCCGTAAGGTATTTGTAAAACCCATTGACGATGAATCGAATCTTTATTATCATGAATGGGTACAGCAAAATATCGCCAAAGTAACCAAAGCTTCAGACGGTAAAATAGGTTACCTGCATATACCGGATATGGGACCGGAAGGGTTGAACCAGTTTGCCCGCTATTTTTATCCGCAGTTAGACAAAGAAGCGTTGATCATTGACGACCGGGGCAATGGCGGAGGTAATGTATCGCCTATGATCATTGAACGGTTGCGGCGGATACCGGGGCTGGGTACCATGATGCGCAATGCCAAAACAGCCGGTATAAAGCCGGATGCCCAGGTGGGTCCAAAAATTTGTTTAATTGACCAGTACTCAGCATCTGATGGCGATTTGTTTCCCTACCAGTTCCAATTTTATAAAATAGGCCCCCTGCTCGGCCAACGCACATGGGGTGGCGTTGTAGGGATAAGAGGGTCGCTGCCATTTATTGATGGCGCTGATATGCGCAAGCCCGAGTTTGCACATTTTGCGGCGGATGGCTCTAAATTCATTATTGAAGGAGAGGGGGTTCATCCTGATATAGAAGTTATTAACGACCCGCACCAGGAATGGCTTGGCAATGATGCGCAGCTTCAAAGAGCGATTGAAGAACTACAGAAAAAACTGCAGGAGCCGGGACCGAAAGGCGTGCCGCCTATTCCTGCATTTCCTGATAAATCAGGAAAGAAGTAGGTAGTATCTATTCTAATCCGAACAAGCCAGGGAAATACAGATGCTTCCCGCATCAGCCCCGCAATGCTGCGGGGCAAACTATGACAAACAGTAGTAGCCATTTTGAACATTTGCAATAAAGCCCAGCCAACAACGCAACGTTTGTCACCCGAAGGAAGTATCTGGTCCATGATGAACAGAATGGAAGGTATTGTACAATATTCCCGCACCAGGTGAAATAGAATGCATAGCGTTATTACAACTTGCCGGTCAGCTTTTTGATCAGGTCCGTTTCTGCTTTCCTGTATGGTGTTCCATCTTTTTTGAATATATCATGGAACCAAACTTCAGGTTCGGCATTGTACGCTTTTTTCCAGCTATCCCAGGGATAAATGGTTTGCGATTTGCCATCTACCAATCCCCAGTTGTATGCGGCTACATTGTGTTTTTTTGCAAGAGGCAAGGAACCTTCAAAAGTACTGTTGTTGCCACGGGCCATATACTCCGTGCAAAGAATGGGGCGGCCATAGCGTTGCAGTTCCAGGATGTTTTTTTCAAAGGAAGCAGCACTATCATAATTATGAAAAGATATGACGTCTGATTCTTCGACCATCAGCGTTTCAATGGGTTTCAGCTTTTCAGGAGCCGACCAGTTGCCCGACCATAAGCCCGCAGTAAGCGGCTGCTGCGGATTTACTGAACGTGCCCATTCAAAAGCTTCCTTCAGTAAAACCAATACAATATCTGCCTTATTCGGCGGCTCCATTTTACGGTAATACTCGTTGTTCATATTCTCCGGCTCATTCCATACATCCCAGCCCAGCACCCGATCGTCTGATGCAAATTTTTCTACAACCCCTTTTACATAGGTTTCTAAGCGCGGGTATTGGACACTGTCTAATAAAGCTTCTTTACCGGGATTTTGCACCCAGCCGGAATTGTGAACACCGGGTTTAGGTTCCCGCTGTGTGCCCAGTTTAGGAAAGGGATCCCAAACGGAATCAAACAACACAAAAAGCGGTTTAATATGGTGCCGGGACGCAATCTGTAAAAATTCATCCATGCGTTGCAAAAAGCCTTCAGCATCCTGCTGGTACAGCAAATCATGCAGGTATACTCTCACGGTATTCATGCCCAGTGAGGCGGCCCAGCCTAACTCACGGTTAATGGTAGCCGTATCAAATGTGGCTGCCTGCCACATTTCCAATTGATTGATGGCAGTGCTGGGAACAAAATCGCAACCTACCAGCCATTCCTGCTTCGCATACCAGTTATTGGCCTGCTCTTTTGTCCAGATATTTCTTACTATGGCTACTTCTTCGTTATCCGCTTTTTTCTCTTCTTTAGGCTTGCATTGCTGAAAACCCATGCTGAACAATAAAGTGCTTAATACGATTAATCGAAATTTCATTACCATTATTTTTCAAGGTGAAGATTAAGTTTTTACAGAAATACGGGTTCATAGCCCTGCACTTCCTGTATTATAATTTATGGTTTAATAGATTTATAGTTTGTATTATTCGTTGCCAATCACCTCGTTATTTCCCACATTTTAAAATTTCCATATTTCCATATTTTCAAATTCATCTCCCTCTCACCGAAAACTCGTACACGGTAGAGGTTTTATATTTTTTACCTGGTTCCAACACAATTGACGGAAAGTTCTTTTGATTGGGTGCATCGGGAAAATGCTGTGTTTCCAAACAAAACGCCGTTCTGAAATCATCTTTAACCCCGCTCTTAAAAGTATTTTTTCCCTGCATAAAATTACCACCGTAAAACTGGAGTCCGGGTTCGGTGGTATATACTTTCATCATAATGCCCGATTTATCGCCTGTTGCCTGTGCAGCTACATGCAGGGAAGCCGGATCATTTTCATTGAGCACAAAATTATGATCATAGCCACTGCCATTTTTTAACTGCTGGTTATTCACTGTGTCAATCCTTTTCCCGATAGCTGCTGGCTGGCGAAAATCAAACGGTGTTCCTTCTACATCTTCCAGTTGGCCTGTGGGTATTAATGTAGCGTCAACAGGCGTGTATTTATCCGCATAGATCTGTAGTACATGATCATTGATGGTTCCGCTGCCTTCACCATTCAGGTTAAAGAAGGCATGATTGGTAAGGTTCACCACCGTTTTTTGATCGGTAGTGGCATTGTAATCTATTATCAGTGCATTATTTGCCGTAAGGATGTACAGTACCGTTATATCTAAATTTCCCGGAAATCCTTCTTCACCATCTTTGGATATATATTTCAACTGCAATGTGGAATCGCTGGGCTGGCTGGCATCCCATACCACATCCTGGTAACCCTTTTTTCCTCCATGCAAGGTGTTAGGCCCATTGTTGGTAAACAACGTATAGGCTTTCCCATCTAAACTAAATTTTCCTTTTGCAATGCGATTGCCTACACGACCTATAATTGCCCCAAAATAAGGCTCGGTGGAGTTTACATAATCCTGCACATTTTTAAAACCAACCACCACGTCAACAGGCTGCCCGTCTTTATCCGGCACCACCAGGCTTACCAACCTGCCCCCGTAATTGGTAATGGCAGCGCAGGCCCCGGCTTTGTTTTTAAGTATATACAAGCCGGTAGATTTCCCGTCTATGCTGTCTTCAAAATTTTTATTATCCAATGAAGGCACACATGCCTTTACGGCAGCAGTTCCGTTCCCGCCTTTTTGTTCTGCACCCTGGTTACAGGCCGCTACCGCCATAAGGCAGGCCATTACAAAGATTTTTATTTTTATCATAACAATCGTTTGGTTTTTTGGTTTTATGTTATGTCATTACGGTTTATCCCGGCATTATTACTGTGCGGGACAGGGTTCCGCAAGAACATATGGAGCGCGAAGTCAGAGACTTCGCGCAGCGGCTTCATACAGCATACTTTTCTCCGGGCTGTACTATTTCTTCCGTGCCGTTAGCTATCTGCACCGCATAGGCGCTGAGGGTTAAGCCAGTAGCCTTCCAGTATTGAGCACTCACTTTTTCAACCAGTGCATCTACTCCATTTTCTTTTACAAGGTTAATGCTGCATCCCCCAAAGCCACCGCCCATCATCCTGGCGCCCAGCACATCTTTTTCATTGCGTACATATTGAACCAGCCAGTCGAGCTCAGTGCAGCTCACTTCATATTCCTTGCTCAAGCCTTCGTGTGTACGAAACATTTTTTGTCCCAATGCTGCTATATCACCTTTTTTAAGATCATCACATGCGGTGAGTAAGCGAAGATTTTCTTCCAGCACATATTTGCAACGCTTATATATTAATGTGTCTTTTGGCAACACGTGTTCCTGAAGCATTTCAAGCGACACATCACGCAGTGATTGCACTTCCGGCATATACTTCTTTACCCAGGCTACACCCTGCTCACATTGCTGCCTGCGGGTATTGTATTCGGAAGATGCCAGCGAATGTGATACATTGGAATTAAAAAGTACGATCTTAATCCCTTCCATATGTAAAGGCACATACTGGTATTCAAGGCTCCGGCAATCTAACTGTATAGCATGGGCTGCTTTACCAAACACAGAAGCAAACTGATCCATGATGCCGCATTTTACCCCGGCAAATTCATGCTCAGCGGCCTGAGCCATTTTTACCATTTGTATCTTAGAGAGTCCCAATGCAAACAATTCGTTCAATGCATACAAAACACTGCATTCCACAGCGGCAGAAGATGATAAGCCCGCTCCTATTGTAATATCCCCATCCAATGCCAGGTTAAATCCGCCGATAGCAATGCCGTGTTTCGATAACTGGTCCACTACGCCCAGCACATAATCCGTCCAGCTTTTCAACGGGCGCACTTCTGCTATTTTACAGGTATAGGTTTCATTAAAAGCAAGAGAAGCGAGCGTTATGTTATCGTCATTTCTTTGGCTAATGGCAACATAGGCGGCTTTATCTATAGCCGCGGGAAGCACAAATCCTTCATTATAATCTGTATGCTCGCCAATGATATTTATTCTTCCGGGAGAACGGAACAGCATGGGCGCTGCATGAAAGCGTTCCCTGAAATTTTCCTTTAATGGCTCTGCGTCATATTTTCCGGGTATCATCTTACTATTTATGTTTTTTTCTGATGCTCGATTGCCGGCATATCAGTTCCGGCTGAAGCACCAGTTTCGGCGACGGTATTTTTGACCACTCTTTATTGTTCCTGGTTTCAAAAAACAATTTTGCTGCCTCTTCTCCCATATGAACCGTTTGCTGGTTTACGGTTGATAAGGAGGGTGTAATATACTCACCAAACGCCTCATTGGCAAAACCAACAATGGCAATATCGCCTGGAATTTTTTTATTAGCTGCTTTAATGGACTGTATTGCTCCCAGTGCAGTAAAATCTTCAACCGCAAAAACGGCGTCAATATTTTGCGAAAGCAACTGGGTCATACACTCCCTTCCTGATTCTATGCTCACTTTTCCATACACGATCAGGTTATCGTTTACCGGTATATTATGCACGTTCAAAGCATCAATATATCCTCTTAAGCGCTGATTAAAGATAGTAACATGCTGCTGTCCGCCAATATGCGCAATACGCACACAGCCCTGCTCAATTAAATGGCGGGTGGCATTAAAGGCCCCCTGATAATCATCTACTACAACCGAAGGCACGCCAAGCGTATCATTGGCCCGGTCAAAAAGAATAAGTGGAACATTGCGCTTTTTTAATGCGGCATAATGATCCAGGTTAATGGTGTTCTTCGAAATAGAAGCGAGTACGCCTTCAACCTGCGAACGCAAAAATGTTTCCACTCCCTTTTTTTCAAATTCGTATAATTCGTTAGACTGGTATATGAGTACATTGTACCCGTTTTCGCTCATCACTTTTTCTATACCATGAATAACCGATCCAAAAAAATTGATCTCAGCGCTTGGAATGATCACTCCAACAATCTTTGAACGTCCTAACCGCAGCGAAGTGGCTATTTTATTGGGATGATAATTCAACTTTTTAGCCATTTGCTGTACTGCCTTCCTGGTCGTATCTTTTACAGCCGGATGGTCATTGAGGGCCCGTGAAACTGTAGCCACTGCTATATTCAGTTCTCTTGCTATGTCAAGAATAGTGGCCGGTTGACTCATGGGGTATTACAGTATATTTATATTTACTGTTGCATGCCTGGTATTTAAACATCATTTCACTACCGGAAAAGCTGTGATCCTCACTTTTTGAATCTATCTGCAAGCAATTTTATAAAATAGCCTCCAACTACACTTCTTGCCTGAAAGCCTACTTTCTTTCCATTGGTCGTTTCGTGCCAGTCGCTGAGTGGCACCCGGTCTGGCGTTCCATTAACATAATCATATACAGGTTTCACCAGCGCTGTAAAATCCTCAGCATTATCTGTAAGCGTAGCCGTCCATAGCATCCAGTCCGACTTGGTATAGGTTTTCCGGCTGTCTAGCGGCAAACCATACCTGTTCTGTTTGGTGAGATAATATTTTATCTCTTTGTTATATACCGTTTCAGGAAATAATTTCAATTCCAGTATCTTATCCCAAACCAAATTATATTTCTGGCTCCATGTTCCGGGATTTTCGAAAGTAAGCGAATAATGATCTCCGTCATCAGCCAGCTTCATCCACTTTTCCACCATCATAGCGGCGCTGTCCTTATACTGCTTCGCAATCGTCTTTTCACCCAACTGATCGGCCAGCATGGCATAACAACCCAAACCCACAATAGCTTTAACCGATAAGTTGGCATTGCGTGCAATATGACCGGCAAAATCATCGGTACACAATTGATTAACCGGATCAAAACCCTCTTTGAGCAGGTAGCCTGCCCAGGTGCTTAATGTATTCCAGTGCTTTTTTGCATAACTGGCATTCCCCTCCGCTTTGGCAATCGCGGCTGTAAGAATGATCATATTACCCGCTTCTTCAACGGGCATATCTTCTCCGTAGGTTTGACCGTTTGCCAATGGGTAAGTGCCCAGGTCGTGCGCCGCGAATGGCTTTGTCCATTTTCCGCTCTCACTATAATAAAAGATGCCGTTCAGCATTCCCTTCAGCAGGTCCGGATTGTACATGAGATACAGCGGTGCAGAAGGATAGGTTACATCTACCGTATTAATAGAACCGTTGCTGAAATTCTCTTTGGATAAAAACAGTATTTCTCCCTGTGGACTTTTAACTAATTTATGCGCGGCTATGCTTTGGCGATAGGCAAGTGCGCATAACCGTGCATATTCTTCTCCCCCTGCCTTAAGCGCAGCATCGTACATGCCGGCATTAAAATCTTTACACCGGCGGATGATGGCATTATAATCTGTATAGGCTTTTGCCAGTTCCTTTTCAATCGTGGTGTTCTTTCCATCTTTCCACCAGGCGGGAAGGTTCTGACCGAAGTACTGCACGGCGTATACATCATCGTAGCCCAGCATAATCAGTTTACTAACGGTGTCTTTGTCCACCCTACCCAATGGCAATACGGTATTCAGCATAAGTTGCCGCCCTGTTATTTCAGACATATTGGAGCGGTAAGTTCCCGACAGAAATGCATTGAACGCGTATTTTGCAGGTGTGATGTATTGCACTGCCCTGTCTTTTCCGGGCACGGCCACATACATATAGCCCCAGTCTATTCTCAGGTCGTCTCCCTTTTTTTGTAATACCGGCTGTTCTTTGGTTCCGGCCCTCAACATATTCAAATCGCCTGATGTATACCCGCTGGCAACCACTGTTTCCGATCCCGCGTTCACAGCCACTGCAGTTGACGCGCCAAAATAAAGTTCCACATCATGTTTGGCGCCATCATTGGAAACAGCAGCAGCAGAGAGGTAAGAAACAGGCCGGGATAATACATTAAAGTCGTTGAGTAACAGCGGCGAAGTGAAACTAAGGGTTAGGTTTACCGGGCCGCAGCTAAATTCATATATGGTTTGCGTGGCGTTTAGCGTTACTTTCTTTTGTTCAGCCAGCATTATAATTTTGCCGGCAGGTGGTTTTACTTCTCTAACAATACCCACATCAAGCGAAGCGCCGCCGGCGGTATTGGCAACATGAACAGCCAGCACATTTTTTCCCTTTACTAATTTTTTTGCAACAGCCTCAGACAATGGAATATAATGATACTTGCTGAGCCATCCTGTATGACTGTAAATTTTTTCGCCATTGAGATATACTTCTGCGTTGTCATCGTGAAGGAGCTTAAGAAAGAGTGTATTCACATCTCCGCCGTTCCATATAAAACTCCGGCGCATCCATATATCGTGTGATTTCCATAAGGTCTTTGCAGTGGATTCATTATCGCCAAATGGCGCCATTCCTTTTTTCCAGGCGGCATCATTAAAGCCGGTATTCGTCCACCCGCCAGCAGGTTGTGTTTCTGTGTAAGCTGCTTCGAATGGCTTTTCATCCCCGGAAGAAATAATGCTGTTGTATTCTTTCCCCAGGTCACCCAAAAAACGGTATGTTTTTCCATCTACTTTTATCAAACCCAGTAAAGACTGATCCTTGCCTGTCCAGTGTTTGGTGGGTGCAGCATTTAGCTGATCGGCGAAAGACCATATACTGAAATAAGGATCATGTGTTATTAATGGATAAGCGGGAGCACGAAGATCCTGGGCTATCAATAATCCAATAGAAAAATAAACGGCGAGCAAAGCACAAACTTTTTTCATTTTCCTGGTCTTGTTTTGTTCAATAATATTGCTATCTCCCCGAAGGAACGGGCAGCATCGTTTCCGTTTTTACAGGTGAGCCAAACCGGGGTGTGCCATCGCTGTTCCAGGTAAATGGCTGTGCCCTGGGTGAACGATGCCCGCCACAACCCTGCCCGGGCAAGGCATTGGCATGGTATAAAATCCAGTCTTCCTTCCCATCCGGTGATTTAAAAAATGAATTATGCCCCGGCGCATATACGCCATTTTCTTTGGATTGCTTAAACACAGGCAGCGGCGCTTTTTTCCATGCAGCAGTGTCCATCAAATTATCTGAACCCGCAAACTGCAATAAACTCAATGCGTAATAGTCGGTCCAGCAGCCGCTTGCTGAGAATACAATAAACAGCTTGTCGCCATTGAACAGGGCCTGTGGTCCTTCGTTTACGCTTACATGTGGCAGATTATCCGCATCATTCAAGTCACCATGTGTTTCCCATTCCAGTTCGGGTTTTGAAATACATACCCTGCTGCCATCAATCGTCCATGGATTTTTCATTTTGGCGATATAAATATTCTGTTGCCCGTTCACATCTCCTTCCCAGCCCGACCAGATCATGTACAATTGCTTCCGGTGAAAGAAAACGTTTCCATCAATGGCCCATTTATCGGCCGGATCGGCAACTTTTCCCTTAAACTTCCATTCACCGGTCACAGGATCTGCTGATTCATTTTCCAGTACATACATCCGGTGATTGTTGTTGTTTCCATCATCAGCCGCAAAGTATACATACCACTTGTTTTGAATAAAATGAATTTCGGGGGCCCAGAGCTGTTTTGAATAGAGGGTGCCGGGAGGTGGTGTAAAAATATCTTTCCGTTGTGCATTTTTCAGATCAGCCAGGTTTTTGGTTTTCCCTATGGCGATCCGGTTTCCCAAAGTATGCGTATAATAATAATAGCCATCCTTATAAAACGAAAAGGGATCCGCGCCGGAGGGCAGCAGCGGATTGCTGAACATATGCTTCTCTTTATCCTGCGATTGGGTTTTGCAGGAAAAGAGGAGTAATGGAATAAGAAATATAGTTATACAGTTCCTCATTTTTAAATAGGCAGTCTATTATTTAATGTTTCATTGGCTTATGATTGATTGCTCCCTCCTTTCCTCTATCCCCTCCCGTTCGCTATAGGTCACTTTTAGCTTTGCCTTTTGTACGCTTCCGATTTCTTTTTCAGCCTCACCTCCTTCTCCTCTCCGCATGGAGAGGATCGGCACTGCAGCATAATGCCAAACACTCTATTCTTCTACTTCAGCTAAAGAATATAACTAATGCGACCCAGATTGCAAGACTTGTATGCGGTCTGACGCTCCTTTGTCGCGTGTGTAAACCTGTTAGGTCTGCCAGGCTGCTTCGCCGTTCGGCAGATCTGACAGGTTGGCCTATTTCATTTTCACCAGGTTTTTATTGTACAACTGCTGATGCAGTTGCTTTAGCTTTTCCAAAGGCATCTTCATAATCTTTCTGTCGTAGGTCATCAACCCGTTTACTTCCACTTCCACGTCTGTTGTTTGTGTGTATATTGCCGCGGAAAGACCTAAAGGAATGAGCGGCGCAAGGTCGTTGATAAGGCGGGTATAGCGGTTAAGCAGCTCATCGCTATTTTTAAAACTCTGGTATCCCCAGTTATTTTTCTCCTGCCAGGTATGCCCGTCAACCGGTAGCCCCAGTCCGCCAAACTCGCCCAGTACCAAAATTTGCTTATCGCCAAATATTCCCGGCGTTGGCATTTGCGGATCGGGGTAGTTGTGAATATCAATAATGTGACCGGAAGAAAAGAAGTTACCGCCGCTGGCTTCATTTACCAGGCGTGAAGGATCCAGTTGCATTGTCCACTCCGTAATTTCCTTAGTTTTAAATTGACCCCATGCTTCATTGAAAGGCACCCATACTACGATGGAAGGAAAATTATGTAACGTGTTCATAATGGCTTTCCACTCGGTGCGATAAATAGCTTCAGATTCTGTGCTGCGCTTCTTATCTAAATTCTTGCCTGAAATTTGTCCTGCCCGCATATCCCATGTGTTTCCACCCATATCGCCGCTGGGCATATCCTGCCATACCAGCATGCCCAGCTTATCGCAATGATAGTACCAGCGTGCGGGTTCCACCTTTACGTGTTTGCGGATCATATTAAAGCCCATCGCTTTGGTTTGCTCCACATCATATTTAAGCGCTTCATCGGTTGGTGCAGTATACAAACCGTCCGGCCACCATCCCTGATCGAGCGGGCCGTATTGAAATACGAATTCATTGTTCAGCAACATTCTTTTTATGCCATTGTTATCAGGCGCTTCCGAAATTTTGCGCATAGCGAAATAGCTACCGACCTCATCTATCACTTTCCCTTTGCGGGTAACCGTATATTTAAGATCGTACAGGAAAGGATGGGCAGGAGACCAAAGCTTTGGATTGCTTATGATTAAGGCAACTTCCGCTTCACCCTTCAATGTTTGCTCAGCCACCTGTTGCTGACCATCGTATGCAACAACTTTTACTGCATCGCCCGGCTGCAGGTTTTCGATATCTACTTTTACGGAAAGCGATTGCTTGTCTATATCGGGCGTTTGTACAGTAGCAGCAATATAGGTAGAAGGCACATTTTCGAGCCACACAGTTTGCCAGATACCTGTTACCGGCGTGTACCATATACCGTGAGGATTCTTAATTTGTTTGCCGCGCGGCTGCGGTCCGTCATCACTGGGATCCCAAACCTTTATGGTAATTTCCTGTTGCTTTCCTTTTTTAAGGGCGGTGCTTATATCGAATGAAAAAGGATCATATCCACCCTGGTGCGTACCCACCTTATTACCGTTCACATACACATCGCACTGCCAGTCAACCGCACCAAAATGGAGCAATACTTTCCCTTTTTTATATGCGGATGACAGTTCGATTGTACGTTTGTACCAAAGCACACTGTCTTTTCCTACCGTTTTACCTACCCCTGAAAGGGCAGATTCCACCGCATAAGGAACAAGGATTTTGCCATCAAAAGCGGCGGGTGCGGTTTCACCTGCATTTGGAATTATGGCATATTGCCACAGCCCGTTGAGGTTCATCCAGCTTTTGCGGGTGAGCTGCGGACGTGGATATTCGGGCAGGGGCTGTTCCACTTTTATATCCGCTGCCCATTGCGTTGTAATTTTGCCCGGAACCGGCTTCCACGCTTCCTGTGCATATAGTCCGATGCTAATCGTTACAAAAAAAAGAAAAGAAAAAAATGGCTTCATGATGATTGCTTTGAATGATAAACTTTACACAATATTCTGCAATAATAATAATAACCCGGCGTACAAATACAAGAGAGGCTTCCTTTATGCCCTGAAACAGCAGCTATAAGACCGGCTTTCAACCGCAGAACAACTTCATCAGTAACTTTTTAAAACAGTTTGGCATAACGCCAACGGAATATGCGGAGGGAAGCGGGGGAAAGTGAACAATTAAAGCCGTTAAAAAACTACTGGCATTGCCGGAAAATGTAACATATATTCTCACATTTTTTTCCTCAAAAATTAGAAAAAATTGTAACTTAAGGGCTGCGATTGCTGCTATAGTACAGTACACTCAACGATAACCTAAACCCGTTGTTCCACTCTACATAATATTTTAGCAATAGAAAGGAAGGAGGATGCCGGGAAGTAAGAGCGTAAAAAAAGCCCCTGTTGAGTACAAGGGCAAAAACTTATTGAGGCAAGCCTCACTACGGAATAAAATCCTTATTGTGATTTGCTTCGTAACAAAAATAAAAGAAAATTGCAAAAACATGAAAAAAATTTTAGGATTGGATATTGGTACAAACTCAATTGGTGCAGCATTAATCAATCTTCCTGAATGGTTTGAGGATTACGGGAAGGAAGGAAACATTGAGTGGTTGGGAAGCAGGATTATCCCAACAGATGGCGACTATTTAAAAAAATTTGAAGAAGGTAATACTGCAGGTACCGAAACAAAAGCCGCTACAAGACGTTCAAAACGTGGAGCAAGGAGATTAAAGCACCGCTACAAATTAAGAAGAACCCGACTTATTAAATTATTTAAAGCTTTGGGTTGGCTAATTGCTGATTTTCCATTGGATGATTCAAAAACATTTAAAAAAAGCATCAGGGAAAACAATAATTTAAACTTTTCTATCAGCGATTACTTACCATTTTCTGAAAATACAATTTTGGAGTTTGAAAAGGAGTTAGGCATTGAAGGCAAAAAGAGTAAGAAAAAAGGAAACAGAAAAGGTGGAAAAAGCATAGCCCCGGAAGATTGGATCACTTATTACCTACGTAAAAAAGCGCTTACACAAAGAATAGAAATTCCTGAACTGGTTCGGATTATTTACATGATGAACCAGAGGAGAGGGTTTAAAAGCAGCAGGAAAGACTTAAAAGATACGGTTGTACTTACCTATGAAGAATTCAAGGCAAAAAAAGAAAGAAATGAGTATGGAGAAAGTGGAATAGAAACACAATTCGTTTCTATCACTAAAATCAAGTCTGTTACTTTTAAAGAAGAAAAAGAAGTTAAAAATGGAAACAAAATAAATGCATATACTATTATTGCGGAAGACCCACGTATAGAAAGTTGGGAAGAAAATAGAAAAAAACAACCAGAATGGGAAGGAAAAGAAGCTACCTTTTTGGTTGTTCAGAAGATAGACAAGAATGGCAAATTCTCACAAAACAAACCGCAGATACCTAAGGAAGACAATTGGGCGTTATGCACAACAGCTTTGGACGAAAAAATAAATGAACAAGTTTATCCGGGAAAATATTTTTTTGATGAACTGCAAAAAGCATTTAAGGAAAATAAGGACTTTAAAATACGCCAATATCCGGTTTACAGATGGAGATATAAAAAGGAGTTGGAAGAAATTTGGAAAAAGCAATGTGAATTAAATCCCGAACTTAGAAAAATTAATTCAGACACCACCCTCTTAATTCGCCTTACTGAAGTATTGTACCCAACACAAGCTAAGTTAAATATGTCGAAACTTTCAGAATTTAAAAGTCACGACTTAATACACATCATTAGTAACGATATTATATATTACCAACGGGAGTTACGATCTCAGAAGAATTCCATAAGTGAATGTCGTTATGAAAAGCGCAAAGGCATTGACGGAGAAATGTACGGATTAAAATGTATTCCTCGTTCCTCACCTTTATTCCAAGAATTTAGGATTTGGCAGGATATACATAATATACGCATCCTCGAAAGAGAAGTAAAAGTAGATGGCAAAACCCGTTTAGATGTTGATGTTACTGGAAATTTAATTGATGAGCAAGTAAAAGAAAAGCTATTTGAACTGTTCAATTCAAAGGCAGCTATAAAAGAAAAGAATATTTTAGAACTGATAAAAGAAAACAATCCTGATAATAATATAAAGTTTGATATAGTCAAAAAAGACAAAATACATTCACACCGCATCAATCTTTATGCAAACAGAGATGAATTAAAAGGTAATGAAATACTAAACCGTTACAGACCCCTATTCAAAAAAGTAGAATTTAATGGTGAAGATTTATTGGCAGATGAAGACAAATTGCAAAAATTGTGGCATATTGATTATTCTATAACTTCCTCTGACGAGGAGAGATCGAAGAAAGGAATTACAACTGCACTTAATAATCTTTTAGAGGATAAGCCAGGTAAGGATAGATTAATTGAGTTATTCTGCAAATTGCCAGAATTGAAAAAAGAATATGGTTCTTACTCTGCAATGGCTATCAAAAAAATATTGCCGGTGATGCGTTGCGGAAAATGCTGGAAAGAAGAAGATATTCTAAAGTCAGTTAAAGACAGAGCAAGCCAGATATTGGAAAGACTGAGCGATATTAATCATAATATCAGAAGGCTTTCAGAGATTGCTGATGATGATGTCCAGAAACAGGTATTAAAAAGTTTTATTGGGATGGAAGATTTAACCAAAGCACTTGGCACTTACCAAGCGGGTTATTTGATTTACGACAGGCATTCCGAAAATATAAAAACATCCATTCATTCAGTAGAAGAATTTGGCAGATACATTCAAAAAGAAATTCCCAACAATAGCCTGCGAAATCCTATTGTAGAAAAAGTTGTGAGGGAAGCAATGTATTTGGTTCGTGATATTTGGAAAAAATATGGGGTAATAAATGAAATACATATAGAAATTGGAAGAGACCTTAAAAATAACTCTGAGCAAAGAAAGAAAATTGCAGATATACAAAAAAATAACTTCGATGAAAAACAACGGATCAAACAATTGCTTTACGAATTATTGAATGAAGAATTCGAACAGTATGTAGATGCCGAAGATTCAAAACCATTCGACTGGAAAACAAAAATAGAATCTGGAAAAAAATTTGAAGTAAATCCAAATCCTGAAAGCCCTGTTGACATTGACAAATTCAGGATATGGAGAAGCTTATCAAAATATACAGATTCTGATTGGGATAAAAAAGTAAAAGATGAAAAAATACCTACTGAAAACCTAGTAAAAAAGTATGCTTTATGGCTTAGCCAAAATTGCCGTTCCCCCTATACAGGAAAGATTATTCCATTGAGCAAATTATTTGATACAGCCCAATATGAGATTGAACATATTATTCCTCGCAGAAAATTGAAAAACGACAGCTTTAATAATCTTGTTATAGCTGAGTGGGGCGTAAATAAAGCGAAAAATAATCAGCTTGCTGCGAATTTTATTGCAAGTTCCAATGGGAAATGCACTTATGGTGGTAGTGAATATAAACTGTTTACCTACGATGAATATGATGCGTACTGTAAAGAAACATTCAGATTTCAAAAGTCAAAACGGAAAAATCTTTTAGCAACAGAAGTGCCCGAAGACTTTGTTCAACGGCAGTTAAACGACACACGTTATATAGGTAGGAAGCTCTCAGAACTCCTTTCTCCAATTGCCAAAAATAAAAATGGTAGTCTGAATGAAAACGGCATATTATTTACTATTGGCAGCATCACTTCCGAACTAAAAAATAATTGGGGGCTGAACGCTGTTTGGAAGGATATTGTCCGCCCAAGGTTTGAAAGGCTGGAAACAATCACCGGAAAGCAATTTATTATTCCTGATGAAAACGATGCCAATAAATACCATTTTGACCTCAGAGAAAATCCGAAACTGGAAATAAAAAGAATAGACCATCGTCATCACGCATTAGATGCATTAATCATTGCAGCCACCTCAAGAGAGCATATCCGGTATTTGAATACATTAAACGCTGCCAATACGGATGAAGAATTCAAGAAATTGAGGCTGACATTGGTGAAAGGAAAGATAAGAGAATTCAAAGAGCCCTGGAGCAATTTTACCAAAGATACCAAAGACAAGCTGGAAGAAACCATTGTGTCTTTTATAACTAGTAACAATATTATTACCAAGCCCCAAAATGAATATATACATGGATATACTGAAAAAGGCAAACCAATCAAGTTTGAACAAAAAGAAAATGCAAGATGGATGGCTATACGGAGATCAATGTTTAAAGAACCGCTTGGGGTGAAGTGGTTAAAAGAGACCAAAGAAGTGTCTGTATTTGATGCCTTTAAAATAGAAATAGAACGTCAGTTGATCAACAAGGAAAAAGGAAAAACTGCATCATATATCTATGATAAGCATGCAAGACAAGCTATAAAACAAATTATTTACCAATTAGGGATAAACCTCAATGAAAAGGACTATTTATTAAGTGAAATCGAAAAGCATCTTAAAAAAGTAGCAAAGCCTGTTTCAACAGGAAAAACAAATAGAAATGGAACTCCGGTAAATAAAACAATTTATACCCTTGGTGGAATTGATTACGAAAAAATATCTGTCGCTCATTTCGCGAGATATAAAACCAAACGCATGGATTTAAGCAAAAAAGAATATGTAGAAAAGCTGACTATTGAAAAGATGAAAAGTGACTTCCCATATTTTTCTGAGGATGAAAAAAGAAATAATGCATTTAACAATCTTTTTTTACGACATATAAAGGAATACAAAAACGATCCAAAAGAAGCCTTTGGAGCAGAAGGTATAGATAAACTTAATGAAAAAGCAATGGCGGACCCCAAAATTAGAAAGCCTGTAAAATCAGTCACCCGTTTAGATGGGACAGTAGAGGAAGAAGATATGTTTAATGGAGGATTTTATGAGACAGATAAAGGAGCTAATACCTATTTCATCATGTATGAAGATCAACAAACAAAAGAAAGAGAAGGGTTTCTTTCTATTTCAACGCATAAAGCTATAGAACGCCTAAATGATATAACAAAAAAAGGAATTGCAGACGAAAAAAAGGTTATGATCTAATAATATTGTCACCTGGTAGTTTAGTTTATGTGCCGACAAACGAAGAAAGAATAAAGATTAAACAAGGGCTTTCGATAATGCATGCAATAGATTGGGAAAACCTTAAACATATTTCATCAAGTATTTACAAAATGACAGATACTACACAAGGAAAATGTTTATTCGTTCCTTACAGAATATCAGCTTCAATTACTGAAGATAGCGTTGAGCTTGGAGCTAGCAATAAATCAGCAAGGGCATGGAATGGGAAGGTTGAATATATTAGCAATTCAAAAGGTAAATTGTCAAGAGAAGATTCAGGTACTATGATTAAAACTGTTTGCGTCAAACTAAAAATTGACCGTCTCGGTAACATCACCCCGGCTTCATGAAAACGAAAGAAATAATAAAACTCATTGAAGCCGATGGTTGGTTTGAGGTTAGGCAAAAAGGAAGCCACCGCCAGTTCAAACACCCGGTTAAAAAGGGTCTCGTTACCGTGCCTGTGCACAGGTTATCGAACGACCTTACACCGGGGCTCGAAAGGAGCATATTAAAACAGGCTCAATTAGAGAAAAATTAATTTTGATAACTTTACACCAGTATGATACGTTACACAGTTATTATTGAAAGAGCCGCTGATGGAGGCTATGGCGCGTATGTTCCCGATTTGCCCGGCTGCATAGGCATGGGCGCTACAAAAGAAGAAGTCTTGGAAAATATAGCCGAAGCCATTGAACTGCATATTGAAGGCATGAAAGCCGAAGGGCTGCCTGTACCTCCACCGGTCACTGAGGCCGAAAATCTTATAATCCGGGCCTAACTGTATGGTTCGGAAAAAATTGTAAAAACTTGAGCTTGTTTGGGGATCTCAGAAGAGCAAGCACATGTTTCAACACGCTGTTTTGTCTGAAAACGTTTGCACTTACTCTTTGAATAAAGCCAATAGACAAAAAATTTCAGGAACATAGGCGGCATATACAGAACTCTCTGCGAATGAGCGTTTACGACTATGGGGGTTACCGCAGTGAAGAAAAGCGCGATGGCATATTACAAAACGAACATAATAAACAAAACCATTATGCGTTCATCATGGAAACCCTTTATCCATGATAAAGCGAACCCTTTATTTCGGTAACCCCGCTTATCTTAAAACCAACAACGAACAGCTTGTTGTTGAAATGCCCGGTACCGGCGAAACCAAATCAACGCCCATAGAAGATATCGGCTTACTGAT
Source organism: Agriterribacter sp. (assembly GCF_035497235.1). Classification (GTDB taxonomy): domain Bacteria; phylum Bacteroidota; class Bacteroidia; order Chitinophagales; family Chitinophagaceae; genus Agriterribacter. The sequence continues at coordinate 36,435 of NZ_DATJEB010000019.1, forward strand.
ATTAGACAACCAGCAGATTACGATCACGCAGGCCCTGCTGTCAAAACTACTCGCCAACAATACCGCGGTCATCAGTTGCGATGATACGCATCACCCCAGCGGCATGCTGTTTAATTTAGATGGCAACAGCCTTCAAAGCCAGAAATTCCAGGCACAGGTAGAAGCATCGGTTCCCCTTAAAAAACAATTGTGGCAGCAAACCGTAATGTGCAAAATAGAGAACCAGGCGGCCCTGCTGCAGCACGAAAGGGAAGAATACAAATTATTGCTCACCTATGCCAAAGACGTAAAAAGCGGAGACAGTGAAAATCACGAAGCAAGGGCAGCGGCTTATTACTGGAAAAGGATCTTCCCCGATTTCCTGCAGTTCAGGCGGGAGCGCTACGGTCCGCCACCCAATAACCTGCTCAACTACGGTTATGCCATACTGAGAGCGCTGGTAGCAAGAAGTTTAACTTCCAGCGGTTTATTGCCTACGCTGGGTGTAAATTCTGGTCATGTTGACCCACTGTTCTGGGATGTTGACCCACCCCGCTTGCGGGCAATATGAGTAAGAACTTGAAAGAGGGTTAAAAATACAAATGTCTATTGATTTGTTTTTGTTTTTTTCCTTCGCAAAGATTCTCCTTTTAATTCAATACGGTTTGCGTTGGCTGTCATTCTGTCCATAATGGCATCGGCGAGAGTAGGATCATTGATGTA
>NZ_DATJEB010000020.1:0-15521 GCF_035497235.1 Agriterribacter sp.
TCCGTAAAGCTCAAGGTGCTTTCAATAACTACACGGTCTGCCGTGATAGGCGAAAAGATATACTGCATACCGGCTAAGGTGGTCAGTACTCCCGGTGTATTGACCGTACCCGGCAGGTCAAAAAACAGCACATCAACCGCAACGGCTGAAGAACGTATAAAATCTCCAGCTCTATTCAATGCTTCATCTGCCTTGCATTGAATGACAGGGTAGGCTTTTTTATTGATGGTGCTGAATTGGCGGTGCGCCAGCTTCTTATACACTTCGTTTTTCATTACCATTTTCAAATCCCGTTCACGCATCTGTGAAAGACTGTGCTGCGGAAAGTCACAATCATATACTGCCACGTTATAACCTAAGCGGTAGTGAAGCATACTGGCTACAAGAGCCGTAAAGGTGGATTTGCCAACACCACCTTTCTGGGTGGAAAAAGCAATAAATAAAGGTTTGTGTTTCGTGTCCATCTGTATAACTGTTTTTAAATATTCATTTATGTATTCACTTACTTACTTATGTCCCCTTGTATGCCACTGTGTTTATATACCAGTATAGTTAAGCGTATCTACTTTTTTACATGCTTATCTGTACAGGCACATATAGCAATAAGGTTGTACACATTGGCATCCGCTTTTATGGGCATACTTATTTATTTACTTATTCACATCTGTATCATCATAAAGCTGCACTTACATCCATCCGTACTCACGTTATTGCGTAGCTACATCAAAACAGCCGTGCATATTTCCTTAAATACAACTGCCTATGCAAAGGAATGCAGATATATACAGGCTTATTAAGACCTGTCCGGCATTGGCGTTCAGTGGCGCTACTTGGCACTATTCAATAGTGCAAGGCACGCTACATTCAGGCCTTACTTTGTAACAGATTTTTCTAATGATTTTATGGGAGCTAACCACATTATATCAGGAAGTATGTTGAACGGCCTAAAGCCGTTTTTCCCTGCTTAAATTAATCCCGCCCAAAGCGGGATTTTCCTTTCACCGGAAAGGAGCAAGTTGTGTTTTGAGCAGCGCGAAATGCAGGGCGCAGCTCAAAACAAACTTGTCCGCCACAGGCGGAGACTTAAAACACCCTCCGAAGTCGGGGTTTTATAAATTTAAAAATGATTGTTATGGACGATAATAATAAGGAGAAGGAGTTGAAGAAATATGGACGCCATCCCAAAAGTGATCCTGCGGTATTCAGGTATTCTATATCATTAAATGCTCAGGAGAATGCCAGGTTCCTCTCACTATTTGAAGCATCGGGTATGCAGGTAAAGGCGCATTTTATTACAGCCTGTGTATTTCAGAAGACCATTAAGACGGTAAAAATTGATAAGGCAACAATGGATTTTTATATGCGGCTGACAACACTATATGGACAATTTCGTGCAGTTGGGGTTAATTATAACCAGGTCGTAAAAATCCTGTACCGCAATTTTTCGGAGAAAAAAGCAGCCGCATACCTCTTTAAATTAGAAAAACAAACTACGGAAATGGCTGCATTATGTCAGAAAATAATACAGTTGATACAGCAGTTTGAGACAAAGCATTTGAATAAAAACGGGCAGTAATGATAGCGAAGATCGGCAGGGGAGAGAATATTTACGGAACTTTATCTTACAACCAGCTTAAAGTAAAGAATGAAAACGGGGAGATTTTGCTCCTGCATAAAATGCTGGAAACGCCTGACGGAAGTTACTCCGTTAACCAATTGCTCAGATCGTTTGAACCGTATTTGTTGGCTAACCGAAATACAAAAAAACCAGTAGTACATATCTCTCTCAATCCTGATCCCAACGATAAGGTGAGCGATGAAAGCTATAGACTGATGGCGCAGCAATACATGCAGGAAATGGGTTACGCAGAACAGCCGTTCGTGGTGTTCAAGCATAACGATACCAGCCGTACCCATATTCATATCGTTTCTGTATGTGTAGATGAAGATGGCAGGAAGATTTCAGATTCATTTGAACGGAAGCGATCAATGAACGTATGCCGCTCATTGGAACAACAGTATAATCTTATAGCGGCCACAGAAAAAACCCGTGAAAAGGATGAGCGGATATTTCAGCCGGTGAACTATAAAGGAGGCGATATAAAAAGCCAGATGGCTGCCGTGGTCAGATACCTCCCCAAATACTACCAGTTTCAAACGCTTGGGGCATATAACGCTTTACTTTCCTTATTTAACATTACCGCCGAAGAAGTTAAAGGCGAGCTGAACGGACAGCCAAAACATGGCTTGGTTTATATTGCTTTGAATGAACAGGGAGAAAAAGCAAGTAACCCGTTTAAGTCTTCACTATTTGGAAAATCTGCTGGTATAGTCTGGCTCCAAAAGCATTTTGAAAACGCTAAGGAGCAGATGAAGGTGGCCCCGGTAAAAGCTACACTTAAAAACAGCATTGAGACGGCAATACACATGACTACAAACGAAGCCGATTTTAAGAAGCAACTGATTGAGCAGGGTATCAATACCGTTATCAGGCGTAGCAATGAAGGGCGAATTTTCGGTATGACTTTCATAGATCATGAAAGCCATACTGTTTGGAATGGCTCACACTTGGATAAAAGTCTTTCAGCTAATGTTTTTAATGAACGTTGGCAACAAGAAATTGTAGAAAACGATAAAAATGGATTATCGAATAATATCGCGTCTACAAACGTGTCGAATATAGTAAAAGATAATGGCCCGAGCGAAGATGTTCATGAGCTTTTCGATTTTCTGTACAAAGAGCAACCCAGCAGTTCTAATGTAGAATATGGATTAATCGAAAGTCTCGGCGGACTTTTCCCACAGGTCCACAGCGAGGATTATGAAGAGCTGACATTTGAAAATAGAATGAAGAAAAGAAAAAGAAAAACTAATAAAAAAGTACAACGTTGACAGTGATAAGTTGTGGCTGTTTCCAGGCAGATGCTGATTACTAAATGACGGAGTTTATTCGTATCTTAAGTAATGAAACCAAAGATCAGTGGCAGACAAGTAGGAACTGGAAATGTATTTCCAAAATAATACAGTTCCTTTTGCTCTCCCCGTCTATTTCTTATATGTTTTTTAGAATAAAAACAGCTACAATGGATAACCTGGCGGTGAAGGTGATTCAATACATAAAAAGCAGAAATAATAGCTTTAAAAATGCTCAGGGAATGGAAATTGACCTCACTCCTGAAAATAAGTTATGGACTTGCCTTCATTCATCCAGCATGTTGGCTGAATCAATGGCTACCAGTATAAGCACCGAAGAAGATGCTATTGGTGATTTTATACGTTTATTCAACCTGAGATCCGTGGAAGATATCGAAGAACTTGGGTACAATCAAGCCTGGATTCGATATCTTAACGGGAGTGCCAGCATTGATGTGGTGCCATTAGAACTGGACGGAGCAACGATTACATTTCGGATATATAAAAGCAAAACGATTGTATACAGCACAGACCTATATTACTACGATGAAGTCTATAAACACCTAACCCTACCTGAAGATTTTGACGAATACGTTACAAAATATGCAAATAGACTTTTAATAGCCTGGGAGACCAGCTTAAAAATAATCATTGATAGAATGGGGCTTGCTTAAAGGAAATACATGTGCGACAAATAAAGCCCGGGATCATGCACTCTTTGCTTGATAACTTTCACGCTTTACATTCTATGTCTATTGTAGATCCATAGTGCTTAGCCACTCCACTCCAACTGAAGCCAACTAACGCCATGTACGGGAAGCCGCTTGATATAGTGAATAATTTTCCCAAAACAATTGATTGTGCAGGGAGAAGACGATTTGAGAGGGCTTGCCAAGATCATGGCGTTCATGCGTGCCGTAAGCATCATCATGGTGCTGATGCACTTTTATTGGTTCTGTTACGGGTTCTTTGCCCAGCGTGGCTGGACCCTGGAGGTTATCAATAAAGTGTTGGGCAACTTCCACAGAACTGCAGGACTTTTTTCAAATACACTTTACACTAAAATATTTGCATTGGTACTGCTGGCATTAAGCTGTCTCGGTACTAAAGGGGTTAAGAATGAGAAGATAACCTGGCCGAGGATTTATTCAACCTTAGCTGTCGGGTTTGTATTGTTCTTTTTCAGCACAACGCTATTAAAATTATCGGCCAGCATAGCAGCATCTTCATACATCCTCACGACCTCAACGGGGTACATCGTTTTAATGGTTACAGGAATATGGATGAGCCGCCTGATACGTAACAACCTAATGAGCGATGTATTCAATAATGAGAATGAAAGCTTCCAGCAGGAAACCAAACTCATGAGTAATGAGTACTCTGTAAACCTTTCCACTAAATTTTATTACAAAAGCAAATGGAATCAGGGATGGATTAATGTAGTAAACCCATTCAGAGCAACAATAGTGTTGGGTACACCTGGTTCCGGTAAAAGTTATGCCATCATAAATAATTATATCAAACAGCATATTGAAAAAGGATTTTCAATGTACATCTATGACTTTAAGTTTGATGACCTTTCTACTATTGCTTACAATCATCTACTAAAACACACCGGTAAGTACAGCGTAAAACCAAAATTCTATGTGATCAACTTTGATGATCCGCGAAAAAGCCACCGCTGCAATCCACTTAATCCTGAATTTATGACCGATATTTCCGATGCTTATGAAGCAGCTTATACCATCATGCTGAACCTGAACAGAAGCTGGATACAGAAACAGGGCGACTTCTTTGTAGAAAGCCCGATCATTCTTCTGGCAGCTATCATCTGGTTTTTGAAAATTTATGATAACGGCAGGCACTGCACTTTTCCTCATGCCATTGAGCTACTGAATAAAAAATATGCAGATGTATTTACCATCCTTACTTCCTATCCGGAACTGGAAAACTACCTGTCTCCGTTTATGGATGCCTGGCAGGGCGGCGCACAGGATCAGTTACAGGGACAAATTGCATCGGCTAAAATTCCGCTTTCAAGAATGATCTCTCCACAACTCTATTGGGTAATGACCGGCGATGATTTTTCTTTGGATATTAATAATCCGAAAGCACCTAAAATACTTTGTGTAGGCAATAATCCCGACCGACAAAACATTTATTCCGCAGCTTTAGGTTTATACAATTCACGGATTGTAAAGCTCATTAATAAGAAAGGACAATTAAAGAGTTCTGTGATCATTGATGAGTTACCAACCATTTACTTCAGGGGACTGGACAATCTCATTGCAACCGCCCGTAGTAATAAAGTGGCCGTATGTTTAGGCTTCCAGGATTTTTCGCAATTAACCCGTGATTATGGCGACAAGGAAAGCAAGGTGATTCAAAATACCGTGGGTAATATTTTCAGTGGTCAGGTAGTTGGCGAGACTGCTAAACACTTATCCGACCGCTTTGGCAAAGTGCTACAAAAAAGACAGAGCTTAACGATCAACCGCAATGATAAATCTACCTCTATATCCACTCAAATGGATACCCTGATACCAGCTTCTAAAATTTCTACGCTTACCCAGGGTATGTTTGTGGGCGCCGTATCAGATAATTTTGATGAACGTATTGAGCAGAAAATATTTCATGGCGAGATTGTAGTGGACAATGACAAGGTAACTTCGGAGACAAAAGAATACCGGAAAATCCCCCAGATATTATCTTTTGAGGATGGGGGAGAAGACAAAATGAAACAGGAAATTGAAGCTAATTACCGGCAGATCAAACAGGACATTATTGGCATTGTTGAAACCGAAATGGAGCGGATAAAAAGTGACCCTGCATTGCAGCATTTGGTGCAGCGGGGATAAAGTTGGGTGAACAATACCTGTATTTTAATTTACTGGTTGATCATTAAAGCGGCGTTGCCGGTTCGTTGGATCAGCAGCTATTGCGCATCCCGGCACATGAATTTGCTCTTTGCGATTAATTTTTTTAGAACCGGGGATAAAGCTTTTGAAGATTTTCAAGCCAGGTATTGATTTGTTCGTCCCTGATTGCGTCCCGACTTAAATCCCTTCCGGTGAAGCGAACGGTTTTGCCGTTCTTGTTTTTTATGAAGATATAATTTCCTCCGATGTAAAACGTATAGGCGTTGGATACTGATCCAATGAGTTTATAGTATTTTTCTTCCTCACGACACGGAAAATCAGAAATAAAACACAACTGTTCCATCCGGCTAAGATAAGCCATTTGGTGCAGCGCTATTTGTTATTTTAATCCTATTGTTTAGACTATAGTTGTGTATTGTACAGGATATATTACTTACATCGCCTTCAATCTTGCTGAAGATTTAATGGAAACGCTTTGTTTTGTTTCATCGGACTGAAAATGATCAGTCTGATCATCTTTGCCCTGTTCAGAACTGATAGACAATAGTATTTTCCTGTCCAATCCCGCAAGTTTATTTTTTAAATCTGTGAGTTGTTTTTCTTTCGTCCACATTCCGTTTACCACTTCCTGCAAAACAGGCAAATCCTTTTTCATGCCGGCAATTTTCTTTTCTTCCTGTTCCATCAGTCCGGGTAGTTTTTCCAAAGCGTTCAGGAAGTTCATGGAAGCAAGCTTTGGATCGGATGCCATCTGTCCGTTATTGTAGGTGTATTTGATACCGCCTTCACCCATCACAAAAAAGCGGTTATCTTTTATATCCATTCCATCTTTCTTAGATGTATCGGTTTTTACAAGTAGGGTAAATCCATACAGGCTGCCGATTTCCAGGTATTCTCCTTCGCTTCGGAATTTGGCAGATAGATCATTTAGCCTAGCGCCAATTTGTTTCACATCGGCGGTGGCAGGCAGATCAGTTAACTGTACGGGATTGGCAATTGTGCCATCCTGTCTTTTCTGTATGCGTTTTTGAAGGTTATCCCAATCTGTTTTCATACGCACAAGGCGTGAGCTTGCAGCTTCCATTGATGCTGTTATATCTTCCAGTTTATATTTGGAACTGAACTTAGAGCGGTTGAATGCCTGGCGTTCACTCTGCAGACCTGCAATTTGTTTTTCCAATTTTGCCTTTTCCAGCAGATCGGTGTTGCCTGAAAGTATGGCTACGTATTCAGAAAAATTCATTCCGGACTTTTCATCAATACCACCTTCATCAATGGTTCGTTTGCCGAGATTATTGCTTTTGAGCTGGTCAATAAAAACCTGTTTGTTGTACAGGAGATTAAACTTATAACTATCCAAAGATTTTTGTACTGCGTAAATAATAACATCCACTGTATTCCCCGCAAAGAATTTCGCAATTTCATTGCCTTTTCGGATAGCCCTCCCATCGCGTTGGGCAAGGTCGCTGGGTCGCCACGGCGTATCTAAGTGATGAATGGCTATAGCCCTCTTTTGACCGTTAACACCTGTTCCAAGCATGTCAGTGGAACCGAATAACACACGGATTCTACCTTCGTTGAATGCTTTAATTATTTCTTTTCGTTGCTTTTCATTCTTCGCTTCCTGGATAAAGCGAATTTCATGGGCCGGTATGTCATAATCTTCTACCAGCTTGCGTTTGATCTCACTATACACATTCCATCCGCCAGGCTTATAGGTTCCCAGGTCAGAAAAGACAAACTGCGTTCCTTTCTGGGCATTGAACTTTTGATAGTATTTGGCAATATTGGCAGCGCAATGAGACGCTTTGTTATCGGGATGGTCGTCATACTTTGAACTTATCATCCGCATATCCAGTGACATCTTACGGGCATAATCAGTAGCAATCAGCATCTTTGCTTTTTGTTCTGATTCGGATAATTTTGGTCTTCCAAGCAGGGTAGCATCACCCGTTTTGGCAAATTCCATCAATTTTTTGATGAACACTTCCTGCTGTGGTGTTGGTGGAATGTTGTGCAGTATCTCTTTTTTTTCAGGACGATCAATTCCAATATCTTTTGCGGTTCTGTAGTCTGTTATTTCTGAATAGAACTGGGCCAGTTCAGGTACTTTAATAAAAAAGCGGAAGCGCTCTTTCTGTACAATATTGTTGGCTACAGAAAATTCATAATCGGTGGTTTTTCTTGCATAAATAGCCGCCCAGGCGTCAAAACAGTTAATACCCTGTTTTTCCAACGCTTTCGGACGGAGGTATTTGAACAACAGGTAAAGCTCTGTCAGCGAGTTACTGATAGTAGTCCCCGAAAGAAAGGTTGCACCTAAATCTTTACCGGTACGTTCCTGAATAGTGCGGATAGCAAAGAGCAGGTTCATTGCCTTTTGGCTACCCTGCATATTTCCGAGCCCGGCAACACGCTCATGGCGGGTATTGAACATCAGGTTTTTAAAACGATGGCTTTCATCAACAAATAAATGGTCTATGCTCATCATTTTAAAATCCACTACATCATCTTTGCGGGTACTAATATCGTGCTCCAGTGTTTTGAGCTTCACTTCAAGGTTTTGCTTTCGGACTATAACACCTTTAAGCATCGCTCTTGAAATCTCCTTACCCTGCTTTTGCAAAGCGGCAAGATTTCCTTCCACACTATCCAGTTCAATTTGCAGTATCTCCTTTTGCAGCTCCGGTGATTGTGGTATCATGCCGAACTGGTCGTGTGTGAGTATCACGCAATCCCAATTGTTGTTTTTAATCCCGCCGAAAATGCGTAGCCGTTTCTTAGGTGTAAAATCCTCTTTACCAGGGTAAAGAATCCTGGCGTGTGGATAGGCGGTTCGGTAAGCCTCGGCAATTTCGTGGACGTTACTTTTCAAACCAATGATCATCGGTTTGTGGGCTAAGCCCAAACGCTTCATTTCCTGTGCTGCCGTACACATCACTAATGTTTTTCCGGCTCCTACTTCGTGATCACAGATAGCACCGTTGTTCAGCTTGATCATCCATACCGTATCCTTTTGACTCGAATACAGGTCGTCAATGCCCAGGCCTTTCCTGTTCAGTCCGGGAAACTCCTGGTGACTTCCATTATACTGCGGACGAACAAAGCAGTTAAACGTATCGTTGTATTTATCGGTAAGTCTTTTTTTGAACTCGTCATTCTGGGCGTGAAGCCATTCGGTAAAAGCAGTACGTATCTGATCAATTTTAGTGCCGGCCATCTGTATGGCTTCCATATCCCGCACCTTCATTTCCTGATCGCCCACCATAATCTTTTTGGTGATATCGGGCGTAGTGTTTACCAACGCATGTTTTAACAGGGCAATACCATCATAGGTGCGGCTTTCAGATTTTACAGCATACTTGTCCCATATATGTACATTCTTTTTATCGCAATGGATGGAAAAATCATCCGTGTTTTCACTGTAGTGAATCCTCACCTCTGTATCGAACAAAGATGAGGCAAACCGGTTGTAAATACCTTGTGGTATCCATCGTTCACCCAGGTTAAAATCAAGTTCTTCAAATTCAATTCTTGTTGGACGTGCTTGTGTTAATGCCTTCAAACTTTCAACTACTTCTTTATCACCGGGGTTTTCATTTACATAGTTTTGTACATCCGCTGCTTTCTCCACCACATCTCCGCAAATCCATCGTTCTGAAATTTCATATTCCCTGGCAAGTGGATTGTAATAAATTCGGCCATGTAAAGCAGTCTTCAGCTCCTCTGTAGTCATTCCACTGATCCCGGACATAAAATCCAAATCAACTTTACCTGATTTATTAAGGGTCGCAGCTAATGCTTCATCAGGATTACCGGCAGCTATTGTGTTTGAAGAAAAACTTACCGGGCGATGGAAGATATCAGCCTTATGTACAACACCGCCCACCACGCGTTCCAGGTAGGGTATCTCATTTGCGGCGCTATCTGTTTTTATCAGCTTTATATTGTCAGCGCTGTTCAGCTTGCCATACCGTTTTACAAAGCCGTCATACAGCCTGTTAAGTGTTGCCCGTTCTTCATTATGCCCCGTTTGTAGTGCTGCTTCTTTGTGGTAAAGATCAAGGTAGCTATCACGCACAGCGATATAGGCTTCCGCTCTGACTTTTTGTGAACCGGACAACTGCAGGGGGTGAAACATAGCCTGTTGCTTTTCACTGTCCACTTTACGCAGGTAACCCACAAACCCATTACCCATTACAAGACAATCATCCCTGTAATAAGAGCAAAAGTTTCCGCTGTAAAGGGAAGGTTCCGGTAAGACTACGGGTTGTGAAACCGATATACTGCTCCCATTTCCATTCAGTCCGGAAAACAAATCGCCTACTACGCCCTGTGGTTTATTGCCATTAAAAGGTTTGCCTTCTCCATTCAACGGTTTGCTATTGACAGGAAGTGGATGTGTTTGCTGATTTACAGCGCTGAATAAATTAGATTGCGCTCTTGCAATGGTCTTTTTTTTAACAGGGGATTGTTTGACGACAGTGGCGGCGGCGCTTGTTGCAACGGTCTGCTGCGGACTTGCCAACAAATCAAAAAGGCTCAACTGTACATGCCCTGTGGATTTGCTATTGGTATTTTGAGCAGGCGCATGACCGATCGGCTGCTCAATATTTATTTGTTCCTCGCGGGGGAGTTCCGGCTTTGATTCAGCGGATATTTTAATTACAGGTTCATCTTTTTTTGATCCCCTGTACAACCCGAGGTCTAAGCGTTCAGACATATCTGTTAACAGCATTTTTTTCATGTCCCTTGCTATACCTTCAACACCTTCCCCGTGTTCATAAATCCAGGCAGGTCGTCCATACAGATCTGTGTCCTTGTACAGGGAGGTATGAACGATACGGTTCAGGTTTTCAAACAGCACACTATTGGTAGTATCGTCCGCGGTGGTATAGGTTTGGCAAAATCGCTGTTCAATCTCTGAAAGACCCTGCTTTTGGCTGTTTTTTTGAAGTATGATTAAGTCGCTACCAACTTGCGTACCGGTATGATCTGTAAAAAGATTATTGGGTAACCGGATGGCAGAAACTAAGTTATTGTCATGCATCAATGCCCTTCGGATAGGTTCGTTCCTTGCGCTGTTGAGCACAGCTTGCGAAGTAATAAAAGCAAGCAAGCCACCATCGCGAAGCATATCGGTTCCCTTCAGGAAAAAATAATTGTGTATGCTTCTTGCCGCCTGCACCCTGGCTGGGTCTTTACCACGGCAATAAGAAAGATCAAATACCGAAGTGTCCCCGAACGGAATATTGCTTGTTACCAGATCATAGCTGTTCTTTTCATTTTCGGGAATTTCTTCAAAACCTTTTACGCGGGTATTGACATCCGGATAAATGTGTTTTAATATTTTACCGGTAAGCAAATCTTTTTCATGAGCTGAAATCTCACTGGTAGCACCAAAGGTTTTTTTAAAAGATTCAATAAAAGCACCAGAGCCGGCCGATGGCTCCAGCATCCGCTTTATTGCTATGCCTTTTTCTCTCAATGCCCCGGCAATGGCATTGATAACAGGCGGCGGCGTATAAAAAGCAGTCAGTACAGAACCGCGCATACTATTCACATAGCTGCGGTACTGCTTTTCATCAGTGGAATTTTCCCTTAATAATTGCAGGAGTTCCTGTGTTTTTGAAAAAAGCGAATGATCTGTTTTTCTCCATTCGTTGATGTCAATAGAATTATCGGCAGGGTTTAAAACAAATTTTAAGCCGCCAAAACCACTGTATTGCATCAGCAGCAGGCGCTCGCTGGCAGTAGCGCTACGCTTTTCTTTTTCAAGTTTAAAAGCAATACTAATAGCATCAATATTGGATTGGAGATGCTGCTGTTTACTAAAGCCCATGTTCCTCAATCCAGGTTGCTATGGTTCCGGTTAACTCGGTGTAAAGCAGGTCAAAATCTGTACCGTATGCGAAGCCGCCGGTGAGTTCATACTTTGCAAATACCGGTTCGCAAACGGACAGCATTTTCAAGGCGAAGGGCCGAAGTTCCTCATCCATCATAACGGTGTCGAACTCGTTACTTACCACCTGCATTACCGTATCAAACTTTGAGAAATACAACCCATCAAACAGCACACCGTTGGCAATGGACTGGCATTGCTCTATGCTGTCCCCTGCTTTAAACGCGATCTCGTAAGTTTCGGCGGCATATTTGGAGCGTTGCTGAATAAAGGCGCTATCGCGGGCAAGCTCGGGAAAGCTGGTATTTAGTAACTCCTGTAGTCTTAATGAGAAATAGGAAAGTTCTTTTTGCTGTTCCATATAGTTTTATTTAGTCTTTAATTGTTTGAAGATGCACCTTTGATAAATGATAGCTGAGCGTTAATTACGTGTCGTTTAAAAAACCAAGCATCTTGCTTACCTCCCGGTCTATTTTGGAAAATGCAAACCATTTTTTACCCAGATCTTTTAGCGACGCACCGATATGGTAAAGTTCCACGCCGTCAAGCAGTATAAACCTGTCGTGTGCGTTAGAGAACTGCTGGATTTTGATATTGGGGTACTGGCTGTTGTAGCGTTGTAAATCTAACTGCAAGTGGCTGTCGAAATTTTTGGTGTAAATGGTGGCTGATACCCCAGCGCCACGCTTTCCCAGAAGGGTGAGTACTGTGTCATCCACATAGTTATCAATAAGTATGATGGACCTTTTGGCCGAACGGATAATATCAGCCACAAAACTGTAAGCATCAAATATCTGACCCTCGTAGAAGATACCCTTATCACTTTGCAGTTTGCCACTGTCTAATGCCTTAAACAGTTCTTCAAATTTGAGGTCTGCCTCTGATTGTTTGATCTCGATTTTATCCATCCTTGAAAACAGCGCTGCATTACTTATCAACATTTTCCGCATTTCCACAAATGCGTTCATTATTTCGACGCTAATCTTTACGGCAACATCGCTACGCAACACGGCAGACATCATTGCCACGCCTTGTTCTGTAAAGGCATATGGTAAATAGCGCCTTCCGCCTCTTCCAATGTTTGAGGTGCCAAATTGGAACCTCAAACGTTCAGCCTCATCTTCGATAAGCAGAAAGCAAAAGGTAGCAGGAAAACGGTCTTCGTTTCTTTTTACCGCCCTGTTCAGCATTTTTGTTTCTACCTGGTACAGTGTTGCCAAATCATTATCAACTATAACCTGCTTATCCCTGATCGTGTGAATAAGCGGCGCTATTTCTTTTTGTGCTATGATGATATTGCTCATTATCTTTTTGATTTGTCATGTTCAAATTCAAAATGGGTTGCGCATTCCCCGTTCATCACGATGTATGCGTCAAATGTTTTCCCAGCCTTGCTTTTCATTCCTTTCAAAAGTGATGTTCTCCCTTTGGTGATAAGTCTTTCGATGTCTTCCACGCTGATCTGCAGGCCGCATACACTGCGAAACTGTACCCAGTTGCATTGTTCATCCGGGCATTTTACAATTTTATCCCTGATAACTACATGCTGCCTTTTGCATTTGGGACATGATAATACCGGTAGCTGTTCCATACTTGGAATAGTATTTAAAAGTTCATGGGTAATGGCGGTCGCATAAACTTCCATTTCTTTTTGAAAGGAATCCGCATCCAATTCGTTATTCTCAATTTTTTGCAGGGCGATTTCCCATTCAGCAGTCATGACAACATCTGCGATCTTTTTGTCCTTCACCAAATGGTATACCTGTAGTCCCTTTTCAGTAGGAATGAGCGCTTTCTTTTCCCGTAGTATATAGCCGCGCTTAAACAGGGTTTCAATAATGGCGGCTCTTGTTGCAGGCGTTCCGATGCCAATACCCTGCAATGCTTTTCGCTCGTCTTCACTTTCAATTTCCTTCCCGGCATTTTCCATTGCCGATAGTAATCCGGCTTCGGTATAAAGTACCGGTGGTTTGGTTTTCTTTTCAAGCACCACAGCATTTTTGATTTTCAGTTCATCCCCTGCGTTCAGCTCAGGTAGTTCCCCTGCTGCGTCCGTTTCATCGTCTGAAAAATTGCCTCTGATCACCCGCCATCCAGGTTCGAGTATTTTGCAACCTTTCACCATGAAATCATAGTGTGAGGCCTGTAAGGTTACGTCGGTTATTTCTTTGGAACAGGCTTGCATGATAGCTTCCAGTAACCGCAAGGCAATCATATCATAGACAGCTTTTTCTTTAGCTGATAATGCCGATGGTATTTTACCGGTAATGAGTAACCCGTGATGGTCGGTTACTTTCAGGTCATTGACAATGCGTTTATTGAAACGTCCCCATATTACTTTAGATACAGCATCTTTACACGAAGCGCTGCTTTCCAGCGCCCGAACAAGGTTCGGGATTTCAGCCCACATATCTTCGGGGATATACCGGCTGGGTGTTCTTGGATAAGTGATGAACTGCTTTTCATACAAGCCCTGGGCAATGTTCAGCGTTTCTTCGGCAGAAAGACCGAGCTTTTTATTGGACTCCTTCTGCAATCCGGTAAGATCAAACAATAAAGGTGGTTGTTCTGAAATGTTTTTATTTTCTATGGAAGAAATGGTGGCAATGCCGGCACGTAAAACGGATTTTAAAATCTCATCCGCTTTCCTCTTATCCTCCCATTTGTTTTTGGAAGTACTTTTAAAATCTATAAAGTCCTTTCGGTGCTCCAGCCCGATTTGCTGGTATCGCTGAACCGTGAAGTTTTTGTTTTCCAGGTAGCGCTTACAAATCAATGCAAGTGTGGGTGATTGCACCCTTCCCAAGGAATAGGTATCGCTACCGGCAGCAATGGTCAGCGCCTGCGACGCGTTGATGCCTACTAACCAGTCAGCGCGGCTCCTGCATTGGGCTGCATGGTAAAGTCCATTAAAATCGCTTCCGGGTTTTAGGTTTTCAAAACCCTGCTTAATAGCCTTCTCTGTTAGTGAACTGATCCACAAACGCTCAAAAGGTTTTTTACATTTTAGATATTGGTAAATGTACCGGAATATCAGCTCACCTTCCCGTCCTGCATCGGTGGCAACAATAATGCTGTCGCATTTTTTAATGAGTTGCTCAATAATTTTCAGTTGTTTTAATGCGCCATTATCAGGCGTATATCCTTTGTCATTTCTAATCTTGCGAACTGTAAGTATAAAGGGATTGGGAAGTATAGGCAGGTTCTCTCTCCTAAATCCGGTAACTCCATAATCTTCCGGCATTGCCGGCACCACCAAATGCCCCAAAGCCCAGCTAACAAAATAGCCGCCACCTGCCAGGAACCCGTCTTTTTTTTCGGTGGCTCCCAGCAGGGCGGCTATTTCCCTAAGATATACGCCTTCTTTTCCGTCAATCAATTTCTCTGGAAGATCTCTTACTGCATGAAATGAAAGATGCCATAATCCATTTGGTGAAAAGTCTCCTGCTTCGGCTAAGCCAAAACCCGGTAATAAAGTATCAAGTATAATCATTTTATCTACATCTTCTGGATGTTCCGCTGCATAAGAATATGCAATAGGTCCTCCCCAATCATGAGCTACAATATTTATTTTACTATATCCTAACTTCGTTACTAATTGATAAATATCTTCTGCGAGAGTTTTTGTATCATATCCCGTTTGGGTTTTCTCTGAATCTCCTAAGCCTCTCATATCTGGTGCTATTATTGTATAGTTATTAGCTATTAATTTAGGTATAATATTTCTCCATTCGTACCACGTTTGTGGCCATCCATGCAATAAAACAATAGGATCTCCTTTACCACCCATTACATAGTGTAGAAGGATTCCATTAACGGTAGTTTTA
>NZ_DATJEB010000021.1:0-12249 GCF_035497235.1 Agriterribacter sp.
GGCACTTTTGCCGTTATCAAATTCTTTGAGAATGCCTGCTATCTGAGCAGGACTAAATGTGCTTTTTTTCATCTTTTACGGTTTTAAAATTAAACATTTTTGTCTTCTTTTAAACCGTACTGTTTTTGGGGGAGCTTACCCTTTTCTTCTTTCTCTTTGGTAAGTCCGTTAGCATGGTTGGCTTTTTTTTCCTTTTCCAGCTTTTCAACTTTATCCCTGTTGCCACGGCTGTGTCCAAAAGCACTGTTGCCTGGTTGGCCTGCAGTGTTCTTATCCTCATTAGCGCCGGCATTGGTAAGCCCGTTAGCATGGTTGGGATTTTTCTCTTTTTCCGGATTTTCAACTTTACCCCTGTTGCCGCGGCTATGCCCAAAGGCGCTGTTGCCCGGTTGGTTTGCAGTGTTCTTATCTCCATTAGCATCGGCAATGGAATTGCTTTGCTTTTTTCCTTTTGTTGTCCAGTCAATGTATTCCTCATCGGTATAGCTCACTTTTTTCAGGTCGTTTCCCTCCATATACCACCGGTGGTCGTACCCCTTCCAATAAAAATATCCATTCTTCGATTTGATATATTTTCTTCCGTCTGTATACTGCTTAACGGCATCAGCAGAAGATGCAGTGATGACCAATGGCGCCCATTGTTTTGCGGTAGCTGCACGCGTAACAGGTTGTACTGTGGGTCTCGCTTCCCGCACCCGAACGGGTTGATTTACCACAACTACTTTGGGTTGCTCCCTCACTATTACTACCGGCTCACTGGTTTGTGCTGTGGAACCGGTCCCGGAAGCGGGAGATCCTGAAACAAAGGTGGCGCGGCATCCCACGAGGATGTTGCCGAAAAAAATGATAGATACGGTGGAAAGAAACAGTGAATGATGCTTCATATTCATATTGGATTTTAGCACTGCGGCTATTCTGAAAACAGCCTGCATCCTTAAAACGCCGATTACATTATTTTATTCTGTTTTTTTAAACACCTGCAAAAGATGATAACGCTGCGAAGGACATCTTAGTGAGATTATTGTTTATCAGCCAGTTGCAAATTTAATTTTAGGTTAAGCCCATTTTTCTTTGTCATTTTTTGTGGAAAAGTAACCCGAAATCAATATACACCCGATTTTGAGGAGGAATTCTGATTAAGCTCCTGCACTATTGTAAAGGCGCCTGCATCAAATTTTACACCGGGTATAAACAGAGGCGGGAGAGTGCGGGTATTTGCTGCCGGACCGTGAAAAGAAAGACTTTTCAGCGCCAGATTCACGGTCTGACACAAGCGCTTTTTATGAAGATTCCGGCGCAGGGCGACCTTAATCCGTAATTATCTTCACATCTTTGAACATAAATGGATTGTCACTGACCCTTAAGGCTCTGCCGCTGGCTGTAGTCACATTTTTAAGTACAACTTCCCTGGTTTTTACATAGGGAAACTGCTCGTGGTAGAAATCATCGGTCATTTGCGGATTGAAATTTGAAAAAATGGCGGGTCCCTGGTAATCCTCCGGATGACTGGAGTCGTTGATGCGGAGGTTTTCAATGGTGATCCGTTCCGGCATATAACAGGTGTAACCAAAATCATGCTCACCGGAATAAGATCCGCCGATCAGGGCGGCGCTGGCCGGTTTGCCGCCCTGCGGCACAAAAACACAGTTGCGAATAAAAAATTCTCCCTGCCAGGTACTACCATAATCGCTGCGCAGGTTGATGAGCGTTCTGCCGTTAATTGTTGAATTCTCCACCGTAAAGATCCCGCTGCCGATAGCATTGATGCCCATGTGTCCCAGGGTGGAGTTGCGGATGGTGGCGTTGGCAACGCCCATGTGGGCATCGAAGCGGGAAAGCGTGCATTTGTCGTAAAGCAGATTTTTGCAGTAGTTGGAACCCAGGATCCCCCAGTAGGTTCTATCGTTGATATCATTTGTCTGGCTGCAGTTCACGAATGATACATTGAGGGCGCGGTTCACCGAAATGTCGTAAGTGCCCATGGACACGGGTTTCCCTGCCGCGCCAATGGTACTGTATGTTTTATGCCCGGTGAGCACGGTATTCTTAACCGTTACGTAAGCGCAGTCACTAATATTGATGAAACCGCTATAGGGCGCACCATGGTCTCCTTCACCGGTAACGCGATGTTCAAACCCATCTACAACAACATTGGAACGCCTGATCGCGATATTCCGGCTATAATAGGTGTACTTCGATTCAGCTTTATTGGCAATGGTGGTAAAACGGCCTCCGGTGATGTACAGCGTCTTCCCGTCCATGGGAAGAGCGGTGATGCCCGTGATCTGGTCGAAGTCCCAGATGATGGGTGCATCCCTATCCACCCTGCCGTTTTTATCAACAACAAAGATATCTGTTTGCGGAGACCCGTTATTTTGGTTCAGCCCATAGCGGATATAGCGTTTTACATGAGCGTTGGTAACGGTAATGAGACAGGGTCCGGGCAAAGTGGCGTTGATTTTCTCCTGATCCCTCTTCAGTGAAGCTATAGATCCAGGTGTAAACGGTTGCAGGCCGGAACTGACCATGAAAACAGGTGCATTGCGATTTTGCACTTCGGTATCGTCAATGATGAAGACCGCCGTGCCAAAATCGGTGTCGGTGCGGATGACCACTGTGCGTTCCTTTCCCCCGATGTAGTAGGTGGCTCCCTCATCGGCTTTCACCAAAAGTTTGTTTTGATTAGCGAATACATGAGCCGCAGCGATAGCGTCTATATCATCGGTTTTGCCGTTGCCCCTGGCGCCGAAATCACTATAGCGGACCATGCCAGCGGCTTTAAATTTATGCACATCCTTTGGAGATACATTTACCTGTAATTCCCCATTCGCATTGGTATGTACCCGGGTCTTCTCCTTTTTGGATGTTATCACTACACGTTCAGGCGCGTTCTGGGCCTGCCCCTGCGCACTTATTACAAAGGTTGATAAGAAGAAGAATAAGAGCGTATATTTCATTATGAGCATATTTTAATAAGCGTCAATTTCAAAAAAATCAGTTGGGTTGTCAGATCGCAGATTTACCGACAAACCGTATCACGGCGTGATTATCCCGCCGGGTCTTTACAGCATGGGCAACTTTGTGGAGAGCGAGCCCCCGGCGAATAGCCGGCGCCAGGGTCTCATGCTACCCACAATCGCCTTTTATGAAGACTCCAGCGCGAACGATAAACGCAACAACAGGACACGCTTCCGTCCGGGTTGGTTGTGTATAGCAACGATGCTATCAAGCACCCTGAGAGCCGCGCAGGATCTTCTCCATCTTCCTGCCCTTGGCCAGTTCATCCACCAACTTATCCAAATACCTGGCCTGTTGCGTCAAGGGGTTCTCAATTTCCTCTACACGATACCCGCAGATTACTCCTGTTATGAGGTGCGCATTGGGATGTAGCGTAGCACGCTGGAAGAATGTTTCAAAAGTTACCTTTTCTTTTATCAGTTCCTGCAGCTTCCTGTTATCGAAGCCTGTTAGCCACTCTATCACCTGGTGCAATTCTTCTTTTGTTCTGCCTTTCTTCTCCACTTTTTCGAGATACATCGGATAAACCGAAGCGAAGGTCATCTTTGCGATACGCTGATGGTGTGTGTTGGAATTGTTCATATGCTAAATTTGTAATCACAACGTATTAACGTATTATCTTGGCCGGTAAATCAACAGTACATTTCCGCATTCAAAATGCGTAACATCGTGCAATTTTAAGTTAGTGAGCTCATTTGTGTTTTTAAACAAAGGCCTGCCACTGCCCAATACAACAGGATTGATGATAAGGCGATACTCATCAATAAGATTGCTGTTGATAAATGTTTCAGCAATGCCGGCGCCTGCAAATAATACCATGCCTTTTCCGTCTTTATTTTTTTCCGCTTTCATTTTTTCTACAGCATGTTCATTTACCAGAGTTGCATTCCAGGTAGCCCTGTTTAATGTTCCTGAAAAAACCAATTTCCTGGTATTATTCATCACTTTGGCGAATGCATCATTACGGTGCGGCCAATAAGCAATCATATCTTCATAGGCTTTGCGTCCATAGAGGAACGTGTCAACGGACTTAAAAAAATCCATCATATAGTTCGACATTTCATCATTCCAGTTGTGCCAATTATAGTTCGGGTCTTTGGCTTCGATGTTTCCGTCAACAGATACCATCATTGATAAAATTACATTTCTCATTTTTTAATAATTAAGACAATGGGGAATAAGAATGGGAGGATATTTTTTTATTGAAGTTTTTAAGTGCTGTTGTTCATTCTTGCAATCTGAAAGCATTTGCCTTTTTATCTTTTTATATGATCCTTCAATATACCTATCACCCTCCAGGCAATTGTTGTTTTCAGTACTCCGCCGGTGGCGAATACTTTACAATGTCAATTCCAATACCATTTGGATCTTCAATAGCAAAATGCCTGTCACCCCGGGGTTCGTTGCGAATATCAATTTTAATATCTACGCCTTTCCGTTTCAGTTCGCTGTACATTTTGTCCACGTCATCAGTTTCAATAGTCAAATACATTCCTTGTCCCTGAAATGGTTTATGAAATAACGGTTGCTGGCCCGGGTGATGGGGAAGTAAAAAACTGATCTCAGCCTCCCGGTTGGACGTGTGTAACAAAAGATAAAACCCGTTTTCAAATGTTACACCAAATCCTAAAATACTGGTATAAAAGGCTTTGGTTTCAGCTAATTTTTCTGTAACGATACCTGCATTTAATTTCATTTTTTCTGAATTTCAGTTGTTGATCCAGTTTGCGAATATGTGTTTGTACCCAGGCAAGCCAATACCATCAAAATTAGTATCCATTTCATTTTTTTGTTTTAAACACCGGCTCAAAGGTCTCCAATCCGGCAAACCTAACATTGTAAAAATCAGACAAAATCATTTGCCGAATACTTTGCCCGGAGTAACGCCGTAAAAATTCCTGAACTCCTTAATAAAATGAGATTGGTCGTAATAACCCGCGTCAAGGAAAAGTTTGTTTTGCCGTAAAAGCTGGTTTGAGGGCTTTGCTTTCAGGATACTTTGAAAACGAATTACTTTACTGAATGTCTTGGCTGTGTCGCCAATGTAAAATTCAAAGAGTCTGCGAAGTTGTCTTGTGCTGATACCTGTGTCTAAATCCTTCTCAATATCAATAACTCCGGAATTCTTCAGAATAACTTCTAATGCTTCGTATAGTCTATTATCATTGTCAAAAATTGTTTTGGCAACTACTTCAAAGAAATACCTGTCGAGCAATGTTTTTACTTCCTCCTGCTGCCTGGTTTCATTGAACTGGGTTCTAATAAAATCAGACAAATGAGGCACAACCGGATATAAATGTTCATAGCGGTTGCTTAATTCCATCGCGTTTATTTTGAAAAGTTGCGGAAACATTGTTGGTAAAAACCGAACTCCAACATAATTAAAAACATTGTCAAGCGGAAACGCTGTAAATTTTTTACAAAAGCCCATTACATAATTTTCCTGCGGGTTGTTCAGTTCAAAGTAGATGTCAATGCACCCGTCAGCCACAACACGGTAGTTAAATTGCTCCGATAGCTCCTGTGTGGTTTTGAGTTGCCAATAGCAATAAATGAATTGCTGAAGCCGGTTGCCGGGCAAAAATTCTATATAGGTTACATCGTCAGCCGGTTGTCTGACTACCGGTTGAACCGGCTTGTATAACCCGCTTATTGCTGTCTGCATATCCACTTGTTATTACAATACTTTAGAATTATTTTTATTACTTTATTTCTCTTACGCTCCAATAGTACCTGTCTTAACTTTTCGAGCCCGCTTGCAACTGGCAATAATTATTCCGGTTGTGGTAACAATACTTTTTGTTAATATAAATGCTACCGGAATCGTGTTATTGTCAATATTTTTTTTCCCTTTACCTAAAGTCAGGGGTGAATTTTGAGTTTGAGCTCGTCTACAAGGTCATGCTTAAGCAGCAGATGAACGCGTTCTGTGCTGCTCCAAACCTGAATGTCAGCGCCATTTTAATTTTTTAACTTTTTGATAGCCGCCTGAATGACCCCGACCGGGCATCCGGGCGGTAACCGGGCAGGCAAATTTCGCTATTATATATTGCGCTAAGGCAGCGTAAATGCGACAATCTTAGTGGCTGAATACGACAAATATTGATAGCGCTGCACAGACAGGAGTTTAAGAAAATTTGCCGGGGCAGTAACCCATACACATCAGATTTGCTGCGAAGACCGTGAGCGGAAAAATATCTTAGCGCCGGGGTCGCACATAGCCATGCCCATTGCTTAGATGCAAACCTCACTTCTCTCCCTTGTCCTTTCATCCTAATTTCCGTTATACAGGAAGCACGGTTTCTATGCTATAAATTGGCGGATGGCATTTTTGAGGCAACACTTTCTATTTACCAGGCCGCGGCCTTTTTCTCCATTCCCATGGCGCAACGGGTTGCTTGTCTGCCCACAGCCCGATACGCTTTTTTCTGGCCCTGGTTTCTGCCTTTGCCAACTGCCTGCTGGCTGAATATTTTTTGAAATGCCAGGCATAACCGGCATTCACCATTTGCCATCCCAGTTCGGGTACGCCGGGCAAAAGCGTTCGTGCGATAATACGGCCGTTGCGGTCCTTACCCGTTTGTATTACAGTTACCATTTTTCTAAAACATAACGCGCCCAAATATTCCCTGCTTTGTTTGTAATAAGGCATCCCTCTTTCGGGAGCGTCTATACCTTCCATGCGGATACGCTTAACCGTATGGTCTTCCATCAGCAAGTCATAGGTATCACCGTCTACAATTTTAATTATCTCCCCCGTGAAACGGGCAACAAGCCGGGACTGTTTTTGTGCAAAACAGCTCAACCCAAGCAGGCAGAGCAGGAGTATATTTTGTATACGGATCATTTATACCGCTTCATTTCCTTCACCAGCATTCTTGCGATAATAGCAAATCCTTTGTCAGATGGATGCAGTCCATCGTAGGTCATATTGATGGCGGCGGCAGGATAGGGATATTCATCCGTAGCGGGATGAAAGGGAATATTGATAAAGCCGGGATACGGATAGTTTTTATATGCCCCTGTTTGCGGATCTTTTAGCCGTTTGAAGTGTACCATATTCTTTTGGGTTATGCCACTCCTGTTATACAAATCAACCACCGGAATATTTTCATATTTCCCGATTGCAATAACGGCTGCTGCAAACTGCGATAATTGCTGACCATTCTTTTCTTTATAGGAACCGTAAGCATTGTTGGTCATATTAGCGATGTACACAAAATCGCCACGCTGCATGGGTGTAATAAGGATGATCTTAGCGTTGCTGTTTAAGCTACGGAGCTTGCTGATGATAATACGGAATGAGCCATACACGGTATTGTTGCCTGTATTGTTTTGATAATCTGCCAGGGTACCGATGGGCCTGCCCTGCCACCAGTCGTTGGTGCCGAGGAAGATGGAATATACATCGGCTTTGATGATGCCCAGTTTTTCTATCTCAGCGGCAATGCCACCGGAGGTCCAGCCATTATGGCCCTGGTTAATATACTGGATATGCGGCAGCTTTTCCGTCACTCTTGTCATATACCCTTTGCTGACACGGTTACCTGTTTCATCGGTATGCTCATTCAAATAAGTAATGGAATCACCAATGGCAACCCAGGTAATTTTTTTCTGCGTAAAAGCAGTAATGCAGCAAATAATAAGAAAGGCGATGAGCAACTTTTTCATACAACGGTTGTTGAAATATCATTGCAATATACAGGAGGTTCTCTTATTATGTGCTGATTAATTTGCAGGGATGGATATGGAACCGGAGTATTCGGCTGCAATGGCTACAAAGATGCGGAAGCTTTTTTTAGCAGCTTGGCCAAAAGCGCAGAATCCACTTTTTGCCCTTCTGTGATGGTAGCTGTTTTCCGGTTGGGGTCTGACATGGATTTAATAAAACCTTTGATCTCTTCCAGTCCGCCGGCATTAAATATCATAAAAGAAACTTTATCTTTTGCGGCATGGATAACGCATGCGTAATGGCCATTCTTAAGATAATGTGGTTTACCATACTGCAGCCGCTCTTCCACCGCAGGGATGGTTTTGAAAACAAGCTTACGAAGCGATTCGCAAACCTCTACCTGCCATTGCTGTAATTTTTGAATGTACTGTGCTACTTCCTGGTTCAACTGTGTTACTTCCTGGTTCATATGTATTGTTTATATGTGCGTGTGCTGAATTGTGATATGACTAATTTGACTGTCCTCTTTCAATCCTGGAGAATATATACAGGGGTTAAACAGGGATAAATACCTGTTACCGGAAAACTATGATCCGCGACCGAAGCTATCGCAATTGTTGTAATCATACCTGCCATTATGGAAAGGATGAACCGTTTCATTATTATTTATTTTAGATTGTATTTGTTGTTTCTGCCGGAACAAAATTAATTGCGGGTATACATTGCAAGCGGGGGTTAAATTGTCAATTATAGGGTTAAATGCGACAAATTGATCTTCCCGCTTTTTCTTAATCTATTAGTACCAGCCGCTATTTGCGTGTGTATTTTGAAGCCGCTTTGGGCATAGCATCAGCATAGGCTGTACTTAATGCGTCAACCAGCATCGCTTTTTTTATTTTGGTAAGATCAATATATGTCCACCCCTGCAATCCCCACTTATTGGGAACCGGGTATATAACGGATAAGTCAAAAGCGCAAAAAACGGATTGATCGGTTTGGGAAAACTTTACACAGGCAAGCCTATCTTTTTCAGAAAGCGTAGCGAATATCTTCCTTTTCGTTCTGAACGCAACTTTCTCAAAATGAGGTTGCTCTTTCGTTTCAGGAAACGATAAAGCCAGTTGCCGGAATGTTTGTATGGAGATCATATATTGGCTGCTGCAGGTTTTTCACAAAGTTAATGAAGCAAAACCCTCAAAATTGGGAAAAACGATACAAACCCGCTTCATCTCCAACCTTAAACAATACCAATTCATCCGCAATTATTACAATTCATTCCATACTGACTTGCGGGTTGTATCCCCATACTATTGTTTTGCACCCTGAAAAATAAAAAACAATTATGCACACTACATTGAAGTTAAACCAAAAAGCGATCAGCATAGTACTGATGGCCGCTACACTGTTGCTTGCTTCCTGTAAAAAAGATAAGCATCCCGACCCTGCGCCTCTTCCCCCGCCGCCGGCAAAACTTACACTGCAGGAATATAAGGACGGTGAAGATTTTATGCGGTTCGAATACAATACAAACGGATCGCTTAAAAAAGCTACCGTTAAAAACGACATTAACACTTCGGGCGATATTATTGATTTTACGCTCACTTACGGTGCAGGCAGCTTGATCAGTGAAGTGAACAGCAGTTCCGGCGAAAAGATTGTACCGGTGTATGAAAATAATGTTTTAAAACGGGCTGATTATTTTGTTGCCGGGCAAAGAACAGGATTTACCAATTACCAGTTTGAGAACGGAAATATTAAGCGGGCAACTATTTACGCGGGTGAGGAAAATGCGTATAATCCGCTGCTTGAATTTATTTACACGTATAATGGAAACGGCAACGTTACGGAGGGTGTAATTATGGTAGCAACAAATACGCCGGGGTACATGGTGCGGGCCGGCCATGCAGAAATGCAGTACGATCAAAAGATCAACCCGCTGTATGCACATAAAGACTTTTTGGTATTGCTGTGGCAGGGCCCTTCTAAGAACAATGTTACGATAGAAAACATTTTTGACGCGCAGTTAGCTCCGGAAGACAAATACCAATATGAGTACACGTATAAAACAGGCGGTTTACCGGAAAAAGCCGATGTTAAGATTGGTTTGCCGGGAAACCCGGTTACTACCAGCACAGTTGGATTTACCTATAAATAAGGAGATGGTTTTGAGCAGGCAGAAAAGCAGCTACCCAGGATAGCTGCTTTTGCATTTTATACGTTACTGCATGCGCTTATTATCAATTCAAAAACATTTCGTCTACCAGCAGCAGTTTTTTGTGTTCACCTTCCGCGTAGGGCTTCGCAACGATTTTAAGACAAGACACGGCTTGTGGTTTAAAGCTTCCCTCCACCAGCTTCAGCGAGGGTACATCGCCTTTGGCAGGCAGCGGCGGTTTCATTTTAACCAGCAGCTTCATCTGGCGCTCATTTTCACCGCCCCATACTTCTACCCATGCCGGGGGATAAATGCCGGTAGCTTCCTCAATCATATAATGTAATCCCACGGAAGACAGGGTAACGGGCTGCTTAAACTCAGACATCAGCGTCATATCATTACGGCGTACACCGGCAAAATAATTAGCCCACGCAGGATTATTAGCGCCAATAGCACCCAGCTTCGTATTAAAGAATGTGTGCGCTCCCTCCGCCTGGTGAACGCTGTTTAAGGGATAAAGCAGCCAAACACTATCGGGTATATACGCGTTCCTGAAGAAACCAAACTCCGCTATATCGCTTGAGTACCAGCCATCCTTAAACGCTTTGGCCCTGATGGTGGTATTTTCGGTGAGAACGGTTTTGGGATCAAACAATATGGAATGTATACTGTCCGGATCACTGCCGTCTGTAGTATAAAACAACTGCACGCCTTTTATGGGATGCATTAACGACAATGGCAATTGCCCGCCAAATACCACATTGCTATTCGCTATTTGCGGCGGATTGAGTTTAAGCGGGTTGCTTCCATCATCGGTAAACCCTTTAATGAATGCTATGCCGGGATAGGCTTTCTGTAATTGTTCCGCTTCACTCTGTGTTATTTCCGTATTCCATACCGAAACGGTTTGCAGGCTTTTGAGCCCGGGCAACTGCGCCTTCAGGTCATTGTAATTTACTTTAGTACCCGATAGCGTTAATTGCTTCAGGTGCTTAAGCGGCGCCAGTTCCTTTAATCCATTAGCGGTGATATCTGTAAAATTCAAATCTAATTTACGCAGGTTCTCAAACTGTCCTATGATCTTCAAATCTTCATCGGTAACGGGCAGTTTATTAAGATTGAGCGTTACGATCTGTTTCCTGACCTCCGTTAATGCTTCCAGTTGGTTTTTCGTGTAGGCGGCCCTGTTATAAATATTCACTTCTAAGGCGGGAGATTCTTTTGCCAGCGGTGTAATGGTACGGTAATCTGTATTTAATTTTGCTATCGTATTTTCATCAGCCGCAGAAAAATCAAATTGTTCTTCCTGCACTTTTACCGGTTTCAGCGCGGCAGCGGCCAGTAACCGCAAAGAATCATTTACAGGCAGATCAATTACTTTTTTTGTAAAAGGCGTTTCATCCCTTATCCATAAAGTAAGCAGTGCAATTTCATTTTCGGTAAGCTGGGATTTTCCTTTGGGCGGCATATGCTTTTTTTCTTCCAGCGGCAGGTGTACCCGTTCTAACAGCAAACTTATACCCGGGTTGCCCGGCACAAACAGCTTGCCCGTTTTTCCTCCTTTTACGATGGATGCAGAATCGGCCAGCATTAATTCTCCTTTCAGCTTATCAGGATTATGACAGCTTATGCATTTTTTTTCAAAAATGGGCAGAATCACATGTTCAAAAACAATAGCCTTGTCAAGGGGCACAGGAGGGGCTTCATAGTACACGGCTAAGGGTTGCAGAATGAAATCTTCCCCATGTGTTAGTCCGGCGCCGAAATGGCCCGTAAGAATAAGCGAAACCACCACAACAGCGCCCGCTACCTTTGTTATAATTCCTTTATACCATGATTTATTTGCCGCCCAGTATATAATGGAAGCCAGGAAAAAAATACCCGCGCCTGTCCATTTATGCCATTGCAAAGTATCGCCCGAATAACCTTCTTCCCTTGAAAGAAATAATCCCATGACCACAGTAACCGCTGAAAGTAAGGCACCGGACAACAGGAGGTTTTGTGAAAACGCATGATAAAAATTATTCCCCCCCCGGCCTGAAGCAGACGCATACCACTGTATGGCTATTGCCAGCAACAGCAGCACAATGGGAAAATGAAGCACCAGCGGGTGCATACGGCCAAGCGGCTGCAGCCAGGCCGGCACCTCCAGCTTGCTTTCAAATAACAGCAGGAACGCAATGAATATATTGGATACGATTAATGCCTGTTCCGCGAAAAACTTGACTCTCTTATTCATTGAAAAATAGAACGGTTAAAATTAAATAGATGATGGATGGGTTGGCCGCACCCGGGCAACGCTGCGGTACGACGCCGCCTCCGACACGGAATATGGCACGCTGCGCTCCTTTATCGAGCATCGCTGGGATGTGACGGACGGCGTTGAAAAATTCACTCTGGTCAG
>NZ_DATJEB010000022.1:0-152178 GCF_035497235.1 Agriterribacter sp.
GCTATTTTTTTTCAAAGCCATGTTAATTTATTTTCCGGGGGATGATCTATCCACATTCCGTGGATAAAAAGGATAGAAAAAGACTAAAAATAAGGCTAAAGAGGCTTAAAAACAGTACCTTTGCACTTATTTTTTAAAGCGCCCGGCAACAAGCATCAGAACCAGAAAATTATTATGGAAGATAACTTAGTTCCCTTAGAAACCAGCGACAATGACCGCATCATCCAGGTGAATATTGAAGAGCAAATGAAAACCGCCTACATTGATTACTCCATGAGTGTAATTGTAGGGAGAGCCCTGCCCGATGTGCGGGATGGATTAAAGCCGGTACACCGCCGCATTTTATATGCCATGAACGACCTTGGACTGAACTATAACCGCCCGTATAAAAAATCGGCGCGTGTGGTAGGGGAGGTGCTTGGTAAATACCACCCGCATGGCGATAGTTCGGTATATGATGCCATGGTGCGTATGGCGCAGGACTGGAGCATGCGGTATACCCTTGTTGACAAACAGGGAAACTTTGGTAACCAGGATGGCGATGGACCGGCGGCAATGCGGTATACGGAGGTAAGGCTGCAAAGATTAGCCGAGCATATGCTCGATGACATAGAAAAAGACACGGTAGATTTTCAATCGAACTTCGATGATTCGGAAAGAGAGCCTTCCATTCTTCCTACCCGTATTCCCCAGTTACTGGTAAACGGATCGAGTGGTATTGCCGTGGGTATGGCCACCAACATGATGCCCCATAACCTTACGGAAGTAATTGAAGGATGCATTGCTTATATTGACAATAAGGAAATTACTATTGAGGAGCTTATTAAATACGTAAAAGCGCCTGATTTTCCTACAGGTGGCATTATTTACGGCTATGAAGGCATTAAAACGGGTATGCATACCGGCAGGGGCAGGGTAGTGATGCGTGGCAAATTACATGTAGATACCAAACCCAGCGGAAGAGAGCAAATTATTATTACGGAAGTGCCTTACCAGGTAAGTCGTGATATACTTACCAATAAAATAGGAGAGCTGGTAAATGAAAAAATTATTGACGGAATAGCACATGTAAATAACGAGTCGAATGAAAAAGAAGGTACGCGGATAGTAATAGATCTGAAGCGGGATGCCATAGCCAATGTAGTTATTAACCATTTATATAAGCACACCGAACTGCAAACTTCCTATGGCATCAATAATGTGGCCATTGTAAGAGGCAGACCAAAATTACTTAACCTCAGGGATCTGATCAGCGAGTTCGTGGAATTCAGGCATGAAGTAGTGGTAAGGCGTGCCCAGTTTGAATTAAGGGAAGCGCAGAAGAAAGCACATTTATTGCTGGGATACCTGATTGCTTTAGATCACCTGGATGAAGTGATTTCGCTTATCCGCAGTTCAGCTACACCCGAAATAGCCAAAGAAAAGCTGGTAGGCGCTGGCTGGGGACTCGATGAAGTGCAGGCTAAAGCTATACTGGAACTTAGATTGCAACGGCTTACCGGCATGGAGCGGGAAAAGATAAAAGAAGAGTATGAGGAAATAATGAAACAGATTACTTATCTTAAAGAGTTGCTGGGGAATGAAGTAATGCGGTATGATCTTATAAAGAAAGAGCTCATTGAAATAAAAGATAAATTTGGCGACAGCCGTAAAACCGAAATTCAATATCTTGCCGATGAGATGCGGCTGGAAGACCTGATTGAAGAAGAAGATGTGGTGATAACCATTTCTCACCAGGGCTACATAAAAAGAACTTCGGCAACGGAATACAGGCAGCAAAACAGGGGTGGCAGAGGCGCTATAGGCGGACGTACCAAGCAGGAAGACTGGATTGAGCATTTATTTGTGGCGTCTACCCACCATACTATGCTCTATTTTACAGAAAAAGGAAGGTGCTTCTGGCTGAAAGTATACCAGTTGCCTGAAGGCGATAAAACCAGTAAAGGCAGGGCAATTCAAAACCTCATCCAGTTGCCCCCGGATGATAAAGTGCGTGCTATTATAGCCGTAAAGAATTTAGAAGATGAGGAATTTGTAAAGAGTCATTATATTGTACTTTGTACCCGAAAAGGTACAATTAAGAAAACGCTTTTACAAGATTTTAGCAGACCGCGTGCAACCGGGGTTAATGCAATAACCATCGTAGAAGGAGACCAGTTGCTGGAAGCAAAAATGACAGACGGTAATAGTGAAATAATGATGGCGGTGAAAAGCGGAAGAGCGATCCGTTTTCCTGAAAGCAAAGTACGTTCAACCGGCCGCGGAGCCATAGGTGTTACGGGTATTGAAGTGGATAATGAGCACGATGAAGTGGTTGGCATGATTTGTGTCAAAAAGGACGACAATTCCAGGACGGTACTGGTTGTTAGCGAAAAAGGATTTGGTAAGCGTACTGCCATTACCGATGAATCCGGAGAAGAAGTATACCGTATAACCAACCGCGGTGGTAAGGGTGTAAAAACAATTAACGTTACCGGCAAAACAGGGGCTTTGGTAGGCATATTGGATGTAACGGAAGAAGAAGATCTGATGATCACCTGCAGGTCTGGTGTTACTATCCGGATGGCGGTAAACCAGGTAAGCCAGCAGGGAAGAGCCACCCAGGGGGTAAAGCTGATAAGGCTTGATGACGATGATGCCATAGCAGCCATTACAAAACTGGCCCGCTACGAGGCAGAAAACAATGAAGATGCGGATGATGGGCAGGCAGAAGGAGACAGCGCTCCTGCACCGGAAGAAAATCCGGGTGAGGGTGTTTAATATCCAAATAATTATAAGTATTTAAACAAACAACACATATGAAGAAAATAATGCTCATCGCCCTCATGGCGGGGTGGACATTGGGTCTTTCGGCACAAAACCTTAACAAGGTGAAAGACATGCTAAAAGATAATGAACTGGATAAGGCCAAGCAGGGAATTGACGCTTTGCTAACCGTACCCAAAAACCAAAAAAATGTGGAAGTGTGGTACACCAAGGCAAAAATTTACGGTGCTATTGCAGCCAATGATCAGTTTAAAACATTGGTAGCCGATGGAAGAACAGAAGCTTTTGAAGCCATAAAAAAGGCTCAGGAAATAGACAAAACCAAAGCCACTACCTTATTAACAGTAGACAGCTATAAACCTGTTTACGATTTATATGGCAGCTATTTCGATGCAGCGGCCAGCCAGTACAATGCCGAGAAATATGAAGATGCACTGGCAAATTTCAAAAAAGCGGGTGAGATCGGCAGCTATATCTTTGACCAGGGTTGGGGCTTATATAAGCTGGACACTACTCAGGTCTATTATTCCGCCCTTGCTGCCATGAATGCTAAAAAAGACGATGAAGCCGTTGCCATGTTTCAGAAGCTGGCTGACGCCAAAGTGGCAACTAAACCCGAACATGTAACTACCTATCGCTACCTGGCAAAATACTATCTTGATAAAAAGGACATTCCCAATATGCAAAAATATGTGGCATTAGGGCGTGAATTATATCCTAAGGATGACTACCTGCCATTAGTAGAGTTTGATTACCTGCGCGGGCAGGGCGATAAGAAAGCCATTTATGCCAAATATGAAGAGCTTATTGCCGCCAACCCGGAAGGATTCGACCTGATCCTCGATTATGCCAATGAGTTATTTAATGAAACGCATGTAAGCGATGCAAAAGACAGACCCGCCGATTATGCAGAGCGTTGCCTGAAAATAGAAGGGCTGTACAAAAAGGCATTGGCAATTAAGCCGGATGCATTGGAAGCCAACCTCAACCTGGCCAAACATTATTTTAACCAGGCACTGTTTATTGAAGAAGATGCCAACAAAATAAAAGGGAAAACTCCTGACGACATAAAGAAAAAAGACGACCTGAAAGCGCAGGTACTGGCTTTATGCGATAAAGCTATTCCTCCTTTTGAAGTGGTGTTTAAGGAATATGATAATAAGGGAACACTGAAATTATCGGAGAAGTCTGAATTTAAATCGGCCTGTAACAACCTGGCTTACTGCTACGACAGGAAAGGAGATAAAGCGAAATCAGATTTCTACCAGAAGAAATACGATGAGGCTGATAACAAGTAAAAAAGTATCTTTTAAAAAATAATAAGTAAAAAAAGGGGAAGCGTGTCAGGCTTCCCTTTTTCAATTAATGCAACTCCGCTTCCTGAGAAGCTTTCACCCATCTTACTTTCAAATCGGGGACCTTTATATTTTTATCGTTATCAAATCGCCTTCAGGGTCGGTTACGGCAGGCAGCCATTATGCTTTTCCTTGTTTCGACCCTTCGGAAAAGTCTCTAAAACACGAAGAAAATAAAATCTAAAGGAGCTCCCGACCGCATGAGATGCTGTTCCCTAAAAAATAGTAGAGGTTGTCTCAGAAGGACCGGTATAGAAGATGTGCCACTAAGACTCTAAGGACACAAAGTTCAGTTCTGCATTTTCATACTTAACATAATATAAATTATAGGAAAATAAAGTTGATAATGAAAATTAAAGGATTACGTTAACACTAATTCGAGATATAAAATTTGTTAGAGATAAATTGAATAAGCTATATGAAGAACAGGTTGAAATAATGAGAAAAGATTTAAAAAAGTATTTATAATTATCTTTAATTTCTATTCCCTTAATAGTAGATGTATTCAAGCAGCCAAGAAATGATTGATATTTTACCTACGAAACACAAGGGTAGATGAAGTTTAAATTCCCCAAACCATTAGATGTAATTTTTTTATCAATGTTACTTAAACCTTCAACCCTTATTCTGCTTTGCTTGCATGTTTATAGTTATTCTTCAAATGCGCAGCAGGAAAAAAAGCCTCAGTTGGAAGTAACCGGCTCTATAGATTTTGCATTAAGTGAGGGATATCCACTTTGGGGAGTTGGAAGCCATGTAAAGCTCTTATTGCCAGTTGGTAAAAAAAAAATGCTTTAGTTGCCACGTTGGGCATTGACAGGCTATATGAGGATTTAGATTACGATGCATATAGCTATACTTTTGCGCTTACTTCTATTGGGTATAGAAAAAATATAAGATCGGCTTTTATTGAGCCCAAAGCAGGTTTTGGTATTGATATTGAAGGCCGCCACGAAAATTTTTGTGGCTTTATTGGTATAGAACCAGGCATTCAAAAACGAAAATTCAGCTTTTCAATTGATTACCGTTTTATTACCTCCGATGGTTTGGCTTACGGCGAACATTTCCACACATTCGCTATCAGGATTGGTTATAAAATTCCCGGAAATAAATAGCATAGAAACTACAACGATACAATTCAAAATGACATGCTATTAAACTTTTCTTCTACAATTATAGATTTCATATTACGTGGCGCATTATTGCCGAATAGAACACAGAACGTACAAGCGAGCGTGGCAACGGAAGCTTCATAGCAGCACTACAGCCTGTACCATAAAAACTTTTCCCTGTTGGCGGTCGTGTTCACACCTTAAAAGTGGTCATTATTTACATTCCATCCGACCAATATTTCACCGGTTAAAAATTTTGCTGCTTATGAACATGCAACCTCAAAGGCAACGGAAAACCTGCCGTGGCGGGTACGCCCGGATAATAATTTTCCTTCTACGCTACCTGGCGCAAATATTACACTTCCCCCAAAAAAACCAGCCTGTTTTTTATATACCATTTCCGGAAATGTTGTATCTTTTTATCTTAATTATCTGCCATGAAACTCCTCTCCTTTTTAGCCCTGGCTTTGCTGGCAGCAGCCGGTGCAACGAGGTTGTCAACCGTTTCTGCCGTACAGCCACCGGCAATAAATACGATCAATGCATTAAAGCTTGCCAACAGCATCAGTTGCAGTCCCGACCGGCAGGTTATGGAAAAATGGACGGAAGAGACTGATATTCCACCCATGCCGGGAGCGGGGATATACCAATGGAAGATCAATACCCCGCACGACAGCGCCCGGTTCTATTTTAACCAGGGCATAAATACTTATTATGGCTTTCACATTATTGAGTCGCTGGCATCCTTTAAAAAAGCAGCTACATTTGACAGCCTGAATCCAATGATCTGGTGGGCACAGGCGCTGGCCTATGGGCCCAACATCAATGATGTTAGTTATGCAGTGCTGCCCCAGGCGCTCGAAGCAGTAGATAAAGCCAATGCATTGCTGGCAAAAGCATCGCCTGTAGAACGGGGGCTAATCAAGGCCATTACTGCCCGGTATTCAAAAGATACCACGCAAACAAGAGAAAAGCTGAATGCGGATTATAAGCAGGCCATGCAAACATTATACACCCGGTACCCTGCCCATGCAGATATTGCCGCTTTATATGTAGATGCCATGATGATTGAACATCCCTGGGAGCTATGGAATATCAACGGCACCCCCAAACCCTGGACACCCGCCATACGCGCCGTGTTAGAAAAAACATTGATAAAAAGCCCGGAACACCCGGGGCTGAATCATTATTATATCCACGTAATGGAGCCTTCGCCTTACCCGGAAAAAGCCCTGGCCAGCGCCGACAGGCTGGGCCGGTTAACCCCCGGGCTGGCGCATATGGTGCATATGCCCTCGCATATTTACCTGCGTACCGGCTACTATGGCAAAGGATACCGGGTGAATGAAGAAGCAGTGGCACAATTCAACGGTTATCTTCAATTGTACCCGGCAGTGGCAGGAGGTGAGTTTTTATACCGGCTGCATAATGAGCATATGCTGATTAACTGTGCCATGCATGCCGGACGCAGGCAATATACCATTGATAAATCGCTTGCTTTTCAAAAAACGATTGAAGCCTTTTTATCGGAACCCGGTGCAATGGGCAATTACCTTGCCTATATCTACATGGTGCCCACCCTCACCATGATCAGGTTCGAAGACTGGAAGGGTTTGCTGGAAACCCCGGCAGTTGACTCATCGAAGGTATATGCAACGTTGTTATCACATTTCGGAAGAGGAATGGCTTTTGCGAATACGGGTAAGATCAGCGAGGCAGAAGCGGAATCGGGCATCGTACAAAAGCTGGTGAAAGACCCTGTGCTTTCCTTACCCTTTACTCCTTTCTCCCCTGCTATTGATGGTGCCGTGATTGCTGACAACATGCTGGCAGGAACGATTGCTTTGGCAAAGAAAAATTATACGGAGGCCATCTCCCATTTCCAGGTAGCTGTTGAAAGGGAAAACAATATGGTGTATAACGAGCCGAGAGACTGGCTGCTGAACCCGAAGTATTACCTGGCTGATGCATATTTCCGGGCAGGCAATTGGAAAGAAGCCGAAGCCATGTTCCGCAACGATCTGAAAGATAACAATGAAAATGTATGGTCGCTGAACGGGCTGCATAAAGCTTTACAACAGCAGGGCAAGAATGAAGCGGCGGCAAAGGTTGCTGCAAGGCTTAAAGTTGCTGCCAGAGACAGTGATGTGTTTTGAGGTGGTTTCTTCACAAACCAATGCCAATGTTGAGAAGATGTTTCACGCAGCGGGCGCAAAGGAGCAGCGATGCAAGGCAAAGAATTGAAAAGCCACAATAGCATCTTTACTTTTCTTTGTCTCTCCAATTTAATTAGCATATAGCAGATACGCCAACAGTAGTATTCCTATTGCTGAAGTCACAGTAGCACTAAAGCTCAATCGAAGCTCTTCCCGGAAACATGGGGGTAATATGTTTCCGGCGGTTTTTTTGCGTTACTTTTTTTTCCGCAAAAAAAGTAACAAAACAAATTTCACAATAGTTTTTAGAAAGCTTACAATCCGCGCGTAGCAATTACGTGGAATTGTTTATATTCCATTTCAATTCACAGGTTATATGACCCGTTTCTGGTATATTGCTTTCTTTACGGTTATATTGTATTTGCCGGCTCAGGCTCAGGATATCACGACAGAAGCCAATCGTTTTATTAAACTGCTCAATAACGGACAGAGAAGCAAAACCTTATTGCCATTTGACACTTCTGAACGGTACAACTTTCACTTCGTACCGCTTAATGATCGTAAAGGCATTTCAATGAATGAGCTCAATACGGCTCAACAACAGCAGGTATTTACCCTGTTGCGCACTTCACTAAATAATACTGCAGTAGAAAAGATAACGGCGGTTATGCAACTGGAGATACTGTTAAAAGAACTGGAGCAAAGATCCCGGGATGATCATTTCCGGGATGCCGGAAAATACTTTTTAACTATTTTCGGAACACCGTCTGATTCCGGTATATGGGGATGGCGTTTTGAAGGACATCATATCTCTTTTAATTTTTCTGCACACAAAAACTTACTCCTCTCGGGAACACCTTCATTCCTGGGATCCAATCCTGCGATAGTACAATCCGGACCTCAAAAGAATAAAGAAATTTTAAAAGAGGAAACAACTGCGGGTTTCGAACTTTTACATAGTCTTTCAGAAACTGAATTGAAAAAAGCCATCATAAGCACAACTGCACCGTCTGAAATAATAACAGGCGCTGCGCGAAAAGCAATGATTGAGCAAGCAGTGGGAGTACCTTATATGGAGCTGGGCACAAAAGCGCAACTATTATTTTTGCGGCTCCTGGAAGTTTACCTGGACCGCTATAAAAAGGAATTGTCTGACAAAATGCTGCAGGATATTAAAAATGCCGGTATGGAAAATCTCCGGTTTGCCTGGGCCGGGCATCAGCAAAGAGGAATAGGAAAACCCTGCTATTACCGCATTCACGGACCAACAATTATTATTGAATACGACAATACCCAGAATAATGGAAACCATATTCATACGGTGATCCGCGATCTCAAAAATGATTTTGGAGAAGATGCTTTATTGGAGCATTACAAGAATGGGCATCATAAAAATGAGAAGCGGTAAAATTTTAACCTCCTCTATTTTCAGGTATTGTTTCACGCCCGCCTGAACAGACGGGCAGGCAGAGGACGCAAAGGGGCAAAGTCCGCAAAGAAATGCGTTGCTGTGCCGCCCGCTATGAGCTAAATTAAAATCCCTGCTTAATACTATCATCATGCAGGGATTTTCTGGAAACGAACGATTTCCTGTTAAAGCTGGTTTGAATATAAACTGTTATTCTGCTTTAGCAACAGGCTGTTCTTCCTGCATTACTCTTTTCATCTGAAAAATAAATTTGCGCAGTTAAATGACTGCATATATATTTGCAGTCAAATAGCTGCATAATGGATTTACGAAGAGATGTATTTCAGGCCATAGCCGACCCTACCCGCCGGGCGATCATTACCCTGCTGGCGGTACACGCCATGACACCCGGCGCCATCGCGGAGCATTTTAACTCATCCCGGCAAACCATTTCCAAACACATACAGATACTCACCGAATGCGAACTGCTGAAACAGGAGCAAACCGGAAGGGAGATTTATTATCAGTTAAATCCCAAAAAGATGAAAACAATAGCCGACTTTATTGAACCCTTCCGCAACATGTGGGATGACCGGTTCAACAAGCTGGAAGCCGTGATGAAACAATATAAAACAAAAAAATAGCATCAAATGGAACGTAAAACAAAGGTCCACGCCGAAGACGGCAAACAGGACTTAACCATTACCAGGGAATTTGATCTGCCCGTGGCATTATTGTTCAGTGCCTATACAGAAGCCGGCATCGTTGAACAATGGATGGGCACCAAAGTGCTGAAGCTGGAAAACAAACAGCACGGCGGCTACTCCTTTGCAACCAGCGATCCGCAGGGAAACCTGTTGTTTAAGGCACATGGAGCCATTCATGATATTGTTCCGGATCAAAAGATCGTGCGCACATTTGAAATGGACAGTGCCGGTTTCGATGCCCAGCTTGAGTTCATAGATTTTGAGCCACTTACCCCCGGCACCAGCAGGCTCACCATGCATATTATTTACCGCTCCCCGGCACACAGGGAGCAACAGCTCAAACTTCCCTTTGCCTATGGTATTAATATGGCGCACAATCGGTTGCAGGAGATTGTAAGTGCATTAAAATAATCATTATTTATGTCAAAACAAAATCAACCTGCTGGCAAAGCCGGTAAAATTATCTATTGGGTTGCTACCATATGGCTTTCATTGGGAATGGTATCAACCGCAATCGTTCAATTGATCAGAATGAAAGAAGAAACTGACATGATGACCCGCCTGGGCTACCCGATGTATTTGTTAACCATACTGGGCATATGGAAAATATTGGGTGTAATAACCGTGCTGGCGCCGCGGCTTCCCTTGCTGAAAGAATGGGCCTATGCAGGTTTTTTCTTTACTATGTCGGGAGCGGTTATCTCGCACATAGCCGTAGGCGATAACGCCGCAGCACTGTTTGGTCCGGTATTGCTGATAGTACTAACGGTGGTGTCGTGGTATTTCCGGCCGGCGGGCAGGAGGTTGCCAGCGCTCAGCCGTTAGCTTTATTTTACACAATGACAAAAGCGGCACCGTGTTTATTGTTCCGATGATTGAATTTTTTTTAGATAAATGAATACAATGAATCCCAAAGCAGATTGGTACTTCGACAAAAATGAACAATGGCAGAAAGAGATCAGGCAGATGCGAGCCATTGCCCTCGGCTGCGGACTGGAAGAAACATTGAAATGGGGCTGTCCCTGCTACCAGTACAATAATGCCAACATTGTTTTAATACATGTGTTCAAAGAATACTGTGCCTTCCTGCTTTTTAAGGGGGTTTTGCTCCAGGATCCCAATGGCATTTTAATGCAGCAAACCAAAAATGTGCAATCGGCACGGCAGATCCGCTTTACAGATGTGAAAGAGCTCATTCAGCAAAAAAATATCCTGAAAGCCTATATGTATGAAGCTATTGAAGTAGAAAAAGCCGGGCTGAAAGTGAAGCTTAAGAAAACTTCCGGCTACAGCATACCCGAAGAGTTTCAAACCCGGCTCAACAAAAACTCTGCCCTTAAAAAAGCGTTTGAGGCACTAACACCGGGACGGCAACGGGCCTATCTTTTTTATTTTGGCCAGGCCAAACAATCCAAAACCCGGGAGGCGAGAGTAGAGAAATATATCCCGAAAATTTTGGATGGACTGGGTCTGGAAGATTAATGGGGAAGCTGACTATACCTGATATGACGCTCAAAGAAACATTGCTCAGCGCCAGGGTCTCATAGCTGCCCACGTAGCTTTTCATGAAGACCCCGGCGCGACTTAATAAACAAAAAAAGCGCTACCCAAAAGGATAACGCTAATATTAAGAATGAAAATATTTTAAGAAAGCGCTTTCCGCTTTTTCTCGTCTGTAGCATTGCCGGCCGGATTTTCATTCCTGAACACCACGGTATTATCAAACACATCCACCAGCACAGGTTTCGTTTTGTCTATATCGCCTGCCAGTATTCTTTTACTCAACTGGTTCACAATTTCTTTCTGTATCAGTCTTTTCAATGGCCTGGCGCCAAACTGCGGATCATAGCCGTTTTCGGCAAGAAAGTCGAGCGCATAACCGGTAAATTCTAATGTAATGCCGTTCTGCAACACCTGGCTTTTTAAATGATTGAGCTGTATATTAATAATGCCGCGTATTTCGCTCTTCATCAGCGGCTGAAACATAATAATATCGTCAATACGGTTTAAAAACTCCGGGCGAATGGTTTGCCGCAGTATATTCAATACTT
The DNA here is from genome assembly GCF_035497235.1 of Agriterribacter sp. GTDB lineage: Bacteria > Bacteroidota > Bacteroidia > Chitinophagales > Chitinophagaceae > Agriterribacter. The sequence continues at coordinate 11,556 of NZ_DATJEB010000022.1, forward strand.
CACGTTTGGTATTTTCCACCACTTCTTCCTTGTTGCTTTCGGTTACATTTTCAAAATTATCCTGTATCACCTGGCTGCCCATATTACTGGTCATAATGATGATGGTATTTTTAAAGTTCACCACACGCCCCTTATTGTCGGTTAAACGGCCGTCATCCAATACCTGCAGCAACACGTTAAATACATCGGGATGCGCTTTTTCTATTTCATCCAGCAGCACCACGCTATAGGGTTTGTGCCTAACGGCTTCGGTTAGCTGCCCGCCTTCATCATATCCCACGTACCCCGGAGGAGCGCCCACCAAACGGCTAACAGTATGCTTTTCCTGGTATTCGCTCATATCAATCCGCGTCATCATATTCTCATCATCAAAGAGGTACTCCGCCAGCGCTTTTGCCAGTTCCGTTTTACCTACACCGGTGGTACCCAAAAAAATAAACGAGCCAATAGGTTTTTTGGGATCATGCAAACCTGCGCGGCTGCGGCGAATGGCATCCGCTACAGCGGTTATCGCTTCCTCCTGCCCTATCACTCGCTTGTGTAATTCATCTTCAAGGTTCAGCAGTTTTTCCCTTTCACTTTGCAGCATTTTAGTTACGGGTATACCTGTGGCCTTGGCTACCGATTCCGCAATATCTTCCGCATCCACTTCTTCCTTCAATAACCTTTTTTCGGGAGCTAATTCATTCAACTCTACAGTAAACTGCTCTATCTTTTTTTCTTCTTCCTGTATTTTCCCATAGCGGATTTCCGCTACCCTTCCGTAATCGCCATTGCGCTCCGCTTTTTCGGCCTCTGTTTTTAATGCTTCAATACCGGCTTTGCCGGCCTGTATCTTTTCAACCAGCTCTTTTTCTTCCTGCCACTTGGCCTTCAGGGTATCCCTTTCCACGCTGTGCAGCGAAATCTCTTTTGCCAGCTCTTTCAGCTTTTCTTCATCTTTTTCCCTTTTAATGGCTTCCCTTTCAATTTCAAGTTGCCGGATCTGCCTTTCTAACTGGTCCAGTTCCTCCGGCATAGAATTCATTTCTAAGCGCAGCTTGGCAGCACTTTCATCAATGAGGTCAATAGCCTTATCGGGCAAAAAGCGGTCGGAAATATAACGGTTCGATAATTCTACCGCGGCAATAATAGCTTCATCCTTAATACGCACATGGTGATGGGTTTCATAACGGTCTTTAATACCCCGTAAAATAGAAACCGCGTCTTCTACACTGGGTTCACTAATCAGCACCCGCTGAAACCGCCTTTCTAAGGCCTTATCTTTTTCAAAATATTTCTGGTACTCATTTAATGTAGTGGCGCCTATAGCCCTTAATTCGCCTCTTGCCAGTGCAGGCTTTAAAATATTGGCCGCGTCCATTGCGCCTTCGCCCCCACCCGCGCCAACTAGCGTGTGAATTTCATCTATAAAAAGAATGATCTGCCCGTCACTTTTGGTAACTTCATTAATTACCCCTTTCAGCCTTTCCTCAAATTCCCCTTTATATTTAGCGCCAGCAATCAGTTGCCCCATATCCAAACCATAAATAATTTTACTTTTCAGGTTCTCAGGCACATCACCATTTACAATACGCATGGCCAAACCTTCTGCTATAGCGGTTTTGCCTACGCCTGGTTCTCCTACCAGCATGGGGTTGTTTTTGTTACGCCGCGAAAGGATATGTAAGGTTCTGCGAATTTCCTCATCACGGCCTATTACCGGGTCTAACTTGCCCTGTCTTGCCAGCTCGTTTAAATTTTTAGCGAACTTATTCAGTACATTAAACTGTGTTTCCTGCGTTTGGGAAGAAATGGTAGACCCTTTGCGCAAATCTTTAATAGCCGCTGTTAAACCCTTGTCGGTTAACCCCGCGTCTTTCAGCAGCTTGGCGCTGTTATCGTTACCCTGCAAAATAGCCAGCAGCAAGTGTTCTACGCTTACAAACTCATCATTAAATGGTTTCAGCAACGCGCCTGCCCGCAAAACCACATTATTAGCATCACGGCTAATAACCTGTGCGGGTTCGCCGCCCTGTACTTTGGGCAATTTATTAATGCTCTCGTCTAATTTGCTTTCCACAAAGCTTACGTTCACATTATTCTTTTTCAGCAAAAATTCAATAGGCGAATCGTCATCACTCAGCAGCGCTTTGAGCAAATGTTCTGTTTCAATATTAATATTGTTATTATTGAAAGCGACCTGCTGCGATTTGGCCATTGCTTCCTGTGCTTTAATGGTGAAATTATTTAAGTTCATATTTTAAGTTTTCCTTTATTCGTTTTCAAATAACTTTAACCCTCATTGCACAAAACACAATCCAAAAACGAAACACAGCAATTATGTCATATAAAACCATATCAACCTGCCTGTATTTCAGCTTATTAGCAACTTTCCTGTTATTCTTGCAGCCGGTTATGAGCCAATATAATTTTACAGGTGTGGATGATATGCTACAAAAAAATCAAAAAACTTTGGGCAAACAGGTTGTTGCCCTGGTTTGGAAAGACGGGAAGATCGTTTATAGAAAAGAGATTGGTGAAGATTTTAACGGTAAAATACAGGTACCCGTAGGCGCCAGCGGGCAATGGCTCACTGCCGCGGTTTCAATGATCTATGTTGATGAAGGCAAGCTCACTTTAGACACCAAAGCCGGTAAGCTCATTCCCATTTTAGCCCAATATATGAAGGCATATATCAACCTGAGGCACTGCCTTACGCATACCACAGGGCTGGAGGGCGAAAAAAGCGGTATCGGCAAACTCATCCCTAAATCCAAATTTGAATCGCTGGAGGAAGAGATCAATCATTTTGCAACAAAAAGAGCCATTGTAACCAACCCGCAAACAGAGTTTTTTTACAGTAATGTAGGAATGAATATTGCGGGCCGCATGCTGGAAGTGGTGAGCCGTAAAACTTTTGACCGGGTAGTGCAGGAAAAACTGCTTCGCCCTTTAAAAATGAGAAGCACTACTTTTTTCAATTACGATAATTTATACGTCAATCCTTCATCGGGGGCGCAATCTACCGCTAACGACTATATGAATTTCCTGGTCATGCTGTTAAACAATGGCATGTTTGAAGGCAAACGCGTGATGAGTGAAAAAGCCATTGAAGAAATGGAAAAGGCGCAGTTCACCAATTTACCGGTAAAGTATACGCCCAAAGGAACCGAAGGTTTGCATTACGGATTAGGCGCATGGCTAATGGAAGAAGACGCGCAGGGAAAGGGTACCGTACTCAGCAGCCCTTCTTTTATAGGTACCTGGCCCTATATTGACCGCAAAAATAATTATGCCGCTATTTTACTGCTAAAACCCCAGTCTGGCGAACAGGGAAAAGAAATGTACACGCAATTTAAAGCCGCTGTAGATGAGGCAGTACGAGGAAAATAGGATTGGATGAAGGGATGATATGAGGTGTCAGGTATCAGGGGAAACTCGTTTCAATCTGGGGTTATCGTTTATTATTGGTGGTTTATCATTTGTAGTTCCTGGTTGCATTTTGCTTCAGATTTCGAAATTCCGGCTTCGGGCTTTTGTTCCTCACTCCTGCTTAATAAACCCCCATTCTCCTTTGCGTACAGAAAGTGCATATACCGCACGATAAATATACCGCGCCACTTTTTCAATTCCTGCAACATGAATCAGTTCTGCGTCATCGGCAGGTGTATGGTATTGCGGATGTCCGCCTGTATGCAGCCCAATGCAGGAAATACCCTTGCGGTAAAAAGACACATGGTCCGACCCGCCAACTCCCCCGGCATGTACCACTACATTTAACCCTGAACCTTCACCAAGGCTTTTCATAAAATCAACACCTCCCGGAAAAGTTCCGGCGCCACCCATATACAACTGGTGTTCCGCATTCAGCCGCCCTACCATATCCATATTGAGCATTACTTTAATGGCAGATTGTGATACCGGAAGATGATCTGTAAAATACTGCGATCCCAGCAAGCCTTCTTCTTCCGCCGCAAAAGCCACCACAATTACACTGCGCTTCAACTGTTTCTGATTGCGCTGCAAAGCCTTTGCTATTTCCAGCAGAGCGGCAGTGCCAGAGGCGTTGTCGTCTGCGCCGTTGTGTATAGCAGTGGTATCGGGTTTTAATGAGCCGGTGCCAAAACCGCCATAGCCCAAATGATCGTAATGGGCACCCAGCACAATGTATTCATTTTGCAGTTGCGGATCACTGCCTTTTATTATACCCACTATATTTCTGGCAATAACTTTTTGCTGTCGGATATTCACTGATCCCGAAAGAAGCGCAGCGGATAAATAATAGTTTTTATCACCAGCCGTTGTTCCCGAAAATAATTTCGCCTGCATTTGCTGCCATACCTTTCGGGTAAGCTGAACAACGGGAATGGCTATAGGCTTGTCCCGGCGCGGACGCAATCTTACCAGCACATCTTTGCTATCCACGCTGTCGGGCGAAATGAGTATTACGCCTGCCGCTCCATTTTGCATGGCCCTTACTGATAGTGCATAATCCGATAAGCTGTCTGTTGCAGGATCTGCTGTTTTATGGCGCCAGAGCACTATCCAGCATGGCTTTGAATGCTGTTGCGCACTAAAAGCAATAGCGTTATCACCTGCAAACAATACGGGCGCTTCTAAGATAGCAGAACCTGAAAAAGGAAAAATGCTATACTGCTTATTCAGCAGAAGGCTTTCTTCGCTGCCTGCGCGGATAAAATTACCGCTTGCCGGGGCATCCAGCTTAACAATTACATCAAATGGCTGATCGTACTGCCCAAACAAAGGCAGTACACCCGATTTTGAAAAAGCAGTTTTAATGTATTGCCCGGCTATACTGTCTCCCTTCGTTCCGGGCCAACGGCCCTGCAATGCATCACACGATAAATATTCAATATGCCTGAATATATTTTTACCCTTAATGGAAGTTTGCGAATAAATGACGGAATAAAAAAACAGGGAAATGAAGAGCAAAAAGTATTTCATGAAATATTCGGGCATTCGTGGCAGAAAATACGTTATTTTATGATAAACATGACAGCAGCATATCTCATTTCAAATTTCAAATCATCATTTCAAATCTCTACCTCTTACAACACCTGTATCCCCGCATTAACATAGGGCTGCAAGAGTGGGTTTTCGGGCGGCAATTCAGTAGCCAGTATATCAATCTGGTGCAAACCGCAAATCCTTAAAGGCTGAACCGTATTTACCTTTTCGGAAATGGTAAGACAAACCGTTTTTTTGGCAGACTCAATCATGGCTTTTTTAATTTGTACCACTTCCCAGTCGCTGTCTGTAACCCCATGCTCAATATCAATAGAGTTAACGCCCAGCAGGCAAATATCCGCTTTGATCTGGCGGATAGCGGCAATAGCATCACCGCCTACCGTAATTTTTGAGTTCTTGGAGAGCTTGTCTCCTATAACAATTACATCAATATTGGGATGATTGGAATATTCGAGTATGGCGGGTATACTGCACGATACAAAAGTGGCCTTCAACTGCATAGGTAATATCCGCGCCAGTTCCATAATGGTGGTTCCGCCGGTTGTTAGTATAAACATCCCGTCCTGTATGAGACTAAGCGCTTTGGTGGCGATAATTTTTTTATGCGTATGTGAATATATTTTTTCGGAGGGATAGCCCACATGACTAAAGGAGCAGGATAAGGCGCCCCCGTGTACTTTAATGATCTTGCCTTCATCAGATAATTCCTGGAGGTCGCGGCGAATCGTATCTTCCGATACTTTCATCTCTTCGCTTAAACCGGAAGAAAGCACTTTGTTATGAATATTAACCTGGTGAAGGATAAAAGCCTGCCGTTCGCGTTTTAACATTTTCAGATTTGTTTCTGCCCAAAAGTAATAGAAATAAACGCAAAAGAAGCGCAATTAAGTTAATCCCGTTTTACATCCTTTTGGTTATCTGCGCTACAACCAATATTTTTGCTATCCTCAAATCTGAATAAGGATGGCAAACCGTGTTATACAATTTCGGGAAGCGCTGCGCGAAGCGATGAACGAAGAAATGCGTCGTGACGACCGTGTGTTTTTAATGGGTGAAGAAGTAGCAGAATACAATGGCGCTTACAAGGTAAGCCAGGGTATGCTGGATGAATTTGGTCCTAAAAGAGTGATTGACACGCCTATTTCCGAACTGGGTTTTACGGGAGTGGCAGTAGGCGCCGCGCAAAACGGGCTCCGTCCGATTGTGGAATATATGACCTGGAATTTTGCGGTATTGCCGCTCGACCAGATATTAAATACAGCTTCCAAAATGTTGGCCATGAGTGGCGGACAGGTAGGTTGTCCTATTGTTTTTCGCGGTCCCAATGGTTCTGCCGGTCAGTTAGGCGCACAGCATTCTACCGCGTTTGAAAGCCTGTATGCCAATATCCCCGGTTTAAAAGTGATCTCCGTTTCCAACCCATATGATGCAAAAGGCTTATTAAAAAGCGCTATCAGGGATGATGATCCCATTATTTTTATGGAGAGTGAAGTTATGTATGGCGAAAAAGGGGAAGTGCCGGAAGAAGAATATCTTATTCCTATTGGAAAAGCAGATATTAAACGCGCCGGAACGGATGTTACTATCGTTTCTTTTAATAAAATGATGAAAGTTGCACTGGGCGCGGCGGAAGAGCTGGCAAAAGAGAATATCAGCGCGGAAGTGATTGACCTCCGTACCATTCGCCCGTTAGACTGGCATACCGTTTTTGAATCGGTTAAAAAAACCAACCGCCTGGTAATTGTGGAAGAGCAGTGGCCATTTGCCTCCGTATCGTCTGAGTTGGCCTACCGTATACAAAAAGAGGCGTTTGATTACTTAGATGCCCCTGTGCGCAGAATTACAAGCGTTGACGCTCCCATGCACTATGCGCCCAACCTGGTAGCGGCTTACCTGCCCGATGTTCCCCGCACGGTAAAGCTGGTAAAAGAAGTAATGTACATCCGTAAATAATTTTTTCCGGATTCCGAAATAATATTTTTCCCGGGGTAAAGCGCTCCGGGATTTTTTTGAATACATTTGAATACTTCCCGATGAAAAAAAGTATATACATATTATTCTTTTTCCATTCGCTTTATTCATTCGGACAACAAAAGCTATCTCCTGCCGATACCATCCCTTTAATGACCGAAGTTGTTATTAAAGGATTCGAGTCGGACCGCCGCCTCCTGGAAACCCCAGTATCTGCCGGAATAGTAAGCCGCAGCGATATGCAACGTTTTTCCACAGCATCGCTGGTACCTGCAATAAATATGGTTCCGGGAGTGAGGATGGAAGAACGTTCTCCGGGCAGTTATCGTTTAAGCATAAGAGGTAGCCTGCTTCGCTCTCCTTTTGGTGTGCGGAATATAAAAGTATACTGGAATGACATTCCTTTTACCGATGCAGGCGGAAATACATATTTTAACCTGGCGGATCAGCACAGCATTGCTCAAATTGAGGTATTGAAAGGCCCCGGTGGAAGCATGTATGGGGCCAATACCGGCGGCGTTATTATTCTTCACCCGGATGAACCACCTTTTTTGCAGGAAAATATTTCCGCTGAGCATCATTTCCGCGCCCAGGTTACCGGCGGCTCGTATGGGTTGCTTGGCGAAAATGTGCAATGGAAGTACCAGGATAAAAACATAAGCTCATCCTTCACCCAAAGCCATCTGCAGTCGAACGGTTACCGGGAAAATACCCGCTTACGCAGGGATGTAATACAATGGAACGGATATGCCCGGGTATCTGGAAAAGATAAGCTGGACTGGATATTAATGTATGCAGATATGTACTACCAAACACCCGGCGGTTTGAATCTGCAGCAAATGCAGGAAAATCCCCGCCAGGCAAGACCCGGCACAGCTACCGCACCGGGAGCGGTGGAACAAAAAGCGGCTATTTATAACAAAACGCCGTTTGCAGGTATCAGCAACCGGCATCAGTTCAATAAAAACTGGAGCAATATTACTTCGGTAATGCTGGCGTATACCGATTTTAAAAACCCTTTTATTACCAATTTTGAAACCAGGAAAGAAACGAACCTCGGGTTGCGTACCAAAATGGTATACCATACCGCTGCCGGTAAGCACGATTTAAAGTTTACTGCCGGAATGGAGTGGTTGTATAACTATTCTGCCATCAATAATTACGGAAACCGCCGGGGAAAAGCCGATACGATTCAGTTTAAAGACAAAATACGGGCAAGACAGACATCTCCTTTCATTCAGGGCGAATGGATGGTAGGTAAAAAATTTCAATTGCAGGCGGGTATAGGTTCCAATTTCTTTATTTACCGTTATCAGCGGCTTACAGATACTGATGATTCAAAAAAGAAAAAGAAGCTGGATGAGCAGTTGCTGCCACGGTTAGCAGGGCTGTACCGTATTTCAGAAAACATATCTGTGTATGCTTCTGCAGGTAAAGGATTCTCACCGCCTTCTATAGCCGAAGTAAGACCATCGGAAGGAAGTTTTTACAGTAACCTGCAGCCCGAATATGGCTGGAACCGTGAAATAGGAATTCGCGGCAGGGCGTTGGCCAACAGGCTGCAATTTGATATTAGCGCTTACCGGTTCAGGCTGCATGATGCTATTGTAAGAAGAATAAACGATGTGGGTGCCGAATATTTTGTAAATGCAGGCGGAACCAATCAAAAGGGTATAGAAACCTTTGCCGAGTATGCGCTGGTACGCTACAGCGCTGCTTTTATTAAAAGTGCGAAACTCCGGGCAAGCATTACGCTGAATGATTTTTCATTTACGGATTACATGGTTGACAATAAGGATTATTCTGGGAATGATTTAACCGGGGTAGCCAAAACCATATGGTGGGGAGGTTTTGATATAACTACCAGGTGGGGGTTATATGTTAACGCCTCACTCACCTGTACTTCAAAGCTTCCTTTAAATGATGGCAGCACCTTTTACGCGCCTTCTTACGATATTTTGCTGGGCAGGCTGGGCTGGAAAAAACAATTCAATGCGTTTTCCGTTGAGTTTTTTACAGGAGCTGATAATGCGCTGAACCAGTTGTACAGCCTGGGGAATGATATTAATGCTTTCGGCAACAGGTATTATAATCCCGCCCCAAAAAGAAATTACTACGGAGGATTGATCGTAACGCTTTAAAAAATGCCGTTTGGTTCAATGGCTTGCGGAGTTTTTCCATCAGGGCGGCACTGAACTAAACGGCATCTGTTATGATAGCTTAAAATATGGTAGCTAAAGACGACATACCAACTGCGAAAAGGTAGCATAAACCCATACAAAACGCGGCTAACAAACCTAATTTGGCAACCAGTTTCCAGGTGGGCATTTCTACAGCATGATTGGCTTTAATTACTTGAGTTTTCATGGATGATTCATTTAGTTTTAGAGGATAATGATTAATTAACGCAAATGTAGCTGTCCGCAGTATGAAGTACAAGGTTTTTAAAGAAAACGGGTGAATACATGACTGAATTTTAGCATTTGATAAAGCAGTGAGTAGTGAGTAGTGAGTGGTGAAAAGTTGAGAAGCCCCCTGTATCCCTTACCCTACCCCGGAACCTGCAACCTGTAACAATCCCAGAACTCCCTCATAATAGCTTATTTTTGAAAATTAAAATTATTCTGTACTATGTCAAATATTCTGATCATTGACGATGAAAAAGCGATACGCAAGACGCTGGGGGAGATCCTTTCCTATGAAGGATACAAGATAGATGAAGCGGGCGATGGGGAGGAAGGACTGAAGCGGTTCAGGGAAAAAAATTACGATGTAGTGCTTTGTGATATTAAAATGCCAAAGATAGACGGCATAGAGTTTTTGGATAAAGCCAGGGAAATAAACCCGGATGTTCCCATTATCATGATATCCGGTCACGGCACTATTGAAACGGCCGTAGAATCTGTAAAAAAAGGAGCATACGATTACGTTTCAAAACCACCCGATCTGAACAGGCTGCTGATTACCATCCGCAACGCGATGGATAAAACAGACCTGGTTACCGAAACCAAAGTACTTCGCCGGAAAGTAATTAAGGTGGAGGAAATGATTGGGGAATCGGCTCCTATTTTAAAAATTAAAGAAACGGTAGACAAAGTAGCGCCAACAGATGCAAGGGTAATGATCATGGGTGAAAATGGTGTAGGCAAAGAACTGGTAGCACGCTGGATACACGAAAAAAGCAGCCGTTGCAAAAACCCGCTTGTTGAAGTGAATTGCGCCGCTATTCCGGGCGAGTTAATTGAAAGTGAACTGTTTGGTCACGAAAAAGGCTCCTTTACTTCGGCAGTAAAACAGCGCATAGGCAAGTTTGAACAGGCACATAGCGGAACCTTGTTTCTGGATGAAATTGGCGATATGAGCCTTAATGCCCAGGCTAAAGTGCTGAGAGCTTTACAGGAAGGAAAAATAACCCGCGTAGGCGGAGATAAAGATATTACTGTAGACGTGAGGGTAATAGCCGCTACCAATAAAGATCTGCTTCACGAAGTGGATGAAAAAAAATTCCGGCTTGACCTGTATCACCGGCTCAGTGTAATCATTATACATGTGCCTTCTTTAAACGAAAGGAAAGATGATATTCCCCTGCTGGTAGAAAAATTCCTTTCAGATATATGCGCTGATTACGGAATTGCCCAAAAAGTAATAACTGCCGATGCCTTAAAGGCCCTGCAGGAAAATAACTGGACGGGCAACATACGTGAATTACGAAATGTGGTGGAAAGGCTGGTTATTCTTTCCGGCAAAAACATCACAACAGAAGATATACGCAATTATGTACTTCGCGGTAATTAAGCCTTATGTTGAAAACAGCATATTGTATATGTGGTTTAGGTTCCGATGAAAGGATATTCAGCAAGCTGAACTGGGGCGGCACTACGGTGCATTATCTGCACTGGCTGATGCCCCTGCCTGCTGAAAGCCTTTCGGCATACGCCCTGCGAATGAGTGAACGCATCACCGAAAAAAACGCCACACTAATCGGCGTTTCCTTTGGAGGCATGTTAAGCATAGAGATTGCTAAAGTGGCGGCTATTCAAAAAGTGATACTCATTTCCAGTGTAAAAACGCACCATGAAATTCCGCGATGGATGAAGGCCTCCGGCAAATTGAACCTGGATGCTATTATACCTAAAGGCCGCCTTCACGCTATTCGTCCTTTAAAATTATTTGAACCCCTCGAAAACTATTTCCTCGGTGCGGTAACCGAAGAAGAAAAAAAACTGGCTCATGAATACAGGAAGCATATAGATCCCGTTTATCTTAAATGGGCCGTTCACCAGGTATTAAACTGGAAAAACGAATGGCTGCCTGAAAAACTATTTCATTTGCATGGTACCAATGATAAAATATTTCCCTACCCGCTGGTACATCCAACGCATACGATTGCTTCTGCCGGGCACTTTTTAGTGTTCCGCCACGCAAAAGAAGTGTCTGCTATTTTGAATGATATTATGTAGCCTGCAGGTATTTGCCGTTACATTTTATTTAACATAAAAAAGCATCGCTGCTGGTAACAACTTACTATAATGAACGACATATCGGCTTAATCAGCTATTTATACTATTTTTGGCAACTTCATAAAAACAGCGTTACATGAGTTTAGGCTTCACCCTTTTTATTTTAGCAACAATTGGTTCTCTTATTGGTTTATACGGCATGTTTAAAAAGGCGGCTATTGAGCCCTGGAAAGCCCTGATCCCTTTTTACAATACCTGGTGCATGGTAGAAAAAATGCCTTTAAAAAAATATTGGTTCTTTTTGCAGTTCATACCCATTGTGGGGCAGTTTATTACAATTTGGATATGCATCCGTTTTGTAGAACATTTCGGACGCTTTTCGTTGCTGCATCATGCCGCAACCGTGTTTCTTCCTTTTTTGTATTTTCCCTACCTGGGATATTCTAAAAACGAAAGGTATGCAGGCAATGCCGTAGTAAAGAATTACAAAAAATCTGCTGCAAGGGAATGGATTGACGCCGGCGTTTTTGCGGTAGTGGCAGCCACTATCATTCGCACTTTTATTTTTGAGGCCTATGTTATTCCTACCGGCAGCATGGAAAAAACGCTGCTGGTAAACGATTTTTTGTTTGTTAGCAAGATGAGCTATGGTCCCAGGCTTCCCAATACGCCTTTAGCTATTCCTTTTGTACACCATACCGCACCCATAACAGGAGGTAAATCTTATTTAGAATGGATTAAACTTCCTTACAAACGTTTATGGACTACCCCGTTAAAACGCAATGATGTGGTGGTATTTAATTATCCCGTTGGCGATACGGTAATAGGCGAATACCAGTCGAACCTCAATTACTATGATGTATTGCGGGATCAGTACGGTGGCAACCGCGAAGCCCTGCTGCAAAGAGATGATATTATAGTACGGCCGGTAGACAAAAGAGAGAACTTTATTAAACGCTGTGTGGGTATACCGGGAGACACCCTGCAATTAAAAGAAGGTATTTTGTATGTAAATGGCCAACCGGGATATGTGCCGGAGGCCTCCGCCACTTTTTATAATGTGCAAACCAAAGGACAATATTTTGATGAAGATGTTTTAAAGGAAGATTTTCATGTAGAAACCAACCCGGAAAGACAACAGTTGCTCGTTGGCAATAATATGAACTATATGATTGACCTGAGCGCTGAAGAAGCGGAGCGCATGAAAAAACTGCCTTATGTAGAAAGCATAGTTAAGGATGTAAAACAATTCAACCCCGGTGTGTTCCCCAACGATACGGCACATTATAAATGGAGTGAAGATTTTTACGGACCGGTTTGGGTTCCCAAAAAAGGCGCTACCATTACGCTTACACCCGAAAACATAGCTTTTTACAGCAGGGTTATTGCTGTTTACGAGCATAATACACTTGAAGAAAAAGGCGGGCAATTTATCATCAATGGCATAGCAACCAACCAGTATACTTTTAAAATGGATTATTACTGGATGATGGGCGATAACCGCCATAACTCCCAGGATTCCCGTTTTTGGGGCTATGTACCCGAAGATCATGTAGTAGGGAAAGCCTCACTAATATGGTTTAGCTGGGATAGCGGCCCAAGATGGAAGCGGTTGTTTAAAGCTATAAAATAGTGGTAAGTGGTAAGTGATAAGTGATAAGTTGTAAGGCACAATTAGCCTGAATCATCTAACCAAAAAACCTTCAGTTGAAAAAAGAACAGATTTCTTTTTCTTACGAAGTATTAAATGCTATTGAGTTGCTGCCCGAAGCCGACCAGGAGCTGTTAAAGAAAGCCAGGGAAGTAACCCAACTTGCTTATGCTCCCTACTCCCGGTTCTTTGTAGGTGCCGCTGCCATATTACAAAACGGGAAAATCATTACGGGTACCAACCAGGAAAACGCGTCCTCTCCTGTGGGTTTATGCGCCGAAAGAGTATTATTATCCGCCGCCGCTTCCTTATATGCCGGTATACCTATACAAACAATCGCCATCAGCTATTTCAATAAAAAGAACGGTAAAAGTGAACATCCCGCGGCGCCCTGTGGCATTTGCCGTCAAACCCTCCTGGAGTATGAACTTCGTCAGCAGCAACCTATCCGGTTGGTTTTGGCAGGAATGGAAGGGAAGGTATTTGTGATCAATGATGTAAAATCGCTTCTGCCCTTATATTTTTCCGGTGCGGATATGCGATAGTATTATTTACCCCAAACATATACATTACCGGTAATGCTTGGTCATTTATTTTCAGCTTGTGCTTCCGTGTTTTCTGCAATCATTTTCCTGATAAGTGAGATTTGCCCTAAATGATAATAGCTGTGCTCAATAACGCCTTCTATATTCCGCAGGTAATTTCCATACTTTTCATCTGCAAATGGTTCGTCAAACCGTGAGTCTGTTATTTGCTCAACCTGCGCGGCAAATTTTTCAGCATTGGATAAAAAATCATCCACTAATTCTTTCCATTCTCTTTCTGATTGTATAGGCAGCAAATCAAAACTGTATTGATCGCGAATTTCAAGTTTTCCTCCATGAAGCACATTCAGAAGTCCGGCCAAATAATAGTTAACATGAAAAGTCAGCGCTGCAATCGTATTTAAAGTGCCTATTTTTTGTATCGCTTGTTTCCAGGTTATACGCAATAATTGTTCTTTGTAATTCGTATTTGCAATCCAATGCCCGTTAAGCAGAACTTCTCTAAGTCTGTTTGCAACAAATATACTCCTGGTCATTCTATGATTTCTGTTTTGTATTAGTCGGGGATGTCATAAGCTGGCTTGTCGCTAACAACACAATACCAACCATCTCCTGCCAGAGAAAACGGTTGGTATAGGTTAAACCGGTTCCGGTTATTTTTTCATCATTCTCCGAGCGTACAATACCACGTGCACAGCAGCGAAAATGAGCGAAAAATAAAAAATAACATTATCGGCTCCGTTGGTCACATGATGATGTACAAAAGCTATGACAATTAAACATACAGACAAAATCAAGCCGCTTAAGCCTACTACCTTGTTTGCCTGTGTTACTGTTCCGGGCTGCCCGCCGGAAAGTTTACTGTGGTAAATGCCATACCAAAGGTAAATATCAAAGCCTATGATCATCCATAAAATCAAACGGATCCAGGTATCCAAAGGCAGAAAAGCCATCATAAAAAAGCAGGTAACCACACCCAGAATAGGGACAAGCGGTACCAGCGGCGTTTTAAATCCGCGGGGAGCATCGGGCATTTTTACCCGCATCACCCATATACCAATACATACCAGTATAAACGCGAACAAAGTGCCGATACTGGTCATCTCCCCTACTACCCTTGCAGGCACAAATGCGGCAAACAAACTTACCAGCAGCATAAACATTAAATTGCTTTTGGCAGGGGTTTGAAATTTAGGATGCACGTTAGAAAATATTTTAGGCAATAACCCATCCTTGCTCATACTGTAAAACACACGACTTTGCCCCATAAGCATCACTAATATTACAGAAGCATAACCGCCCAGGATAGCTACTATAATAGCGCGGTTCAGCCAGGGATAATCCGGGTGAATTGCACCGGCGCTGTCCGCTTTACCCATATGCTCAATAGCCACTGCCACGGGTGCTATACCATCCTGTCCTCTAAAAGAAGTATAGCTGGTAACGCCCGTCATTACGTGCGCAAAAAGGATATATAGTATGGTACAAATAACTAAGGAGCCTAATATACCAATTGGCATATCTTTTCTGGGATTTTTGGCTTCCTGCGCCGCCGTACTTACCGCGTCAAAACCAATATAGGCAAAAAATACTACAGCCGCCGCCCTGATCACTCCGCTAAAACCAAACTCTCCAAAATTGCCTGTGTTTTCAGGAATATAGGGTACATAATTTTCTTTATTGATATATTGCCACCCTAATATAATAAACACCAATACCACGCTTACTTTAAGCGCCACAATAATAGAGTTAACCCATGCACTTTCCTGTGTTCCGCGTATGAGCAGGGCGCTTACCAGAACCACTATTAACACAGCCGGGAGGTTAATCAGCCCCCCATCCCATGGACCCGCAGTTAGTGAAACAGGTAAAAAAATATCGAATCCTTCTAAGAACCTGGTCAGGTACCTGCTCCAGCTTATACTTACTGTAGCGGCGCCAACTGCGTATTCCAATACCAGGTCCCATCCAATAACCCAGGCAATAAACTCGCCCATGGTAGCATAGCTATAGGTGTACGCACTGCCGGCTACCGGTATCATGGATGCAAACTCTGCATAACATAATCCCGCAAAAGCGCAGCCCAATGCCGCTACCATAAATGAAATAGTAATAGCAGGACCAGCCTGGTTGGCTGCCGCTATGCCTGTAATAGAAAATAAGCCTGCACCTATAATGGCTCCAATACCTAAAGCTACCAGCGCCCAGGGTCCTAATGTTCTCTTTAAACTTCCCGGCCCGGTATCCTGGGCTTCAGCAATTAATCCTGCAATTGGTTTTTTTATAAATAAACTCATAGCCTTAGTGGGTATTTAAAGTAAAATTTTTCCGGTCTGGGAAATTAAGTGTGAAAAATAATGATTTCTGCTCAATTCAGGAGAAACTTTGCCGGTTTTATATTGGCATCCTTCAAAAAAGGATGATTTCTTTTTCATTAACCGTAAACTTTCTGTTAGTTTTGAAACTTACCAGCCCTTTTAGTATTATATGAATACCCGCAGTTCAGGATTCTTAGCGCTATCCCTTTTCACCATTGTTGCTGCGCTGCATTTCTTTCATTTCGAACACTGGATCACGCTTCCTGACAAAGTATTATTTATAAGCCGGTGGCTTTTGATTATAGCCCTGGTACTATTTGCCTGGTTTAAGAAATCACTCACTACCTGGATATTTGTGGCTATGACCATTGGAGTAGAAATAGGGCTGGATTTCCCCGCCTTCTCTCAACATCTCCGGTTCCTGAGCACCATATTTTTGCGCCTTGTAAAAACCATTGTAGCGCCCCTGTTGTTTGCTACATTAGTGGTAGGTATTGCCAGTCACTCCAACCTCAAACAGGTAGGGCGTATGGGCTGGAAGTCTATTTTATATTTTGAAATCGTTACCACGTTCGCGCTCATTATCGGGCTCCTGTTTATAAACATCACCAAGGCCGGGGTAGGCATCGAAGTACCCGCCGCTTTACTTAAAGAACTACCGGTTGCCGTGGAAAAAACATGGCAGGATCATATTGTAGACATCTTTCCTGAAAATATTATAAAATCTATTTATGAAGGCAGTGTATTGCCTATTGTAGTATTTAGTGTGCTGTTTGGTATCGCGCTTGCCAAACTGGCCCCCCACCGTAAAAAGCCAATGCTGGAATTTTCAGAGAGCCTGGCCGAAACCATGTTCAGGTTTGTGCATATTATCATGTATTTTGCTCCTTTTGGCGTAGGGGCAGCTATTTCGGTAACCGTTGGCCATTTAGGCCTCGACATTCTGAAGAACCTGGCGTTGCTGCTGGTCACCCTGTATTTAGCCTTATTTGTTTTTCTGCTACTGATATTATTACCCATATTACTTTTTATAAAAGTGCCGGTTAAAAAATTTATCCAGGCCATAAAAGAACCGGTTTCAATTGCTTTTGCCACTACCAGCTCCGATTCGGCACTTCCGATTGCTATGGAAAATATGGAAAAATTTGGCGTGCCCCGGAAGATCGTAGCCTTTGTTATACCCACAGGCTATACATTCAATTTAGATGGCACTACTTTGTATCTCTCTTTGGCTTCGGTATTTGTGGCACAGGCGGCAGGCATTGACTTATCCATAGGAGAACAATTAATGATCGGGTTTTCGCTGATGCTTACCAGTAAGGGAGTGGCTGCAGTACCCAGGGCATCACTGGTGATCCTGATTGCCACGGCTTCTACATTTGGATTCCCCATTTGGCCTATTATGGCTATTTATGGCATTGATGAACTCATGGATATGGCGCGCACTTCAGTAAACGTAATTGGAAATACCCTGGCAAGTTGCGTAATAGCACGCTGGGAAGGTGAATTTGACGATGAAAAGGCACTGGCATTTCAGCCTGACTAATCATTTTTAACCTTTCTTTTTAATATTCTGTTAAGAAAGCAAATAAAACTGATCATTTATTTGGACAGATATTGCAATTTTGCCACCGAAATGGAAAAACTTCAAAACACAGGTATGATTAAAAGAATTATTGGTACGGCTATTTGTATTGTAATGAGCTATGCGGTATTTGCACAGGAAGAAGAAATCAAATTCAAAATCCTTAACCAGTATGAAGAAACCCTTAACAACGCGGTTATTACCGTGGGCGGTAATACCAGCGAGTACCTGGCGAATGATAGCGGCTATTTCACCATCAAAGCGCAACCTTCCGATGTTGTGGTAATCAGCCGCAGCGGATACAATGATTTCCCGTCATCCATAGCTGAAATTAAAAAAGACCAACCCATAACACTTCATAAAGATTTTTCCTGGAAGGATCTGATGAACCCCATGTTCTATATTATTAATGGGGGACTCTGGCTTTTATTATTTATTGTATTTGCCGAAACCGGTTTGTTTGTAGGTTTCTTTCTTCCTGGCGACAGCTTGCTTTTTGTAGCGGGCATATACAGCAGCAGCCTCGTACATGAGTTCTTTAAAGCATTTGGTATAGGGCATATCCGGAATGAATGGGTAGACCTGTTGCTGATGACAGCGCTCATTTCCCTGGCAGGTATTATAGGCAATATGGTAGGCTATTGGTTTGGAAGAAAAATAGGGCCAGCCATGTACAGTTGGAAGGATCGCTTTCTTTTTAAAAAGAAATACCTGAATGACGCCCATGATTTTTATGAAAAGTATGGCGGAGGCGCCGTAATATTTGCCCGCTTTTTACCCATCATACGCACTTTTGCACCCATTGTGGCAGGCATTGTTCAAATGGAGCGGAAGAAATTCATGTTTTACAATATAGTGGGCTGTATAGCGTGGGTGGTTAGTATGATATTTGCCGGGCATTTTTTGCAGATATGGGTAAGAAAACAATTTGGTTTTGAATTAAGAGATCACCTGGAGGTAATTGTTCTTATTATTGTGCTGGTAACAACCCTGCCCGTAGCCATAAAGCTATTATCCGGCAAAAAAAAGCCAAAAGCAACCGTTTAAATTCAGCGCCCCATGCCCCAACCCAAAAATGCGATTTTTAATATTGCCGTAATAGTAGCGGCGCTGGGTTATTTTGTTGATATATATGATTTGCTGCTTTTTGGCATCATTCGCATTGAAAGCCTGAAAGACCTGGGGCTTTCGGAAGCGGCATTATTAACCGATGGGGAAACAATTTTGCAATGGCAGATGTGGGGATTGCTGCTTGGCGGCATTATCTGGGGTGTAATGGGCGATAAAAAAGGAAGGATCAGCGTATTATTCGGTTCCATTATTTTATACTCTTTGGCCAATATCGCCAATGGTTTTGTGCAAACAGTTGATCAGTACAAATGGATACGGTTTATTGCCGGATTAGGATTGGCGGGGGAACTGGGCGCCGGTATTACGCTGGTATCGGAGCTCACTGCTAAAGAAAAAAGAGGTATTGCTACATCAATGGTTGCCGGGCTGGGCTTAACAGGTGCTGTAGCCGCATTTTTTGTCAAGGAAAACTTTCACTGGCGCACCTGTTATTTTATTGGCGGCGGATTAGGGCTTTTATTGCTTTTGCTGCGGATATCTGTTTTTGAATCGGGCATGTTTCACGAGGTTAAAAAAATGAATGTAAAACGCGGCAGCCTGATTATGTTTTTCAATAATGCGGAGCGGTTTAAAAAATACATTACCGCTATATTAATAGGCTTACCTACCTGGTTTGTTATAGGTGTGCTGGTTACTTTTTCAAGTGAGTTTGGTAAGCATATGGGCATAACTGAAAAAATTGACCCCGGAAAATCCATCATGTTTGCCTATGTGGCTATTTCGCTGGGTGATATTATTATTGGATTTGTAAGTCAATGGTTCAAAAGCCGCAAAAAAGCGCTGTATGTTTTTTATATGATTACAGCCTTCTTTATGATCCTGTATTTTACCGTTCAGTGGAATGGATCGGCAGCGCGAATGTACTGGATATGCGCAGGACTTGGCTTTGGTACCGGGTTCTGGGCTATATTTGTTACCATGGGGGCAGAGCAGTTTGGCACTAATATAAGGGCAACGGCTGCCACAACCATACCTAATATGATCAGGGGAATGCTGGCGATCTTTATTCTTCCCCTGTTCCAGGGATTGCGCAATGTTACCAGCTTTTATACCGGCGGATGGATTTCGGCCGTTATTATTATGGCTATTGGTACCAGTGCTATCATCCTGACAAAGGAAACTTTTAACAAGGATTTGAATTACGTGGAGGAATGAAGGATGTGCAGGGGGTGAATGGTGAATAATCAATAGTGAGTAATACCACCGGGATATAAATGATTAATATAACTTGCCTGTTCACTGATCAACTAACCAACCGGCATCCATGAAATTACTCATCATCCGTTTTTCTTCCATTGGCGATATTGTATTAACCACACCGGCAATCCGTTGCCTCAAACAACAAATTCCCGGCGCTGAAGTGCATTTTCTGACCAGGACAAAGTTTAAAGCGGTTACAGTTGCCAATCCCTATATTGATAAGTTTCATTATTTTGATAAGGATATTAAGCAAACGATCCGGGATATCCGGAGGGAACAATATGACTATATTATTGACCTGCATAAAAACTGGCGTACCCTGCGCATTTTCCTTGAAACAGATATGCAAACAAAGTGGCTGAGCTATCGTAAACTTAGTTTGCAAAAATGGCTGTTAACCAAACTGGGCATTAATACCATGCCCGGCATTCACATTGCTGAACGAAGTCTTAATACCCTTCTTCCACTGGGTGTAAAAGACGATGGAAAAGGATTGGATTATTTTATACCCAAAGCCGAAGAAGTAGAAATAACCGAATTGCCTTTATCGCATCAAATGGGTTATATTGCTATTGTTATCGGTGGTTCTTATTATACCAAAAAAATGCCGGTATACAAATTACAGGAGCTTTGCCTGCAAATACAACATCCCGTGGTGTTGCTGGGTGGCAATGAAGATATACCGGAAGGAACGGCAATAGCTGCTGTTGACCCGGTAAAAATATATAACGCCTGTGGCAAGTTTTCGCTCAATGAATCGGCCGATATTACCCGGAAGGCCAAACTGGTTATTTCGCACGATACCGGCTTACAGTATATTGCCTGCGCTTTTCAAAAACCGGTATTAGCTGTATGGGGTGGCACTTCGCCCAAATTGGATGTGGAGCCCTATTACGGCAGCGCATCAACGCAAAAGCACACCAATTTTATTGTGCCTGCGCTGCCCTGCCAGCCCTGTTCTAATTATGGCACAAAAAAATGTCCCAAAAAACATTTTAAATGCATGCATTTGCAGGATGTGGCTGCCATGGCCGATAAAGTAAAAAGTATGATTTGAGTAACCGGTTATAAAACTATCTTTATAATACCCAGGTAATCCAGCAGCAGCACGGCGCAAAATGCAAGAATAAAGAATACCAGTGCAATTTCTCCCCACCTGTTATAGCCTCGCTTCACAGGCGATTTATAAAGCAGTCCGGCGGTTACCAGTATAAGTACACCCAAAGAAATAACGGATAGCCCGAGAAAAAGAAACTGTTCAAATGTAAATACAGCTATAAACATACCGGCCAGCGTAAGTAAGCTTCCGGTGGCTTTCAAAGGTGAATTAAGATACTTTAGCATAGCGTAGGATTACAGGATGAATTTTTACTCTCTAAAAGTATCCCATTCACCCCATACCATCAACAACAGCCCTAAGTCATTTGCAAAAATCTACCTTACATCAATAGTCATTGCCGCTTTCACCGGCAAATACAGCTATGCTAATATAAACAGGAGAAAAAACATGGTATTACCTGGCGTAGTCGCCGGTCCATTCGCCTTCCTTATTAAACATGTTAATACCGCTGTCCGAATCGGTACAGGCAAATATGCCCGTCCATTCATCGTTCAAATCAAAATAATTGTAGGTGTTATTGTCTGTTTGAACCATATAACCGGTCCATTTTCCTTTCAGGTCAAAACACAGCATCACTAATTGATCTCCGCGCACATAGTAGCCCAGGTGATTGCCTTCTTTATCAAACAAATAATATCCCAGCCAGTTACCATTCATCAAGGGGTTCAAACTCAGTGAACGCAGGGGGTTCAGTAATTCATTATAGTGGGGATTGATCTTCGTGTTTAATTTCGGATTGATCAACGCGTTACTGCCCGGGTTAATGGCGGCATTGGAATAAGGGTTCAGATGCCAGTTAAACTGCGGATTGATCTTCAGGTTTTTCAGGGGGCTGATCCGTTCATTAGAATAGGGAGATAAGGTTTGATTGAGTTGCGGGTTCCTGTTAAATGGAACCTGTGCGTAAGCGAACAGGGAGAGGGTAGCGAATGCAAAAAGTAAAGCCAGCTTCATACGCGTTAATTTAAGTTTACCGGGTACAGTGTAGGATACAGAATGAGGGTTAAAGGTTGCAATAAGGCATTGGAAAACTTAAATATAGTCAGAAATGGCATGGTAAAAAAATGGGGTGCATTCCAAATTATCGTTCTGATTAAAGGCTGGCAACCTTTGCAACAAAATGGGATGCACCCAAAATACTTTTACAACAGTGTGAGCTACATTCAGCAGGTGAATGTGTATAGCTTAAAAATATAACGCGCCTATAATGTATTTAAAACGTTATTCATGGTTCTTACCGCATCGGCCGATTTACTGAACAGGGCTTTCTCTTCATCATTCAAATTAAAATCAATAATCTTCTCCCAGCCATTTCTGCCTATAGTTACGGGAACACCCATGCAAATATCTTTTTGACCGTATTCTCCTTCGAGGTATACAGAGCAGGGTATCAGCCGCTTTTCATCCCGCACAATTGCCCTTACCATATCGGCGCCCGATGCACCCGGAGCATACCAGGCCGATGTACCTATTAACCTGGTAAGTGTTGCGCCACCCACCATCGTATCTGCAGCCACTTTTTTCAAGGTTTCGGCACTGGCGTAAGCACTTACCGGGGTACCCTGGTAAGTAGCCAGGCGGGTAAGCGGAATCATTGTAGTATCACCATGTCCGCCTATAACCACCGCTTGTATATCGTTGGGCGAAGCAGGCAGGGCCTGACTCAGGTAGTACTTAAATCTTGAACTGTCTAATATGCCGCCCAATCCAATGATCTGATTTTTAGGCACCCCGGTCGATTTTAAGGCCAAATAGGTCATTGTGTCCATTGGGTTACTTATAATAATGATCACTGCATTGGGTGAATGCTGAAGAATATTACTGGTAACACTTTTAACAATACCTGCATTAATGCCAATCAGCTCTTCACGCGTCATGCCGGGCTTGCGCGGAATACCTGAAGTGATCACCACAACATCACTGCCCTTTGTTTTTACATAATCGCTGGTACTCCCGGTAATTTTAGTGTCAAAATTTAATAATGCGGCGGTCTGCATCATATCCATCGCCTTGCCTTCAGCCAGTCCTTCTTTAATATCCAGCAAAACCAGTTCTTCGCAAAGCGCTGCCCTGGCAATATTATCAGCACAGGTTGCGCCTACTGATCCGGCGCCTACAACAGTTACTTTCATTAGTGAGTGTATTTAATAAATGAAGAATATTATTCAGCAAAATAAAGGTATTTAGCCGAATGTTAATTTGGGGAAGCTTAAAACACCCCCGCAACTCCTGTTGTTTATTACAGGTATTTTATCAGGTCTTCCAGCCTGGTGGAACCTTCAAAAGTTTTAAGCAGCTTGTAATTTTTATCGTAAATAGCAAAAAAAGGCAGGTAATGCACTTTGAAGTAATTGCTGAAAAAGAATTTCGGATCACGCCCTACCGTAATGTTTTTAAACTTATGCAGCTCAAAATGTTCATAAAACTCCTGCATTTTAGCAAAGGGCATCGGCGTTACCATTACTACCTGGGTACCGCTGAACTGGCTGATGTTCTTTTTTATTAATTCGGTTTCATGTTTGCAATGTTCGCAGTCGGGGCTGAACAGCATGATCACCGTTTTCTTTTTTTTGGGCAAATCGTTTTTGGTATACCAGGTTACACTATCGGTAAGTAAAATAGAAAACTGGGGTAAAGGGTACTGTGTATACAATGGTGTAGTTTTTGCCGTATCATTCTGGGCGATACTTTGTTTGCCACATACACACAGCACGAACAGGATAAATAGATATTTCATTGTGGTTAAGTTTGATCAAAAATAGCAACGGAAATGTAAACCACAAGTTAAGCAACAAGCTTGTTAAAAAAATGAAGGATCAGCTACAATTTTAACGTTGTTGCTTAACAATATGTAAGTTTGCACAAACGTTGTAGCAGGCACAGGAAACGAAATTACAATGCAAAAGCTTTACGCACTTTTATTTATATTGGGCTTAGCATCGGCGGTGAAGGCGCAGAACAACACCGCCCTGCCTGCGGCTAAGGATATATTGTTACTGAAGGAAACCCGGTATGATTTTGGAAAAATACAACAGGGAAAACCGGTAACCCATATCTTTGAAGTAGTAAACACGGGAAAGGAACCGCTTCAAATTGAAAATGTTCAGGCATCCTGCGGTTGTACTACTCCTGAATGGAGCCACGACCCGATAGCGCCCGGCGCAGCAAAAAAAATTACGGTAGGTTATAATGCGGCGGTTAAAGGAACATTTGAAAAGCCGGTAACAATTTTTTATAATTCAGGAAAAACAAAGATGCTGTATATTAAAGGAGAAGTTTGGGAAACACCTGCCGACCCCGCTCCCGCTAATGCAAGTGTACAATTATTAAAAAACATAAACCATTAAATATGAAGAAACTGTTATTTACCATGGCAGCTTTTGCCATAACTTCCTGGGCTGTGGCACAGAAAACCGAAGGCAAGCAAAAAGCCGAAGACCTGATCAGCTTTAAAGAAAAAAAACACGACTTTGGAAAGATCAAACAGGGCGTTCCCGTTACTTACGACTTTGCTTTTCAAAACACCAGCGATAAACCTGTGGTGATAGAAAACGCGTGGGCTTCCTGTGGTTGTACAACACCAACCAAACCTGAGCAGCCTGTTGCCAAAGGAAAAAGCAATATTATTAAAGCAGGATTTAATGCCGCGGCTGCGGGTGAATTCGATAAGGTGGTATATGTAAAAGTACAGGGTATTGATATTCCGCTTGAATTAAGAATTACAGGGAACGTGCTGAATGCCGAAGCATATGCCAAATACGAGTCGGAAAAGAAAAATAATAAAGGCGGTAAATAATTTACAAGTCAGCCTGCAGTATACAGGATCCGCTTTTTCATACTTAATCCCCTTTGCTAAAAGCAAAGGGGATTTTTTTGCAGGTATAGCTATCAAAAAACATTTACTCAATCCGGTAATATTTTAAAATAGGGGGAAAGGTTAACCCATAAATTTGGCAAGCCGGTAAGGCTTTATTAATTTTGCATTATGTTAATTGCAAAGAACATACAATACTCCCCTTCTGTCCGATGCTGTTCATCTCTATAATCCACCGGTTTATCCTTCAATCAATCACGTAAATTAAAAATGGAAATAATCAAAATTTGCATTTTTAAAAATATTTTCTCTCCTTAACATAAAAACAATGGCAACAAATACAGCATTCAGTTGCGTTTCAACTGATGAACACATGGTAGCATCTAATATTCCCGGCAAGTTGTTTCATCCATTACAAAATGGTCTTTACAAGCCGCAATCTGCCTTATCGGGGCCCCAGCTTTTAACAGATAAAACAAGGTTAAAGGAAATATACGAATTGCGTGTAAATGTTTGGGAGCATTCGGGTAAAAGCAAATTTGTAAACAGGCAGCTTTTCCCAAATGGCTGGTCTGATGAATTAGATGAAACGGCTTTGCATTGGATCATCATGAACGATAAAAGTGAAATAGTTGCAGCAGCCCGGCTTAATATATTTCACTCTCTGTATGAATTTCCCTATAACTATTCCCTGCAACACCTTGCTCTTCCTATTGCTTTTCCCTTTGCTTTTTACAGTCGTTTGGTTGTTGATCATAGGTATCATGGAAATGGATTAAGCAGGCAACTGGCCGTGAGCAGAATACTTTTTTGCGAAAAAAACAGCATAAACTGGTGCCTGGCTTTTATAAATAACACCCATGTTTTAAAGCTATTTGAAAAACTAGATTTCAAAAACACAGGACAGGCAAACGTGAGTTACCATCAGTCTTCACAACCACATTCTGTGAATGTTTTAATCAAAAACTATCATTATCGCTGAACGGAAAATTCAGTGATACATAACGTACAGTTACAGGGCAGTATAAAAACATTTGCTTAACAATGGCAGTATAAACGATAGCGATCAGCAGCAGTCTGTATAAGCGTATAACAAATTTCATTATTTTAAAAACTACAGTTATGAAAAAGATAGGTTTAACAATGCTGATGGCTGCCCTTATCTGTACTGCTTCATTTGCCGATGGCGTCCACAAAGCAAGCAAACAAAAAGCCACCTTTATGGCAAAACAGGATTTTCAATCAGATTTTCCTAATGTAAAAGGCGAACAATGGAGCAGGGATCAGCAATACAGCGAAGCTACATTTATGCAGAATGGTATACTTATGCACGCCTTTTACGACTGGAATAGCGAACTCGCCGGCACTACCCATAATTTTGCTTATAGCGATCTGCCCGGATCTGCACGTAAAACAATTGCAAAGCAGTATAAAAATTATACCGTTGAAAGTACGATTGTGTATAATGACCAGGAAGACAACCTGAATGATTTATTCCCGCTGGTGCCTTATGAAAGTGATGTCAATTATTTTGTATCATTAAAAAAGAACGACCAGTCTGAATCCATCATATTACAGGTAACACCCGATGGAAATGTATCTTTTTTTGAAACAATGCGGTAAATGAATGCTACCGGATGATATAAAAAAGGAAAAGCAGTTAAACAAACCAGCACATATAAAGTTGTTCTGGTTTGTTTTTATTTTTCAATCCTGGAAAACCCGGCCAATAATGTGGTACCTAATCCCAGAAAAGCGATCAGGGTAAAAGACCATCTTAGGCTAAGCGCCTGTGCTATTAGCCCAATGGCCGGCGGACCAAACAAAAACCCCAGGTAACCGATTGTAGAAACCGCTGCCAGCGCAACGCCAGAAGCTATTTTTCCTGATCGCCCTGCAGCGCTGTATACCAGGGGTACAACAGAAGATACCCCCATGCCTGTGATCAGAAAGCCTATAGTAGCAGGAACGATATAAGGCAGTGCCACTGCCAGCATTAACCCGCCGGCAATCAGCAAACCACTTATTCTGATCATATTTTTCTTGCCCAACTTTACCGACAGCCAGTCACCGGCAAACCGGCCTCCTGCCATGGTGGTCATAAAAGCTACATAACCCAAAGTAGTAAGCGATTGGGGAGCCTGCACTTCCTTAATGAAATAAATACCGCTCCAGTCAAACATGGTGCCTTCGCATACCATACAACAAAAAGCAATTAGCCCCAGTTTTAACAATGTGCTGTCGGGCTTTGCAAACACAGGAGTATTGCTGCCTGAATGTATATCTTTTACCTGCAAATATTTATACGCCACAAAAACAATACTCCATACCAAAGCAGTAATAATACAAAAATGAAGAAAGGGAGAAGCAGAAAAAGACAGCATAAGCATGCCGATAGCGGCTCCGCTAAAACCCGCCACACTCCATACCCCGTGAAAAGAGGCCATAATTGACCGGCCATATTCATCCTCCACATTTACAGCCTGGGTATTCATGGAAATATTAAGCAGGTTACCGGCAAAGCCAAAAAGGAACAAAACCATAACCAGTTGCCATACAAAAGAAACAACACCCAAAAAAGGAAGTAAAAACGCATAAAGCAGGCATGCAATAACAACTGTGCGCCTGCTTCCATAACGCGCTACTACAAAGCCGGATACGGGTAAGCTCAGCATCAGTCCCATGGGCAATGAAAGCAGTACCATACCCAGCCCGGCCTCACTGAGTTGCAACTTTTGCTGAATAGCAGGAATCCGTGAAGCCCAGCTTGAAAAGCAGAGTCCGGCGGAAAAAAATAAAGCGCTAACGGCAATGCGTGCAGTTCTTGCAGGTGATGGAACTTGTGTTAACGATAGCATATTAAAATGCTAAGTTATGGTTTGAACAGGATAAAAATAGTTTGCGGCTAACAATATGAGCTTTCGGCAGTCCGAGTGTTCCAGGCTACAGGAAAACACCTGTAACCCGAAACTTGTGACACTCCGATATATGAACCCCGGTATTCAGGAAATATTTTTCAGGACAATATTTTTTCATTATTTTGTTCTTCAAACACCATGTAATGAAAAGCGCTAACCTGCTTGCCGTGGTATGGCTTTGCCTGGCCACCGGTGGTTTTACTCAAACTGCACATAGTCCCTTAATAGCTTACTATCTTTCTTCAGGGGCATACAGCAAAAACTTCCAGGATGCGTTTTCTGTTATATCCAATATTGGAGCGCTGTCGGCGCTGAAAAACTTCAGCGCCGGCGTGTATGGCGAAAGAAGATTTATGCTGGCGGAAACGGGTTTATACACTGCGGTTGTTACGGTACCCGCCACTTTCGGGAATTTGGCGCTGCAGGCGGATTATTTTGGGTATACTGCATATAATGAATCACAGGTTGGCATTGCCTATGGTTTACCGGTTAGTGAAAAAATAGGCATAGGTGCTAAATTCAACTATTATCATCTTCGTATTCCTTCCTACCTCAGCGCTTCGGCTGTAAATTTTGAAATAGGATCGGTTATTCATATCAGCAACCAGTTGCATACCGGCGTATCGGTATATAATCCTTTGAGCAGCCCTTTAGGAAGACACACAGGCGAAAAGATTGCTTCCATATACAAAGCCGGTATCGGGTATGAAATGTCTGCTTCATTTTTTACGCAGTTAGAAGTAATAAAAGAAAAAAACAGGGATGTAAATATACATGCGGCCTTTCAATATAAACCATTGAAGGAATTGATGGCAAAGGCTGGCATTTTTACAGGCACATCATCCGGCTACTTTGGCGTAGGCTACCTGTACCGGCAACTGCGTATGGATGTTTCCGTTAGTTTCCACCAGCAGTTAGGTATATCACCCGGCTTACTGCTGTTATACCAGTTAAATAAAAGCACGGAGCAATGAACCGCTGCATCCTCATATGGTATATGCTGTTTCCCTTGTATGCGCAAAGTCAGGAGCAGCCGCCTTTTGAAACGGAGCAGCAATTAGAAGCAATAACAGAAGCAGCAGAAGATGCGGAAACCGCGGATGATAGCTGGTGGCAACAAATGGAATACCTGAGAAAAGATCACCTCAATCTCAACACCGCTACAGCGGCCGAGCTTACGGAACTGCAATTACTGTCTGCTTTGCAGGTAAACCAGTTCATGAATTACAGGAAATTATTAGGTAAGCTGATCAGCATTTATGAATTACAATCGGTACCAGGCTGGGATATACCGCTTATTCAAAAGCTGCTGCCCTATATTGCTGTTGCAGAACCAGCGTTAACAAAAGACAAACTATCAAAACGGCTTAGCGGGGGAAATCATTATATAGTGCTGCGCTATTCGCATGCTATAGAAAAAGCAAAAGGATACCTGGAAAAAGACAGTTCGCGAAACGCTTATCCTGGCGATCCATCGAGACTGATGCTTCGCTATAAATACCAGTATAAGAATCTTTTGCAGTACGGGGTAACGTTTTCGAAGGATGCAGGCGAACCATTACTTACGAGCACCGCGGGAGGTTTTGATTTTTATTCTTTTCATTTTTTTGCAAGAAATATGGGTATAGTTAAAGCTGTTGCACTGGGTGATTACACTATTAATATGGGGCAGGGGCTGATTCACTGGCAGGGACTTGCGTTTGGAAAAGGAGATGCTGTACTGCATATAAAAAGACAATCTGCGGTATTGCATCCGTATAATTCTTCAGGCTCATTTTATTTTCACCGGGGCGCTGCTGTTCAGCTCGAAAAAAACAACTGGCAGGGAACCGTGTTTCTTTCTATGCGAAAATTAGACGCTAAGATAAATACAGATACTATAGAAGCGGAAGGCTTTGTATCATCTATTCATACTTCGGGATACCACAGAACACCCGGCGAAAGATTGGACCGGGGAACTTTAGGTCAACTGGCATATGGAGTGAACCTCATGTATAAAAAAAGCAATGGGTATGCGGGATTGAATATGCTACACTATTATTTTAACAGGCGCATTCAAAAAGAAGCAGTGCCTTATAACCGGTATACACTAACCGGAAAGCACCATAACAACTATAGTATAGATTATGGTTTCACATTTAAAAACATACATGCTTTCGGAGAAACAGCTATTGACAGAAATGTAAACATAGCATCCATTAACGGGGTATTGGTGAGTGTTCATCCTAAAGCCGGCATTTCCCTGCTGTACCGCAACATTGCAAAGGCTTACCAGGCCTTGTACGGTAACGCATTTACTGCCGGTAACACGGTATCCAATGAGGAGGGATTGTTTGCCGGGCTGTCTCTGAAACCGCTCCCGGCGTGGAGTATAGATTTGTATGCGGATGTATTTCGTTTCCCCTGGCTAAAATACCGTACGGATGCTCCCTCCTATGGTAAAGACTATTTTGTTCAGCTCAGTTGCAAACCTTCCAAACTAACGGAAATGTATACCCGTTACAGGAGCCGTCAGCAATCCATTAATCAAAAAACGGAAGCTACCGTTATGCATGAAGTAGTTTCTTTTTTCAATCGTTCCTGGCGTACGCAAATCAACCACCGGCTCAGCAGAACATTTTCAGTGCGGCAGCGGTTTGAACTGTTGTGGTATAAGCCGGAGAAAGCAAATGAGGAGAAAGGCTTTTTAGCTTTTTTTGACGTTTTTTACAAGCCTCCGCAAAGCCGCGTGAGTATGAATGCACGCCTGCAATATTTTGAAAGTGATAGCTACAACTCCAGGCTGTATGCCTATGAAAACGATGTGCTGTACTATTATGCCGTTCCCGTATTTTACGATAAGGGAACACGGTATTATATCAACGCCAGGTACAAACTCAATACATATATGAATGTGTGGGTCAAATGGGGGCAGGTCATTTATAGTGAAAAGGATGTTATTGGCAGCGGGTTGGATGAAATTGAGGGAAATAAGAAATCGGAGATCAGGATATTGCTGTCTGCAACGTTTTAACATGCATCAAAGTCAGCAGCATTTGTCTTACAGGAAAAGTTCCTTTATTAAAAATCACAATTTGCGGCTTTCGGTTTTAAGAGCGGTTACTTATTTATAAATATAAAAATAGCGACTATGGCAAAAAAAGAATTGCAGCTATTGGTGGCAGAACAAAAAGTATTGAATAAAATATATGCAATACGTGGTGAAAAAGTAATGTTGGATAAGGATTTATCGGCAATGTATGGCGTAGAAACAAAACAGTTGAAAAGGCAGGTAAAGAGAAATATAAACAGGTTCCCTAAAGACTTTATGTTTACGCTTACCAGAAAGGAATTTGAAAACTTGAGGAGCCAAATTGGCACCTCAAGTTGGGTGGTGTAAGATATATGCCGATGGCTTTTACAGAACAAGGCGTTGCCATGTTATCCAGTATTTTAAACAGTAAAACAGCCATAGAAGTAAACATCAGAATTATAAGAGTATTTACAAAGCTTCGGGAGTATACGCTTACCCATAAAGCGATATTAATACAGCTTGGTAAATTAGAAAAGGAAGTAAAAGGTAACAGCAGGGATATTGAGAATATTTTTATGGTCTTGAATGAACTGATACAGAAGCAAAGCGTACCCACCGCAAGAAATAAAATAGGTTTTAAACATTATGATTAAGCCTCTGGGCAAGCCTGCAAACACCCGTGCTAATCGCAGGCAGCGCATTTAATAACTTCAGTTTTCCTTTTACACCTTCCTGCTTTATTATTATTTAGCAAACTTCTTTGAACCTGCAACACAGAGAATTACGCCAATGGTAACTGCTAACATGCTAACACTTACTTTTTCGTGAAGCAATGTTGCAGCTAATGCCAGGCCTAAAAACGGCTGCAGCAGTTGCAACTGTCCTACAGATGCAATACCCCCCTGAGCCAAACCACGATACCAAAATATAAAGCCAATAAACATACTGAACAGGGAAACATAAGCCAGGCTAATCCAGGCGCCTGTGCTAACGCCTGCGAATGATGATGGAAAGCATGTCCACATCATGGGTAGCATAACTGGTAATGACAATACTAAAGCCCAGGATATGACCTGCCATCCGCCCAGTGTTTTTGAAAGTTTGGCGCCTTCGGCATAACCCAGTCCGCATAGAATGATTGCCCCCAGCATTAGCATATCACCCAAAGGTGATGCGGTAAGCCCCTGCCAAACTGCATATCCAATAACTAAAAGACTACCTGTAACAGAGAAAAGCCAAAATACCGGGCGGGGGTGCTCACCGCCGCGCAGTACACCAAACGCAGCCGTTGCAAGCGGTAGTAACCCCAAAAAAACAATGGAATGTGCCGATGTTATATACTGTAAAGCGAGTGCACTCAGCAACGGAAATCCTACCACAACACCTAACGCTACAACAGCTAAAGGAAAAATATGTTTCCGCGATGGTCGTGTTTCTTTAAAGATCAGCAGCACACACAATGCAAGCAAACCTGCTGTAGCCGCACGGGCAACCGTTACGAATACAGGATTAAAATCCAAAACCGCTACTCTTGTGGCAGGCAGGGAACCACTGAATAGTACCACACCTATAAAACCGTTAATCCAACCGTTTGATACGTCTTCTATTGGTTCATCAGTACTTACTGCTTTCATTGCATTTCCATTTCGGTGCAAAACTACAAGGTCGCATGTGATAAATAGAATCTCAGTTTTGCAATAACACTTTCCCTCCGTAATCTCTCTTCATAAAAAGCATTGTACCGGACAAAGGCACGCTGCGGCTTTATCATTATCTTTTACGCCTTAACCTAACCCGTTTTAGCAATTCATTATTTATTACTGCTGTGCAGAGGTATCCCCTAAATAAAAAAAGCCAAGGGTGTATTTTTCACCTTTGGCCTTTCCCTGTTTGATTTACCGGGATATTAATTCAATATTTCACCTAATTTTTTGATCAGATCCTCCCCTCTCAGGCTTTTGGCAATAATCTTTCCTTCTTTATCCAGCAAATAATTCATGGGTATGGCTCTTACTTCATATAAAGCAGCCACATCACTTTCCCAACCTTTCAGATCCGACACATGCGTCCAGGTAAGATTATCCTGTTTAACAGCCTGTTCCCATTTGTCTTTTTTCTCATCTAAGGAAACACCCAGGATATCGAACCCTTTTGATTTGTAGGTATTATACGCTTTTACTACCGTTGGGTTTTCCTGGCGGCATGGCCCGCACCAGCTTGCCCAAAAATCTACAAGAATATACTTTCCCTTATAGGCGGCTAATGAAACCGGCTTACCGTTAATATCATTTAATATAAAATTGGGGGCTTCGCTTCCAATAGCCGTGGTTTTAGCGGCATCTAAGCTTTTCCTGACAGCCTTTCCAAAATGAGAGGCTTTAATTTTTTCATCTAATCCATTATACAATGGTTCCAGGTCTGCAGGTACCGCGTCATAGGCAAAAGTTTGTGCCAGTTGAAAAGCGGAAACATAAGAAGCCGGGTTCTCTTTAACGAACTTTATTACAAGCGCTTTATTTTCACCTTCCAGCGCTTCATATTGTTTCTGAATTTCACCTGCTTTTTGTGCATTGCCCGACATAGAAGCTACCTGGTATGCTTCATATAATTGCTTCTGTTTCTCTTCTATGGGTTTACGCAATGCATTAAATTTCTCAAGTTCCTCCTGCGCGGAAGAACCGGTGATATCAGCTTTATACAGTGAATCCACCGTTCCTTTTATGGTTATCTCTCCTCCTTCTATGAAGAACCCCAGGGGAAACCTTTTTTGCCCGTGCTGATCATAACCCAGGAGCACGAACTCAGGCTGAACTGCATTTCCGTTAAACGTAAAGCTACCGTTCACAATTTTAACAGAATCGGGTATTTGCTGCTCCTTTTCCGGATGATACAAATAAGCCCATCCACTATCCAGTCCATCAATATTACCGGTTAAGAGAAAGGTACTGTCACCCGCTGTTTTTTCTCCGGCGGCTGTTTTACCTTTATCGGCGCAGGATGCCAGTATAAAGGCAAAACTCAATACAATAAGTAGCTTTTGCATTTACAATATTTTTAATTAAGTCGCAAAATTAAGCATTAAGGACCGCCCGGCAGCCGCAACCGAGGCAAAACATTGTTATAATTTTATGGCTAACCGGATGTCACTACTTCTTACATTCAACCTCTCTTCTCATCTCTCATCCCGTGAAACGGTAAACGTGAAATCATTTCTCACTTCTTCTCACTTACTACTGGTATTGTATATATATCGGCCGCGGTTTTAACTGCAGTACTTCTTCGGGCGTCATGGTGCGGCTGTTAGGTTCCCTGAAGTCGTTCTTGTAAAAAATTTTGAATCCTGTATAATGCACCGGCTCTTTATAAATGTATTGCCTGTACGTATTTATTTTACGTGCCTGTAGTCCCCAGCCATCCATATCCATTATAATCTGAACTTCGGGACGGGTTTTAATTTGTTTATAATTGGTTACCATACCCTGCGTGAAGCGGTGTACCACTAATATTTTAGGAGGAAGATTATACTTCTTTACCAAATCGGCCAGGTAACCGGTAACATAGTTAATATCATCTGCATTAAACGTACCGATAACCGTACCGGGCCGCTGCCCGCCCTTCATTGAAAATTCGGGATCTACACCCAAATGTACATCGGGCATTATTAGGTATTTTTCCAATTGCGGAATCTCCTCCTGCAAAGTGCTCAGTCCTACCTGCACATCCAGGAAAGTAATGGCATCAATTTTCTCCGCCATGCTTAAAACAGAATCAACCTGGTGAAAAGGCATGCGCAGCCTGTATTTTCCACCTTTTCCGGGGCTTTCCTGCGCGGTTACCGCTATATAATGCAAAGCCGGTAAAACTTTAGTTGTAGTATCTGCAGCTTCCCACTTATCCACTTCTCCTTTTAGTTTAGCCAGCATTTCCGCAGGTGGCAACTCCCCTAATATTCCCATCCGTTTTGAATACAGGTTGCCATAATAGGAAACCACTCTTTTAAAAGGAAAGATAGCGCCCGGAAGCGGATAAGGTGCATTCACCGGCCATAAGCCGGAACTATCGCCATTGGCCAACGCAATATTTTTTTGATCGTACAATGCAGTGTCAATCGGTGCAGGTGTATGCTGTTTCACCGAAACATCTTCCTGAAGCTGTATTGCACTGGTATCTTTCACCTGGTCGGTTTCAGAAAAACTTTGTCCGCAACCTGCGGAAAGCAACACAAAAGCAAATAAACACATCAGAAGGGTAACCCTTCTAAAATGATGAACAGCAGAACCGGATCCCTTCACAGCAGTGTTTTCCACGGCTTTAACCAAAACATGGCACATACTCAATTAATATTTATAAGTGTCTAAAAATGAACAGGCAAAGTAACATCCTATTCTGCCCAAAACGTGATAATCAATTAAATATTATCAACAATTTTACATTATTTTTTTAAGATTGCACAGCGTAAAAAACATGAAAATGCTTAGCCTACAATGATACGGGAGTTTTTTAGGCGGTCACTACTATGTTGATTGTAAACAATTGTGCATTAAATGAGTGATGAATAGCAAATGGTGGGCAGGGAATTGTCAATAATAAGTACCTGGCTTGCTATCTGCAATTGCACTCATTACTAACAACTCACAGTTTACTTCACTGCTTGTATTTTCTTTAACCCAAATATTTTAACACCTCTTCACCCATTGCCGCTGTGCCTAAAATTTTATCAGCCGGCGTTTGCCCGTCAGCAATATCTTTAGTACGATAACCCGATTTCAATACTTTATCAACGGCATTAATAACCGCTTCGGATTCTGCCTTCATACCAAAAGAAATATTTAATAACAACGCGGCCGATAAAATGGAAGCCAGCGGATTGGCAACGCCTTTGCCGGTAATATCATGCGCGGAACCATGAATAGGTTCGTATACACCTGTGCCATCGCCAATAGAAGCCGAGGCCAGCATACCCATGGAGCCGGCTATCTGCGAAGCTTCATCGGTGAGGATATCGCCAAATAAATTGGCCGTAACTACTACGTCAAAGCGCCGCGGGTCTTTTATGAGCAACATGGCTGTTGCATCTACAAACTGGTGTTCCACTTCAATATCGGGGTATTCCAATGCTACCTTTTGCACTATCTCTCTCCACAAGCGTGAAGTTTCAAGTACATTGGCTTTATCAACCGAACATAATTTTCTTCTTCTTGTTCTGGCCGATTCAAATGCCTTACGGGCAATGCGTTCTACTTCATAGCGACTGTATTCGGCTACATCATAGGCCGTATCGCCATTGTTCTTTCTTCCTTTTTCACCAAAATAAATATCGCCGGTGAGCTCGCGGAAGAACATAATATCGGCGCCTTTTAATATTTCAGGTTTAATGCTGGAAGCGCCCAGCAATTCATCAAATAGTTTAATAGGCCGGATATTGGCATACAAACCCAGCTCCTTGCGCATTTTCAGTAAACCCTGTTCCGGTCTTACTTTTGCCGAAGGATCATTATCGTATTTGGGATGGCCTACGGCGCCAAACAACACGGCATCCGATTCCTTCATTTTTTGCAGCGATTCATCGGGCAAAGGATTTCCGGTGGCTTCAATAGCCACGTGGCCAATCAATGCTTCATCATAGGAAAAGCTGTGGCCAAACCGGGCCGCTATTTTATCTAATACTTTTTTACCAACCGCTGTTACTTCCTGTCCTATCCCATCGCCGGGAACAATTAAAATTTTTTTGGTTGCCATTTTATTTTTATTTCCCCATCATATAAATAACGATAAAAACAGTATGTGGGTTTTGTTTAAAGAATTATGCTAAATAGTATTCAACATCTTTTGTGTGGCTTTAATTGCCGACACGGTTTGATCACTGTCGAGCCCTCTTGTTTTGAACTCTTTATTATTGTGCTGCCATGTTATTATCGTTTCACATAAAGCATCACTTCTGCCGCCGGGAGGTATACGAACCGCATAGTCGGTTAAAAGCGGCAATTCCAGCTTCTTTTGTTTATATACTTTCTTGAGCGCATTCATAAACGCGTCATATTGTCCGTCACCCTGTGCATGCTCTTCAAACAATTCGCCTGCTATCATAACCTTTATTGTTACCGATGGATTCAGCCCCTTGGAGTGGGTTAACGCATAGTTCTCAATTTTTACTTTATCATCCGTAGCATCGCTGTTTAATACATCCGAAATAATATAAGGAAGATCCGATTGGGTAACATCTACTTTCCGGTCGCCCAGCTCTATGATCCGCTGCGTTACTTTTCTCAAGTCTGCATCAGATAAGTGTATGCCAAGCTGCTGCAAATTATTTTCAATATTGGCTTTGCCGCTGGTTTTGCCCAAAGCGTATTTTCGCTGGCGTCCAAAGCGTTCAGGCATGAGGTCGCTGCAGTATAGTTTATTTTTTTTATCGCCATCCGCATGAATGCCTGCGGTTTGGGTAAATACATTCTCACCTACTACCGGCTTATTAACAGGAATGCGGAATCCTGAAAAAGTTTCAACCAGCTTACTCACTGTATAGAGTGATTTTTCGGCAATCGCTGTTTTCACTTTCGGCATAAAGTCATTCAAAACAGCTACAGCGCTTGCCAGTGGCGCATTACCCGCTCTTTCGCCCATGCCGTTTATGGTAAGATGAATGCCATGAGCGCCGGCCCTTACCGCTTCCAGCACATTTGCTGTACCCAGGTCGTAATCGTTATGCGCATGAAAATCGAAATGGATGCCGGGATACCGGGTAACAATTTCGGATACATACTGGTATGTTTCCGAAGGGATCAGAACGCCCAGCGTGTCGGGTAGCATTATTCTTTTAACAGGCTGGTGCTGAAGGAAATCAAGGTATTGAAAAACGTAATCTTTTGAATACCGCATGCCATTGCTCCAGTCTTCGAGGTATACATTACAGGCTATTCCTTTTTTTCCGGCAAGAGCAATAACGGCGGCAACATCCGCGAAGTGCTGTTCCGGCTTTTTCTTCAGTTGGTGTGTTAAATGATTTAATGAGCCTTTGGTAAGCAGGTTCATTACTTTTGCCCCTGCTTTCAGCATCCATTGCACAGATACATCTCCGTCAACAAAAGTAAGTACTTCCACCCTGTTCAAATAACCATTGGCTTTCGCCCATTTGGTTATTCTTTTTACCGCATCAAATTCACCTTCCGACACGCGGGCCGAAGCTACTTCAATCCGGTCTGCTTTTACTTCTGATAACAAAAGCTTGGCGATCGTTAATTTTTCTGAAGCGGAAAAAGATACACCGCTGGTTTGTTCTCCATCCCTGAGCGTGGTATCCATTATTTCAATATAGCGTTGGGCTGCCGGCATTTCTGGATGATCTTTTTAGTATATACTTTTGGCCGCAAACAACCCGATGTCTTCTTTCATTGCCTGCAGGTAGTCAATATCATCATAACCATTCGTCAGGTTATTCTTCTTATACCCGTTAATGTCAAACGATTCCGTTTCTCCTGTTGAGAGAATAGTGATGGTTTGTTGGGGAAGATTTACCTCTATTTCATTTTTGGGGTTGGCTTCCACAGCGGTGAATATCTTATCTAAAAATATTTCACTTACCCGAACCGGGAGTATACCCACATTAATAGAATTGTTCTTGAAAATGTCTGCGAAAAAGCTTGATACCACACAACGAAAACCATAGTCATAAATGGCCCACGCCGCATGTTCGCGACTGCTGCCGCTG
Source organism: Agriterribacter sp. (assembly GCF_035497235.1). GTDB lineage: Bacteria > Bacteroidota > Bacteroidia > Chitinophagales > Chitinophagaceae > Agriterribacter. The sequence continues at coordinate 49,961 of NZ_DATJEB010000022.1, forward strand.
CCAAAATTTTTACCGCCAACCAGTATTTTGCCCGAGTACAGCGGGTTATTCAGCACAAAATCTTTTTTAGGGCTGTTGTCGTTGTTGTACCGCCAGTCGCGGAAAAGATTATCGCCAAACCCTTTTCTTTCCGTTGCTTTTAAAAAACGGGCGGGAATGATCTGGTCGGTATCCACGTTTTCAATGGGCATGGGTACTACGGTGCTTCTGAGTACTGTAAATTTATCGTAAGCCATGAATCATTTGAGGTTTGAGATTTGAAATTTAAGATTTGAAATAGTTAACTCATCAACTCGCGCGGATCGGTAACCACACCCATAACAGCAGCAGCAGCAGCTACCAGCGGACTGGCCAGCATGGTTCTGGCGCCGGGTCCCTGCCTTCCTTCAAAATTCCGGTTGCTGGTACTTACCGCGTATTTGCCGGCAGGAATTTTATCATCATTCATTGCCAGGCATGCGGAACAGCCCGGCTGACGCAGTTGAAATCCCGCTTCTAATAAAATATCCAGTATGCCTTCCTCCTTTATTTGCTGCTCTACTACATGCGATCCCGGAACAATCCATGCGGTAACATGATCTGCTTTTTTACGGCCTTTTATAATGGAAGCAAATGCGCGAAAATCTTCAATACGGCCGTTGGTACAACTACCTATGAAAACATAATCTACTTTTTTTCCAAGCATGGATTCCGCTTCCCTGAATCCCATGTAATCCAATGATTTTTCATAGCTCGATTTTCCGCTTCCCATTCCTGCCGATACGGGAATACGGTTACTTATACCCATACCCATACCCGGGTTGGTACCAAAAGTGATCATGGGTTCTATATCTGCGGCATCAAAATGATATTCCTTGTCGAAGCCGGCGCCATCATCTGTTTTCAGCGTTTTCCAGTAAGCCAGGGCTTTATCCCAGGCTTCCCCTTTAGGCGCCTTATCTTTTCCTTTAATATAAGCGAATGTTGTTTCATCGGGCGCTATTATTCCGCCCCGCGCACCCATTTCAATACTCATGTTGCATACCGTCATGCGGCCTTCCATACTCATTTGTTCAAAAACTTCCCCTGCGTATTCAACAAAATAACCTGTAGCGCCCGCAGCCGTTAATTTTGAAATAATATAGAGTACCACATCTTTTGGGGTAACGCCCCTGCCCATTTTGCCATTAACGCTGATGCGCATTTTCTTTGGCTTGGGCTGCATAATACATTGGGAAGAAAGTACCATTTCCACTTCGGATGTACCGATGCCGAAAGCAATAGCGCCAAAGGCGCCGTGGGTGGAAGTATGCGAATCGCCGCAAACGATGGTCATGCCGGGCTGGGTAATGCCGTTTTCGGGACCAACCACGTGTACTATACCGTTTTTAGGATTACCCAGGCCCCAATGCGAAATGCCGTATTTGCCCGAATTGGTTTCCAATGCCTTCAACTGGTTGGCTGAAAGCGGGTCCTGCACCGGCAGGTGCTGGTTAATAGTAGGGGTATTATGATCGGCGGTGGCGTATGTTTTACCGGGGAACATTACTGTTAACCCTCTTTGCTCCAAACCCAGGAAGGCCACCGGGCTGGTTACTTCATGAATAAAATGACGGTCAATAAAAAACACATCTGGGCCGTCTTCAATTTTTCTTACCACATGGGAATCCCACACTTTATCAAATAATGTTGCCGGTTTACTGTTCATTTTTTACGAATTTAAAAGAGAATCGCAAATTTCTTAAATTATAGCCAGATAATCAGGATTTATCCGGTTTAAATTTAAATCTTTAGCCATTCCGGAAAAAAATGCCTTCACTCACATTCTGTGGCACGGGGTTTTCACAGCCGGCTATGGTATGTGGCGAAGCACACCAGCCCTTTGCAGCTTGTATGCCGTATTCGCAATATTAATATTATATTTTTACTAACCCAATAGGAAACCCGGTAATGAAATCCTGTAAATGCACGGTAAGAGCCGTCATTCTGCCGTTTGTATTTATCGGGTGTAAACTTTTCAGGATGCTTAGCGGAACTATCACAAATTAGCCAATCCGAAGCCGGATTTCGCACGTGCAGAACGAAAAAAGGGAATACTAAACAGTACCCCCTTATCTCTTATGCAGAAAACATAATTCTTATTCTTCCGGTGTTAAATACCGGGCATACGCGTAACCCTCTTCCCCGTCATTTGTGCGTACCAGCCACCACTGGTCGTTTGCCTTACTCATCAGCGTTACTACTTCGTTATGCGCCGCTTTGCCCACAATGGGCTGATCGGTGCCGGGGCCTTTACGGATATTCAGATTGGATGTTTCGGTTGTTACTTTAGCCTTAGCGCCTGCCACAGCAGTGGCTACGTTTACATTCATTACCACATCGCCCGATAGAAAATTAGGGTCTATTTTCCCGTATATGTCCCACAATTGATCTTTTACACTGCCCGAAGGCGCCTCACCATCAATATATAACACGCCATCCTGCTCTCTTACCTGTAAATTAACCATACCGAAAGCAGTTGCCGTATCTACTAACTGTTTGTATTTATCCTGTAGTGCCATAATAAGTTTACTTTTTTAGATTATTTAATTTTCAAAGCGGCTGCATCTACTTTCTTAGGTTGTAAACCATCCAGCGCCATTTTAATTTTCTTCCAGTTGGCAGCGGTGGTTTCGCCGGTAACGGTAATGATGCCATCTGCAGCGGTGGCTTTAACCGTAGGGAAATCCTTCAGCGCATCTGCAATACCTTTCGTTAAAGGATCGTCTGCCGCAATTACAACAGGGGCGGGTGGAGGAGGCGGGGCGATAGTGGTATTGTTGATCACCTGCTTCACACCTGCTATACTTTTAGCCGCGGCTTCACAGTCCATTCGATCAGCCTGGTCTTTAGCTTCGCCATTAAGCGTAACTACTCCATCTTTTACACTAACGGCAAGATGCGATAGAGTGGCATTAGACTGAATTTTGGCTTCTATGTCCTGGTCGCTTATTTTAGGTTTACATGAAAAAAGCCAGATACTGGCCATGGCAACAAACATGGAAACCCGGAGCAAACGAAAAAACGCTTTTTTCATACAAGTGCTGGTTTTAAGATAAATAAGATAAGATCAAAAGAAAATCATGCCAACTAAGCAATTGTATGCAACTTATTTTTAATAAATTTTTCTCAAATAATAACTTTTCTCATTTATGTATAATATATGTTGCTCCTTCTATGGCTAAATCTGTATTTGGAAAAACAGCACGGGCTTCGGTAACAAAATCATCTAAGGTTTCATAGCGGCTGCTAAAATGCCCGATCAGCAGTTTGCCTGCATTGGCTTTTAACGCAATAGCTGCTGCCTGGCCGCTGGTGGAGTGCATGCGACTAGCCGCTTTTTCCTTTTGATCATCTAAGTAAGTGGCTTCATGATATAAAAGATCAGCGGTCTTACATTTGTCAGCTATACTTTCATCATAAACCGTATCCGCGCAATAAGCATAGCTCCCACCTGGCTCTACCGGCCGGGTGAGCCATTCATTTTTTACAATTTCCCCGTCTTTAGTAATATAATCTTCCCCGGTCTTAAGCCGCAGGTAAAAGGAAGAAGGAATGGCGTATTGCCTCAGTTTTTCAGCGTCCAGCTTTAAGGGTTTCTCCTTTTCCTTAAACATAAAGCCCCAGCAGGGAATGCGGTGATTTACCGCAAAACAACTTACGGTTATTTTCTTCTCATCAACCAGTATACCTTCCTTTTCAATAGCAACAAAATGTATAGCGTAGGGTAAAACCGTATCAGAAGCCGTTAATTGTATTTCAATGATATCCCTGAGTAATGGCGGTGAAAATATCCACAGGTCTTCCGTACGTCCGTTTAATCCGTAACTGGTGAGCAATCCGGGCAATCCAAAATAATGATCGCCGTGTAAATGGGAAATAAAAATATAACGAATACGGTTACGGCGGATCTTATACCGGTTCATTTGTATTTGTGTGCCTTCGCCGCAATCCACTAAAAAAAGATGCTCATCATAATAAACTACCTGGGCAGTGGGATGCCTGTCGTGCATAGGAAGCGCAGAGTTATTGCCAAGTATGGTTACCGCAAACACGTTGTCATAATTAAGAAGTGAAAAAGTAGTGTTAAGTTAACTATAATATGCCTGTCATTTTAGTTACCAAAATCGAAAAGTGTTGCCGTAAAAACACCGGTCTCTCTTTTTTTGAAAATAACATCCCAGTTACCTGTATAGCGTAATAACCGGGGAACAAGATAACTGCCGCTCCTTGTCATCTCCACCTGCATCTGCACATCAAAATCGTATACGCCTGCTTTATAGCTCATGGCATAGTTCCTGGCCAATACTTCAAATGTTTTTACACTAAACCAGGTGGTCATTTCATCAATTACTACCCGGTCTTTTTTTGCACCCTTCAATTCATCTTTGGCTTTTATAACAAACAGGTAGCAAAGCTCGCCAAGATGTTCCTGCAGGTCCAGATGATAATCATACAACGGCGCCATATCTTCTTCAAAAATGGCCGTTTTGCTGCCTATAAACGGCAATCCGGGTATGGCTTTACCCGGATTAAAAAAAAGCATTTTTAATTGTTCCTTATGTTTCGCCATTCCCGATTTATCCTTCAGGTTGCGTTCCGCTCCTTTTACCATATTGGTTTCACCGCAAATGGTATCAGGAGCAAAAAAAAGACTGGCATATAATTCAGGCGTGTAATAATTGTACCGCCGGTTTCTGTCATACATGTTGCCCGTAACTTCTTCCTGTAAAACATTGGTATGCCGGCAGCCCTTATCCGCCCACTGCGCGGTTTTGCTGTATAAAGTAGCTTTTACCCTTCCCTTTTTATCAAACATGCGGATGTCATTCAGCGAAGTGAAATGCAGTATACGCAGGTTACGGAAAGCTTTGTAAAAAGTAGTATCGTTTTTTACTTTTTCAATAAAGGAAGGTATGTCTGTATTATTCCGGATGATGATCTCTGACAGTGTAATCACTTTTTGATCCACCATCACAGTATCGTTCTGCTGGGCAGAGAGCAATGCGGGAGATGAAAAAAACAATAGCAGGAACTTCGTTATATGCTGGTATTTACTTTGCAAAAGACATCTTGTAATCAACATTTACTTTCCCTTTCGAAATATCGTCTAACTTACCTTTCATTAACCTGCGCTTAAAGGGTTTCAGGTAATCAATGAATAATTTTCCTTCTATATGATCGTATTCATGGAGGATAACCCTTGCCGTTATACCATTAAATGTTGCAGTGTGCGGCTCAAATTGTTCATCCATATACCCGATGGTCACTTTCTCATTGCGGTAAATATCTTCCCGTATTTTGGGAATGCTGAGGCAGCCTTCATTATAGGCCCACGCTTCACCATCAAGCGCTTTAATGTGGGCATTAATAAAAACCTGCCTGGTACCCGGCGCGTCAGAATATTTACTTCGTTCTGCATCATCCATGCCTGTAAACACCTGGGTACTGTCTATAACAAAAAGGCGGATATCGCGGTTAACCTGGGGGGCCGCAAGCCCCACCCCGCTGGATGCATACATGGTTTCCCACATATCCTTAATCAGCTTATCTAATTTGGGATAGTCTGGCGTTATATCCTTACACACTGCTCTCAGTACCGGGGCGCCATATGCTATAATGGGTAAAATCATTGGCTTTACTTATTGATTCGCTTATTTTATGGCTGCAAATTTAACTGAAATTCCGGAAAATAACGCCCCTGTTCACAGGGATGATCCAAACTTATTTAACAGAAAACTTATACACCGTTACCTGGTGATATTTTTCACCCGGCCGTAATATAGTGTTGGGAAATGCAGGCTGGTTGGGCGAATCGGGATAATGCTGGGTTTCGAGACATAATCCCCCATGCCTGTTATATTTTATATTGCCGGGCGTATGTTGCAGGCTGCCATCTAAATAATTACCCGTATACAATTGCACTCCCGGCTGTGTGGTGGCGGTTTCCATAAGCCGGCCACTGGCTGCATGATACAAGGTGCTGATTGTTTGCATCCTGCCCGCATTATTACCCAGCACAAAGTTGTGGTCGTAGCCATTTCCTGTTGCACCTATATCCTTTCCAATTTTTTTGGGAGAAGTGAAATCGTAAGGCGTGTTTTTTACCGGAACCAAATCGCCCGTAGGGATTACCTTTTCGTTAGTAGTGGTATAATAACCTGACCGCAGCATGAGCTCATGATCCAGCACGGTAGCATCACTGCCGGCCGATAAATTAAAATACACATGATTGGTTAGATTAACCGGCGTAGCCGCATCCGTTACTCCTGTGTAGTCGATAACCAGTTCATTTTCTTCGGTTAAAGTATATACGACCGTAACGTTAAGATTGCCGGGATAACCTTCCTCACCATCAGGGCTTTTACAGGTGAGCTGAAGCGATGCGCTTTCCGGCGTAAAGGCGGCATCCCACACTTTTTTATCAAATCCTTTTATGCCCCCGTGCAGGGTGTTGCCATTGTCGTTCGGCGCCAGTTGGTATACTTTTCCGTTTAGCGAAAAACGGGCGTTGGCAATGCGGTTGGCATACCGGCCAACTAAGCAGCCAAAAAAAGGGTTGCTTTTTTGCAGATAGCCTTCAAGCGAATCGAAGCACAGTATAACATTGCCTTTTTTGCCTGCTTTATCCGGTGTAATAATATCGGTTATGGTGCCGCCGTAGTTCAATATTTTTACGGTCACTCCCTTCTTATTAGTAAGCGTATACTGCAGCACCTCTTTCCCTTCAAGCACTCCCCATTTTTTTACCTGTTCGTTTATCATCGTACATCCATTTAAAAAAATAAGGCATGAAGTTATGGCCTAAGTTTGAAATAAATATTGAATTTGTTCTTATCGCCAAAAACACTAATCTTTATCCGCCCAAAATGTAAACTGTACCCTATTGATGTATAGTATCCATTCCATAAAGCCAGATCATACCCAAACATTTAAACGATTTGATTTGTTATGAACAATTACCTCTCAGCCAAAGACTATCTTGTTTTTATTATTTACTTTCTTATCGTTGCTATTTATGGTTACTGGATATACCAGCGCAAGAAAAAGAAAAGTACCGATACCAAAGATTTTTTCCTTGCAGAAGGCTCGCTTACCTGGTGGGCCATAGGCGCATCGCTTATTGCGTCTAATATTTCAGCAGAACAGTTTATTGGCATGAGCGGAAGCGGCTTTACACTCGGGCTGGCCATTTCAACCTACGAATGGATGGCAGCGGCTACACTTATTGTGGTAGCCATTTTTTTTATACCGGTATATCTGAAGAATAAGATATACACCATGCCCCAGTTTCTTAATCAGCGCTATAATGGTACGGTAGCCATGATCATGGCGGTATTCTGGTTGTTGTTGTATGTAGTTGTTAACCTCACGTCTATATTGTTTCTTGGCGCATTGGCCATAAGCAGTATCTCTGGCATTAGTCTTACCGTATGTATGCTTTTCCTGGCCCTGTTTGCCATTATTATTACGTTGGGTGGTATGAAAGTGATTGGATATACAGATGTGGTGCAGGTTTTCTTTTTAATATTAGGCGGACTTGTAACTACCTACCTTGCCTTAGACCTTGTGGCCACCCATTTTGGATTAAACGGCGTTATAGCCGGGTTTCACAAACTCACCGAAAACGCTGACGACCACTTTCACATGATTTTTGAAAAAGACAATCCCAATTACATTAGTTTACCGGGCTTATCGGTATTGATTGGTGGTATGTGGATTGTTAACCTCAACTATTGGGGCTGCAATCAGTATATTACACAACGCGCCCTGGGCGCCGATTTAAAAACAGCGAGAAATGGGCTGTTATTCGCTGCCTTCTTAAAGTTATTGATGCCGGTAATTGTTGTACTACCTGGCATAGCCGCTTATGTATTGTATCAAAACGGGTATTTTCATGAGGAGATGATGGTGAACGGAGAAATGATGGCGGACAAGGCTTACCCCGTATTGCTGAACTTATTACCCTCCGGGTTAAAGGGACTTGCTTTTGCCGCATTAACCGCTGCCGTGGTGGCATCGCTGGCCGGTAAAGCCAATAGTATATCAACTATTTTCACACTCGATATTTATAGAAAGAAAATTAATCCCCGGGCCACCGAAAAAAAACTGGTATGGACCGGGCGTTTAGTAGTCATTATTTCCATGCTGCTGGCAGTGCTTATCGCCCCGTTTTTAGGCATTGATAAAAAAGGGGGATTTGAATACATACAGGAATACACCGGTTTCGTTTCTCCGGGTATCTTCGCCATGTTTATTCTGGGATTTTTCTGGAAGAAAACCACTTCCAATGCAGCGCTCTTTGCTACTGTAGGAGGATTTGCATTGTCTATTCTCTTCAAAATTATGCCGGGCCTGGTTAACCTTGAATGGCTTGCTTCAACTGGTTTTGCAAAACAGGTATTACAAAAAGATGGCAGCATGCTGTACGAAATACCGTTTATAGACCGCATGTTTTTTGTATTCGTTATTTCGGTGGTTGGTATGTTTATTATAAGTATGTACGAAAATAGCCGCGGTGTTAAAACAAACGGACTGGAGATAGACGGAAAAATGTTTAAAACTTCTCCGGGTTTTGCGGCAGGCGCTTTAATAGTGGCGGGTGTGCTGATAGCCTTGTACACCTTGTTCTGGTAAAGAAATGTGAGTAGTCAGTAGTCAGTGACCAGTAGCTGAAGTATCTCAACTCCCAAACTACAAATCGCCGGGTTTGTTTATAAAAACATTCCGAACAGGGAAAGGGATATTGATGCCCTCTTCTCTGTATCGCTTTTGCAACTTTTTCATCAGCTCGTGTTTAATAATAAACTGGCTCCCAAATGTTTTTGCTTTAAGAAAAGCTTTGAGATCAATACTGCTTTCCCCGAACTGCTGAAAACGGATGAATGGTTCAAAATTCTGCACACAGTCTGCCGAAGTCCTTTGCATATCTTTGAGTACTTCAATCGTTATTTTTTCCACTTCTTCAAGATCACTGCTGTAATCTACTCCTACCGCAACATCAAACACCACCTCTTTACTGGGATAAAAATAGTTTGATAATATTACGCTGGCCAGTTTAGAGTTGGGTATGATGACTATATTATTAGCGCTTGTTTTAAGCGTAGTATACCGCCAGCTTATATCTTCCACAAAGCCATCCTGCCCTGATTCCAGTTTGATAAAGTCGCCGGGATTAATTTGCCGGGTGGATATGATTTGAATACCGGCAAAGAGGTTGGAGAGCGTATCCTGCAGGGCAAGTGCCACGGCCAAACCACCAACGCCCAAACCTGCCAGAATGGGCGTAATAGAAATGCCTAAAGACTGGAGTATAACAAGCGCACCAATGCAATACACAATTACTTTGATGATATTACCGATGATAGATGAAGAGGCAACAACAGTATCGCTGCCAGGCGCCTTTATTCTGGTCATGCCCGAAAGTACTCTTGCCACTATCCAGGTAATGGAAAATATATAAAAGATCAGCAGCGCATTCTCCAGCCAATGGTGGTATTTAACGTCCATTTCCACCCTTCGCCATCCCAGGAATATACCCAGGGCTATAAACCATGCCATCACCCACTTGCCAATACTTTCAATGATCAGGTCATCGGCCGTCCATTTTGTACGCATAACGGCCCTTTTAATAACAGGGGAGATGACTTTTTTTACAAAAAGGCCGGCGATTAATCCACCTGCCACAAACAAAGAAAAATATAGCATTTCATCAAAAGTCATCTTACTGCAGTTTTATTATTTACGGGCGCGTTGATTGTTCATTATTAGCCGCAAACTTACTGCTATTTTTTTTCTGGCAAAGGTCGGAAGACCTGGGATATTCAGTAAGCCGCTCAAAATCTTATTGTAACATGCATTACCACATTTCTGCCCGGGCGCGGAAGTTTCAAAATATCCAGGTGCTCATAATAGTTATTATCAAAAATATTAACAACGCCAATATTAAAATCCAGCACCGCCTGTTTTACAGGAAAGTACCTGCCGGCAGACAGGTTTACAATGCCATAGGCTTTACTGGGCAATTCGCCATACATTTCACTACTCACATGATGTTGCGCGGCAGCATGTACAGATGCTGCACTGAAGCGGTATGCTTTCCAGGTCACACTAACGGTATTTGCCGATTTAAAAGGAGCTATTAAAGGAAGTGCGTTATTATTAGCATCCCGGCCGCGGGTATATGTATTGCTGCTCTTTATATTTAAAAATGAAAAAGGCTGCATCACCACAGTGGCTTCCGCTCCGTATAATACAGCCCGTGAAATATTATTATACTGCTTCACTCCGTTAGCACCCATAGTCATTACACTATATCCTGCCAGCGGTTTGCCCGCAATATAATTGTTGAATGCATACGCGAAAGCCTGCGCATCTACCGTGAATGTTTTTTGCTGAAAACGGGCTCCTGTGCCAAAGTTCCACGAGGTTTCCTTATTGAGGCGGGGGTTTCCGATGTAGTCAAATCCATCGGTGCGGTTAAACAAATAGAAGCCGTACATTTCCTGCAAAGTGGCGCTGCGCATAGCTCTTGCCACGTTTGTATACAATAACCAATGATCAGTAACCCTGTACTGCCCGTTTATGTACGCGTTGTATAACATCTGATTACGGTTAAAATCACCGTCATGCATACCCGAAAGTGATTGTTTGCCGGCAGCGCTGTATAGCGATGAGCCTGCATAGTCCGTTCTCACTCCGGCTATGATCTCCGCTTTTGGTGTAAGCCCTATTCTGTCGGAAATATCCAATCCGATCACATCGCGCTGTGCATCCGGAATGGTAAGCATGAACATCGAAGCAGCGCCATCAGGATACATGGTCATTTCGGCATGCAGCCGGTTCCTGTAGCCGTTTAACCGCGTAGTAATATGGTGCCGGTTACCAAATGCCCATTGGGCTTCCGTATAAAAACCTGTGGTATGTGATGTACCCGGCATATCCATGTGCACAGGAACCTGGGCTTCCGGCCGTTTGGTGTCATCCATTGCATGATTTATGGTATTGTAATACCATTTGGTTTCCCAACTGTGTAAATGCTTACCATGCGGCTGATACAGGTACGATGCCGATGCTATTTTTGCTTTTGCAAAAGATACATCCATCAGCAGGGCCGGATAACCAATATCCCACCCTTCGTCCTGTATATAATCCACATTTATAAAATGATGGTCTGCCAACCTGTATATTGCCGAAAGCCCGCCATTCCATTTCGCATATTGTGAAAAAGGCATCTCTTTTCCGCCACCGGTATTATAATTACCCGCCTTGCGAAAGATGCCGTTACCGCGAATGGCAAAACGTTTACTGCTGTATTCCAGTGCGGCAAGAGTTTGCAACGCGTTCGCATTGGTTTCATACCCCACTCCAGCCAGCCCGCTAAGCCGTGTTTCATCATTCAGCCTGGGTTGCTTTAGTTTAAAATTAAAACCGCCTCCAATGGTACTTCCATAGGACTGGTTGCCGGCGCCATAACTAACCGTTACACTTTGCAGGTTATTGGGTTCTATATACGAACTGGCAGGATCCATTCTGTCTGTGCAGGCGCCAAAAACAGCCATGCCCGATATGGTAACATTTACCTGCCCCGCATTCAGTCCGCGGATGGTGGGTTCCCATGCATAATTTCCCCGTCTTATCATATTAACGCCGGCGATACTTTCCAGTAACTGGTTGGTTGATACCTGGAGGTTGACACTATGTTTTTTTTCTTTGCTGTTAAGCAACCTGGTATCATGCTGCACAACCACCTCCTGCAGGGTAATGGTTGTATTAAATGAAGAGTCCTCCTGTGCCGGAACAGTTAAAGCAGCATGTACTATGAAAATAAGTATGGTAATATTTTTAAAGATCATAACCGTTGTTTTAGTATGCGAAAAATGGTAACCGCGTTTTCCCAAGATCCGTTAAAACAAAATATCCACGTATGCGTCTTCCACTATCACCATATCATTCTTTTTCAGCTTAAAATGTAAGCGCCAGTCGCCTGTCATCGTATAATTCACCTTTCCTTTATAATGTCCGCTACCTGCTGAAATGGGATTGCTATTATTAGGAGAGCCATGTCCCATAGAAGGCATTTCAGTGATAAGCTCAATGGTAAAGCCATCATCGGCAGGAAAATCCATTGAGGAAGCCTTTCGGTTGATTAAAATATCCAGATCGTTCAGTCCTACCTGCCATTTAAGCGGTGGAACAAGCGCCAGCACATACTTGTTTTCATCTGTACCCACAAAAGTGCCCGATTGTTTTTGAGGCGGCGTACTGATTGTAAGGGGAAAAGAAACCGTGGCGTCATTTGCTGTTACATTCAATTGCCAGGTTCCTGTTTCCGAAGTGGGCATCGTAAATACAATGGCGCCTTCATACAATTTTAGTTCATTATTGTAGGCGGGTTGCTCTGCAGGGCTGCTATGCTTCATTGAACCCATATCCATTATGGAAGTATAGGTTACCGTTGTGTTTTTGATTTCATTACCCTGGTTGTTTTTAAGCGAAACATATAATTTGTTATATCCTGCCGGCAATACCGCATTATCCGACCACAAAGTAATGGTAGTATTACTATTGGTAGCTTCGGCAAGCCGGGTTTTATTAATGATAGCATCGGCAGGTTTTACCGCTTCTTTTTTGCACGCCGTAAAAACCATTGCGCATAGTATGGCGCATGAAAATATTCTGTTCATTTTTTAAATTTAAACATGAGGGAAATACTTTACAGCTTATGATATGCTGTAAGGAATGGCTACATCTGGTTCAGCTGAATGGCGGGGGGATGAAAAACCGGGAGCGATACATCTTTTGTACGGGTATCCTGGAAAACGGGGAAACGGCTTACAAATACAGATAGCAATACAGCCGGAGCGGAGGTGAACCAGGATTTTGAAAAAAGAAACACCGGACTTTTATAATTGTTTTCCCCGGCAGGGCTTTGCTGCTCTCTTTCTTCCTGTTGTTTCAGCTCTTTTGCCATCTGGCATTTACCATTGCAGTGCAGCTCAGTTCTGGCTTTATTAATGCAGTTTTTTGCATAAGCCGCTGTGTTCACATAATAATCAAAAACAATAAAGGGACTGCTTAATACCTGCGCCATAAATGACAACAGTAAAACAGCAGCACTGCATTGTTTTAACATTATGTTTTTAATTTGGTCAAAAGTACTCCAAACTAAAAATCAAAAAGTGATTAAAGTCATGCCGCTATGTAATCCTTATCAAATGCAGGAGCATTTAAACCGGCAATGCCTAAACAAAAAAGTGAGATGTAAAATCTCACTTTTTATCAATAGTGTATGGATTAAAAAATATATTATCGGGTATTTCCCCTGTGCTATGGTTGTTTTAGCAGCAGGTTTACCCTATGGTGTTATCAGAACCGCAACGGCTTTTGTTATTGTTATGCTTTTTTTCTGCCTGCCAGTAAAACAACCACACCCGCTGCAACAGCTATACCTCCGGCATACATGGGCCAGCTTACGTTTTTCTTTTCTTTGGCATTCAGTTGTATGGGGCCGGCGTCAATTATGTTTTTTTCTTTGGTAAAACTAAAGCCACGAAAGATCAGCATCAATATTCCGGCAACGATTAAAATAAGTCCAAGGGTTTTCATCTATTATTTGTTTAGTATGTTCACCATATTTCAAATAACCTGCCAAATGATCTCAGATCATGCTAAAGGCATGGTTGTAGAAAAGATTCCCCCGTATATTAATCTTTGGGGAGAAGCTTTCCTGCTCTGTACGCTTTACCAGGCGCTCGCTTCATTTAATACTTTCCGGTCTGCTTCACTTAACTGCAGTGTGGCTGCAGCTATGAGTGCATGGAGTTGTTCCATGCCGGTAGCGCTGGCAATAGGTGCGGCAATGGTGGGTTGCTGTAGTAACCAGGCTATAGCCACACTTGCCGGCACTGTTTGATGAAGAGCCGATATGCTGTCTAATGCTGCCAGTATTTTAAACCCGCGCTCATTCAAGTATTTCTTAATCCCTCCTCCCCTGCTGCTTTTGCCCAGGTCGGCTTCGGAGCGGTATTTGCCTGAAAGAAAACCCGAAGCCAGTGAATAATAATTAATCACGCTGAGATTGTGCGCTATGCAAATGGGCTGATAGTGCTTTTCAAATTTTTCACGATCGTATAAATTATATTCGGGCTGCAATGTTTGGTAAGCGGGGTAATGGTGTTCTTTACTTGCCGAAAGAGAAGCTGTTAAACGTTCGGGTGACAGGTTGGAAGCGCCGATCCATCTCACTTTTCCCTGTTTTACTAACTGGTCATAAGCTTCCAGCGTTTCTTCCACGGGTGTGTTTTCATTATCCCAGTGCGTTTGGTAAAGATCAATATAATCGGTTTGCAGGCGTGTCAGCGAATCCTCTACAGCTTTCAGGATATAATTTTTTGAAACATCCTTATGTCCCTGTCCCATATCTGAACCCACTTTCGTTGATATGATGATCTTTTCACGATTGCCATTTTGCCTCATCCATTTTCCAATAATCGTTTCGCTCTCTCCTCCTTTATTGCCCGGTGCCCAGCGGCTGTAGCTGTCTGCTGTATCCACGCCATTAAATCCTGCGGCTGAAAAAGCGTCTAACAACGCGAAAGATTTTTTTTCATCAATGGTCCATCCAAATACATTACCGCCAAAAATAAGGGGCGCGATCTTTAAATCCGTATTACCTAACTGCCTGTACGTTATCATAGTATTGTTCTTTTAAAATGAAACTATTGCAAAGTTACTATAATAAGGTACCAGAGGGCAGTGGTAAAAAAAGAAACGAATATACTGATGCCTACTACCAGACTGGAGAGTTTGGGATTAAGATTATATTCACTCGCTACAATTCCGGCGGTAAGGAAGGAAGGCATGGCCGCTTCAAAAATGCTGATCTGCGGAATAATTCCCCGCATTTCAAATAAACAGGCAATACCGTATATAATAAAAGGCGCCAGCACCAGCTTATACAGGAGGGAAACAGACAGATGCTTTACCTGGTGGCGCCAGCCGTCAAATTTCATTTGCAGCCCTATAGAAAATAACGCCAGCGGCGCTACCGTTGCAGCCAGCTTATCAAATAAAGGGTCAAGCGGAGAAAGATTAACGAACAAAGGAAGTATTAAAGCCGCCACACATGCTATAAAGGGGGGAAATGAAATTACTTTCCTGGCTACCATAGCCGCCGATAGCGTATGTTTTTCCGAAGCGTTCATTGCTACCACAATACCCGCGGTGGCAAGCAGCATAAAACTAACCTGGTCGCAAATAACGGCAATGCCCAGGGCATCATCACTAAAGTAAGCCGCCACCAGCGGAAAACCTACAAAAGAAGTATTGCTTAATCCGGTTACCAGTTTCAAACCGCTTTCTGTTTGCTTGTCCAGCCCCGCTTTGGATGCATATACTTTTATATACAGCCATCCGCACAGCCATACCACAACGGGCATCATAGCCGGCAGTATCATGGCTTTGGTCCACTGTAAATGGGGAAGGTATTTAAAAGATACGGCAGGCAATGCCAGGTTAATGATCAGCGCGTTCACCCCTTTATGCGCATCGCCGGGAAGTTTTGTATACCTGCGCAGTATTAAACCCACGAGTATACAAATACCTATCAATAAAAAATTTGACATGCCACATCGCAATTAATAGCAGGAACCGGGTACCCTATCCCTGAACGTAAAGAAGCCTTACTCCTTCATTTTGCCTGATTTTTTCAGGTAGCGTACCAAAAGATAAAGCAATAGCAGCACCGGCAAAATAGCAGCAAGAAGCGTATTGCGGCATTCCGGATTATTTCCCGTAAGCGCGGGATATTTCAGTAACAGGATAAGCGTTATACCCGACAGCCATACATACTGGGTATTGTATTCCTTCAATATCCAGCGGCGCCAGTTGAATTTCATGCTGCCGAATGTTTTACCCATACCGCTTATACGCGGTATCCACCGGTTTACGCTTTTACAATAAGCATCGAACCCCGTACCGAACTTACCACGTAAAAAATTTTCTTCTGCCAGCACAATAGACTGGTAGATAAATAAAAATACAGGAATGACTACCGCTATATACAATAAGGAGTTGGCTAAAATGCCCACACCCAGTAACATTAAAATATTACCCACATACAAAGGATTACGGCAATGATTAAAAATACCATCCGTAACGAGTCCTTCCGCATAAGGCTTTCCCTGGCTGCCGCCGCGTACAATATAGGCCAGTCCTATTGTTGCTCCCCTGATTAATTGTCCGGAAACCGTGATAAGTAAACCCAGGCAGATGGGCCAGCAATAATAGCACCCCCCAAATATTTCTTCAGAAAACAAAGGCCGTGAAGGGATAAAAAGCGCCGCGTAAAAAAGAATAAAAATCCAGTTGCGGTACCTGAAAAAGAAATTGCCGATTGCTATCATATATGTTTAAAAATTGAAACCCGGTAAAAGTGAAAGTGGTAAGGATACTTTATTTTTTGATGGCGATAATGCCTGTAAAATTGTACCATTTAAAAAACAATTCGCAATGGGCAAACCCAGCATCCTTAAGCATTCCTGTGTTTTCACTAAGTTTATAGGGTATAAGCACATTTTCGAGCGCTTCCCTTTTCTGGGATATTTCCAGCTCGCTGTAGCTGTTGCGCCGTTTATAATTATAATAATAAGTAATAAAATCGCGGTTAAAGTGGCTGTCTTCCGCGAGTATCTTTTCCACCAGTATTAACGCACCCCCGGGGTTCATGCCATCAAAAATTCTTTGGAGCAACCGCGCCCTGTGCATGGGACGCACAAACTGCATGGTCAGGCAAAGCACTATTACATCGGCATTGGTTATTTCAACGTTGCTGCTGATATCGGCACAAACCAGTTCATATTTCCTCGTAAAACCGGCCTCCTGTAATTTGCTTTCGCACTTTTTGAGCATTTCAGACGAATCGTCAATACCCACAAATTTTATATCATTACTAACCATGGTATTCATACCAATCATGGTAGTTCCTGTAGAACAGCCCAAATCGTATACCAGCCCCCCCGTTTTGGCATGGTCGGCTGCCAGCTCGGCAATCATACGCTGCATTTCACCATAGTAAGGTACCGAACGGTTTACCATGTCATCAAACACATTAGCAACCCCTGCGCCAAATTTAAAATCGGCAGGCTTTTTTATTTCATCTTTAAAAAACTGGTCTTCCGGCATAGAATAATCAATAAGTATCTGGTTAAATGAACAGGAGAACGCGTGATGCCCACCCGGTAAAAAATATCAACAAATATACTATGCTGCATCGCTCCTTATTGCGATAGGCGAAGATTTCTGAAAAATAATTTAGCACTCCTTTAAAGCAGCATATTTAAACAGCATGTTTTTACCTGCATCCAGGTAAAAGAAAAGCACATACCCAAAATATAGAAGCCACTATTGAAGCACAGGATTTATTTTATAAACCGCAACACCTACCTTTGTATTTGCTGTAAACTATGCTATCGCGTTATTTTGTCTTTGGCAAAATGATGAGGAAAGTCCGGACAGCACAGGGCAACACACCGGTTAACAGCCGGGTGCCGCTTCGGCGGCAACAGACAGTGCCACAGAAAATAACCGCCCGGTAACAACCGGGTAAGGGTGAAAATGTGAGGTAAAAGCTCACAATTATATATGGCAACATATATAATGGGTAAACCTTGTGTGCTGAAATGCTATGTATATCCCGATCTTTTGCCGGCCCGGCAAAATTTCCTTTACAGAAATATCGGGAAGGGTAAGCAGATAGATCTGTTCAGTAATGACCAGGCCAGATAAATGATAGCACCCGACAGAATCCGGCTTACCGGCTTACAGTAATGTAATTAGGATAGTTCTTAACCGGGCTATCCTTTTTATACAAAAAAACCGGTAACACTACCGGTTTTTTCTGATCAAAACTATAACCACACACTAATTATCCAAAAAAGTATACTTATTTCGATACCGTTAACTTAACGGGCAATATATAATTTTGCATTACTTCCTGATCGGCCTTTTGTGCCGCTGTTGCTGATGGCACACTGATTACAGGATGATTGGCATTTTCAAAAGCCGCTATTACTGCTGCATCTGCTTTCACCATCTGCTCAACAGTTGGCTTTGCTATTGTAACAGGCAGGTTTGCTGCTATAAAATTACCGGCTACTTCTTCATCTGCCCTGGCAGCAGCATTCGCTGTAAAAGCAACTACATGCACAATATCATCTACAAAATTGCTGCTCATCTCTTTATCGGCTTCAGCAGCTACAATATTTGAAGGATAAATAGCGCCAAGCATAAAATTAAAATACATTTCTTTATCAGCTTTAGCGCTGGCATTTACCCTGTTCATATTCCATATCCTTCTTTCTTTTACGTCAGATATAAATGCAACGATGGTTTCGTTATCGGCTTTGTACATGGCTTTTTTGCCGGGCGTACTGATAAAATAAGCGGTGTTAACGCCATCTCCCGGAGATGCCACTGTTGTTACGCAACATGTTTCATTGTTGGGTGCTGCCATGTGCTTTACTTTTGCCGCGCTTTGATTGGTATCCCTGCCATTTACAAAGGAGTCGTCCTGAACAAAAGACATGGCACTCAATCCCATTATTGTTACCAGCAACATAGAGGCAGACTTGCTGAAAACATTTTTGAACGTTTGGCTCTTTTCTTTTGGCCTGTTTCCTGCCTTCCGGTCCGTTTCACTCTTCCTTTTCATAACTATTGTTGTTTAATTGTTTGTTTGTTAATCATGTTTACCATACAAAGATATATCCTTAAGCAGCTACTATGCAATGCATAATACCATGTATGGTTCTAAACGATGATGAATGGTCATTTTTGTTTTTAATCCTCAAAAAATAATGGCAATACCGTTAGTGACGTGATTTGAACCTGTGGGAAAGTTTTAAGTTTAAGTCCGAAGAAAACTTTTAAAAAGACGGAGAGACTATTTTTATAGTCATCTGCAAGCAAGAGTTAATATCAGGTTCCTGTTTGAGCCGCAAAGCTACAGCTTTTTTGCGGGTTTACAAATTCATTTACTATCGTTTTTATAAATAATCTCTAAAAAGCGGCATATGATAACCGTAAATAAGCTTTATTTTAACATAATTAGTCGCTTTTGCTGAAAAATATTCAAAGAACTGGTTTTTTCATATAGACAGCATTAAAACGCAAACCTTTCCTGTTTGTTACATTTTTGGGCAGGAATGAATGTTAAATAATTATGAACAACTAATGGAAACCAGGGTGAAAGCGCTGGAGGGTATCGCGCAGATAATCGTTGTTGAGATGGGTATAAATCTCTGTAGTGGTAATGCTTTCATGGCCCAGCATTTCCTGCACTGCCCTTAAATCGGCTCCCCCTTCAACAAGATGGGTGGCAAAAGAGTGGCGGAAAGTATGAGGGGAAATATTTTTAATGATGCCGGCTTTTTGAGCCAGTTCCTTAATAATAAGAAAGATCATAACTCTGGTCATCCGCCTGCCCCTCCTGTTCAGGAACAACATGTCCTCCTCCCCTTTTTTAATAGCAAGATGCACCCGTATGTTTTCGCGGTATATATTAATATGTTTAACCGCTTCGCTGCCTATGGGCACCAATCGTTCCTTATCTCCCTTACCGGTTACCTTTATAAAACCAGCATCCCAATACAGGTTCGATAATTTAAGTTGTACTACTTCGCTCACCCGGAGTCCGCAGCTATACATAATTTCTATCAATGCTTTGTTTCTAACGCCTTCGGGTTTACTCAGGTCAATTTGTGCAATAATTGTTTCAATCTCCTCAAAACTCAGGGTATCGGGTAATGCCCGTTTTAATTTGGGCGATGATAATAATAAGGTAGGGTCCTTTACGGTTATTTTTTCTAAAAGACAGTATTTATAAAAAGCCTTAAGCCCCGAAATGATCCTTGCCTGCGAAGCGGCAGTCATATTCAGCCCGGCGATCCACTTTACAAATTGCTGCAGATCTTTTAATTCAATCTCCGCCGGTGTTTTAAGGGTACGATGCAACTGCAGGTATTGCGTTAGCTTTTCAATATCCCTCAGGTAAGCTTCTATAGAGTTTACGCTAAGCGATTTTTCTAACAGCAGGTAACTCCTGAAACCCTTTTTTATATCATCCCACATACATAACGCGTTTCAATAAGCCTGTAACAATATAGCCGTAAAAGTTAAACACAAATATCAGGTAAAATCACGTACGCCATTGCCAAACAGATATACACATTTTAATTGGCCCGGAAAATTGAATTGAATTAACGCTTACTTTCGGTCTTTAATATTGAACAGATTATGCAGGCAATTAACCTGAGGTCATTTAAACAAAAAGTGAGGTACCATAAAAAAAAATTAAGCGCATTTTTAACCAGGCTTGAAAAAAAACCTCCCCGTAAGTTAGACGCTCTTACCCTGCAGGTTGATAAAGCTGTGTGGAGAGAAACGGACTGCCTGAGCTGCGCTAACTGTTGTAAAACAATGAGTCCTACCTATACACCAAAGGATATTAAACGAATTTCAACGCACCTTGGAATGACAGGCAGGGCTTTCAAAGAAAAGTGGCTGTATTATGATAAGAAGGACGGCGACTGGATGAATAAGCGGCAACCCTGCCAGTTTCTTGATCTCACCACTAATATGTGCAGCATTTACGCTGTGCGCCCTGCCGATTGCTCCGGCTTTCCGCACCTTACCAAAAAAAAGATGGTAGACTATATGCATGTACACAAACAAAATATAGCCTACTGCCCTGCAACCTACAAAATGGTTGAAAAAATGAAATTACTGGTTACTACAGGTAAACATCTTCAATGAAAAAATATTCCGGGTCGCGGTTTTTAGAGAGATGGATGGACAGGATATCGTATTGTATTCTTTTCCACTGCGGATATTGGAAAAGAAATGCTTCCGCGCCATTCATGAGGTGCTCCAGCTTTTTCTTTGTAACACTTTCTTCGGGATAACCGTATGTTAAGGAACGGCGGGTTTTTACTTCAATAAAATGTAAAACCTCTCCTTTATGGGCAATGATATCAATTTCGTAATGCGAATGGCGCCAGTTGGTATGCAGCATAACAAAATGATTCCGTATTAAATAAGCAAGCGCTAATGCTTCCCCATTCTTTCCGGTAATGTTATGGTTAGCCATTACGTAAGGAGCAAAGGTTTTATTGGGCCAGTTTTGGCTTCAGCATATATTGCCTGATAAGATAGTAGCCTCCAAAGAAGAGCCCTGCAAAAAATAATGTACCGGCTACAGAGTTTTTGTAAAATGGCAGTCCATCGGCAAAGGACATCATTAAGCCATCCCATGTTTTAGGACGCTGAAATCCACCGGTGCCGCTTAGCCATACCATAAAATTAGAGATTAAAAAATAAACTGTTGGCGCTGCAAAGGAAGCTGCGGCTATATTAATAACATTAATCTTTTTTATAAAGAAACCTATTACCGTTAATAATGCAAACAGCAGGTAATTGGTTAGTTGTCCTTCATAAAACCCCCACATGGGTGAAATCCCCGTATAATACAGCAGTTCAAACAATGCGTCAGACAGGAACATGGACAGTACGGGAAGTGCAAAAGCCATTTTTCTATCTTTGATAAGCGCTCCTCCAAATAGCGCCATGGCAATTTGCGGCGCAAACCCATAAGGACGTCCGGGTACAATGCGGTATAAGGCTGCAACCACGATCAGCGCTAAAAAAATATATAAAACGTTTTTGCTTATTTTCATAATTATAACTTTAACTGCGGCAAAAATAGTAATAATTGATGAAACCACTCGGGTACATTCTGCGAATAAAGCACACACCCATTTTTAATTGTATTGATTTTTCACGACCTTTAAAAAGATATATTTTGATTAATAACTTATAAAACACGTTTGTATGCCAATTGTAAAAGTAATTGAAGTAATAGCTTCTTCGGAAAAAAGTATTGACGATGCTATCCGTTCCGCTGTAACGGAAGCTTCTAAAACTGTTCGTAATATTGATTCGGTTTTTGTAAAAGACATCAAAGCACATGTAAAAGACGGCAAAGTGACTACGTTTGGGGTAATCTGCAAGATATCTTTCCGGCTGGATGATTAATGGTGGCTGCAGGAATCCAAATCTCCGCTTAATCTATAAAAGGATACCGGAGATTTGGATTATCCTGTATCTTTATTTCAGCTTATTCCTTCTCTCCATTACTTCGCGCCAGGTAGTAATGATAATACCTTTTTGCTGCAGGAATTTTTTAAATGCGGGATCCATCATGGCCAGCATATCGCCCTTGCGCCTTGTGCCTGAACCCGAAATATGTCCGAAAGTTTCAGAAGGACGGGTGCAATGCATGATTACCATAGTGAGTCCCGGCTTTAATGCGCCAATTGTTTCGCTGTATTTTTGAGTGTAAAATTGTTGTAACGCGGCATCCGATATTCCGGCGTTACCGGGTATATTCCAGTTGCCGCTGTTCATGTGCAGATCATCCAATACGGGCAAGCCGGCATCCCATATCATTTTGCCGGTAGCAGCAGTCTTTCGCAGCATTTCAGGTTCTTTCTGCCGGGTGTCCTTCGTCCATTTACCGGCTTTTTGCAGCGCTTCCTTTTCCCTGCCCATCATATCTTCCTTTAAGTAACTGTTGTGTCCGCCGGGAAACATTACCGGTATTTGTTTTTCAATGCCCAGCCTGATATATTTTTCCAAAAAAGTTTCGGAGGCAAATAAAGTACCCATATGAGAATCGAGATGCGTGGGTACGAATCCCATGGTCAGCGCCCGGTCTAATTGCGCCCTGATCTCTTTATCCACTTCACCGGCAGAAGCATGTTTCACCACGTCTTCCGCTTCCGGCCACATAGCACCTTCGGTATCTACCAGCCCCGGAACGGCCGGCTTACCCGATAGCGGCGGCCAACGGTAGTTATTCCATTCGGAAGTAAGGGTAAGATGCAATCCCCCATCGTGGCGGGGGTTAGACCTGATATACCGCACTATTTCCGGTACCCACGGGCAGGGCATCATTACACTAAAAGAAGATGCTGCACCTTTATCTAATGCATTTATTGCGCCTTCGTTGGAGTCGTGCGACATGCCCGCGTCATCAACATGCAAAATAATAACCCTGGCGCCTTTTGGCCAACCCAGCAATTCGGCATAAGTGGGCGTTTGCGCAGTTGCGCTCATGGAGATAGCCGCCAACAACAAAAAAGTAAAAAAGCGTTTCATATAAACCGTATTATTATCCTCCCGGGAGCGCATAATAAGGAAATGATACTCAACCCGGCAGTCCAAACCCGGAATCAGTAGGTGTTCATTGGCTTACACCAGACTTCTGCGCCCGCCTGTAATAATACTTTGCCTAACCGTACAGGAAAATGATTGCCGGGAAATGCCGGCGCTCTCATAAAAAAAATCAGATATGTTTGCCCTGGGCTTTGCACAATCTGCTTTACATCTGCTGCTTTCGTCCTAAATTTGCACATCTTTTTATAAAAAGTTCAACGCTGTTTATATGAATGTATTTGATTTACAGGCAAATGAGTTTCGTTCCAGGCATATAGGCCCTAATAAAACCGACCGAAAAAAAATGCTGGAAACCATTGGCGTTTCTTCAATAAATGAACTTATTGAAAAAACGGTTCCCTCTTCTATACGCATCATCTCAGCGCCGGATCTTCCGGCGCCTCAAAATGAATATGAGTATTTACAGGATTTGAAAAAAACGGCAGCGCTAAATAAGGTATTTAAAACATATATAGGACAGGGATACTACGGAACAATAACGCCTTCGGTAATACAAAGGAACATTTTCGAAAACCCGGGATGGTATACGCAGTATACACCTTACCAGGCGGAAATATCGCAGGGAAGATTAGAAAGCCTGCTTAATTTTCAAACCGTGGTTGCTGATCTTACGGCATTACCATTTACGAACGCTTCACTGCTGGATGAAGCTACCGCGGCAGCCGAAGCAATGTCTATGCTGTTTCATCATGTAAATAATAAGGCAGGCGCTCCTGCCAGACCTAAATTTTTTGTAGATACTGCCTTATTTCCCCAAACCATTGATGTACTCATTACCCGGTCGGCGCCAATAGGCGTGGAACTGGTATTGGGAGCATATGAACATGCTGATATTGATGACAGTTTTTTTGGCGCTATAGTTCAGTATCCGGATAATAACGGATCGGTAAATGATTACCGGAACTTTATTAATGAAGTACATGCCGTTAACGCGTATGTAGTAATGGCTACCGACCTGCTGGCGCTTACCCTGCTTGCCGCACCGGGAGAGCTGGGCGCCGATGTGGCTATTGGCTCCGCTCAACGCTTTGGGGTACCTGTGGGGTTTGGCGGACCACATGCCGCTTTTTTTGCTACCAGGGAAGAGTTTAAAAGAAATATGCCCGGTCGTATAATAGGTGTAAGCATTGATGCGGAAGGCAACAGGGCACTGAGAATGGCTTTACAAACAAGAGAACAGCACATTAAAAGAGAAAAAGCCACTTCTAATATTTGTACCGCTCAGGCGCTGCTGGCCAATATGGCGGCAATGTACGCCGTATATCATGGACCGGAAAAGCTGCAGGCCATTGC
Source organism: Agriterribacter sp. (assembly GCF_035497235.1). Taxonomy (GTDB): domain Bacteria; phylum Bacteroidota; class Bacteroidia; order Chitinophagales; family Chitinophagaceae; genus Agriterribacter. Next base: position 74,567 of record NZ_DATJEB010000022.1, read on the forward strand.
CACAAGAATAGCCGCTCTGGCAAAAAAACTGTCAGACGGATTAAATGAACTGGGCTATATCAACAGCAACCACTATTATTTTGATACGCTTAAAGTGAAGGTAAACAGCGCTTCAAAAATAAAATCCATAGCGGAAGCGCATGAAGTGAATTTCCGGTACTTTGATGAAAAGCATGTGGGTATTGCTATAGATGAAACCACTTCGCAAAAAGACGTACTCGACATCCTCTATATTTTTGCGGGAGCCTCCGGACACAGCGGGGTATCGCTTACTTTTAGTGAAGATGATTTATCCGACAACATACCCGGTTATGCCATGCGCAAAAGCAGGTTTCTTACGCATCCGGTATTTAATACCCATCATAGCGAAAGCGAAATGATGCGCTACATCAGGCTACTGGAAAATAAAGACCTTTCTCTTATTACTTCTATGATTGCCCTGGGAAGCTGCACCATGAAACTTAATGCCGCCACGGAAATGATGCCCGTGAGTTGGCCGGAGTTCGCGCATATACATCCTTTTGCACCGGACTGCCAGGCTAAAGGTTACACGTATATTACTGATGCATTGAGCCGGTACCTCTGCGCCATTACAGGGTTAGACGCCTGCAGCCTGCAGCCAAACAGCGGCGCGCAGGGCGAGTATGCCGGCTTGCTTACCATCAGGAGATACCATGCGGCCAACGGCGATGAAAAAAGAAATGTAGTGCTTATCCCCATCTCTGCTCATGGCACTAATCCGGCTTCGGCGGTATTAGCCGGCATGAAAGTAGTGGTGGTAAAGAGTGATGAGGAAGGGCATATAGACGTTGCCGACCTTAAGGAGAAAGCCGTACAATATAAAGATACGCTTGCCGCGCTGATGGTAACCTACCCATCCACGCATGGCGTGTTTGAAGAAAGTATTAAAGAAATATGCGCGGTAATACACAATAATGGCGGACAGGTGTATATGGATGGCGCCAATATGAATGCACAATGCGGGTTAACCTCACCGGGAACCATCGGTGCAGACATATGTCATCTTAATCTGCACAAAACCTTTGCTATTCCGCATGGTGGCGGAGGTCCGGGTATGGGACCTATTTGTGCTAAAGCGCATCTTGCCGCCTACCTGCCCGCTCACATCAAAAATTATAATGGAACCATTAAAGAAAATTATTCCTTACTGCCGGAGGCCCGTGGAGCAGTAAGCGCGGCGCCCTATGGTTCGGCATCTATATTGCTGATCAGCTATGCGTATATAAAATTACTGGGAGGGGAAGGCGTGAAAGCCGCAACGGAATATGCCATTTTAAATGCTAACTATATGAGGGCAAGGCTGCAAAAATATTATGACATCTTGTATCTCGGCGCCAATGGCACCTGTGCCCACGAATTTATTGTAGATCTTCGGCCTTTTAAAACCAGCTCGGGAATTGAGGCGGAAGATGTGGCCAAGCGGTTGATGGACTATGGCTTTCATGCACCTACCATGAGCTTCCCCGTTGCCGGAACCATTATGATTGAACCTACGGAAAGTGAAGACAAAGCGGAGTTAGACAGGTTCTGTGAAGCCCTGATCAGCATCTATCACGAAATTAAAGCCATTGAATCAGGAGCAGCCGGCAAAACCGATAACCCGCTTAAAAATGCGCCGCATACCATGCATACCATATGCGCCGATGAATGGAACCATACTTACAGCAGGCAGGAAGCCGCTTTCCCGCTTTCTTATATTACCAACAATAAATTTTGGCCAAGCGTTTCAAGAATAAACAATACTTACGGCGACAGAAACCTGATCTGTACCTGTGAGCCTGTTGAAAGTTATATGGAAGCGGAAAAGGATTAAGAGATGAGATACAACACCTACTGTTAAGTTAACCATGATATGCCGTATTATTTTGAGAAAAGTGAGTGCCCGCCCGTCCGAATGGCATTCAGCCGGGCGGGGATAAAGCTGAAAGAGATATTTCACTTCTCACTTTTCACCTCTGAGGACAATACGACATCCTGCAATTAAGGAAAGGGATTACTTTCAATGTTATTTCCTATTCTCATCCCTTTTCTTCCCATATCATGGCCAGGTGCACAATGGTTTCAACACTTTTTTGCATGTCCTGCACGCTCACATATTCGTGCTTGCTATGAAAAGCCATTTCGCCTGTAAACAGGTTAGGACAGGGTAAACCCATGAACGATAACCGCGAACCGTCTGTTCCGCCTCTTGCACTGCTCAGTACAGGTTCTATTCCTGCTCTTTGTATTGCTTCTATGGCATACGCACTTACTTTCGGGTGGCTGTTCAGTATTTCTTTCATATTGCGATATTGCTCTTTTATTTCAAGCGTTGCAGTAACCCCGGTAAAATGTGCAAGCGTTTCATCTGCCTTTTGCTGTAACAGGGATGCATACTCCTGCAATTTTGCTGTAATAAAATCGCGCAGAATAAACTGGATGCTTACTTTTTCGGCAATGCCGTTAATATGAACCGGATGAACAAAGCCTTCCCTGCCTTCCGTGGTTTCGGGAGACAGCCAATCCTGGGGCAACGATGCTATGAAAGCGGAAGCCACTTTTATCGCGTTTACCATTTTACCTTTAGCATAGCCGGGGTGTGCGCTCACACCATTAAAAGTAATGGTAACACTATCTGCCGAAAAGGTCTCATCTTCAAATACGCCACGTTCGCCTGCATCTAATGTATAGCCAAAATCGGCGCCTAACTTTTTCAAATCCACTTTATCCACTCCCCTTCCGATTTCTTCATCGGGCGTAAATAATATTTTAATTGTGCCATGCTTTACCTCCGGATTTGTGGTAAAAAAATGCACCATATCCATAATCACCGCCACTCCCGCTTTATCATCCGCGCCAAGCAAAGTGGTTCCGGAGGCGGTAATAATATCTTCTCCTTTCTTTTGTTGAAGATAAGGATGGTCGGCTACGCGGATCACCTGTGCTGCATCGTCCGGTAAAACAATATCCTTTCCGTTGTAATTCCGGTGTAAAAGCGGTTTTACTCCTTTGCCCGTACAATCAGGTGACGTATCTACATGTGAACAGAAGCAAATAACCGGTGCTTTTTTCCCCGTGTTGGATGGCAGCGTGGCATATACATATCCATGCTCATCCAGCTCGGCACCGGTAATACCCATCTCTCCTAATTCCTTTACCAGCAGGCGCGAAAGATTTTTCTGTTTTTCAGTTGATGGAAAGGATGCTGACTGAGGATCCGATTGTGTGTCGGTTTGAACATAGCGCATGAACCTGTCCGTTACCGTAAAATCATAATCACTGAACATAGCGTTGGGTTTATAAGTCATTAATTTTTTTCTTCCTTTTTAAACGGCGCATTACCGTAAAGGTCAGCAAAAAATATGCTGTATCGCCGGCCGCCTCCGGATGCTTACTGTTTTTTATGGCGTCATGTGTCCGGATGCATACCTGCTGTACACCACAAACGGAATAGCCATCAATATAACCCAAAGTACAACAAGAGATATTTTTCCTATGCGGCCAACATCGTTTCGAACAGGTGGTATGAGTATTTTATTAAGCCAGTTAATAACCGTTTCCTCATTGTTTGAAACAAGCCCGGGATCATATTGTTTCAACGCGTTAATATGCGCTATCATGCTTTTTCTAATGGCCATATATTCCGCATCGGTAAGCGACCCGAATGTTTTATTATACAGCAGCCCTTCTTTATCCAGCGAACTTCTAACCTGCCTGATGGTATTGATATTCCGGTAACGTATAACAATTATCCATACAATAAATACAATAAAATAGTTGCGGGTATATACGGCAAGGCAAAACAGGAATACAGCCGACAGGATAAGGAAACCCAGTTGTATTTTCCCTCCTGCCCGTAAGAAAATATTTTCAAGCAACTGTCCTCCGTCTAAGGGTGTAGCCGGCAGGAGATTAAACGCGTTGAGCATTACCAGTACAAATGATAACTGGTAATACAAAGGCTGATGGTTTTGAAGGAAAATCAAAAAAAACACCAGCCCGGCCAGTATGCCCGGAACTGGTCCTGCCAGCAGGGTTATAACGCGTTGCCGCCGGGAAATCACCCGTGGTTCACCCGAAACAAATGCACCCAGAAAAGGTATAAAAAACAACTGTACATCCTTGTATCCAAAACTTTTCATAGCAATAAAATGACCCGCTTCGTGTAAAAGAATAACGGAGGTAAGCATTATAAGCCATTTTATATTATTATGGAAAAAATAATAATATACGCCCATATAAAGGATAAGGCTGATGATTGTCATCGTCAAAGCCCGCCGGGTTCCGGTTACTTCCGGATGTAATGGTTTTTTATGATGTGTGCCGGAGTCATTTGTTATTTGATCACTTGCCATTAGCCTGTGTTTCCGCGTATATTGCGTGTTAAATCAAAAAATAAGTTATTAATTTGAATAATTAATAATAAATTTCAGGCTGTGCGGTTTGCCGGTAAATTAATTGTATGAAAGGACGCCCGTTATCAACCATTCAAGCTGTTGTTTTTTTCCTTATTGCCTCATTAATATGGATTCTTTGTACGGATTATCTCCTGCTCCAGGCTTTTGGAAACAACATAAGACGCTATCATTACCTGCAAAGTTTTAAAGGAGTAGCTTTCGTGAGCTTAACGGCATTAGCCATCTATCTTATTATCAGGCACAATAGTAAATACTTTTCTCAAAAGTATGATACCCTTGTTTTTAACCACACCGAACTGGAAACGATCCTGTCTGAAACCAACCTGGGCATTGCCCGTTTAAACAATAAGGGAGAATTTCTATATGCCAACCCTTTCTTTTGCACACTAACGGGATATGAGATAACGGAGCTGTTAAAACAGCATTATAGCTTAATTATAAAAGCTGAAGATAACGTTGAACTGGAGTACTGGGATATGCTGCTGAACCAGGGTAAACTCAACAGGATGAAAAACATTGCCGGCATTACCAGCAAAAGCAGGGAAAAACTGATTTGCAATATTTCTGTTAATGAAGTAAGAGACAAATCCGGAGTGGCGGTATTTATACTGGTAATAGAAAATATAACAAACAGGAGAAAGGAGCAAAAACAATTAGAAGAAAGCCTGAAACGGTATAATATTCTGAGCATGGCTACTATGGAAGGGTTGTGGGACTGGAATATACTAAGTGGTCAGCTTTATTATAATACCAATATTAAGCTCCTGTTTGGATACGATGACGCCGATTTGCAACAGGGATATGCCTGGTGGAAGGCACATATTCATCCGGAAGATAAAGATAAAATATTGGATAAGATGAATGCCGCCCTGCAAATTTCGCATATTACAACGATCAACAACGAATATCGTTTTATATGCAAAGACGGATCTCATAAAATCATAACGGATTGTTTTTCTATTTTGCGCGACACCGAAGGAAGGGCTTTCAGGCTGATTGTATCTATGCATGATGTTACAGAACAGCGTAACCTGCAGCGGCAACTGGCGGAGAAGGAAATCATATATCGCCGGCAGTTAGCCCGTACCGTTATGGATACACAGGAAAGTGAGCGGAAGAAGCTGGCGGAAGAACTGCACGATAATGTAAACCAGTTGCTGGGAGTGGTAAAATTGTATATTGAGCATTCCATCGCGAATGACAAGATAAGGGATGGTTTGCTCAGAAAAAGCAATGAATATATTGATAAGGTAATTGAAGAGCTGAGGAATCTTTCCAAAAATCTTGCCCCGCCCCTGCTTGCCGAATTAGGGCTTGAGCATTCACTGATCAGCATGGGAGAAGCTATAGAAGAAGTGCAGCCTGTTACGATACGGGTTGATATAGATCATCTCGATGAAGCCAGGCTTATGAACGGGCATAAGCTGATGCTGTACCGCATTGTGCAGGAACAACTGAATAATATTGTAAAACACGCGCATGCCCGTAATGTTACGGTGCATATAGAACAGGTAGATGGTAGAGTATTACTGGTAATTACAGATGATGGTGTAGGCGCTGACCTTGCTATGGATAACGGTCATGGTATGGGGTTAAGGAATATACGCAACAGGATTGAATTATACCAGGGGAAAATAAACATGGATACCGCACCGGGGAAAGGATTTGTGCTAAATGTGGAATTTGAAGTATAACCCGGCGCGTTGGACTTTAAGCACTTTCCATTTTTTCACTTAATTCCAGCCAGCGCAATTCCTTATGATCTAATAGCTGCGACAGCTCGCCTACGCGGTTCGAGAATTGCTGTAATTGTTCAAAGGGAAAATCATTACTGCTGAGTTTATCTGTAATCATCTTTTTCTCCTTTTCCAGCAATTCTATTTCCTTCTGCAGTAATTCAAATTCCCGCTTTTCCTTGTATGATGGTTTTCTTTTTTCAGTAATTACATCTTGTTTCTTTGCACCTGTGTCCTGTATACGGTTTCCGGCTTCCGGTAACCTGTTTCCTGCAAGCTGTAGCCTGGCTTCCTCTTCCTGTGCTTTTTTCCAGAGCCTGTACTGTGTATAATTTCCGGGAAAATCCCTTACTTCCCCGTTTCCTTCAAAAACAAATAAATGATCGGTGAGCCTGTCCATAAAATAGCGGTCGTGCGAAACAATCAGGAGGCAACCCTGGTATTCGCTTAAAAAATTTTCCAGCACGCCCAGTGTAGGAAGGTCAAGGTCATTGGTAGGCTCATCTAATATCAAAAAATTAGGGTTGCGGAAAAGTATAGATAGCAGCAATAATCTTTTTTTCTCACCACCGCTTAGCTTTGAAATAAAAGTATATTGCTGATCGGGGTCAAACAAAAAAAGCTGCAGAAACTGGGCCGCGCTAAGTGTTCCGCCATTGGCCAACGGAAAGTTTTCCGCTATATTTTTCACATAGGCTATCACCCGCATATCTTCTTTTATTTCCAGGCCCTGCTGGGAATAATATCCAAAAATAATGGTTTCTCCAATATTGATTTTTCCGCTGTCGGCTTTTTCAATGCCCTGGAGCATATTAAGGAAGGTAGATTTTCCTACCCCGTTTTTTCCTACAATACCAATTCTTTCGCCTTTTGCAAAGGTGTAATCAAAGCCTTTTAGTATAGTATGGCTTCCGTAAGCTTTATATACTTTTTTAAACTCGGCTACTTTACCACCGAGGCGGCTCATCTTCACCTGCAACTGCACCTGGTTATCCTGCATGCGCTGTTTGGCCCTGGTTTCCACATCGGCGAACGCGTCAATACGGCTTTTCGATTTGGTTGTTCGGGCCTTTGGCTGCTTTCTTATCCATTCTAATTCTTTACGGTAAAGGTTTTTCGCTTTGTCTACGCCCGAGGCCTGCTGTTCCAGCCGGGCAGCTTTCTTTTCTATATAGTTTTCATAATCGCCTTTGTATACATATAGCTCACTGCCATCCATTTCCCAAATCTCGTTGCATACCGCATCTAAAAAATAGCGGTCGTGTGTAACCAGCAGTAAGGTTACTTTTTCCTGGTTCAGGTAATGCTCTAACCATTCTACTGTTGCTACATCCAAATGGTTGGTAGGCTCATCCATAATAAGGAGTACATGCCTGTGCTCAAAACCTATATCAATCAAGGTTCTGGCAAGCGCCACCCGTTTACGCTGACCACCTGAAAGCGTACCTGCTTTTTGCTGAAACTGGTGAATATTAAGCTTGCCGAGGATTTGCTTTACTTTGCTGTCAAAATCCCAGGCATTCAGTTCATCCATTTTTATAATGGCTTCTCCCAATGCATCCACATCCTCACTTTCGCTTGCCGCTTCATACTGCTTAATAACATTCATAACCGGATGATTGTGATGGAAGATGTTATCAAGCACAGACAATTCATCAATAAAGGAAGGTTCCTGTTCAAAAAGGGCTACGGTTACATCTTTATGTACCCACAATTTCCCCGCTTCCGGCGTTTCTTTGCCGGCAATAATTTTAAGTAAGGTAGATTTACCCGAACCATTGCGGGCTATTAACGCTATCTTATCACCTTCTTCAATATGAAAACCCAGGTTTTTAAAAAGCGGCTTTATTCCGTAAGACTTCCCTAACCCTTCAGCAGAAACATAATGCATCCCGCAAAGATAAAAAAGAGTTCAGACAGTTATGCGATTAGCTGGATATGTAATTTGTATTTTTGGCCCATGACAGGAATAGAAGGAGTATCGCTGGACAAAGTAATTGTTCATAAAGTAGGAAACCCTGCCCGGTTTGAAGCGTTAAAGTTATCTGCGCAGCCGCTTACATTAAATGATGAAGTAGTGCGTGCCATGCTTACCCGGTACTTTTTGCATGCTTTTAATGAAAATGAATTATACCGGTTTGCACACCTGAGTGATGTAAACCTGAATGAAGTATACAGGTACGCGGGTCAGATATTTGAGGAACCGGCTTCTTTTGCGGAACAATCTCATTTGCTGGCCCGGTTTTTATACAGCAAATCCACACATGTTAAAGTAAAAGAGGGAGAATTGTATGTAGCACTCTTTAGTAATATTCCCTTTGAGGGCGTTGAAACAACAGCGCTGGGCATTTTTAAATCGGAGAGCAGGGAAACATTCCTGAAGGTTTTTCCGCACGGACAAAACCTGGAAATTGCCCAGGAAGAAGGGATTAATATTAATAAATTAGATAAGGGCTGTATTGTATTTAAAAGTAATGCCGGCGAAGGATACAAAGTGTGTACAGTGGATACTGCAAACAAACAAAATGATACGCAGTACTGGGTCAATGATTTTCTGCAAATAGAACCTTATGGCAATAGTTACCATAATACCGATAAATATTTAGGGTTATGCAAAAACTTTGTGAACAATGAATATGCAGAAAAGTTTGAAGTAAATAAAAGTGATCAGATAGAAATGCTGAACCGTTCTATAGATTACTTTAAAACTAAGGAGCAATTTAATATACAGGAATTTGCCAGTGAGGTGATACACCATCCTGAGGTTGTGGATACATTTATGAACTACAAAAAGGATTTTGAAGCGTCACGGAATTTTGAAATACCGGATGAATTTGATATTCACCTGTCGGCTGTAAAAAAACAACAGAAAGCGTTTAAAAGTGTACTGAAATTAGATAAGAACTTTCATGTGTATATACACGGGAGACGTGATTTGATGGAAAAAGGATATGATGAAATGACGGGGAAAAAGTATTATAAAATTTATTTCGATGAGGAGCATTAAGCGTACAGCCCAGCTTAGTGCAACGGGTATAAAATGCCGCGGCTTAATACCAACCGTTAGTGTTTCGGGCAAATAGTAAACAAGAAAAGCTATACCTTCTTAACTCCGTTAACCACATTCCTTAATCCCCCGTTGAGGAATGCTTTTATATTTTCTGCGGACTCATATAAAAGCCGCTCCCTTGCCTGCCTGGTGGCCCATGCAATATGCGGTGTAATAATACAGTTGGGAACCTTAAACAAGGGGTGATCTGCCGGGGGCGGCTCTGCCGATAATACATCAACAGCCGCTCCTGCAATTTGCTTATCTATTAACGCGCTGGCTAAATCCTGCTCATTGATCAGCGCTCCGCGCGCTGTATTAATTATATAAGCGGAAGGTTTCATTTGTTTTATGAGCTCTTTATTTACCATTTGCCTGTTCGTATCGGTAAGCGGACAATGAAGGCTGACGAAATCTGCCTGTTCAAAGCATTCGTTTACGCTTTTAAAGCTTATATCCGGCATATTATATTTAGCCGGGTTGCGAACCGCGGCAATGATCTTCATACCAAAAGCTATTCCTGTTTTGGCTACCGCAGAACCTATTTGCCCTAAGCCAATGAGTGCAAGAGTTTTTCCCTGCAATTCAAAAAGCCCTTCGTGCCCAAAACAAAAATCCTTACTCCTCGTCCACGCGCCGTTATGCACTTCGTTTGAGCGGCGGTTAACGTTGTACGTGAGTTCCAGTATGAGCGCCCATGTAAGCTGGGCAACCGATGCAGTGCTATACCCCGGTACATTGCATACCGGCACGTTTCGTTTAGCCGCAGTTTGAATATCTACATTGTCAAAACCCGTTGCCAGCTCTCCTATATATTGCAGTTGAGGTAATGCATTAATTACATCACCGGAAATTTTTGATTTATTGACAAGTACAATTTCCGCCCCTGCGGAACGCTTCAGCACCTCATCCGGAGCCGATCTGTCGTAAACCGTTAAGTTGCCGAATGCTTCTATGGAAGACCAGTTCAAATCGCCGGGATTAATGGAATAACCATCAAGTATAACAATATTCATGCGTATAATTTATTGTATCTTAGATGCCCGAAATTAAGCAGTAATACCCTAACCTCCCGGCACAATGAAAAAAAATAAAAACCGCTCCGCAAAATTTATCCTGATTGCACTGCTTGTTATACTGGTATTACCCGTTCTAACCGGCAAAACCTATTTATACAAAGCCATTGTTTATAATTTTGCAGGCATTGATGATTATACCATTTTTAATAATCGTTCGGTGCCGGCAGCACAACCTGTTCCCTGGCGCCTTTCGGCAGATTATGGTAAAATAATAATACCGGACACATTGGAGCAATACCTTACAAAGCTGCAATCTGTTGGTTTAGTGGTGGTGCAAAACAGGGAAATTGTTGTTGAAAAATACTGGAATAGTTACAGCGACAGTTCGTTGTCTAATTCATTTTCTGTTGCTAAAAGCATTACCAGCCTGCTCACAGGCGCGGCTATACATGAAGGTAAGATTGGCTCGGTAAGCGACCCCGTGGGCAAATACCTTCCGGCGTTTAATGAAGGCGAAAAGGCAAAAGTGAAAATTGTGGATCTGCTAACGATGAGCAGCGGCAGCAACTGGAATGAAAGTTATGCCAACCCCCTTTCAGAAACTACTGAACTGTATTATGGCACTGATCTTTATACAACTGCAACCCGTGTAAATATTATTAAAGCTCCGGGTACCTATCATGCGTACAAAAGCGGTGATACACAACTGCTGGGACTGGTTGTTGAAAAAGCAACAGGAAAATCCCTGAGCGCCTATGCCGCTGAAAAGTTATGGCAACCGTTGGGTGCGGCACATAGCGCGCTATGGAGTATTGATAAGCCGGACGGCGATGAAAAAGCCTATTGCTGTTTTAACAGCAATGCCCGTGATTTTGCGCGGCTGGGCCAGCTTATGCTCGACAGCGGGAAGATAAATGGGGTGCCTGTTATTGACAGCGTTTATTTTAGCCAATCTGTTACGCCCTGTAAAATAATGGATGAGTATAATACTCCCTGTAATTATTATGGGTACCAGTGGTGGATTATACCCGGCCGGCAGGATATATTTTACGCCCGTGGAATATTAGGCCAGTATATTATTTGCATACCATCACGCCATATGGTTATTGTTCGCCTGGGTGAAAAAAGAGACGAAAAAATAAATAATGTTCCTATAGAAGTAAATACATTAATAGCATGGGCAGAACGATTAGATGAAAGCAGGCAGTAACCAGCCGGATTTCACTTTACCTTTGGGTTTCATCTATTTATTATTACAAATGAATAAAATTGTTTTTATTACAGGCGCCACTTCCGGGTTTGGGGCGGCCTGTGCTGTACAGTTTGCGGAAGCCGGTTATGATATTATCATTAACGGGCGAAGAGAAGACAGGTTGAAGCATCTGAAAAAAGATATGGAACAAAAATTTGCTGTCAGGGTACTCCCGCTTCCGTTTGACGTGCGTAAACGACAGGAAGTTTTTAAAGCTGTACATACCCTTCCGGATGACTGGCGGAATATAAGTATCCTTATTAATAATGCAGGACTTGCGCTTGGCCGCGACTTTTTTGATGAAGCAGATATAGATGAATGGGACACGATGCTGGATACCAATGTGAAAGGTTTGCTGTATGTTTCGAAGGCCGTTTTACCATTAATGTTAGCGCAAAACAAAGGACATATTATTAACCTGGGTTCTGTGGCGGCAAAAGAAGTATATGAAAGGGGCAATGTATACTGCGCCAGTAAGTTTGCCGTAGATGCCATAAGTAAAAGCATGCGTATAGACTTGCTGAGGCATAATATTAAAGTAACCGCCATTCACCCGGGGGCTGCTGAAACGGAGTTTTCACTGGTACGGTTTAACGGAGATGCAGACCAGGCCCATGCGGTATATAATGACTTTAAACCATTGACCGCTAAAGACGTAGCGGATGTAATTTACTATTGTACTACTGTGCCGGAACATGTTTGTATTAACGACCTGGTGATATGCCCCGTTCAGCAGGCAGACGCTGTTTATTTTCACAAAAAATAATTTAGGCAGCATATTTGCGTTCATTAAAAGCCGGGCGAACTGAAGATGATTTCTTCTTCAATTCCTTTGATTATTACCGGTTCGTGTATCCGGAAATCAATCCGAAACCCTGTAAAACGTTAAAAAATGAAAAAGCCATTCCTTGCCGCAATATGCGCCCTGCCATTATTATTCAGCTTTTCATCCTTTGCCCAGTCAGATAACATTATCCGTGTTAGCCCCTGTGACAATCAATCTATTCAACAACAGGCCGACAGCGTTAAACATTTACTTGCCAATGGCGGCTTTTCGGTATTGCGTGAAGCGTCTATTACTATGGAGAGTGAGTATGAGATTCCGATTATAGTACCCATGAATGAAGGAACAAGGTACCAGTTTGTGTTTATAGGAGATGTAAAATCCAACCTGTATGAAGTAAGGATGTATGATTATAATGAAAAACAAGTGGTATACCAGAAGAAGAAATGGGGCGATGCGGATGGAAATATCATCAGTTATTCCTACGTACCTAAAATGTCGGAATACCATATGATAAAACCGCTTCAGGTAAACGCTAAACAAAAGAAAGACCTGTGCGGTTATGTAATGCTGTTCAGAGAAACGGAAACGCAAGGCAGAAAAGCAAAATAACAATAAAAGATGCCGCAGATTCGCAGATAAAATCTGCGAATCTGCGGCAAAAAATTAAACAATCTGGGGTAACAAGCGGTATACTTTGTATTTCTTCCTATCCTTTTTTACCCTTTTTCATTTTTGATTTCGGCAATTGCTGCTGAGGCAACACTTTCTTTTCTCCTGAAATGGAATCGGCCAATTTTACGGCTTCATACACATTTACAATTCCGCCGGCGCGGCTAAGTTCCGTCATATTTACCTCTTCATCTGTTCCCGGCTTTTGGGCTTTTATTCCCGGCGAAACAGCAGATTTTTCAATTACAGCCTTAATTTGCTGTACAGTAAGGCTGGGATAATACGACATCAATAAAGCCGCTACTCCTGCTACCACAGGACTTGCCATACTGGTTCCCTGTAAGTTGCCATACTGATTGCCTCCGGGCAAAGTGGAATATATTTTTACACCCGGTGCAAAAACATCCACTTCTTTTTTGCCATAGTTCGAGAAAGAGCCGATAATACCACCAGCCGCAGGATCACCGCTTGCGCCTACGGTAATCCAGTTGCCGGCCCGCGTACTTGTGTCATTTTTGAAGATGGGGTTGGGGAAATTATCATTAACATCAATATCTTTTGCATCATTGCCGGCCGCGTGTACCAGCAATACGCCTTTGGATCCGGCATACTTCACCGCATCATCAACCCAGTTTTTCTGGGGAGATATGCTTTTTCCAAAGCTCATATTAATTACTTTAGCGCCATTATCCACCGCATAGCGGATCGCATTAGCTATGTCTTTATCGTGTTCATCACCATCCGGTACCGCTCTCACCGTCATAATACGTGCATTGTCGGCAATACCATTCATGCCAATGTTATTATTACGTGCCGCGGCAATAATACCGGATACATGCGTTCCGTGCATAGGTGTACCTGCCATCACATCATTATTACCATAATTGCGGTCATTAATATCATCATAATCATCCTTAACAATTTCCCCGCGATAATCTTTAGGCTCTTTTACAACAGCTTCTGCTTTTGATTTTTCCCCGTTATAAAATTCTCCCGTCATTTCAAGCAGTCTTTTATTCGTCATTTCATTGGCCTGGAAGCCCAGGAATAAAGCCATTATTGTACTTTTGGCTTTACTTTCATCGGCAGAAGCAGGTTTAAACTTTTGCAAATCATCACCGCTATATTCACTCATTTTTAAACTGCTTTGCAAAATGCTGTCGGCCCAGGGCATTTTTTCTACGATGTTCTTTAGGAACATTACATTCAGGGAGGCTTCCTTAGCATCGCCCTCTATAAGGTCCTTTACTTTTTTATACATCCTGATTTCATCAAGTTCCTCCGGGGTTGCAGTTGCCTCGTCTGGTACAGCATCGCCAAATTTCTTTTTTAATTTGTAATATACTCTTGCGGCCTCGTAGGAGTCTTTATTTACATTCTTTCCGTCTTTACCGCCCAAAAAATTCCAGCCATATATATCATCAATATATCCGTTATTATCGTCATCAATACCATTGCCGGGGATTTCACCTGGGTTATGCCATAAAACAGGTTTAAGATCTTCATGTGTAGTATCTATTCCTGAATCAATTACAGCTACTATAACAGGAACACTCTTTCTCCCTTTTAAAAGCTCATTGTAGGCTTTTTCAACATCTATTCCATAATAACCGTCCTTTTGCTGGTCAAGCATATGCCATCCCTTAGGAACATCTTTTACAGCGGTTTGGGTAAAACCAATATGATACAACGTCACTCCAATGAGTGCGAGTAAGAAAGTTTTCTTCATGCATTATTATTTGATTGGCAAATTTGGATAAAAATTATTAATTATCGCTACGGGTTAACATAATTTAAAAGAATAGAGACGCAAAAAAAAATGTCAGGGTTGTTTTTCCCTGACATTTTACATGAATCTTAACGATTTAATATCTTATTTGAACCTCCACTCCACCGGTGAATGCATTGGCCCCGGTGTTTTTTGCTGAAATATTTATTTGTACATTTTTAACGCCCAGATCATTTAAATAACGCACAACCGTATTTGCCTGTGCGGCGGAATTAATATCAGCCGATTTGAATATATCAACTTTTGCACCGGCGTTACTGAGTATTTTATCTGCCAACTGCAGCACAACGTTAAAATCACTGTTTGATAAAACATCACTATTCTTTTCAAATGTTACTGCCGTTAAAAAAGTTGATGCATCCGGCTGATCACTGCTTACATCATTTGTAGTATAAATAGGGTGAATACCATCTTCTGCCGAACACCCGCTTGCTGCAACGCTGCCTGCCTCAAAAGGACAACGATCATCTTCATCATTTATGCCATCCGAATCACTGTCCGGAACAGGACAACCTTCAAATCTTGCCACACCGGCAACAGCAGGGCATTTATCTTCAAAATTAAACATACCATCAGCGTCTGTATCGGCAAACTGTATATTACCTCCGTTAACCTCATCCTTTACCTCAATGTTTTCCAGGCTGCTTAATGAATTGAATGAAGCGGACACGGTTGCTGCAGATAAAGCCGTTGTTGTTTCTTCAGCGGCTAATTCCATACTTTCAGAAAACATTTGAGCTTCTTCCATAAAAGGATCAGGCGTACTGATATGAATAACCATACTACTGTTATCATTTTCCGGCTGCATAGCTGCAGTTGCCGGATTAATTTTTGCTAAAACGTGGTATGGAATATTGGTTACCGGAGTTGGCGGTACATCAAACTGGTTTACCTGTTCCGCATCGGTTTCACCAAAAGCGCCGTCATAATGATCAGGCAAAAAAGAACGATCTGCTAATTTAGTGTCCCGGAAACTATCGTTTTCCATTATAAAGGAGCTTCCCAGGTTAATTATATCACTATCTACCAGGGATTGAGCACTGTAGTCGTAGAGAATCAGCGCAGACAGAAGTACAACATCTATCTTTCTCATAAAATTCATTTTTTAGTTTATAAAGGGCGGATAGGATTTCAGGTATATAACGAAAAAACACTTAGTTGAATTGTAAAAACACTTAGTTATTCATCGGAGATATTGCACGGCTCATCGAAAGTAACTATAACACGAATCGCTTTTAAAATGGCCCGGCTAATACATTATATTATTATAGCACAAAGCCTGGTAGAAATCACAGGAGTGACTGGATAAGACAAAACTATTACATGTAACTGGCAAATGCAATTGCCGGAAGCAGATATTGACCCATGTTAAATAGCATACACTTTAAAAAAGCAGGCATCTTTCCTGTTTGAAAAGATGCCTGCCGGTTATTTACATTTATCCGTTACCGTTAGTTAGTATTAGTATTTAACTTTAAATGCTACGCGCCTGTTCTTAGACCTGCCTTCTTCGGTACTGTTACTGGCTATAGGATGTTCAGAGCCAAAACCCAATGCGGTTAAACGTTCGGTGGCAATGCCTTTTTTAACTAAGTAATTTTTAATGGCAAGCGCCCTGCGTCCGGAAAGCACCTGGTTAAGCCGAACAGACCCGGTATTATCTGTATGTCCTTCAATATCTAATTTCATTTCAGCGTCACTTTGCAGAATTTCCGCCAGCTTGTCCAGCGCGCTGTATGAAGACGCTTTGATATTATCACTGCTTACATCAAACAAAATACTACGTGCCGCTTTATTGATATCATCAATCATATCTTTTGCAATATCCGGGCATCCGTTGTTCGCTTTGGCTCCTGCTTTCAGCGGACATTTATCGTTGTCATCATCAATACCGTCTCCATCGGTATCAGGCGCGGGACAACCGTTATATTTTGCAGTACCTGCAATATCCAAACAGTTATCCTTGTCGTCTGCAATGCCGTCTCCATCGCTGTCCGGCACCGGGCAACCATTGTATTTGGCAGTACCTGCCACATCAGGACATTTATCCTTATCATCTGCCACCCCATCTTTATCCCTGTCAGGAGCCGGGCAACCCAGCAAACCGCTGATACCGGCTACACCTGGGCATTTATCTTCATTATCTGGTATGCCGTCACCATCTGTATCCGGACAGCCGCTTGTTGCTGCCGTACCCATTTCGGCCGGGCATTTATCTGATTTATCCGGAACGCCATCTCCATCGCTATCTTTCTGGCTTGCTTTGATTTTAGTTGTTTTGGAAGCGGTAAGCCATATTACAACTGTGCCACCCCATAGCTGATGTTTAAATGAACCCCCGTAACCTGCGGTATAAAAATCAGACATACTTCTGCTGTAATTGGCCGTAAACAAAAGACGGTCATTAAAATCGAGTCCGGCAAGCGCGTTTATTCCCCAATGCAGCTTTTGGTATGTATTAACCGCATCACCTGTAGCCATTTTATCATTAAAGGCTTCGCGTTCACCGGAAGCATTCAGAATTTCATACGTGGTTTTGCTGTTGAGCTGTAAAGAAACATAGGGGCCGCCACCGAGTATAAATCTCACTTTTTCGGTAAGTGGTATACGATATATAAGGTTTACCGGCAGTTCAAGGTAATTGATCTTCCAGGAAGCATTAATAGCGGAAGTATCGTTGATAAAGGATTTTGTGGAATCGTAAGATTTTGAAAATTTCCGTCCTTTATTGGTATAAAGTAAAGCAGGCTGAAGCGCCCAGTTTGTGTTTTTACTGATATTGATTTCTGAAAATATTCCTGCATGAAAGCCACCGAGCGGAGTAAAATTTCCTTTGTATTGCTGATCCCAGCCCTGCACCCTGTTTTTTTCAATAACCGTAGTATTATGCGGGCCTGCACCTATACCCCATTTTATCTGGGCGTACATTACATTAAAAAGCACAAGGTTGAGGGCTAACAGTAAATATGTTTTTTTCATACTAACAGGTTATTTTCAAAGGATGAATTGGATGTATGGAGATTATAACGTGTAAAATGCTATAATATTATTGGGATTCAGTCGGTTCCATTTTTCGGAAAGATGATGCAGGCTGGCATTACGGGTGCATTACAAATTGTCAATAACTACCCGATATTGGGATTATATGCCACGAATTCCAGCGGCCCTCAAGCGGCTGATTTAAAAATACAACTTAGACCAGCCACGAATGCACAAATAAAATGCATTAAATATTCGTGCATTCGTGGCATATTAATGGATAACGAACCGAAGAAAGATCTAATTGCAGGTTGTTGTTATCAATACAAAAGAAAGCAGTGTTTTCAAAAAAAAGATATGCACGTTTCACGGGAAACATGTGGATAAGTAGCTCATTTAGAATATCTTTAACAAAAGGCTTAAATATTAAATACGATTCCCTGTGCCAAAGGGAGCCTGGCTGACCAGTTAATGGTATTGGTTTGCCTGCGCATATAATTTTTCCATGCATCGCTGCCGCTTTCCCTGCCTCCTCCTGTTTCTTTTTCACCTCCAAAAGCGCCGCCAATTTCAGCACCGCTGGTTCCTATATTTACATTGGCAATACCGCAATCGCTGCCTGCGGCAGATAAAAACAATTCGGCTTCTCTTAAATTAAGGGTCATAACAGCGGAGGATAACCCCTGGGGAACACTGTTTTGTATAGTGATGGCTTCTTCCATTGTTTTATATTTCATAATATAAAGAATAGGGGCAAAGGTTTCCTGGTGAACAATAGCGTAATGCGGTAAAACCTCGGCTATACAAGGTTGCACGTAGCAACCACTGCTATATGCCACGCCTTCTAATACCGCGCCTTCCACTATAAAATTACCGCCCTGTTGTTTGCAGGTTTTTATGGCATTTATATAGTTCTTTACGGCATCGGTATCAATAAGCGGTCCAACATGGTTTTCTTCATTCAATGGATCGCCTATTTTTAATTGACGGTATGCGCTAACCAGCTTCTTTTTAAAAGTTTCGTAAACAGCTTCATGAACAATAAGCCGCCTGGTACTGGTACAACGTTGCCCCGCCGTACCCACGGCGCCAAACACACTTGCTATTACCGCTATATCCATATCTGTATCTTTTGATATAATAATAGCATTATTGCCACCCAGTTCCAGCAAGCTTTTTCCCAGCCGGGAGGCTACTGCAGTGGCTACGGCCTTGCCCATACGGGTAGAGCCTGTTGCCGAAATAAGAGGAATCCTGGTATCGGCAGCCATCTTTCCTCCAATATATTTATCTCCTATCAGTAAACAGATAACTCCTTCAGGCACATTATTTTGTCTAAGTACATCTGAAATTAAATTCTGGCAGGCAATTGCGCATAAAGGTGTTTTTTCAGAAGGCTTCCAAATGCAGGTATTACCACATACGAGGGAAAGCATAGCGTTCCAGCTCCATACCGCCACCGGAAAATTAAATGCCGATATAATACCTGTAATACCTATAGGATGCCACTGCTCGTACATCCGGTGGCCCGGGCGCTCGCTTTGCATGGTTAACCCGTATAACTGGCGGGAAAGTCCTGTTGCGAAGTCGCAGATGTCTATCATTTCCTGCACCTCACCCATGCCCTCCTGCAGGCTCTTGCCGGTTTCGTAAGAAACCAGCTTGCCAAGCGGCGCTTTATATTCCCGCAGCTTATTGCCTATTTGTCTTACCACTTCTCCTCTTTTAGGGGCGGGCCAATTTCTCCATTCCAAAAATGCTTCGCCAGCTTTTCTTACTACGGTTTCGAACCCGTCATCATCCGACATATATACGCTGGCAATCAGTGCTCCGTCAACCGGTGAATAGGAAGGGTGAATGGCGCCTGAAGAACCAATATGATATTGACCTGTAGACACGCCCTGGTTTACGGACCTGATCCGTAGCTTTTCAATAAAATTACTCATGGCATTTTATTTTACTGCAATATACAGTTTGGGTGCAACACTTTGCGTTCACTAATCCCCGCAGGTGTGCGGCAAAATGTATTTTAACTTTGCTTTGATATATGCTATTTAATCGGGTATAGTTATTGATTTATCGCCGTATTGTTATGAGGTTCCGAAATAATTTAGCTTCTTTGCATACTGTTATGTTTTATTAGTATCCGCAATGAGAGACCTGTAAAGTACAGGTTTTTTTATTTTCTGAACGCCCTTCTACTCCCCTATCACTTGAAAAGCCATTCGATTTTAATCGGGTTCCAACTTGTGTGAAACCGTGTATTGTTAACTTGATTAAATCAAACAAAATGGCAAAATTATTTTGTACCCGGTTTTACTGTCTGTGCATTATGATGGCAGTAGCCACATTGCCGGCTAAAGCAAATGACGGAACCGTTCGGCCCGGGCAATTCAACCTCAGCGTTTTTATAAAAGCGTCTGTTCAGGTATTTAACGGCAATACCGCAAAGGTAGAAGCGTTCCTGAAGAACTTAAGAAATAAAGCTGCAGGTACCGTTTGCGTATGCGAAATCATGGAATTGCGCAATAATAATATGCAAATTTCCAATGTAGCGGTCTTTGCCGAAAAAACGAATAAGGGTAACATTGGAAATGAGTACAAAATGGCTGAACGGATAATAAACAGGGAAAGAAAGCAAATGAAGCTGGTTCATTTTGACGCGGTAAAAACAAATACCAGAATAGCGGTGACAACCAACTGCCTGAGCTTATATATGAAGCTTAAGGAGGCCACGCCGGAATTGAAACTTTATGATATTTTAGATGCCGATGCTAAGTAAATAGCCTTCTATTTAATTCGTATATTATTGATTTATAAAATTATATGAAGTTTATCTAAATATTTATTACCAGTATGGATTTTTAGTATTGTTCATTTTCATTTGGAAATTCCCCACCCCTGACGTCATTAATATATTGTTGAACGGCATGGGTTATGGTATCATTCAGATTAAGATATTGCCGTAAAAAACGAGGCTTAAATTCAGTTGTAATACCCAACATATCATGCATTACAAGTACCTGACCATCGCAGTTATTGCCCGCTCCTATACCAATGGTAGGAATATGGAGACTTTCGCTTACCTGCCCGGCAAGCAAAGCCGGAATTTTTTCCAGCACTATGGAAAAGCACCCGGTTTCTTCCAGAAGCCTGGCGTCCCGCTGGAGCTTTTCGGCTTCCGCCTCCTCTTTAGCCCTTACGGTATACGTGCCAAACTTATAAATAGACTGTGGCGTTAACCCTAAGTGGCCCATAACCGGAACGCCTGCGGATATGATCCTTTTAACAGATTCTATCACTTCTTCCCCGCCTTCTAATTTTACCGCATGGGCTCCGGTTTCCTTCATAATACGGATAGTAGAGTTCAGGGCTTCCTTTGAATTGCCCTGGTAAGCGCCAAACGGCAAGTCTACCACAACCAGGCAACGCTTAGCACCTCTTACAACCGAAGAAGCATGATAGATCATTTGATCCAGGGTTACCGGAAGCGTAGTTTCGTGTCCTGCCATTACATTGCTGGCAGAGTCGCCCACCAGTAAAATATCTATACCTGCGGCATCAAACGTTTTGGCAAAGGAATAATCGTAAGCCGTAAGCATGGCTATTTTTTCGCCGTTGCTTTTCATTTTCTGCAATGTATGGGTAGTAATTCTCTTAATATCCTTGTTGATACTCATAAATATATAGCCTGTTAAAACGTTATTACTTCCTTATATAAGTGTTGAATCAGTCCGTCTGCCAGCCCGATCCTGGGTACATAAATCTCTTTCGCGTCTGTCCATCGCATAATATTTATATATATTAATAAGGCGGGAACAATTACATCTGCCCTGTCTTCTCTTAACTTATACACACGCATCCGGTCTTCCAGCGTAAAACCACTTAATTCTTTATAATAATCCTTTAGTAGTTCAAAGGGTAAGGGCTTGCCCTCCTTTTTTTTGGATAAGGAGAATACCTTATTAATATTTCCGCCTGAGCCAATAGCAATAACAGAGCGGTAATTCCTGATTTTGGCTTTTACGAAATCTTTCATATTGTTCCAGTGCAATTCCGTTACCATATTTTTCAGTAAGCGAATAGTACCAATATTGAATGATTCCTTAAATACCAGCTTTTCATTGCTGAAAAAAGTAAGTTCTGTGCTTCCCCCGCCTACATCAATATAAAGATAAGCATCATCTTTCGACATTTTTTCGGCGATGTGGTTCTCATAAATATAGCTGGCCTCGGCATCGCCGCTGATCACCTCAATAGTAATGCCCGTTTCCATCTTTATTTTCCTGATAATATCCGGCGCATTCCGGGCATCGCGCATGGCCGATGTGGCGCAGGCCTTTATATAGGTAATGCCATAAGCATTCATTAAATGCTTATAGGCTTTCATGGTTTGCATAACCATGGCCGTTTTTTCTTCAGATATTTCACTGTTTTCAAAAACATCAAAGCCCAGCCTTAGCGGAACCCTTATAAGGTTAAGCTTATTAAAAACCGGCTCGCCTTCAGCGCTGATCTTTACTTCGCTGATCAGCAGCCGGGCAGCATTACTTCCAATATCAATAGCTGCTAATCTCAATATACAATGGTATTAAATGATTTAAACCTCAATATTATTAAATAATTGAGAGGCTTTCTGAAAAAGATAATGATATGTTTCTTTCTGGGATCTTATTTTTTTCCCTTTGGTTCGCACATAGGCGTTACTTAATTCATTATCTAACCAGCGGGCTTTTACATTATCCTGCAACTGTATGAGCAGTATATCTTTCAGTTCTTTGCAAATAGCAGGGTCTTTAATATATACTGCGGCTTCCACCCGGTGATCGAGATTTCTTACCATCAGGTCGGCCGATGAGATCATCACTTTTTCCTTACCATCGTTATGGAATATTATTACCCTTGCATGTTCCAGGTACTCATCTACAATACTTATAGCCTGTACCGGGGTTTTGAATTTTTTATTTTGGGTAAACATACAGCAGATCCCTCTTATGATCATGCGCACTTCCACACCGGCAAAGGCCGCTTCATACAGTTTATTGATCAGGGCTTCATCTGAAAGCGAATTTAGTTTTAGCAGTATGCCGGCCGGTTTGCCATTTTTTGCGCTTTTAATTTCATGATTAATAAGTACCGTAAGCTGCTTTCGCATAAATAAAGGGCTTACCAGCAATGTTTTGCAGGCTTTAATAAAATGCGCCCCGGTTTTAGGCTGTAGCAGGTAACTGAAAATACGGTTAGTATCAGCCATAATATTGCGGTTGGAAGTAAGCAGGCAATGATCGCCATACAAAGTAGCCGTTTTTTCGTTGAGGTTGCCGGTGCTAACGAAACCATATTGAATAATTTTATTTTCCTGTTTTCTTTTGATCACGCACAGTTTGGCATGTATTTTCATATTGGGTACGCCCAGCAATACCAGCACGCCTTCATCTTCCAAACGTTCCTTCCATTCCAAATTGGCTTCCTCGTCAAAGCGGGCACGCAGTTCAAGCATCACGGTTACTTTTTTACCATTTCTCCGGGCATTGATCAGCGCATTAATAATTTTGGAGTTAGGAGCCAGCCGGTAAGCGGTAATTTTTATTTCAAGCACATGGGGATCCATCGCCGCTTCTCTTAACAGGTCAATTACCGCGTTAAATGAATGATAAGGAAAGTGCAGCATTATATCCTGTTTCAGCACAACGTCTGTAACCCGGTTTACATTTTTAAATGCGGGGTGGATGATCGCTTTTTTGCCAGGGCTCTTTTGTGCAAAAACAGATTCCGGGAAATCCATGAAATGCCTGAAATTATGTATCCTTCCGCCGGGGATGATTGCATCTTTATTTTTAAGATTTAACCTGCGGATAAGGTACTCAAGCAATCCTGCGTCAATATCCTTATCATATAAAAAACGAACAGGTTTTCCCTTTTTACGCGTTTTTAAACCTTTTCTTATTTTTTGGGTATAGGAAATGCTCATGTCGGTATCCAGGTCAAATTCCGCATCGCGGGTTACTTTTATAATATGAGCCGAGTACTGATCATACTCCAGGAAAGAAAAAATATGGGGAATAGAAAACCGGATTACATCTTCAAGCAGGATGAGGTAATGCGTTCCCGGGTTGGACGGGAGGCGAACAAAACGGGGAATGACCTTTGTTGGCACTTCTATTAAGGCGTATTTTTTTTTGTAGGCGGAATTTTTCTTTGACAAGACTACCGCGAGAAAGATGCCTTTTTCACGCAGAGACGGAAAACTTTCGATGTTTTCAATCATCAGCGGAATGATGGAGGATGCCACTTCTTCATCATAAAAAGTACGAACGAACTTTTGTTGTTCCCTGTTCAACTGTTTTTCAGTAACTAAGAAAACATGCTGTTTTTTGAGCTCATTGAAAATGGTTTTCCATATCCTGTCAAATTCACTTCTTTGTTCCAGTACAATAAGATGTATCTGGTTTAATATTTTCTGCGGATCCTGCTCAAGATGCATGCCGGCCTTTTTTCCCAGTTCCAGCATTCTTTTTAACGCGGCTACCCTTATCCTGAAAAACTCATCCAGGTTATTTGAAAATATACCTAAAAATTTTATGCGTTCTTTAATGGGAACGGCGGGATCGGCGGCTTCCTGTAATACCCTTGCATTAAATGCCAGCCAACTGATATCGCGTGCAATAGTTTTGCCTTTCACTTTTATCATAGCGCCTAACTTATCTGGTAAAAATAAGTAAACGGAGCAGGAGGCAGCTATTAAGTGTTGGTATTTTTTTACAGTTCCTGAATCTTTTGTATAAGTGCAGTAGTGGAATAGCCTTTTACAAGCGGCACTATTTTTACTTCTCCCCCGTTTTTAATTACATCTTCCGCTCCCACTACCTGGTCAATAGCGTAGTCGCCTCCTTTAATAAGCGTATCGGGGGCTATCATGCGGATAAGTTCAAGCGGAGTGGGTTCATCAAATAATACCACAGCATCTACAATGGTTAATGCGGCAAGCATTTTTGCCCTGAACAATTCCTTATTTACCGGCCGGTTTTCTCCTTTTAGCCTTTTTACGGAACTGTCGGTATTAACGCCCACAACCAGTATATCGCCCAAAGCCGCGGATTGGGATAATATTTCAAGATGTCCTTCATGCAAAATATCGAAACAGCCATTGGTAAAAGCAATGTTTTTATCTAAAAGCCGCCAGCGCTTTACCTGGTGCCGCATACCGTCAAATGACAGGATTTTATTATTGATCAACGCTGGGTATTTCATATTTGCCCCGGTTTATGATGGGTAATAAAAGTAAACAAACTATTCCTGCAAAAATAATGATTCCTGTTTGGGCGATCCACAATATCCAGCCAAATCCAAGCGCCGGCCCTTCGGCTACCCCGTATAGTGGCAATAATTTTTGGATAGTATACTGGTAAGCGCCTATACCGCCCTGCGTGGCAAGCATGGCAATGCTTCCAAAGCTTAATATAGCAAAACATGCTTTAAATCCCAGGTGGCTTACAGCTTCCATTGTATACAATCCTATGCGTATGCTTAGCAGGTACATTGTCCATATAAAAAAAGTGTGGAACAAAAAAAGCCCTTTGTTCTCCATATGCTTAATGCTGGCAATGCCCACCCATACGCCTTTCAGTAATTTTTTTATGGTTTGGATGAATCTTGAGGTGGCAAAGATGCTTGCCAGCCAGAACAGCAATGCAATGATGGCAGCCAAAAATCCTATTATAATAGCCATCTTATACATCTTAAACTGCCCCTGTGCGTCATACAATAAACTATGGAACTGAGCGGATGCATATTGGTGAATAATATCAAACTGGATAAAAATGGTAATGACAATAATAATAAGAAGGCATAAGAAATCGCATACCCGTTCTGTTACCATGGTACCGATCAGCTTATCGGCCGGAATTTTTTCGTGTTTGGCCAAAATGGTGCATTTCATTACTTCCCCCAGGCGGGGAACCAGGAGGTTAAAGAAATAGCCCAGTATAGTAGCAAAAAAAGTGTGGATAACAGACGGGCGGTAACCCAGCGGCCGTATCAAAATTCTCCAGCGCAACGCCCTGCTGTAGTGGCTGATCATTAATAACAGCATTGCCGGTACCACCAGCCAGTAATTGGCATTATAAAGCGCTGCCATTAAATGCTGCCTGTTTTCCGGGGAAAGATGATGGGCGCTTAACCACAACAGAAAAACACCCAAACCTAAAAACAAAGTATACTGGAGGGCATTGGCTGTTTTTTTTCTCATGTTCTACTTAAATAACGGGTAAAAATAGATGCTTCCCCTTTACCATCCCATTAAGGAAGCAGGTTTCCTTCTTTGGGGAATACTATACCCGGCTTAAACCGTTTGGCTTCTTCAAAGTCCATAGTGGCGTAAGCTATAACAATAACGGTATCGCCTACCGCACCCTGCCTGGCGGCGGGTCCGTTGAGGCAGCAAACGCCCGACCCTCGTTTACCTTTAATTAAATAGGTTTCAATGCGGGCGCCATTATTTACATTAACGATCTGCACTTTTTCATTTTCTATCAGGTTCGCGGCATCCATGAGGTCTTCATCCAATGTAAGGCTTCCAATATAATTTAAATTGGCCTCCGTAATAACCGCCCTGTGTACTTTCGATTTCAGTATTTCAATTTCCATAGCCTGCAAAATTAAGCGGTAATATCATATTATCAATCAACCTTACTTTCCCCATGTAAGCAGCAATCAGGGCCACAATTTCAGTTTGCCCGTTCCAGTTATCAATAAGCCGGAGGTCTGCGGCTGTGGCTATTTCCACGTAGTCTGCCCGCAATCCATACCGGGAAAGTATGTTTCCGGCCTGTGCCAGGATGTGTTCCAGGGTGCCGGGTTGTATGTTTTGACTGATATAGGATAATGCTTCAAATATTCCTGCAGCCTTTCCCTTCTCCTCAGGGCTAAGCCGCATGTTGCGGCTGCTCATGGCTAACCCGTTGGGTTCGCGCAGCGTGGAGCAAATAACAACATTGGTTTGTACATGTATAAGGGACAACAGCTTTTTGATAACCATGCATTGCTGGTAATCTTTCTGTCCTATGTAAAGCTGCTCAGGCTCAACAATATGTATTAAGCGCTGCACCACCTGGCATACGCCCTGGAAATGGCCGGGCCGGTATTTCCCTTCAAGAACAGATTCCAGCTCACCCAGGTCGTACCATTCATCATGTACTTTGCCGGGAGGATATATTTGTACTGTAGCGGGTAAAAAAAGCACATCGCATGCCGCCTTTTCCAACAGGTAAATATCGTTTTCCAGGGTTTTCGGATACAGCTCGAAATCTTTCGGATCATTGAATTGCGTGGGATTTACAAAAATGCTGCACACCACCAGTTCGTTCTCTTCTTTTGCCCTGTTCACAAGGGAAAGATGTCCCTGGTGCAGGGCGCCCATGGTAGGTATAAAGCCGCATTTTTTGCCCGATCGTCTTTCTTTTTGCAGGTACGCGCTGAGGTCTGCAGGTTGTTTAATAATGAGCATAATGGCACTAAAAGTAGTAATTGCAAGCCTTTCCACCTCAGTTTCGGCAAAAAAAACCTACCTTTGCGCACTCTTGCACATTTCCTTAATACTAACTTAACATAAAAACGGAAGATGTCTACAAAGAAACGAATTCTATTTATTGCTAATGAAATGTCTCCTTACCTTGAACTGACAGAGTTCTCTGAGATAGTAAATCACCTGGCAATAAAGTCGAATGATACTGGATTTGAAGTTCGTTGTATAATGCCCCGTTTTGGAACAATTAATGAAAGAAGGCACCGGTTGCATGAAGTGGTACGGTTATCCGGTATAAACGTGTCGGTAGACAATGAAGATTTTCCGCTGCAAATAAAAGTGGCATCCCTGCCCAATGCCCGGTTACAGATTTATTTCCTTGAAAATGAAGACCTTTTTAAACGAAAATTTGTTTTTACTGATGAAAATGAAAACTGGTATGATGATAACTGGCTGCGTACCATTTTTTATTGCAAAGGCGCTCTTGAAACGGTAAAAAAATTCGGCTGGCCTCCGGATATCATTCATTGCAGTGGCTGGATGACAGGCCTGATTCCCCTGTACCTGAAAACCGCCTATAAAAAAGAACCGGTATTCAGCAACAGTAAGGTTGTATATACCATCGGGCAAAATACCTTCAAAGAAAAAATAGGTGCCGATTTCGTAAAAAAAATCTCCATACACGCTTCTATAAAAGATAAAGACCTGGAGCCGTTTAAAGAAAATAACAATACGGCTATGTTCAGAGGAGGCGCCGCTTATGCCGATGCTATTACTTTTGGAGCGGCAAAGGTAGAAAAGAAGCTCTCTGATGAATTTTCAAAAGTAAAAGGTAAGAAGATCCTTCCTTTTAAAGCCGATTCAGATTTAACAGACTATTTACAATTGTATAACGACCTTGCGTAAAAGCTATATGTGTGAAGATATAAAGGCGAAAGCGATGGGTATAAGCCTGTGGTGCGTTGTCTTTGATTTTTAATGCTTAGATGCCTTATCAAAAATCCCCTCTACTAAAAATACATCAGGTGAAGTTTAAATTTCTGCTGTTCTCCATCGGACTTGGAACATTGGCTATTGTACTGAATACGCATTGCACCAAAATTACCCCAACAGATA
Source organism: Agriterribacter sp. (assembly GCF_035497235.1). GTDB lineage: Bacteria > Bacteroidota > Bacteroidia > Chitinophagales > Chitinophagaceae > Agriterribacter. The sequence continues at coordinate 102,904 of NZ_DATJEB010000022.1, forward strand.
TAGGTACCGATCTTTTACCTGTGGTAGATAATGTACATACTTTTGAAACCGCCCTGCGCGTATATGCGGATAACTTTTTGATGAACGACTCTTCGGTTATTAATTATGCAGACGACCATGCATTGGGTACTATTGAAGATGACCCTGAGTTTGGGAAAACCGAATCGGAGATTTATATGGGGATTGCTCCTGCTTCAGACAGCAGGTATCCCTTTGTAAATGCAGACAGCATTGTAGGTATGGACTCTGTTATACTGAGTCTTGCTTATACAGGCGTTTACGGTGATAGCAACTCCATGCAGCAATTCAGCGTATTTGAGATCAGTGACCCCGCATTTAAAGACAGTACCGGTTACCTTGTTAATCACCCGGGCTTTACTACTACATTGAATGAGCTGGGTAGTGCCACGGTAAGTTTACATACAATAGACGATCCCAAAACAATTATTATTAAAAGCGATACCCAGGTGGTAAGCAATGTACTGCGTATTTCTTTAGACCCTGCATTGGGAACGCGGTTTGCAGCTTATGATACCAATACGGTATATGTTTCTTCCAACAGGGATTCGGCTTTTCAAAAAGTATTTAACGGGCTGGTTATAAAAACGGCTGCGGGCTCTCCGCAAAAAGCTGCATTAACCTACTATAGCTTATACAATGAGAATACTAAGCTAACCTGTTATTTCCGGGTAAAAAAGAATGGCGGCATTGACACGGTGTCTGCCGATTTTTCTTTGTATCGAACGGGAACAGCTTATGCCTACTCCGCTAATATTATTAAGCGTACACCATTACACGGATATGCTGTACTTGATTATACTACCGCTATTCCGGATGCGGAAAAAATATACCTGCAATCATCCCCCGGCTCCTATGCCATACTGCATATTCCCGGGCTGGATACTCTGCAAAACAGTATTATTCACCGGGCCGAGCTGGCGTTTGAACCCGTTTCCTTACCCGGCAATGAAATATATACCACGCCTGATTTACTTTTTATAGATCTTATTGACAGTGCCGGCAACAAGTACCTTACTATACCAGATGATTTTAATTATTCATTTAGCAGTTATGCCTACGACTACCGTACGTTTGGAGGATATGTAAAGGATGATAAATACTTCTTTAATCTTACCCGTTATGTGCAAAATAAAATCACCAAACAAAGTAAAAATTACGCTTTAAGGTTATTCGCGCCTCAAACCACGCTCGACTATTATACCTATCCGAAAGAGGCAGGTTCTGTTATTACCCCCAACCGGCTGGGGTTTCGCATTAATCCGAAAATAGCTAAAGGCAGAACCATTGTGGGGGGTGGAAGTAACCTTTCCCAACCCATGCGATTGCGTATAATTTATTCAAAAATTTAATTACCGGCTTCTTATCTTTGCGCCACCCGAAAATATATACCTTTATATTTTCGGGTATATAAAAATTTTAAACATCCTTTAAAATGCCGTATTTATTTACTTCTGAAAGTGTATCCGAAGGACATCCCGACAAAGTAGCCGATCAGATATCTGACGCTTTAATTGACCATTTCCTGGCATTTGATCCCAATAGTAAAGTAGCCTGTGAAACGCTGGTAACAACCGGACAGGTAGTGCTGGCCGGCGAGGTAAAATCCAAAGCCTATCTGGATGTGCAGGAAATTGCCCGCAGTGTGATCCGTAAAATCGGTTATACCAAAAGTGAATATATGTTTGAAGCGCATTCCTGCGGAGTGCTATCAGCCATACATGAGCAATCGGCCGATATTAACCAGGGCGTAGACAGAAAGAAGAAGGAAGAACAGGGCGCCGGCGACCAGGGAATGATGTTTGGCTACGCTACCAACGAAACAGAAGACTATATGCCCCTGGCACTTGACCTGGCGCACAAATTGCTCATTGAGTTGGCCAACCTGAGAAGAGAAAACAAACAGATCAAATACCTGCGCCCCGATGCTAAAAGCCAGGTAACATTAGAATACGATGATAATAATAAGCCCGTTCGTATAGAAGCCATTGTTATTTCTACCCAGCATGATGATTTTGGTACGGAAGCTAAAATGCTGGAGCAAATCAAAAAGGATATTATCGGTATTCTTATTCCCCGCGTAAAAAAGAAGTATAAAAAATACGCCAGGCTTTTTAGCAGCAATATTAAATATCACATTAATCCTACAGGCAAATTTGTAATAGGCGGACCGCACGGCGATACCGGTTTAACCGGCCGAAAAATTATTGTGGATACCTATGGCGGAAAAGGAGCGCATGGTGGTGGCGCGTTTAGTGGTAAAGACCCTTCAAAGGTAGACCGGTCGGCAGCTTATGCTACCCGTCATATTGCCAAGAACCTGGTTGCGGCCGGTGTGGCAGATGAGGTGCTGGTACAGGTATCATACGCTATAGGCGTAGCCAAACCTACCAGCATTAATGTAAAAACCTTTGGTACTGCTAAAGTTGCTTTAACAGACGGAGAGATAGGTAAAATAGTGGAAAAGATATTTGATATGCGCCCCTATTTTATTGAAAAGCGTTTAAAGCTGCGCAACCCGATTTACAGTGAAACCGCGGCTTACGGGCATATGGGACGCAAACCGGAGACCGTTACTAAAACTTTCACTTCGCCGGATGGCAGGGTAAAAACAGTAAAGGTAGAATTGTTTACCTGGGAAAAATTAGACAAAGTGAAAGAGGTAAAAAAGGTATTTGGGTTATAAATGATGCATTTTTTTTTGCTGCAGATTCACCGATTTTATCTTTGGATCTGCAGCATTTTTAATTACAGTATTTGTCGCGCCGGAGTCATGGTTCTTTACAATGATTTTTATGAATTCCGGCGCGACTAAAGACTGGCTGTAACTTGCTCAACAGCAGATTCCGGCTATTCCGGCATCTGCAGCAAAACGCTTATTTCCCTGAATGACAGCGCCTTCAATTGTGATTCGGTATATATTTTGTCGTTTAGGATGACCCTTTTCTCTGTTTCCCCGGCATTCCGGCCGGCAGCCGTACCGCCGGGGATCAACACATACCGGAATTGAATACTGCCAAATCCTATAGATGCCGTATTGTCGTGCGTGTAGCGTGTAATGTAAATCACGTTCGGATTCGGAATATAGCTAATGGTACTGGTTTTGTCGGGCCCTGTTCCTGTCCCTGCATCAGAAGTATAAGGCAATTGGAAGACGGTAGTTAGATATCGCCAATACACCAGTATCACTCCCCGATCAATGATGTTTTGTGTTAAATCCGGTGCGGGCAAATGATTGACCTTGAAGTTCGTAGCGTCAACAATGGTATCCCGTTGCAATTGTTGAAATGATAACCAATTGCTGTAAATAACATTTGCTGTACCGGCAGGCCCCGGTGCCCCGGTGGTACCCTGTGGTCCTTGCGGTCCGGCAGGTCCAGGTGTCCCGGTAGTACCCTGCGGTCCTTCAGGGCCTTCTTTTGTACAACTTAACATAAGCAGTGCTGCTGCCAGAACTGGCATCAAAAATGTGAACTGTTTCATAATTAATTGTATTTATTGATGAGAATTTGATCCAATAGAATCCCCTTTTTTTCACTTTGATACCTATCTGCTGATAATCATCTAACGGTCAGTTTGAATCTTTAGATTTGCAGCAGCGAATTTTCAATGGATCAACTCAACGCCTGTACAGATTAAAATAGTATAAAACGTATGCATTTATTTTAAATAAAAAAAATCAGCATCGTGTCTCATGGCCCCATAATGGTTTTTTTATGATCCCGGCGCGACTTAAGATGATTAGCGATATTTTGTTGAACGGAGCATCGCCCATGCAGATCAACCGGAGTGGCGCAGCCCGTTACCCAAAGATTATAGCACAGCATATATTTAACCAACCAACAGGTTTCTGTTTTAATGGTCGCGAAATAAAACCATAAGCATAATGGAAAATTAAACTTAAAAGCCGATTATTGTAAAAATGTAAATAGCATATTGAACAATGAACGATCAGCACAACCCGTGGCAAATTATTGATCAGCGGCCTATCTATGATAATCAATGGATACAGGTAACAGAGTATAATGTGATCAACCCGGGTGGAGGCAAGGGTATTTATGGCAAGGTGCATTTTAAAAACATAGCTATTGGTATTGTAGCGCTTGATGAAGAAGGCAATACCTGGCTTATTGGTCAATATCGCTTCCCTATTAATGCGTATAGCTGGGAAATACCGGAGGGCGGCGGAGATTTGCATACCGATCCTTTAATTTCGGCACAACGCGAATTGCTTGAAGAAGCAGGTATAAAAGCAAGAAAATGGGATAAGGTGCTGGATATGCATTTGTCTAATTCCGTAACAAATGAAACCTGCGTTGTGTATCTTGCACGCGGGTTATCATTTCATGAAGCGGCGCCGGAAGAATCGGAACAATTAGTTATCAAAAAACTGCCTTTTACAAAAGCGTTTGATATGGTTATTAGCGGCGCAATAACTGATGCCGTATCGGTTGCCGCTATTTTTAAAGTAAACTATCTTTTAAAAAATAACCTGATATAATTACTGAACATTGAAAAAATCATCACTGATAATAGGCCGCCAGCCCCTCATTGAAGCCTTTGAAAGCGGTAAGGCTATAGATAAGATATTCATGTATAAAAATATCAACGGCGAAAATATACAGCATATCCGTCAACTGGCAAAAGACAACCATGTTCCTGTACAAATGGTGCCGGTTGAAAAGCTGAACAGTTTTACCAGGGCCAATCACCAGGGAATTGTAGCCATTGCCGCTGTGGTGCAATATACGGAGTTACAGCAGGTTATTGATCATATTGTAAGTAAAGGCGGGCATCCCTTGTTTATGATGCTGGATGGCGTAACAGATGTAAGGAATATTGGCGCTATTGCCCGCACGGCGGTATGCTGCGGCGCCCAGGGTATTATTATACCCGATAAAGGCGTGGGAGCGCTGAATGAAGAAACCATGAAATCATCGGCCGGCGCCCTGGAAATGGTACACATATCAAGAGTGAGCAGCCTGGCACACGCAGTTGATACCCTGCACTTAAATGGCATAAGCGTGATGGGAGCGGAAATGAAAGCCGATCAAAAAGTATATGAAATGGATTTTAAGCAACCCTGCTGTATTATTATGGGTAGCGAAGAAAAAGGCATACAGCGGTTTTTAAGCAAGGCGGCAGACGCTCATTTTGCCATACCCATTGCCGGTAGCTTCGATTCTTATAATGTATCTGTTGCCGCAGGAATTATTTTGTATGAAGCCATGAAGCAACGGATACCTCACCCTCTTTCGCTCTCCACGCAGTAGAGAGGGACGGTGCTTTATACCAATGCCAGAGCGTGGATTCTTACATTTCAGCTATTGAATAAAAGTGAACAATACTCAGCAATCAAATAACAAGGATCAAATAAAATACACATGGTTCGTGCCTTACCATGACAAAAAAATCCGAAACCCGAAATTCGGGGAGAAGAGAAAGGTAAGAGGTGAAAGGAGCATTCGTCCTATCGTTAGTAATTATTCACCTGATAACTGACGATAGCTCATTGCTGAAAATTTGAAAATGTAGGAAGAACGTGGAAGTGTGAAAATGTAATCTCAAATCTCAAATCTCAAATCGAGCTGCTCCCGGCAAAAACGATTGAATTCGTTTTCATTTACATCCTGATGGATAACTTCTCTCTGGAGCATTTTGTTATTTTTAAAATCCAGCGTCAGAAGGCCGTCCTTAAGCACTACATTTGAAAATGCATTCCATTCATACCTTTTTCGGAAAAAAGTATTGATCACTATTCTTTCATCCGATACGCCTATTTCCAGCGGATGACGCGACTGGTGGTCAAATAAAATAAACAAAATGAACAGAAGCGCCATCCAGCGCATGCCGGGAAATAATAGCCACACACAACCGGTAACAAATAAAGGATGTTTATACGTTACCGACATACTGAATTTTCTTTTTACACGTATTGTCCATACAACAGCAACCGGGATAAGCCAGCTTGCCCAGAACAGCACAGAAGAAAACCGGTTATGGGCATAGGCGTAATACAAAAAAAGTACCCAGGAAATAAAACAAAGCAGGAAGCTGATATAATTAATGTTTTCCGGATTTTCTTTTTTCAGGATCAGTACATACTGAAATAATTCGCTTTTCTTTTTGGGCATAGTCATCAGTTGCTTGCTACCATCAGGTTACACAATTTAAATAATACCCTTGCGCCCACATTCTCATCCCACTCATTGCTGCTAATACCTACCTCACATAAATCGAAACCGATAAGATGACGTCCGCTTTCTATTATTTTCCGGAACAGGTAAAATAACTGTTCTGCTTCAAAACCGCCGGGAACAGGCGTGCCGGTATGCGGGCACAAGGTTCTGTTCAATCCGTCAATATCGAAGCTGATATATACTTGCCGGGGAAGATGATTAATGATCTCATCTGCCAGGTATTGCCAGCTCAATCCTTCAAACTGACGTTCCTTTATTTGCTTATCAAAATAAGTAACTACCCGGTTATTGCTGTTACAAATATAATCCCACTCACTCTGGCTATAATCCCGAACGCCTACCTGCACCAGGCGGGTAAGCTGGGGTATTTCGCTCAGGGCATTATACATAATAGAAGCATGCGAGTGGGTAAACTGCAAATACGCTTTGCGGAGGTCGCAATGGGCATCAATCTGCAAAATTCCGAAATCGCTATACTTTTCCGCAATGGCTTTATAAAACCCTATTGGCGTGCTATGATCCCCACCCAGTAAACCTACCAGTTTGCCCTTATTGAGTAAGGCTTTTGTTTGATCATATACCCATGCATTTAAAAAATCACTGCCTTCATTTACTTCTTTAAGCGCTTTGCACATGAACCTGTTCTCCTCAATCTTTTGTCCCTGCGAAACATAGTCAATAAAAAGCTCGGATTCTTTGCGCAAATAGTCATTTTTGAACAATATCTTCTTATCGGGTTCACGTAAAAAGAACCCCTGCTTCCAGCCATCGCTCACATCGGGATCAAAAAGATCAACATGTAAGCTGGCTTTTTTTATACGCTCAGGCGCTCTTGCCGTACCTGCAAGATAACTTACCGTTACCTCCCAGGGTACAGGAAGCACCACAAGCCTCGCATCTTCTTCAGTAAAAGGCAAACCAAAAATATTGTAATTAGGGTTTCCTGAACTATTGGGGTCAAACTTTGAAAGGTCCATGATCAAACAAAATAATACTTCAAAAAGCGGTGCAAGTTATAGCAGTTTTTTACAACAACGAACTTAATAACGTTATAATTACAAATAAGGTTGCACGGGAGAATTTGAAAATGTGGGAATTTGAGAATGTGAAAATGAAAGCGGTCGGCACGCGGTGAAAGAAGCGTCAGACCGCGGGTTATATGTAGAGAATGTGGAAATTGGAAAGCGGACATGCAATTGTTTATGAAAAGTTAAATACAGTATAATAACCGGCAGGGGTTAAAAATCGCGTATTATCTAAAAAACAATTAACAACCGCGTTGTTTTTTGGACTAATTTCGCTGCGTGATAATACGTTTTTTATTATGAAAAAAATCCATATAGTCGCGCTGGTCATTATAGCTGCAGCCATTGCATATATGCTGATCACTTTATCCAAAGACCTTACTACTTATGATACGATTGCCTCTGCCAAACAAAAGCAGGGAAAATTTATTCATCTTATCGCCAAGTTAGACCGGTCAAAAGAAATAGAATACAATCCTGTTACAGATCCCAATTTTCTTGCATTTTACGCGGTGGATTCTTTAGGCGCACAAACCAAAGTGATCTATCACAATACCAAACCCCCGGAATTAGAAGTGAGTGAAAGAATTGTAATGAAAGGAAAAATGAACGGTGATGTATTTGAGTGTAAAGAAATCTTACTGAAATGTCCTTCCAAGTACAAAGATGATCCGTTACAGCAGGAAAAGGCTTTAGAATATAAAATGCAGGATTAATTTACCATGATTTACCAGGGCGAACATTTATTGATAGGTCAATTCGGCCATTTTTGTGTGTTATTGTCTTTTGTAGCGTCAATTATTGCAACTTTCGCCTATTTTAAGGCAACACAAACTTCTATACCCGGTGATCATGCAACATGGAAAAGATTGGCCCGTACGGCATTCATTATTGAAACTATTGCGGTAATTGCCATTTTTGTTAGCCTCTATACTATTATTTATAACCACTATTTTGAATACAAGTACGCACACCAGCACTCCAAGCGCAGCCTGCCTACCAAATATTTGCTGAGCTGCCTCTGGGAAGGACAGGAAGGCAGTTTTATGTTGTGGAATTTCTGGCATTGCATCCTGGGGCTGGGTATTATGCTTAAAAGTAAAAAGTGGGAAGCCCCGGTAATGACTGTTATTTCTTTAGTACAAATCTTCTTAGCTACTTTTATACTGGGTATTTATTTCTTTGATCTTAAAGTGGGTAACAGCCCCTTTGTTTTAATGAGAAATGAATTTCCCGGCGCTCCTGTATTCCAGGATCCCTTATACCTGCAAAAATACCTGCGCGATGGAAACGGCTTAAATGTATTGCTGCAAAACTACTGGATGGTTATTCATCCTCCTGTGTTGTTCCTGGGATTTGCTTCCGCTATTGTACCCTTTGCTTTTGCTTTGGCGGGGCTATGGAAAAAAGATTATACCGGCTGGATAAAAGCAGCGCTGCCATGGACCTTATTCAGTTGTGCCATGTTAGCCATTGGCATTATGATGGGCGCCGCCTGGGCTTACGAATCGCTCACTTTTGGAGGCTACTGGGCATGGGATCCTGTTGAGAACGCTTCGCTGGTACCCTGGCTGCTAATGGTAGCCGGATTGCATACCATGCTCATTAACAAATCTACAGGCTATTCATCCAAATCAACCTACTGGTTTTTGTTCCTGGCCTTTTTGTTACTGATGTATTCAACTTTTTTAACCCGTACCGGCGTTCTGGGCGATACTTCCGTACACTCGTTTACCGGAGAAGGCAATTCCCTGTTCTGGCATCTTATTATAATGATGGCCACATTTTCAGCGATGTTTTTAACCGCTTATTTCAGGAACAAAAAACAGATACCCGTAATTCATAAAGAAGAAGATATTTCCTCCCGGGAATTCTGGATGTTCGTTGGTGCATTGGTGTTATTAATTTCGGCAGTGTATATCTCTTTCTTTACCTCCCTGCCGGTTATTAATAAAATTTTTGGTACGCATAAAGCCATTGGTGAAGACCCTGAATATGTGTACAACCGGGTAATGATCTTAATTGCAATTGTAATAGGATTGCTCACTGCTATTACGCAGTACCTGAAATATAAAAAAACAGCCCGCTCCTTCTGGATAAAAAAGATCATTGCTCCCACCGTTGTTGCGCTTATCATTTCCGTTCTGATCAGCGTGCTGGGAAATATTGATTATAACAAATACGGAATCGGCTATCTGGGTGCTATTCATTTGGCCATTTTTGCAGCTACTTACGCTGTTATTGCCAATGCCATGTATATATGGACGGGGGCAAAAGGCAAGTTAAGCCTGGCGGGAGGTTCTATTACGCATTTGGGATTTGGGATGATGCTGGTAGGCATTCTGTTTACTTCTTCCAAAAAAGAAGTGATTTCCATTAACCGCACGGGCATTATGATACCGGGATTAAAAGATCCCAAAGGCCGCGATGACAGTGGGTTGGAGAATGTTACGCTTATTATGGGTGTACCTACTCCTATGGGTAAATACACGGTAACTTATGTAGGCGATTCTTCTCACCCGGCAGATGAAAAAATGTATTTTAAGGTTAATTATGAGCGCAAAGATGAAGTCTCCGGGAAAATGCTGGAAACCTTTAATTTATATCCTAATGCTTTTTTAATGAAAGCGGAAGAGGGGAAAACCGCCTTATCAGCCAATCCGGATTCGAGGCACTACTGGCACAAAGATGTGTTTACTTTTATTACTTCCATGCCTGATCCGGAAAGTATAAAAGACACGGCCACCTTCAGGAGTTACCCGGTACAGCAGGGCGATACGGTATTTTATTCAAATGGATATATTATTGTAGACCAGTTAATTGAAGCCAATAAGAGTACCAATAAAGACCTTCCCTTAGTAGACAGCGCCTGGCTGGCGGATGTAACGGTGCATAGCAATGCCGGTATGACGTACAAGGCTCAGCCCGCTTTGTTCTCAAAAGATAACACGCCTATTGCGAAAAGAGATACGGTGATGTCGCAAAGCCTTGTACTGGAGGTAAATAAAACAGGGAATGCGCTTGCGTTGGGTGTAAAGGAATCCAATGCCATAATGAAATACATTACCTTAAAGGCGTTCCAGTTCCCGTTTATCAATATCCTCTGGTTAGGCATTCTTATTATGTCGGCAGGCTTTTTCATCAGTATGTGGCACCGGTTTAAAAAGAGCATTTAATCTCACTCATTTTTATGTACGCTGCGGCAGCGGTTGGATTGGGTTTTCTGTCTATGATGTATTAAATGTGATGTAAAACCCGTTAATATAGTAATTTGTACCTCATGGGCAGGCACATGAAGCCATATTATATATTCATCCTTTCCGTATTTTGCTGCATTGTACTTCATCCGGCAGCACGGTCTCAAACCTCATATAGTATTAATGATACCATTACGGTACCTGCCATTATTTACAATGGCGATACCCTTTCTTACAAAGAGCTTTCTGAGGTATATATTTATATTAAATTAACCGCCGCGCAAAAAAGAGCATTGCGGGAATGGACAAGACTCCGCAACGCGGTATATGTTACCTATCCTTATGCCAAAAAAGCGGGGGCGGTATTCAATGATATTCAAGCGCACTTAGTAAATATGCCCGATAAGGAAAAAAGAAAGGCCTATGTAAAAAGCCGTGAAAAGGATCTCCGTAATGAATTTACCAAACCGCTCACGGATCTGTCTGTTTACCAGGGCAGAATATTGATGAAGTTAATTGCCAGGGAAACGGGCAATACCTGCTACGAGATCATCCATGATTATAAAGGGAGCTTTTCTGCGGGTTTCTGGCAGAGTGTAGCCTGGATTTTCGGCAGCAGCCTGAAGCAAACCTACCACCCCCTTACCGATGACGCTCAAATTGAAGATATTGTAATGGAGGTAAGGCGGATGTATGGGTTGTATTAGTGAGGAGTTTGGGAGTTTAGAGTTTATGGTTTGTTACATGCAAGTTTCAGGGTACAAGTTGCAGGGGCCGTACAAGGTTTTCGGCTTTAGATGATTTCACGCAAAACGTGTGCAAAAGAGCAAAGTACGCAATGAAAATTTACGGGTTTCAGTCTTTGGTATTCAGGTGCGGTCTGACCCTCCTTGTGTGGGGTGCCGACCGCTTCTTCGGTATTTTGCAGGGCTCGTACGAAGCATTTGTTTTGATCGGGACGAATCCGGATTTTCTCCCCGTCAACCTGTTTTGTTTTTGGAACTTCAACTCTTTTGGAGTTGCTCAAATCCTTTTTTTCTTATTATAAACCTGGTATTCCTTTGGGATAAGGATAAAAAACCATCCCTGCAATGGTATGACCCTTATATCCAGGACGCTGGTCGCCTTACGCACAGAACCTGTATTGACCCTGAAGGGGTCTAAACGTTTATACAGTACCCCATAAAAAGTATGACGACCCTGAAAGGGTCGAATAATAAATGTTTGGTTTTAATTTCAAGTATGGTCTTCACTGGATGGCACTATGTAAAAAGGTGAGACCCATACGGATCGAATGTGCGGTCTGACCCTCCTTACATCGGGTACCGACCACGTCTTCGGATTTAAATCTTTTATACCATCATATCCACAAACTCATTTACCGGCAAAGCTGTTAGCCTTTTATAATCTAACGATGCGTGTAAAACCGTTTGCTGCTGCTTAACGGAAAATTTTCTTGCCAGGTTGGTTTTGTATTTCTCTACCAGTACCGGTATTCCTTCTTCACGCCGGCGCCTGTGTCCTATGGGGTATTCAACAATCACTTCAGGCAAAACCGTTCCATCGGCCAGTTCCAGCGTTAAAGCATTGGCAATAGATCGCTTTTCAGGATCGTGATAGTCTTTGCTAAACTGAATATCTTCATGGAGAACCATTTTATCGCGCAATATATCAATGCGGGGATCGGCGGCGATATGATCTTCATAATCCGCGGCGGTTAACCGGCCAAAAATCAGGGGAACGGCAATCATATACTGAATACAATGATCGCGGTCGGCAGGGTTATGTAAGGGTCCTTTTTTATCAATAATACGTATGGCCGCTTCATGGGTGCGGATACTTATTTTTTTAATATCATTTGCAGTTTTGCCAAGCGCCTTCAATTGTTTATGCAGGGTCATTGCCGCTTCTACGCCTGTTTGAGAATGAAATTCTGCGGGGAAGGATATTTTAAACAGTACATTTTCCATTACATAAGAGCCGTAATCGCGCTGAAAGGTAAATGCCTTGCCTTTAAACAGCACGTCATAGAACCCCCAGGTTGTAGCAGTGAGTACGGAAGGATAACCCATTTCTCCGGTTTGGGCGATCAGGGCCAGGCGTACCGCACGGGAAGTAGCATCGCCTGCAGCCCATGATTTGCGGCTGCCGGTGTTGGGTGAATGGCGATAGGTGCGCAGGGAATGCCCGTCTACAAAAGCAAGGGAAATGGCATTGATCAGTTCATCACGTGTTAAGCCGATGAGTTTGCCCACCACTGCGGTAGAAGCTAATTTTACCAGCAGCACATGATCCAGTCCTACCCTGTTGAACGAATTTTCGAGCGCCATTACGCCCTGTATTTCATGTGCTCGGATCATGGCATCTAATACTGCCTTCATGGTTAATGGCGGTTTTCCGTTAGCGATGGCTGTTCGTGAAAGCCAGTCGGCCGTAGCCAGTATGCCACCCAGGTTATCGGAAGGATGACCCCATTCCGCCGCCAGCCAGGTATCATTAAAATCGAGCCACCTTATGATGGTGCCAATGTTGAATGCCGCCTGCACAGGGTCTAACTGAAAGGAAGTTCCGGGTACTTTGGCGCCATTAGGCACAATGGTTCCCGGCACAATGGGACCCAATAATTTTGTACATGCGGGATAGGTTAACGCTTCCAGCCCGCAGCCTAATGTATCCAGTAAACAGTAGTGCGCGGTTTCCCACGCCAGCTCATTTTTTATTTCATAGTCCAGCACATAGTTGACGATGCCTGTAATTACTTTATCAACCGGCGGACGTTCGTTGGAAACATAAGACATAATAAATTTATGATTTCTGGTTTGTTGATTTCTGATTTTCTAAGACCTGCTTTTAAAGCAACAGGGGCATATCAGAAAACCAAATGATTATTTATTTTTGTTCTTTTTTGCTGTAATATCTGTCGCGTTAAAAATGCTTACTAATTACTTATCTTTTTCCTATCGGTATAAACGCTCTGTTCTCCGGGCCGGTATAGTTAGCACTGGGACGTATGATCTTTCCATCCTGTCGTTGTTCTATAACATGCGCACTCCATCCCGTAACCCTTGATATAACAAACAGGGGTGTAAAGAACAAAGTAGGTATACCCATTAAATGATAGGACACGGCCGAGAACCAGTCGAGATTGGGAAACATTTTCTTTTCATTCCACATCAGCGTTTCTAATCTTTCCGCAATATTGAATAACTGCATATCTCCTGCTTCTTCTGCCAGCTGCCGGGCAACTTTTTTGATCACCTGGTTCCTGGGGTCAGATACCGTATATACCGGGTGACCGAACCCAATGATCACCTCTTTTTTTTCCAGTCTTGATTTAATATCCGCTGCCGCTTCTTCCGGCAACGCGTACCTGCTTTGAATATCAAAGGCCACTTCATTAGCGCCGCCGTGCTTGGGACCGCGTAATGCGCCTATCGCACCGGTAATCGCAGCATATATATCAGCACCTGTTCCTGCAATTACCCTGCCGGCAAAAGTAGAGGCATTAAATTCGTGCTCTGCATATAAATTCAGTGATACCTGCATTGCTTTCTGCCACGAGTCTCCTGCTTTTTTTCCATGCAGCAGGTGCAGGAAATGCGCACCTACAGTTTCATTATCTGTTTCTACCTCAATACGGCGGCCGTTGTGTGAGAAATGATACCAGTATAACAAAGCAGAGCTGAAGGAAGCCAGTAACTTATCAGCAATATCTCTTGCCCCGTTAATATTGTGATCATCTTTTTCAGGGCTAACAGTGCCTAACGCAGAAGTATAGGTGCGCAACACATCCATGGGATGTGCCGCAGCGGGTACCTGCTCTAATATATTTTTTACAACAGAAGGGAGACCGCGCAAGCTGATTAATTTTCTTTTATAGGCAGCCAGTTGAGCCGCATTGGGTAATTGCTCATGAATTAATAAGTAGGCCACTTCCTCAAATTCCGCACCTTCTGCCAGATCAAGGATATCATAACCCCGGTAATGCAGATCGTTGCCGCTTTTCCCAACGGTGCATAAGGCAGTGTTGCCTGCCGTTACGCCCGAAAGCGCTACACTTTTCTTTGGTTTAAAACCAGGTATTGTACTGTCTGCCATAGCTCCTATTTATTCTTTAAAAAAAGGGCGTCTAATTTTTGTTCATAGCCGAAATAGCCAATGCTTTCATAGAGTTCGGTGCGGGTTTGCATCCTGTCAATCATGTTTTTTTGAGTGCCTTCGGTGCGGATACTGTGAAAGACCTGCTGCGCCGCTTTATTGGCGGCCCGGAATGCACTGAGGGGATACAGGATCATACGCACACCCGCGCTTTTTAATTCTTCAACGGTCCACAAAGGTGTCATTCCAAATTCGGTAATGTTGGCCAATACGGGTATGCCGGTGGCATCCGCAAATTGTTTATACTGCGCCAGTTCATTCACCGCTTCTGCAAAAATAAAATCGGCTCCGGCTTCTTTATAAGCCACAGCCCTTTCTAATGCTTTATCCAATCCTTCGCTGGCTAATGCATCTGTTCTGGCCCCTATAACAAACTGGTCATCGGTACGGGCATCGGCTGCCGCTTTAATCCTGTCTGCCATTTCTTCCCGGCTTACGACTTCCTTACCGGGCCGGTGACCACAGCGTTTTGCACCTACCTGGTCTTCTATATGCAATGCCCCGGCGCCTGCTTTGATCAGTGATTTTACGGTACGTGCTATATTAAAAGCCGAGGGGCCAAAACCCGTATCCACGTCCACTAATAAAGGCGTGGCGGTAACATTGGTAATACGGTAAATATCGGTAAGTACATCATCGAGGGTGGTAATGCCCAGATCCGGTATGCCTAAGGAACCTGCAGCTACTCCCCCACCCGATAAGTAGATGGCTTTAAATCCTTCCTGTGCGGCCAGTAAAGCATGGTTGGCGTTAATGGCTCCAACTATCTGTAAAGGATTTTCTTCGGCCATTGCCTGCCGGAAAAGCGTTCCCGGCGATGCTGAACGGGATGTTATCATAATTACTGATCTTTAAAAGCGGCGCAATACCATACTGCTGTCTGTTTCCGGTGCAAAAGCTTATACTGCTAAAACACAGAAAACCTGCCACTGCAAACCTACATGAAAATTTGCATTTTACTTCTGCAGGGTTTATTCCAAATGGAGTATCGCGTTTCCCGAAAATATATCGTTCTTCAGTTTGTTTTTTTAAACACATAGAATCAAAGGCACATAGACGCCACATAGGTATTCGTTTTTATTGTGTTCCTATGTTTCTATCGTGTCTATGTGTTTGGTCTTTAGTATACAGCCGGAAAACAGTTTCCCGAAAATATATCGTTCTTCAGTTTGCTTTTTTTTAAATACATAGAATCATAGGCACATAGACGCCACATAGGTATTCCTTTTCTATTGTGTTCCTATGTTTCTATCGTGTCTATGTGTTTGGTCTTTAGTATACAGCCGGAAAACATGAAAATATGAACGGACATTCTTCTTTACATTATTTTTGCAACCTATGAAATTAGATATACTCGCTATTGCCGTACATCCCGATGACGCGGAACTCGGCTGTGCAGGCACTTTACTGATGGAAAAGCTGCAAAACAAAAAAACAGGCGTAATTGATCTTACCCGTGGCGAACTGGGTACAAGGGGCAGCGCAGCGTTACGTGCAAAGGAATCTGCCGCCGCCGCCATCATCATGCAATTGGATGTACGTGAAAACTTAGGCATGGCCGATGGTTTTTTTAAGAATGACGAAGACCACCAGCGCCTGCTGATCAAAGCCATCCGCAAATACCAGCCCGAAATTGTTTTGGCTAACGCATTAGATGACCGGCACCCCGATCATGGAAGGGCGGGACATCTCATTAAAGATGCCTGTTTTTTAAGCGGTTTGCGAAAGATTGAAACGCTTGATGATAACGATAAACTGCAGGCGCACTGGCGGCCTAAATACATTTTTCATTATATACAGGACAGGTATTATGAACCCGACTTCGTATATGATATCAGTTCTGTATTTGAAAAAAAGCTGGAGGCTGTAAAAGCATATTCATCGCAATTTCATTCCGAAGAATACGCCAATGAGGAACCCCAAACCTATATCTCTACTCCCGGTTTTTTAAACTCCATTATAGGAAGGCATGCCATGTTTGGTAAAATGATCGGAACGCCTTATGCCGAAGGGTTTATTACCGAAAAAATGATAGGGATAAATAGTTTTGACGCGTTTATACAAAAGGATACCTGAGGAAGGGGCGATGGCAGGGAGGATTTAAAATTTGAGATTGCCTTACGGTTCGGGTGATTTAGTTTGTAGTTTACCCTTCATGGTTTGTAGTTGTATTTCGCTTCGTATTTCAGCTTTCCGGCTTCGCGCTTTTATTTACCTGATAAGAAGCAAAGTGCCTTTCTTTTCAATTACCCTTCCCAAATAATCTGTTCCGCGTGCCATCCACACAAAGGTATCACTGGCCTGTTCCTTTCCTTTAAAAGTGCCATCCCACCCTGTTTCCGAAGTACTGGAGGAAAACATAAGCTGGCCCCAGCGATTAAATATTTTAATATAATCAAACTGTTTTATGCCTACCGGCATAGCCCTGAAAACATCGTTCAGCCCATCGTTATTAGGTGTAAAAGCATCGGCTACAAATATATCCGGAGCTGTTCTGAATACCCGTACATTCATCGTGTCGTAAGCAAAACAACCTTCAACAGTACTTACTTTTACCGAATACGTGATCTTGTCATTTACTTCGGAAATAAAGTTGGCCACCGGATCAGGAATATCAGTATTATTCAAATAGCTGGGAGGAGACCATTTGTATATTTCGGCGCCTGTGGCCTGCAGTTGCAGAGGCTGACCCAGCACAACAACCGTGTCGTTTCCGGCAAATGCCGGAACAGGCGGTATAACGGTTATTATTACGTCCTTTAATGTGGGTTTGGGACAGCCTAAGGTATCGGTTACGCTTACGGTATAGGTTGTGGTTACGGGTGGCGAAATAAAAGGATCAGGCACATTAAAATTACTTACCAACAGCGCAGGAGACCAGCGGTAGAAGGCTCCTCCTTCCGCAAACAATTGAATCCGCTCTCCATAGCAGACAGAAGAGTCATTGATTACGCGAACCTGCGGATAAGGCACCGTGCGGACCCTGATATTATCTGTAGCGGAACATTTACCAATATGCGCGGTAACGTTGTAAACGGCAGTTTCATCAACGGGTGTTGCTACCGGTTGTTTTATGGTGGGGTCATCAAGCGTTTCGGCAGGCGTCCATGCGTAGGTTAATCCATCGCTGAAAGGATTGAATTGTACGCCATCGGTTAAACATATAGTAGTATCAGTACCCGCGTTGAGCGTAACAAAATTCACCACTTTTACCCGAACCGTATCTGTGGAGGTGCAGCCCGGAACGGTAGTTAAACTAACCGTATAAGTTGTGGTAACATCCGGACTCACAATAGCGGTTGCACCGGTAGCCTGCATATTATAAGCCGGCGACCAGGTGTAGGTTCCGGGCGGACCGGTGGCGGCAATGGCAATGGTATCAATATTGCACATTAAGGTATCATGTGGTACGCTTAAAAGTGGTCTGTCTCTTACCACTACATCCGTTCGCACTGTACTCATGCACCCCTTACTGCTACTAACGGTAAGGGCTACCGTGTAAGTACCCGACTCCGTAAAAGTAAAAGGCGGTTGTTTGCTGCGGGAGGTATCGGTTGAAGAGGATGACACGCCAAAATCCCATTGCCAGGCGTTTACCAATCCGTATTTCGCTTTCGTAGTATCGCTGAACCGGATAGGCACATCTTTACAACCTTCGGTGAACGTAAATCCCGGAAAGAAGCCCGGATATACTTTAACTGTACTAAACGCGGTATCAGAACAATTATCATTCCTGTTGGTAACGAGCACGATCCTGTAGATGCCTGTATCCGGAAAAGTAAAGGACGGGCGTGCAAGCGTTGACGTATCATCTGTTCTCCCCTGCACGCCAAAATCCCAGTAATACGTTTTAATTAAAGAGCTGGTACTCCTGTTCCGGAAGTCAACGGTAAAACCATCACAGCTTATATATTCGGGTTCAAGGGATGCGGCTGCCATAGAACAGGAAGCCACTTTAATCTGGATGTCTTTCCGGTGTACATTAAATAATATGCCTTCCCTGTATTCGCTTACGCAAACGGTAACCACATATATTCCAGATGCCGGTGCTACACCCGACACAAGCCCTGTTCGGGTATTTAAGGTTACGTTGGGTCCCATAGGTGAAGAAGCGCCAAACCCAAAAGCATACGGAACAGTGGCATAGGGCGGAGCCAGTGCCGGGTTGGGCTGGGGATTACCCGGGCCACCTCCCGCGTAGGCAGAACAAAAACTGTACGACAAAGAATCTTTTTCGGCATCCATTGCTCCGAAATCGTAGGTAAAGAAATTATCCTCGCAAACGATAACCGTATCTTTTGTGGTAAAAACAGGGCTGCTGTTTCGTGGCGCGTCCTGCAGCACAAGCGTACCCGGTATATCGGCTGTATACGTTGCGCCGATCTGTCCGGATACAGCCACATTTGACATGCTTTCGATACGGCAGCATCGTTGAAAAGAAACAGTATAACCGTAATCTGACGCGGGTAATACAACTGTAAAAATATAAATACCCACTTCATAACATACTGCAGGCGGATTATCAATACATTCACCAGGGCTGCCCAACCGGAGTACTTCTTTACGTGTCATACTGATGTTATAATTCTCAAGCAATGCTGTGCCCGATATGCTTTTTTTATAAACGGTAATGGGCACAACAGGGTCTAACTGCGCGCCGGTAGAAAAGCAATCGCGGTATAATTTAAGGGTAACCTGGTAAGAAAAATTGCCGCCCGATGAACCTGTATATGTATAGGAGAGTTCACCCCCTGTAATATGCCTGGCCTTCAGTGCGGAACAAAAACCCAGACAAATAATCGTTGCAAAAAAATATTTCATTACCTCAGGCATCACATACGTAATTAAGAAACTTTATAACGGTGTTGTTGGCCTGGTCTTTCTGTTCCCACATTCCCATGTGAGCTGTATCGGGGAGGATATGAATGAGCGATGTAGCAGGAAGATAGCACTGTTTAAGGCTATCTTGTAAAGATACACTTTTATCCTCCTCTCCTATGATAAATAAAACCGGAATTGTAAGGCTTTTTAGCGTTTCCGTTCTGTCAGGCCTTTCTATCATTGCCTCATAATACTGTACGAGGGCGGCTGCGGTAAAGTTGCCTGCACCGTGTATAAGCGCTTCAATTTGTTGCGGATGCCGCCGGGTAAAAGCGGCGCCAAACAAATTAGGAATAGATTGTTTCAAAAATTCCTGAGATCCATATCGTTGTATAAAGGCTATTCCTTTTCGCCGGGCTGCTTTCTTCTCTTCATTATCGGCAAAAGCGGTTGAATGAACGAGCCCCAGCCCGTTTAAACGTTCGGGGTTATGTTGTGCAAAGGCCAGGGCTACATATCCGCCCATACTATGGCCGGCAATAACGCATTGCTCAATATTTTCCCTGTCAAGTATTTGTTTTATACCGTCCGCATACCTCTCAATTACCGAAGTAGTCTGATCAGCGGGAATGGAAAGTATATCCGATTTGCCGCTTCCGGGAAGATCGGGAACGATGAGGTGAAAATGATCTTTTAAAAAGGCGCGCTGATAATGCCATACCCTGCCATCTTCCCCGAATCCATGTATAAGCATTACCGGCGATCCTTTGCCTTCCGTTTCATAATAAATGCGACTGTCATTATATGTGAGCCACTTTTCGTGCATTTTCTGATTGTTTAAACTGCTTCCAGCTACGCCAGCCTAATAAAATAAGTAAGGGAGCCAAATCCTTATTCAGTTCCTGGGGCAACAGCACCCAGAAGGCTAACAGTAAAGCATACACTAAAACAGAGAGGCCCCAGTATTGGTGTATGATTTTTCTTTTGCTGTTCAGGAAAAACGCTGCAACGGCATGAAATGGTAAGGCCCATAACAGGTTATAGTTATTGCGGCATAATGCATGGTCGGTACCCAGCCACATGAACACAAGTAATATACCTAATAATCCTGCGGAGAAAAAAAGTAAAAAATCAAGAAAACCCAATACTTTTTTGCTCCACTGCCGGCGTATTAAAGTGAGCGCTATAAACACCAGCAATACTGCCGCAAAGGCAATAAAAGGAGTAAAAAAGGATTTTGGCGATGTTGTTGCAGATGGGGCGGTGTAAACAGGAAGCCTTTCCCCCACCAAAGGTTTATTACCAACAGCGGCACTGTCGAAGCCTTTAAAAAGATAATGCGGCAAAAACATCGTTTGCTCATTGCCGGCTGACTTGTCGAGCCCGCTGCCCAGCAAAATATCTATTCCCAGTTTACTCCAGTACATTCCGCTCCTGTTGAGGCTATTATGGATAAGTTCGCGAAACGAAACACCCGGGTAGGGTAAAATATTTTTAATAGTTAATGCTTCCGCCGTGTTGCTGCCCACTATGTCGCGGATACGGGTAGCACAATTGTCAAAAAGAAAATCATATTTATAAAACTTGTTGCTGCCTGATGCATTAAGCTGCAATGCAGCGTTCAGCCTTATTTTTTCTTCCCCGCCCAGGTTCAGCACCTGCTCCACTATGCTTCGTTGTTCCTGCTGATAGCCATAGATAAAATCAGGATACGTTTCAACAGAAAGATAATACAGTAATTTCCCTCTTATAAATTTTGGATAAAAATCGGGATTGAAATCAAAAGTACCGTAATTGTATACCTTATCTGTAAATGTAACGCTATCAATAACCCGCAAAGCGCTGTGCCCGAAAGTGGAATATAATTCCTCACCCGGGCTGCAGGTAAGCAGCGTAATCCGCAAATGGGATGAATCTGCCTGGGAATAAGCTGTAACAAAAGAAGAAAAGGCGAGGAGAAAAACAGTAAGTATTTTTTTCACGAATCAATTTTCCGACAAGTTCGGGAATAAAGCGGGAAACTTGATGTAAAAGCACCAAGAACCAAATAACAAGAAGCAAATAAATTTCAAATTCAAAATCCGAAGCGGGATCTAATATCAAATCTTAAATCTCAAATTTCAAATCATCTTACCCTTCTTATAAACGGCTCTTTTGCTACTACTCTTTTTGCAGGATCAAAAAATTTGATCAGTAAAAACCCGGCAATAAATCCACCAATATGCGCCGCATAAGCAACGCCCCCGCTCTCCTCTCCTCCCAAAATACCTAATCCGCTGATTACCTGGAATGTAATCCATAATCCCAATGCAAGTAAGGCAGGAACAGATACCATATACCATAACAAAATTACATGTACCTTCCGGGTAGGATATAATAAAAGATAACCGCCCAGAACCCCGGAAATAGCACCCGAAGCGCCTAAGCCGGGCACTAAGGAACTTTGGCTAAGCATCAGGGTTGAAAAAACATGGCTCAGGGAAGCAAGGATACCACAAATTAAATAAAATAACAGGTAGCGCCCATGACCAAGCCTGTTTTCAATATTATCGCCAAATATCCACAGGTATAGCATGTTACCACCTAAGTGCGCCCAGCCGCCATGCATAAACATAGCGGTAAGTAATGTAAAATAAACCGGGACAGGCGTAGGTTGTAAACCCGGCAACTCAAATTGCTGCCCCGTATGCTGATCAATGATTATCTGCGATGCGGTTATGAAATCCTTTCCTGTAATAATTTCCGCGGGAACAGTAGAATAAGCGTAAGTGAATACAGGATCATTACCCGCACCCTGTAAGAAAATAAATACCAGCACATTAACGGCTATCAGCAGATAGTTGATATAAGGTGTAACGGTGCGGTCCGAGTTATCATCTCCAACAGGTAACAACATGCAGGATGTTTTGTTATTTCAAGATATGGAATATTAGGAATACAACGTTAAACTCAAAACCAAAAACTAAAAACAACAAACTTCCGGACTAATTTACAAGATCGTTTTCCTATCTGTCATAAATACCCTTGTGCTTACCGTATACGTTCCGCCATTTACATCTTTATATTTCAGGTCTACATAAAAGGCACGGTAACCCGATGCCGGTAATGCTTCCGTAACCTTAATTTTTTTCTTTTGGGAAATATTAAGATTGGCACTGGTCCATTTATCATTGCGGAAATCCATATCGGGTGAATCGGCATGCCATACAATCACATCTGTAAGTGCATCTTTGGTAGCTTTGATATTAACCTGTACTCCTTTTTTACTTACCGATGTTGTCCAGGAACAATCCGGATACCCGGCATTGGTTAAAGTAGTGCCAAAAAAAGAACTTAATGCTTCAAAAGCCTGCTTGCCTCCGCCCAGGTCATGCCCCGCGTTGGGTACATAGTGAAGTAAATTTTTGCCGGGTATGCTGTCCAGATAATTTTTAATATTATCCACCACCCAATATTCATCGTTCGTACCCATGAAAATCAACTTAGGCATGGTGAGTGTTTTGCGGTACGAATAGGGATCCACCATGGTAGTAACGGCCATGCCGCTTTCTGTTTTGGCGCCCTGGGGAATACCGAGTTTTACATAATCTTCAATTTGCACACTGTAGTCACCCAGCGCCTTAATCTGGTAGTCTAAGCTAACCGGCATATTTAAAACATCAATTACCATTGGCGCTATAGCCCGGGCGCGGCTATCATTAGCGCCGGTAAGCCAGGTTGTCCACCCGCGTTTGGACGCGCCGGAAATTACAAACCGGTTAACGGGATGATTCAACTGTTGTTTCGAAAATTCCTGTACGGCATCCATCGCTTTTACCGCACCTTTTACCATGGGGAACAATAACGGCCAGGTATAATCGCCGTCTTTTTTGAAATTATGCAGGGTAAAGGATATGAGTTCATCTTCGGTAAGATCATTATAAAGCGGCTGATTAGGCGTTTGTCTTAACACCGCAACGATGGCATGGTTTGCTGATGCCATCCCGGCCATATTAATGTTAAATTCATCATTCCGTCCGTTCCAGTTAGGCATACCATTTTTTACAGAACCACCTGTAATAAATAACAAGGCGCCATCATATTTATTTTCTTTTGGAACCAGCACGGTTAACTGGTGCGTCCATACGTGCTCTCGCCACTGCTGTGAAGTAAGCAACAAAGCATAGGCTTTTACATCTCCAATATCATAAGTGTCTTTTACCTCCCATTTAAATGTTTTATCGTCATTGTGCAAATAGCTTTGCAAAGCCGTTGATGGGGTAACCTGGGCCTGAACAAAAGAAAGGAACAGGATGAACAATGCTAACGCGCTTACAATTACCTTCTTCATAATTATTACCGGATTGTGGTGGTTGATATTTACTATTTCTGATTGTGGCTGCCTGAAACCGGAGGCAGGTTTTTCATGATGTATGTATGTTTTATTTTGCAGGTGCCGGGTTTTCTTTTACCCACTTTAGCACTTCATTCATATATATTTCTCCCGTCATTTCGCCCAAACTGGTTCTGCTCACATAATCGTATCGCTTAAAGCTGCTGAAGTCTTCTTTAGTAAGGATATAGCCAAAGGCGTCATTCGTTAAGCCAAACAGGAAAGGATGCCTGGTGGGCATATGGCGTTTTACATAATAGCCAATATTAGGCAGGGCTTCCCCTGGTATAGTAAGCACCTGTGCGGTACCAATGTTAAGGAGATTGATTTGTGCGGAAGCGAAATCCGTATCCGTGTTTTCACCTGCCAGCTTCAGCGGAGACCGGCTGAGAATATATTTCATGATCTCTGAATCAATGGGAAAACGGATTGTTTTTGCCGCGCAGTACAGTTCAGGATTGGTTTGCACAGGAGCGCCGGCAACAATGCGTAAGGCTTCATCGGCCAGCAATTCGCCAATGCGTATACATTCTTCCCAATCGTTGGCTTCTCCCCCTTTTTCGAGCCGGGTATCTGCCGTTACCATTCCGCCCTGGGCGCCATTCATGAAAAGCGCAACGCCACCCGCTTTTGATTCAATGCGACTGTATAATGGCCCGCACAGGTCGGGACTTAAAATACCCTGCGATGAACCGATAACTTCGGGGTGTACCGCGTAATTAACCAATGTGGCAATGGGCTTGTTTTTGTTTTTACCGGCAGTTGCTATAGCCTGTATAATGCCGCAACGGGGATCATACAACTGAGGAGCGTAATAATTGTAAGCGATCTTTCCTTTGGCTTCATCTACGGCGATTTTTAATGACGCGGGTTCTAATTTTTTTACCGCTTCATTCACCGCATCGGCAATTTGCTGCACACACCAGTCTAAATATTTCAGGTCGGCATGCGATTGTCCTTTTTCATCCGGGAATCCATAAGCGTCAGGAGCGCTGTGGGTATGTGTAACACCTATAAGAATGTTTTCGGGCGCGATACCTTTGATCAGTGCCCTCGACCTGTTTCCTAACACTGACGGCCACCCTAAGTTATCAATATTAACGATGGCGATCCTGGTGTTGCCTTTTTCCAGCACTAAGGCGCGGGCATATAAATCGCCCTGCTTAAGGGTTGCCGGCTTAGGTGTGCCAATACCACCAGACACCGGCAGTAAAGGATCGGGTGTAATGACCCTTACTGCGGCGCCGGCTTTGAATGTTTGGGAATAGGAACCAGGGATAAAACCAATTATACACAGAAAAAAAATAAATATTCTTATATACATCTTCTAAAAAATTATCTCTCAAAAAATCTCCACAACAATATTTAGTCCTTTTGTGAGGAAAGAAGGTGTAGGGTAGAACATTTTTTGCCCTATACCCTATAAATCAAACTTTACACCCTATTCCTACCAGGGCTTACCGGTTTCCTGAGTTATCCATGGGCGTGACCACGGACTATTTTGGGCACCATTACCGCCCAAATTTGAATAATTTGTTGTCTTTAAATTTTGATTAGCTGCTTCCACATTGGTTCCATTCAGGTTTCTTTCTTCAATGGGATAATAAAACCGCAAAGGCAGTTCCGGCGCTACTGTTCTGTTCGCTACACCATGCAGTTCGGGATAACCCGTTCTGCGCCAGTCAAACCATGCTTCGGCCGCCATACTCCAGCTCGCTATCCACTTTTGGGTAATAATCTGTTCAATGGTTCCATTGTATGCTACTTCAGGTTGTGCAATATAAGCTGCTGCCTGAGCACCAAATCCCCATACCGATAAAGAAGCCGCAATCCCCATATTATAGTGATCTTCTGCATCTCCCGCGCTCCATCCTTTTGCGGCAGCTTCTGCCAGAATAAAATGTACTTCAGCAGCAGTTATTAGTCTTACTTTAGTTCCACCTGCATTGCCCTTAGCAAAATTTTTATTAACCCACGACACATGCGTGTTATGAGATGCCTGCTGTACATCAGGACTTAGATTGTATGTTTGTGGCGCATTAAGTGCCACAGGCAATCCTACATAATAAGGATCCTGATTGATATCATTGATAGGAAGCTGTTTTGCAGACAGGTATTCATTAGTTATGATCATTACTCTTGGTCTGTGTACACCATTGATTGTGGTATCGTACACCACTTTACTTATATTTCCGGAAAGATCGGGATCAACATATATTGATTCCGTTACAGGCTCGGCCCATGCGGTAATTCTCGGATCATTCCTTTCCAATAAGGCTTTTACAAGGGTGTTGCACATTTTGATCCTTATGTAATTGCTGCTGTCTGACTGTGGAATGGCATAAGCAGGCCAGGAATCCATATCACTATTACCGGGAAAACCCATTGCCGGTTCATCCGCAACAGAAGTGATAACCGGATATTTTGCCGGATCACCTGTAATCTTTTCAATGCCCTGTTTCGAAAGGTCCGGTAGTTTTTCCGACAAACGCATATAATAGCGCAATGCCAGGGAATTGGCGAACTTTCTCCACTTTCCGGCATCTCCCCCATAAAAAACATCAGCAGGACCGGTGGAACTGTTAAAAGAAGTTTCAGACAGTAATGCATTTGCCTTTTCAAGATTCGCTAAAATGCTGTCATAAATACTTTGCTGGCTATCGAATTTTGGAAAAGTATATTGATCTCCACCCTGATCTGCCTTTAAAGCATCTGTGTAGGGAGCATCGCCATATAAATCAGTAATTAATCCAAACATCAGGCTTTTCATTACCAGCGCAATGCCCTCGTGCAAAGGATAGTTTAGTGCTATAGCCTTGCTGTAAACAAAATTGTTATTTCTTAAAATATCATAATAACCTGTCCAATCGTTGCTATTGCCCCATTCGTAGTTATTATGACCGCCAGCCCAACCGTCTTTTTGGGTATGCTGCATTACCCCGGCAATATCGAGGTAGCCGAGATTGACAAATGTTTTGGCCGATTCTGTTAATACCGTAGAAAGCACCAGGTTAGGATTAGCGGAAGCCGGATCAGCGCCATTAGGATTTTCATTCAGTTCAATCAGGTGTTTCTGACACGAAATTCCCGAAATGATTGAAACAAAGCCTAATAATATTATATAAATCTTTTTCATATCGTGAAAAATTTATTATTCTTCTAGAATGTTATATTTAATTTAATACCTACAGGAATTGACCATGGGGTTACATTATATCTTTCGATGCCCTGTTTAAACTGTATACCGCCCTGAGTACCCGTTGTAGGCTGGTAGGCATTTTCGGGGTCAATACCAATTTTTGCCTGCGTCCACAACATGATATTCCTGCTGTAAACAGAAAAACTGATGTCCTGCATTCTTAAAGAACTTAATAAGGACTTGGGTAATGCATACGTTAACGACAGTTCTCTTAATTTAATATAGGAAGCGGAGAACAAAGTGGGCTCGGTAAAATCCCATGGATTACTTACTGCATATAGCATAGGAACGGTTCCTATGTATTTACCATCAGCATCCTTTTCAAGGATATTTTCTCCAAGATTTTCTATATAACCTATCAGGTTGCCATCAATATCCCTGTTTTCATATACACCCGGTGCAAATAATCCGCCGTAAGGAAGATTAAATCCTGAAATGATTACCGGATAGCTCGCCCGTTCCGGAGTTGGCCATCCTACCCTTATAAATTTGCCACCATGCGGTTTGATCAGTTCATCTTCATGCGCAACTAAGTAATCCCGCAACTCTTTACCACTCATAGTACCCGGATCAAAGAAATTATCAAACTGCAGAGAAGCTCTGCCATCTTCAATACCATAACGGTAGGTTTGAGAAACGAACTGCCCGCCATTTCTCCAGTCCAACGTAGCGCTGAGCGTCCAGTTTTTCCAGGAAACTGAAGTTTGCGCGCCTAATATAAACCGGGGATTGAAATTTCCAATTTTATTTTTAGTAGCAAGCGCGTCCTCTGCTATCCATTTTGCCCCATCTTCATTGCCGCCATCCAAAAGCGGGTAACCATAATATGGAGATGATTTGTCTTCCACCACCCGCATTTTAGGTCCATAAATATCGCCTACCTCTTCGCCCAAAAATGTGTACGCACCGCCTTTAGCATCTGCCCAGTAAGTGAAATAAGGCATTTCGCTGGCAAGCTCCATTATTTTTACACGGTTACGCGTCAGATTGGCGCTTATATCCCATCGCCAGTTCTTTGTTAAAAGCGGAGTGCCACCCAGGGTAAACTCCCAGCCTGCACTACGCAGCAGTCCGGCATTTATGTTTTTGTAACGACTTCCACCTGATGGCGCTAAATCAGTACTGAAGATCTGATTTTGATTATCTACCCGGTAGTAGGTACCGGCAAAGCGCAAACGATTCTGATATAAATTCACGTCAATCCCGGCCTCATACGATGTTGCCTGTTCGGGCAGAAGGTTTGCATTAAGCAGTGTTGACGAAGTGCCAAGACGTGGAATATTCCCCCAGGTACCTGCATTGCCCAGAACCGAAACCAGTTTGTAAGGATCGGTATCATTACCTGCCTCAGCATACCCACCCCTGAGTTTAATCAGATTTATTTTAGAAGAACTAATACCCATGATTTCGTTTAGCAGTATGCTCATGGAAGCCGAGGGATAAAAATAGGCTTTTGCACCAGGCAGGGTACTCGACCAGTCTGTACGACCGGAAACATCTATATAAACCATGTCCTTGAATCCGATGGTTGCCATTTCATAAATGCTGTTAACCTGCTTTTTGGAGGTATAGCTGTTAAAATCGAGGTTAGCAGGCAGGATATTCTGAACGGTAAAAACTCCGGGAACAATAAGACCAGCTCCGCCTTTCGTAGCCGTTCTTTCAGAACTTCCTGTCTGATAGCGGGTATTACCCCCTGCAGAAACGGAAATGTTGAAATCTCCCAATTCTTTTTTATAGTTTGCCAGGAAATCCGCATTGCCCTCAAAATTCGAGATATGTGAAATTCCGTAAGCCCCACGTGGTTCGCTGGTGTAACCATTGGATATTGTAGTTTGTCTTTTTTCATTAATATTATCCAATCCATAACGCAGCATCAGGCTAAAATCCTGGGTAATTTGCCAGTCGGCACGAAGGTTTCCATAAACCCTGTCTCTAACAAAAGAATTATTCACCTCATTGGCTAAAAAATAAGGATTGTTTGCTGATGGATGCGTTGAGCGAACCGCCAGACCTTCCTGCCCCGGAACCCAATAATCTTTCAAATCCCTGATATCGGTGTTTGCAGATACGGCATAAGCCCATTGCATTGGATTGGCTCCCCGCTCACCCGCCGGACGGTTATTAGATCTGTTTCTGCTGAAGTCCATATTAGTACTCAGCCTGAAATTTTTGGTCACCTTTAAGGATGAATTGAAGTTTATTGTGTTTCTAAAAAGGTCTGAATTAGGAACAATACCACGATTTCTCATATCGGACAAGGAAACGCGATAGTTCATGTTTTCAGTATTGTTGGCAACAGACACCCCATTGGTAGAAGTGACTCCGGTTTGCACAAAATTCTTCACATTATTGGGATGAGATACCAGGGGAATAGCAATTGGTTTACCATTTTCATCTAATGGGCTGTTCCATTGTAAAGCATTATATCCTTTATCCAACTCAGGGCCGCCTGCACCACCCGACTCGTCAATAATAACATAATTGGGATTGAAACGGGGATCCTGTGCTCCCAAAGGATCCGTAAATATGTTACCTGAGATACCAACCGGAATGGCCGGATAAATACCGCTTGCAAAACGGGATTGCCATTCTAAAAATTTATAAGGTTTTTCGAAAACAGTGCTGGACACAAAATTCACGGTAGTTTTCTTCATCCCTTTCCCGGTTTTTGTTGTGATAAGTACCACGCCGTTACCGGCACGGGAACCGTACAATGCCGCAGCGCTTGGTCCTTTAAGAACAGATACGCTTTCAATATCATCAGGATTAATTCCCCCGATGGCATTTCCATAATCTACCCGGTTATCATTACCCACCTGGCTTACATTATTGAGTGTATTGGCAATGGGTACGCCATCTATTACAAACAACGGCTGGTTATCGCTGCTCAGCGAGGCGGCGCCACGGATAACCATACTTACGGATGATCCCGCTGCCCCGGTTTGATTAATAGTCACACCGGCTACCTTGCCCGACATGGCATTCAGCACGTTTTCCTGTGCTACCCGGTTCATTTCTTTACCGGCTACTTCTTCAACGGAATAGCCCAGTGATTTTTTTTCACGGGTAATGCCAAGAGCAGTTACCACTACTCCTGTAAGTTCCGTAGCGGAGCTTTCTATAGTGGCATTCACTACCTGCCGTCCCGATACGGCTATTTCTACCGTTTTATATCCCACGTAAGTAAACACCAGCACACTATTCGTGTTTTTAACCGTAAGCGCATAATTACCGCTATTATCGGTTGTAGTGGCATTTGCTGTGCCCTTTTCCATAACCGTTACCCCGGCAACAGGCCCGTTTTCATCCGTCACCGACCCACGCACCGGAAAGTCGGCAGCAACAGCCGCCGAATGCAAAAATAACACCAGGCTAAAGATGAAAAATAGCCTGGTGGCAAAACAATAAGTCCTCATAACAATTGATTGGTTTAGTAGAAAGAATTTTGTTTTCATATTAAGGAATTTTCCGGCTATTGTTTTTCAAGCAGGAGGTTCATGGGAACATCACCTAACCCCGGAATATTAACAGTAATTGCAAGGTTCAGTGTTGAAGCAGTAATAGTATTGATCCAGTAAGGAACTCTTTTATCCTTAGCGGGAAATAACGCCAGCACAGAGCTGTACACTTCTGTATCCCAGGCCCCCGATTTACCTGCTTCCGGGAGAGAAAACAATATGGAGTAATCATTATCACCGTCCACTTTATAAGTACCATCACTATTGAAAGCATATACATTGTTCCGGGTAAATGCAAACGGATTAGGGCTCTGGCCTCCCTGCGTCAACAAATAGTTAAGGGTTGGGTGATCCAGCATACTCCAGCCAGACTCAAGCTTAATTTTATTACCACCAACTTTTACCGATGTAGTAACGCCTAATGTAATATCTTTTTGTTTCCATGTACCTGTTACCCATTCCTTTTTGGCATCAGCAAGCGTTTTTTGGGGGGCTTCATCCTTTTTACAGGAACTAATTAGTAATGCCGGGGCGATAAGCAGTAATAAAGTAATTAATTTTAAATTCCTTTTCATGAGCAGATGGTTGATGTGATAAATAGTGTTGATTGTTTTGGCCTGCGAAATTGCGTATTTAATATATAAGGAGATGTGTATTTTATACAATTCATGAAAACATAATGTACGTTAAAAAACATGCTTTTTTTTATTTACCGGGCATGCATTCCGTAGTTGAAATAAAGTTCAATTTTATTTAAATTCCACAAACTAACAAATGTTAATTATCACAAAAAAAATAGCTTAAATTACTGTAGGAACCTTTGCCTGGCCAACGGTTTTAAAACGGGTGATACAGGCATACTTCCGGGAAATACGGGATAAGAGATCAGGGGAATGAAGCGATACCCAATGCCGGTAAAAAAGATTTCAGCACATTTGCTTCCGGAGGTTGATCATTGCCCGAAAGGCGAGATTATTCACCGACTGGTAATTCATACTCAGCTTCACCGCAATTTGTTCGTAGGTGAGCCCTTCAAAAAAACGAAGGCGAACCACCTGCTTTTGCCTTGATGTAAGCCGGGCCAGCGCGATATTTAAGCGGCTTTTTTGTTCTGTAACCCTTTCTGATAATATGATCATTTCCTCAATATTATGGGTTTCCGCCAGGCCATTTTCATTATCATGTAACTCATTAATAATGACTTTACGCTTAATTTTTTTAAGAATAATGCTTTTCAGCACTTTTACAAGATAACTGTAAGAATGATGCACATCCCCGATACTTACCCTGTAATGCCATATTTCAATGAATATTTCCTGTAACGCGTCTTTGGCTAACTCCCTGTTATCTGTCATTTTTAAAGCCGCATGAAATAACCTGTCAATATAAGTATCGTACAGGTATCCCAGGGCTTCCGCATTCCCTTCCTTCAACTGTCGCCAGCAGGCAGCATCATTCTGGTAATTACATTCAGACATAAGTGATAAAATAAGCAGTCAAAAAAATAACTATACCATTCCGGTACACCTTAAAAAAATGCCTTTTTTCAAAGTTCAATTTTATCCCTATTTTAAAAAATGGGCAATGTTAATTCTTATGAAAAAAATAGCGGAAATTATGATAGGTGACAGGTTTAATTTTTTCTGCCAGTGGCAGGTGTCGGCATATGAGCCGTGAGTAGTGAGTGGTGAGTAGCATTACATTGTGCCGGGGTGGTGTTTCAATAATAAAAATAACCGTGGGTTTGAAATTATTTCAAACCCACGGTTATTTGTTATTCATTTAAACTATCGCTTTAAAATGTATAACGCACGGAAGCGCCCACATTACCCGCATAAAAACGGGAATAATTGTAGAAACCCGATCCGTAATAATCTGGTCTTACAATAGCTATTGTAGGACGAAAATCAGCACTCACATTTAAAGGGATATTACCAAATTTATAATCCACGCCGCCAGTGGGAAATAAACCTAATCCAAATCCGGAGTAGTCTTTATTACTTGAAAAAGTATTATAAGCGGTTAAACCGCCACCCACAAACCATTTCAGTCCTTCCACAGCCCCTATGGGGAAATGGTGCTGGTAAGCTGCGGAGAAAGAAAGGTGGAACTGATTTACTGAGCTGTAATATGTATTAGGCCGGAATCCCAGGTTTAATTCGATAGCACCTGGCGTGGTAATAAAAGTTTTAAATGAAGCGGCAATAACATCATAGTATCCGCCACCTGCCCGAAGCCCAATACCCCTTTTATAATCGCCGCCATCCTGGGCTTTGGCAGAAAATACCAATGTTGAAAATAAAAAGAGAAAACTGCCATACATAAAAAACTGCTTCATACACTTCCTTTTTGAGTTGATGATAATATTGAGATATTTAAAAAAATAAACTACTTTGTATTAAAGAATTGTAGTTAACGCAACTTTACTCCATTTATTGCGGAACTAAAGATTTCATGTTGAATTTTGAATCCTAAAGGCAGACAGGTTTAATTTTATCTGTCATTAACAAGCGTTGTGGCGCATATGTAATGAACCCATTCTATTTTTTAACTTTACAACTATGATTCATTTCAGAGAAGCAGGGATAAAAGATATACCACTGATCAGGAAGCTTGCATACGCCGTTTGGCCGCAAACGTACGCGGATATTTTAGCGCCGGAGCAAACAGCCTATATGCTGAACATGATGTACAGTGCGTCTTCCCTGCAACACCAGATCAATATACAACAGCACCGGTTTATTATTGGGTATGATGATGATCAGCCGGTTGCCTTCGCTTCCTGGTCATCCACATCCGATAAAAAAGTATGCAGGCTGCATAAAATTTATGTGCTTCAAAACCGGCAGGGCAAGGGCACAGGTAAAAAATTTATTGATCATATTATTGCCGCAATCCGGCCGGCAGGCGCCGCTATACTGGAATTAAATGTGAACCGGCACAACAAAGCAAAAGATTTTTATACCCGCCAGGGCTTCAGCGTGGCCCGGGAAGAAAATATAGCTATAGGAAATGGTTATTTTATGCATGACTATGTAATGCAGAAAAGAATTAAATAAATATCCACAATATTTAAGGGATGTACCCGTTACTGCAATCCATATTATTCACAGTATGTATCAATAATCTTATATTTCTGTTTTATGAAAAAGGAATTAGCACGGGTAATATTTATCGGAATGGTATTGTTTATCAGTGCCAGCTCATGTAAAAAGGGGGATACAGGTCTTGCGGGAACACCTGGAACAGATGGCAAAGACGGTAAAGACGGAAATGCCAATATTTCAATGTATACTTTCGGAGAAAGAACCTTTTCGGGCAATACGGATTTTGTTCTGGAAAATATTTCTCAGGCGAAAATTGACTCAAGCCTGATCCTGGTATATTACAACCCGAGCCTTGAATCTGCTACAGCATGGTATGCTGCCCCGGGATTAGGGTCAACAGCGGCTTACCATACCCGTTTTGTAATCTTTCAAACCCAAACATCTCCCAGTACGTATACGCTCAGGCTATTTTTAATGAACCCGGCGGTCACTGCTCCGTATGCAAATTCTATTGGTTTCAGGAAAACAAGGATTATTATAGCCCCGGCATCCTCTATTCATACCTCGGGAAGAAAAAAGAACAATGATGAAACATCCATTTTTTCAGACTACTATGAAACGCTGAGGTATTTTAATTTAGAAGAGTAAAATGGTGAATCTTTTCAACAAGGACACCGCAGGCACCGGGTGTTCCAATATGTATTTTATTTAAAAAAGCCTGCAAACATTCATTGGTATATTAGTGGCGTATCAGAACCATGCAGGCTTTTGTTGTACAGAATGCCCGGCATACAATCGCGTCTGCTTACAATTTCAGGTCTTTAATAAGCGCGTTCACCTTTTTCTTAAAACCGTTTAATGCTGCCTGCTGCAGGGCAATAAAACTATTATCTTCCAATTTTCCCCACACATTATCCATCTCTTCTTTGTTGCCGAAAATCATGGTACGGAAAGGATTGGTATAATCTTTCGCCCTGGATTCGTAAATGCCATCTGTTAACCATGCTTTGGTTTGTACAGACTGAAGTAATATTTGCTTAAAAATTTCCGGGGTAAATGCTGCAACGGAAATACCAAGCACTTCTAATAACGCCGCGAACGCGTGCTCAAATTTATCAGCGTCATATGCCTGCCCCTGCATGGTATAAAATGCATGCACATCGTCCCAGCTTTTTATTTTGCCGGCCCGAACGTGCTTCCTGAATTTCTCTACTTCTTCTTCAGCTATGAGCTGCCCCCCAACATTGATCCATTGATTTCGTTTGGGAACGGATGGCAGTTGTTTACTCAGCGCAGCAAAACTTTTAAGATCGTTTTCCAAAAATTGTGCAATACATTGTACCGCTCCATAGTATATTACCAGTTGCCTGAATATAGTATATGCCTGCTGTACCTTAATAATAATGGTTTTGCGGTCACTGTTCTCCAATCCTTCGGCCACAATTTCCAGTTCATCAATGACCTTATCTTTTGTTTCTAAAAGTTTTTTGCCGGTTTTAATATATGCTTTATCAGAAAATTTTTTTCCGGGGTCTTTTCTTTCCGAAAAAGATTTTCCCGTATACAACGCCAGCAATTGCAGCGCGATTAATAATTCATTAATGGTATCCGGCGCCAGCGCGTCAAACTCAATACGCTGATCTTTTTCTATACGGGCATCCCGGTCATTGTATTTCCATTCATTGCGCGCAATGGCATATAAATTATACATGAACCAGTAAGCAGGCATTACAACCAGTTGGTCTTTTGCGAGGTCATTGCTGATCAGCGCAAAGGGAAAAGGAATATTCAATTCATACGGGTAATCGCCTTTGGCAAGAATATTAAAAGAGGCGAATTTGGAATTGTGTTTGAGGCTTACGCAGAGGCCGGGCCAAAAACCACGGCCGGCAATAAGCTCGCCATCGGGGCTGCGTGAATTGTGATTAGAGCCTATAGTAGCCCCCGCTGCCATATTGCTTTGTCCCATTACGGTGGCTGCACATAAAAAAGAATTGTTATGGTGTTGCTCATGCGATGGAAAGATCAGTGAGTTGAGCACTTCGCAGCAGGAAATGGTAGAATTGTTACCGAGATAAGAATTGAGCAGCCGTGCACCGTATTTTAACTGGGAGTGAGATGCCATAATGAAACGAATGGCTTTAACCCCGTAAAAGGCTTTACAACCCAGCCCTATAATTCCATTTACCATTTCACAGCCCTCTCCTATTTGTGAGGGCGCTTCAGGAGATGAATTAACAGTAAGATTTTTTAGTTTGTTGGCGCCTTTAATATAAGCGTCCGAGCCAATCCACACATCCTTAATGATGCTCGTATTTTTGATAATGGTACGGTCGCCTATTTTACCATAGTATCCCCGTTGAACATCATATTCTTTTTGCGTGAACCATTTAAATTTTTCAAGCAGCACTTCATCATCCCGGTATTTAGACCATAACCAGGCATCGCCGGGCAGCATGCGGGTAAACGGAATTACTTTCCTTCCCCCGTTTTCATTACATATTTCCAGCCAGATGCGGATATTTTCACTCTCCCCTTTCTTAATAATGCCATTACCAAATTTAGCCGTGCTGGTGGTAGCCAACTCGTGAATATTTACCAGTATCACTTCGCTGCCAATAATATAATGAGAAAGATAATTTACATTGTCTACTACCACATTGTCGCCAAAATCGCAACTGATGATGGTGCTGTTGTATAAACCAACGGGCATTCGCAGGTTATGGTATTCTAAGTAATAAGCTTCTAATTTACCAATGCGCACCAATCCGAAAAACTTACAATTCTTTACCAGTTCCGGGTTAAAAGCGTCAGACACCAGCAGCTTATTCCAGTCATCGGAAGTATTGCGGTTACGTACCAGCACTTCAATTTCCCATGCTGTTAACCCGCGGTATTGAATGCCGTTCCTGTTTTGAATATTACGCAGGTGATATTCATCCTTTCCTTCCGGCAGGTATTCAGGAGCAATAAAATTATAGCCTAACGAATTAATAGCTTTTTTGTTGATCTGGTTCATGAGGAAATTTGAAATCTGAGATTTAATATTTGAGATTGGTTGCTGGTGTCAGGTATCAGCCAGTTACTCACTACTTATTCCACCGTAACGCTCTTGGCCAGATTCCGCGGCTTGTCTACATCATAGCCTTTCGCTACTCCTATATAATAGGAAAACAGTTGTAAAGGAATAGTACTGATGATGGGCGCTATCAGTTCATCCGCTTCAGGTACGGGCAATACATCATCGGCCATGCCTGTAATGATTTCATCACCTTCGGTAATTACGGCAATTACCTTTCCTTTACGGGCTTTTATTTCCTGTATATTGCTGATGATCTTTTCGTGACAGGTATCTTTTGTAGCTACAAACACAACGGGTAATGATTCATCTACCAGCGCTATGGGACCATGTTTCATTTCCGCTGCCGGGTATCCTTCGGCATGTATATATGATATTTCCTTGAGCTTTAACGCGCCTTCCAGCGCTATCGGAAAATTATAGCCGCGGCCCAGGAACAGGGCGTCCGACACATCTTTGTATTTTAAGGCTACCGCTTTTATATGTTCGGCGTTTTCCAAAGCATGTTTTACTTTTTCGGGTACCTCATTTAATTCGTTGAGGAGATGTATATAACGGTCATGGCTAATGGTTGCCCTTTCTTTAGCGATCATAAGTGCCACCATTGTTAGCACAGTGAGCTGCGCCGTAAATGCTTTTGTACTGGCCACGCCAATTTCCGGACCCGCATGGGTGTAGGCGCCGGC
Organism: Agriterribacter sp.; assembly: GCF_035497235.1. GTDB lineage: Bacteria > Bacteroidota > Bacteroidia > Chitinophagales > Chitinophagaceae > Agriterribacter. The sequence continues at coordinate 140,167 of NZ_DATJEB010000022.1, forward strand.
GTGCGATATACGGGAGATGGATGAACCCACTACGTTTACGATGCCCAGAATAACAGCGCCCTGTTCTTTTGCTCTTTCTATAGCTACCAGCGTATCCGCGGTTTCGCCGCTTTGCGAAATGGCTATGATCATATCTCCCTTATGAATAATGGGGTTCCTGTACCTGAACTCGGAAGCATATTCTACTTCAACCGGAATGCGGCATAGTTCTTCTATCACATATTCCGCCACTAAGCCGGCATGCCAGGACGTACCGCAGGCGATGATCAGTATGCGGTTGGCGTTTTTAATTTGTTCCATATTGTTCCGGATGCCCGACATGGTGATGGTTCCCTGCGCCACATCAAGCCTGCCTCTTAAACAGTCGTAAATGGTATGAGGCTGTTCAAAAATTTCCTTGAGCATAAAATGATCATAGCCACCTTTTTCTATAGCCGCCAGTTCCAGGTCTAATTTTTGAATGAAAGGCGTTTGCCTTTCGTTGCCCAGGTTCTTTAAGATCAGTTCGTCCGGTTTAATAATGGCAATTTCGTAATCATTAACATATACCACTTCCTTGGTGTATTCAATAATGGGTGATGCGTCACTGGCTAAAAAATGTTCGCCTTTACCAATACCTATTACCAGCGGACTGCCTTTTCTTGCGGCAATGAGCGTATCCGGGTTGTCCTGGTCAATCAGTACAATTACATAAGCGCCTACCACCCGTTTCAAAGCAATGCGCAGTGCTTCTTCCAGGGTGCTGCTGTTATTCTTCTGAATGTCTTCAATAAAATAAAGCAGCACTTCGGTGTCTGTATCGCTGAGAAACTGGTATCCTTTTTTAATGAGCTCCTGCTTAAGCGAAGCATAGTTTTCAATAATACCATTATGGATCATAGCCAATTTACCATTGGCAGAACGATGCGGGTGAGCGTTTCTGTCACTGGGTTCACCATGCGTGGCCCAGCGGGTATGGCCAATTCCTATATGTGCTTCCAGGTCCCGTCCTAAAGTTGACTCTTCAAGATTGGCTACTTTCCCTTTCTTTTTATACAATTTAACACCATGATTTAAAAGCGCCACTCCCGCGCTGTCGTAGCCCCGGTATTCTAACCTTTTTAATCCTTTAATAATAACGGGATAGGCCTGGCGATGTCCGATGTAAGCAACAATTCCACACATTGTAAATATTTTATATGTTTTACCTTACTGATAAGTATACTATTGAACGCAAACGATTGCGCAATATTATATAAAAAAAGGCAGCAATAGTTATGCTATGGTTCTTTTCTGTACTGAAACAAGGGTATTAGGGTAAGCAATAGCAGGGGTAATTCTTTTCCGGAAGTTCAGCCGCGCAAACTTTGGGGCATTGTTTTTCGGATCCTGCTCAAAAACTGTGGCTTAATACCCAGGTAACTGGCAATAAGATATTGCGGAACCTGTTGTGAAAGGCCGGAAAATTCTTCAAGCAGTTGCACATATCTTTCTTCTTCGGTATCATGAAGCAAACTGATCTCTCTCTGCTCTTTCCTGAAAAAAAGCTGTTCAGCCATTGCCCTGGCAAATGCAGTCCATGTATGATGATGAGCAATAAGTCTTTTAAAGTAGGCACCATCCCAGGCCGACAGTTCAATATCCTGTTCAGCCCTTAAATAAATCCGGGAAGGTTTGCCTGTTATTAAGCTGGTGTAAGCGGTGATAAACTTCCCGCCCATCAAAAAATCCTTTACATGTTCTTCACCATCTTTGTTTAAAAATAAAGTAATGATGCCTGAATGTAAAAAGTAAACAGAACGGCAAAGCTGGCCTTCTTCAACAAGAAATTCACCTTTTTTAATATCCACTGATCTCCTCTCTGCTAAAAATTCTTCGAGGAACACGCTGTCAAATAAACCTGTTTTTATAAGAAACGTTTCCACCTGTTTTTCTTTGTCCGGCATATCCATTTAATTTATCCCTAACCAGGAAGTATAGAAGGATGTTTATTATATTCCCTGCAACCGAAGGTAACCAGAATTACTGAGCTTGAGCGGGCGCTTATGAATTGGGGCATTTCAAACTGCCGCATTTGTTTCACACAAAAAAATCACCGCTATTGTTTTAATACATCTTCAAACAATTTATATATGCGCTTATATTCATCCGTCCAGCTTGAGGGTTCCGCAAAGCCGTGATCTTCTACCGGGTATAACGCTACCTGCCAGTTGTTTTTTTCCAGCTCTACCAGGCGCTGATTAAGCCGCATCACATCCTGGAAATGAACATTCACATCTACCACGCCATGACAAATAAGCAAATGATCCTGCAGTCCTTCCGCAAAATAAATGGGTGAGCTTTTTCGGTAAGCGATGCTGTCTTGTGCAGGTGTATTTAAAATATTGGAAGTGTAGCCCTGATTGTAATGCGCCCAGTCGGTTACGGGCCGTAACGCCGCACCGGCAGCAAACGTGCCGGGAGCGGTAAACAATGCCATGAGTGTAATAAAACCGCCATAGGAACCACCGTATATGCCTATGCGCTCCGGATTAACGCCGCATTTTTCCGTAAGATATTTTGCACCGTCAATATTATCAGCCAGGTCTTTGCCACCCATATGGCGGTATATGCCGGTACGCCAGTTACGGCCATAACCGGCGCTGGCCCGATAATCCATATCCAGCACGTAATAGCCATTATCGGCAAGCAGGTTATGAAACATGTATTCGCGGAAATAACTGCTCCACCATTTATGCGCGTTTTGCAGGTAGCCTGCCCCGTGTACGAATATTACCGCTGGTTTGAACGGATGCGGGTTAGCCGGACGGTATAAGCGTGCCGGTACCTGCTTACCATCGTTTGCGGTAATGTATACAAGTTCCGGGTCGCGCCAGCTATAGGATTTAAAAGCATCGCTTTGTGCATTAAAGGTGAGCTGTGCTGCTTTTCCGCCAGGCTTGTTATCCTGCAAATACAATTCCCATGGTTTATTGGAATAAGAATACAGTATTGCCGCCTGTTTTTCGCCGGGGGAAATTGTTGCCCGGTTAGCGCCTGTCATGGTGGTGATCCGCGCCGCTTTACCACCGGTTACGGGTAAACGATACAATTGCTGTTCGCCGGAATGCGCTTCATTAGTGGTAATATAAAAATATTTGCTGTTGCCGGATAGCCGGCACTGCTGCACTTCATATTGGCCGGCAGTAAGCGCCGTTTTTTTTCCACTAACAACATCTGCAGTGTAAATATGCGAATACCCGGTGGCTTCCGACTGAAACCAAAACAGGTTTTCATTGATCCATCCTGTATTGTCGCTGTTTATACCGGGTCCTCCCACCCAGGCTTCATCACGTTGCCGGTCTAATACCGATAGCTTCCCGGTAACTGCGTCTAATTGCATCAGCCACCTGTCTTTGTTATCCCGCGCATTCATGTCAACCACGGCATAATTGCCTTTGGGCGACCAGGTAACCCTGGCTATGCTAACCTCCCTGACCGCGTTTTCCTGTTTTTTTATCTTTAATAATTCAGGATAATCTTTTACATAATCGGGCAAATCGCGTATACCGGGTATACCTTCCGTTGTAACTGCAATCGCGGTATCTTTTTCCCTGTCAAATACAAACAATTCAGATAATCCCGAAGGAGCGCCTACCTTGGTTCGGCCATTAATAGCTTCCGTAAAACCGCTCTCTGTAACATAATTGGGAACGATGGTATGTCTTGCGCCGGACGCCTCCTTAAACAGAATATAACTTACAAAGCGGCCGTTGGAGCTTATCTGAAGATTATGTACATTTCTGCCGCCGGTATAAATGGTTCGCGGCTTTTTTGTTTTGGACAGGCTTTTGGCATAAGCATCCGATATATCTTTTTTCTCCTTTCTCTCCTTCAGTACTGCTATCTGGTTCAACTGATCTTTTTTCAGCCACTCTTCCTGGCTGTTTAGCTTTTTATTTTTTTCGTTTGCCGCTGGATCATCGCCTTTTTGAAACCGGGTAAGCTGTATCGTTTCCCCGTTGGCAATATCCCAGGCGTATAAATTATGATTCAGCTGGTATATTATTTTGGTATCGTTAAATGAGAAACCGGGCGCCGATTCCGGTTCTGCTGTTTGTGTAATGCGTTTTATTTTGCCGGATCTATTATCAACTATAAATATATCGCCTTCTTTGGCATATACGTACGCGGTTTTTGCGGCATTAAATGTAATATCACGGGCGTATACGATGTCTTCTTTTTGAAATGCCGGTACTTTTTGCGGTGTTATGTTGCTACCGGTTATATAATACAATGAATCAGCCGGAGCCTTATCCGGGTTCCAGTTAAAATAGAGTGTTTTTCCATCAGCGCTCCACAATGGATTTGACGGAGAAGTTCCTATCCATTTGGGATCTCGCATAATTTTTTCAACAGTTAGTGGCGCCAGCGACTGAGCAAACACAAAGGAGCCGGTAAATACGATGAGAACAACAAGACCGTTTTTTTTCATGACGCTGATTTTATATCAGAGTAAAATACCCTGCAGGAAAATATACGCTACAGAAAAGTAAATCACTAATCCTGTAACATCTACCAATGTAGCCACAAAAGGAGCAGATGATGCGGCAGGATCGGCGCCCAGTTTTTTAAGAAAAAGCGGCAGCATGGAACCGCTGATCGTTCCCCACAGTACTACGCCAATTAAAGAAAAACCTACTGTTAGCGCTATAAAAAAAGAATGTACTCCATATACCTCCGGAAAAATATGCGACCACAGCTCTATGCGTAAAAAACCGATGGCCCCTAATACTGTACCCAGCATCAGTCCGGATAATATCTCTCTTTTTAACACCCGCAGCCAGTCGGAAATATATACTTCGCCCATGGCCATGGCCTGTATAATTAAAGTAGAAGCCTGTGACCCGCTGTTACCCCCGCTTGAAATGATAAGCGGCACAAAGAGTGCCAACACAATAGCTTTGGTAATCTCATCTTCAAAATAGCTCATGGCAGTGGCCGTTAACATTTCCCCCAGGAAAAGAACAACCAGCCATCCTGCCCTTTTACGAAAAAGTTTAAACAAAGGCATTTCAAGATAGGGCTCGTCCAATGCCTCGGTACCTCCTATTCTTTGTATGTTTTCCGTAAATCCTTCGTTGGCAACCCAAAGCACATCGTCAATAGTTACAATGCCGAGCAGTATATTATTATCGTCTACAACGGGAAGGGCTACCCTGTTGTTCATTTTAAATATATTATTGGCTTCTTCCTGGTTGTCGTGCACGTTCAGTGCAATGAACCGGCGGTCAATAATGTCGGCAAGGATAGTGTCCGGACTGGCCAGTATAATTTCCCTTATCCGGATATCATCTACAAACGCCCCCTTTTCATTTATAATATAAACTACATCAATCGTTTCAATGTGTTTTCCTTCTGTTCTGATTTCATGCAATACCTCTTCCACCGTCCAGTCTTCATGTACGGCTATATAATCCGGTATCATCAGGCGTCCAACAGATCCTTCGGGATAACCCAGGAGGGAGAGCGTTATTTTTCTTTCTTCCGGATCGAGCAGTTTAATTAATTCCCTTACCGCGCCGGTAGATAATTCTTCAAGGAAGGCGGTACGGTCATCCGCAGGCAGTTCATTGAGCAATTCGGCGGTTTTGAGCGGGGGCAGGGATTTGATGATTCTTTTTTGTTCGGGTACGTCTAATATTTTAAAAGTGCTTACGGCTCTGTGCGGCGAAAGAATGGATATGATCTGGGTTTCATATGCTTCATTATCACTGATCAGTTGGGCCACATCGCTGATGTTCTGGTTATTCAGGAAATCCTGTATAATTAATTTATCATTGGAAGCAATCGCTTCGTTAAACTGATCCTGCAATGAAACCGCTTCCTGTTCAAAGGCCATAATTTTTATTTTGATGTTGCAAAATTAGAAATAGCTTTGACCATCATCCTATTCCATATTAAACTCACCTATTTCTTTGCACAATATGCTTTCTGAGTACCTGTACATAGATAACATCAAAGATAAAGGACGGGGCGTTTTTACCCGCAAAAAAATCACAGCGGGAACGATTGTTGAAATATCCCCTGTAATTGTAATGAACGGCGATGAAAGAAAACTCCTGGATCAAACCCTTTTACATGATTATATTTTTGTATGGGGAAAAAACAAGGATCAATGCTGTATGGCGCTCGGCTATATCGCGGTATACAATCACTCCTACCGGGCCAACTGCGAATATTTCATGGATTATGATGAGGGTACCATGTATATCAAAACAGTAAGCGCTGTTCGCCCGGGAGAGGAACTGACTATTAATTATAATGGCGCCTGGAACAATACTAAAAAAGTGTGGTTTGATGTAAAAAATTAAATGCTTATTTGTAGCAATCAGCTATCAGGTGGGTAACTACTAAGGATGAGAATACTCTTTTCTCCTTTTACCTCTCGCCGAACACCTGGTTTCATCTTCAGATTTTGGATTTGATATTTACAGTAACCAAATTTTGTTTTTAATTGTACTTATATTGCCTGAGCGTTTCAACTACCTTTTCCCTGTAGTTTCCGCCAAACAATAATAAATGCACCAGGAGCGGATACAACTGGCATAGCGCCACACGTTGCTGCCAGCCGGGCTGCAACGGAAAATGATGTGCATACGCCTCGTAAAATATTCCATCAAATCCTCCAAAAAGCAGGGTCATGGCAATGTCCATCTCCCGGTGCCCGAAATATATGGCAGGATCAAATATTGCGGCCTGCCCGTTAGCACCGGCAATAAAATTACCATTCCACAAATCGCCGTGTAACAATGAAGGCTGTTCTTCCATGAAAATAGCAGGCAGCTTGCTGCAAATTTGTTCTGCAGCCGCCACATGCTCCGGCTCAAGCATGCCTTTTTCATTTGCTTTGCGCACTAAGGGAAGTATTCTTTCTTCAGCATAAAAGTTCGTCCACAAGCTGTGCTGCGTGTTAGACTGCGCCAGCTTGCCGATGTAATTATTGCTGCTTAGCCCAAACTGTTCCGTACTGTTGTAATGGAGCTGCGACAGGCTTCTGCCAAAGTCTTCCCAAAAGCCGGGAGCGGGCTGTCCAGGCTCTATATATTCTATTACCAGGAATATTTGCTGGTTAAACTTTCCATCAAAGAGCGGCCGCGGTACTTTTATGGCGCCGGTATCTGCAAGCTGTATTAACCCTCTTGCTTCTTTTTCAAACATATCCAGTCCAAACAAAGCAGCATTTACCTTAATAAAGAAACTGCCTTTATTAGTTTCAAGCATAAAGCACCTGTTGGTATCTCCGCCATGTACAACTTTATATTGGTGTATGAATGTGGAAGAAGAAAAGAAATCGGTGAACCGCTGTTGTAAATGCTCAAGCAAGGAAGCGTGTAACATAAGCCCCGGATGTTATTTGCAGCGAAGGTAATGTGGAAAGGACAAAAATAAATAACAAAGACCCAATCACAAGAACCAGGTAAAATGCAAATGACAAATATTAAATCCGAAGCCCGAAATCCGGGGAAGGCTGTCAGCAGTCAGATTCTGCAGAAGAGGAATATTCACACTATCGTTAATAGCTACCCTGCAACCTGCAGCTTGTAACCTGCGCCCTACCGCCAATGACGTTTATAAACGTACCGCCTTTGCGAGGCGTAAACAAATACTGGAAGTTAGAACAACTATGCACGCCGAAACCTGCCCTGTAACCTGCAACACTGTACTCACCATTCAAGTATTCATCCTATCGTTAGTAGTTACCACCTGATAGCCAACGGCTGATTACTAACTGCTAATACGCCACCATCGCGGTAAAGCTATTTCCATTGGGGCCGGTCCATACTAATTTGTAATAATAATTTCCGGAAGGACATGAAACGGGGTTTCCGCCTGCATCCAGTCCGAATGTGGCGGTAGCGGTAGCTGGGCCAACCGTATGTTTAATGGCACCTCCGGTTAAACGAAAATTACAATCCTGCCGAATCACTAAAGGATCGGTGATGGAACTGGTAAATGCAGTGCCGAAGCGGTTAAATCCCCAAATAGCAACATGATTGTCTTCGCCTTCGGTATGGGTGCCTGTAACAGAAAGAACGATACCCTTATCGTAAGTAAATACCCGTTGCTGCGCTATTTGCCAGCTACGCTTTGCACCATTATTAAATGTAACACTCAGGCCGCTGCTGGAAACCGTATGTATAATGGATGCCAGCGAGGACAGTTCAAGTAATAATCCTCCGCTCACATTGGTAAATGCCTGCTCACCATTAATGGTTATGCTTTTTTTATCTGTCTTACGCGTAATCTTAAAATCTTTATACTGGATTTTAAATGACGCTCCTGCATTTTTCCATTGTGTGCCCGTAGGCGCTGATAATACGATAACGCCTTCCCGGGTACGGCTTCCCAAACATGCTCCGCCATTAAAGGAAATAGTAATGGTTTGTGGGTTGCTCAACAGGTCAACCGCTATAGCAGCATCGCAAATAATATTGTCCTGGTTACGGGGACTGGAATATCCATCATCCAGCACAAGATTAGCATCGTTAAAAACTGCATTGGTCTCTGCAGTAAAAAAAGCTTCATCATCTGCATGAACCGAAATCTCAGCGTCATCTTTTTCCGTACCGGAGTGATTATCTTTTTTACAAGCCGTAAAGCTGAGCAATAAAGCAACTGAAAACAATTGGAGGAAATGCATGTTCTGCTTCATACACATAATATTTACAATGAAGGGAAGCCGGCTGAAGGATTATAAAAGTCATTTCATCCCAACCGGCAATCCTTGTTTAACGTAAAAAGAGCAGTTTTATTTCGGGCTGAATTGAGTTAATGCTAACTAATTTATAAGCCATTAATTCCGGCGGCCTGCAAGCGGGATGACTATTCTGTGAACAGTTTGTTGTACAGCGCAAAGTAGGCCCCCAATACCCCAATAAGCCTTTTTTTAGTTGGCTAATCTGTATCGTTTTACCGGAAGTCCAATTAATCATTCATTTACTTGTAGTGTAAAAACGGATAAGGCTTCTATTGTTACAAGCAGCATACAGTTATTAAGTTAATAATATGAACAGGTAAGAGAAAGTATAATAAATAATTGATTATAAAATGCTTATAATAGTTATTTTTAATAAAATAGTATATAATTTAACTCATTATAGCTTCTGGAAAAGTGGTTATACACATATATGTGGATAAACCATTACGCGTTATGAGGTTACTTTTTACATTTCATTGTATTAAAGGCAGCTAAAGGTGTTTACCTTTGCCGCATTGCTTTGCAGCCATTGATTGTATTTATAAACCAACATTTAAAAGAAAAAACATGGTACAGAAAACCTATTTTAAGACCAAAGATTATTGCAAAGTAAAATTCGCTTTTAAACCTGAAAACGCCGAAACAGTAGAAATATTAGGATTAAACAGCGACTGGGAGAACGCTATTATTATGAGTAAAAAAAAGGATGGAACTTTCAGCGCGGAGGTTAATCTTCCCAAAGATTCAAAACACGAGTTCAAATACAGGATAAATGAAACAGAGTGGGTAAACGAATCTGAAGCCGATGGGCAAAAGCTGAATATCTATGGTGGTACCAACAGCATTATCACCATTTAATTATTATTCTCCAATTTTAAAGCCGGTAACCATTTTGTTTGTATTGGGTTGCCGGCTTTAATTTTATGTAACTATTTACCTGCCTGCCATTAAGGCAAGCTGTCATTAGCCTGTAAAAACACCCTCATATCAGGATGCATCGTATACATTCTGAACCGTTTACCATCATTTACTATAATTCCACTTGAAGTATTGTTACCTATAATGGGGTTCTTTTTATATTTTTTCCAGTGTATCAAATCATCCGACACTGCCACGCAGGTTGACCACTCCCGCCAGTTTGCATAAGCGGAAGCATGGTAATATCCATAGTATCTTCCTTTGTGTTTTATTACCTGGTTCATGGCAACGGCATACCGGTCATACGGTTCCGGGCCCATCTTTAACACGGGGCCATCCTGCACATTGGTCCACTGCTTCAGGTTTTTGGAAACAGCAAGCCAAACGCCCAGGTCGCCACGCTCATAAAACAAATACCAGGTACCGTTTTCTTTCCACACCGTTGGTGTTCCGTACGCTCCCTTTGAAATGGGCACGCCGTTAACCATACGAATATCCAGCGGGCCCTGTTCTGTCCAATGAATTCTGTCGGTAGATGTAAGCAGGTGCGCAATATCATCTCTACCCTCGGCAAACATATAATAAGTGCTGTCCACATGAATAACCGACATGTCTTCCACCCAGCCTGCCGAATAAACAGGATTGTCTTTATACCTTGTCCAGGTATAACCATCCGGCGATGTTGCATATCCTAAGTACTTTGCATTATCTTCTCCTTTTTTGTAACCGGTATACCAAAGATAATAGGTACTGTCTTCCCGGAGAATATAGCCCCGTTCGCGAATCCGGTCATCCCATGTGTTGGCACCAGTGCCTGCAAAAACAGGATTATGCCCGTAGGGAACAAAATGAACAATTTCTTCGGGGAATGCTGTTGAGCTGCGACTTCCTTTTTTGGAAGAACTGCACTGCATAGCGCAGGCGGCAAGCAAAAGTAAAAAGGATGATTTGTACATGCTGTAAAATAATAAAATCCGGGCATTTGAAACATTTCTTTTCAATGCCTGACGCTTAGCCATACGGTTTTGAAATGAAAAAGCAGACCGTTTTATTTAAAATTATTCATCTTTGCTGCCATTAACTCCCGTATGCACTTATCCTTATGGGGTGAAGCAAAAAGCACCCTGCGTTTATCGTTTCCCATTATACTGGGTGAATTGGCCCAGATGGCACTGCATATTATTGATACCGCCATGGTTGGCGCGCTGGGTTATAAACAATTAGCGGCTGGCGCGCTGGTGTTGGCTGTTCTGAATATTCCTTTTGTAATAGGCATTGGCATGACCATTTCCGTATCGCAATTAGTATCTATGTCGCATGGCCGTAAAGACAGTCAAAAAGTGTCGCATTACTTTTACAACGGCTTCTGGTTATGCGCCGCAACCGCTGTTATTATTTCCTTAGCACTTGTGCTGGGTAAAAATGTGCTCTTTCATTTAAAGCAGGACCCTGAAGTAGCCGCTCTGGCGGTTCCTTTTTTAGAACTGATGGGGTGGAGCGTAATTCCTATGCTGCTTTTTATGTCGCTCAAGCAGTTTACCGATGGTTTGGAGCGCACCCGAACCGCAATGATTATTTCACTGGTGGCGCTTCCCTTTAATATATTCATCAACTGGCTGCTGATCTTTGGCAACTGGGGACTTCCCCGGCTTGAATTACCCGGCGCCGGCTGGGGTACGCTTATCACCCGTTCATTGATGTTCCTTACGCTTGGCGCCGTTATTTTATGGCACCCCCTGTTTCGCCGTTATATTATAGTAAGAAAGAACCAGTGGAAGCTTCGGCTAAAAACAATAAGGGAGTTGCTGCATATTGGCGTACCCAGCAGCTTGCAGGTAGGGATGGAAGGTGGCGCCTTCGCCATTTCGGGTATTATTATTGGAACAATTGGCGCTACAGAACAGGCCGCCCACCAGATTGCCCTGAGCTGCGCCTCCTTTACCTTTATGGTTTCTATGGGCCTGGCACAGGGAAGTTCTATAAGGGTGAGTAATGCCTATGGTAGCAGGAACGGCTTAAAAATAACCACTATCGGAAAAAGTACGCTTATCACCGCCCTGCTTTATGGTATACTCTGTGCGCTTATCTTCATCTTGCTTAGAAATATACTGCCGGTAGCCTTTAATAAAAATACCGATGTGATCCGGATGGCTGCATTGTTGCTGATTTATGCAGCGGTGTTCCAGATTTCGGATGCCACGCAGGCCATTGCCGCAGGTTTGCTCCGTGGTATTAAAGATGTAAAAGTGCCTACGCTGCTCATTGGCATTGCCTATTGGGTAGTGGGTATTCCGGCTGGTTATTGGCTGGCCTTCCATGCCGGGTTGGGCGCTTCAGGCATCTGGATCGGGTTTATTGCGGGACTTTCCAGTTCC
>NZ_DATJEB010000023.1:0-28692 GCF_035497235.1 Agriterribacter sp.
TGCCGTGAAGATAGGCGGTTTATGTTGGGTAACAAGCACAATTATTCAGATACAGCAATCAAAGTTGAACCGCAGGATGCTGCCATTGATGGTACAGTCATTGCTTACGAACTACGCAAAATCATCCACAGCTACTTTCCGGATTTTCAAAAGGAACTCAGGCAGATAGCAGATCACCGCCAACGACAAGAATATAGCCGTCTGGCCGATGCCCTTTATGCCAACAACCGGGTGATGGGTATTTGTGAAAACAATGAATGGAAATACATCATTACTTTAAAGGAAGACAATCTGCCTGCATTGCAGGGCTGCCTCAAAGATGACCCGCCTACGGGGCGCAACAGCTTTGTTCATCATCCGGCGTGCACTGTAAAAGACACGACTGTTACCCTGGAGTTTTATTGGGTGCAGGACTTGCTTCACAAAAAACATCAGATAAGGTTATACTCCGGTTAAAGTAAATGAAGAGAAGCCCCCGGCTTCGGGTGACAAATCTGCACCTGTAAAACAGGATTTTTAGCAGAATTGCTGGGTTTTGCCGTTTGCCGTTTTGCCAGTAATTTCGCAAATCAACTCAGGCAAGAACAGGCAATTCAATTTTCCGTTTCCTGCCTGTATCCATTCTTTACCAAACACATAATTCTGTTATGGCATACGATGTAATTGTTTTAGGCAGCGGCCCCGGCGGATATCCGGCAGCTATCCGGGCTTCACAGTTAGGATTTAAGGTAGCGATTATTGAAAAAGAAAGTTTGGGCGGTATTTGCCTCAACTGGGGCTGTATCCCTACCAAGGCGCTGCTGAAAAGCGCGCAGGTATATGAATCTATGAAGCATAGTAAGGATTACGGACTGGAAGCTACAGGTGTTACACATAACTTTGATGCTGTTATTAAGCGCAGCCGCGGCGTAGCCGATAAAATGAGCAAAGGTGTACAGTTTTTAATGCGGAAGAACAGGATTGATGTGATAATGGGATATGGCAAACTTAAGGCAAAAGGGCAAATTGAGGTAACTGCCGCCAACGGGAAAATACAGTTAGTTGAAGGAAAATACATTGTGGTAGCCACAGGCGCCCGTTCGCGGGAGCTGCCCAGCCTTCCGATAGATGGTAAAAAAATAATCGGTTACCGCGAAGCTATGGCACTGCAGCAGCAACCCAAAAGTATGATCGTTGTGGGCAGCGGGGCTATAGGTGTAGAGTTCGCCTATTTTTATAATTCGCTTGGCACCAAAGTAACGATTGTTGAATTTTTACCCCGGGTAGTTCCCGTAGAGGACGAAGAAGTTTCGAAAGAACTGGAAAAACAGTTTAAGAAGCAAGGTATTACCATCCATACCAGCAGTGAAGTTACGAGTGCAGACACCAGCGGTAGCGGAGTAAAAGCCAGGGTTAAAACTGCCACCGGCGAAATTACCCTGGAAGCAGATATTATATTAAGTGCTGTTGGCATTGCAGCCAATATTGAAAATATTGGACTGGAGCAGTTGGGTATTAAAACAGAAAAAGGAAAGATTGCAGTGGATAAATACCAGCAAACCAATGTACCCGGCATTTATTCCATTGGCGATTGTAGTCCCGGTCAGGCACTGGCGCATGTTGCCAGCAAAGAAGGCATAGTGGCTGCCGAACACATGGGATATAATGAAAAGAAATACCCGCATTTGCCCGATACATTAGATTACAACAATATTCCCGGTTGTACTTATTGCACCCCTGAAATAGCCTCCATCGGTTACACCGAAAAAGCGGCAAAAGAAGCCGGCTATGAACTTAAGATTGGAAAGTTTCCGTTTATGGCATCAGGTAAAGCCAGTGCTGCAGGCGCTACGGAAGGGTTTGTGAAGATCATTTACGATGCTAAATATGGCGAACTGCTGGGTGCGCATATGATCGGCTATAGCGTAACCGAACTCATTGCTGAAGTATCGGTTGCCCGTAAATTAGAAACTACCTACCACGAAATACTCAACGCTTCCCACCCGCATCCTACCATGAGCGAGGGTGTAAAGGAAGCCACCGCAGCCGCTTACGGAGAAGCGATAGATATATAAATGAGTGGTAAGTGGTAAGTTGCAGGAAGATGCGGTCGGTACCCAACGTAAGGAGGGTCAGACCGCATCTTTGCGTTTCATCACATCAAATCCCGCTTTCATCACATTTTAATCATAGCATAGCTTATCTGCTTTACTATTGCAGAAACTTACCGGTTTATGCAATTAAAAAAATTAGAACCCTGGGGAGCAGTGGCCCTTCTGCTCATTTATATGTTTATAAAAGCGTTTGAAAGTGTAAGCCTTTCTGCGGACGCATTATTACATAAATACGGACAGGCGGCTATCCGCCATCATCTTGTTTTTGATTATTACAAGTATTACCTCATTCCCCAACTTACGGTTGTTACTGTTATTGCGGCGCTGCTTTTCATCTTAAATTTTAAGCTTGTTCCCCGGCAACTGCAAAAAAACAGCTATTTCCTTTTAGGCGTTTCTTTGATCCTTTCTTTTGCCGTTGCTTTTTTGGTGCTGCAGGTTTGTAATACATGGTTGCGTTATAATCTATACGCTATCTACCCAACAAAACAGGGAGCTGATATGCAGTTGGTTAAAGAATCATTTGCACAAACCGTTCTTGTTTTCGTGCTGTTTATCGCCTATTATTTATTAAAAATGCTGGTAGTGTGGCTATACATTAATCAATTCAGAGATAAACCGGCCAGTAAAAAAATATTTGTGCAACTTATGCTAACAGCATGGTTGTGGGTAATGCTGCTCAGCCTCGCTTTTATTTCCAGGGATTATTTCCCCGGCTGGCTGCCTTATTTTATTCTGTTGCTTTTTCCATTTTATATTGCGCTCTTTTTTAGCCTCACCTATTTTTTTATACCTGAGTACAGGAAAGCAGCGAAAAGAAAGAAAGTTATTTTTGCAACCTTGCTCGTCATTATTGTTGTTGGCGTTCCCTTATTCATACTATTCGGAAACATTTCCGGAGCCCACAGAAATGGCCAAACCTTTTTATCTACTTTCTTTTTTAACGTTGTGCTGATAGTTGTAACCTGGTTGCTGAGTAGGGTTTATGTTGATCAGCAAAAAGGAAGATTACAAGAGATCCATTCCTTACAACAAACCGTTTCCCAAAAAAGTGCCGGTATAGACTTCCTGCGTTCCCAGATCAATCCCCACTTTTTATTTAATGCGCTCAACACCATTTATGGTACTGCCCTGCAGGAAAATGCCGACCGAACGGCGGAAGGCGTACAGAAATTAGGAGACATGATGCGATTTATGCTGCAGGAAAACCAGGAGGAAAAAATACCGCTGGATAAGGAAATTAATTATTTAACAAATTATATTGACTTGCAGCGGCTCCGCACGCTAACCTCTCCCGATATAACTATTGACCTTACCATAAAAGATAAAGATTGCAGGCACTACATCGCTCCCATGCTGCTCGTTCCTTTTGTAGAAAATGCTTTCAAGCATGGCATCAGCCTGAAAGAAAAATCATGGATAAAAATTAACATATCGTGTGATACTGAAAATCTTTATTTCGATGTTTATAATAGCGTTCATTTTCCGAAAGAAGATGATCCTGAAAAAAACCGTTCCGGCATAGGACTGGAAAATGTAAAGCAGCGTTTATCACTTTTATACCCCCATCAGCATGAACTACATATCAGATCAACAAACAGCGAATTCTTCATCCACCTCACCATCCGGCTATGAGGCTGCCATATCTTCATGGGATAAAGTACTGTGGTGGATTGCCGCCGCCGATGCCCGGCTAATGAAGGATTGCGGACCAGACAGGTTTCGCTATACCGTAATTGGTTACACGGTAATGGCTACCTGGATATTTGCTACCCTGGCCTGGGGATATTTTTTTTCCACTTTATTTGATGACATCCTTATTATTTTACCTGCAGCGCTGTTTTTTGGTTTTGTTATTCTAACCATTGACAGGGGGCTTATTGCCGGTATAAACAGCAATGGCGGAAAAAACCGCTGGCTATCTTTATCGGTTCGGCTGGTGCTTGCGCTTACTATCGGCTTTTTTTTATCGCAGCCCGTGGTGCTAATGCTTTTTAAAAAAGATGTGGATGCGCATCTGCCCGTAGTAAAGGAAAAGAAAACAGCAGCATATACCCAACAAATACGACAGGAAAACACATTGCCTTTGCAGGATGCCAGAGCAGAGATTGACCGCATGCGTAATGAGCAAAAAGCCAGGGAACAGGAAATCCTTGATTTAAAAGATGCATATATCCGGGAAACAGACGGCACGGGCGGCTCCGGAAAAATTGGGGAGTATACTATAGCGCGTGTAAAGAAGATGGCTTACCTGAAAGCGGAAGAAGACCTGGCGGTTTGGAAAAGAGCGATACAACCGCCATTAGACAGCGCACTGGCGCAGGAAAAGAAAATAGAAAATAATATACGGGCACGCATAGGCGAATTTGAAACAGGCCTGTCAGACGGATTTCTGACCCGTATAGAAACCTTAGACGACCTGATGCTTACGCACCCACCCGTATTATACCGCTACCGGCTGGTGATTATGCTGATTATGCTGATAGAACTCATGCCATTGCTTACCAAACTCATGATGCCTTCGGGATTGTATGAAGAAAAAGTGCAGGATGCCGTGCTGCAAAAAAAGCTGGCCTGGCAAAATGAAAGAGCCGCTTTTCATGAAGTGGAAAAACAATTTTATGAAAAGGCACTGGCTTCCGATAAACAACTGCAAAGTGAGGTAATGGCTGAAATTGATGCATACCGCCGTAAAGAGGCTGAAAATTATTTTAATCAATGGAAGCAAAACCCTGGTAAAGTAAGGCAGTTCTGGGAACAAGTGAAAAGCAAGCTACTATATTTCAGCAGAAACTAAATAAAAGGTAGGCTCCCTTGTTTACAGGCAGCTCCAATGCTACTACTATGGCAGGTAACAGCAACCCGGATATTATCGTTTTTTTGTAGTTTTATTCCACAAATAAAATGAAGATACCGGCAGCATCAAATATTTACGCTTATCATTTTTAAATGCTTCACACAATCGCCATAGACGATGAACCCATTGCGCTGGAAGTGGTAAAATCACTTTCAGCAAAAGTACCTTTTGTAGATTTACAAGCCTGCTTTACCAATGCTTTTGAAGCGCTTGCCTATTTACAACAACAAAAAACAGACCTGATCTTCTTAGATATTAAGATGCCGGACATCAGCGGTATTGACTGGCTGAAATCAGTTGTGCAGCCGCCTATGGTAATTTTTACTACCGCCTATAGCGAACATGCGGTGGAAAGCTTTGAGCTGGATGCGGTTGATTATCTTTTAAAACCATTTTCACTTGCCCGTTTTTTAAAGGCAGCCAATAAGGCCAATGAATTGCACCGGTTAAAATCTTCCGCTTCCGTTCAGGAAGTCAACCCTGATCATGTATTTATAAAAAGCGGTTACGAGCAGATCAGGATAGACTTTGATGATGTCGTATACCTGCAGAGTGCTGGAAATTATGTTCACTTTATTCTTGCTGAAAATAAAATACTTTCCAGGCTTACCATGAATGAAGTAGAAGCCTTGCTTCCTGCTGTTCAATTTACCCGTATTCATCGCTCCTATATTGTTGCCAATAACAAAATTACCCGCCTGGATAAATACAATATCTGGATAGATGATATTTGCCTGCCGGTAGGCCCGGGTTACAGTACGGCATTGGAGCAAATGGTAAAGTGACCGTTCAGTCGGGCGGGGCTTTTTTGGTTACTTTTTTTCCGCAAAAAAACGACAAAAAGCAAAAGATAAATAAATTTCAAATGCGACATCCGAAGTGATAAATTCGAAATTGGAGAGAAAAGTTAGAAGAGAAAGAAGCGTTACTCGGCCTGTCGTTAACAGTTACTCACCTGATAGCTGAGAGCCGATGGCTGATTGCAAAATATCAAGAACCAAATAACAAAATACAAGAACCAAATAAAAATCAAAGCTCAAATCCGAAGCCAAATTCAACTATAAACCATAAACTTATAAACGACAAACCGACTCCCTCTCAAATTTCAAATCATAAATTTCAAATGCCCTAATGCCCAATCCCTGCTTTCAATTCAAACAGTTTACAATATACCACGATCAGTGTGCTATGAAGGTATGTACCGATGCGTGTATACTGGGCGCGTGGTTCGCGGAAAAGATATCACAGGGAAGTAAAGTGCTTGATATTGGCACGGGCTCAGGACTGCTAACACTGATGCTGGCACAAAAAATAAAAGCCAGGTTTGATGCTATTGAAAAAGACGCGCATGCTTTTAAACAAATGACAGAAAATATTGAACAGAGTAAATGGAAAGATAAGATCAACGCGTTTATGGGTGATGCCATTACTTATGTATTCCCGCATTTATATGATTTTATTATCTGCAATCCACCGTTTTATGAAAATGATCTGAAGTCGGGTAATGAAAAGAAAAATCTGGCCAAACACGATACCGGCTTAACACTGGAAACACTAATAAAAATCATTAATGAAAACCTGGCCGCGTCTGGCAGCTTTGGCGTACTCCTCCCCTTTCATCGTACAGCACAATTTGAACAGCTTGCTTCAGATAAAGGATTTCATTTGCATGAAAAGCTCCTGGTAAGGCAAACGCCGCAGCATGGCTTTTTCCGGAGTGTTTTACATTTTACCCGGAGCGGCAACCATACGGTGCAAACCGGGGAACTCACAATCAAACAAAAAAACGGAAACTATAGCAGCGCATTTACAGCCCTGCTGAAAGATTATTACCTGTATTTATAAAAATGCTTTTTAGCTATAGCAGTTTACTGTCCTGCATAATCTTTTAAATAAGCATACGGTGGGGTAAGCTTTCCCTTGTCAACAATGGTGGCTCTTTTTATCATTGGTGATCCATCTTTTATAAGATCTTCCAATATATATTTTATCAATTGCTCGCCAAAATAGCGGGAGGCATCACGCGGCAATTCATTGGGCAGGTTACCTACCGCAACAATATCAACCGAGCCTTCGAGGTAGGGCGCCGTTTTTTCAAAACTTTTCCTGTCTACTCCATATACAGGGTTTTCAATGGTTTGATCGCCGAGGTTAACAGGAACGGAGCCATTTACGTCATCTGTAATATCGGCAATGGTTTGAATAATAAACCTGTCGGAACGGATGGCTTCTTTTTCAAAGAGGCGGGGCATAGCTTGTTCCCAATACACGCCGTTCAATAAAATATCTGTTTGTTCGGCATAGGGCAAAAAAGTGCAGGCATATTGTTCCGGGTGTTCATGAAAGTTAACGCGGTTATAGTTGCCTGTGAGCTTATGCCGGTACAGCCCCGCTCCTTTCAACTGCGTATATACAGGATAGGCAAAGCGGCGGCTCAAATATTCATCGGGTTCCACTTCGTGAATACCCACCAGGTTCATCACTTCAAGTATGCCATGCGCCACGCGTCCTGAACCGGTTACTGCTATCTTTACATTAGGTATACGCAATCCGAAGTACGTATGAATGAGCTCCCGGAAGCTCCTTTGTTTATAAACCCGTTCCAGGTTATACCATCCCGTGCGTTTACCATAGGCCATTAAACCATTATGCGCGCCTACTACTCCTGCAAAAAAGCCAAAGCCAATAATACGTTGCCCGTCTTCATGCTCAAGGCATTCGTAATCTATCAGCGTTATTTTTTGTTCAATTACGGCACGAAGTAGCTTTTGATTTTGGGGTTGCTGTTTTTTTGTGTGTGAAAAGAAAAGATAGGTTTTACCCGTGATCAGCATATCAACAGGCACTTCCTTAATGCCGAACAACAAATCACAGTCGCTCATATCTTCTTTTACTTCAACGCCTGCAGCTATATATTCTTTATCGGTAAAGCAACGGAGGGAAGCGCTTTGTACCATAATACGCACATCGTCCGAATGCTTGTGTATCCATTTACATTGGGCAGGTGTTAAAGCCACCCGGTTATCAGCAGGATGTTTTCCTTCTTTTATCAGCCCGAGCTTGATCATATGCATAAATATAAATGGTTAAAACAAACGATGCGCTGAATTTTTATAATATAACGCAACAGCTTAAAAAAATTATTGCAATTCGTGGTGGAATATGTAATATTGCAACCCTTAATAAAGCGCTGGCTTTATTCAAATGTTTTAGCAACAGCGTATTGCCCGGATGGCGGAATTGGTAGACGCGCCAGACTCAAAATCTGGTATTGGCAACAATGTGCAGGTTCGATTCCTGTTCCGGGCACTTGATTATCAATCAGATATGAAGGTTCACGCATGTGAACCTTTTTTAATTTGTCAAAATTTGCAAACAATTTGCAAACAAAGACTTTAACTTACTCAAATTGAGATTTTCTGCAAATGATTTCAGGAAAGTGAAAGAACTATCGTTGCAAAATTACTGCTTTCCCTTCTCAAATGACCTACAATAAAAAACCTGCCCGGATAAAGCAGGTTTTAAAAATTCGCCATGAAGGTTATTATATTTTTATTCTATTGCTGAAAACCTTCTACTGAACTTATATGGCCCGATTTTCCTCGTTTTAATATACTCCACCACTTCCGAGCGAATAAAATATACCCTGCCTCTTTGTTTATGAAAAGGCAAGCCTCTTTTCATCCAGTCAGTAAGTGTAACTAATGAAATATCCAGAATGCCGGCAATATCACTGCGGGAAATAAAAGGTTCATTATTCCCAGTATCTGTTTTATTGGTTTCCTTTAAATCTTCCAGGCATTCTTTTATCGCTTCTTTTACCCATCGCTTAATATCATTTTCGTTAGGAACAAATAAAGTTTCCATACCACCTCATTTTCTTTTTTACACAAACTGAAATAATCTTAACCAGCGCTTTAATATTTCACCGACCCTCCCCCTATTTCCCCTTCCTCCTTCGGATCATCCACGCGCTCAAATTCCAGTAACGCTTCCATGATGCTGTTACCGAATGCTATTACCTGATCCTTATGTCCAATTTCAAATTCTTCCACCAGTTCATCTGCTACTTTAAATAAGATCAATTGGCTTTGCTTGTCAACTATACAATGTTTCATAGCTCCTTGCTCAATATATACACCAGGCTTCCGAGTATTGGATTATAAGAAGGGATATACCGGATATATCCCAACTCGTTTAAATCCCGCATACATTTGTGATAGGTTGCCATACCTGATATTTTTGCCTGCCGCATTAGTTCTTTGCTGTATACAGATACAGGTATTTGATGATCCCGGATTTTAGAATAGTACAGTATAGCCATGAATAAGCTGATGTGTGAAGGCCCGATACGTGGATCTTCACACACCATTTCCATAAAATCATATAATGCACTATCGCTATCCATTGCTTAATGCACTTTCTGTTTACGGCTCTGTTTCTTTACCGGTTCATCAGTTTTTTGTTTTTGCGCCTGTTTTTGTTTCTGCTCTTTTTTTTGAGACGGCGCAGGTTCCTGCTTTTCCTTTTGCTCCTGTTTTTGTTGCTGGCTTACCCGTTGTTTTAACTGATCAGCCAGTTCTTTGCCGATATATTGCTTTTCAACCAGCGTTTCAGTTGTTAACCGTTGCTTGCTGAGGTCGTAAACGTTCAAGGCACCCAGGGTGATATTGGGCGAGATGTATAGCTTTTCTTCGCTGCCGTTATTACCAACAAAAGTTGCTTTTTGCAGGTTACCCCTGTGCAGGGAATCAATCAATGATTGTTTGTATTGTTCGTTGGTCAATTCTTTAATAGGATATTTTGAAAGGATGTTTTCCAAAGCAAAGCCGTAGTTTTTAGTGTATTGCTTCATTTCATAATTGCCATTTTCCAGCTTGTTCTTAAAGTTCAGTTTTACCCATGCCTCATATTCGTTGCCTTCATTACTTACAAGGTTTTTGTGATCAGGGCGACCTGCGAGCAGGTTATAGGCTTCTTTTAGCGTGTACTTGTTGTCAACCTTATTTTTTTGCTGGTTGCCATCCTCACTGTCACCCGTAGCTTTTTTTGAAGTGATGTAAAAGGTCTGATTCAACGTATTGGCCTGTCCATCCTTTTGCAGTTGCAGGTCAAACTTGTTGAGAAAATAATAATCTGATGTGGCGGACTTTTTTAAATGTAGGTCTGCCTTTACGTGATCGCCATCATAGCTCTTTTTAAATTCATGTTGTATTAACGGCACACCCTGTTCCATTTTCGATTTCAGTTCAGGTGTAAAAGCTTCTGCAAACCCTATCCGCTTTAACTGGCTTTCATTGAAGCCCATTGCTTTTTCATCCATGATGATTTCATTTTATGATGATTAAATAGGAATTTTCCTGGTAGTACACGTAACAACATTATAATACCTGCAGCTTATAAATACTGATTTCTCAGAATACCGCATTTTACTTTCAACTATTTTATCCTGAATTCATTCATTTCTCACGTCAATGACCATTCGATAAGTGTTTGTATTTATTAGATAATAAAATAAAATACTTACAACAATATTTATTTTATTGATATTCTAAAAAATTTGTTAAAAACATTATCATATATCAAATAATATTTTTAAGTTTGGATACATAACCTTAATCCACTCTAATGCCTTGTCGAAAGATGTCATACATATGGCTATGGCCATGTATTGTGATAGCATTACTAAGTATATATTATACCGATGCTAATGCTCAGATACAGCATCATGCTTTTAAAGACACACTTCCGGCAGGAAAAAATAACGTAGTCTCCGAAAAAATCGCCTCGCTTAAAAATACTGCAGGTCATACAAAAGATTCCCTCCGCTCATTTAAAGATTCCATCAGATCGCTACTGAAGTCAACATTTAAAAACTCAAAAAATAACAGCGGCCAAGACAGCCTGAACCGGTTGCTGGATTCCTTTACCGACAGAGATTCTCTTAGCAGTTATTTGGCAGCCCATTTAGGGTATGATCCTCAAAGCATACATAAGGATAGCCTGGTTAAAAAATTGCGCTCCCTCCCGGCGGCAGAACTTAAAAAAAGAGTGAGTGTTTTAAAACAAGCATTGCACAAGCCGGACAAAGATGTAGTTGCGAAAAAATTGACCTCACTTGTCCCGGCTGGTTTTGATGGAACTTCAGCCATTGCCCAAATCGGAGGCGGTTATATCAATTACAATTATATGTTCCGTTCGGCTATTGATACGCCTTACATGGAACAAAATATGGGACAGCACCTCGTTAACGCCCAATTGGATGTAGCCCTGATGGGGCTTCCTTTCCAGGTAAGTTATTATGGGAGAAAAAGTAATTCTGTTTTTCTGCGCGATTACAATGATTTCAGGGTAGCCTTTAATGTGCCTTCGTTCAGAAGGCTGAAACAGGAACAATTGCGCAGGCAATTAAATAGTTTGACAGGGAAAATACAGCCACCGGAGCTTACGCAAAACTTAAAAGGGGTTAAAGACAGGATCAAAGGCTTAAAGCTTCAATTAACCTCAACGGAATTGTTGAACCGATATTTAAAGGCTAAGCAAAATATCGCTTATGCCGACCGGCTTCCTGATAGCACTGGCGATAAGAATACTTTGATTGAATCGTCAAAAAATATAGTCAGCACTTATGAACAGCAGCAACAAACTTTAAATCACCTGGAAGCAGCCAGGGATTCATTGCAATTTGTGTACCAGGGAAACGTAAAGAAGATACAGCAATTGCGGCAGTTGGTCAATGGCAATTTGTATACAACCCGGGGTGTGCAACAGATCAGGGAAGAGCTAAAGGAAGAAGGTTTGCTGGACAAAAAAACAGACCGTTTGCTGAAAACAGCATATGCTGTCCGGTCATTTGCGATCGGCAGAACGCTTCCCAATATGAGTAACCTTACAGTGAAAAATGTAAACGTCACCGGCATCAATTTTGAATACAACGCGAGTAATATCTATGCGGCAATTACTGCGGGTAAAATTGATTTCAGGTCAAGGGACTTTATGTATGGTAAACCTTCACGCGTTCCGCAGCGTGTGTATGCAGCCGCTATAGGCTACGGTGAAAAAGAAGGAAATCATTTAATAATTACGGGCTATTCGGGGAAAAAGCAAATTATTTCCAATAGCGGGTTAACAGCTTCGCCACTCAGTGGCATGAGCATTGAAGGCCAGTGGAGAATTAGCCAGTACTTTAACGTAACTGCGGAGGCCGCTCAGTCTACCAGCCCGGTTCATGCCTCTGCGCAGGGCGTCACAAAGCAACAGGGATTTAAGATCAGCGATAACAGCAATAAAGCTTATTCCATAAAGCTGTTGGGTTACCTGCCTTCAACCCGAACAAGGTTTGAAGGATATTACCAGAAAACGGGAATCAATTTTCAAAATTTTACCAATTACCGCGTAAATGCCAATACGTCCACCTGGAGTATGCGCATAGAGCAATACCTGTGGAAGAGGCAACTCAGGCTGCTTGCTTCGGCCCGGAAAAATGATTACAGCAATCCTTTTATTATTCAGCAGTATAACAGCAACACCGTGTTTACTTCTTTTTCGGCAACACTGCGCAAAAGAAATCTTCCTTCTTTAACAGTTGGGTATATTCCTTCTTCACAGTATACTATTGTAGGAAACCAGGTAGCGGAAAGCCGTTACCAGTCACTGAATATCAGTGCAACTCATACCTACCGCATTGGCATAATGCGGGCCAACGGAACTGTTACCTACAACAGGTTTTATAATTCAGGCAGCGATACGGGCTTTGTATATTACAATGCCAATCATTTTTATACCTGGCATCAATTTGTTTTCTCCTTGTTCACTGCTAATATGGGATATGCCCGCACCGCCAATAAGCAATATGCTTTGGATGTAATGGATGGAGGACTTACTATTAACTACACGAAAAATTTCAGTACGGGCGGCGGTGTAAAAATCAATAAATACAATACAACCGAAGTTAAAACCGGTTTGTATTACAATTTCAGGTGCAGACTGCAACGCATAGGTGATATTAACCTGTGGTACGAGAGAGGTTATTTACCCGGCAGCGCAAACGCTTTAATCAAAAATGAATGGTTCACCCTTGGGTTTACCAGGTACTTTAATAATACAATAAAATTATGAGGATACTCATAGCATCCATTTTGCTGTTTGTGGGCTTTAATGCCACAACCCAGGTAATTATTACCCCTCAGTTGCAGCGCGTTGGTATACTCCAGAAACAACAGTTATGGAATATGGTGCTTTCCAATACTTCGGCATATGTAGTATCAGGTCATGTAGAAGTGGTATTGGGAGATGCGGTTAACGGTCAGCCCATACTGGTTGGCGTGGCCAGGGAATTGAACGTTTCTCCCGGCGTTACTCAAATTAATGCTGCAGCCTTGGAACCGGTGCAGTATACGCAAGTGGATGGCAACTATGTTATAGACCCTGGCCCAAACGGGTTTTTACCGCTGGGAAATTTTTCGGTATGCATCAGTTTTTTCAGGCATGAACATGGTATTGTAAGTCAGGTTGCGGAAGAATGTGATTTTATAGAAGTAGAACCGCTCAGCCCTCCGCAATTGCTGCTGCCGTGGGATGAAGCGCAGGAAACGCAGCTCAATCCCACATTCAACTGGCTGCCGCCCGCTCCGGCAAGCTTCTTTACCAATTTGCGGTATGATATGGATATGATGGAAATCTTTCCCGGGCAATCTCCGGCTGATGCCATCCAGCAAAATATTCCATTACTGCATCAGCCGGAAATGATTGCTACATCGCTTTTGTATCCTGTTTCGGCGCCGGCGTTGCAATATGATAAGCAGTATGCCTGGAGGATCACCGCTAAAAGCAACGGAACGGTAGTTTCACGCACCGATGTTTGGTCCTTTACGCTTAAACGGGAGGTTGACATACCCAGAATAAGAACCAACAACCTGCCCTATTCCAAATTAGTAAAATCCGATCAGCCTGCGTATTCGCTTCAGGTAGATTTTTTGAAGTTTGAGTATTTCAATGAAGCGGGCGACAGTACATGGAATATCGCGATGTATGACCTGGATGATAAAAACCTGGATACGATCGCGTTTCAGTGGGACTCTATTCCGCTGCGCCCCGGTCAAAACCTCGTCAATATTGACCTGGGTAATAACCCGGCATTTACAGATAAACATTTTTACCTGCTGGAGCTTATCAATGGCAGAAATGAAAAATGGCGGCTAAGGTTTGAGTTCAGAAGAGCGGAGGGAATACAGTAGAATTTGAAAATGTGGAAGTGTGAAAATGTGGAAATGTGGAAATGAAAATACAGCGGTCGGCACGTGACGAAGGAATGTCAGATCGCTGTGAGTAGTAAATAGATGAAACGTGAGAAGCTGGATAGTGAAAATACAGCGGTCGGTATGCGATGAAGGAGCGTCAGACCGCTGATAACCGGTATCCGTATATGAAACGCTCATATAAATTTTTTACACAAAACCTGTCCTGCGAGCGGCAAATTAAAAATATACGAATGAATTATTTATCGGGGAAAAAACTACAAAAAAAGGTAGCGGCCTTCTTGCTTTTAGTAATGTTTATTGAAACCCTGTTGCCTGTGCAAACCCTGGCAATGGTGAATTGGAATCAACACTATGTTAGCGAAGGCAATGCCTATAAAACCTTGTCCTATCCCTTTTCCCCTTTGTTCAATCTAACCTACGATTCGGTATCAAAGATGGTGAGGCATGAGGAAAGTAACGCAGCAGTCGAACCCGCAGTTGTAAAAAACATGCCGCAACAGAAAGCCGCGTTTAAGAAATCTATGATCGGCGGACCCGGCCAACCTGAAATGAGCAGCTTTAAAAGTGTGAACGCAGATAATATGGTAGACCTGTTTACAGGTGATTTCTCCTATAACATTCCTTTGCTTGATGTAGGCGGTTACCCGGTGAATATTCATTACAACGGCGGGGCTACTATTGACCAGGAAGCCAGTTGGGTGGGACTGGGATGGAACATCAATCCCGGTACGATTAATCGTAGTATGCGCGGGCTTCCGGACGACTTTAACGGTGAGGACAAGATCAGCAGGATACAGCATATTAAAACCAATAAAACAGTGGGTGCAGGTGTAGCCGGCGGCTTTGAATTATTTGGTAGTGTAATAGGGCTCAATTTTAATGTGGGTGTATTTAATAACACCTATAATGGCTGGGGCATGGAAAATGGCATAAACGCAAACCTGAGCGCAGGCAGCGCATCAAAGGGCACGCTTACTGCTTCACTGGGGTTGCAAAATAATTCGCAGTCGGGGTTAAATATTTCGCCGGGGCTAAGTTATAGCCTTGCTTCTCAAAATAGCGGGTTACAGGGTACAGCCAGCATAGGCGCCAATTATAATTCACGCATGGGGCTTTCGGGTTTGCAGTTTAATGCAGCAGTATCTGCTTCCACCAGTGTGGGATGGCGTGAGAAAAATGATAAAAATGAAATATTAACGCGTTACCAGAATGCTTCCTTAGGAACAGCAAGTGTGTTTTCTTCCGGAATATCATTTGCCACACCTGCCTATACGCCCTCTATCCAGATGCCGTTGACCAGCACCAATTATACCTTTAGTGCCAAATACGGGGGAGAAATTTACGGGGCTTATATCAATGCATCCATTTCGGGCTATGTGAGCAAACAGGAAATAGCCTTCGAAGATACGCTTCAATCTTTGCCGGGTTATGGTTACCTGTATTACTCAAAAGCCAACGATCATGCGGAAGCCCTACTGGACTTTAACCGGGAGAAGGAATCTTATTTCAATTATAAATCCACGCCTCATATTGCTTTGCCGCAATACAATTATGATGTGTATAATATCAGTGGTGAGGGAACAGGGGGAATGTTCCGGCCCTACCGGAGTGAGGCCGGCTATATCAGGGATCATCATTTACAAACCAAAAGCAAAACGGATAACCTTGCATTTAATATCGGCGGCGGAACTTATTTTAAAGGAGGAGTGGATTACAATGAAACCATTGCTACAACCCGTAACGCGGCATGGAAAAGCGATATTACTTCAAACATAAGTTTTACCGGTGCGGACAGCACTTACCAGCCCGTTTATTTTCGCAATCCCGGCGAAAAAACAAGCAATACGCCTGCCTATTATAATATGATTGGTGGCGACAGCCTGGTACGCATCAAACTGGGCGGCGACATCCAAAATGTAACTGCTACAAATGCCCTGGTGGCGTACCGCAATAAACGGCCTGTAAAAAATATTAGTGTAACAAGCCCCCTTTTGAAATCGGAACGCGATAAAAGAACCCAGGTAATTACCTATAAGAATGCACAGGAAGCAAAGACTTACGGGCTTGACAGGATCATCCGGTCCTATAAAGAAAATGCTATTCCAATCGGAGCCTGTGCCGATACCATAGTAGATACCATACTGAGGGTAGATGCTGACGTGCATAAAGCTCATCATTTATCAGAAGTAACCGTTCTTAATGCAGACGGCCGCCGTTACATCTACGGATTACCTGCCTACAATGCGGAGCAGCGGGATGTAACATTTTCTGTTGAAAAGGAAACTAATACGGAAAATATTGATAAAGGCCTGGCATTATATGCTGCCGGAGCAGATAATACGGCGAAGCTGAACAATAAGGGTAAGGAGAATTTTTTCACCAAAGATATATTGCCACCCTATGCTCATTCCTTTTTGCTTACCGGCCTGGTATCGCCCGATTATGTAGATATTACCGAAGACGGAATTACAGACGATGATCTTGGAGATGCTGTGAAATTTAATTATTCCATGATCTATGGTAAGAGTAAGGGTTATTACCACTGGCGCACGCCCAATGATCAAAACAAGGTAAACTATAATGAAGGGCTTAAAACATACAGCAGGGATGATAAGGGAACTTATATGTACGGCGAAAAAGAAGTATGGTACCTCAATTCCATTGTTTCCAAAACCATGATCGCTGCCTTTACGATCAGCTCAAAAAGAGAAGACAACCTGGGTGTGCTCAATGAAAACGGGGGCATTGATGCCAATCAGAAATTAAGGCGGCTCGAAAGAATTGATTTGTATTCCAGGGCCGACCTGGTAAAATACGGGGGAGGCGCCAGGCCGGTGAAATCCGTTCATTTCGAATACGACTATTCCCTGTGCAGGAATACACCCAATAATTCAGGCAATCCCGTTGATAAAGATGGCAATGCTGTTTCCGAAAGCTCCAACAACAATGTGAATAAAAATAAAGGCAAGCTCACTTTACGCAGGATATGGTTTTCTTATAACGGCAATTACAAAGGCGTCAAAAATCCTTATACATTTTCTTACGGAACGGACGAGACCGGGCAGGAGCAAAATAAGTATAACCCGCAGCACAACAGTAAAAATTACGACAGGTGGGGCACTTATAAAGACCCTGCGTCTAACCCGGGTGAATTAAATAATATAGAATATCCCTACACGGTGCAGGATGGCGATAAAGCCGCTGAGTATGCATCGGCATGGAACCTCACCGATATCAGGCTTCCTTCGGGCGGTTTAATGAAGGTAACCTATGAAGCGGATGATTATGCTTATGTGCAAAACAGGAGGGCAATGCAGTTGTTTTCCATTGCAGGCTTCGGCAACAGCGAAAGCGATGAGCCCAAACCATTAACGTATCAAAAAATTGGCAACGCAATCAATGACTACGATTATATTTTTATTGATGTGAGTCAACCCGTAATTGATAAAGCCGACATCTATCGCAAATACCTTGAAGGCGTACAAAAACTCTACTGCAAAATTGCTGTCAATATGCCCAATGACCGGTGGGGCTCGGGCGCCGAGCCGGTACCCTGCTATATTGAAGCGGACAATAACCAGTATGGCGTAGTAAGCGGCAATAACCAGCGTATATGGATTAAAATGGCAAGGGTGGATAACAAACATCCGGTAGCCCTGGCGGCAATACAATTCATGCGGCTTAACCTTGGCTCCAAGGCTTATCCCGCTTCCGAAATGGGAGATAATATCGGTTTTGGCGATGCGGTTACCATGCTGGTGTCCTCACTGGATGAGATAAGGAATACGGTGAAGGGCTTTTATGATAACAGCCGCACTAAAAACTGGGGCAGCACGATTGAACTTTCCCGCTCCTTTATCCGGCTGAATGTGCCCTCACACATAAAATATGGCGGCGGATACCGCGTAAAGCGGGTTGAGGTTTTTGACAACTGGAAACAAATGACCGATCAACGGGAAGCCAGTTACGGACAGGATTATAATTATACCACAACGAAGATTATTGCACGGGATACAATCGTTTCCGGAGTGCGGAAGCTGCTAAAGGATACATTAACGATCAGCAGCGGGGTAGCTGCTTACGAACCTTTTATTGGGGGTGAAGAAAACCCTTTCCGCGAACCCATGGAATACGAGGAAAGGGCATCTGTGCTGGCGCCCAAAAATTTCATGTATACCGAAAAACCATTGGGAGAGTCATTCTACCCTTCCGCAATGGTGGGCTATAGCAAAGTAAGGGTAAGGACGATACACACAAAAGCACGGTCGGCTAACGGCTGGCAGGAAACGGAATTTTATACCACAAAAGAGTTCCCTACGCTTGTTGATTTTACACCTTTGGATGGCGACAGCAAAAAGCGATACAATCCTACGCTAAGAAACCTGCTTAAGCTTAACGCCGTTCAAAACATTACCCTGTCGCAGGGCTTTAAGATAGAGCTGAATGACATGAACGGCAAAATGAAAGCCCAGTCCAATTACAGTGAAAACGATTCGGCCAATGCCATTCAATATACCAGGCATTTTTATAAAGTAGACAATGACGCCGTTGACCAAAAGCATTTGAACAACAAGGTATGGGTGGTGGATTCATTGAATGGCAAGATTAATACCCACGGTATTATCGGGCTTGATATTGAGCTCATGAATGATATGCGGGAACAATATTCCTTTACGCATTCTAAAAACCACCAGGCTAACCTCGACCTGATCCCCTTTATATGGTTCCCACTCCCGGTGATCACTTATTTTCCGATGTTTCAAAAAGAGGAAAACACGTTCCGGTCGGCTGCAACGGTAAAGATCGTTCAGCGCTATGGCATATTAGACAGCATGGTGGTAATAGACAAGGGAAGCATCGTGTCTACCAAGAACATGGTGTTCGACAGTGAAACAGGGGATGTAGTGGTATCCCGCACCAATAACGAGTTTGATGATCCCGTATACCAGTTCAATTACCCCGCCTACTGGGCATATAGCGGTATGGGGCCTGCCTATAAAAATATTGATGCGGTGTTTAAGAACAAAAAAGTCATAAAAGGTAAAATGCTCAATGCCGATGAGAGCTATTTCGAACCGGAACGCTTTTTTGAGAGCGGAGATGAAATATTAATAGACACCTGTCATTTAACGGAGACAATAACCAACAGGCCGGGCGACTGTCCATTCTATGCATTCTCCGGTAAAACGCCCAACATCCGGATATGGGCCATTGATGCGGCTAAAGGAAAAGAAAAAGACAAAGGGCTTTATTTTATTGACGAAAATGGCAAACCCTTTCATGGGTTTATTGAATCCATGCGGATCCTCCGCTCCGGTAAACGCAATATGCTGAGCGCCGGCGCGGGCAGCATTGTTTCCCTTGGTAACCCCGTCAAAGAATGGACAACGGGCAAATACCGGATTGTTATAGACAGCAATGCCAATATAATTCAAACGGCGGCAACAACCTATAAGGATTTGTGGCAGGTGGAAAAAAATTATTATGTGAAAGACAGCGTGGTGAGAGTGTACAGGGACTTTGGACCCCTGATAGTTGATGCCGATACTTATCTTGCCATGTACGACAAAACGGGAGGCAATGAAATCCATGTAAATAGAATTTATAGTAATTCCAGTTTTGTAACAGCAAGCTTTGATTATATAGGAAGTTGCAGCGGTGTTGGTGGCAGGCATTCACGTACAGCAAAAACAAAAAGCATCCTGAAGTTTAATCTTCACGAAATTCCGACAGATGCCATAATTACAGCTGCTTCAATTACATTCTCACCTAAAACCCCTTTGAATTTCTGGTTCCAGAAGAAGGCTAAAAGGAATTGTCTTTTTGGAGGAGATTCAAAATACGGGTTTAACTGGACAACTGCCAATACGTATTTTGCTGGTCAGTCCAATGCAAAATTTCGTCAGCTGACATCTGTTTGGGCACCGGGCGACTGGCCTTATGATCAAATTGTGGGAAGTAATATTCATGAGGTTTCTATAGGAAAAGATGCTGGTAATCATGAAGCTGTGAATTGCAAAGATCTGATACAGGATTATATTAGTAAGGATGTTGATCAACGTTTTGGATTTGTGTTTGAACTTGATAAAAATGAGCAGACTGACAATGGAAATAATGAGATTAATTATCTGAGTTTTTGTGGTGAGCAAGGCAGAAACGCTTTAGGCAGTTCTGTGAATTGCGAACCAAAGTATGGCGATGTAGATGGTACAAACTGTGAAAACTGCCCCAAACCTGTTCTTACACTTTCCTTTAAAACTTTTGTAGATTCCGCAGTAAAACTCTGTAAGGAAAACATTTCCGATACCGCTACCAATCCTTACCGCTGGGGCATTCTCGGTAACTGGCGGGCAGGCAGGGCCTATACCTGGTATAACGATCGCCGGGAAAGCGATGCCGCTGTAACGGATACGGATATACGTACCGAAGGCGCGCTGAAAAACTTCACGCCCTTCTGGAGCTTTGAACAAACCGGGTTGGTTAACAGCGCAGATACTACCAAATGGGTGTGGAATGCTGCCAGCTCCATTTATAACAAACGGGGTTTTGAAATTGAAAATTATGATCCCTTAGGAAGATACAACGCCGGCCTGTACGGCTATAACCAGTCGCTGCCGGTGGCTGTAGTGCAAAACAGCCGCTACAGGGAACTGCTCTATGACGGTTTTGAAGATTACCATTTTAAGAATGAAGCCTGCGCACCGCTTTGCGAAAACGACCGTGAATTTGATTTTGTAAAAGATCAGTCGGGTGTAGCGATAGACAGCACTCAAAGCCATACCGGCAGGTATAGCGTAAAAGTAAATGCGGGATCAGAGTCATTGCTTACTGCCATCGTTAGCGCCGCGGATACGGCATGGCCTGCGGTTTCAGCACAGGTAGATTCGGTGCCGGTATATACCACCCGCGTAATTGGCGCGGGCACGGGGCTGCTGGGAACATACAACCAGTCTTCGTTCCAGGCCGGGGAAGGAGGATGCTACAGCAGCGGGGTGAACGACTACACGCGGCCGGAGCCTTTACCCGATCTGAGTTGGGGCTATGCCACACCCATTCCCAACCTTTGCGGGCAGGGCGCATATACCGCTGTAATAACAGGGAAGATCCAGGCTAAAACTACCGGCAATTATACTTTTTACCTTACTGCGTACGGTGCGCTTTCTTACATAACAATAGGAGGTTCTTCTTTTGTCTTTGGTAGTGTCGGGGAGAACACATTAACGATCCCGGTGACTGCAGGAGAACTGTACCCCATTGTTATCTATTATTTGAACAGTCCAGGTGACCAGTTCAGGCTCAGGCTCCAGTGGTCGTCTGAAGCTTCCGGTGTCAATAAAGAGATCATCCCGGTAAGCTTCCTTTACCCACCCCAGACGCCTGGAGCTCCGCCCCAGTCTTTTGAAAGAGACATTCAAACCTATTGCGTTAACCTGGATAATGTTAAAGCGGAGCATATCATACGCCCCGGGTTTTCGCCTGTGCAAGGTCGTGACATAGTAGTGAGCGCCTGGATGAAAATGGGTGGAGAAGATTGTAACACGGCTGCCGTGCTTACCGATGCACTAAAGGCAGGGTTCAAACAGGAAGGCGTTGCGCTGGGCGAATTTTTCTTAGAAAAGACAGGGGCCCGGATTGAAGGCTGGCAGCGCTATGAAAAAATGATAACGGTTCCCCAAACTGCCACAGAAATATTTCTCAGCCTGAAAGGAACGCAAAGCAAAACCATTTACGTGGATGATATACGGGTACAGCCTTTTAACAGCAGCGTAAAATCATTTGCTTATGATGCCGTAAGCCTGCGGCTGATGGCGGAGCTTGATGAGAATAACTATGCCACTTTCTATGAATACGATAATGACGGAACCTTGATAAGGGTGAAGAAAGAAACGGAAAGAGGCATACAAACGATCAAAGAAACAAGGAGCGCGCTGATACGGGAATAAGTGCCGCAGTCGGTACGCCACAAAGGAGCGTCAGACCGCGGGATGAAAATGTGAGTAGTGAATAGTGAGTGAGGCGTGAGGGAATAAACGCCAGAAGTTGAATAACACCCCTGCACCCTGCAACTTGAACCCTGTATACCCTGTAACCTGAAACAAACCTTATACGATATGATACATCATGTAAAACAAACCTTCCTGACGTCAGTAGCCTGTTGCCTTATGCTTTGCGCAGCGGCGCAGGCGGTAATACCCGGAACGGAGATCATGGAAATGGTGCAGCTTGCCGAAAGCTACCGCCATGCCAAAAACCTGAGCTTTAATGTAGACATTAAGTATACCGACAGCCTCAATACGGATACCACCATTGAACAAATGAACGCTTCCTATAAATTACATGGCGGGTATTACTATACCTATATAGACAGTACAGAAATTGTTCAGGGTAACCGCTATAGCCTCAGGGTAAGCCATACAGACAGTGTGATCTCCGTTCGTAACCGGCAAACCTATCCCGATGTGATGAATATGCCCGTTACCGATACGCTGTACTGGAAAACTTTTGTACAAAGCTTAACGGTTACTGCCGTAAATGACTCGGTAAGAACCCTGAAAATAAAATTTAAACCGGGAGCGCTGTACAGCAGCTATGAAGTGAAATATAATTTTAAGCGATACCGCATGACGCAGGTGAAAGCCTATATGCCCGCCGATTTGCCGGGAACAGACCCGGATCTGTTTCCCAGCGGTAAGGCGCTTATTACATTCACTTTTTCCGGCTATGATACGTCCCTGTTAGACGCCGGGTGGTTCAATGAAGATAAGTATATCATATACCAGGGCGGGCAATTTCAACCCAAAGCGCCCTATACAGGCTATTTTATAGAAACCAATATTACGCAATAATAATTTCAGCCAGCAGCATGAAAGCATCGTCAGATCATATAAACCCGGAAAGCCGCAGCACCCGGCAATGCGGTACTGCACAGCATGATAAAAGAGCCGGATGGCATTTGCTCATGGGCATTGCACTGTTTACGTTTTTTACCGGCTATAGCACTGGCCTTAAAGCCCAGCAGTCTATAACCTACAAGCAGGAATTGGATGGCGCGGCAGGTCAACTGGTAAAAGACAGCAGCCGCACGGTAATGGATTCTGTTTTTTTTAATCCCGGATCTTTCCCGGCCATTGATCCCCAGGCGGCATATAAAGTTTCCAATATAATTGTGTTCCATATTAATGAGACTTCACCAAGGATGCTTCCCGACTCCTTTAAAGCCGAGTTAACCCTGCGCGTATATTTTACCAATGGAAGCAATGTTTCGGATTCCGTTACTGAAAAAAAACTCAACATTGATTATTACAAAAGCAAGCCTTATAATAATAAGGCGATTTATTACTTCGGCGATGCAAGATTAGTTAGGGTTAAGGTGCTTGACATCACTTCAGCGTACCCGGCATTATCCACCATACTGCCTTTGCTGAAATTGGAAAACCGGATGGTTATCAGCCGTGTTTTTGCAATGGACTGCGAAAACGATGCCATCACATCTGTGTCGCATAGTACCGCCACTGTTTCAACAAAAGGAGAGCTGAAAGTTTCCTGGGCAAGCCTCAACGCGGCGCAGGAATACGACCTGGAATGGACTTTTATTGATCAGTCGGCCTTGGATGCAGGATGGTATAATACCGGCGGATCTCCTGATGCTGAAAAAATATTCCGTAATAATGCCACCCGCGTTACCATCCACACCAATAATTATAATATCCCTTTATTGTATGAGGGCAATGGCAAATTGTTTTACCGGGTAAGGGCCGCCCAAACCATGGTTGATAAAGAAAGAAAGGTAACCCTGTGGAGCTCAGATTTCATATCCCAGGGTGGTTTGGGTGAATACGTATACAGCGGTCACGAACTTTTGCTGAACTGGCAGGCGGCCACTTCCTTTGCCGAAGAAGGCAAGCGTAAAAGCGTGGTACAATATTTTGACGGCACCCTGCGCAACCGTCAAACGGTAACCAAGGATAATACAACAGATACCACCATAGTAGCCGAAACTTTTTATGACAAGCAGGGAAGGGCTGTAATACAGGTGCTGCCTGCACCTACGCTGAGCTCTTTGATCGGCTACAATCCGCTTTTCAACCAGGCAAGGGTAGACGGGGTTCCGGTTGAAAATACACCCGGCGTATACGACACGCTTAAAACCCCCGCCGATTATTGTGCGGGCGCTGCACCGCCGCTTGATTCGGTATCAGGGGCTTCGCAATACTATTCCTACAACAATCCCTATAAGCTGAACCCCATTCATAAATTCATTCCGCAGGCAAAGGGGTATCCTTTTTCGGAAGTAAAGTACAGCCAGGACAATACCGGCCGCATCGTTAGCCAGGGGGGTGTGGGGCCGCAGTTCCAGCTACATTCCGGCCATGAAACCAAATACTATTATGGTACGCCGTTGCAAACAGAATTAGACGCGCTCTTTGGTACGGAAGCAGGCTATGCTTCTCATTACCAGAAAAACATGGTACGCGATGCCAACGGGCAATACAGTGTATCGTATGTGGATATGCATGGAAGAACGGTGGCTACCGCTCTTGCCGGCGCGGTGCCCGATTCCATGCAGGCGCTTGCGTCTTTCCGGGATTCCATCCAAACGGATAACCTGTTAACACCTGTGAACAATGTAATGAAAGGAAATACCATAGAATCTACATCCGCGTTGCTGGTAACCAAAGCCGGTGTAGATTCCTTCTTTTACAAGCTCAATGCCGAAAGCCTGCAGCTCAACGATAAAGATGCGGTTGCCATTTGTTATGATTGCCTGTATGATCTGACGATCACTATTTCCGATGATTGCAATAACCAAAACCTGCCTGGTGATTCATTGTTTGTTTTCCGCAAATCCAATATGCGGGTGCAGCCGCCTGCCTACGATACTACCTGCGCTATTGCCGATACCTTTGATGTGAAGCTTGGCGTAGCACTCCAGGAAGGCAGCTACCTTGTTACCAAAAAGCTCACCCTGCGCCGGGATGCGATGGCTTACTACAGGGACAGCCTGTACACGCCTCATAATACCGTAAGAACAAAAGAAGATATCATTGCCGAACAGCTCAGCCGCATCAGGGAGCAACGGGGAAGCGATTGCGTACAGGAAGGACAACCCTGGTACAGCTACCAGCAATACCATGAGCAAATGCTCTTGGATATGACACCACCCTTCGGCCAATATGCCCGCTATCCCAATGATCCCAGCGATCCCAGGAACCAGGGAGAAGACTATCTTAATCTTTTTTCCATATTTGATAAGGAAGGTAACCCGGGCACCTATATTTACAAGAACATTGCATACACCGGGTCTTATCCACGCGCTCCGAATGAAATGTCGCCGGAGGATTTCATCTCCAATTTTCAGCCGCAGTGGGCCGAAGACCTGGTGCGGGAAAGGCACCCCGAGAGATGCCTGCTCAGGGAGTATGAATCCTATAAGGCCAGTCACCACTGGGACGCTGATTTTGAAGCAACCGATACCTACCAGCAGGCGCTGGCAAAAGGCTATCTTAACCCCACCAACTCAACGGATCCGCCTGCTTCGGGCTTTGGCAATGGCAACGACTCCCTTTTTTTTACCCATCCCGGAGCAGCATCCTGGTTTAATACCGCCCTGCTCACTTATAAAACCAATGATGAGCAGATACTTAGCCTCTGGGCTGCGGCCAGCATCATGGCCCATTGCGACACGGAAGATGCAACCTGTGTAAACAGCTTTAAGGATACGCCGTCCAATGTATTCAACAGCAGCTTTATGGGCTGCGAAGGGGAATTAGACATGGCCTGGCGATTTTTCAGGAACGAATACTTGCGTTTAAAACGCGGGTGGATAGATGACCAGATACGGTCTGCCTGCAGTTTCCCGGTATTAGAAGATAAAGCGGCCCCTGTGTTTTTAGATGAAACAGCAGCAATAGGCCTGGCAGGCGACCTGCTCAGCACCGACCGGGCTGTTGCTGAGCAGGCTGCTGCCGACAGCCTCGCCAGCATGGCTGGCAGCACCTGTCTTGCTTATGCGCAGAGCTGGTGGCGGCAACTGGAAACCTGCAATTATACTGCCACAGACTCTGCTATCATTATACCCCGTTTGATAGAAGTGTGCAAACAGGGCAGCGACACCACCCATCCCTTTGGCGCAAGCAGCGTACGCCCCGAAAGCGAACACAGCTACAGGAGCTTTGATGATGTGATCAGCCAGTACAATACAAGTATAGGAAAACCCAGTAATGCGGCCTGTAATGCTTACCTTATTGATGCGCCCGGCCCTTACAACAGGCCTGTGCTGGCGGTGGAGCAGCCGCTGTACACCAAACCCGATGCCTGCACCTGTGAAAAGCTCGGTGCGCTGAAAGCGCAATATGAAACCGCTTCGGGCTACAGCAGCTTTAGCGACTATGTTCAAAAAACCTTGCATACCACTATCAGCCAGAATGCATTGGACAGCCTGCTTAATTTGTGTAACGGCAATATTGCCTGCCGCTATATTGCAAAACCCATCACCCTGCCCCCGGCGCTGCAATGCGCCACGGGATATGATGTATGCGTGGACTGTGATTCTATTACCACACTCTACAATGTCTTCAAACAAAAGTTTGCATATACAATACCAGCATATGAGGAGCCTGATGAGCAACAGCAAAGACAGAACCGCCTGTTCAGCAATTTTATGAATAATAAATTAGGGTTCAGTAAAAGTGCCGGCGAATACCTTCAGTTTATGGATAGTTGCTCCCTGCGACAGTTAAGATTCGCAGATACGCTTATTATTCCCGCTACAGGAGTACAAAAACCTTCAAATATTTCCTGCGAGCAACTAATCAAAACATATAATAATTTCCTTGTTGATTTTCCTCATCCGGAAAGAGGAGCACAGGTACAAATATTTGTAGAAGTCCCCGGTGGCGCCTTAATGGAATCTCAAAATACCACTGCTTTTCAACAACAGTTCCTGGCACTCCCTGAAACACCAGACAGTCTCCAAAGTAAATCGAAATCCATTTCCGGTTCGCCTCCTCAAATACAATTCATTGCTGAACCAACGGGATATTGGACCGATACTTTTCTTGTTTGCAAACCTTTATTTGAATGGTATTTCTCTTCACACCTTAACCTGTCCGGTTACAACTATGATGTATTTATGGACTGGCTTGCAAATGAATGCGGTATAAAAATTCGTCAAACGCCATGTGGCAGCCAGGTTGCGGTTAGATGTGATACGCTACAGCAGGTATTAAACCGCTTTAATAGTAAATATAGTGGTATTCCAGGTAACAATATTACCGAAACTATTGCTATACCGGCTCATAAAGTAATCCATATAGGTCGTTACTATGCCAGTTTATATTATGAAGCCAGCTTTTATTCCAGTTATGCATTGGCAGCTCATACATGGACTGATGGTGGGATATGGCAAAATATCAGAGATAATGTCAATTTCAATTTGAACCTGCTTCCTGATAGCGCCACGATAAATACTGCATTTTTAAACCTTTATGCAAAGCCCGAACATTTAGAATTTTTTCCACAGGAAGGCGCCCATTTCCGTTACTGGGGAGATGCTGTGTACGGCATATTTGAGCGGTTTAACAGCATTGTAGTACCGGGTCAAACCATGTGGTCAACACTTCCAGGTACTGATACCACACATAGATTATCTCTTGCACCCATTTCGGTTGATAATGGAAACGGAGTTTATGGCAATCATATTTACAGCAACGAAAATTATCTGAACCAGTTATGCACCAGCCTGGTAACTGACATGTATGAAAATGCCACTAATTACAATGTTAATTTTGGACTTCAGTTCAGATTGAATAATGAAGAACTCGGCTATAAAGCAATGGTATTTTGGGGAAATAGTGGTTATGCGCCTGAAAAAAAAACCTACCTGTCTGTAAACTATACGGCTTCCAAATGTGATGTATTTACCGCATTTGTAAATAATTCACTGGGCACTCACATGACAGCCCAAGAGGTAATGAATTTATATTCTTTATGTGAAATCAGTACCGGATTGTGCAATCAAAGCATATTGGGTTCGCAAAGCGAATTGCTCCTCTGCGGAAAAAATGAACCCGTGTCCCCAACACTCACCTATGAAGAGGTGTACGATCCGCCCTGCTCCGACAGCAGCACGCTGGCCTTTAATTCGGGCACGGAGATATATACCATGTACAGGGATTCACTGAACAATATATTCGACAGCCTGTACACGGCCAAATGCCTTGGTGCGGCCGCCCTTGAACAGTTTACCGTAAAGCGCAATGTAAGCGAGTACCATTATACCTTATACTATTACGACCAGGCGGGTAACCTGGTAAAAACCATTCCGCCGGAAGGAGTTAATATTAGCCGGCATCCGGACACGCTTGCGTTAGTGGCACAGAAGAGATTGTTGGGAGAATCCTATCCGCGTAAGCATACCATGCCCACCCTATACCGTTACAACAGCCTGAACCAGGTGGTAAGCCAGCAAACGCCCGATGCC
>NZ_DATJEB010000024.1:0-56604 GCF_035497235.1 Agriterribacter sp.
CGATCTCCGGGTATATTCAGAAAAGCAACCTGCGAAGGTTGGGAGGGATTGCTGTTGTCTATAATATGAATTCCCTTATTTACTTCATTCAGGTAAATAAATTTATCCTTTATATAAATTTCCCCCGCTTTTTGAACAGCTTCGGCGGGGTTTCCGTTTATAGCCGCCAGAACATCTGCTTTTGATTTCAAAACAGGTGTCATTATCGTATACGTATAGGTACGGGTAGCAGTTGTTTTATCCTTTATGCACCCCGCAAGAAAGACGAGCATATGACCTGTTGCCAATAGTGCCAGCAACATGGAGGATAAATGATCAGTATGCAACGGGCGGTTCACTCTTCGCGCACCTTTCAAAAAATATTGACCCATATTAATTTATAAACGGTAACCCATCAAAATACCAACTTACATTTTTTTGCGTTTTAGGTAACTGTTGCATTGTTTGGTATTACTCCGTACCTGATTTAGCTGCCCTCATGCAACCATTAACCATATAAATCTTTTTTTGATGAGACAGCAATTGTTTCTGTTTGTTATGCTATGCGTAGTTTATAATGGCTATGCACAACAGCAAAGAATAACGAATCAAGCCTCAAGCCGGGCCCAGGATCACAATTCATCGCGAAGCAATAAAACCGCAAGTATAGCGCCGGATGGCAGCGGCTGGAACTCATCAGGGAGTAATAAATTGCGAATGCAGACACAATCAGATGACGGCGGCTGGAATACAACAGGGAGCAATGGGGAACGAAGTTATTTACCATCTGGCTGGACTTTTGGTATTAACAGTGGCGTTTCTTTTGCTGGAAAAAGTAATGAAAACAGCCTATTTAGAGGTAATGGTATGGCCACACAAATGTTTGGCCGATACTATTTTGGAAATATAGGGATCGGCGTTTCAAGCGGCATTGTTGCCGGCGCTATCAACAACGCGGTACTCAACAAGTTTTTGACAGAACGAAAATGGCAACAGGGCCAAATATCAAAATCTAATCCTTTCAATAGCTATTTTTTGTTTGGGCCCTCTTTTAAATTTGGTGAAAGGGTAATTGTAAACGCTGAATTGCAAGGCGGAATGTTCATTAACAACCCGGGCAGTATTACTATTAGCCAGCCGGGTGCTGTTCGTTCCTTATACCGTTTTGAAGGAGCTGGGAAAAACTTGTTCCCCGGTTTTTCCGGAAGTATCAGTTTGGCATATCCCATCAATAATTCCACCCGGTTTATTTTAAATACAGGTTACCTGCAAACAAAATCATCCATTAACTTATACGATCCGCAACGGGGTACAGATGTGGCTATAGAACAGGATCGTATTGTAAAATTGTTTACAGTTGGTGTAGGCATTACAAAATCATTTGGGTCAAAAAGAGACGCTGCAAGCGGAATGGCAACAGGAAAAAGACACGCCATTAATACAAAGGGAACCGGGGCAACTAATGGAAGAATAATCCCATCTGTACAAAATCATGCCATCAATACAAAAGGAAGCGGTGGTAACCGAACGATGAACAATGAAAGTTGCGGGCCGGTTACACAAAAAATAACAAACCCCGATGGAACGACAGAAGAAAAAACTTTTGCCTGTCCTGCCGATGCAGCAGCATATAATGAACGTATCAGCATGAATGTAACCGTACCCAAACAAACGCAGGGCGCCACTTTTGGCGAGAAAGTAAATGCAGGATTGCATGCCGCAGGCGGTGCAGTGTCGCAGGGCGCTTCAAGAGCTGTTATCTCTGGTACTGTGAGCTGGAATAGCGATAATTCATCTGGTATTATAACCAACCAGGATGCTGTTAGTGCTGTTGGCAATCTTGCTGGCGGGGCGGCGGCAGCTTCTTATGCCGCAACCGGAAGAATGGCGCCATCGTCAACAACACCACAAGGTGTTTCCGCCACTTTCTATACAAGAGAGGCTGGCAGTGGCATGGCAACAGGTAAACGTTCCGCAAGAGATCATAGCAGCGGTATGGCCACTGGCAAAAGACAGTATACACCTGTATTTAATGAAGGAGATATAAACGAATGTACCGGCTGTGCTGCTACCGTAAAATTGCTGGGGCACGAATTGACACATACCGTACAACAAGCACAGGGAATAAAAAATCCATTGTATAATGGCAATGGAAACCAGGGAACAAACCCAATGTATGAAGGCAGGAGCGGCTTAAGTAAGGGCGGGGATAAGGATTGCGATGGCATTGAAGGGTTAGCTGTTTTTTTGATAGATATAAATAGCGGAGCGGTAGTAGCCACTACAAAAACTACAACCTGTGGCAATTTCTTTTTTGCCAGGGTACCCGCAGCCAGCTACCTGGTAAAAGTAACCGGCGGTTTTAGCAAAACAAAAAACTATGATGTAGCAATTAAAAGCGAAGCAAACTTAGATATGGCTGGTGAAATAACAGCAACAGATGATCATTGGACGATTGAACTAAATACAGGGAATAGTACGATTCAAAAAGAAAGTACCCAATCAAATAATACAAACGAGCGAATGACAGGTGCAGGTGTAATTGCAGATAGCAGCAGCGCACAATCGTACACAAAAAATTTGCCGGTTTATATTGGCGATATTGATGACGATGGCATATCGGAAATTTTAATTGGCAATAGTGAGACGTTTTCATCTGGCGGAACTGCTACTTCTGCAGCCTTTGCCAGACCTGGTAACCCCATTGGCGGTATAGTCGTAAAAGGTGGCAAGAACCCGGGAGGACAAATGCGTGCAGTACAAACAAATGAACATGGAGTGTTTGAATTTGCTGATATGAAAAAGGGAAACTACAGCATTGCTACTGAAGTAAATTATTATTTAGATGATGAAACAATGATAATAATTAGAGAT
This sequence comes from Agriterribacter sp., assembly GCF_035497235.1. Classification (GTDB taxonomy): domain Bacteria; phylum Bacteroidota; class Bacteroidia; order Chitinophagales; family Chitinophagaceae; genus Agriterribacter. The sequence goes on from NZ_DATJEB010000024.1 coordinate 2,854, forward strand.
GAAGATGGTGATGGAGACGGAACTGCGGAACGCAAAGGATGGGATGGAACTGTAAAAGGCGGATCAAAAATAAATGCAGCAGCGGGTTCTGGCCAGGTAAGCAATAAATCCAGCGTCCAGGATCATAATTCATCCCGTTCCAATAAATCAGGCAGCATCGCAGATAATAACACGGGTGATGATACTACGGAGAAGTCAATAGTTAATACTACGAAAAGTAATACCAAAGATTTCCTGGTATCGCTTGATGAACTGGATCAGTTGTTGGCAGCCGATAAAACTTCATCAGCAAATGCAATTCATAAGGCAAAAGAAAACAGCCGTCAGCTTAGAAATACAATTACTCAAAACGAAAGCAACGCTGATAAAGCAGCCGCTGCTGCGGATACCAGCTTTTCCGTGTTGCTTGGTTCAATCAGCAGGCTGGGCCAGCGCTACAGCGCTATTTCCAATACCCTCAAAACAAAACATGATACCGCTAAAAATAGTGTTGGCAATATCAGGTGACGATGGAATGCTGTTGTGAAATAGGCTTAGGTACCAACGGGGTTTCCACAGCAGGGCAATTGTGAGAAGCGGCCTCCGGCGAATCGTTCAGCGCCAGGGTGTCATAGCTGCCCGCAATGGCCTTTTATGAATATCCGGCGCGACTCAATAACAAAAACAATATAGCCACAAAACGTTTTTCTTTGTACCCCTCTGGTGTATTCGTGGCAAATACATGCGTAAACGGTATCTTCTTTAATCCAGCCTACTGCTATGTATCTATCATCAGTAATGTAATTCTTATGAATAGCTTATAAATATGATACGAGTTTACAAAAGTATAGTTAGTTTGCTTTACATTTATCGGAAAAGTATATCATTTATTTTTTATGAGCGAAGGCTGGTTAACACAAAAAAACATAGTGATCATTGGTGGAACAAGCGGTATGGGATTATCGGCCGCTAAAGCTTTTATTGCCCAGGGCGCCCGCGTTGTAACCGTAGGAAGGAACCGCGAAACCTGCGATGCGGCGCAACAGCAGTTAGGGGAAAAGGGGATTGCTATTTGCGGAGATGCTATTGATCCCTCCACCGCGGAAAACGCTATTTCTGCCTGTGTGCAGCAATTCGGAACATTTCATGGCTTATATCATGTAGCCGGCGGCAGCGGTCGTAAAATGGGCGATGGTCCCCTGCACGGGCTAACATTAGCAGGGTGGAATAAAACGTTTGAGTTAAACCTTACCTCCCTGATGCTTTCCAACCAGGCAGCAATAAAATGGCTGCTTCAGCACAAAACAGGCGGATCCATTCTTAACATGAGCTCTGTACTCGGACTGTCTCCTTCTCCCGTTCATTTTGCTACCCATGCATATGCGGCATGTAAATCGGCCGTAACAGGTTTTACGAAGTCTGTAGCCGCTTATTATGCAAAAGATAATATTCGCGTTAATACGATAGCGCCCGGCCTGGTAGAAACCCCCATGGCGCAAAGAGCAGCCCAAAACCAAGCTATTCTTTCCTTCATCAAAACAAAACAGCCGTTAGACGGAGGGAGAATGGGCCGCCCGGAAGATACGGATGGGCTGGCCTGTTATTTCATGTCGGACTATGCAACATTCACTACCGGGCAGGTAGTATATGTTGACGGCGGATGGTCGGTAAGCGAAGGGCAGGTTTAATAATTTTTAAACTAACAATAATAATATATGCAGGCAATAGGCATTGACATAGGTGGAACCAATATTAAGGGAGTGCTGGTAAACGATGATGGTACTATCCTGCATGAAATGCAATGTGCAACCAATGCGAAGGAAGCTAATGGGTGGAAAAGCGCTGTAGCGGAAATGCTATACCAGCTCAGGCAAAAAACCACCGGAGAAAATATTCCCGTAGGACTATCTGCACCGGGCCTGGCAAGCCATAATAATGATTGCATAAAACTAATGCCCGGGCGACTGGAAGGCTTGGAAAATTTTAGGTGGACAAATTATCTTAAAACCCCAACATGGGTACTCAATGATGCACATGCCGCATTGATGGCAGAAGCAAAATTTGGCGCCGGCAAAGGATGCCAACATATTGTTTTATTAACACTGGGCACCGGTGTAGGCGGAGGTATTATGATTAACGGTGTACTGCACCAGGGCTTACTGAACCGGGCCGGGCATATGGGTCACGTAATGCTCAATGCAGACAGTGACACCTGCGATATTACCAATATGCCTGCAAGCCTCGAAGATGCTATTGGCGACTGCAGCATAGAACGGCGCAGTTTTGGAAAGTTCACTTCCACCTACGAATTGGTTCAGGCATATAAAGCAGGCAACACCTTTGCTACATATGTGTGGCTGCATGCTGTAAAACGGCTGGCTGTGGCGCTTTGCTCTTTTATTAATATCATTTCTCCGGATATGATTATACTGGGTGGCGGTATAGCGCAGGCTGGCGATGATTTATTTAAACCACTTGACAGCTTTATGAATATCTTTGAATGGCGTCATTCGGGTATACGAACGCCTGTTGTACAGGCCGTGTTTGATGAATATTCCGGCGCCGCAGGAGCAGCAGGCTTCGCGCTGCACAAAACGTTACCACATTAAATTTTTACCATGAATGTTATACAGGATTACCTGCAACAGTGCAGAAAAATTATAGAAACCGTTGAAGCGCAGCAGCAGGCTATACAACAAGCCGCGCAATGGTTTGCGCAAAGCATTATCAAAGGCAGGATGGTGCATGTTTTTGGTTCGGGCCACAGCCGTATTATGGTGGAAGAGATGTGGCCGCGCTACGGATCATTCCCGGGGTTTAATCCTATTGTGGAACTGTCGCTTACTTTTCACAACCTGGTAGTGGGCGCTAACGGTCAGCGACAGGCGATGTTTCTTGAAAACGTGGAAGGGCTGGCAGAAAGGATCCAGCGCAATTTTGATATCCGGGAAAGCGACAGCGCGCTCATCATTTCCTCCAGCGGATGTAATATTGTGCCTATTGAAATGGCAGCGCTGTTTCAGCAAAAAAAAGTGAAAGTAACGGCAATCATCACCCAAAAACACGCGGCTGTTTCCACCAGCAAAAGAAAAGACGGAAAAAAATTAAGCGACTTCGCCGATCTTATTTTAGATACAGGCGCACCCGCCGGAGACGCCATGATATACATACCGGGGCTGGAAACGCCGGTAGCACCGGGTTCCACCGTAGGCGGTGTTTTACTGATCAATACCATTAAGGCGGAAACGGCCCGCCTGCTAACCGAAGCAGGACATCCCCCAAAAGTATTAACCGCATCATGTATTGCAGGCCCCGAAAAAGCAAGGGAGCTGTTTGAGAGCGCCTATGATGAACATGCGCACCGCCTGGCGGGTTTATATCAAAACGTTGGAAAATAAATACAGTAACAATATGCACACGCCTATACGTACAACGGTTGTTGGCAGCTACCCTTTCCCGGGATGGCTGGAATTTGCATCGCAGCACTTAAACGAATTTGGACCTGCCGATATAGAAGAAGCAATTGAAGATGCCGTTATTGCCGCTATACATGATCAAACAACGGCCGGGCTTGACGTAATTACTGACGGGGAACAGACAAGGCTTGATTTCAATTTATCTTTTTATGGCTATATCAAAGGGATATCGCCAGATGAAAGTGAAACCAGGCGCTTTGGACCCGCAGCGCATGATCAGAGAGGCAAACACCGGATCACCGAAACGCTTTCTGCTCCTAATGGGCTGGGCGTTGTAAAAGAATTTCTGCGGTTAAAAAAACTGGCGCCGCAGGGACCCATATTAAAAGCAAGCATACCCGGACCCTATACCTTAAGCGGAAGGTTATTGCCGAACAGTGAATACAAAGACCGCTATGCAATAACAGCGGCCATCCTTCCATTTATACAGAAAGAGCTGGAAGACCTGGTGGCGGCAGGATGTACCGAAATAACAGTAGATGAACCTTCCATGAGCTGCTACGCGTATAAAGAAGATACCAAAAAATTTGCAGCCATATTTAATAAAACGGTTGAGCCTGTAGTGGGTAAATGTAATCTTTCCACGCATTTATGCTTTGGCAATTTTAAAGGCAGACCCGTAGGTTACAGGAGTATAAAACCTATGATACCGGATTTTCTTGAGCTTAAAGTAAATGAAATACATATTGAAATGGCGAACCGCGAATTTGCGGAGATAGAATTACTCGAAACTTTTTCCAAACGAATGAATGTTGCAGTGGGGATTATTGATGTAAAGAATTATTATATTGAAACCCCGGAAGATGTAGCGGAAAGAATTAAAAGATGCCTGCAATATATTCCTGCGGAAAAGCTGTCTGTTGCACCCGACTGCGGATTAAGTCAAACAGCAAGATGGGCATCGAGGCAAAAACTGGCTAATATGGTAAAGGGAGCAAAAATGGTGAGGGACCTGATTTGATATCTAAAATTTGAAATTTGGGATGATAATTCCGGCTGTTATAAAAGATGAAGATTTTATAGCGCAGGTACAACAGTATGAAAACGATAAAAAATATTTTCACCTGTGGTGGCTGGGGCAAAGCGGTTACCTGTTGCTATGGCAGGGAAAAAGAATATTGATTGACCCCTATCTTTCGGATTCCCTCACCCAAAAATATGCCGGCACTAACAGGCCGCATACCCGCATGAGTGAGCGGGTAGTAAACCCTGATCTGTTAAAAAATATTTCTATTGTAAGTTCCAGTCATAACCATACGGATCACCTCGATGGCGAAACCTTAATACCCGTTATTAAAAACAACCCCGGCATTACTTTCATCATTCCTGAAGCCAACAGCAATTTTGTTGCCAACAGGGTGCAAATACCGGAAGCATTTCCTGCAGGACTAAACGAAGGAAAGCATATAACCGTTGATGGTTTTACTTTTCATGGCATTGCCGCGGCGCACAATACCGTTGACCGCAATGAAAAAGGAGCATGCCTTTATATGGGATATATTATACAGTTTGGCAATTATACCATTTACCATAGCGGCGATACGCTGTGGTACGCGGGTTTGGAAAAGATACTAAGTCCGTTTGAAATAAACCTGGCGCTACTTCCCATTAATGGAAATGATCCGGCAAGAGGCGTAGCAGGCAATCTTAATGTGCAGGAAGCCGCAGGTTTAGCTAAGACCGCGGGCATACAACATGTTATTCCCTGCCATTATGATATGTTTACTTTCAACACTGCGAACCCGGCTGATTTTGCCGCTGAAGCGGAAGCCGTTCAGCAAGCCTATACTATTTTACCCCTTGGAGGACACTGGAGCAGCGAAGTTCTATAAGCGTTGAAGCGGTACCCCAAACCATTACTTCAACTCATCTGCATGATCAATATAAAAGCAGTGTTCGTGACGCTTCATGCCAATATGCGGATAATAATTTATGGCGGCGGGCGCTGCCAGTAATATCAGCTTTGCTTCGGGTGCCGCTAATTGTGTGCGCCGTATTAATTCTTTTCCAATGCCCTTATGCTGGTAGTCCCTGTCAACCGCCAGGTCTGATAAATAGGTACAAAACGAAAAATCCGTGAGCGAACGGGCTACGCCAACAATATTGCCATTATCCCTTGCCGTCAATATAAGGTTACCATGGGCAAGCATGGCGGCAATGCGGGCAGGATCATTAACCGGCCGGCGCTCTCCGAGCGTGGAACGTTGCAGCACGCCGGTGAACTCATCCGGACTCAGGTTATTTTCTACCCGGTAACTGATCATGTAAAATAGCTTTAAAAGGTATACCTGTACGTAATGTGTTTTTTAGAAAAAGTAGCGCCTGTTGCCTCATGCAGGGCGATCATCTTCGTATTAAAATCACCCACCCACGACAGTTCAAGTTCCTTGTATTGCTGCAGGGGTAATACATATTCTTTCAGTTTAATAATCATAGCCGATTCCAGCCCATGCTTCTGAAATTTGGCTTTGGTACCCAAAATAACAGCCCGCATGCGCTTATTCTTACGGCCCCATTTGTTCAGCATGAATTTCAGTTTGCCCCACAATCCTAACCTCCCATTCAAATTACTGATCAGTTCATTGGTATCCGGAACAATCACTACCATGGAAGCCGGTTCCCCGTTTACGTAAGCAAACCAGATCAGCCTTTCGTCCATAATGATCTTCATTTTTTCAAAGGTTTCGCGTATAGTAATGTCCGTTATAGGCGTAAAGTTCTCAAAGTCCTTCCAGGCATCATTATAAATCTCTTTAAAATCATTGGCAAAACGCTGAAACTCTTTTTTATCCAGGTGCTCAAAATGATAACCCGGTTTTCTGGCTACCCATTCCGCAATTTTAGTAAAGCGTTCCGGAAAAGGTTTATATATTTCTATCGAATTGGATATTTGTTCATACAACGGTGTAAAGCCATAGCGTTCAAACAATCTTTTGTAATAAGGCTGATGATAGTTCATTCCATAGTAAGGTGCCGCAAAACCCTCTACCAGCAAGCCCCACCACATATCATTCTCTCCAAAATTCACAGGGCCATCCATCGCCTTCATACCCTTTTCCGCAAGCCAGGCTTTAGCCGTATCAAATAACAGGTCGGCGGCGTTTTGGTTATCGGCACATTCAAAAAAGCCGCACCCTCCTGTAGGCATACCGGTGAGATATGCCTTTTTATTGTTTATAAAAGCGGCAATACGGCCAATCACCTTTCCGTCATTGCTATTCAGTATCCATCTTATACATTTCCCGTTCTGGTGATAGCTGTTTTTACGCGGGTCAAATATCGCTTCAATATCCCTGTTCAAAGGACATATCCAGTTAGGATCATTTTGATATATTTTTTTAGGTAGCTCCAGGAAGGATTTTCTTGTGACGGCATTGTTAACTTCTATGATTTGCATAATCTATTACGCTGCTTTACCGGCGCATTCCTACAAAATAACATAAAAAAAGGATTGAAGCTGCATATCCTTATTTTTGCAGTCCTTTAAAATGTGGGGCCATGTCGGTTACATCAACTATTCAGTCGGCTGTTATTCATGCACTGGAAAAATTATACAACGAAGTATTCAGCGCTAAGGATTTCCAGATCAATCAAACCAAACCCGAGTTTGAAGGCGATTACACGGTAGTGTTATTCAGCCTGCTTAAACCATTAAAACAATCGCCCGATGCATTGGGCAAGGCCCTGGGCGTCTATTTAACACAAACGCATCCTTCCTTATTTTCCGCGTTTAATGTAATCAAAGGCTTCCTAAATCTGAATATTACCGGTAGCTACTGGGGCGCAGTACTGAACGATAATTACCAGGACGGGACGTATGGAAGAAAAGAAAAAAAAGGGAAAACCATTGTAGTGGAATACGCTTCGCCCAATACCAATAAACCTTTGCATTTGGGGCACCTGCGCAATATTTTTTTGGGATGGAGTATATCGGAAATTTTAAAAGCCGATGGATATGATGTGGTTAAAACCTGCATTGCCAACGACAGGGGCATCCATATTTGCAAAAGCATGGTTGCCTGGCAAAAATTTGCTAACGGGGCCACCCCGGAAAGTACCGGCATGAAAGGCGATCATTTTGTAGGCGATTATTATGTGCTTTTTGGCACGGAATATAAAAAGGAAATACTAGAGCTAACGGCAAAAGGAATGCCTGAGGCGGAAGCGGAAAAAGAGGCGCCCATAATGAAAGCCGCCCAGCAAATGCTGGTAGACTGGGAATCAGGCAGGGCTGACGTAATAGCACTTTGGGAAAAAATGAATAGCTGGGTATACGCGGGCTTTGACATTACCTATAAAAGAATTGGCAGCGATTTTGATAAAATGTATTACGAAAGTGACACCTATTTACTGGGTAAAAAGTTAGTGGAAGAAGGATTACAAAAAGGCGTTTTCTTTAAAAAAGAAGACAACAGCGTATGGGTTGACCTCACCGCTGATGGATTAGATGAAAAGATTGTACAGCGAAAAGACGGCACGGCCGTATATATAACACAGGATATTGGATTAGCCGTTGAAAAATATGAAGCTTACCGGTATGACCAGAGCATTTACGTGGTAGGCGATGAACAAAATTATCACTTCAAAGTATTGCAGCTCATATGCCGGAAACTGGAACTGCCTTCCTCTGAAGGCATTTACCACCTCAGCTACGGTATGGTGGAACTGCCTTCGGGCCGTATGAAAACGAGGGAAGGAACAGTGGTTGACGCTGATGATATGATAGATGAGATGATAAAAGTAGCAGCGCAAAAAACCGAAGAACTGGGTAAGGTAAAAGATTTTACACCGGATGAGCTGGATAAGCTGTATAACACCATAGGCCTGGGCGCATTAAAGTTCTTCATTTTAAGGGTTGATCCCAGGAAAAGAATGATCTTTAACCCGGAAGAAAGTATAGATTTTCATGGTTTCACCGCTTCTTTTGTGCAATTTTCGCATGCAAGGGCAAAAGCCATTCTCAGGAATGAACAGCCCGATAATAATTTTACACTGCAACACAACGAAGCCCTGCTGCCTTTAGAAAAGGAAATGATCATTTTATTGGAAAGATACCCGGCTGTTATACAACAGGCGGCTTTTGAACATAATCCCTCTGTAATAGTAAATTACTGCTACGAACTGGCAAAAACCTTCAATTCCTTTGTAACGGAACACCGGGTGCTGAAAGCGGAAACGGAAAATAAAAAGCAATTACGCCTGCGCATCTGCCAGATGACCGCTAATGTTATTGCTTCGGGTATGGCACTGGCGGGAATTGAAGTACCGGAAAGGATGTAGGACGGCTGTCAGCGATCAGCTATGAGCAATGAGCTTTTGAGCATGCAAAAAAACGTATTCATTCTATTATCAGCAGTTACTCACCTTAAAGCCGATAGCATAAAGCCGGCTGGACAGACGGGGGAATTTAAAAAGTGGCAATTACGCGGTCGGCACGCGACCAAAGGAGCGTCAGATCGCTGCGAAAGAATGTGGAAGTAAAAATTCACGCTTCGCTTTGAAACACAGTGATGTTCAAGTTCCAGGTCGCAAGGGATGGCTTCACCTGATAGCTGAAAGCTGATATCTCACACCTCTGTGTCTGCTTCGTGTCTTTGTGCCTCCGTGTTACAAAAGACTTACTAAGCGACATTGATTTTCAAAACCCGGCAGATACCTTTTCATACTTCTTTTTGAAACACAGTGACACAGCGGCACGGAGGATATTTTGATTACGTCCGACACCCTCTGTGTCTCCGTGTCCTTGTGCCTCCGTGTTCCAAAAAACACTTCTAAGCCGGAAGACCCATGCTTCCCTGAAACCTGAAACCCGATACCTCAACCCTCATCCCCGCTCCGGCTGCCTGCGCATTCGTTCATCTACAGAAATAATACCGCTGCCGCTCACCAAAAAAAAGATCAGCAAGGCCAAAATAAGTATGGACAGCCAAAGTCCTTCATTGGGCGACAAAAAACCTGCATCTGCATTAACAAAAAAAACAGCACCCAACAATATAGGGATCTGCACTAAGCAAGCCAGGCGGGTAAGCAGCCCGAAAGCAATCAACGCGCCGCCTACAATATGTGCGAATACTACATAATGCGCCAGTACACCGAGCGACATGGAACCGAGAAACTCACTTTTGGCCATAAGAACGCTTAACTGGTCCATATTACTGATAAATTCCACACCGCGTATAAAGAGAAATATACCCAGTAACATACGGATAAAATCGAGCCATTTGGGGTGATGGGTGTCTCCCCATCTTTCCATACTATGAAGGAGGTTCATATGGCAAAGTTTTAGATGAAGAAAGGAGTGAATACAAAATACAAAATTCTTCCGGAATATTATATAGATGATTGGCGGGACAGAGTCCCGGGAGAACATAATTGATACGCAGTATTGACTACAACATCTACAACATATCTCATTATTCAATCGTTTATTAAGCATTAATAAATGACTTTTACGAACCTGTAAGCGTTTCTGCAAATAATATAATAAGAGATCGTCTTCCGCAAAAAACCTGGAAGCATTGGTATACCTGAAATGAAAGCCCTTTTTTTATCACTGGCTACTTGTTTTATTACCTCTCTCAGTTTCTCCCAAAACTGCGTGGATACTTTTTACCGGAAAGGCTATTACGATGCAGGGATGACGCTGCGGGCCAGTGAAAATATTATTACGCGGGACGGCGCTACGGTAATAACAGGCAGGTATACCAACACAGGGAACGGCGAAATGGCTTTATTCATAACTAAGATCAATCCGTTTGGCGCCGTTGTGTGGAGTAAGAAAATAACCAATGGGTTATTTAGCGTAGGCACGACTATTAAGGGTATAAAAGAGCTGAACAACGGAAGCTTTGTTATTGTATACGCAGACGCAGAAAACGGCACCACCTTAAGCATGCATGTTATCCTGTTGAATGCAGCAGGCAACCTGTTGTGGGCAAAAAAGCTTACACCCATTGCCGGCGATAGCTTTCTAAACGCTCAAATGACCGTTACCGATAATAACGACATTATAATAGCCGCAACTATAGATGTGGCGGAATATCCATATTCCGGAGGATTTGTACCTCTGATCATTAAAATGGAGAATAATGGCAATATATTATACAACAAGTGGTTTACAGGCAACACCTGCAGTTCCTCTACTCTAACCGGTGTAATAACCGATAAAAATATATTGTATGCTTTTGGCAGGAGCAATGGCTGCCCTATACCCGGCAATGCGGAAATTGACGAAAATATATTCGCCTTTAAAATGGATCATCAAACCGGCGAATTGTTGCAATCCAGGTCTTATTTTTCCACCCGGACGCATGCATACCCTACAGTTACAACCATGTATCATTGGGCATATGCAGATATGGTTAAAGCTAATGAAGATCATTTTTATATTAGCGACAGGTTCTATTCCTTTGCACAGAAACGTTTTGGCCTAATTAACACGGTTATGGATACCCTGCTCAACTTCAGCAGGGGAAGGATTTTCTCTACCGGCCAAATGTCTGTAAACACCGTTCGTTTCGGCACCACCGATGCCGCGGGCAACTGGAGCATTTATACCGCGCTGGGCCAAAATAATAATACAATGTATGTAGCCACCATCAATAAGTCCGGGCAAATAATAAGACAAAGAAAAATGCCCTTTTCAGCAAATGAAGTTGTTTCATACGGTGGAAAGTACCCGCTTCATTACAACAATCAATACCTCAACATTGTAAGCAGTTATCGCCGCAACGGCAATTCGTATATCCAACTCTACCAAACCGGCCAGGACAATGCACCGGATCCCTGTTTTGGTGTGGATACTTCATTTGTACAATTGGAGCCGTTTCCTATAACACCCCATAACAATGATTACTTTACCTATACAAGCAGCATTCAGCTTGCAGAGAGCGATCCGGGTATTTCCATAAGTGATATCAACCTTTTGGAAGAAGACTATTGCCGGCAAATAAGCCATTGCAGCTTCTTAAAAATAAAACCGGCAGCCACTACCATTTGCGATACTGCGCAAACCTATATTTTTACCGCCCGTAAGGATGCCGGTTGCTTAAAACAGGTGGTATGGCAAACCGATGATCCTGAGGTTAGCACCATAACACCGCTCAATGATTCTTCCGTTTCCATTACCTTTAAAAAGCAATGGCAGGGTTACCTGTACGCTTCGCTGTCTTCCTGTGTTGACTTGAAGGATTCCATCAGACTCAATGTTTTAATCAGTCCGGGTAAAATTGCATTAGGCGCCGATACTGCTATCTGCAAAAACGATTCGATTGTGCTCCGGGCCGTTGCGGGATTCAAAAATTATCAATGGCAAAACGGTTCGGGCGACTCCATATTTACTGTAAAACAGTCAGGCTTATACTTTGTAAAAGCAACCAATTATTGCGGCGTTCCTTTCAGCGATGCGATAACAGTTACCATAAATGAGCCGGACATTATTAACCTGGGCCGGGACACGGCTATATGCAGCAACCAGCCTTTAACTTTAGATGCAGGCGCAGGATTCAGCAGCTATCAGTGGAGCAACGGAGAAACGGATCAACATATACAGGCAAACCAGGCTGGCAAATATTCGGTATCGGCTGCAAATGCATTGGGTTGCATTTCAAAAGACACGATCCGGATAAGGGATGTATACCCCGCTCCTGCAGTTACACTACCTGAAAAAACCACCCTTTGCTTACACCAGGATGATACCCTATATGCAGGCAGTGGCTTTAGCGGCTATTTATGGCAGGATGGTTCAACCAGCAGCAGTATGATAATACAAACACCGGGAAAATACAAAGTAACGGTGAGTAACCCGCATGGTTGTGTTTCATCCGACAGCGTAACCATTACAAAAATAGCACAGGCGCCTTCCGGCTTCCTGCCTGCTGATACTGCTATTTGTGCAACTGATCAATTCACCATACAGCCGCTCAAATTATTTAATGAATACCTGTGGAGCACTGGTACTTCAGCAAATAGTATTACAATACAAACCCCGGGAATATACCGGTTACAGGTAAAAGACAATGACCAGTGTGTTGGACAGGATTCCATAAGCATCATTGCCAAAGATTGCAGCACCCGCTTTTTTGTTCCCAATACCTTTACCCCCAACAACGATGGCATCAATGATTCTTTTAAACCGCTGATCAGCGGACGCATAAGCGATTATGAGTTTACCGTGTATAATATTTACGGGCAGATCGTTTTCAACAGCCGCAGAATCAATGATGGCTGGAACGGAATGTACAGGAACCTGCCTCAAAATGCCGGAACCTATGTTTGGATATGCCGGTACAAAGCAGCAAACGAAGCAGCCCAGCTTACCAAAGGATCGGTTTTGCTGATGAGATAGTGTGCAGGTTGCAGGGTCCAGGTTACAGGATGCAGGTTTCACAATCATCCGCGGTCTGACGCTCGTTTGTCGCGTACCGACCGCTACATTTTTTTTTCCCGATGGGTCTTCACGGCCCGGCTAATTGTGTGAAGGTGTACCCCGGCGAATAGAAGAATTACTTAGCGTCAGGGGCTCACAGCTGCCCACAACGGCTCCTGATGAAGACCGCGATGCGAATCCTAAGGGTTCCAAGTTGTAGGTTTCAGGGAGGCGTACATTATCCACGGTCTGATCCGCCGCGGCGGATACCGACCGCCTCATTTTCAAATTTTCAAATTCTCAAATTCTCCCCCCTACTCATTTCGCCAGCTTGCTGTTCCTGTACCCATACAAAAAATAAATGGCCAACCCCAATCCCATCCACACAAAAAACCACAGCCAGCTAACGGCGGGTATTTCAATCATGAGGTATAAACAAAACAACACACCCAGGATGGGAATAAGCGAATATTTGCGGATAACCGTTAGTAAAGTGAGTATCAGCGCAATAACAATAAAAAGCAGGAAAAGCACTTCCTGGTAATTTTCGTGCCCCAGGTTTTGTACTGCATCTGTCATCCGCTGCCGGAAAAGGTAAATGAATGTGGCAAGTAAAGCGGGTACAATATATCTTCCATTAATATACGGCAACTTAAATCCTTTGTCGCTGGCGGGTCTTGGAGGTAATAGTAATACACCACCCGATACCAGCACAAAAGCGAACAGGGTGCCTATACTGGTTAAATCGGTAACTACACCCGAAGCAATGAACAACGAAGGAATGCCTACAATAATACCGGTAACAATAGTAGCAAAGGAAGGTGTTTGATATTTGGGATGAATGGTTTGAAATTTTTTAGGTAATAATCCATCGCGGCTCATGCTCATCCATATACGCGGCTGACCCAATTGAAACACCAGCAATACGCTGGTAGTGGCTACCACGGCGCTTACCGAAACAATCTTCTCTATCCAGGGAGCGCGCTGCTCAAAAACAAAGGCCAGCGGATCGTTAATGTTCTTAAAATTAGCATAGTTTTCCATGCCCGTTAGTACCAGGGCAATCAGAATATACAATACCGTACAAATGATTAAAGAATAGATCATACCCCTGGGCATATCACGTTGCGGGTTTTTGCACTCCTCCGCTGTAGTGGAAATAGCATCAAAGCCAATATAGGCGTAAAACACAGCAGATACACCTTTTAATACCCCTTCAAAACCGTTGGGAAGAAAGGGCCGCCAGTTATTGGTATCTACAAAAAAAGCGCCCGCCACTATAACAAAGATGATGACAGCAATTTTAAAGATCACCATAAAATTGGCCATGCGCTTGCTTTCCTTCATGCCTATATAAGCCAGCCAGGTAATGAGCCCTACGATAATAAACGCGGGCAGGTTAAAAAATAATTTACCATTTCCAAACGAAGGCGCATTGTTCCAGGCATCTACTGCAAACTGGTATTTACTGGTGTCTGCAACAGATAATGATCCGGCTGCCAGTGCCCTGGTTGCTTCCGTATAAGCACTTTGAGCCGTAGCAGGATCAACCAGCATCCAGTCGGGCAAATGAATATGAAAAAGATGTACAAGAAGATTATTGAAATACCCGCTCCATGATATGGCCACCACCACGTTACCAATGGCATATTCTAATATCAGCGCCCAGCCTATTACCCAGGCGATGATCTCCCCGAACGTAACATACGAGTATGTATAAGCGCTGCCGGCAACGGGAACACGACTGGCAAACTCCGCATAGCATAAAGCCGAAAAACCACAGGTAACTGCAGTAATAATAAACAGCACAGAAATACCCGGACCGCCATTAAATGCAGCATTGCCGATGGTAGAGAAAATACCGGCGCCCACAACCGCGGCGATACCCAAAAAAGTAAGATCACGTACTCCCAGTACTTTTTTCAACCCCCGGTTATGTTCATCCGCGTCCCTTGCCTGCGCATCGGCAATAATCTTATGTATGGATTTTTTTCTGAAAAGCGGGTGACCCATGCGGATGTGGTTTGGTTATTTCAATCCGCCAAAATAGTTTAAAATCGGGTAACGGAGAGTGGAAGATAAAAAAAAGAAAAGAATACAAAGCACCAAGAACCAAATCACAAAAGACAAAGAAAAATCAAAAGTCAAATCTGAAGAAGAGAATCCGAAATCCGGACACCTTGTTCCCTGCAACCTGCAACATGTAACTTGCTCAATATTCCCTTTGTACCAAAAACAACGCAAGTTCCTGCAATGGTTGTTTACGGCTGCTGATAACGGCGGTATCTTCGAGGTGCTGCAAAGCCAGGTTCAGGTATTTGTTTTTCAAATTCTTTGCCCATACATCCACTTTACAATCCCTGAAAATTTGTAACACACTGTCTACTTTACCGGGAGGGTTTTCTTTCATTAAACGCAACAGTTCTTTTTTCTGAACCGGCGTTGCTACTTCAAGCGCCCGTATAGTAAGAAATGTTTTTTTATTGGCTACGATATCCCCCCCCGGCTGCTTACCGAATTTTTCAGGATCGCCAAACGCATCCAAATAATCATCCTGCAACTGGAAAGCGATACCCAGGTTTTTACCAAAAGCATACAAATGATCCTGGTTACCCTCTCCGCTCCCACCCAGCATGGCGCCCATTTGTAAGCTGGCTGCCAGTAGTACCGATGTTTTTAAGGTAACCATATGCATATATTCATCAAGGGTTACTTCCGCCCGCTCTTCAAAGTCCATATCTAATTGCTGTCCTTCACATACTTCCCTGGCGGTTTTATTAAACAGGTGCATGATCTTTGGCAGGTACAGCGCACTGATCTTACTTAAACAGTCGTAGGCCGCCACTATCATTACATCACCGGCAAGCAAAGCAGTGGGCTCATTGTATTTTATATGAACCGTTTGCTTCCCGCGCCTGAGCGGTGCCTTATCCATAATATCATCGTGTATGAGCGTAAAGTTGTGAAACAACTCTACGGCATGCGCCACATGCCAGGCATCGGGCTGAATAGCATCAAACAATTCATTACCCATCAGGCACATCACCGGCCGAATCCGTTTTCCGCCAATAGACAAAAAATATTCTGCCGGCTGGTATAAAGAAGGCAATGTTTCCGGGAAATGCCTGGTATTGAATTTTTCAGCAAATTGCGCTGCGAGTACTTCGAATGAATGCATAATGTTGTTTAATAAACCCAAAGCAGGGAATTCGAAATCCGAAGGGAATGCAAAGCTCCAAAAGACAAATCACAAGAACCAAATAAAATTCAAATTCCGAAATCCGGAGGAAAAGCACCAAGAATCAAATAAAACCTGTCTGCCGGGGCGGGTTCAAATTTCAAATTCTAAGCCTGAAACCTGAAGAACATTCCTGTAACCTGCAACCTCAAATCTATCTTCTCTTCCTTCCCGCTTTACTTTTGAGCGATTTTATTGGGGGTGTACGATCTCCGTTATCTGCATTATCTCCGGGCTTTACTACCCATTCATAATCTAATTGTCTTTTCCCCAAATCGGCCGATATGGCTTTTACCCAAACCTTATCGCCCATTCTGAATGTTCTGCCGCTTCTTCTCCCGGTAAGACAGTATTCCGTTTCTATTAACCTGAAATCGTCATAATCCAGCAAACTCTGAATGCTTACCAGCCCTTCGCATTTATGCAGTACGGTTTCTACCCAAAAACCAAAAGCCGCCACGCCGCTGATCACGCCTTCAAATTCGTCTCCCAGGTATTGCTGCATAAATTCAACCTGCTTATATTTATTAGCGGCCCTTTCCGCTTCCATTGCCGCCCTTTCCCTTGCACTGCTGTGCAGGCATTTTTCCCCCATTTTTTTATCCGCTTTCGGATGTCCGTCAAGTACTTCCTGTAAAATGCGGTGTACCATTATATCGGGGTAGCGGCGGATAGGCGATGTAAAATGACAATAGTTTTCAAAGCCCAGGCCATAATGCCCTATATTTTCGGGTGTGTAGGCTGCTTTTGCCATGGTACGTATACCCAATTGTTCCAGCACATGCTGCTCCGGTTTACCCTTTACCTCCGCAAGCATTTTGTTAAACGAAGCTGCTATACCGGTGGGCGTTTTGGTATCAAAACGATGTCCGAATTTTTTAGCAAATTCAACAAAGGGAAGTAATTTTTCTTCATCGGGTTTATCATGCACCCTGTATGGAAATGGAAGCGGTTGTTTATTAACCTTTATTTTTCCCACCTGTTCCGCTACGGTTTTGTTGGCCAGCAGCATAAACTCTTCAATTAGCTGGTGCGCTTCCTTGCTCTCTTTAATTACGATGCCTGTGGGCTTACCATTTTCATCTAATGTAAACCGCACTTCCTGGGAGGAGAAATTAATAGCGCCGCTTTTAAACCGCTGTTTACGGAATTTCTGCGCCATTTCATTCAGTAACAATATCTCCTCTTTATATATGCCTTCTTTGCTTTCAATAATCTGCTGCGCTTCTTCGTAGGTATAGCGGTGATTGGAATTGATAACGGTTCTGCCGAGCCAGCAATTTTTAATGTCTCCTTTGGCTGTAATGTCAAAAATAGCGGAGAAGGTTAACTTGTCTTCATTTGGCCGAAGGCTGCATAATACATTTGAAATATGCTCCGGCAGCATCGGCAATACCCTGTCGGGCAAATACACCGAGGTAGCCCTGTTATAAGCATTTTCATTCAGCACGGTTCCCGGCTCAACATAATAGCTTACATCGGCAATATGAACGCCGATTTCGTATAAACCGTTTTTTAATTCCCTGAAGCTGATGGCATCGTCAAAATCTTTAGCGTCTGCCGGGTCAATAGTAAAGGTGAGTATGTCCCTTATATCTTTACGTTTTTTGATTTCCGTGGCAGGCAGGATATCCGGTATCCGCGCGGCTTCTTCCAGTGCGTCATCATCAAACTGAAGTGAAAAGCCTGCGTCAACCAGTATCTGCTTCATCGCCATATCATTTTCATCGGCGGCGTTTAAAACGCTTACCACTTCCCCATTGGGGCTTTTGGCTTTTCTATCCCAATCGGTTATCCGCACCACTACCCTGTCTCCATTTTGCGCGCCGTTAAACTTACCGGCAGGTATATACATATCAGGCGTTCCTTTGGCCTTATCCGGAATAAAAAAAGCGAAGTCGGCGTTCATTTCCAAACGGCCTATAAATTCGGTTTGCTTGCGTTCCACTACTTCCAGCACTTCTCCTTCCATTTTCCCTGTTTTTGGATTATGCCGGGTAACGCCCACTTTTACCTTGTCGCCGTGCAGGGCGCGGTTAAAGTCCTGCGGACGTACAAAAATATCTTTCTCCTGGTTTTCTACTATTACGTAACCAATTCCCGAACGGGTAACATCAAGGGTTCCTTCATACGTATGTGTTTGAGATTTGGGTTTTGTTTTCCGGTTGTTTTTATGTTTCATAAGTGCGATCAGGATTTTATTTTAAAGTCCTTTATAAAATTTTCAATTAAAAAATTGAACCGTTGCGATTCATTAAATAAAAAATAGGTTTCAATAGGTTGTACGTACACCGGCATATCTTTTAGTGCCGCGGCAAACTTCACTAATCTTACCGCATCCTTTTCCGTTATCATAATCATTTTATCCTGTGCTGCTATCTTTTCAAACCTTTGCCGGATCTCTTTGAGATCATCAATAGTAAAAATATAATGATCCTGGTAATAGATAGCATCGTAACTGGCGCAGGACTCCTGGATGTGTTGTTTTAACGGGCCGGGATTGGCAATACCGCAGGCCAGCAAAACTTCTGTTTCTTTAGACATGCGTTTGATGCCTCTTGAAATAATATGGTAGGGCGCTCCATACCGGATGCCGGTAAAAAAAAGCTGCTGCCCGGCGGTGGGTTTTATTTCCGCCCTGATCTCCTCTTTCTGCGCACTGCTAAAATTATCGGTGCATTTTGTAACTACTATAATATCGGCTCTTTTATAGCTGCTCCTGCTGTCGCGTAAATCGCCGGTGGGTAAAAACATATCCCTGGTAAAAAGATTGTTGCAATCGGTAAGTAAAATATTAAAACCCGCTTTTACCGCACGGTGCTGCAAAGCATCATCTAATATAATAACATCCGTTTCCGGGCGGTCAAATAGCAATTGCGGAATAGCGATAGCGCGTTCTTCACCCACCGCTACCGCTACCTCGGGAAATTTAATATGGAACTGCATAGGCTCATCACCAATATCAAGGGCCGTAGTTTTATTGTCTGCCAGCACATATCCCCGGGTTTTGCGTTTATAGCCACGGCTTAGCGTAGCTGTTTTATAACGGTGCATCAGCAACCTCAACAGGTACTCTACCATGGGCGACTTGCCCGTGCCACCCACGGAAATATTGCCTATGCATATTACAGGGAAGTTAAATTCAATGGATTGAATGATCTCATTATCGTATAAATAATTCCTTATCTTAATGGCAATTCCATATAATAAGGCGAATGGAAACAACAACACCCGAAACGATCTAAGCCAGACAGAACTAAAATTCATATACCTTTTGTGGTGTTACGCAATGGGTTAAAGGTATATCAAATTCATCAGTATCATCAATAAGGGGTTCCGCCTGAAAAAAAGATAACCCTATTTTAATTACATCTTTACGGCATTGCAAAAGGAACCTGTCGTAAAAACCTTTTCCATACCCCACCCTGTAGCCCCGTTCATCAAAAGCAAGCAGCGGAACCAGCACCAGGTCAATATCGGCACTGTTTATTGTTTGTCCTCCCGCCGGCTCCATGATATGATACGCATTTTTAACCAAAACCGTGTTTTCATCATATATATAATGCGTCATGCTGTTGCTTTCAACGTGCGTTTTAGGTACAACAATATTCAGGCCCGGATTAGAAAATTTAAGGAATTCCATAACAGGATAAGTATCCACCTCTTTTTGTATATCCATAGGCAGGTAAGTATGCATGTAATGCAGGAAGGGCAGCGCCAGCTCCTGAAAACGTATCATAATCAGATCCTGCATTTTATCAGTTTCCGCTTCCCCCAGGAGCAGCCTTTTTTGCCTGTAAATATTGCGGAGCTCTTTTTTGTTCATGGTTTTAGCTGTCAGATTCGTGAGCGATCAGATCAGCAGTGAGCAGTCAGCAGCGTGTCTTTGTTCCTGACGGCTGAAAGCTCACGGCTGATAGCTCATATCTCATTGTTTACAAATATTGAAAACACCGTTGTGCCGTAATGCCGCGCTGTTTTGAAATAAGGATGTTTCTCATAGTTATTCCGCGGCGTATGTTCCAGCACAAACCAGCCCTTCCTGAGCAGGAGGTTGCGCTTAAACACTTCAACCGGCAGGTCGTCAATATTTCCAAGGGCATAGGGTGGGCCTGCAAAAATAAAATCAAACTGTTCATTACACTGAAGCAGGAATGCAAAAACATCCATTTTAACGATCTGCATATGCTCAAACCCAAAAGCTTCCATATGCCTTGTGATAAAAGCATGCATCTTTGGATCTTTTTCCACAACAGTAAGCGTTTTAGCTCCTCTTGAAGCCAGTTCATAACTGATGCTCCCTGTTCCGCCAAAAAGATCGAGTGTTTTTAAAGCAGTAATATCAAGGTTATTTTCAATGATATTAAACAGGCCTTCCTTAGCAATGTCGGTAGTTGGCCGGGTATATGGCATTTTAGCAGGCGGGTTAAATCTTCTGCCCCCCGCTGTTCCGCCAATTATTCGCATAATGCAGTATTAAATAAGGAAGAAAAAAAATGAAGCGGGTATTCATCGAAAGCTCCATTATATTTAAACTCCGCAGGACGCTCATCCAGTTCAATATGCAAAAAATATTTCAGTAGTTCGGAATACACCGATGAATGATCATCCAGAAGCCCTGATACGCTCAGCGCAATTTGTCCGCAATTTACCTCAAACTGGCGGCAGGCATTCAGCAAATGGTAGGTAACATCTTCAGCCGTTTCGTATTCAAAAGTCTGGATGATTTGCAAACCGCCATTCCTGAACAATGCAAAAAGGAGCTTATTGGGATAAAAGATCAGCGTAGCTTCATCGCCTTCTGTTTTTTTGATGGTTTGCGCTTTCCTTTTTAATACTACGCTGTATGCATGATAAAAATGTCCTTTGGGAAAATGCGCGCCCAGCAACTGGTGCAATGCCGCCGGCACCCTGTACACATTGTATAAGTTCCAGCCGGGTATATCATCCGTCAGTATTTCGCCTTTGTTCAGATCGCCATACATAATATCCAGGGCGGTTTTATTTAAACCCGTATCAAATAGCGGCCCGGGAACCAGTACGCTTTCGGGAAAATAATACACCACGGTTACTTTATTGTACGACCGGGCGAGCCATTCATTGTGATAAATCAGCTCTTTACAATGATTAAAAGCATTGTATTTGTCGAGGTTAACATATTGCAATGCGATGAATTCATGCTTATTATTGTCTAATATGCCAAAAAGGAGATGATCCGCCGCTACTTCAACATATAAATTACATTGGGCGGCATCCTCTATTTCGCTAACCGGCACCTGTATCTGGTATGCAACATTCACGCTTATGATTTATTGCCGCAATAATAACACATTTTATACTATATTTCTTAGTTTTCCGCTTTGCGACAATATTCTTACGCGCAAAAATCGTAACTTCGCAAATAGTATAAATCATTTATTATGATCACAGTTTCTGCTTCTGCAAAAGACTACTTAGACCGGTTGATGGCAGAAGAAAAAAGAGAGAACGAAACCTTTGTAAGGGTGGGTGTTAAAGGCGGAGGATGCTCCGGGCTCGAATACAACATGCATTTTGATATAGAAAGAAAAGCAGGGGACGAATTATACGAAGACAAAGGTATTAAGATAGTTGTAGATATGAAAAGCCTTTTATACCTGTACGGTACCGAATTGGATTATTCCGGAGGACTAAACGGAAAAGGGCTTGTTTTTAAAAATCCGAATGCCAGCAGAACTTGTAGCTGTGGAGAAAGCTTCGCCGTATAGGTTCGGGCAGTTCAGAACAATACATTATAATTATGGCTAATAACAGTGCAGATATATTAGAGGAATATAGTGATAAGGAGTATGAATTTGGATTTGTGACTGACATTGAGATGGATTTTGCCCCCAGGGGATTAAATGAGGATACAGTACATTTCATATCCGCTAAAAAAACGGAACCCCAGTGGCTGCTTGACTGGCGCCTGAAAGGCTACCAGGCTTTTTTAAAGCAGCCCGAACCCCACTGGCAGAACTTTGAACTTCCAAAAATTGATTTCCAGGACATCTCCTATTATGCCGCTCCCAAATCAAAGGCAAAGTACAAAGATATGAATGAGGTGGATCCCGAGCTTATTGCCACATTTGAAAAGCTGGGTATTCCCCTCTCAGAACAAAAAGTATTGGCCGGGGTAGCGGTTGACGCCGTTTTTGACAGCGTTTCCGTAGCAACCACCTTCCAGGAAACCCTGAAAGAGCAGGGTATCATTTTCTCATCTATAAGCAAAGCAGTAAAGGAACATCCCGAATTGATACAAAAGTACCTGGGTTCGGTTGTGCCTTATTCCGATAATATTTATGCTGCTTTAAACGCGGCTGTTTTCTCCGATGGATCCTTTGTGTATATACCCAAAGGCGTTCGCTGTCCTATGGAATTATCTACTTATTTCAGGATCAACTCAGAAAATACAGGCCAGTTTGAGCGCACCCTTATTATTGCCGATGAAGGCAGCTATGTAAGTTACTTAGAAGGTTGCACCGCTCCCAAACGCGATGAAAACCAGATGCATGCGGCAGTGGTGGAGCTGATAGCGCTTGAAAACGCGGAAATTAAATACAGTACCGTACAAAACTGGTATCCGGGCGATAAAGAGGGTAAAGGAGGCATTTACAACTTTGTAACCAAGCGGGGTGTTTGCCGGGGCGCCCACGCCAAAATTTCATGGACGCAGGTAGAAACCGGTTCGGCTATTACATGGAAATATCCCAGCGTAATTTTGCAGGGCGATTATTCGAGCGGTGAGTTTTATTCAGTGGCAGTTACTAAAAACAAACAGATTGCCGACACCGGTACTAAAATGTTCCATATTGGCAAGGGTACCAAAAGCCGCATCATATCAAAAGGTATATCAGCCGGTGAAGGACAAAACAGCTACCGCGGACTGGTACAGGTGGGCAGCAGGGCGGAAAACGCCAGGAACTTCACCCAATGCGACTCCTTATTGATTGGAGACCGCTGCGGCGCTCATACTTTCCCCTATATTGAATCTAAAAACAAATCTGCTACAATTGAGCATGAAGCTACTACTTCAAAAATAGGGGAAGACCAGATTTTTTACCTGAACCAGCGGGGAATAGACACCGAAAAAGCAGTGGCGCTTATTGTGAACGGCTATGCAAAGGAAGTGCTGAACCAGTTACCCATGGAATTTGCAGTAGAAGCGCAGAAGCTTTTATCTATTACACTGGAAGGAAGTGTAGGATAGGGAGTGGTAAGGGGTAAGAAGTGAGCATAAAGGCATTTTATTGTTACAGTCTATATAAACAATTAACGAACTCAGTTCCGAAAGGAGTTATTATATAAAATAAGAAACACAGCAATATACCATGTTAAGCATAAAAAATTTACAGGCGAAGGTTGAGGATAAGCAGATATTAAAAGGTATTAACCTGCAGATAAATGCAGGCGAAGTACATGCGATTATGGGACCGAACGGCTCCGGAAAAAGCTCCCTTGCTTCAGTGCTTACCGGCCGTACAAACTTTGAAGTTACCGGCGGAGAAGTATCATTTGATGGCAAGGACCTGCTGGAGCTTTCTCCGGAAAACAGGGCGCGGGAAGGCCTGTTCCTTGCTTTTCAATACCCGATTGAAATACCGGGGGTTTCCAATATTAACTTTTTGCGTACCGCTTTAAATGAAATAAGAGCCTATCATAATGAACCGCCGTTAGAAGCGAAAGAATTTCTTCGTTTAACCAGGGAAAAGCAGAAATTAGTAGAGTTTGACGCCAAACTTACTAACCGTTCTTTAAACGAAGGTTTTTCAGGCGGTGAGAAAAAAAGGAATGAAATATTTCAGTTAGCCATGCTCAATCCCAAACTCTCCATCTTAGATGAAACGGATTCAGGGCTGGATATTGACGCTTTACGCATTGTATCCAACGGCGTAAATAAATTACGTTCCGAAAATAACGCCTTTATTGTAATTACGCACTATCAGCGTTTACTGGAATACATCGTTCCCGATTTTGTGCATGTATTATATGATGGCAGAATTGTAAAATCGGGCACTAAAGAATTAGCGCTTGAACTGGAAGAAAAAGGCTACGACTGGATAAAGGAACCCGCTACAACGGCATCGGTTTGATGATTAACGCAATTTTAAAATGATTACAACTACATCACTATACGACCAGTTTATTACATTATACAGGGAAAAAGAAACAACGCAGGATAATAACTGGCTAAAACCCTTACGGGATAACGCTTTTGAAGCGTTTTGCGGTAAAGGATTTCCTACCACCAGGCTGGAAGAGTGGCGGTTTACCAACATAGCTCCTTTTTTAAAGGAAGATTTTCGTCTTCAGCCCGGTGCGGCTTCTTTACACAAGCTGCACGGTACGGTACAAATACCCTCGTTAGATGCTTACGAAGTGGTTTTAAAAAATGGTATGCTTAATGAAGATGTGAACATACCCGGCGTAAAAATTCTGCCACTCCGTACCGCGTTAAAGAATGATGACCTGAAAAGCTACTTAGGCAAACGTATTAACGTACAAAAACATCCTTTTGCTGCTTTGAACACGGCGCTGTTTGAAAATGGTATTGTAATAGAAGCGGAGAAAAACAGCATTTGCGATAAACCTATTCATATTACGCACGTATACAATGCGGAAGAAGCTGTTTTTATTCAGCCAAGAATTTTAATTATCGCACACAGGAGCAGTAAAATACAAGTTATTGAATCGGTGGTGGTAATAGGCGATAAGCCTTTATTTGTAAACACTGTTACGGAATGCTATGTGGCCGAAAACGCGCAGGCAGACCACTACAACCTGCAGATCGCCCCAGTTAACGCACACTTAGTTAACTTTAATAAAACTGTGCAGCAAAGCAACAGCCTGTATAATAATCACACCTATATATTGCCCGATGCTTCTTTTGTGCGTAATAATCTTCATCTTGATTTGAACGGTACCAACACCGAAAGCCATTTGTATGGCTTATACCTCGCCGGCGCCGGGCAATTAACAGATAACCACACCACGGTCAATCACCTGTTTCCCAACTGCCTGAGCAATGAACTATATAAAGGCGTGCTGTTAGACAGTGCCAGGTGCATTTTCAGCGGCAGGATATTTGTTGACCAGGATGCACAGAAAACGAACGCTTTTCAGCAAAACAATAATATGCTGCTGAGCGATAAAGCAATAGTAGATTCAAAACCACAGTTAGAAATTTTCGCGGATGACGTAAAATGCAGTCATGGCTCTACGGTAGGCAGTCTCAACAAAGAAGCGTTGTTTTATTTGCAGTCGAGAGGCATTGGCGAAACAGCCGCGAGAAACCTGATGGTAAAAGCATTTGCCTTTGATGTTACCAATAAAATCCAAATCCCTGCCGTAAGAGAATATGTTGAAAAACTGATTACCCGTAAAATGGCAGAAGCATATGACTAACAGTGAGTCTATAACAGACAGCGTATTGGATATTGAAAAGATCAGGAAAGACTTTCCGATACTGCAAACCAAAGTGTACGGCAAACCATTGATCTATTTAGACAATGCGGCCACTACACAAAAGCCGCAGGCTGTTCTGGATGCACTCCATAACTATTATACGCAATACAACAGCAATGTACACCGCGGCGTTCACTTTTTAAGTCAGCAGGCCACGGAAGCCTATGAAGTGGCGAGAAGAAAGGTGGCAGGTTATATTAATGCCCGCCATGAACACGAAATTATTTTTACCAAAGGCACTACCAGCAGCATTAACCTGGTAGCCGCTTCGTTTGGAAAAAAATTTTTAAAAGCAGGAGATGAAGTATTGATCTCCGCTATGGAACATCATTCCAACATCGTTCCCTGGCAGTTGATCTGTGAAGAAAAAGGAGCAATATTAAAAGTAATACCTATTAATGAGCGTGGCGAATTAAAGATGGAGCGCTTTGATGAACTGCTGACGGATAAGGTAAAAATAGTAGCTGTAACTTATGTTTCCAACAGCCTGGGTACTGTAAATCCTGTGCATGAAATTATACAGAAAGCGCATGCTGTAAACATACCGGTTTTAATAGACGGGGCGCAGGCTATCCAGCACATACCTATAGACATCCAGGAATTAGATGCAGACTTTTTAACTTTTTCGGGCCACAAATTATACGGCCCCACCGGCGTGGGTATTTTATACGGGAAAGAAAAATGGCTCAATGAAATGCCTCCCTATGAAGGCGGCGGAGATATGATCAAAAATGTAACTTTCGCCAAAACCACTTATAACGAACTGCCTTTTAAATTTGAAGCGGGTACGCCCAACATCTCCGGCGGCATTGCACTGGGTGCCGCAATAGATTATATACAACATATTGGTATACCCGCTATTCAGCAGGCGGAAGAAGAAGTAGTGGCCTATGCTTACGACCGGCTTGCTGCTTTACCTTCCCTCCGCTTCATTGGCGACGCTAAGCATCGTTCCGGCGCCATATCTTTTTTGGTGGGTGATATCCATCCTTTTGACCTGGGCGAAATATTAGATAAACAATCCATTGCTGTAAGAACGGGGCATCATTGCACCCAACCGGTTATGGATTTCTTTCATATTCCCGGAACAGTAAGGGCTTCCTTTGCATTTTATAATACAAAGGCTGAGGTAGATGCATTGATGGATGGCATTGAAAAAGCCAAACGCATGCTGGAATAACCGGCTATCTTTTTCTCTCCGTCCAAAATCACTTAAAAGTGCTGAATTTTGCAGTAAGGAGCAAATGTATAATGACTATAAAAGAACAACAGGATACGATCATAGAAGAATTCGGTTTTTTTACGGACTGGACGGAAAAGTATGAATATATCATTCAGTTGGGTAAAGACCTGCCACTGATTGATGAGCAGTATAAAAAAGAGGAAAACCTGATCAAAGGCTGCCAGAGTAAAGTATGGCTGCATGCTGAGTATAAGGATGGAAGAATATTCTTTACTGCCGACAGCGATGCGGTGATCACCAAAGGATTGGTAAGCATGGTAGTACGGGTATTATCCGGACAATCACCGAGAGATGTTGCAGGAGCTGAAATATATTTTGTAGACGCCATTGGTTTAAAAAGCCACTTATCACTTACCCGTTCCAACGGGCTGCTGTCTATGCTGAAGCAGATGAAAATGTATGGGGTAGCTTTGATGAATGTGGAAATGTGAGAACGTGGGAATTTGAAAATTGAATACACCCTGCAAAACGAAAACATGCCATGAACCACAAACTATAAACTACAAATCCGTATACCATGCTCTACGATAAAATAGAAGAAGTGTTAAGAACAGTGTACGACCCGGAGATCCCTGTAAACATTATGGACCTGGGACTGGTATATGAGCTGCAGGCTGATGACAATGGTAAAGTAAAGATCATTATGACGCTTACTGCACCTGGCTGCCCCGTTGCCGGCGATATCGTAGCAGAAGTACAGCAAAAAACAGAAGCCATTGAAGGCGTAACGGATGTGTATGTACATCTTACTTTTAGCCCGCCCTGGAACAGGGAAATGATGACAGAAGAAGCCAAGCTGGAGTTGGGATTTTTGTAGTGAGCAGAGCTGGCAGTTTCGCAGCGCATTTTTATTATCGCTTCCCAGACGATCACAAATATAGCATATCGTTCCGCTATACGGGGCATTTTTTCCACGGATTGAATATCGTTTGTTAATGAACAAATGTGGGCGTACGCCTGTGTATTCATAAGCGGGATGATCATTCATTTATTTCATATCTGGCACTTTTTTGGATAACTATTAGCTAAACAGAACTTATATGAAAAAGATATTTTTTTTCGCTGCTATTGCAGTTGCTGTCGTTTCCTGTAATAACAATTCATCCGGAGATGCAACAATGAGCGGCGATGATACGGCTACACTGCAAACGCTACCGGCTGATCATACGCATACAGATATGGATGCCGCCGCAACGTACCAGGCCGAAGAAGGTGATATGAAGTGGCAAAACGAAAAATTACTTGTTTATAAAAACGGAACATGGGTAGAAGCTGAAAAAGATATTACGCTGGACGATGGTACAGTAATTACGGTAAAAGGCGATGCCAGGAAAGAGGGTAAGACCATTACGCTTAAAGAAGGGGAAGCTGTAAAAAAGACCGGCCGCTTTTTTGATAAAGCAGGCAAGGCTGTTTCTAACGCATGGGATGCTACGAAGGAAGCTGTAAAAGATGCAGGGGAAGCTGTGAAAGAAGGAGCAAAGGATGCAGGTAAAGCCGTTAAAGAAGGAGCGAATAAAGCAGGTAAAAAAGCCAAAGAATTGGTTGACTCTGCTAAAAATTAATTATAATATTTTTGCTTCACGTTATGCGTGGCGAACCTCACTGACGATAGTGAGGTTCGCCACGCATTTTTTCTCCGCAACGTCTCCTCTCAGGAGACTTTGTGCGTTTGCCGGAGACACTCCGGTGTGCGAATGGCAGCCACCTGGCGCAGGTAAATGTGATGAAGTAAGTGCCACAGGGATCTGCTATTTGTTTGCGTACACTCATAGGTTATAACCCTAATTTATGATTTAATGTTTTAATCACCCGTTGCATCCGTAATATTCCCGTAGCGTTGTTTGCCTCCCAGTGGCTTTATATAACAGACACTGCGGAGAATTGAGCAACCGCGGTTAAAGTCTTTTTCAATTCACTTTCCTGAAATAAAATGAATATACAAAAGGCTCAAGCACCATTCCATAAGAAAGTTCGGCAGGAGTAGTACGTTGTACTTTAATTACTATTGTTGCAGCATCCCGCAGGTGCAATGCAACAGATGCCCGGATGGATGTATTGGAGCCGGTATTCATAACTGTATCGCCTGCCTTTCCCGCGTCTGGCTGATCTTGTTTTAAAATTTCATACCGCTGCGTGGCAATTGCAATGTCTTCGGCTATAATTTTCATTTCCTCCTGTAACACACAGGATGTGCATCCGGCAAATCCGTTAAATATGCTTAAAAAAGCAGTGTCGTTTGTTTTAATGTAGTAGAATTGAACATAACTTTTGATCTTCACTTGTTCTCCATCCAGGTCTTCGATCTTCAGATAGCCACTTTGTGATGCGGCCCCGGGTTCCACATCAACCAGTTGCCAGTCGCCCTCAAAGGTTTCATTTAAGTTTGCTATCCTTTTTTCTGAATTGTTTCCCGTTTTATAACCCGTGTCCAACTTTACCGCTTTTTTGTTTTTTGCTGAATACATAACAACCGCAGCTATTGCAATAACAAAAAAAGTGATGATTAATATAAGCGATGAAGCTTTTGTAAAAAATGGTATAGCAATTTTCTGCTGTCCTTCACGCGCTCCCGGTTGAAAAAAAACAGTAGCAGCGCTGTCTTTCAATTCACTTAGTAAATGGGCCAGTCCTGTATTATAATCTTTCGTAAAATCTACATGCTGTAACCGTTGCAACCTGAAAGGCGTTTTGCTGTCGCGGAGAATAACGGGTATCACTTTTTTCTGCTGCCCCAGCGCATAATACACTTCATCCAGCACGTTATTGGAGCTTACAGATTTTTCCGTTTCTATAAATAGTAAGCAATCGCAGGTTTCCAGCGCCTTTTCGATTTCCAGGTCCCATTCCGATCCTGCCCTGATATCCTGCTGATCAATCCAAACATGAAAGCCCTCTTTTTTAAGATCCAGCGCAAGCTGCAGAGCAAAATCCGAACCATCGTCCCTGGAATAACTAAAGAAAATTTTTTTTAACCGCATCGGGCAATATAGTTACCTGAAAATACAGTTTAAAAGCGAGAAATGAAAGGCTATTCTTTTGTAAGGCCCCCACGCACGTATTACTGAAAAGCCGGAATCCGGAGGCTATCAACAGTCACAGTACTTAGCCTGCAACAGAATCGTTAAAATTCAAATTTCATAATTCCCCATTTGTCAACCGAAACTTTAAGCAGCACCTGTTGAGTTGACAGTACAGGTTTTCCATTTATCTTTTTCGGGGTCCATATAGGACCTTCTTTCAAATATTTGCTTATCAAATTGGTAATGTAGGGGATGTCACCTTCAATAGGAACAAAGTCTTTTAAATTGCCGGTTTCATCTACCGTAAACTGAACGTTTACAGTACCCTGCCTATTCTGGATGGAGTCCTTATAAAACTTGTCTGCATTAATCAGGCGACTTAGATACTTTGCCCGTTCCCGCTCCCCGCCAGGGAATGAAGCGTTTACCGTATCCCGTCTCTCCGCGTTAACAAGCTGGGAAACAGAAAACTTATTCTTTTCGGCTTTTGCGGCAAAGGCAATTACCAGTAAAACGGCAAGCGGTAATAACAGTCTACGGCTTGCAAATGCGAATCGTTGTTTTTTCTGATGAGTAATCACGGCTAATCTTCTTTTTATTAGATGATGCAAAAAAAATGACTAACGATATAATTAAACTGTTTGTTGAAAATTGTTGCTAACAGTAGACGGGCAAAGTCCTTCCGTTTACCCGTTTTTCACCGCTTCCCTACCTGCCAGAAACTCATGAATAGTAAATAACTCTTTTCAAATGATCCAATACTTGCATAATCTGCTCTTCCGCTTTGGTTAATGTTTTCCCATGCCGATATTGTTATATTTTTTACTATTCCTTTGAGAGAAGTTCAACGCTTGCAAGGACTTCATTCTTTCTCTGCATTGTCTCCCTTCAGAAGACTCTGTGCGCTTGCCAGGGGACGCTGCGGTGTGCTATTATTACCTTTTCTTTGTCAAATCAATATCCGCAACAGCATATAATCTGTTACTTCATAAATATACGATTTAATGTTTATTCAATCACCCCTCACCATCCGTAATATTCCCGCAACATCGTCTGCCGCTCACATAGCTTTGCACGACACACACTGCGGTGAATCAAAAGAGGCATAAGCTTATTCTGCAATCCCATAATATTTGCATACGGCATGGTAGTCTTTCAGATCGGGCAAAGGCACGGTTGAAGCATGCCTGGCATGAACTCCCCCGGGGATTATAATGTACCGGTAGCTGTTCTGGTAGTTTATTGCCCCAGGATCAATATCCGGGCGGGTAATAAGCGAATGAATTAATGTTATAGATCCTGCACTTAAACGAAACTTTAATTCTGCCAAAATACCATTATAACTGCTCGCAAAAGTAACAGGGAGTGGATTGGCCTCAGAAGGCGTACTTGTGAATTTTGCATATACCATCACCGCCCCCTGATCAATAACAGCGTCAGTTATTTTAGGCTCTGTAACCGGATATTTTCTAATTATTATCCCATACTCATTTGTAGCGCTGCTCCAACTGGAACCGTCATAAAAAGCAGTCCAGTCAGAATAAAACACATTGGCGCTGCCAGCATCTCCTTTCGTACCTTCTGGTCCGGGAGCGCCCTGCGGTCCGGGAACGCCTTGTGCACCAGCAGGGCCTTCGGGCCCGGTTTTACTGCATGATGAAATAATGAGCGAAGTGGGAAGTGAGAAGAAGAAAAATATTAAAGACCAATAGCAGAATGATTTTTTTTTCATAAACGCTTTTAGCCTTAAATATATTTAAATAAAGCGATATATTAAAGAATTTCTCTTTTCCCCTCAGGTTTTGTGCGTTTGCCGGAGATGCTGCAGTGTGTAAGTATTACTTTCTCTTACTACTCCCGCAGCATCGTGTGCCGCTCATACAGCTTTGCACAACAGACACTGGGGAGAATTGGCCTAAACTCAAAATTGAAACCGATTTTTTCTTGTAACCTGCAACCTGTAACAGGTACACCCGGCATCTCATACCTTAAATCCCCGATCACAAAAAAGCCCGGGATTTCCTTCTCTTACTTTTCTCCTCTCCCCTCTCCCCTTCCATACTTCGCTCCTTCTCCCTGCGTAGGAATTGTTCTTAAAATAAAATCGCGCAGGTGCTGGTTGCTAGTAAACAGATCTGCTTTACGCAGGTACATCATATGCCCGCTCCGGTAACCTTCCCAGGTCATGCGATGCTGCAATTTTCCACCCGTATCTATTTGCCACATATTGTATTTGGCGTTGAAGTAATCGCAGGCGCCATCGTAATACCCGCTTTGTACCAGCAGATACAGGTTGGGATTTTGCGCCATCGCCTGGCGAAGATTTTCACCGGTCCTATTGTTTTCATTATCCCATGGAAATACATTTCCAAACATATTATACGGCAGGTCTGTTGTATAATTCAGCTCATCACGCAGGTAAATATTTATAGCAGGTGTAAAAGCATGCAGCCATGCGGAGAGCTCCGCATTGTAATCCGGTCGTTCACCGCCGTCTTTTTTATCCACGCCCAGGTATCTCGAATCCAGCCGTCCAACGGTATAGCCTTTATCTCTTAATAATTCTTTCCAGAAAAAATTAGTGGTAATGGAAAGATTGTTCTGCAGCACCGCTTTTATATTTAACCCCGAATAACGGGCAACCTTAGCCGCTACCTGATTCCTTTCGGTTTCGCTGAGCGATCCTCCTCTGGCCAAAGCAGGGAGGTATTCATTTACCGCAAATTTTTCCACTTCGGGCAGCATAGTGGTAAGATCTTTTTGCTGTAAATCGGCAGGCAGCATTTTGTGATACCAGGCTGTTGCAGCGTAATAGGGCAGCAGCAGCGCAGCGTCCATTACTCCTCCCCTTTCAATGCCCAACCCTGTTGGCGAAACCAGTATCACTCCGTTCAGGTATATCCATTGCGCATTCTGCAGTTCCAGTGCCAGTCCCGACACCCTTGTTGTACCATAGCTTTCTCCGATGAGATACTTGGGGGAAGCCCAGCGTTTATAACGACTGATAAAAGTGCTGATCCATTCCGCCAGGTATTTGATATCGGCATTTACACCAAAAAATTTTGTCCGGGGTACTTCTTTGTTCACCGGTCTGGAAAAGCCGGTATTCACCGGATCTACGTATACAATATCCGCCACATCCAATATGGAATACGGATTATCCTTGATACCATAGGGTTGAACAGGAAAACCTTCATCATCTATTTTCAGTATCCGCGGACCGGTATAGCCGATCTCCATCCATACCGATGGTGTGCCAGGGCCGCCATTGAACGAAATAACCAGCGGACGGGCTGAACGGTCACTCACGTCAGTTCTTTCATAATAAGTATAAAACACACCTGCAATGGGTTTGTCATTTTCATCCCAAACGGGTATAGTGCCCGCCGTAACGGTATAGAGCACGCGCTGACCTTTAATAATGGCCGTATGCTTTCCAGTAACTGCGGAATCTATATTCAGCTTGCGCACCAGTACTTCCGTTTCCTTAGCCGTTGGCAACGAAGGCGTTTCAGCGGGCTTATTGTTTTGCTTTTGGGAAAACAATGCCGGGAAATATCCCAGGAAAAAAACGAAGCAAAAAATTATTTTTTTCATACAGGCAGGTTTAAGCATTAAAGCCAGTCATGCTTAAAAGTATTAAATATTCTTTATAACACATCGCAACAAGAATACCTGCTTCCTTTACGCGTTGATTCCAATAAAAAATTATTTTTGACAGGTTAAGGCTATCGCCTGCAAGTATTCTTTTCATCTTTTGATTTGATTGCATGAATAACAACAGCGAAGTGTACAGCATTCCCGCGCGTTTCAGACGTATAGAAAACCTGCATATCTTATTATGGCTGCTGAAGGATATATGCTGGGCTTTAGATTTCCACATTATGGGCATGATTATGATTGCACCCACACTTACCGTAGCCATTACCATTACCTGGCAAACGCGTAAATTAACCGCCGAATTACTGCATAACCTGGCTGTAGTGCTATGGATCACTGCCAACTGCCTGTGGATGACGGGAGAGTTTTATGGCTGGGATGAAGGCGCCTGGGGAGCACGACAGCTTGCGCTTATCCCTTTTTCGGGAGGCTTGTGCATACTCGCTTATTATTACCTGTTCCTGGGGCATAAAAAAAGCCTCCGGAAACAAATGTTGTTAAAAGCATCGGAGCTGGTAAGGGAAGAAGAGGCTCGGGTAAGTTCTACAATGCAGGGAACGAATGGTGAATAAAATTCGAAGGAGAAGAAAAAGGTGAGACGTGAAAAGAGAAAAGTGAAAGAAAGAGTACCCGTCCTATTGTTAATAGTTACTCGCCTGTTAGCTAACAGCGGGCAGCCGTAATCCGAACACCAAATCATAAATCACAAACCACAAATCCTGCTATCCTGCTTAAATGATTTACCTTTGCAGTCCTCAAAAATACAAGAATGTACAGGACACATACATGCGGGGCATTACATATACAGGATACAGGGAAAGAAGTTACCCTTGCCGGCTGGGTACAAACCATCAGGAAGTTCGGCGCTATTACCTTTGTTGACCTGCGCGACCGCTATGGCATTACGCAATTATTATTCGGGGAAGAACTGAACCGGCAACTGGAAGAACATCCCCTGGGCAGAGAATTTGTAATACAGGCCAAGGGTATTGTTATAGAGCGCAGCAATAAAAACACCCATCTTTCTACGGGTGAAATAGAAATAAATGTACTGTCATTTACTGTTCTCAACCAATCGGCTACCCCGCCCTTTACGATACAGGATGATACTGATGGCGGTGATGATCTGCGTATGAAATACAGGTATCTCGACCTGCGCCGCAATGCGGTTAAACGCAATCTCGAGCTGCGCTATGCCGCAAGCCGTTCTGCCAGGAACTACCTGCACGAGAACGGCTTTATGGATATTGAAACCCCTTTTTTGATCAAATCAACACCCGAAGGCGCAAGGGATTTCGTAGTGCCTTCGCGCATGAATACCGGGCAGTTTTACGCCCTGCCACAAAGTCCGCAAACCTTTAAACAGCTACTTATGGTAAGTGGCTACGACCGGTACTACCAGATAGTGAAATGCTTCAGGGATGAAGACCTGCGGGCAGACCGCCAGCCGGAGTTTACGCAAATTGACTGCGAGATGAGCTTCGTTGAACAGGAGGATATACTCAGTATGTTTGAAGGGCTGATTAAACGAATATTTAAAGATGTAAAAGGCATTGATTATACGGAACAGGTGGAAAGGATGAGCTGGGAAGATGCTATGTGGGATTATGGTAACGATAAACCAGATATACGTTTTGGCATGCCGGTGGCCAATTTAAAAGTACCGGCACATGTATTTCCCGGCAGGCAGCAAAGCATTCCTCAAACGCTCATCGGAGATGGTGGCTTCGCTGTATTCAACGAAGCGGAAACCCTTGTAGCCATTGCCGTGCCGGGTTGCAGTGAATATTCGCGCAAGCAAACCGATGAGCTAACGGAATGGGTTAAACGCCCGCAGATCGGCATGAAAGGCCTTGCCTTTATAAAATGCAATGCCGATGGCAGCTTTAAAAGCAGTATGGATAAATTTTACGATGAAGAAAAACTGCGATCCATTGCTGCAGGGGTAAAAGCAAATGCCGGCGACCTGGTATTAATACTTGCCGGCGCTGAAGAAAGAACCCGGAAGGCCATCAGTGAGCTGCGGCTGGAAATGGGCAAGCGGCTCGGTTTGAGAAAAGACAATGCATTTAAACTGTTGTGGGTACTTGATTTTCCATTGTTTGAATATGCAGCCGATGCTAACCGCTGGGTAGCGCGGCATCATCCGTTTACCTCACCCAAGCCTTCCGATATTAACATTATGATCAACCATTCGCCCGTTATTGAAGACGCGGCAAAATACCTGGAACATCCATACGCTACTATTAAAGCCAACGCCTATGATATGGTGCTGAACGGAAATGAAATTGGCGGTGGTTCCATCCGTATTTTCCAGCGGGGTCTGCAGGAAAAAATGTTCGCCGCGCTGGGCATGAGCAGGGAAGAATCACTATATAAGTTCGGTTTTTTATTAGGCGCTTTTGAATATGGTGCGCCGCCGCATGGAGGTATTGCCTTTGGGTTCGACCGCCTTTGCTCCATACTGGGTGGCAGCGAAAGCATCCGCGATTTTATCGCCTTTCCAAAAAATAACAGCGGAAGAGACGTGATGCTGGATGCCCCATCTGCTATTGATGAAGAACAATTAGAAGAACTTTCTATCCATTTAAAAACAATAGATCAGACATCGCTTTAATACCCATATGAAAACAACATTAAAAATATCGAATATATTATCGTGGATCAACCTCATTGTAGGGGGAATACTGGTGGCCGGCGGGCTGCTCAGCATGCTGTCCACACCCAATGCTTCCATTTTGCTGGTTTCGGTAGTGCTAACCGGGTCTATTGTTTTGCATAGTTATGCCGCACTGCAGTTACGCAAAAGTATTAAGTACCCTAACATTCCTTTAAACAAACAAACGCCAACAGGTATAAAATTTATTGGCTTCATGGCTTTGTTTTTTGCCATACTCAATATCGGCAACGCGGTAGTGATCATTCAAAATGCGGAAGAAGTAATAAAGCAGGTGGAACTTCCTTTTAAACCCGAGGGCATTGACCTTGTTGCCGCCATCAGGGGGGCGGGCATATTTTCGCTGCTGTTTAGTATAGGCATTGCAGCGAATGTATTGCTGAGCATAAGGCTGCTGAAATGGTACCTGGCATCAAAACAGCAGGAGTAACCTAACACCCCCATACACAGCTATTATAACGGCTGTTCACAACTCTCCAAAAAATAGTTGTCTCAAACTTTTTTCGGGCTATTACCACGAAAAGAAGCCATTATGCTATTGTGATTACATGTATCTCACCGGCAAAGCTAAACATCGGCATAACTAACCCCTTTCTCCCCATATTCAAATGAAAATGCCCGACATTTCTTTTTCAGCACACCCGCCCTTCTTAAAAATAATGGGGAAAAAATTTCGCAAATTCATTTTGTTTAAATATTTTTATAAAAATTTAAACATAAAAAATGGACTTGTTTTCGATCTCCCAGCTTGCACAATTTTCGGGAATTAAGCCACATACCATCAGAATTTGGGAGCAGCGTTATAATGCCCTCAAGCCTGATCGTTCTGAAGGAAACACAAGATATTATGACAATGTGCAACTGAGGAGGTTGCTGAATATTGTTAGTTTGCAGCAACAAAGGCATAAAGTGTCGGAGCTATGCGCAATGTCCGATAAACAAATTTTTAAACTGTTGGACGATCTGCCCGATAATACCGGCAACGATAAAGCAGATGGCTATTTTATCTCCCAGCTTATAGCAGCAGGCATGAGCTACGATGAAATACATTTTGAAAAAACATTTTCTCACTGCCTCCTCAAGTATGGAATGAAAGAAGCGTACACAAAAGTGATACACCCGATGCTGGTACGACTGGGACTCTTGTGGACAAAGGATTCAATACCTCCTGCACAGGAACATTTTATCAGCAATTTACTGCGTCAAAAGTTTTTTACAGCAATTGATGCGCTGCCTCCCGCAAAGCCCGGATCGGATTGCTGGTTATTGTATTTACCCGAAAATGAGTTTCATGAAATAGGTTTATTACATGCTTCCTACCTGATCAGGCTTTCGGGTTCAAAGGCTATTTACATGGGAGCTAATCTGCCAGTTGAATCCCTTAATGAAGCTGTGGATCAATTGTTGCCAGAGCATTTGCTGCTCTTTTTGGTACATAACAATTTACCCCGTGATACGGAAGATTACCTCAATGAGATAGCCCGCCGTTTTAAATCGAAAAAAATATTTGTAGCCTGCCAACATAAAATCCTCACCCAGGTTAAAACGCCAAAAAATGTTCAATGGCTGGCTTCTGTTGCAGACCTTGAACAGCAACTGGCAAGTAATAGTGTTATAAATTAGTCAACAAAATATAAACAACGCTTCATGTCCAAAATTGCAGTCATTGGCTCAGGATTTTCCGGTTTAAGCGCAGCCGCTTATTTATCAGCGGCTGGTCATGAAGTGCATGTATTTGAAAAAAATGAAACGGCAGGTGGCCGGGCACGGCAATTGAAAACAGATAACGGCTATCTATTTGATATGGGTCCAAGCTGGTACTGGATGCCGGATATATTTGAAAGTTTTTTTAATGATTTCGGATACAGGGTTGAGGAACTTTATAAATTAACATTACTTGACCCTTCTTTTGATATTGTTTTTTCCGGGCAGCAAACACTAACCATTCCTGCAAGTTATAGTGCATTATGCGACCTGTTTGAATCCATAGAGAACGGAAGTGCACGCAGGCTGGAAGCATTTATGCAGGAGGCACGGTATAAGTATGAAACGGGAATGCGAAAGCTGGCGTATATGCCGGGTTTATCGCCTCTGGAATTTGCCGATCCCCAGTTAATAAAAGTAGCCATGCGTTTGCAGCTGTTTTCCAGCTTCAGCAAACACGTACGCAAATATTTTTCGAATCCCAAATTGATTGCCTTAATGGAATTTCCCGTGTTGTTTTTGGGTGCAATGCCCCGGCAAACGCCGGCTTTGTACAGCTTGATGAATTATGCGGGATTACAACTCGGAACCTGGTATCCCCAGGGTGGATTTGGGAAAGTTATCGCAGCCATGATGCAAGTATGCCAAAAACAGTCCGTCCACTTTCATTTCAATACCCCGGTTGAAAAAATTGTGGTTGAAGACAATCTTGTCCGGGGGGTTATTATAAAGGGAACGGAAAATGCGTTTGATGCGATAATAGGCTCAGCCGATTACCACCATATTGAAAACGCGTTGCTCCCTGTATCGCACCGGAATTATACGGAAGCCTACTGGGGTAAAAGAACGCTTGCTCCTTCCTGCCTCATTTATTATGTTGGTGTTAGTAAAAAAATAGCATTGTTGCAGCATCATACTTTATTCTTTGAAGAGCCGCTTTTACAGCATGCTGAAGACATTTACAAATACCCAAAATGGCCGGTAAAGCCCCTGTTTTATGTATGCTGCCCATCCAAAACAGATAATGAAGTAGCGCCTTACGGGCATGAGAATTTATTTCTTTTAATGCCATTGGCTCCTGCACTGGAGGATAATAATATACTGCGGGAAAAGTATTTTGAAATAATGATGCAACGCCTCGAAAAGCAAACCGGCGAGGATATAATGACATACATTGATTACAAAAAAAGCTATTGCCTCAACGATTTCATTACTGATTTTAACGCCTATAAAGGCAATGCGTACGGACTGGCCAACACATTAATGCAAACGGCTATATTGAAACCCAGTATCCGGAATAAAAAAATAAAAAACCTCCTGTATGCAGGGCAGCTCACTGTTCCGGGTCCCGGCGTTCCACCTTCTCTTATTTCCGGAAAAATTGCAGCAGAACAGTTACTAAAATACCTCAAAAAACAAAAGCATGAAGCCGCTATTTGATCATTTGTCCGCCCAGGTAAGCAAAATGACTACCCGCACCTACAGTACCAGTTTTTCATTGGGTATCTACTTTTTGAATAACAGGCTACACAATAGTATTTATTCCATATATGGCTTTGTAAGAATTGCCGATGAAATAGTAGATAGTTTTGAAGGATACGACAAGCAATCCCTGCTTCAAAAATTCAGGCAGGAAACCAATGAAGCGATAGTAAACCGGATATCGGTCAATCCTATTTTAAATGCTTTCCAGGATACGGTTCATCGGTACAACATAAAACCTGAATTGATTGAAAGTTTTTTTTGCAGCATGGAAATGGATTTGGAAAAAGTAGAGTATACGCCTGAAAAGTACCGGCAATATATTTTGGGTTCTGCAGAGGTAGTGGGTTTAATGTGCCTGCAGGTATTTACCGGCGGAGACATAAAAATGTATGACGAATTGAAATTATATGCCATGAAACTGGGAGCTGCATTTCAGAAAGTAAACTTTTTAAGGGATATGAAAGACGATTACCAGGTGCTGGGAAGAAGCTACTTCCCGGAGGTAGATATGACAGCTTTTAGCGGAACCCAAAAAAAGCAAATTGAAAAAGAAATTGAGCAGGATTTTAAAATAGCTTTAACCGGCATTAAAAAACTCCCCGCTTCCTCCAGGGGCGGCGTTTACCTCGCATATGTATATTACCGGTCCTTATTCAATAAAATAAAAAAAATGCCCCCCCAAAAGATATTCACGGAAAGGATAAGAATTAATAATGGAAAAAAAATTGGCATACTGCTTAACAGCATGCTGCAATATAAAATGCATTGGATATAAAGCGGATAATGAGCTTATACCGGCTGTAAGTGCCGATGTTGTTAATCACAACCTGAATAGTTTGCTAAAATGTTAAACAATGAATCCATTTATTTATAGAACAGAACAGTTTTTGCCTGTAGACATCGGCACTGCGTGGGATTTCTTTTCATCGCCCCAAAACCTTGCAGTGATAACACCTCCCGAACTTCACTTTAAAATGCTAACCGTTCCCACGCATAACGGGATTTACGAAGGAATGATTATTGATTATACGATAAGGCCTTTTTTGGGTATTATGCTGCGCTGGACAACTGAAATATGCCAGGTTAGAAAACCGATGATGTTCACCGACAAACAACTAAGGGGACCGTATACTTGCTGGGAACATACACATACCTTTATTAAACAGGATAATGGCGTACTAATGACAGATGAAATCAAGTATAGTTTACCTTTTGGAATACTGGGCCGAATAGCTCACCTGCTGACAGTGAGAAAAAAAATTGAAAAGATCTTTGCGTACAGAAAGAACGTTTTAAACAAATTATTTATGAATCATGGAAACAGTAATCGCTAAAATACTGATGGTTGTGATTGCCTTTTCCGGTATGGAAGCCGTTGCCTGGTTTACCCATAAATACATTATGCACAAATTCCTATGGCGTTTACACAAGGATCATCATAAAAAAGAATCATCGGGCTTTTTTGAACATAATGATTTCTTCTTCCTCATCTTTGCATTACCGGGCATAGCCGGCCTTTTTTGGGGTGTTATATATCATTTTAACTTTCTTTTCTGGTGTGGACTTGGCATTAGTTTATATGGCATGGCCTATTTCCTGGTTCATGACGTTTTTATTCACCAACGTTTTAAAATTTTCCGGAATACCGATAACTCTTATTTAAGAGCAATACGCAGAGCCCATAAAATGCACCACAAGCACCTGGGTAAAGAAGACGGGGAATGTTTTGGGATGCTGTTCATACCCTTTAAATACTTCCGGAGTTCCAAAACAAAAAGTGCATCATGAAATTTCTTTACCTGCTGGTTAATTTCTTCTCGGTTATTATACCCCTGCTGTTTTCCTTTCACCCGAGAATAAAATTCTATAAAAACTGGAAAGCCTTTTTTTATGCCAGTATTCCCGTATCTATAATTTTTATAGCATGGGACGTTATTTTTACACATTACGGAGTTTGGGATTTTAATCCGCGGTATGTTACAGGAATATTTCTTTTAAAACTGCCTCTTGAAGAAATACTTTTTTTTATCTGCATTCCTTTCTCCTGTGTATTTACCTATTATTGCTTTAACCGATTTTATAA
The DNA here is from genome assembly GCF_035497235.1 of Agriterribacter sp. Lineage (GTDB taxonomy): Bacteria > Bacteroidota > Bacteroidia > Chitinophagales > Chitinophagaceae > Agriterribacter. Next base: position 44,272 of record NZ_DATJEB010000024.1, read on the forward strand.
TCTTGCCTGGAACAAGAGAGTAGAATTCTTTTTCTGTATATTTTTCTCACTGTTCCTGGTAGTAGCAGCGTATATATTTAAAGAGAAATTGTACACTTTTGTTACTTTTATAAGCACAGCATTTGTTTGTATCCTTTTAAAGTTCGTATGCAGGGTTACCTGGTTTGGAAAAGCCGTAAGCGTATATGCAATCCTTTTAATTCCGTTTTTTGTAGTTAATGGGATTCTTACCGGAACTGGATTGGAAGAGCCCGTTGTACGCTATAATGATTCGGAAAACCTTGGCCTTCGTGTCTTTACTATACCTTTAGAAGATGCCTTTTTTGGATTGGAGCTCATGCTGGCTTACCTGTTTTTTTACCTGCGGCTGGAAAAGAAAAGCGAAGAAGGCGCAGAAGAAACCAATTACAAAACGGTTTAAAATGAAAAACATATGACTGCAAAACAATTAAGCATATGCAACGCCGCAGCACTTATTGTCACCATAATCATTAATTACCTTTCCAATACAGGGATATTCAATAATAACACGATGAAGGATGTATCGGACCGCTATCAAAATCTCTTTACGCCTTCCGGATATGCATTTTCGATATGGGGACTGATATACCTTGCCCTACTTGCCTTTGTCATTTATGGGCTTGCCGGCACCTTCAAAAAAAAATCAACCGACACCGGTTTTGTTACTCAAATTGACTGGTGGTTTGTTATTTCCTGCATGGCTAACTGTTTTTGGATTTTTGCATGGCTCTATGACTATACCGGATTATCCGTATTGATCATGATCATACTCCTGGTAGCTTTATTTAGAATCGTTATTGCAACGAACGTTAAAATGGAACGGAGCACGTTTAAAAAATCCTTGTTCGTTTGGTTACCTTTTTCCCTATACTCCGGGTGGATCACCGTTGCATTGATCGCCAATATCGCCGCTTACTTAGTCAAAATAAAATGGAATGGTTTCGGGATTACGGAAGTTAGCTGGACTATTATCATGATATGTGCTGCCGTGATCATTAATCTTTTTATGACGTGGAACCGAAGGATGTGGGAATATGCCTTGGTAGGCATATGGGCTCTGGTAGCCATTGCCCTAAATAACCAGGGCAGCAGCACACCGGTAGTGCAAACCGCTTTTATTGCATCAGGTATACTATTGGTGAGTTGTGTACTGCAGGCAGTAAAGTCCAAAAAAGTTGTGCATGATAAATAGTGCTCTCCCTGACGGTATTAAAACTCCAATCAATATATGCTGGCTGCGAAGGGATTTGCGGCTGAATGACAACAAGGCGCTGTATCATGCCTTAAACAGCTCATACCCTGTTTTGCCCGTGTTTATTTTTGATACCCATATCCTCAATCATCTTTCTGATAAAAAGGATAAACGCATTGCATTCATACATCAAACCCTTGAGCAAATAAATACCCTGTTAAATGAAAATGCATCCTCCCTATATGTTTTGTACGATGAACCCATGGTTGCTTTTAAAAAGCTATGTACTGCATTCCACATAAAAGAGGTCTTTTGTAATCACGATTACGAACCTTACGCCATTGAAAGAGATGCAGCAATACAACAGTTTCTGCTGCAAAAAAATATCCCCTTCCATACGTACAAGGACCAGGTGATTTTTGAAAAATCAGAGGTAATAAAACCGGATGGCAACCCCTATACTGTTTTTACGCCTTATTCAAGAACATGGAAGCAAAAATATGCGCAGCAGAAAGAAACCATTTACCGAAGTGAAGCACATTTATCCCGTTTCTTTAAAACAAAACCCTTCCCTATTCCCACTTTAAGAGCAATGGGGTTTGAAAAAGCAGACCTGCAGATCCCCCCCATAAACCTGGAAGAACAGGTGATCGCATACTATCATGAAAACCGCGATCAGCCTGCGTTGAACGGAACAAGCTGCGCGGGTATTCATTTGCGGTTTGGAACGGTAAGTATACGTGAACTGGTAAAACTTGCCTGCCGGCTAAACGAACAGTGGTTAAATGAGTTGATATGGAGAGAATTTTTTATGATGATCCTTTTTCATTTTCCTTATGTTGTAAACAGCAGTTTTAAAAAAAGGTATGACCATATTCAATGGAGAAATAATGAAGCAGAATTTGAACTTTGGTGCAAAGGTGAAACCGGTTACCCCATTGTAGATGCAGGCATGCGCCAACTGAATGCAACCGGGTGGATGCATAACAGGGTTCGGATGATTACGGCCGGTTTTTTAACCAAACATCTGCTCATTGACTGGCGCTGGGGCGAGGCGTATTTTGCAGAGAAACTCCTGGATTATGAACTTGCTTCAAATAACGGAAACTGGCAGTGGGTAGCGGGTAGCGGATGCGATGCCGCGCCATATTTCAGGATATTTAATCCGGCCACGCAAACCCAAAAATTTGACCCCCAACTGACTTATATTAAAACATGGATAAAAGATTTCAAACCTGGTTATTTGCCACCCATCGTAGCGCACGAATTTGCGCGAAAGCGGACACTGGAAGTGTATAAAAAATCACTGTATAACGGATAGAAAGAACAGGTTTTTTATTTAACCATTCTTCTGTTTCCGTCAATAAAATATCATTCACATATTAACCGTAGCCCCCAGCCATGCCATCATTCCGGCCCCCAGGTGTATTGCATCATCATCAATATTAAATGTAGGCGTGTGTACACCTGAAGTGATCCCTTTAGACACATTACCCGCCCCCAAACGGTAAAAACAACCGGGTATCACCTGTGAGTAATAACCAAAATCTTCAGCTCCCATACGCAGTTCCGATTCTTCCACATTTTCTGCACCTGCATATGCAGCGGCCGCGGCTTCAGCTGCGCTATTCAATTGTTCGTTGTTGTAAACCGTGGGATAACCTACATCAATATGGAGGTCAATTTCGGCTCCCATGCTGTGTACCAGTTCGGTAGATAACTTACGTATAAGGTCATGCGCTTTAAAGCGCCATATTTCATCCATCGCCCTAAAAGTTCCCATCAGTTTTACTTCGCTGGGTATTACATTGGTAGTGTGCCCTCCATGAAAAGAAGTAATGGATAACACCGAGGGCGAAAAGGGATTGCGGTTGCGGCTAACGATTTGCTGTAAGGCAACAATCAGTTGCGATGCAACCAATATGGTATCCACGGTCTCCTGCGGTGCGGCGGCATGACCTCCTTTGCTTTTTATGGTAATGTAAATTTCATCGGCGCTGGCCATGATCTTTCCGCCCCTGAAACGAAATTTTCCAATTTCAAGCTGGGGATGTACATGCAGTCCTAAAATAGCAGATGGACGCGGGTTTTCCAGCGCACCTTCCTTAATCAAAAGACTGGCGCCGCCCGGATTCTTTTCTTCACCCGGCTGGAAAATGAGCTTAATGGTTCCCTCCCACTCCTCTTTTAATGCATTCAATATGCGTGCAGCACCCAACAGGCAGGTAGTATGCACATCGTGCCCGCAGGCATGCATTACACCTTCGTTCTTTGACTTATAGGGAACATCATTTTCTTCTGTAATGGGAAGCGCATCCATATCCGCTCTCAGTGCAATTACTCTTTTCTCAGGATTCTTTCCTTTCAGTAAACCAATGACACCGGTGGTTGCTTTTATGGTATAGGGAATGCCCATAGCATCCAACTGTTGCTGTACTAATTTGGAGGTTTCAAACTCGTGGTAGCTCAATTCCGGATGGGCATGTAAATGATGCCGTATCTTAATTAAATCGGGGCTGTATTGTGAAGCGAGTTGCTTTATCTTATCTTTTAGCATGTTCCAAAGATACGAAGGAAAAGAAATCTCTATCTTCTTACCGTCATTTCGAAGGAGTAAATCAATGCTCTTCTTTTTACCTCTTTTTAACGACTGAGAAATCTGCTGGGCGGTAGTGCTAATGCCAGGCAGATTTCTCCTTCTCTTTTAATGATTACAAAACACAATCTTTATGTTGCTTCAGTCGAAATGACGGTGATAATTATATGCAACCTGCAAAAACTATACAGTGGTTTCCCCCTGGCTATTTATCCATCTGAAATTCAAACGCATCATAGGGCGCTGTACGCCAGGCGAACTGTTGTGTAGTAGGCGATATGGCAAAGAAGGGCGAAAAGGTTTTTACCTTAACCGTTTTCCCATCGGGCAAAAACTCCAGTATACGCAGCCAGCCGTCTCCTCCATTTCCATACCAGCCGCCGCCCATGGCCTGCGCGTTAAATACCATCTGGTTTACTTTTTTACCAGCCGCGTTTTTATCTGTTCTGAATCCTACATGTCCCTTGGCGTTATCGGGCTCTCCTATATGACCTGAAAACACAAGTTGGATATTGGTGGATGGTTGCACTAATTTTTTCCAGATGGCTGCCCCATAGTTACCATCCGTTATAGGGTAGTTTTCTTTTACAATTTGCTGATTATCGGAGTTAAGATAAGAATGCGTAAGGATAACACCTGTATGATTTTTGTATTTCTCCATTCCGGTTACTTTTTTTGCCCAGGCAATAATGGTATCACGCGGCGCAAACTCCAGCGTAAGCAATAAAAACTTCCTGCCCTGCGGAGAAGCAAATTCAAAGGCGGCATTTTCCATAGTGGGTATTCCTTCCGCGTTTAGCCCGGCTTCCCGAATTAATTTTTGCGTTTTAAAATTCTTATCTACAGGGAAATAGGTGTTATAGTTGGAGCGCCGCACGCTGATATTGGTATAGCCATAATCGTGATTACCTGCAGCAAGTACATAAGGCACTTTGCCGTCTAACCTGCCGAATGCACGGGCAACGGAAGCCCACTGCTGTTTACTGGCCTGGTTGGCCGCAATGCCATCAGGATTTATCATTTCATTTTGCTCTACCAGGTCGCCGGTACACATCACTAATTGTATATTCAGCTTATCAATATTTTCGCTAATCCATGCTGTCATTAGCTCAAACAACGGCTGGTTACGTTCAAACTTCTGGTAGGTTTGCGGATCGGGCAACATAATGATTGACCAGGAATTGGAATCACTGAGGGCAGGTGCTATATATTTTTGCTGCTGCGCAACAACATTTGTTACACAGCATACTGCAATAACAATGCTGCAAAAGAATCTTAAATTGATTTGTTTCATATTTTAGTATTGATTTAATATTCCCGCTTTTACCAATGCTGTTCCCGGTTCGTTTACTATCGCTCTCTTGTTACCAGTGTATAATTTATATAGTTGTATTTACCTAAAACAGTTCTTTCCAGCATTAACTTATATTTTCCCTGCTTAAGTTTTGCTTCCACAAGAATAGTTTCTTTTTTAGGATTACCGGGCTGCGGGATATTTTTATTACGCAGCAGTTCATACATCACCCTGCCCTGCATTTGTACGGGAGCAGCAATATGGTGAATTTTCAAAATAGTAGGCACAATATCAATATTTGAAGTGGGCAAATTACTTTCCATGGATGTTTTAAAAGATGGCCCGTATACTATTAAAGGAATATGAATTTCATATGGACTGGAACCGCCATGCCCTGCCACGCCTCCGGCAAAATCCGTTCCCGCGTATCCCAAATTGTTTTTATTGTTGTTCCAGTTTTCAGTAACAAGAATGTCGGCCGTCCGTTGAGGATGATTCCAGTGAATGGATTCAAAGGACAGGGTTCCTTTAATTGTGCCACGCATTGATCCGGGTTTAGCGGCTTTTGTAAAAATAGCGCCTACCCATTCCTGTTCCTGCAATGATTCAACTACTTTTTGAATAAGCACCGGGTTGTGATCTTTTATATACAAGGCGCCATCGGCCAATATAATATCATCGGAGTCTTTACTCTTTTTGAGCCTTTCCTGTATTAAAAAATCTGTAAACCCTTGTTTTCCTGTATGGGTTACAAAGCCATGATCGGCAGTAACAATAATATTAAAAACATGCTCCAGCCCCCTCGCCCGGATGGTATCCAGCATTCTGCCAAACTGAGCATCTACCGTTTTTAAAGCGGTTATCGTAATGGGTACGCCAATACCATGTTCATGTGCCGTACCATCGGGGTCGGAAAACCAGATAGCGCTTACTAACGGCCCGCCGGCAGCCAGTGTATACCTGCACAAAGCATCTGTGATCCAGCGATGACGGGCGTTGTTGGGCGTAGCATCTTCCGGCGGAGGCCCTATAGAAGCAGTAAGTTCGGATTTAAAAGATCCGGGGAGCACCAGGTCCGGATTAATGACAGCACCGTTAACCGTATGATTTTGCAGGAACGCCTGCCCGGTTGTGCCCGAACTATATACAAACATCCTTTCACCTGCAGATCGGAGTACTTCGCCTAAAGAAGGAGCAGTAAGCAACTTGCCGGAAGTAATATCCATAATATGCCGGAGGTTACCGGCGTTTCCTGTGCTTACACTTTTTTGGGCATTTGTAGCCGGCAGGTATACAGCATTGCCCATTAGTCCGTGCCCTGCCGGGTAAGAGCCTGTAGCGTAAGAAGCGGCATTTACTCTTGTTACGGTGGGGAATACACTATGATTATCTTTGCCATAGGCCGCTTTTTTACTGAACGCGTACAAATGAGGCATCCACTCCGGTTTAATATAATCCGGACGCAAACCATCAAATACTACAATAATGGTGTGTATTGCTGAAGTGTCCTTTTCAGCCACTGACGCTTGTTCTGCATGTGCATTAGTCGAAAAAGAAAAGATGAGTCCCCAAAAGGATAGTTGAAATATGGATTTCATTTTCAAAAAGATTGTAAGCAGGTTCTAAGATAAGGTTATTTTTATATCCTTCCGGATACGGGTGCATAAAGAATACACGAAGTAAATGAGATTAAAGTTAAATCCGAAGCTAAATGCAGTCTCAACTATCGCTGTCCGTGCCGTCCCTGACTGCCGTCAGGCAGGTTCGCCACGAACGATTACAATATCGTCTCCGGGCGATAATCCGCAATGGTAAAGTTTAAATTACAATCGCCCGGAGGCGATAATAAACAAGTGCCAGGCGAGGACGCCTGGCACAGTATACGTGAGTGGTGAACGCCTATGAATTAACAAACCCTGGTTTAAAAGGTAATTTCACCCAAACTTTGGTACGATCAAAAAAATATACACTATTAAATATCCCACAGCACAATGAAAAATTTTTATTTGCTTTTATTTTCTTTCTTTCTTACCGCTTACCAGATCCCGGTTAAGAAAGATATTGCAAACCCTGCCACTTACTTAGATGAAATAAAAACAGCACTCAAAAAAGAATGGCCAAATAACCGCACTGTTAATCTTGTTTTTCACGGGCATTCTGTTCCGGCGGGGTATTTTAAAACACCTGTGGTGAATACACCGGATGCATATCCCTACCAGGTACTGAAAGCCCTCAAGACTGCTTATCCCTATGCCGTTATCAATATTATAAATACTTCCATTGGAGGAGAAAATGCCGAAAGCGGGGCAAAAAGATTTGCTACGGATGTACTGATCCATAAGCCGGATGTGCTGTTTATAGATTATGCGTTGAATGACCGTGGCATTGGTTTGGATAAAGCAAAAGCATCCTGGGAAAACATGATCAAACAAGCACAGGAAAAAAATATAAAAATTATCCTGCTAACGCCATCGCCCGACACAAGCGTTCATATTATGGAGCCCGGCAATGTGTTAGAAAAACATGCTCTGCAGATAAAATCCCTGGCAAAAAAATACGGCATAGGTCTGGCAGACAGCTATGCCGCATTTAAACAGGTTGCCAATTCCGGTGATAGTATGAATACATATATGGCGCAGATCAATCATCCCAATGAAAAAGGACATGCGCTGATCGCGGAAGCCATATTGAAATACTTTATTAATTGATCACTGCCTTAATCATCACCGGTTGATGATCGGAAGGATAACGCTGATCTTTAGCATCGGTAAGTACGCCATACTTCAATACGTTTATGCCTTTGCTTACAAAAATATAATCAATCCTGTGTTTCATCGGCGCGTCAAACTTAAAGGCATTGAATGTGCCCACAGGTCCGTAAGGAGGCGCCTGTGTTACTTTGTAAGAATCGTTTAGTATAGTTTGCATGGCCTGAATTTGCTCTGTTTCCGGGGTGGAGTTAAAATCGCCCACGCATATCACCGGCGTGTTCTTAGCGATCTCCTGTATTTGTTTAACCATCAGCTTACCCGATTCCCTGCGGGCTACAACACCCTGGTGATCGAAATGCACGCTGAAGAAATAAAATGTTTTTTTAGTTTGCAGATCCTGGAATTTCCCCCAGGAGCAAATGCGGTTACAGCATTTGGCATCCCAGCCTTTGCCGGGTTTTTCAGGTGTTTCGCTCAACCAGAAATCGCCTGATTGCATGAGCTTAAACCTGTCCTTTTTATAAAAGATCGCGGAATGTTCCCCGGCTTCTTTCCCATCATCGCGTCCATGCCCTGTACGCGCAAACTCCTTCATTTCAGAAAGGCCGTTCATTTGATCAATCAGCCCTTCCTGCGTACCAAAAATATCAAACTCATGAAACCGGATCAATGCTTTTACATTTTCCTTTCTGTTGGGCCAGGCATTTAAACTGTCGCCAGGGTTGTTATAGCGGATATTATAGGTAGCAATCGTTACCGGAATATTTTTTTGGGCAATGACGGATTGAACACCAATGCAAACAAGCAAGGTAAAAATGATTCTTTTCATCTTGATTTATTAAAAAATTTCATAAAAATGGGTACCCGTCTATACTTTTATAAACGGGTACTCAAGACAAGTTATCATTTTTTTTTATTACCAGCCCAGATTTTGCATCAGAGTGTCATTTATGGTACTACCGTTTTCTGGTACCAAGTATACGAAAGGCTGTAGTTCTTTGTAACTACATCATTGCATTACTACAATCCTTGTATTTGAACCCGCGGATTAATATCCTATATTTTGCACCAGTTTACCATTTAAAACCTCAGAAGTAGGGATTGGAAATAATAGTTCACGTTCTTTTAAAGTAGGTCCATATGAAAATTCATGTCCAACATAATCATCAAATTGTTTAGTGGTGGTATTAAATGCTTTGCGCAGCCTTACCATATCAAACCACGTAACATTCTCAAAACACAGCTCATACCATCGTTCTTTCCATATTGCTTCTTCCAGCTGACTTTGAGTTAACCCGGCCAGGTCAGGCAATTCAGCTCTATGCCGGATTGCATTTACCGCACTGTACACTTCTTCACTCGGTCCATTTACTTTATTAGATGCTTCAGCAAATACCAACAACACATCTGCATAACGCAAAACGGTCCAATTCATTCCACTGCTGGCAGTATTTAAGTGTGCATCATTGTCAAAATACTTGTAAATAAAAAAACCACCTAATTCTACCGTTAAATTGCGGTCATCCTGATTGGTATAATTGGTATAAAAAAACTGCTTTTCTTTAGCTCTCAGATCATTGGCTTGAAATGATTGAGCAAAAGCTGTAGTAGAATATATACCGCCGGTTTCATCGGAATATTTGGAAATATTCTTATTATAAGGTACTATAGATACCTGCCAATTACTGGGCAAGGTACCAGCCAGATACTGTATCATAAAAATATTTTCTTCCTTATTCTTCATTGCCGGGTCACGGAAACCTGCATAGCTGTCAAATAGTTTAAACTTTCCTGACTCAATTACTTCTTTTGCTTTTTCAGCGGCCAATGCGTAGTGTGAATTTCCTTTTTGCAACGGATATCCAGCCATGGTTAAATATACTTTTGCTAAAAGAGACTTAACAGCGCCCATACTCACGCGTCCGGTTTCATCTTTCCATGCGAGACCCGACTGTTCAGCCATTTGCAGATCACCAAGTATTAAACTATACACTTCTTCTGCAGTAACCTGTTTAGGTCTAAGTTGTTCGGACTGTAAATTAACAGGCTCTGTAACCAGTGGAATATTTCCAAATATCTGCACCAGATTAAAATAATACAATGCCCTTAAAAAATAGGCCTCCCCCAGCAACTTTTTCTTTTGAGTTTCATCCATAGTAATACCGGGAATAAACTTAATGGATGTATTGGCATTTGCGATACCTCTGTAGTAGGAAGTCCAAATTGTTGCCCCATATGCATTGTCGGGAGTATTTGTCAGGTCTTTTACGAAATAACTATTTACAGCCTGACCAAGGTCAGTTCCGGCCAATCCTGTAGCAAACTCGAGCATCATCCAGGCACCCCCGCCAAAACCACTGTTAAATGGATCACGCATGCTGGGATAAATGGCGTTTACGGAACTTTTTGCATGTTCAGGCTTTGTAAAATAACTTCCTGTAGAAAAATTGGAAGGATCGGTTTCATCTAAAAATTTTGAACATCCCGATATTACAAGACCAACACTGACAGCCACCATCAGGAGATATTTATTGATAATTTTTTCCATTTTCTGATAATTTAAGTGTTCAATTAATTATAAGCCCACATTAATACCTATCATAAAAATTCTTGGTCTGGGGTAATCGTACAAACCAAATCCCTGATCGAAGGGTGAGCCTGAGTTAGAAACTTCCGGATCATATCCTGAATACTTTGTTGAAACGAAAAAGTTTTGAACAGACGCATACAGTCTTAAACGATCGAGTTTCAAACGCGAGATGGTTTCCATATCAAACGTATAAGACAGCAATAGATTCCGACCTCGAACAAAAGAGGCATCTGTTATTTTATGGCTATCATTGTTTGTAGTATAATAAGCATTGATAGGCCGTATTTGCGCGATAGGAGTATTCTGATTGGTTTCCGTCCAGGCATTCAATACAGTTTTATAGCTATTTGCGATTCCCTGACGGTCTTCAGCAGAATGAATACTTCTGTCCAGCACATCGTTTCCATACATAAATTGAAGGTCAACCAACAATGCCCAGTTTTTATATTGGAATGTATTAATAAAGCTTCCAAAGCCTTCTGGTATACCCTTTCCTATAACTGTTCTGTCGTTATCATTGATAACTTTATCGTTATTCAGGTCGAGGTATTTAACATCCCCGGGACGCATGTTGTATACAGCAGCTTCTGCAGCCTCATGCGAGTCCCAGGTACCCAGGTGTACCCTGCCAAAAAACGACCCTACTGGCTCCCCTACGCGAATAACGGTAGCCCCGGAATAAATATCACTTCCTCCGGTTAATGCTAATACCCTGTTTTTGTTGATAGAGATGTTAAAAACAGAATTCCAGCTAAAATTGGCATTTTTGATGTTCACTGTATTAATTGCTACCTCAAAGCCTTTATTCTCCATACTCCCTATATTGCGGGATACCTGAGTATAACCACTGCTACTGGGTACAGGGGCGCTCAACAACATATCAGTGGCTCTTTTACGATACCAATCAAACTCAATATTTACCCTATTTTTGAATAACCCCATTTCGACACCAAAATCAAATTGCCTTACTTTTTCCCATTTTAACCCCGGGTTTCCCATGCGCGAAACACCTATTCCAATTTCTCTGTTACCCCCAAAAATAACTTCGTAGTTACCCATTATTTCATCTGCCTGGTATGTATTTATTTCCGAGTTTCCGGTTTCTCCATAACTGCCCCTAAGCTTCAAATTTGAAATTACCTGTATATCGTCCATAAATTCCTCTTCTGTCACCTTCCACGCCAGTGCAGTAGAGGGGAAAAATGCGTAACGATTGTCAGAACCGAATTTAGATGACCCGTCCTGACGGCCTGTAAAAGTTACCAGGTATTTGTTTAAAAGAGTATAATTTACTCTCCCAAAATAGGAATTGATTCCATATGCATTGGCAAATGAACCGGGCGCCTGAATGACAGCGCCAGCACCAAGATTATTTACATTGTAAAAGTTGTCAATATAGGTTTGGCTTCGCGCTATTGCTTCAAACCTGTCTACATGCTGCCATGCCAAACCCGCCAGCGCATTGATAGAATGAATTCCAAATCCTTTGTTATAGGTCAGATAATTTTCAAATTGCCAGGAATTAAACCGATTGTTATTAACCACAGCATTCCCGGTAGAAGAGATATACTGCAGATCTATCCCATTGTAGTTATCAAGCCGTTGATTGATAATATTTGCTCCGAGTGTAGTTCTAAACTCCAACCCATCCATCAGCCGGATATTCGCATAGATATTTCCCAGCATATTTTGTGTACGGAGCAGATAGGTGCGTTCTTCGATTACACGTAAAGGACTGTCTCCCCCTTCCATACCTGGATAATCTCTGTTACGTCCCCAAGAGCCATCAGCATATTTTACCGGTATAAAAGGCAATGCTTCCAGCACTTGTCTCATTACAGTGATACCTCCGCCTCCTAAAATATCAATTTGCCTATCGGTCTGATCAGTGTAGCCAAGGTTACCACCCACTTTAAGCCAATCTTTAAT
>NZ_DATJEB010000025.1:0-5806 GCF_035497235.1 Agriterribacter sp.
TCCGTAAAGCTCAAGGTGCTTTCAATAACTACACGGTCTGCCGTGATAGGCGAAAAGATATACTGCATACCGGCTAAGGTGGTCAGTACTCCCGGTGTATTGACCGTACCCGGCAGGTCAAAAAACAGCACATCAACCGCAGCGGCTGAAGAATGTATAAAATCTCCAGCTTTATTCAATGCTTCATCTGCCTTGCATTGAATGACCGGGTAGGCTTTTTTATTGATGGTGCTGAATTGGCGGTGCGCCAGCTTCTTATACACTTCGTTTTTCATTACCATTTTCAAATCCCGTTCACGCATCTGCGAAAGACTGTACTGCGGAAAGTCACAATCATATACTGCTACGTTATAACCTAAGCGGTAATGAAGCATACTGGCTGCAAGAGCCGTAAAGGTGGATTTGCCCACACCACCTTTCTGGGTGGAAAAAGCAATAAATAAAGGTTTGTGTTTCTTGTCCATTTGTATAACTGTTTTTAAATATTCATTTTGTATTCACTTACTTACTTATGTCCCGTTGTATGCCACTGTGTTTATATACCAGTATAGTTAAGCGTATGTACTTTTTTACATGCTTATCTGTACAGGCACATATAGCAATGGGGTTGTACACACCGGCATCCGCATTTATCGGCATACTTATTTATTTGCCTATTCACATATATATCATCATATAGCTGCACTTACATCCACACGTACTCACGTTATTGTGTAGCTACATAAAAATAGCCGTGCATATTTACTTAAATGCAACTTCCTGTATAAAGGAATGCAGATATATACAGGCTTTTAAGAGACTGTCCCGCATTGGCACCTGGTGGCACTATTCGGCATCGTTCCATAATACAATGCGCTCCTGATCCTGGATTTACTTTGCAAAGGGATTTATTCTAATGATTTAATGGGAATGAACTGCACCATACTATGCAGTATGACGAACGGCTCGAAGCCGTTTTTCCCTACTTTATTTAATCCTGCCCAAAGCGGGATTTTCTGTTCACCGGAACAGAGCAAGTTGTGTTTTGAGCAGCGCGAAATCCAGGGCGCAGCTCAAAACAAACTTGTCCGCAAAGGCGGAAACTTAAAACACCCTCCAAAGTCGGTGTTTTTCAAAATTTTGAAACGATGTTTTATGGACGAGAACAATAAAAAGAATGGGACAAAGAAATATGGCCGCCATCCAAAAAATGACCCGGCAGTATTCCGGTATTCCATTTCATTGAATGCAGAAGAGAACGCAAGATTTCTTTCGCTCTTTGAATCGTCAGGTATGCAGATCAAAGCACATTTTATTACAGCTTGTGTATTCCAGAAGACGATTAAGACGGTAAAAATTGATAAGGCAGCAATGGATTCCTATATGCGCTTGACAACACTATATGGACAGTTTCGATCGGTTGGGGTTAACTATAACCAGGTAGTTAAGATATTATACCGCAATTTTTCGGAAAAAAAAGCAGCCGCATACCTCTTTAAATTAGAAAAACAAACCACGGAAATGGCTGCATTATGCCAGAAAATAATACAGTTGATACAGCAGTTTGAGACAAAGTATTTGAATAAAAACGGGCAGTAATGATAGCAAAGATCGGCAGGGGGGCGAATATTTACGGAGCTTTATCTTACAACCAGATCAAAGTAAAGAATGAAAACGGAGAGATTTTACTCCTGCATGAAATGCTGGAAACGCCTGACGGGAGTTACTCCGTTAACCAATTGCTCAGATCGTTTGAACCTTATTTACTGGCTAATCGAAATACTGAAAAACCGGTAGTACACATTTCTCTCAACCCTGATCCCAACGATAATGTGAGTGATGAAAGGTATAGGCTAATGGCGAAGCAATACATGCAGGAAATGGGTTACGGAGAACAGCCGTTCGTGGTTTTCAAACATACCGATACCAGCCGTACCCATATTCATATCGTTTCTGTATGTGTAGACGAAGAAGGTAAGAAGATTTCAGATTCATTTGAGCGAAAACGGTCAATGAATGCATGCCGTTCATTGGAACAAAAGCATAATCTTATAGCGGCCACAGAAAAGACCCGTGAAAATGATGCGCGGATATTTCAGCCGGTGAATTATAAAACAGGCGATATAAAAAGCCAGATGGCTGCCGTGGTCAGATACCTCCCCAAATACTACCAGTTTCAAACTCTTGGGGCATATAACGCCTTACTTTCCTTGTTCAACATTACCGCCGAAGAAGTGAAAGGCGAGCTGAACGGACAGCCAAAACATGGCTTGGTTTATTTTGCTTTGAATGAACAGGGAGAAAAGGCAAGTAACCCGTTTAAGTCTTCATCGTTTGGAAAATCTGCCGCAATAGCCTGGCTCCAAAAGCATTTTGAAAAATCAAGGGAGCAAATGAAGGTGGCCCTGTAAAAGCTACCGTTAAAAGCAGCATTGAGGCAGCAATACACATGACCTGCGGTGAAGCTGCTTTTAAGAAGGAATTACTGGATCAGGGCATCAATACCGTTGTTCGCCGCAGCGATGAAGGGCGCCTATACGGGATGACGTTTATTGACCATGAATCTAAAACTGTTTGGAACGGATCACAGCTGGGGAAGAATTTGTCAGCTAATGTCTTCAATGATCTATGGCAACAGGAAGTAACCCAGAATAATAAAGGCACTTTACAGGACAATACCCGGTTTATTAGCTCGCTAAACAGGACAAAAGATGATGATCCCAATAACGATAAGGAACAGACCCATGAATTTTTTGATTTTCTATACAAGGATAAACCTGCGGGTGCTACCGAAGAATTTGGTTTGCCAGAAGGTCTTGGCGGGCTTTTACCACAAACGCAGGGTGAGGATTATGAGGAACTGGCCTTTGAAAGGCAGATGAGGAAAAAGAAGCGAAATGCCAGTAGAAAGTCCTAAGCTTAGCATATGTTTATCTGATCATTTTTCGATACGTTTGTATCTGGTAAACTACACTACAATGGACAGCCTGGGTGAGGATTTAATCCGGTATTTGAAAGATAGAAACAACCGATTTAAGAACAGCAAAGGAATGGAAATAGGGTTAACAGCCTCAAACCAGTTGTGGACTTATCTAAGTTTATCCAACCATAACCACGGCCCTTTAACCATCAGTATAAGTACAGAAGACGATGCTGCCGGTGAGTTTATAGACTTGTACAAACTGGCATTTATTCAAGACATCAATAACCTTGACTACAATAATGCCTGGATGCGGTATCTTAACGGAAATGCTCAGATAGATGTTACACCTTACGAACTGGAAGCAACGCTCTCATTTCGGATATGCAAAAGAAAGACAGTCATATATAGTCTTGACCTGCATTATTATGATGAGGCGTATGAGCATTTAACCCTGCCGGAAGATTTTGACAGATATATTGCCACACATGAAAACAGACTTTTATTTGCCGGTGAAAACAGGTATAAGATGAACAGAAAATAACAGGTATCTGCCAGCTATGCTCAAACAATGCCACAAGATGCCATTGGCATAAACTCATGCTCTGTTATGCATAATTTTTCCATAAAAATATTATGCAGGGAGGAGACGATTTAAGAGGACTGGCCAAAATTATGGCTTTTATGAGAGCAGTAAGTATCCTGTTGGTGCTTATGCACCTTTACTGGTACTGTTATGGCTTTTTTGCAGAACGGGGCTGGACACTGCAGGTCATCAATAGCATTCTTTCAAACTTTGACCGTGCATCCAGGCTGTTTTCTCATGGCGTTTATACAAAACTGTTTGCGTTGGTATTACTTGGGTTAAGCTACCTCGGCACAAAAGGCGTGAAGAATGAGAAGATTACCTGGCTAAAGATTTATGTAGCCCTTGCAACCGGCTTTGTACTATTCTTTCTTAATACTCCATTATTGAAACTGTCGGCAGGTCTGGCAACACTTCTTTATTTAGTTACTGCTTCGGCAGGCTATATTGTTTTAATGGTGGCAGGTGTTTGGATCAGCCGCCTGCTCCGTACAAACCTGATGGGCGATGTATTCAATAATGAGAATGAAAGTTTTCAATAGGAAACAAAGCTCATGAGTAATGAATACTCTGTAAATCTCTCCACAAAATTCTATTATAAAGACAAATGGAATCAGGGATGGATTAATGTAGTAAATCCATTCAGGGCAACAATAGTGTTGGGTACACCTGGTTCAGGTAAAAGCTATGCCATCATAAATAATTATATCAAACAGCATATTGAAAAAGGATTTTCAATGTACATCTATGACTTTAAGTTTGATGATCTTTCTACTATTGCTTACAATCATTTACTGAAATACAGTGGTAAGTACAGCGTAAAACCAAAATTCTATGTGATCAACTTTGATGATCCGCGAAGAAGCCACCGCTGCAATCCGCTTAATCCTGAATTTATGACGGATATTTCCGATGCTTATGAAGCAGCTTATACCATCATGCTAAACCTGAACAGAACCTGGATACAAAAGCAAGGCGATTTTTTTGTAGAAAGCCCGATCATCCTTCTGGCAGCTATTGTCTGGTTTTTGAAAATTTATGATAACGGCAGGTACTGTACTTTTCCTCATGCCATTGAACTCCTGAACAAAAAATATGCAGATGTATTTACCATCCTTACATCCTATCCCGCACTGGAAAACTACCTCTCTCCGTTTATGGATGCCTGGAAAGGCGGCGCTCAGGATCAGTTGCAGGGACAAATCGCATCGGCAAAAATTCCGCTTTCAAGAATGATCTCTCCGCAACTGTATTGGGTAATGACCGGCGATGATTTTTCGTTAGACATCAATAGCTATTGCTTACAGGCTTTACAGAGTGGCTGCAACTTTTAAATTACTCTGCGTTAAGCATACCGGTATTAAGCAGGAGTGTATATGAATTTTTACAGTTGATTATATGGGTGAGAAATTTGAATTACCAGTGCATTATAAAGGACAGGATATGCTTTTGCCGGCAGAATTGAAGGCATGGAAATACAGCCACAGCATACTGGTAACCCTAAACGATCAAACGATAATCTTTGAGCCGGATGAAGAAAGAAATTATCGGGCGCTGTTACAGCATATGGAGAAGCCGCCTGATTTGGAACTAATACGATCCATCGCAGTTAGTATAGAATTACTATTTAAATAAGCCCATTTGGAAAGAGTGAAGTCGTAAATCTGCAATTGAGCTATTGGTCTTTTAATTCTCCGTAATCCAAATCTCTTTATAAGAACAGCATTTGCTTTTTACCGGCAAGAGGTACGCCATAAGTATTTTCTTTTATTTTTATAGGATTAAGCGCATAGGTCGGAATCATAGGTATAGACTTTGCATCATTTCAGAACGATAACTACTACCCTCAAAGCCAGCATATGCTATCAAACTATTTCTTCTTTGTTATAAAAGGGCTAATGGATAAATTAACGATACATGACAGAGGCAAAACTGATAGAAACAATTGTTCAAACAAAATAACGATGCATAAACATTCTTCAGCGAGTAAATACTATCCTTATCCACCAGGGGTTTCAGGGCGGTGCTAAAAAATATTTTTCGGGCTAATTGGGTGTGTAGTGAGGAGTAGAGATAAAAAGCCCTTTCGGGCTGGTTGGGTACTTTTAATTTAAAGTATATTTGTTACCCATATTTTTCTTAAAAGCCCGTCAGTATTGGTTTTCAGGCGGGATTTTTGCTGCCGTGAAGATAGGCGGTTTATGTTGGGTAACAAGCACAATTATTCAGATACAGCAATCAAAGTTGAACCGCAGGATGCTGCCATTGATGGTACAGTCATTGCTTACGAACTACGCAAAATCATCCACAGCTACTTTCCG
>NZ_DATJEB010000026.1:0-15579 GCF_035497235.1 Agriterribacter sp.
ACTGTTACCCTGGAGTTTTATTGGGTGCAGGACTTGCTTCACAAAAAACATCAGATAAGGTTATACTCCGGTTAAAGTAAATGAAGAGAAGCCCCCGGCTTCGGGTGACAAATCTGCACCTGTAAAACAGGATTTTTATTAACCACTCAAAAACATATTACCAACAGCCAAATAAAAAGACGGAAAACAGATAACAGCCAAAAAATGAACCAAGTTGGCTGAAAGGCGAAGCCTTGCCCTGTAATTTTACAGACGATATGAATCGCTGGATTAATTTACTCGCAGAATCGCTGGGTTTTGCCCTCTCATCTTTCATCTTTAGCAAAAAACCTTATTTTTAGCCAATCAACAATACTACAACCAGTGAAACAAAACGTTTGGTTTGCCCTTTTCCTGTCGTTCAGCTTTTTGTTATTTCATGATGCAGTTGCACAAAATATCTATATAGCGCCTAAAGGGAGTGATCAGAATAGTGGAACCGCTGAGCAACCATTAGCAACGCTTACCGCGGCCAGGGACCGCATCCGGGTATTGCGAAAACAAAATCCTTCTGCCCGGCAGGCCTGGCAGGTAATCATTCGTAAGGGTGAATATATGATGCCGGAAACTTTAATGTTATCGGTTGAGGATGGTGGTACGGAAACCACTCCTTTAGTTTTTAAAGGAGAGGAAGGTGCGGTTTTTTATGGTGGATTTTACCTGAACAAATTTGAAAAGGTATCAGACAGCTTATGGAAAACCGATGTACCCGAAGTGCGGCGGTATAGCTGGCGCTTTGAGCAATTGTATATAAACGGCGTTCGTGTTACCAGGGCGCAAACACCCAATAAAGGATTCTATTCCCCGGTATCTGTAAAGGAAACAGTTATTGTTAAAGGAGATGACCGTGCGCCGGAGCTGGCGGTTCAGCAAATTAAAATTCCTGCTGAAGCTGCCAGTTGGATGAAAGATATAAGCGAAGATGAGTTGAAAGACGCGGTGATCACTTTTTATCATCATTGGGACAATACAAAAAAATATATTCAGTCGTACAACGCCGCTGATACCGCCGTATATATAAGCGGGGAAGGCATGAAACCCTGGAACCCCATTACTACCGCATCTCTGTTCGCTATTGAAAACATACGATCTGCTTTGGATGCTCCCGGCGAATGGTTCCTGGACCGTTCCGGCACACTGTATTATCGGCCGCAACCCGGCGAAACCATTGAGGGAACAACCGCTATGGCGCCATTGCTGGATAAGTTCGTTACCATTTCGGGCGATGCAAAAACAGGTAAGAAAGTAACTGATATCCGTTTTGAAAATATTGCTTTCCGGGTGGCAGGTTACCATATGCCGCCATCGGGTGTGGAGCCCGCCCAGGCGGCCGCGCCTGTGGCAGCAAGCATTGAAATGGATTTCGCCAGCCGGGTGTCGTTCGTTAATTGCGAAATTTCGGCTACGGGTGGCAGTGGTATATGGTTCAGAAGGGCATGCAACAATGGATTAATAGAAAATTGTTATTTGCACGACCTGGGTGCGGGCGCTGTTAAAATTGGCGAGACCATTCTGCGTGACAATCCTGCTGAAGTAACCCACCATATAAAAGTGGTTAACAATATAGCCCGTTCGGGCGGACATGTATTTCCCTGTGCGGTAGGCATGATCATATTTCATGGAAGCGATAATGAACTGCTGCATAACGAGATATCGGATTTTAAATACTCCGGCGTATCCGTAGGCTGGATTTGGGGATATACGCCCAGCCCTTCCAAACGAAACCGCGTGGAGTATAACCATATTCATCATTTGGGATGGGGCGTTTTAAGCGATATGGGCGGCGTATATACACTGGGCGCTTCGGAGGGAACAACGGTAAGTAATAATGTCATCCACCATATTTATTCGCTCGATTATGGTGGATGGGGATTGTATACAGATGAAGGTTCGGAGGGAATTACTATGGAAAACAACCTGGTATACAACTGCAAAAGCGCCGGGTTTCATCAGCATTATGGAAAAGAAAACGTCATCCGCAATAATATTTTCGCTAATAGTATCAAATCGCAGTTGCAGGCCACCCGTGTGGAAAAGCACCGTTCGTTTTCTTTTACCAATAACATTATTTACTTCAATAGCGGAACATTACTAAGCAGCAACTGGCCGACCGTGAACATGCTAACTGATGAAAATTGCTTTTGGGATACCCGCAGCAGCAATATCCTTTTTGGTAAAAAAACTTTTGCAGCATGGCAGCAGGAAGGCAAAGACAAACACTCGGTTATAGCCGATCCTGGTTTTAAGGATGTGAGAAATTTTGACTTCCGGATTGCAAATAAAAGGATCATCAACAAAATAAAGTTCAAACCGTTTAACTATTCGAAAGCAGGGGTATACGGAGCAGATGAGTGGATACAAAAAGCAAAGTTTGATGCCGCAAGAGCCGAAGCTTTTGACCAAATGGTTGCTGAGCATGAAAAAGAATAATGCAGAAAAAAAATATTTCTATAGTTTCGCTATCCTGTTTTTATCATTTCAACCTTAAACTCATAATACAATCAGAATGGTCAAAAGACGAATGTATCTCCTCTTCCTGGGCGTACTATCCATATGCAGCAGTTATGCGCAGGAACAACCAGGCTTTACCATAATTCCGCTGAACAATCTTGACGCCTTTACAAATGCAGGAGGCAACTGGTCTGTTGCTTCTGATGCCGTAGCGGATATAAATAAAGAAGGCGATCTGAAACCGGTTGCCGGAACTGGCGTACTCGTAAATATTGTTTCTAAAAAGAACAGGGAACACCTGGTAACAAAAGAAAGTTTTGGCGATGTGGAACTGGAACTGGATTTTATGATGGCAAAAGGCGCTAATTCCGGTATCTATCTGCAGGGCAGGTATGAGGTTCAGCTATTTGATAGCTGGACTACCTTGCACCCAACTTTCTCCGATTGCGGTGGCGTGTATGAGCGATGGGATAATGGCAAAAACACCGGCTTTGAAGGTTATGCGCCGCTGGTAAATGTTGCCCGTGCACCGGGTTTGTGGCAGCATTTGAAAATACAATTCCGTGCGCCGCGCTTTAACGATAAAGGTATAAAAACGGAAAGTGCACGCTTTGAAGCCGTGTATTTGAATGGCGTGCCGGTGCAGCAGCAAATAGCGCTAACCGGGCCCACAAGGTCTCCTTTGTTTGAAGATGAGCGTGCTGCCGGTCCTTTAATGATCCAGGGCGATCATGGAAATGTAGCGATCCGCAATATCAAATACCGCGCGTTAAGCGGAGATAACAGCACACCTGAAAAAGTAAGTATGGTGAATCCAATACTTATAGATCCTGCCGCGAAACCTTACCTGTTGCGCAGCTTTTTAAGCTATAACAATAAGATGATCACGCATGCTATTTCCGTAGGTAATCCTAACCAGGTTAACTATTCTTACGATTTAAAACGGGGCGCTTTATTGCAGGTATGGAGAGGAAGATTTGCAGATGCTACAGACCTGTGGTACTCAAGAGGAGAGCCTTACCAGCGTATTGTTCCATTGGGAAGTGTGATTACCTTATCGGACGCGCCATCGTTGGCGATGCTGCCCGATGTGGTAAATACCGCGTGGCCCGATAGCGTGTCTTTCGATGAGGTGCAAACGAAAGGCTATACTTTAGATGCCGCAAGGGCGCCTTCCTATCGTTATAGCATATACGATGTTAATGTTACCGATAAAATTATCACTTCCGGCAGCTCTGGGCTGGTAAGGGAATTAACGGTTGCCAATCCATCTGCTCATTTATATCACCGCGTTGCTGCGGCAAAAAAAATAGCGCAAATAAAAAAAGGGATATACGCTGTTGATGATAAATCGTACTACCTGTTTATTGATGAAAAGCTGAAGCCTTTTATACGGCAGGCAGGCGCTGTACAGGAGCTGCTTTTGCCCGTAGATAAAGCAGGTGCTACAATACATTATTCCCTTACCTGGTAATTTTTATATAATCATGAGTACATTATATTTTATGTCATTTCGTTCATTAGCACGTATACTGTGTGTGGTAACAGGCATGGCGGCGGCTATGAGCCTGTTTGCACAAACCACGGTGGATACTACCATACACGTTCAGAAAGAAGAGGATTTTTATACGATACAAACCGTTCCCATACCCGAAGGCGTTTTGCTGGAAGTGGGTGGCATGACTTTTTTACCCGATGACGCGCTTGCGGTATCTACACGCAGGGGTGAAGTGTGGATCATTACCAATCCCTATATGAAAAATGGCGCCAGGCCGCAGTACCGCTTATTTGCGCAGGGGATGCATGAAGTACTGGGACTGAATTACATCAATGGCGATATATACGCTGTGCAACGGTCGGAGCTTACGCGCTTGCGCGACTTGGATGGCGATGGAGAAGCGGATGAATACGAAACCGTGTACTCGTGGCCGTTAGCAGCCAATTATCATGAGTTTTCCTATGGGCCGGTGTTAGACAGGGATGGTAATATGATACTTACACTGAACCTTGCGTGGGTAGGCGATCATGGCGAAAGCTTATCCAAGTGGCATGGGTGGATGATTAAAATTACGCCCGATGGAAAAATGAAGCCCTTTGCAGCCGGTATGCGCTCGCCGGCGGCTTTTGCGCTCAACGATAAAGGAGATATATTTTATGCCGAAAACCAGGGCGACTGGGTAGGATCGGGTAGTATTACGCATGTTGCCGAAGGCGATTTTGTAGGCAACCCTGCAAGCCTGGTATGGTCGCACCTGCCTGGGTCAACTGTTACACTTAAGAAAGAAGATATTCCTGATACGGGCGAACCCAAGTATGATGTGGCCAAGCGGGTGCCGGGATTAAAACCACCATCGGTATGGTTTCCGCATACTATCCTGGGTATATCCACCGCGGGGTTAATTAACTACGACACTAAAGGAAAGATGGGGCCTTTTGAAGGTCAGTTGTTTGTTGGCGACCAGGGGCAGAGCAAGATCATGCGGGTATACCTCGAAAAAGTAAAAGGCGTTTACCAGGGCGTGGTATTTCCATTTCGCGAAGGTTTTTCATCCGGCATCCTCCGTCTCAACTGGGGATCAGATGGTAGTATGTTTGTGGGTATGACATCCCGTGGCTGGGGTTCTACAGGCAGGGCGAAATATGGTTTGCAGCGAATGGTATGGAATGGTAAAACAGCTTTTGAAATGAAAACAGTGCAGGCTAAGCCCGATGGTTTTGAAATTGAATTTACCCAACCTGTAGATGAACAATCGGCCCGTGACGCGGCTTCTTACTATGTTTCAAGTTTCACGTATAAGTATCACCATAATTATGGCAGCCCGGTTATTAACCAGGGTTCCTGCCCCATTAAAGCGATAACTGTTTCGCCGGATCGCTTAAAAGTACGCCTGGTGGTAGATAGCCTGCGACTGGGTTATATTCATGAAATAAAAGCCGAAGGCGTATTATCTGCTGAACGCAATACCCTGCTGCATAACTTCGGTTATTATACGCTTAATCAGTTACCCGATGGTGAAAAGCTTGCCATCACCGCAGAAAACAGGGTAACAGAAACTGCACCTCAGCATGCACACACAATGAAACCGGAAACGCCAAAAGCTGCGGTAAAAGCATCAAAAACCAATGATCCTAAACATGTAACCCTGCAGCCGGCAGACTGGACAAAAGGGGCCGACCGTACGATTGTAATAGGCACTAAACCCGGATTGAAGTTTGATGTGGAAGCTATTACAGTTAAAGCAGGTTCCCGGATAAAGCTGCTCTTTAATAATAATGACGATATGCTGCATAACCTGGTGGTTACCAAACCGGGTGCTGCAGACAATGTGGGCGAAGCAGCAACAAAGCTGGGTTTGAATGGTGAAAAGTTGGGCTTTGTGCCCTCAATGGCGGATGTATTATTTCATACCCGGTTATTGGGGCCCACTGAAAAAGAAGCCATTTATTTTACCGCACCGGCGCAGCCGGGCGATTACCAGTACGTATGTACTTACCCGGGGCACTACGTGGTGATGCGTGGTGTGCTGAGGGTAACGAAATAGAGAAGAAATGTGGAAATGTGAGAAATTTGAAAATTTGAAAATGGGAGCAGCATTTCCGGATGAAAGAAAATGTACGTGGGAAGCAATGCCAAAACCAGAAACGATAAACTATAAATTCTGATGAAAAATATTGCAAAAATAATTGCTGCGCTTGCAGTATGCCTGTGTGTGCAATATAGCCATGCACAATCCCAAAAGGAAAAAATAAAACTGCTGATTATTGACGGGCAGAATAATCACGGCAACTGGGCTCAAACCACGCAAATGATGAAGGGCTACTTGGAAGAGACAGGCCTTTTTGTTGTTGATATTGCTACTACTCCGCCGGAAGGAGGAAACATGGAGGGTTTTACACCTGCTTTCAGCCATTACAAAGTAGTATTGCTCAATTATAACGGCGATGCCTGGCCGCAGGAAACCAACGTGGCGTTTGAAATTTTTGTAAAAGATGGCGGAGGCGTAGTGTCGGTACATGCGGCGGATAACGCTTTTCCTGAATGGCCGGAATTTAATAAGATGATAGGCCTGGGCGGATGGGGCAACAGGACTGAAAAAGATGGGCCTTATGTATATTATGACCAAACAGGCAAGCTGGTAAAAGACAACAGCCCCGGAGCGGGTGGAAGCCACGGAAAGTTCCATGCGTTTAAAGTGGTTACCCGCAATAAAAAACACCCTATTACTAAGGGCTTGCCGGAAGTATGGATGCATAATAAGGACGAGTTATACGACCGCCTGCGCGGCCCTGCAGAAAATATGGAAG
Source organism: Agriterribacter sp. (assembly GCF_035497235.1). Classification (GTDB taxonomy): domain Bacteria; phylum Bacteroidota; class Bacteroidia; order Chitinophagales; family Chitinophagaceae; genus Agriterribacter. Next base: position 6,796 of record NZ_DATJEB010000026.1, read on the forward strand.
TACTGGCTACCGCTTACAGCGCGAAAGACCAGGGTGGTACCGGCCGCGATGAGCCTATGATGATGGTGATCCATTATGGGAAAGGGAAAATTTTTCATACCACATTGGGGCATGCCAATGAATCGCAGCAATGCGTTGGCTTTATTACTTTTTTGCAAAGAGGCGCGGAGTGGGTGGCAACAGGAAAGGTTACGCAAAAAGTGCCTGGTGACTTTCCGGGAACTGATAAGATAAGTGTGCGCGATTGAGCCTCTGAGCGAAGCGCCAAAAATCAAAAAACAAAATAAAAAGAACGAAAGAAAATTCAATCGGCAAATTTCAAATCTGAAGTAAAATGCCACCTCAATGCTCAAATAAAATAGCTATAGTGTACACTGCTAAAAGTTGAGGAAGCAACAGTGAGATGAAGCTGAAATTACAGTAGTACGAAAGCTTCATCAAGGCTTCTTCCCGAAATTGGGTTGTATATCAATTTCGGGTGGCTTTTTTGGTTACTTTTTTTCCACAAAAAAAGTGACGAAAAAAATTGAATATATCCTGCCTACCCAGGTAACATGCACCAGGAAAATTCAAAACAAACTATAAACTTTAAAAATCTTTATCCTTTTTCAGCGACCGTACCATTTCTCCGTACCCCTGCTGTTTGATCATGGCATTTACGGTTTGTGTAATACGTTTGGCCCTGGTAGCATCCGTTTTGGCGCCTTCAATCCATTTGGAGAAATAGTTCTGGTGCGAACGGGGTAACTGTTTAAAGAATTGCATGGCGGATGGCTCATCTGATAAGCATTCCAGCAGCTCTGGAATAATTTCATAAGCTGTATCAACTGTTAGCTGCACTTTTACCATAGCGCCTTTATTTTTATGGATGCCCTTGCGCATGCCTGCATTCAATGCCATAATAAAGTTTCCACCGCCCATTGGAATAAGGCTCACGCCTTTAATGGCAAAATCATCTAACCTGCCTTTTACGCGAAAGCTGGTTTTTGTGCCGGGCTTAAGCTGCCCTGCAATGTTACCGGGTATCTCAATATAGTTCCACCCGGTTTTTTCTCCTTTTTCTCCAAATTTTAATATGGTGGCGGTAAAAGTGACCATAAATGTGGTTAAAAGATATGCAATTGGGAAGGAAAATAAGAACCAAAATACAAATAACAGATCAAATCCGAAGTCGTAAATCCGAAATCCTAGGGAGATGTGGTCGGTACCCGACATAAGGAGGGTCAGACCGCATCTGAAAAAAACCTGCAACCCATCTCACTTGAAGCAAAGCAATGCGACAATTATATTTGAAATGCACCCATTTATTGTGAGGGATCAAAGTTTTATAAATTTGTTTGAAAGGGGTTTATCCAATCCTAAGACTTGAATTAGATAGTTCCCTTTGGGAAGATCAACAATATCAAACTTATATTCATTTGGTCCATTCAAACTATTTAGGTGAATTTTCTTAAGGGTCTTTCCTTGATAATTTAACAATGATATATAAATAGGTTTTATTTCGCTGGCACTAAATCTGACGCTAATATTTGAGTTGGACGGATTTGGAAATAGCTCTACACCTTTACGCGAAGGTATTGAGATACTAACGGAGTCGCAAATCTCAGCTGAACATATTGAGTCACGTACAATATTTAAACAAATGTTGTAAATGCCAGAAGCTTTATACTCATAGAGTGGGGAAGCAGAGGAGTCGGAAGTTCCGTCACCAAAATTCCAATATTTCATATATATAGAATTAGCTGGTGTTGTTATATCCTCAAATTGAATATAATTATTTGTAAAAAACATTTTGAATTCTGGGCTTATATTACATATATCCGTCTTGGTTACTATAATGGTTGTATCATACCAACTCTCGCAAATGATACTTTCCCGGCTGCGTAATTTTACCTCATAGGTTCCTGCAATTTTATAGAAATACTCAGGATCTTTTGCTGAGGATGAATCTCCATTTCCAAAAAACCACATATGTTTGGTAGATGGAGTTGTTGAAGTAGATTTATTGATAAACTTGATTTTAGCAGGGACAATAGCATCCCGCGTTAATGAAAAGCGTGAATAAATAGTACAGGGAGGAGTTATAGTGACTTGTTTTCTTTTTTCCTTAGTGCAGCCATTCACGTTTTTATAACGTAGAATAACTTCATAACTACCGGGTTTTTTATAGGTATGTATAGGAGCATTCAGCATAGAAGAATCCCCGTCACCAAAAATCCATAAAACAACATTATTAAATTGTTTATTCGTAATAAGCGTTACGTCTGTAAAAAGGATGGAGAGCGAATCTTCTTCTTGAATTTTATATTCGAAATCTGGAGGGAATATAGGGCAGGGGTCAGCAACTATATCGAAATGGGAATAATAAATCTCCCGCGGTTGATTGGAAGGGCATTCATCATTGGGAATTGAAATCTTTACTCTTTGTGAATAAGGAAATGTATAGTTAAATTGCCAACTGCCATTACCTCCACCGAAATAGGTTGTTCCTCCCGGTCCTTCTATTCGCCACCCCGGGGAATAATATGGGATGGTATCACCAGAAAGATTAAGTTCATAAGCATAAAATGAGACCGCCTGAGGAAAATTGGGATTGGGAACATCTTTAATATAAACCTCCCTTCTTCTCTTTATTCTAATATTTTTTTGCATTGTATCGGCACAATTTGTTTTTGAATCATAAACAATATGTTTAATTGACTTGTTTAGGGAATCAATACCTATTTCAAGGGAAGATCTGCCGCAGCTACCTCCTTGCCAACTTGGTATATACAAACCCCATTCTTCTTTTGGTACCGCAAATGATTTATCAAAATAATTTTTATTACCTGTGTTTATAGTATCCCAATCATTTATTATCCAGATATTTTTTCTGGTTGCGCTTGGTGTATGTGGCTTTATTTCGGCGTGCATACCTCCGCCATAATAAACGTCATACTTAAATTCCGCATTACAACCCTTTTCAATCTCAATAAATACGGGTTTACAAACTTTGTCAATACATCCTGTTTTTTCGTTCTTAACTGTCATGCAAACTTTATAATATTGAGAAGAGTCAAAAATATGAGTCAGATTATACTCTGTACTTCCATCCCCCCATTCCCATCCCGTGACGTGCATTGCATAGGCGTCAAATTCTTTGGTTTTGTCATAATGTGACGTGAATGTTAGTTTATTTGTATAAAAGCTGTCTGCGACATAGGTAAAATCAGCAGAAATACAATTTTGAGTTCTGTACACTATGATTTTATATGAAACCGAATCACGGCATTTGTCAATCGTATTAAATACTTTATGAGTAATAGTATATTCTCCGGCGGTTTTATATTGATGAAGAGGATTGGTATCTGAATTATTGGTTTCTCCATCGCCAAATTCCCAATAATGGTTTACGCCGGGTGTATTGTAACCAGCAATAAATCTGACAGAGGAAGTATCTATCTGTGCCTGAAAAGCAGCATAGCATCTTTGGGTATTAATTCTTGTGTCAATCAATACTTTTTCTGAAGTGTCTGATGTTGAACCTTTCATGACAATCAACATAACTGTATCAATGGATTGGCGGTCCGCGAGATAACTTGCATCGTAGGTTGTGTCAAGTAGTTTAGAATTCTTAAACCATCTGTACTGATTCCCCGGCTTGGAATAATTGCGTAAGATGACTTTATTATTACCAATTAATTCTGACAAGTCGGCTTTGAAATGAGCAATGGGCATTGATATGCCGCCGCCATTGGTACTCAATTCGAGAAACCCGTGTGCACCACCTGCCCATATTATTGATTGATTGAGAATAAACAATTTGTTATGTCCCAACCCATTGTACGAAAATGCATTATTCCTGGGTAAAGGTTCCCATCTTTTACCCCGGTCGTCTGTTCTGTAAATATTGTAAAAATTTCCTATAAAATAGCCAACACTGTCATTAATGAACTTTATTGGCTTATTCGCATGCTCAAACTCATTGCTTTGGTTATTCCATGAATTTCCTCCATCTGCTGTATAATAAATTTTACCATCCATATTCGCCCACCCTTTTTGATCACTGATAAAACTGGCAGAGCGGAGGTTGTCTCCTGGGATATCTAACTGATTCCAGGAGTTGCCTCCGGTTTCTGTTTTTAATAACTTATTTTCAGAAATTGCATAACCGGTAGAATTGGTTATAAAATCAATATCATACAATCTGCCATCTGGGTCGTTGAAAATGATAGACCATGTTTTCCCCCTGTTGATTGACTTCAAAATTCTGTTTCTTTCTACTGCATAGCCTATCTCTGCATTTTCTGGAAAACACATTGATTCAATTCCATTATTATCAATGCTTAGCTTTAATGTTGAATGATATATCAGTTTAAAGCTATTACCCTGATTAGATGAAACAAGAATAGCAGGTACAAACCCATAATCGCCGTAAATAATAAGCGTATCCTTATTAAAAGCATGAATGCCACTCGGGTTAAAGCCAAATGTGAGATTCACATAATATCCATTGAAGTCAACATTGCTTGCAGTGATATATTTTTTTATAAATGTGTGACCACTATCTTGTGTATATCCCATCCAATTTTTAGATATGACATAACCCTCTTTAGCAGAAATGAAGTGTATGCCTTGGATTTGGTTAGTCGGATCAGGGTCGGAATATATATTTCTAAATTGACCGCAAACACAAAGAGGAGCTGTAAATAATAATAATAAAAGGGATAACCGAAAATCTCTCATACAATTATCGAAGGATTGATAGCTGAAAAATAAATGTTTATTAAGCGCTAACAAAATATTTATGGATAGTGCACTCTTTTTTATTCGTTTTGCAATTTAGCCAACCTTGCCATTCTTTTACCCGATATTGCATCCCGCTGGCAATTGTTCACATATTGTGGATAGTTGCAATATGGGCTGAGTTCTTGTGTATAATTCGTTAATAATAATGGGGTTTGATAAAATGGCCTGCACTAATTTTCGTTTTGATTCAGCTATTTTTGCCCATTCCATAAAAAATATTGAACTGTGCGTTTAAAGAGTTTAGAAATCAAGGGTTTTAAGAGTTTTGCCGACAAAACTACCATCAATTTCGACCAGGGTATTACGGGTATTATTGGACCAAATGGCTGTGGTAAGAGTAATATCATAGATTCTATTCGCTGGGTAATAGGCGAGCATAAAATCAGCAACCTGCGTAGTGAAAACCTCGAAAGTCTTGTTTTTAACGGATCACGTACCCGCAGCGCCAGCGGACTTGCTGAAGTAAGCCTTACTTTCGAAAATACACGCAACCTGCTGCCTACGGAATTTGGTACAGTTACCGTTACCCGCAAGTTTTATAAAAGCGGGGAAAGTGAATACCGCCTCAATGATGTAAACTGCCGCCTGAAAGATATTCATAACCTCTTTTTAGATACGGGCATTAGTACCGACAGCTATGCTATTATTGAGCTGGGCATGGTGGATGATATCATAAAAGATAAGGAGAACAGCCGCCGCCGCATGCTGGAACAGGCCGCGGGCATTACTATTTACAAAACCCGTAAACGGGAGGCCAAGTTAAAATTGGATGCCACTGAGCAGGACCTGGCGCGTATTGAAGACCTTCTTTTTGAGATCAACAACCAGTTGAAAAGTTTGGAAAGCCAGGCCAAAAAGGCGGAGAAGTATTATGAGATCAAAAAAGAATATAAGGAACTGAGCGTTGAGCTGGCAAAAGCCGCGCTTGAGGGATTTAATATTACATACAAACACTTAAATGAGCAGCAGCAGCAGGAAATAGATAAACGTTTTGAACTGGAAGCTGGTATTGCACAGGACGATGCAGCTATTGAACAGGAGAAACTGGGTTTTATAGAACAGGAAAAACAGTTGCAGGAAATGCAGCATGCTTTTAACAACCTGCTGGGAACAGTGCGTAGTAAGGAAAACGAGCAGCGGCTGGGCGAGCAGCGCCTGCAATACCTGAAAGAAAGGGAAACCAGTTTGCGCAATTTTTTGCAAAAATCGGAAGGACAGTTAAAAGGATTAGAAGAAAGTATTGCTTTTACGGCCGGGCAAATAGCGGATGAGGAAATTAAACTGGAAGAATATACCGAAAAAGTAGAAAGCCTAAAGGATGGGGTGGAAGAGAAGCGCCGTGTTTTTGATGAAAAGCGCGCTGCTATTGATATCGTTCGCCGCGATAACCAGGCCTTGCAAAGGCGGCAGTTTGATGCCGAGAAACAGGTAGCCGTTGCCGATACTTCTATCCAGAATATTCAGCGTACTATTCTGCAGGGCGAAAATGAGCAGGCGCAGCGTAAACAGCAGATAGCGCAATTAGAAACAGAAAGGGAAGAGAAAGAAATTGAATTAGACAACAAACGCACCGGCCTGCAGCAACTGCAGGAACAGCACGAGCATACCAAGGAGCAAATACTGCAAACGCAGGCAAAAGTAGAAATCCTGCGCAATCAACTGGCGGAAGAAAGCCGTAAGCTTGATGCCCGTAAAAATGAGCATGCATTGCTGAAAAGCCTCATTGATTCTATGGAGGGCTACCCGGAAAGCGTAAAATTTTTGCACAATAACCAGGGATGGAACCATACCGCTCCTATTTTATCGGATATTATTTACGTTAAAGAAGCATACCGTGCAGCGGTAGAAAATGTACTGGAACCTTATCTTAATTACTATGTAGTGAACAACCTGGAAGAAGGGTTGCAGGCGGTTCAGCTTTTGGATACCAACAAAAAGGGCAAAGCCAATTTCTTTTTGTTAGACAGGGTAAATGAGTTTAATGATGTGCAACATCAGCAGCCGGGTGGAACCATTGCGGCAATGGAGGTAATTGAAGTGGAAGCGCAGTACAGGAAACTGGCCGGGTACCTGTTAAGCAATGTGTATATTGCCGAAAATGATGAAGCGCTGCATAACAGCAATGGCGCCGTGGTATTGGAAAAACATGGTAAATACGTAAAAGGTAAATATGCACTCACCGGCGGCAGTGTGGGGTTATTTGAAGGGAAAAAAATAGGCCGTGCAAAAAATCTTGAAAAGCTGTATGAGGAAATTATTGTGCAGGAAACAGTGGTTAACGAGTTAAAATCGGCTATACAGGCGCGTCATAATGAAGTGATCGGGTATAACCAGCAATTGAAAGAGCAGGCGATACGGCAAACGCAGGATGCCATTAACCAGTTAACCAACCAGGCTTTTGCTTTGCAGAATAAGATGGAGAACCTGCAGCAGATGGAAGAAAACGGCAGCAGGCGGCTGGAAGACCTTAAAGGACAATTGCAGCATAACCACGATAGTATAGCCGAAGTGCGGGAAGAGCTGGAGAAATTAAATACGCAATTGCAGGAGCTGCAGGATAAGCTTCGGGGCGCCGAGCAGGATTATACGCTTGCCGAACAGGAGTATAGCTTTGCCAATGCGGCCTATAATGATAGCAACCTGCAATATGCCAAATTGCAGAGCAAAGTAAACGCTTTAAAACAGGAGCATCAGTTTAAGAGCGGGCAGTTGATTGATTTGAGAGCCCAGATTGATAACAGTAACGCCCAGTTGCTGGAAGCTTCCGGCAGCATTGCTCAAACAGAGGAAACCATAAAAACTGTTGCGGCGCTGTTATTAGACATGCTGCGTAGCAAGGATGAAGAAGAAAAGAAACTGAATGAAGCAGACCAGGCCTATTATAACCGGCGCAATGCTTTAACTGAAAAAGAAAGCGCCCTGCGCCAGCGGCAAAAAGCAAAAGAGCAATTAGATCATTTGCTGAATGAAATAAAAGACAAACTAAGCGAGTTGAAATTGCAGTTAGCCGGCATGAAAGAAAGGCTAAGCGTGGAGTTCAGGGTAGACCTGGATACGATATTAGATGAGCCCCGTGCAACGGAAACGCCATTGGAGGATTTACAGGCTTCCTGCGAAAGGATGAAAAAACGGCTTGAAAATATGGGAGAAGTAAATCCCACAGCTATTGAAGCTTTCCAGGAAATGCGAAAAAGATACGAGTTTATTCTGGAACAAAAGAATGACCTGGTAACAGCAAAGGATAGCCTTTTACAAACCATACAGGAAGTGGAAGCCACTGCCAACCAGAAGTTTTTAGAAACCTTCAATATGGTAAGAGAAAATTTTCAGAAAGTATTCAAAGCCTTATTTACGGAAGAAGATACGGCAGATATTTTGCTGGAAAATCCGGAAAATCTTGCTGAAACGGGTATTGATATTGTTGCCAAGCCAAAAGGTAAACGGCCTTCTTCTATTACCCAGTTAAGCGGCGGAGAAAAAACATTAACGGCAACCGCATTATTGTTTGCTATTTACCTGATTAAGCCCGCACCTTTTTGTATATTGGATGAGGTGGATGCGCCGCTTGATGATGCCAATGTAAACAAGTTCACGAATATGATCCGCCAGTTCAGCGAAAATTCGCAGTTCATTATTGTTACCCATAATAAAATGACCATGTCTACCGTGGATATTATATATGGCGTAACCATGCAGGAGCCGGGGGTTAGCAAACTGGTACCCGTTGATTTCAGGGGATTGAATTGAGGAAGAAGGTGCCAGGTTTGAGGTGTCAGGTACGAGGTAACATCGTTTTCCGGCCCTGAAATTCATTTTCACATTTACCACATTCCTTACTTTTTTTCGCCTGCTGTTCGAAGTAATTATGTAAGAAAAGCATAGTGCAGTTGTTGCGGTCATGCAGCACCAAAAATGCTGCGCCGCCAATCCTGCCTGCGAAAGGCAGGTTAGTTTTATAGTGCGATAACAATAAGTTTCGCAATTTGTAACAACTAA
>NZ_DATJEB010000027.1:0-4688 GCF_035497235.1 Agriterribacter sp.
TACGAATAATGCCTGTTCCGCGATAAACTTAACTCTCTTAGTCATTGAAAAATAGAACGGTTAAAAATACATAGGAAACCATAAAAAGCCGTCTGCATTCATTCAAAATGATGGGTTTTATTAAGTATACATTTCAGACGGTTGCTAAGGTTGTAAACGGCTCCTTAACTAAGGATATCATTAACTACTACACCCGAAACATCCGTCAGGCGGTACCTGCGGCCAAGATGCTTAAAGATCAGCTTTTCATGGTTCAGTCCCAACTGGTGTAAAACAGTGGCCTGGAAATCGTGTACATGCACCGGGTTCTTTATAATATTGTATCCCAGCTCATCGGTTTCGCCATACACCATACCGGGCTTAATACCACCGCCTGCCATCCATATGGTAAAGCAGCGCGGGTGATGATCACGTCCGTAATTATCTGCCGTAAGCCTGCCCTGCGTATAGCTGGTACGGCCAAATTCCCCGCCCCATATAACAAGCGTTTCGTCTAACAAACCCCGTTGTTTTAAATCCGTAACCAATGCCGCTGAAGCCTGGTCTACATCCATAGCCTGTTTGGCTATTTCAAAAGGAAGATTGCCATGCTGATCCCATCCCTGGTGATATAATTGTACAAAGCGCACGCCGTTCTCGGATAATTTACGCGCCAGCAAACAATTGGCAGCATAGGTTCCGGGTACCAGGCAATCCGGCCCGTATAGCTTAACAATATCATCCGATTCTTTAGACAGATCCATTACCTCAGGTATGGCGGTTTGCATGCGGTACGCCATTTCGTACTGCTGTACTTTAGCCGTTATTTCCGGGTCGCCAAATGCCGCATACGACATTTGATTCAACTCAGAGAGGTTGTCGAGCATTTCGCGGCGATCATTCCTGTTCATACCTTCGGGATCGCGGAGATATAACACGGGATTTTCGCCCTTGCTGAACTGAACACCCTGGTGAACGGAATCCAAAAACCCGTTTGACCAGAGTTTGGAATACACGCCCTGCCCGTTGCCTACACCCCGGGAAAGCAATACCGTAAAGCTGGGCAGGTTTTTATTTTCATTACCCAACCCGTAGCTGAGCCATGAACCCATACTGGGCCGGTTGCCCTGCTGCGAACCGGTTTGCAAAAAGGTAAGCGCAGGATCGTGGTTAATGGCTTCTGTGTACATGGAGCGTACAAAGCAAAGGTCATCCACAATTTTAGCGGTATAAGGCATGAGGTCGCTTACCCACGCTCTTGATTCTCCATATTGTTTAAAATCAACAAATGATCCCACCAAAGGAAAAGAAGACTGGTTAGCCGTCATGCCGGTAAGCCTTTGCGTACCCCGCACAGAAGGAGGAATTTCCTGCCCCATCATTTCCCTGAGCTTGGGCTTATAGTCGAATAGTTCCTGTTGCGATGGAGCGCCGTTCTGGAACAGGTAGATTACTCGTTTGGCTTTGGGGGCAAAATGCGGAATACCGGGAGGTAAGCCCGCCTCTTCGGCAGCGGCCTGCTTAAACAGATCGGGCATCAGCAAAGAACCCAATGCCACACTTCCCACACCCAGGCTCATGGCCGACAAAAATCGTCTCCTGTTCCATGTAAGCCCGTGTTCAATAATTTCTTTGTTCATAAACAACGTATTAAAATTTGTATCACTATTCAGCCAGGGCGGTCAGCAATCAGCGATCAGCTAAAGTATACTAACGACAAGGTGATAATTCCTTCTTCTCTTCCTCATCTCTAACTTCTCTCCTCTCACTTCTCACTCTACGATTTCATAATCGTTTCTTCCAGGTTATATATAGTTGATATTACCCGCATCATTGCCGCCAGCGTCTTTTTATCTACCTGTTCATTAATGGGATACTCGCCCACCAACAGCATTTTTTCAGCGGACTGACCTTCTATGGTTTGTAACTGCTTATTATAATAATTGGTTAGTACTTCCAGTTCTTTTTCAGCCGGCTTCCTGCAAACGATCAGGCGGAAAGCCTTACTGATCTTTTCTCCTGCCCCCGATTTTTCTTCCAGCAAAGTAGCCGCCAATACCCTTGACGCTTCCAGTACGGCAGGATCATTCATCATTACCAGCGCCTGCAATGGCGTATTGGTCTTTAACCTTTTTACTTCACACATATCGCGGTTGCTGGCATCAAAAATAGCCATAGTGGGCGGCGGAACGGTACGTTTAATTAAAGTATACATACCTCTCCGGTATAATGCCGCTCCATGATCCTGTTTGTATACAGATAAGAGGCCGCGGCCGGAAGTTGCGCCTTCCCATAAACCTTCGGGCTGGTAGGGTTTTACACTGGGTCCTCCTATTGTTTTATTCAGCAGTCCGCTGCTGGCCAACACCAGGTCTTTGATCAACTCAGCGGGTATGCGATACCGTGCCCCGCGGGCAAGCCATATATTTTCGGGATCAGTTGCCAGCTTCTCTTTACTGATAGCAGCCGACTGGCGGTAAGTAGCAGAAGTTACCATTTGCTTCACCAGCCGTTTAATATCCCAGTTATGTTCCATAAAATCTACAGCCAGCCAGTCTAATAATGCCGGGTGTGAAGGCAGTTCTCCCTGCATTCCAAAATCGCCCGAGGTTTTAACAATGCCCCTGCCGAAAAATTCCTGCCATAAAATATTTACATATACCCTTGCAGTAAGAGGATTTTTTTTATCGAATAACCATTGGGATAGCCCCAGCCGGTTTTTGGGATACGCGTTGTTAAAAGGTAAGATCGCTTCGGGAGTTCCGGGTTCTACTACTTCACCGGGCGCGTCATATACACCGCGTTGCAGGATATGTGTTGGCCGCACCGTGTCAAGATCACCCATAACCGACACAATCAGCCTGTTGGTATCGGGCTTATTTACGAAATCCAGAATGGTCTTCGCGTCTTCATTGGTGATCTCCATCAGCGGCTTCTTTGCATAGGTTTCCGGGCCGCCGATCACCGATTCTATACCTACTTCTTTTACATTATTAAAAAAAGCAAATAACTGGTAATATTCCTTTTGCGAAAAAGGATCGTATTTATGATCGTGGCAATGTGAACATTCCAGCGTAACACCCAATAGTCCTTTTCCAAAAAGATCATTGCGGTCTGTTACATACATGATCCTGTATTCTTCCGGAATAACGCCACCTTCTTCCGTTATTTTATGATTGCGGTTAAAGCCGGTTGCCAGTAACTGTTCTTTGGTTGAGTTGGGAATTAAGTCGCCGGCCAATTGCCAGGTTACAAACTCATCGTAATGCATATTTTTATTAAATGCATGGATCACCCAGTCGCGCCATGGCCATTGGGTACGGTACCCGTCATCCTGGTAGCCATGCGAATCGGCATACCGTGCCAGGTCGAGCCAGTGCAACGACATTTTTTCTCCATATGCGGGGTTTTGCAGTAACTGATCCACCATTTTTTCATAAGCGTCCACGCTGTTGTCGGCTAAAAACGCGTCCATCATTTCCAGCGTGGGCGGCAAACCGGTAATATCAAGACTAAGCCTTTTCAATAATCTTTCTTTATCGGCCATTTCATTGGGAACCATGCCTTTTTGCTCCATTTTTTGTAAAATGAAGCGATCTATTTCATTCCTCGGCCAGTCTGTATGCTCAATTTCCGGAACCCCGGGTTTTACCGGCGCTACAAATGCCCAATGCTTTTCGTACTTAGCGCCCTGTTTGATCCATTTTTCAATCAGCTTTATTTCGTGCTGTGATAGCTTTAAATTGGAAGACGGCGGCGGCATGATCAGCGCCGTATCTTTAGTGCTTATACGAAGAAAGGCCTGCGACAATTCCGGCTTGCCAGCAACCAGGGCATGGGCATTAGGATTTTCCTTCAACGCTTTAAAAGCGCTTTCGGGATCATCCATCCGCAAACCCGATTCTCTTTTATTGGCATCGGGGCCATGACAGGCAGAACATTTGTCGGATATAATGGGACGAATGTCAAAATTATAACTCACCACATCGGGTATTTTTTCGGCAGTATTACTACCACCACCGCTTTCGCAAGATGGAAACGAAGCGGCAATACCTCCAATAAGGCATACAAGGCAAAGTATTTTTTTATAGATTTTCATATGGCAAAACTTACGCTTCACATTAAAAAAAATAAAACTCCGAGCGTATAATAGCCCGAATATATTCTTAATCCTGATTCCCCTGTCCTGCACCATGCTGCATATGGCAGAATAGCAGTATATCACTAAGCATTTTCAGTCATTATTATCCGCATCAAATATACAATAAAACCCTACGGAATCCATTCTGGTTGTGGGCTGTGGGTTAAAACAATGTACCAATAGCTGATAAACGTTTTCCGCTTGCCTGTTTGGTGAATTGTCCACTTCTTTCGGGCAACCCGCATATCAATATTTGCTTCTTCTTTGATGAAATCAAACAGCTTGCTGAACGCTGCTAAACTGTGTTCGTTTGTAACTGTTTCGGGGAAATCCGGAAACCGGCAGCCGGATTCAGCACTAAAGTTTCATAGTAGCACAATTGTTGAAGTTTGCTTGTCGGCACCCATGGCGGCAATACCTTATTGGCAGTAGTTATTTTTGTCCGTTGTTATCGAAATTGTGAGTGTTTATTTTTTAATTTTTCCGTTCTCAAATGATTCTTCATATTCTAAATTTCCTTGCTTATCATACCGAATCCATTTGCCGTGCTTTTTATTGTCTTTAAAGT
>NZ_DATJEB010000028.1:0-133519 GCF_035497235.1 Agriterribacter sp.
AAGAGAAGCTGTCTGAAGCATTAGAAAAGTGGACTCAGGATAGAAATGAAAACAAATGCACGATAGAGTGGAAATTCACCCGGCAGCATGCTGATAAAAAATTATCAAAACATTATGTTGCATAATTAAATTGTCATTACAGTAGGTTCCGTTCAACAACCTTTCATTGTTCGTCCTTCGGACGCAACGAAAGCTTAGTTATTATATGCCGTACTATATCCTGTTATTCTCTGCAAGTTTTCTATAATGTTCTCCTAAAGCTGTCAACTTACAAGACTTACTTTCCATAGCGGCATTCCACATATGTAGTGCATTTATTGGTTTTAGCAAGTTGAGTCTATTAAACTTTTGAAGAATTGCAAAAGTCTTCGTGTTGTCGACAATTGGGTCTGGCATTCCTTCATCCCGTCCCTTCATTTCGGGTTCGTAAGTCGGGTCAAGTTTAAATTCAAAACCCGCAGTTGGAAATAAGTCTTTAATAAGTATTAGGTCATCCAATTCAATTGATGGCGCAGCTTTGCGCAATGGGATAAAGTTTCTAACGTTTGTCTTGAATATTGGCCTTTGCTCCCAAGCACCCAGTGATTGGTCAATGTGGGCATAAACGCTTCCAGGTGTAACGTCGCCCAAAATATTTGAAGCACTTCCACTCAAAGCGTCTACCAGTAGTGTTGTAAAGACTCCGCTGCCGTTCTTTTCAGATGCATATTGGTCAGCGGTAGAAGCTGTTAAAATTGTAATGCCTTCAGTAATCAATGCACTATCTTTAATATTAGGAACATTTCCTGCAATGCCTGAATGACAACTGTCTAAAATAATTACCTTGTTAGTAGCTTTAGATGCGTTTGCTAAAACTAAAATGTCATTTAAAGAAATCCCATCATCACCTCTTTTTGCATCACTACCAAGTAAGTAGCCACCAGTAATTTCAATGTGTCCGTGTCCAGCAAAATACAAAAGAGCAATTTCAGCTTTCGTTGCGAATAACTGTACGATGGCATCTTTCAGCTCTCCTCGGTCAAGTGATTCTTTTGCATTTGATGACGTCAATAATTTACAATCAAAATTTACGGAACCGTCAAAATTTCGTTCCAAAATCCCTTTTACTGAATATGCATCATTTACACAACCATAAAGGTCTCCGCCGTATGGATAGTGATTTATTCCGATTATCAATGCAATTTTCATAACAACGTATTACAGGCTATCTATAAAATTTGAAATATTGGTGTCCGACCATACCACAGTATTCACACCAACAATGTTAGTTCGGTCGTCAGTGTATGCCCATATTCCTAAAATCCTTTTTTTCTCTTCTTTTGCACACTCTATTTCCCATTTTTGTCCGATAGAATTAAGGGAATTTTTGCTTACTAAAACAATAACGCCATCAGAACGTCTAATTCTAGTTCGTACCTTCTCTTTCCATTCTGAGCTATATGGCTCTTTTACAGACATATCAATAAATTCATAGGGTGCTCTTGGATGCAATGATTGTCCTTTAAAGAAATCTCTTTGTCTTTCATCTTCAATCGCAAATGCAATAAATAAAACTTTTTCGTCTGCCATGCTATTTAGTTTTTACTTGGTTAATTTATAAATCATTTATGAATTTTTCTAAGTTATCCCAATTCCATAATATCACTCTTTT
This sequence comes from Agriterribacter sp., assembly GCF_035497235.1. Classification (GTDB taxonomy): domain Bacteria; phylum Bacteroidota; class Bacteroidia; order Chitinophagales; family Chitinophagaceae; genus Agriterribacter. The sequence goes on from NZ_DATJEB010000028.1 coordinate 1,652, forward strand.
TCCCTGTAACTCTGCTGGGATTGCACCTTTTTCATTTTTCTTTATGTGCATACCTATTATTTTCACTTTCTCTTCTCTTGCACATTTCATTTCCCATTTTGCACCACCTGCTTTATGAGTGTTTTTGCTTAGTAAAGCGATTACACCGTCACACTTTTTAATTTTTGTTCTGCATTTCTTTTTCCATTCGTTTTGGTTCCACTCCTTTTTTACCGACATGTCAATAAAGTCAAATGGAGAATGTTTTTTTCTTGCTTGGTCTACTAAGTAATCACGATACTCAACGTCTTCTATTGCAAAGCTAATAAACACTCTTTTCCGGGTTTCCTTTTTTGTTTCTTCGTTGCCAAATAGCCAGTCTAAAAGTCCCATTTTATTCGTGTTTTATCTACGAATGGTTGCATGATCTTCATAGCATGACGCCTAAAGGTGTGGCGCTTGGCGAAGAAGCGGATTTCGAAGCACAAAACTGTGTGCCAGCACTGAACTTGATACGAAGCACAAAGCATCATTTAGCACTAAACCGATTTTTTGCCAAGCGTGTTACCAGCAGTTTAGATTTTAAATTCAAAACTGTGAGGTATTGTTGTTTCTGTAAAAGATATTTCTTGGTCTATGTTCGTCAAAGACTTACTAATTTTTATTTTACAAACAAATCTTTTATCCTCTTCAATCTTTAGGTCTATTACTTCAATTATTTGGCTGAGTAGTTTATAATCTATTTTAGCATCTGTTTTTAGAGCATCAATGTCTGTTACATCACCTTTTGAAATTGCTCTTTGAACAGTTTGCAGCCATTCAACTACTTGAAATTTTAAATGCTTGCTTAAATCAACTTTAATTTGAGGAATGGAAGACTTTAATACAGGAATAAGTTCATTATAACTGGTTTCCAATTCTGTTACATCATTACAAGCTAAAATATAATCTCGCTCAGTATGGAACGAATTATTTTTTTCTTTATCGGTGATATTCAAATAATCAATAGTGGTCTGAGTGTAATAATGTTCGATTTCACCATTTGGAAAAATAAAAATATTCGCAGCTTTAAAAGCTTCCAGTAAGTGTTTGGCTCTTGATAGGATATAATTTACCTCCCCATGATGTGATAAAGATAATTCAACAAATACTCTGTCCTTAAACTTTATAAGGGCAATTAGCATAGAAGTAATTACTGAATTTCTTTTGTCTGCAATTCCAATAATTGGTTTTAAGTATTCAATAATATGATTGACTTCAATATCGGTTGTAGTTTTAGTTATTAGTTCATCTGCAACGGATTTTAATTTTCTGTCTAATTCACCAATAAGATTTCCAAAGTCTGTTCCTAATCCATTTTCTTGAATGTACTTAACGCAGTTTTCGTCTTCTTGTGCAACCTCTCTTAATTTGCCTTTGAAGAAAGCATCTAAATCTGCAATAATTCTTGCTTTAATATTTAGCTTTTTACAAAGCCTGAAAAATACAGCTAATTCGTCTTTCCCACCAACATCAATTATGCTTGAACCTGATGCACTAATGTTGTAATTAAGTTTGTCAAAGAGCAAAGTAATTATTTGTTGGTCGGTATATCCTTCAACAAAAACTGGGTTTGGTGAAAAGAAAAATTGCTTATGATGCGTATTGAAACGAGGTAAAAATTTCTTTAAAATATATTCATCTTGAACATCTAAAGTATCAACAAAATTAGGTGGCTCATTATAATGACAAACAAGAATGCTTTTTAAATCGTTAATACTTCTTAAATCTAAAAAGTATGGCGAATGAGTAATAATAAAAAAAAGTTTTTTGGTTGGATTTACTTTTGGATCTCCTGCAAATTTCCTTATTTCGCTAAGTAAAAAAGATTGAAATTGTGGATGTAAATGTAGCTCTGGTTCATCAAGAATTACACAGTTTTTACTTTCGTCATATAAAAAAGTTAAGAGTGTTAATAATTCTTTCAATCCGTGGCATTCTTTTTCTTTAAGTCCATATTCTCCACCACCCGAATTGTTTTGAATTTTAGGTTTGAGATAGCCTCCTTCTTCTACTAAACGAATTGTTTTACTAAAGATATCTGATAAAAGTGCTTCAACTCTAACCCTAATATCAAGTCTTTCTTTTAAGATTACAAAAGCATCGGATGATAGCCCAAATAGTTCTCCGCTAGATTTTAATGAACTGAATTTTGATAAATCAAAACCTTTATCAAAACTACCAGCAATTGGAACTAACCCAGTAAAATTTTGATAATTTGTTTTTTCCAAACCTGACAAACGCTCGGCGTTTAATAATCTGACTTTGTAATCATTACGTACGAGTTGTTTTTTTAATTCATCAGAAAATAACGATTTTCCTGTCCCATTCGGACCCACTATTAAATTGATTTCTCCCCATTCGTTTTTTCTAAAAGTTTTTGTCTGCCAAAGTTCTGGAATTGTAATGTTTATTGGAATGCTTATCATTAGTTGTCGTGTCTATTAAATTGCTGGTAACACATTGCTTTACACAATACGCTTCATTTTTAAAATATTTATAAGTATTTATAAACGCTTAAACCGCTTCTAAGCGTCCACAAACGTTTAAACAGGATTACTCCTTCATTATTGCACTGGTCCAAAAATTCTAAAAATGGAATGATACGGGTTGATTGCCGGGTTATAGTAGTGCGGATTGAAACTGTTTCAAACCTATTCATTTTTTATTAAAAACAGGCATTTTTTTAGTATTTGGCAGGTATTGCCATGCGGATGGCGGATTTATTGCGTTCGCGGTTGAAACCAGGTTTTGATAGATTTGCTGCATGCATTGTTAGCGCGGGCTGATCCGCCGCGGCGGATACCGGCCGCATCGGGCAACTTCGGATCAGCACAAAAGTTTAATAGTTTTATAGCGTCAGGGTCTCGCCGCCACACAGTTGCCCGGCTGTGAAGACCCCGGCGCGACAACTCCTTCATCGGATGCCGACCGCACCAGACAGATTTATGCTTCCACCAAAAAACAATGATCTACTTCTTTCCCGTCTTTCTAAAGTTATATGCTTCCTGTATGAGCGGCTTCAGGTCGGCAATGCCGGTATTTTTTAAATCTGCTTTTAGTCCTACAAAATACTTTCTGTTTCTGCGAACCAGCTCAAATTTTTCAGGTTCGCTGTTTGATAAGGACTCAGCCAAAAGCTCCGGCAAGGCCATAATGGCCGCGTCTTTCTGAACCGTTATAAATCCCCTGTCTCCCACTTTAAAAGTAGGTAGCCTGAAATGTAAACTTTCAGTAACCGCCGGCAATGCCAAAGCGATTGCCCTTATTTGTTCTAATGTAACCATGACTGCCTGGGTTTCAAAATCATCAGGATAAGAACAGCAAAAACAAAAGTCAAAACAGCAAATGATTGCTCAAAGTTTGTCTTTGCGAAAAGATTACCAACCGTATTCAGAACAAATAAAGCAAGAAAAATCCATAGTATTACGTCTATTGCTTTTTTCTTAAACCGGAATTTTATATAGCTGGCTTTCATGAGCAGCACAAGTCCCAGAAATAAGTTGATCAAAATGGAGATGGCTTCAAAAACATACATTTCCTGATCATTTTCAAGTCGCCCGCCCCAGGCGATCTTATAAGGAATTGCTTTAGCGATCACAGCGATATGAAACAGAATTACCGCAACAAGCAATCCCAGCAAAATATGTATTGATGTTTTAAACTGCATTTTATTTTTTAAGCAAGTATTAGGTTTGGAGCTTGTCAGACGATTAAGGATGAGCGATGAGCCGGTTGAAGAACAAAAGATGAAGTAACAACAAAAAGATGAAAAAAGTGTGTCTGCCGGATAAATTATTTAGCGGCAAATACAGAGATTATTCGCCGAAAGTTCAAAGTGTCAGACTATGTAAATCCCATTCGCGCGTTTTCTTTACTCAATTTCCAAAAGGTGCGAAACGTTAACGATGGGCTCCAGATTGGAGGGCGCCGTTATGCTACTTTGGAACTGAATGTTTTGATAGATTGAATCGAAGAAGCTTTATTGGAAAGCTCTTCTTCTATATCAAAATCGGCTTGCATACCAAGCCAGAATTTTGCAGAATTTCCAAAATATTTACTGAATCTCAGCGCAGTACCGGCAGTAATCCGCCGGTTACCTTTTATGATTTCAGAAATACGGGTCTGAGGTACTTCAACATCTTTTGCAAGTCTGTATGCAGAAATATTCAATGGTAAAAGGAACTCTTTAAGAAGTACTTCACCCGGATGTATATTTTTAAGTTTTGCCATTTTACTTTGTTTAATGATAGTCAATTATTTCAGCTTCAAAAGCATTGCCTGAATTCCATTTAAAAATTATTCTCCACTGATCATTTACCCTAATGCTATAAAAATCTTTAAGCTTTCCGGATAATTTTTCAAGTCTGTTGGAAGGAGGAATTCTTAAGTCTGCAAGATCAGCGGAGTTATTAAGCATTCTCAATTTTCTTCTTCCCATCTGCAAAAATATTCTTTTACTATTGCACTGATCCTAAAATTTCTAAAAATGGTAATGAAACGGGCTGATGCCGGGTGTTAAAAGCTGAGGATCTTCTCCAGCAGTTCAATGGAAAGTTCATGCGTGGGATTGAATTTTTCTCCTGCCGCATATTGCAGTAAACTGGCTTTCAGTTGCCGCGCCGCAGGACGCTTACCGGTATCCGTATCCAGGTCAAGCGCGCAGATCAGGAGCTTACCCTTTCCCACACGGGTTTCAAAAATGATCCCCAGTTTATAATTCCTTTCGTAATTATCAATCACCTGCACAATAGGACGGTAATCCGCCGGTGTTTCATTCAGTACAACCGACTTCGACCGGTTAAACCGGTCGTCCCATTCATGCATTGCTGCATCGCCTGCAATACCGTACGATGCCTGCGCCGTATATCGGCCCAGCAGGTCGGCCCATTGCCAGTCGCTGTGTGCTTCCGTAGGAAAGCCGGCCAGCGCCGGGTGTTGCGGATTGCAGAGCACGCTGAGTGTGCCTGCCTGGTTAAAAAGCCGCATGTTCCAGAAAGCGGGCATATAAGTGCCGGCTATTGCGCTCCTGCCTTTGGATACAGGAGGAAACTGCCGCACACTATCGGGCCCCATAAACGCAGTTTTAATTTCATATAACCCTTCAGCGGGGGAAGAAAACAATAGCACACGCTCTCCGTTTGCCAGGTCTTTGCGGGCCGCATCATCAAAAGCATAATGCACACGCACATCAGGCGTTGCAGCAACCTGCTTTGCAGGATATACCCATATATTCCAACTGTTGGATGTGCCGCCTGCACTAACGGTAACCAGTAAGCGGGAAGGGGAATGCGCCTTCTTTAAGGAGGCCTTAATATCCCCGATGGAAGTCACTTTTCCCTGCTGCATTGTGCTGCCGGCGAAACTTCCGGAGGCTATTGCATTATTTTGTTCATCGGTTATCTTCCATTCGGCAGCAGATCGCAGCGCCGCAGGTCCGTAATTGGAAAGCATGGCTTTTGCGGTAAACAGCTCATCGCTGGTATAGATCCGCTGCGGCATGCTTAAAAGACATACTACCGGCCCGCAAAAACGACGGAACTCAGCCGGCGTTATCAATCCTTTTGAATCCCAGAATGCATCCAGCCAGCCAATGATGGCACATCCTTCGCCCGGAAAATCACGTGCTTCCACAACCTGGAAACCACCATAAGGATAGGAACGCAAACAGCCTTCTATCTCATCTTTATACAGCGACACGGCGAACTTTCCGCTTGCCTGTGCAAACGCTTTGTTCTGATCGGCCATATTATTTTTTGCGAGTGAATGCCGGAACCCTTCGTAATTATATGGTTTGAGCGTTCCCGTAAACTTTTCCAGTTGGTCAAAATCAGGATAACTGGCCCATTGACCTACTTCGTGTGCAAAGGTTGGCAATGACGACAACCTGTATTTTTCCGTCTCCGCAGTTTTGATCAGCGACCACCTGTCCCAGTCGGTACGCGGACCTTTAACGCCACGCTGCCCGATCTCCGTTCCCCTTTCCGCGAAATCGCCATTGGTAATGGTATCTCCGTTCTGACAGCGGTACAACATACGGGTGTCTGTATTCCTGCCTTTGTTAACCAATACTTCAAAGGGTCCGGGCGATTCATTGCCCATTGCCATAAACGCAAAGGAAGGATGGTTGCCATAGGTTTGAAGAATGCGCTGCAGTTCATCTGCCAGGAACTGGTCTCGGAGCGGGTGTTCGCCAAACACAGGAGCATCTATTGACCAGAAAGGAAGTTCCACCTGGAGGTAAAAACCAAGTTCATCCGCTGCCTCAAAAGCAGCTTCGGGCGGGCACCAGGAATTGAAACGCATAAAATTAAAGCCGTATGATTTACAAATGCCCAGCACACGCACCCACGAAGCTCTATCCATGGGCGGGTATCCTGTTAAAGGATAAATACATTCGTTCACCGGGCCACGCATGAGCACAGGCCGCCCATTAACAACAAACTGGCCTTTGGCAGTTGTTAACTTTCGTATGCCGTACTTCATGCTCTTTTTATCTTTGAATCTCCCCGAACTAAGGGTAACCGTCACCGTATGAAGGGCAGGTGAAAATTCATCCCATACAGGTGCAGCGGGTTTGAAGGGCAGGTCTATGATAGCTCCTGCAGCAGGTACGGTTACCTGTCTGTTCTGCAAAACAGCCTGGTGACTCTTCCCTGTGATATTTCCCAGCTTCACCTGCAGGCGGTCTGCATATACCTGTATATCGCTGATCCATATTGGGTCGGTAGCCCGCAATTCCATCCGCCCGGTAATGCCGTTCCAGTTTCCCTGTGTGTCATCTGTAATGGCAAAGCCCCAGGTGCCAATAGGAATGCTGCCGTAAGTATTGTCTATACAGATTGCTATAGTATGTGTGCCGGGGTTCAGCAGGCCGAGATCATACACATGCGGGGCGGAAAGACTGTTCCGCAAACCATAGGGAACGCCGTCTATCCACAATGATGATTCCCAATGGCATCTTTCTAAAAAAAGTGCTGTTCTTTTTCCTTTCCATGATGCGGGTACTGTTATTGTGCGGCGGTACCAGGCTTTGCCTTCGTATTTTATTGCTCTCGTTAAACGGTGCGGATCTTTCACTGTGTTTTTAATACCAAAGCCCCGCTCTTCGCAGGAGCCCGGCAATTCAATGCTGTCGGGCAGTTGCGCATCAAACCACCTTTCTTCCAAACCTTTATTATCAGCATCAAGCCTAAACTTCCATTGTCCTGCAAGGTTTTGAACCTGGCTGTGTAATGCTCCCGTCATCATTGTAACAACAATAACAAGAAAAGCGCATTTTACTTTTGTCATATAAAAGAAAAAGATTGGGAAATAAAAATCACGGGGCTCAGGTCAGTGCTATACTTTCTATTGCCTCAAAAATCCTTGATTTGGGATCTTTCATAATTTTACCTTCCACCTGGTTCCATAGTTTTCTTAATGCATTCTGCATTTGTTCCGCCTCCTGTACAGTATCAAACTCAAGCGATACCATTACGTAATTGGTATTGCCGATGGGGTGTAACACCTGGTAACGGCGAACGCCCGACTGTTTGCGGTTTAACGGATCGCTGTCGAAGGCCTTTTTCCATTGCTTAAAATCAGGCACCGGGTGTTCAATTTGAAGGATGATCATAACAAACTATTTTAAGTTTTAACCAATTCTGTATTTACTGCTTTAAAAGCATTTTGCCTTGCCTGTTCAATGGTAAGACCGATGCTGTCAGGTAGCTGGTTGTATTTATTTGAAGCTGGCTTCATGTTTTTTATTGACCTGTAATTTTTTTTGTACTTTCCCCCTAAACTTAAAGTTTATTAAACTGCATCCGCGGTTATGCAGCAAAAACTTAGCCGTTGTTCCGGTTTTCGTTATCACTTTCGGGAACCGGAGCGCCGCTTGCTGCCTGAACGGTGTTGCACCAAGCAGATTTCGCTCCTCTTATTAAAGCATTGTCATACTCCGCATTTGTATTCATAGTATAAATGGCTTTGGGAAGATCATCGAGCAGCTCACTGATCTGCGATATATCCTTTTTATTCAGTGTCTCTAACAAACAAAGTGATTTTTGCGCCCACATGCCGCTTTCATACGCTTCAACAGAATATAAAGTGTACCCGAGCATTAGTGCTATCGTTCGCCAATCCTGTATTTCTTTCAGCGGTTTTTTTGATTTTTTTTCAAGCAGCATGATCCAACTGGCCAGCGCAAAAGAAGTTGTACTGCACAAAAAATCCTCCAGCTTTTCCTTATCGCCCGAAATGCCGGCGATTGTGCGCTTGGAAGCATTGCTGAAGAGTTTATCCTCATTTATAATTTGTGCTTTAATTACAAAAACTCGTAAAGTAGCGATCAATGCTGCAATGTCTGATTTTACTTTTTGAGTAGCCTGGAAATCACTGCTGGCTAATGTACGGGACAGTGTATCCTGCTTTTTGAGCGTATACAAACTAACGCATATGGCAATGGCGGCGATAACAGCAGCAATAAAATTGGAATTGTTTATAAGCCAGTTAAGAATATCCATCATTTTAATGGTTTAAAACCCATTGAAAATATTATTCATAAACCATTGCATAGGATATAAAATGAAAGAACAAAATATTGGGGTGGTTTGCAACGGGCTACAGGATGGTTACCAAACCTGGATGCCGGCATGGTATCATTTCGAAGGTTTTACCCCTACTCCTTTCATCACCTGCTTTACAGCGCCCTGTATCCTTTCTTCCACATTGTCGGCAAAAGGACCCGGCAGTACATAGTAGATCATGCTGCTGTTGGCTTCGTATCCGCCTTCATCCAATATTCTTTTGGTGGGAATATAACACATCACTTCATTGCTGTACCCGCCTACAAATAAATTTTCATTTTTAAAGGTCTGCTTGGCCCATAAGCCGTAATCCACCACCACTTCTCCCGCCATGGCCAAAATAGTAAGGTCTTTGCCGAAACGTATACACTGAACCGGATAATTGTACTTGCTTACATCCCATCCTTTGTTATAAGCCTGCAGCATCAGCTTCGCTCTCCTTTGCACATATTCATCACCGGTTACCATATCATTTTGATACAGTTGCAAATCAAAAGGAAGGAATTCCAATTCCACGGTTTCATAACGGGTAGTGATAGGCGCACGAACCGGCTTCAATGTTCCTGTGAGCACTTTTTGTACCGATTCGGCCAGTGATTTTCCATGCTGCATAGCGTGTTCTACTGTACCCCGCGGATTGGGATTGATATCGCCGCAACAACCCTGGAAAAACAAAGCCGTAGTACCGGGATACATTTTTTCCAGTTCAATTTGCGCATAACCTGCATAATCGCCGTTCACTTCGGTGTAGTCGCCGGGTAACGTTGTATTGTGACAGGCATAACCAAACAATACAGCTTTCAGCTCACCGCCGGGTGTAGCAATTTTAAGTACGGGCACATCGTGATCCACGGGCCGGATTGTTAATTTAGGGTCGCGCCTGTTGAAGGCAAAGTCTGCTTCCCCGTGCCCGCTCCATACCTGCATGGGCGCAAGATCGGTCATCGCCATATCTACGGCCGCTATAATATCTTCCACCAGTTGCCGGGTATATTTGTATACCGTTTGCATATCATCGGGCTTGTAATAAAACATACCGGCTGCCGGCCAAACCATGGGAGCCGAATGGGTATGCGATGAATTCAATAATAATTGTGAACGCTGGATGCCGTATTTATCGCTCAGTCTTTGGGCGATATCTGCCGATATTTCGTGCGATAAGCCGAGCAGATCCGTTGTAACGATCACCACCCTGCTGGTGGGCGATTCCTCAAAAACAAGCGCCTTGGCCCAAAGATCATGCGCAATGCCGGTGGCTGGTTTTAACCTGGCGGGATTGGCGTAACCATTTAACCAGGCATCTCCCTGCGGCGTAATGGCTTTGCGGCCAATACCCACTTTCATGTCTCCGGCCCACGACCCTGCCGTTATTAATACAAGGGCCATGGTAAGTATGGGGATGAGTATTTTTTTCATGCGCGCATTTTTTATTAAATCTAATCAAAATTCCTTTTACTGTCGTTTGTCATTCCAACGAAGCTGGACTACCGGCCGGCAGGCTGGTAATGATAACAGTAGTAGAAATGTTGAGCATTTAAAACAAAGCCAAAGCAACAACCCACTGCCTGTCACCCTGACGCAGCTTGCCTACCGACAAGCAGGGAAGGGTCTGGATCGGTTCAACCATCGCAGATGGTTCGTTCCTCACCATGACAATACAGAGAGGTACAGATGTTTCGTTGCCCGCCACGGCGGGCGGGCTCACCATGACAAGCAGTGAATACGGGTCCCGCTTTTGCACTAACGTTCAACCTCGTACTATTGCCTGTCATGCTGATGCAGCTTGCCTAAAGGGCAGGCAGGGAAGCATCCACCTTCACTCCAGTCATATTACTACGATTATCATTTACGATTCAGATGGTTCGTTCCTCACCATGACAATACAGAGAGGTACAGATGCTTCCTGCGTCAGCATGATAAAACAGCAGTAAAGCCGTTGAGCATTTAAAACAAAGCCAAAGCAACAACCCACTGCCTGTCACCCTGACGCAGCTTGCCTACCGACAAGCAGGGAAGGGTCTGGATCGGTTCAACCATCGCAGATGGCTCGTTCCTCACCATGACGATACAGAGAGGTACAGATGCTTCCTGCGTCAGCATGATAAAACAGCAGTAAAGCCGTTGAGCATTTAAAACAAAGCCAAAGCAACAACCCACTGCCTGTCACCCTGACGAAGGAAGGGTCTGTAATGACTACCGACCATTCACTTTTCACCACTCACAACCCTCACCCCTTACCCAACGCCGTTGCGTTCTTTTGTATTTTACGGATAGCCGCGGCAATCTGATCCATATCCGTTTTACTGCCCAGCAACATGTTCTGGAAAAACCATACCGCCTGTTCGGTGGTCAGTATATCGTTTTGCGGGCATTGATTGCGCGCTAACCATTCCTGCATGGTTTTTTCACCGTATATTTTAAGATAGTGTTTGTTTTTGGCGAGACCGGTAACATAGCTGTCTTTGTTGATCATGCCATAACCTCCGGAGCAGGGAATACCTTCCGCGCTCAATGCTTCGAGGAATTTTGCACGGCTTAAGCCCGCGAAATGCTCTTTATTATAGCGGAACATATACAGGTGATAAGCACTTGCGGTAGTGCCTTCATACAATTTAGCCGGGGTAATGCCCGGAATATCATTCAATAATTTGCTGAGGTAATCAGCGTTTTCCGTTCTGCGTTTCGACTGATCTGCAAGACGGGTCATCTGCGCCAGCAAAATACTGCCCTGGAATTCGGTAAGCCGCATATTGGTGCCACGGGTACCCACACCGGGATTGTAGGCGGCGTGCTGACCTCCCTGCCCCTGGTTGTGAAAGGAGTAGCAGGTTTTGGCAAAGGATTCATCATTGGTAACAATAGCCCCGCCTTCGGCACAGTTTAAATTTTTCGACGACTGAAAGCTAAAACCTCCGGCTAACCCATAGGTGCCCACTTTTTTTCCGCGCCATTCTGCCAAATGTGCCTGGCAGGCATCTTCTATTACAGGAATTTTTTTGCGACCGGCAATCTCCATGATGATATCTAAATTGGCAGGCGAGCCGCCGATATGCACCGGCATGATGATCTTAGTTTGAGCGGTGATGGCGGCTTCAATTTTACCGGCATCCACCTGGAAGCTTTCTATATCGGTATCCACAAATACGGGCAGGGCGTAATTGAGCACCACCACGTTGTAGGTGGCAATAAATGTATACACGGGAATGATCACTTCATCGCCGGGACCAATATCCAGGGCGCCCAGCATGGTGTACAGGGCACTGGTGCCACTGGAAACGCCAAGGCAGTGTTTAGTTCCTAACTGTTTCGCGTATGCGCTTTCAAAGGCAGCCATCACATTGCCGTTTAACCGGCCCCATTTTTTGCTTTTCAGTACATCCATCAATCCCTTTTCCTCCGGTTGCCCGTATACCGGCCAGCCCGGGAATGTTGGAGCAAATGCTTTGGTACCGCCCAAAAGCGCGGGCTTTGCATTACCTGCATTTGCCGTTACGATATGCGGTGCTCCTATAGCCAGCCCCGCTCCTGCCATGGAAATGGTATTGATAAATTTCCGGCGGTTAAAGTTGCTTTGCATGCGTATAGATTTAAAATGTATTATTTAATAAACTGGGGGGTTGAAGCCTCACCCCAACCCCTCTCCGCCCGGAGAGGGGCTAATAGATTTACACTAGTCAGCATATCCCTATTTACCCGCCAGTAAATACCCTGCTACATCTGCCAACTCCTGCTCTGATATGCCGGCAACAGCGGGTTCCGGCATGAGGCTTTTGTTTTGCTTTTGCCTTGAGCTGATCTTATCCGTTGCAATGGTATGTTGCTGCCCGGCTACATCTTTTACAATTACGGCCTGTTTATTTTCACTGATCAAAAAGCCAAAAAAGGAACCCCCATCTTTTGTATTGATGAGCCAGGGTTCATAACCCAATAGTATAGCCGCACTGGGGTGAATGATGGCATCGAGCAAACTGGTCTTATCAAACTTTTTTCCAATGCTGGTTAATTCCGGCCCAATGCTGCTACCGGTTTGCCCAACCTTATGACAGGAAGCACAATGGCTGGCGAAAACGGATCTTCCATTTTTTTCATCGCCCTTTATGCCGGCAATATCAGTTATGGAATAATTTTTTTGCACGCCGGCCTGCTTAAAATACTTTCCTGCCTGCACCCTTACTGTTAGGTCGGGGTTTTTGAAAATGCTTTCTTCCATAGCAGGGACCAGTTCTTTTGGAAATTTATTTTCCGAAGCAAGACCAATCAATAGTTGGCCGCCTAATGAATCTTTTGCCATTTGCTCCAGCCGCCCTTTTCTTGCGCCTAATGAAAGGTGTTCATCCTGCACAGCCAGCAATCTTGCTTTCATGGCAGCCAATTTCCGTTCATAACCGGTATTGATGTTCAATTTCTTCCAGTCTAACAACGCATACCAATCGTTGCCCTGGCGGAAGGAAAGCCAGTAGGAAGCCTGTTCGGCCACATCGGGTAACTTATTTTTGCTTAGCGCCAGCATGGTTTCAGCCGCCCCTTTATCTTTTATAAACGCAATGGCGGTAACAGCAGCCCTTCTTTCCTTAGCATCAAGCGCTGCATCACCGGCACGCAGCAAAAGATCGGGCAAAGCCACTGCCGGGTGTAAACGCCAGGCAAACATGCTCATTTTTTTATCCCACTCAGCAGGCGTTTTATCATTTGCCAGCAATTGTTTTATTTCGGGATATATTTCTGCTTCATGCCCGGCCATTGCTGCGGCCACAGCATTCAGGTACCACCGGTCTTCGCCGTCAAACTGCCCGGCCAGCTCCATTAATACGGGTTTGGTTTTTTCAAAAGGCAGATCCCGCAGCGCAATGGCAATTTCCCTGCGCACAAATGCCGAAGGATCTTTTTGCAATTGCACGGCATAGGGCATTATATCGGGAACGGCTACACGCAAAGCACGGAAAGCCGTAGTCCTGGTCATTTCATTATCGCTTTTTAATAGTGCTGCGGTTGCCGCTACGCCTTTTTGTCCCAATTGTGCCAACAACCATATCGCCCTTGCCTGTATATATGGATTTTCATCTTTTAATAATTGACTAACAGGTTCAACAACCCCTTCGCCCTGCTGCTTCAATTGCTGAAACCCAAGGTGGCGGACATTGATAGCCGGATTGCGGAGTGCTGCTATTTGTCCTTCGGTTGTACCAAGATCAATTTTCGGGGAACGGAGTGTTTTGTTTTTAGGCGTTACGCGATAAATTCTTCCGAAACCTTTTTTATCCTGCATCTGGTGTCCGCCCACAACCGGGTCGTACCAATCCGCTATATATATCGCACCATCTGTTCCTATAGCCACATCGCTGGGACGAAACCATTTTTCTTTATGCGTATTGGCGGCACTGTCGTTCCATACATACAATGCATTATCCCCGCTTAAAGAGGTGATGAAGTTCTTTCTTTCGCCGGGCACCAGCCCCGATTTTTCCTGGTGCGGATGATAACCGAATATGACATTCCTTCCTGCATCGGCGCTTAATAACAGTCCGCGGTATTTTTCTCCCAGCGCATCGCCTTCATTTAATACCACACCTGTAGGCGCTCCTGCCCCGCTCCGGTCGCCCACGGGCATTACGCCGGGATCTTCCTGGTGCCAGTGTGCTGTAAATATCTCCTGGTCGGGCCGCTGATCGGCCTGCCAGGTTCTTGTTCCGTCTGTACTGAAGTAGCCGGCATTTCCGCCTTCTGCCAGCCACGATACACGGCAGGCCGCCACTTCATCATCATTATCGTTCTGCCAGAAATTGCCATACGAATCGGCAGTGAGTTCATACGCATTCCTGAAATTATGCCCCATTACTTTTAATCCTGTACCATCCGGATGAATACGCAGGGCCAATCCCCCAACCCATACTTTTCCGTCATCACTTTTTAAATTGCCTTCATTTTTGGTATTATACGGCGTTCCGCCTGTATATATACTGCCCGAACGCAGGCTCCACCCACTTTTATCGGTTACCATATGCGGACCTGCATTGCCTGTATTAAAATACCAGTTGCCATCGGCGCCGGCCAATACCGCATGCAGCGAATGATCGTGATCCTTTCCGCCAAAACCAGTCAGAAAAATTTCTTTTTTATCGGGCTTGTCATCACCATCTTCATCGGTATATATAATAATACTGGGAGCACATGAAACGACCACCTTGTTTCCCATTACGGCTATGCCTAAGGGTGATACAAGGCTGGTATCCTGCACAAATAATTTTGAAGAATCGGCAACACCATCGTTATCGGTATCTTCCAGTATCATTACCCTGTCGCCTTTAGGATGATGAAAGAATGCAGTGGAATCGTTATTGAAATTGCGGTAGTTCACTGCTTCGGTTACCCACACTCTGCCCCGCGCATCTATATCCATATTGGTGGGATTATAGAACATGGGCGTTTCAGCCCATAACGTAACTTCCAGGTCATCGGGAAGATAAAAAGGCAGATCAGTTCTGGCTTTTGGGTTTGATGGCTGGCAGGCTGCAAAAAAAAGGATACAAAAAGCAATGCCTGTAAAAGCGCCGGTTGATTTCATCCGTATATTTTAAGTATTAAACAATTGGCGCAGGTAGGCAAGATTGTGACGGTAACTTTCAACTGTATCGCCGCCTTTGGGTATAGCGCCTTCTATCTGCATCCACCTGCTACCCTTATATCCTGTTTGATAAATGGCTTCGCTTACGCCTTTCCAGTTTACCGTTCCTTTATCTAATAAAAATCCGTTTTCTTTCATATGCAGTTCGCATACCCTGTCTTTTCCCAGCTTTTTAAATTCAGCAATCGGGTCATGACCTGCATCAGCCGTATTGCGAAAGTCGAAATACACTTTTAAATTTTTTGATCCTACCGCATCAATGATCTCCATATGCTCCTTTGCATCCAGGTAAGATTCAATACCCAGCACAATACCGTTGGCTTCCGCATAGGGCATTAAGTCCCGTAGATGTTTAATGGCCGCTGCTTTCCTGGCGTCATCATTGCGCAGGTCGCTGGCATTAAAAAAGGCCAGCAGCAAAACCTTTACCTTAAGATTTTTGGCCGCATCAATGGAACCCTTTACCCATTCCTGTACCCGGTCATCGGAATGAAATGGCACCCGGTTATATATACCCATTGCCAAACTCGAAATAGCAATTCCGGTTTGAGCCGAAGTTTTAAGATAAGCATCCTGAATTTCTTTTTGCCTGATGTGCAGGTTGTTTTCCACACTGCCCATATCTACCATAATGCCATCCAATCCAATAGTTTTAGCTACCTCAAAAGCGCCAATGTCGCTCCCTTTGCCTATAGACCAGTCGCAGGCTCCGATTTTAAAACGGCCCGCACCATCAGCCGCCATCAACGCTTTAAAAACACCCGTTTGCAGCAATGAAGTAAGCACCAAAGATTTTTTTAACAGCAATCGCCTTGTTATCATACCTGTTTTTTAGAAAACTAAATATATCGAATTTTTAGACGTTTTGTAAACTTGCATAAATTTAGATAATGGCTACTGAAATAAAATGTCCCAATTGCGGTCATCAATTTCCCATGGAAGATGCGGTTTCTGAAGATTATAAAAGGGAATTACGTGAAAAGATGGCTACTTATATAAAACAAAAAGATGAAGAACTGCTTAAAAAGCAGGAAGCCTTTTTGCGCAAAGAACAAATGCTGTTGCAACAGGTGCAGCAGAAAGAAGCGGAATATGCCGGTAAGTTAGCCGATGAAAAAGTGAAGATGCAAAAATCGCTTGAGGAGAACATACGGAAAAGCATAAGCGCAGATTTTGAGAACCAATTACAAATGCTGCAACAAAACAACAGGGATAATGAAACAAAGCTGCAGGAAGCCCGCAATAAAGAACTGGAATACCTTAAAAAAGAACAGGCCCTGAAAACGAGAGAGCAGGAAATGGAGATTAGTATTCAACAAACACTATTGACGGAAAGAGAAAAAATTTCAGCAGAAGTAAGAAAACTGGAAGAACAAAAGGGAAGCGCCAAAGAAACCGAATACCAGCTAAGGATGAAGGAGATGGAGAAACAATTAGAAGACCAGAAAAAGCTGGTGGATGAAATGAAACGCAAAGCGGAACAGGGCTCCATGCAAATGCAGGGTGAAGTACAGGAACTGTTGCTGGAAAACCTGCTGAGAGGCAGCTTTCCATTTGATGTTATAATGGAGGTTGGTAAGGGCGCGAGGGGTGCAGATTGCATTCAAACCATACGCAACCAGTTTGGACAGGAATGCGGTAAGATCATTTATGAAAGCAAAAGAGCACAGCACTTTGCAAACGACTGGATTGAAAAGCTGAAAGCGGAAATGCGCACACAGGGCGCCGAGGTAGCCGTAATTGTTACCCAGGCCATGCCAAAGGATATGGAACAGTTTGGAGAAAAAAATGGTGTGTGGATCTGCAGTTTTGCTGAAGTGAGGGCTCTGGCTCATATTTTGCGGGATGGTATCATTAAAATATATAACGCCACACGGTCGCAGGAAAACAAGGGCGATAAAATGCATTTGCTCTATGATTATTTGACCGGGCAGGAATTCGCTGAACAATGGAAAGCCATAAGGGAAGGATTTCTCTCTATGCGGATGTCCATTCAAAAAGAAAGAGATGCCATGGAGAAATTATGGAAGGCCAGGGAGAAACACCTGGAGAAAGTATTATTAAATGCCGCACATATACGCGGCTCTATTGAAGGTATTGCGGGACAGGACTCCATTGACCTCAATTTGCTGGAAGAGGAGGAAAAGGATAATTTATTGGGGGGCTAAGACGTTATATATTGTCCCCAAGCAAATGGAATGATTACCTGGATAGTAACAATCATATTAGTTATTGCAGTAATCTGGCGACTCACACGGTCTGCCAGGCATACCCTTACCGATTCAACCGATCAGCAGGGGCATGATAAAATTGCACAGGAGGAAGCGCATATTAAATGCCCTTTGGTATATAATGGCAACGAACTTGAATTTCCGGATGAAGTATTGAATGCCGTACTTACCAAACATTTTTCCTATTATAACCGCCTTTTAGACATTGACCGCGAAAAGTTCATCAGCCGGCTCAGAAAATTCATTAATACTAAAATATTCATTATACATGATAAAAAAGGGTACCGGGAGATGCCCATCCTGATCAGCGCGGCTGCCATTCAGCTTACTTTTGGTTTAAGAAAATACCTGCTGTCTCACTTCAATATCATACAGATCTTTCCTGAAGCCTTTGTTGGACTGGAACCATTCAGGATACTGATCGGTAACGTAACAGGCAATACCATTAATATTGCGTGGAAACAATTCCTGGAAGGATACAAAAATAAATACGACCTGCAAAATGTTGGGTTACATGAAATGGCGCATGCGCTGTATTACCAGAACTTTGAAACAGCAATAAGCATTGATAAGGAATTTAAAGATTCTTTCCGCAAGTTCAATTCCATTGGTGATAAAATTTATCATGTAGAAAAAATCCTCACAATTGGTTTGTATTCCGAATATGCGATCAAAGATTTCCAGGAATTCTGGGCGGAAAGCATAGAGATCTATTTTAAAAGCCCCGATCGTTTGCAATTGCACTATCCCGAGTTGTATAAGGTGTTGTGCGATCTGCTCAACCAGGATCCATTGAATTATCCCAATCATTTATTTGAGAAGGGATAGGATCAGGTTTCCTTTTTCTTCGACCCCGTTGGGGTCGCAATGCATTTCTATTATTAGGATTATAAACCTTAGACCCTTTCAGGGTCACATACAAATTCCCGCTGCCAATTTCTATGGAGGGATTTCCCTCATCCCAAATGGGTGCAAGGTTTATAATATATACAGACAGAGCATCTGCGACCCCAACGGGGTTGAACAATTCAATGTCATGCCACATGTATTTCAATCAAACCAGCCAATAGTATTTTAATTAATGCTGTATTCCATCCCAATGGAATGCAAAGTTTATAAATATACACAAACAGAAAAACTGCGACCCCAACGGGGTCGAACACTTCAATGTCATGTTATATGCATTTCAATACAGCCAGTCAAACAAATGCTGCTCTTCGTGCGGTATTTCAAATTTCTTCAGAAATGTGATGTACTCTTCTTTAAATGTTTGCTTCCGGTGATGCTCCTTCTGATTCATAATATACCGGATAACATTATCAAGATGTGAATGACTGTATGAAAAAGCCCCAAAGCCTCCCTGCCAGTTGAATTTGGATTTTGTAAATCCATTTTCATTAATAAATTCATTCGTGGACTTCTTTACCTCCCTTACCAGGTCAGATAAACAACAGATGGGTTTCATACTTATCAAAATATGAATATGATCGGGTATACCATTAATAGCCAGCAATTTCTGGTCCTTATTACGAATGATGCCTGTAGTATACCGGTACAACCGTTCTTCCCATAATGATTGTATTAATGCCTGCCGGTGTTTTACAGCAAATACAACCTGGATGTACATTTGCGAAAATGTTCCTGCCATATAGTGTGTTTTAGGTTAACAACCACACTAAGGTAAAAAATATGAACTAATCTTTTTATACACTCTATGGATTTCTCTTTCTATTGTGTGTCTATCTTCCTGCTGTCTCTATGTGTTCGTTTTTATTTCTTAACACATAGGATCATAGGTCATATAGGTTCACATCGTTTTCCTTCTCCTGCTGTGTTCCTGTTTGATTCGCGCCGGGGTCTTCATCAAGAGCTATTGTGGGCTAGCCATGAGACCCCGGCGATGAACTTCAACCGTTATAACACTTCTCATACATCCTTGTAATGTAACGGTATAAAATGTTTGTGATAGTTTAATTCATAAAATGCGGCACTGCCGTATTCATAGTCCGCATATTTGCCTACTAATTGCCATTTCCTGCTTACCGGATTATAATGGATATAGTCTGTTTTCTGATGTAAAAATTTATCCGATAAAATAGGCTTAGCATCAAAACTATCTTTAAACACTTTATGCAATTCCCCTTTCTTGTTCTCCCTCTCGGTAACAGATTCAGATAGCAGTCTTAGTATGATATTTTCCTCTTCTTCTTCAAGCCTTCTAATCATTTCATATGCCATAAACCGTTTCCCGTCAAATATTATTTTATTGAGATTAAAGCCGGCTTCTTTAAAGTATAGTATACCGTGCATATGGTTGGGCATAATTACATAGGCTATTATTTCACTATTACATTTATTTTTTTAATATAGAAAACCAATCATACACCAAATCACAGGAGTTGGTAATTTCAAATAAATGTAACCCGTTATAGCTTGTGAATGTACAGAAGTAAGTATTGTATACATCGGAGTGTTTATAGCGAACAGCCATCGTTAGTGCTTTTCTATATCTATCACCGGCTTACGTTCTGTAATTTTTTGCCAGCAGGTTAATAAAAACCAACAGCAAAAAGGTAATCACGGCGGGAAGCAATATAAACAACAATCCCAATCCGGGCATATTCTTTCCTGTTTGAGGGTTATAATTAAAGCAGGAAAATAAATTACTTTTCCCCGGTAGGCGGTATGAAGGTGAAAATTCACCCTCACTGCTTTTGATTAACAATTCCAGGTCTTTGCTGTTTCGCATTCCGATCAGCTTTTTAGTAATAATGCCTTCTGTATTTACACCCACTGCAATCGCATCGTGTTCAAATTGTTGACGCTTGGCATCCCATACGGGATCAAAGCCGATTGAGTTGTTCAAACTATCGATGGCACCTGTAACTGCAAAAGTCCATTGAGGATTTGTTTTCAGATCAAATATTTGGGCAAGCATCGCCATATCTTTAAGACTGTCGCGCACATCGAAGCTGATAACCAGTACATTAAAATTCTTTTTCCCTATCAGTTGCAGATTCTCTTTGAGTTGCAGAAGAAACGGGCTGCAAACACCTGTACACCTTGTAAATACCAGTGCTATTATCAATGGTTTCGTTTGAGCCAGTTGGAGGATCGTGGTACTTCTTTGCTCATCCATAACCAGCTTTGCGTCATACACCTTCTGATATATCTGGCGTTCTTCTTTCCAACCGTTTTGTGTTACCTGTCCCATAACATCAACGGCGGAAAATACCAGTGCTATGAGGAAGATGAAAATATAATTTTTATACATCTTTTACTGATATTTAAGAAAAAGAAAAGGATAGCAGTTAAATATATAGTCGCAAATATGGCTCCTGCATAGGCCAACATTTGAGCAAATGGAAATTCTGCCGGATAGTTGCTATACCTGCGGGGAATGGATTCGGCACCACCGATATAGAAAACAGCAAGAAAGCCGGCTCCGCCAAGAATAAGCAAACCCAGTTTAGCTTTTGTAAATCTTTCCCTGATGTTATTGCTGGCAAATTGCATGGCAAACCAATGAAAAAATGCCAGGCTAAACAGTACATTTCCCATCGCGTTATAGGTATGGAAATGAGCAGGAACCCAAAGTGTATTGTGCAGTACAAAATTATTAGAAATGGTAGCATCAATCAGCGCTCCTAATCCACCTATTACCCATCCGGCTACACCAATAAAAAACAGCAGGTTGGTCAATGACCATTTTATCCTGGTACGGTAAACGGCTATAATCACACTAAAAACAGTAACACCTGCTGCGGGAAGACTGGCAAGATAAGAAGCAAGTTGCCCCACAATTTGAAGTCCTTCAGGCTGAACAAAATCCATGTATAAATGATGAAAGAAGGCCGTAAGTATAAATATCAGGGAGAGGTTCCAGGCCACCGCAATATACCAGGTAGTTTTCCACTTTGGTCTTCCGCTTACTTCTGAAAATAATTCATACAAAACAGCTAATCCCAGATAAAGCATTTCATTTGCAATGGTATGACCAAAGAAATAAGTGAGGTTCTTCATTAAAAGTGCATCATTTACAAAACTGCCGCTTGAAAATAATTCCATAAAGTATAAAACAAGCAGCACCACGGCTGCCAGCAAACTGGCGATGATCCCCACCAGCGTTATCATAGATATCAGAACAAACGGCGGCGTTTCAACTTTAGGATTTTTGCGGAAATGCTGCCAGGCAAAAACCTGGGAAATGGAATACCGTTTGAGAAGTTGCATCACCATACCAAGACTCCATATCAGCCAGCCCACACCCATCACCGTTAACGAGCACAAAAACATTGGGGTAGCCCAGGAGGCCCACATAACTTTAAAAGGAAGTGGATAAAGAAATGTCCACCCAGCGTGAAAATTTCCTATAAATGTAGAAACCCAAAGCAGGGTTAATCCAACTACGGTAAAGATAAGTCCGGCAATATTTGGCCACAGGCTCACTGTAACGTATCGCTGCATCAGGAAATTGACGCCCGCCATTCCAGCAACAAACCAAATACCGATCATTGTTAATCCATGGGTAGTCATATTACCGTAGAAGGTAACGGGTGAATGGTGAATAATTTCAGCCTGATTCAGTCGCATAAGTATTCCCAATACAATACTGACTACAAACAGCACCAGTACCACCACAATCCAGAGTGCAGTAATCTTTTTAGCCTTTATTGTTTCCATGTTAATTTCTATTTATTTAATAGTAATGGATGCTCTCATACCATGATGAGCCATACCGCAATATTCCAAACACAGGATATGGTATATCCCCGGTTCCGTAAATTTCCATCTCAAGCGATTTACATATCCCGGCATAGCCTGGGTTTGAGCGATAAGTCTGCCGGAAGCATTATAAATAGCAAAGCCGTGGTTCACATCCAGGCTTGTTACCCGAAACTCTATCAGTTCATTTTTCGGTAACGCTATTGAACTTACCCCTTTGGGACTATCAGGGTCAATTGAGTTATTTGAAAGGATAAAAGCAAACTGCATACTGGCCACATGAATAACATGAGAAGGCACCTCATCCGCAAAAAAATAATAGGGAGATTTTGAAATCGTAACCCAGGCAGAAAAGCCCAGTAATACAAACAAAATCAGTATAAACCAAAATCGTTTTTTTAAAGCGTTCCGAATCCCTTCTGCAGAGAATATTTTTCCTTTTGATGTCGTAAAAACATAAACAAATACCAGTACGGTCAGTCCGGTTAATATGAGAAAAAGTATTAAGATGGATGTTTGCATGATCAAAAGATTTTATGCCTTTTTAACTATTTTATTTAACCAATCGAGCCGATCGCTCAACCAAAGCGGCAAAAGAATTCAACTCATCCGGTACGGGCATGCCCGAATAATACAAGTACGGAAAACTTTTCTCAAACGGGGGCCCGTTCATTTCGGGTACAGTCCATTTTATGTTATATCATTTTCAACAATGAAACGAACTACACGAAGAATCATTGACTGTTCTGGTGATCTCTTACCGATAGGAAAGTAATTGTATAATGAATAAGCGTCCCAGTTTCACAAGTTACATCTACTCATTTCCTGCCATTTTCCGTCTTATGCAAATAACATCGGTTGATACTTTACCTATTTACGACAAAAATGTCGTAAATAAAATCAATTTTTTTATCCGGTCAAAAACAATAGCCCATTCTTACATCCAACCGCAAGGTCATATATCGTGGTGGTTTCCAGTGTTCGCCTTAATTCATTTTTTATTTTAACGAAGCTCGTGTGCATCGGACAGGGCCGGTCATTGCTGCATATTCCGAAACCTAAACTGCATTCATTGTAAACGGAAGCGCCGTCAATTGCCAAAACAATATCACTCACTTTTATTCTCTTCAGTTTTTTACTTTCAATTTGAAATCCACCATTCGGACCTGTGTGAGAATGTACAATATCGTATTTTACCAGTGACCCCAGTATTTTTCCAGTAAAGGCTTCAGGTGACCCACAGTTGTCAACCACATCATTTATTTTAACGCGCTTACCTTCCAAAGACTGAGTGGCAATATAAATGATTGCCTTAATGCCATATTTGCATGCTTTTGAAAACAAAATTCTATGTTTGAATTGAAAAGTTAGGAAAAATTTTAATTCCGGACAAAATTATCGTAAACTATTTTACCGGAATAAGGACCCGCATCACATTCTATCGTGATTGATCTTTTAAAGTTGCAGTCAACAGTAAAAAAAACAGAGGGATGGGGTATAGTGTCTGTTATTCTGTATGCATCCTACTCCACATACTTCTCTATCTGCCCGTATAATTTCTTTTTTTCGGAAGGACGGTAGGCGTCAAATTCAACGATATAGCCGGAGCGGCTTATCACTACATACAATGGAAGGGCATACCCCCTGCCCTGCCAGAAGATACGGGATAAATCTTTCAATAATTTTTCATTGGCCCTGATATGGCTGCCGCGAAGATTAAAATATTTGATCAGCTCTTTCCATTCTGTTTCGTGTAATTGTTTGTCAACAGAAATAAAAAGATGTTCTACACCCTTTGATTTTAGAAACCTGTCCAGGTCGTTTTCATGATCAAACTGGTCTTTACAGGTAATGCACCAGCTTGCCCAAAATTCAATAAAAACAACCTTGCCCAAAAAAGGGGTCATCAGTTGCTTAAAAGAATCTATAGCGGCATAGCCCGGTATCAGTTTTTGTTCCGTTGTAAAATCGCCCTTTACTTTAGCGTAATAGGCATCCGCTTTCTTTATTAACGGATCAAGATAAGCGGTGTAATAGCTTTGCGGATAGCGCCTTTTATAATCGGCCGAAAATTTCAGCAGTTCTGTATAGTTCTTTTCCCTGCTCATCTCCGTAAATAATATTTCTGCCTCCATATATTCGGCCACATCAGGCGAAAGATTGCTTTGTATGGTTTGAAAGGTTTCTCTCATTCCGGAAGCCCATCCTGGAGCGGTTACCGCTTTACTATTGTTTCTGATCCATTGAATATACCCGTTTATATAATTGCCCGCATACAAATTAAAGCCGCCATTATATCCGAAGGTTTGCAGCGCCGCCACATTGTTAACCGGGTATTGCTTGTACAACTTCTCCCATAACACGGCAAAATCGGCAGGAAATAAAGGTTTAAACTGGGGATGATCTTTCGGAAGCTGGGTTAATGCAAATTTCCCGGATATAACCTCCGAAGTAATGGAAGCATGATAATAATCTAAGTTCATTTGCATGAAATCCATGAAGGCCTTATCTATCTTCTTTTCACTATACAGAATCCTGAAAATATTCAGCCGCACTTTTTTATCCGCTTCCATATGCTTTTCAAGCAAAGCCGCTGTGCTGTCTTTTTTATAACGGGCAACCATGTTCCCCGGGTAAGGAAGCTCCATGGAGGTAAACATTTCCTGCCCGGCATTATTATTGCCTTCAATGCGCAGTGGTTTTTCGGTGTTACTTTCATCAATATATAGCCGAAGATCATCGCCCGGCTGCACAAATAAACGAATGCTGAAATCCATTACCCGGATATCCACAAAACCGGTTTGTGTTTGCGTTAGCGTAATATTATAATTGCCGTTATGTAAAGTATCTTCCTTAACTGCCCCCCAAAAAACAGTATGATTTACCGGAAGGGTAAAAGCAATAACAGTCTTCCTTCCATTTTTTACTTCCAGGGCAATAGTAGCGGCAACTTCTCTGGCAACTACCGGGGCTAATACACATAAGAACAGGAACAGAAAGAAGAAACGCTTCATTACAAACAAATATTACAGGGTTGACCGTAACCCGGAAGATACATTAATCTTCCAGAATTACCTGAGTAGCTAATATATCTTCCATAGTGTCGTGCCGCCTTACCAGCCGGGCTTTATTATTTTTCACCAGTACTTCCGCCGGCTTAAACCGCGAATTATAATTAGAGGCCATTTCAAAACCATAAGCGCCCGCATTATAAAATACCAGGTAGTCATCTTCCCGTATCTCCGCAATCATACGGTCTTCCGCAAAAGTATCCGTTTCACATATATTACCCACTACATGGTAAGGTTGCAGCGCGCCAGCGGTATTGGATATATTTTCTATATGGTGGTAAGAACCGTAAAACATCGGGCGGATCAAATGATTAAGCCCGCTGTTCACCCCCGCAAAACAGGTATCTCCTGATTGTTTTAATACATTTACCTGCACTATAAAATAGCCCGCTTCACTCACTAAAAATTTGCCCGGCTCAAACCATACCTGCAGCCTGCGGCCATATATTTTTGCAATAGTTTCAAATTCCGCTTTTACTCTTTTACCCAGCAGCTCAATATCGGTTCCTTCTTCTCCCGGCGTATAAGGCACTTTAAATCCGCCACCCAAATCAATTACCTCCAGTTCAGGAAAATGCTTAATAAGGTCAAACAATACTTCTATGCCTTTGGCAAAAACCTCCACATCTTTAATTTCGCTGCCGGTATGGATATGCAGGGTACGGATATGCAGGTTCTTTTCCTTCATAATATCCAGCACCTTATCCATATCCTCAACCGGTATACCAAACTTGCTTTTATTATGCCCTGTGGATATTTTAAGATTGCCCCCGGCCATAATATTGGGCCGCAAGCGGATGCCCACCGGGTAACTATGCCCGTATTGCTCCCCAAACTTCCGGAGGTTCGACAGGCTGTCTATATTAACATGCACCCCCAGCAACACCGCGGCTTCAATTTCACTAAAGGCTATATTATTAGAAGTGTACAAAACCTTCGCGGGTTCAAAACCGGCCATCAAGGCCAGTTTTACTTCATTAATAGAGCTGCAGTCGGCATTGCAGCCTATGCTTTTGATGTGTTTGAGCACATTAATATTGGTAAGAGCCTTGCAGGCATAGAAAAAGGTAGCATCCGTTTCCTTAAAAGCTGCCTGCAAACGCCGGTATTGCTCCGTCATTCTTTCGGCGTGATATATATATAAAGGCGTACCAAATTGGCCTGCTATTTCCAATAGTTGCTGATGCGATAAAACCTGCGGCATAATAAGGGTGAAAAATATTTTTGCCCGCGAAATTACAGCAATAGCGCTAAAGCGGGAAATAGATTTGAAATCTAAAATTTGAAATTTAAAGCTCAGCCAATCCCCGCTCAACCACACCAGTTCCGGCTACAAGCGCTAAACTGTATTCGCATCTCAAATTTAAAATCTCAAATCTCAAATCCAACACCCCAACTCCTTTCAAAAACCGCCTGCGGCGCCAACCGGTTGATCCCCTCCTTGTCTGGTAACTGCTGGTTGCTGGTTACCGGATCTGCAATACCACACCAGGGTTCTATACAAACAAAATCCGCATCTTTTGCCGCCCATATACCCAGGTAGGGGAATCCTGCAAAATCAAACGCTATACCTTTATTATGCCTGTTGCTGAGCAAACGCACTTTACGCGACCGGAGGTTTTTAAAAACAAGCGCGTCCCTGTAAAACAATTCCTTACGCAGCGGAAGCTTTTGGGTATTTACCAGCAATGGCGCTGAATCGTTTTCAATCAATCCGTTGGCCGAAATGGGCCATCTGCCGGCAAGTTCAGGTTCATTAAACTCCAGATAATAGTCATTGTAATCCGTTCCCTCAACAAAAGGCACGCTAAAAGCCGGGTGACCGCCTACGGAGAAATACATATTGCCGCTACCGGTATTTGTTACCCTGTACATAACCGTTAGCCCGTTTTGCTGCAAACGGTATATCATATCCAACTTAAATTCAAAAGGAAACTGCTGCAGGGTTCCGGCATCGCTTTCCAGGGTAAAACACAATTCGGATGCAGTGGCTGCGCTCAGGGTAAACTGCCTGTCCCTGGCAAAACCGTGCCTGCTCAAATGGTACAACTTATTATTATAATAGTAGGTATCGTTTTTCAGGGCGCCCACTATAGGAAACAAAACCGGGGAATGCTTCGCCCAAAAAGCCGGGTTGCCGCTCCATATATATTCTATAGCGTCCTTTTTATGGTACAGGCTCACCAATTCAGCGCCTTTTTCCTTAACCGTAATACGCAGCATATCATTCTGGAGAATAAACATATCAGTCATTATTTTTATCACAATATATAAAACAGCCGGCGGCACCGGAACCTAAAGTTCCGCAGTTTCCCCATTGCCACAGGCGAAAAAACATATTTTTATTTTGCCGGCTCCTCCGCACTATACGGCTGATGTTGCGACGCTCCGTTCGGGGTTTGTATCGCTGCGCAGCAGCACCCGTTTTCAAAAAATCATTATCAAAATACCAAAAATCCGGTAAAGCGGATTATTGTCGCAGCAGGTTAACGGCATCAGGACCTTCGCAAAACAGCAGATCAATAATGCTGAGGTTAGGAACAAAGCCCAGCCGATCTTCAAAAACCTGTTGATATACCGGGCAGTCGCCGGCAAAGGAAGTAAAGTTTTTGGGCAGTACCCGGTAGCGCATGTCGGGGTACGCTTCGGGGGAATAATCTTTTTTCCAGCTTTCCGTAAAATCAACTTTCACTTCCACCCCCAGCTTTTTAATCGTCCATTGCAAAAGTGCAAAATTCCAGTCCCACAACCAGTCGTACTTCGTATAATAAAAACCTGCCATCTCATCTTTATAGTATTCAAACCAGGGAGAGCGGTTGTATGCCGAAACCACCGACCGCCAATGGAGCATTTGCCAGCGATGGCTGTTGTCAATTCTTACCTCCCGTATCAGCTTGTCCGAATGCCTGCCACCTTCCACCGGAATGCTCAGATTAATCAATCCATTGGCTCCGGCAATAATACAGCGGTTACGAAAACTGGTTTTTTGCCATCGTTCATATTGCTCAATTTTAAAATGCATGAATTGTATTGAATTTTTATATTCAATAATTGATGCAAAATATTGTAAACCAATTATTAATGTCATTATAATAAATTTTAAACATGATTTTGAGCCAGAAATTGAAAAAGGCTGAAAAAGGGTTGTATTTAGCGCTATTTTATTGATACTTTAATATTAGTTATTAGCATTCAATAATATGATATACAATTATTTATAACAATAATATTTAACTAAAAATATTAGATAATAAAAAAATACATATTTGACAAAATTTCAGGTCGTAAAACTAATATTTTTAGCCGGTCATTTGGGATTGTTTAACGCTATTTTTTATACAACTTGTGTACAACCGCTTATCTTGCACCCTATTATTATATATGAATAAAAAATTAAGATCACCCCTTACATGCCTGGTACTGGCAGTAGTACTCATCTCCTGCCGGCAACTTACAGCCCCGGAATATATTGATGTAGCTGATGTGCAGGTTAGTGGAAAAAGCTTAACCAATACCACCCTCTCTGCCAACGTGCGGTTGTATAATCCCAATAAATCCAACCTCGTTTTCAAATCGGGGAACCTGGATATTTTTGTAGATAACCGGCTGCTCGGCCATACGGAACTCGACTCCACCATTTACATCAGCAAGCTGGATACTTTTCAAATTCCGGTTGACGTGCAGGTAGACATCAATAATGTAATAGGCAACGCGTTGTCGCTGGCCATGAAAGATTCTGTTTTGCTGCGTATAGAAGGAAAAATAAGAATAGGAAAATCGGGGGTTTTTATAACCCGGCCGGTACGCTACGAACAGAAAGAAAGATTGAACTTGTTTTGAAGAAGTGCGGAAAGAAAAAGAAAAGCTCCCGAATCATTAGGATAGAGGATCAGGAGCTTTCATAGGATGTTTGTTCAAGGGATAACTGGATTTGGTTTTTACATCGGATCCTGAACTTTTTGGTTTTTCATGGTGGACGTTTGGATTTTTGGTTTTTACATCGGACGATTGGATCTTTTGGTTTTTACATTGGATCTGGATGGTTTTTCATAGCATAAGTTGTTTCTATTTCATTGATAAGGTTTATAAGCGTTTAATGGGGTTAGCTATATTTAAATTTATCAGATCAGCTATATAACGCAGTACTGCAT
The DNA here is from genome assembly GCF_035497235.1 of Agriterribacter sp. GTDB lineage: Bacteria > Bacteroidota > Bacteroidia > Chitinophagales > Chitinophagaceae > Agriterribacter. The sequence goes on from NZ_DATJEB010000028.1 coordinate 31,040, forward strand.
ATAAATTGCATTCTGCGCTGCCTTTTTTGAATAACCGGAATAAATTGCTTAAAATACTAAGTATATCTACGTAACACTATATCTTTCAAACGTTTGCACTACTATAAAAGCAGGTGTGCGTTCCCGGTATCTTTTCTTTCCCGAATTTGAAATAACCATAGCACTCTACTGCTAATCATTAACATATGTCAACAGCAGCCGGCCGCTATGGGGCCGTTTAAAAAGCAATATTTTGCCACGAAGTTTAAGAACGAAGAAAATAAAACCTAAAGACCAGGGCTTTGAGTATTTGAGTCTTAGTGGTATATCTGCTATATCAGCTCTTTTAGGACAGACGCATGTCATATGTATTCTTCCGGGACCCTGTCTCCCAAAATACTAACGATCTAACTGTTCTTCAGCGGATTTCTGCGACGGTTCCATATATAGTTCCGGATATTAACCCAAAAGGCCAGGAACATATATATAATAATGGGCGACCCCATGGTAAGAAGGGAAATATAAATAAAGTGCTTGCGGATGGTGGTATTGGCTATTCCTATTTTTTCACCAATATAGGAGCAAACCCCAAACACCTGCCATTCAATAAAGTGCTTGAACTTATTCATACTGCTAAATTATAAAAAATAAATAACGGTAATGCAAATGCCTTGTTATGAAACTGACCTTTTTTCGATAATTTTGCCCAACTTTTTGATAGTCATTCATATACTTCCTTGTATATTTTATGCAGACTACAAACACGTCAACCATCTAAAAAATAGCTACATATGATTTTTGATCTCGATCTTATTAAAAAAACCTATGCTGGTATGCCCGTTAAAATTGAAGCGGCGCGCAAACTTACCGGAACACCCCTTACACTGGCAGAAAAAATATTATACGCCCATCTTTATGAGCCACCTGTTCGTGCATATACAAGAGGAAAAGATTATGTTGATTTTGCACCCGACCGGGTAGCCATGCAGGACGCCACTGCGCAAATGGCCCTGCTGCAGTTTATGACCTGCGGCAGAAGCACCGTTGCAGTTCCCTCTACCGTTCATTGCGACCACCTGATACAGGCCAAAGTGGGCGCCGTACAGGATTTAAAAACCGCGGTGGATGTAAACAAAGAAGTATACGATTTTCTTGCCTCCACTTCCAATAAATATGGCATTGGCTTCTGGAAAGCCGGTGCAGGTATCATTCACCAGGTAGTACTCGAAAATTATGCCTTTCCGGGTGGTATGATGATCGGAACCGATTCGCATACACCTAATGCCGGCGGGTTGGGCATGGTAGCCATTGGCGTTGGCGGCGCCGATGCGGTGGATGTGATGGCCGGACTGGCATGGGAACTGAAAATGCCTAAGCTCATTGGCATAAAGCTCACAGGGAAATTAAGCGGATGGGCTTCTCCAAAAGATGTTATACTGAAGGTAGCGGGCATTCTTACCGTAAAAGGCGGTACAGGTGCTATTGTGGAATATTTTGGCGAAGGCGCAGAAAGCCTTAGCGCTACCGGCAAAGGCACTATATGTAATATGGGCGCCGAAATTGGCGCTACCTGTTCTGTTTTTACCTACGATGAAAAAATGGCTGCCTACCTTAAAGCCACAGAACGCGAAGAAGTGGCGGCGCTGGCAGATGGCATTAAAGAACATTTGCGTCCCGACCCGGAAGTGTATGCCAACCCGGAAAAATATTACGACCAGTTGCTCGAAATCAATCTTGATGAACTGGAGCCTTATGTAAACGGTCCTTTTACACCCGACCTGGCATGGCCCATCAGTAAATTTGGCGAAGCGGTAAAAGCCAACCAGTGGCCCGAAAAATTAGAAGTGGCGCTCATTGGTTCCTGCACCAACTCTTCTTATGAAGACATCAGCCGTTCCGCTTCCCTTGCCCAGCAGGCCATTGATAAAAAATTAAAAACAAAGGCCGAATTTACCATTACACCGGGTAGTGAAATGGTTCGTTACACCATTGAAAAAGATGGTTTCTTAGCTACCTTCGACCAGATTGGCGGCGTAGTGCTGGCCAATGCCTGCGGTCCATGCATCGGGCAATGGGCAAGGCATATTGACGACCCTAACCGCAAAAACTCCATCATCACTTCCTTTAACCGCAACTTTGCCAAACGCAACGATGGATTGTCCAGTACACACGCTTTTGTTGCCTCTCCTGAAATTGTTACGGCATTTGCCATTGCGGGCAATCTTACTTTTAACCCGTTAAAAGATACACTCAAAAATGAAAATGGCGAAGAAGTAATGCTTGATGAACCCACAGGATTAGAACTGCCCCCCAAAGGTTTTTCTGTAGACGATCCCGGTTATGAAGCGCCTGCCAAAGACGGCAGCAAGGTGGAGGTAGTGGTAAAACCCGATTCACAGCGCCTGCAGTTGCTTGCCCCTTTTGCGGCATGGGAAGGAGCAGACCTGAAAGGGTTAAAACTACTCATTAAAGCTAAAGGCAAATGTACCACCGACCATATTTCAATGGCAGGGCCCTGGTTAAAATTCAGGGGACATTTAGATAATATCAGCAACAACATGCTCATAGGCGCTATTAATTTTTATAACGAAAAAACAGATACGGTAAAAAACCAGTTAACCGGCCAATACGGGCCTGTTCCCGCCACAGCAAGGGCGTATAAAGCAGCAGGCATTGGAAGTGTAGTAGTGGGTGATGAAAACTATGGTGAAGGGTCAAGCAGGGAACATGCGGCTATGGAACCGCGTCACTTGGGCGTTCGCGCTATCATAGTAAGAAGCTTCGCCCGTATTCATGAAACCAACCTGAAAAAGCAGGGCATGCTGGCGCTTACCTTTGCCAATAAAGAAGACTATGATAAGATACAGGAAGATGACGCCATTGATATTACCGGTTTAACCAGCTTTGCTGCAGGCAAACCACTTACCCTGGTGCTGCACCATGCCAACGGCACTACCGATAACATAACGGTTAACCATACCTACAACGAACCGCAGATACAGTGGTTTAAAGAAGGCGGCGCGCTGAACGTGATCAGGAAACAGTTTGCTAAATAAAGCAGGAATTCCTGTATGCTATATATTTGACCTTTAGCCCAACAGCTAAAGGTCTTTTTTTGTCCGCCGGAAATCCGAAAACCGGAATCTACCCGCCAATGTATAAGTAGCAGTAAACACCATGCACTAAAAAAGCATCGCTTTCATACAGGTCTTCAGCTAAAAACTGAAGGCCTTTTTCATACAGATACCTGGGTGTCAGCCATCAGCCATCGGCTATCAGATAGTAAATACTCATAATAGGATGAATACTCCTTTTCTGCTCATAGCTGGCTGCCTTCCTCAGATTCCGGATTCCCGGCTTCGAATTTCTCCATTTGTGGTTTACTGTTTGCGGTTTATGGTTGCATTCGCTTCGGGTTTGAAATTTGTAGTTTTAATTTTATCCCCCACGGCGAACAGGCCTGCCTGCCCTTTAGGCAAGTTTGATTCCTGTGATTTGTTTCCATGTGCTTCCTTCCGGATTCAGGACAAAACACTTACCACTTATTACTTACTACTTACCACCTCCCCCTCACTTCCCTCCTATTTTTTTTATATATTCTTTAAGCACGTTTTCGTTCCAGCCACTGAAGCGGCCGCGCTGCACTACCAGCGTATTATCTTCCGGATGATTAAGCATGTAATGAAATACAAACTTTCCTTTTGGATTTCGCCAGCCCATCATTTGTCCGAACCGCAGGTCATTAAACACCAGGGTATCGCTCCATAACTCTGCTGTATAAAATTGCTGTGAGAAACGGATAAGGCGCTGCACTTCTTCATGATCGGCAACTGGCTGTAATAAGGAGTCGTTACGATGAAAATACGAAAAATCTATTTGCTTTTTAGTGTCTAATACCGAACGAAATCCCACATGGTAGCCGGTATCATTGCCCGCCACCACATACCAAAGCAGGTTGGTAAAAGGCGCCGGCGTGGTAAAATACCGGGTATAGGCAATATGCTGTTGCCGCAAAATATCTTTCACATCGTTGTTGATCTTTATTTTATTTACCGTGCACCAGCCAAGGTAAAGGAAAGGAAGAAACACCCCGAAGCGCCACCAAAACCTGCGGCGCGGATGATAACTGTGCAGGCTGAATAACATTACAATAGCGATGCCTGTCCAAATTGAGAACAGCGGATCGGCAACATAGATGGCATTAAATGAAAACCGGTGATGATTAAAAGGCTCCAGCCAGCCTACGCCATAATTATTAAAACCATCAAGCAACAAATGCAATAAAACTTCTGTAAGAAAAAAAATCAACCATTTACTGAAGCGGATATGCTGCGGACGGTGTATTTTTTCCGCCACCAGTGCCAATACCGGCGATATAAGTAGCGCAAACAATACAGAGTGTGTAAAACCCCTGTGCGCAAGCAGGTTTTCATCTGTACTTAACCAAAAAGCGCCTACAAAATCTATATCGGGAACGCTTTGGGCCAGTGCTCCCCATAACATCGCTTTTTTACCGAATCCCCTTCCAAAAAAAGCCTCACCCACACAGGCGCCCAATGCTATATGCGTAACAGAATCCATTTCAGGTTATGCCCGGTTTATAATTACAAATACACTATTCATTGCAAATGTATTACTTACCGTTCTGTTTTCGGCAGGGGCAGAATGCATGTTACAAGGAATGACCCTTACAACCTGCAACCTGATACCTGTAACCTACTACCCCCCTCAGTTATGCGCAATAAACACGGGGAGCTTTAATTCTTTTATCAGCACATCGGCCATGCTTGGCCTGAACCACCGCGATACCATACCCCTCCGGTAAGCGCCCAGCACTATAAGCGGTGACAGCTTTTCCGCTTTCAAAAAATTAACGATCTCCGCTTCGGGTATACCCTTCATTACTTTATACGCCGCTTTGGGAAAATGTCTTTTCATGAATTCCCTCATCAATGCATTGTCGGGTAAATGCAGCGACTGGTTTACAGGCTTTACCGACAGCACTTTGGTAGGATGCGCTTTTAAGGCGGGCAGCATATAACTGAACATTTTAATGGCGTGAACAGAAGAAGGCTCACCATCGAATAATAAAACGAGTTTACTAAAAGGCTTATACCGGGCAGGCACTACCAGCACCGGGCATTGAACCTCCGATAAAATATCCCTGACAAACCGGGTGGGGGCCTGTTCGTTACGATTGGTAAACGTTTCAGTGCCGCTGATTACTATCATATCGGCATAAATGCTTTCCTGCAATAGTCCCTGGCTGGCAATGTCTTTATTGCGGCGAACGGCGTATTGTAATCCCGCCTTCCCGCATGCCGCTTCAAAACCGGCCACCGCTTCATCCCTCGTTTTGGCATCTGCCGCAAGGAGCGCTTCCTGCTTTTCAGGAGAAATCCCTCCTTCTTCACCTATCAGATCGTATACTTTATAACTCTGGTAATACGGATCATCCAGGAAAACGCCCACTAAGTGTGCATTGTTTTCTTTAGCGATCTGAATGGCATAATCCCGTGTGCTTTTGGAAAATTTTAATCCGTCAAACGCTGCAATTATTTTTTTCATGCTGGGGTATTGATATGAATATTATGATAGCAATGCAAAAGATTGAAAACAACACCTGATCACATATAGTTGTGCCTGTCCTTCACGAGTACAATTTGCTGACCACCCAGCACATCATCATCCACCACTTCAACATCACCGCCATTGTTCAGCACTTTTTCTATAAGGTCATCAATGACAAGCTTTACACATGAAAATTTATTAAACCGGCTTCCGGGGGCCAGTTCATCTGTTTCCCGCATTTCGGGGTTGTGCATTAAGTTTTTTCCAACAACCAGCAGCCGGCCCCTGTGCTGTGAAAGGCTTTGCTGTACCGCCGTTATGCCATTCACTAATTTCCCTTCCGTTGCGGCTTTTTCTAACTGATGATACAAATGCTTTATTTTTATCTTATCCCAGTCTGTAATATAAGGATGAAGAATATTAAACAATGCCGTTTCAGTAGCTTTGCCATGGCTGCCTTCAATACATTCTACTATACTTTTGCTGTTTGCCGTTAAAGATTTAAAATGCGCCAGCACATTTTTATTACCCACTACCAGCACAGGCATTGGCATGGCCGATAACATAATGGAAAGCCCTTCATCGGTATGCTGCAGAAATTGCTTTACAAAAAAAGCGTTGTCATCTGCAACCCTTTCTCCTGTTGCCGCTTGCTTAAAGCCGGGCATATTTCCCGCGCCGTTGGATTTTATTTTATTAAGCCCGGCAATATTGCCTTCGTATAAGGTACTCCATTTTTCACCCAGCACCAGCACAAAATAGGCAGGTATATTTTTTCTGGCGTAAACGATGTCTCTTATTACAAAAGATTCATTAACAGTAATGGTTTCATTTACCGGCATATTCAAATACATTACCTTTTCAAATACAGGTGAAACGTAAATGGCAATGCTTTTTTTAAACGTGCTGAAATTAAGGCTTTTGATAACCGTTTTCAATTTCAGCATCACCAGATCCGCCAGGTCTTCATCGTACCCGGTTCCCATCTCCCACTCCACCTTCTTCATCGCCTTCTGGAGTTTTTGCAGTAAATCGGCCTTGCGCTGTATAACAGGCTCAAAGGGCATAATAATGGAAACTGCCGGCCAATGCCGCTTTTTTTCCTCTACCGCAGGAGTGGATGTAGAAATTTTAGTTTGCATAATGAAGGCTTTGTCTCAAACATACGCTTTCATACACACGCTAACAATGATGCTGATCACCAGTCGCTATGAGCTTACTCAATCAAATATCCGGGCAAAATGATTTTCAAGATGATTACGCATGGCGTTGCGGAACAATTCGGGCGTACCTTTTTCCAGTATATCCACCAGCCCTTTGTGGGAAACAAATGTTTTGAGATGTAATTGCTTTTTCAGCAGCCCGCTTTTGTGAACATAATCAAAAACCGGCAGCAGCATTTTCTGGAATTTCTTCAAAGTTTCATTACCGGTAATTTCATATAATTTTCCATGAAAAGCGATCTCATGCTGTATATTAAATAAGTGATGATCGGTTACCTGCGGCTCCCTGCTCACAATTTTCTTCAATTCCCTGATATCATCAGCACTGATACGCTGAAAAAGAAAATCCGCCATACCAATTTCAAGCACCAGCCGTATTTCAAATATCCCCTTCAGGGTTTCCTGGTCCAGCACGTGCGGGTTCATGCTTTTACTCATAATGCCAAAAAGGTCCGGACTGGTAATAACCGCTCCTTTCTTCTTTTTGGATTCTATTAATCCCATCATACGCAATCGCAGCAATGCCTCTCTTATTACAGTACGGCTAACACCCAATGTTTCCGCCAGTTCAAGCTCCTTTGGTATAGAGTCGCCGACTTTCAGCTTTCTTTGCTGCAATAATTCAACAAGATTAGCTTCTACCCTGTCTACCAAAGTGCTGGTATCCAATAATTTAAAGCTTTCTTTTACAGCGGTTTCACTCATAATATGTATAACTTAATAGTAAAACAAATGTATTCGTTAATTGCACTCCATCGTACATAATTCTTTTCATCCCGCATAAATAATATCAAAAAAAAGCGCTAAAAACTTTGGTTCTTTAATAAAACTGAGTATTTTTATTATGTCATACATAATACAAATGTAATAAATTTTAAAAACTGCTGTATGAGAATGTTTAATTTAAAATCTTGTTTACTGATAACCTGTATATGCTTCGCTTTGCTGGGCTGGGCACAGGGCAGGAAAATTTCGGGGAAAGTTACTTCAAAAGATGGAGAACCGCTTTCGGGCGTTAGTATTACGGTGAAGGGCAAAACTACAGGAGCTTTCACCAATGCGGATGGCAATTTTACACTGGATGCTGCCGAAGGCGATGTGCTGGTTATTAGCTCAGTTGGCTATAACAACGCTGAGTTCACCATTAGCGCCAAGGCTACTGCCACAATCATTTTAACAGCCGCCGAATCGTCAAAGCTGGATGAAGTGGTGGTAGTGGGTTATGGTACCGCTAAACGATCCAAGCTTACTTCTTCCATATCCAAGCTCGACAACAAAGTATTGGAAACAGGGCTGCGTTCCAACCCTGCACAGGCGTTGGCCGGAACGATTCCCGGTTTGCGGGTTTCAACAGGCACGGGCCGCCCCGGTTCTTTGCCTTCCATTATTTTAAGAGGCGGAACCAATTTTGACGGATCGGGCAGCCCTTTAATATTAATGGATGGACAGGTAAGGGAATCGCTTAGCGATATTAACCCTGAAGATATTGCCAGTATGGAAGTTTTAAAAGATGCTTCCGCAACAGCTATCTACGGTGCAAGGGCAAGCAATGGGGTAATTCTCATTACTTCTAAAAGAGGAAAGGCTGGCCAGTCTTCCATAACCCTGAATGTGAAAAGAGGAACCAGTTACCTGAATGTTCCTTACAATTTTTTAAATGCCGAAGATTATATTAAATGGACCCGTATGGGTGTGGTGCAGGCCATTATCAATAACACATTTGGTACCGTTGCTTCCAATTCGGCTCTTTCAGCCGTAGGACCAAGGTCAACCGGTAATGTTTATAAAGATTCAGCAACAGGGCCTGTTCTGGATGGTAATTACGATAACAGGGCAATATGGAGTGTAATGCGTTTAAATGATTTGAACCGTGAACTATTAAACCAGCCCGGCTGGAAAACCATGAAAGACGCGGTGCTTACCAATGATCAAGGAAACTACGACCCTAACGGAACTTATGCCGATCTTATTTATAAAGATTTTAACTATGGCGATTACGGCTTATATAATAAAGCTACGGTACAGGAATATAATGTAGGTATGAGCGGCGGTAACGACCGGGGTAGCTATTTTGCCAACGTGGGCTATTATGATGAAGGCGGTTTATCACTTAAAACATTTTATAAGCGTTTAACCTTTACACTAAATGGGGATTATAAAATAAAAGACTGGTTAAAGTCTGAAAGCAGCCTGCAGTTTAATAAAGCCAACTGGAGAGACCAGTCTTTACAAAACGGCGAAGGGAATTATTGGGGCCGGATGCTTTCTGCTCCGCCTACTATGCGGGGAACCAATGCAAATGGAGAACTTATCTTAGGCCGCGATGCAAGCGATGGTAATCCCATTATTAACATTGATAAATATAAACGCAGTAACCAAACGGATAAATTCACTTTAGGACAATCATTCCGGGTGGATATATTAAAAGACCTCTATGTAAAACTGGGCGCCATCTGGATGTATGATGAAGGTATTGCGGAATCTTTCAACCAGGATTTTCGCACGGGCAGGTTGAGCAAAACCGATCCGAACCTGGGATGGAACAGAACGAGAATAAGTGAAGCTTCCTTCGGCAGAACCATCCGGCAAACCTACAATGCTATTGTTAATTATCATACCGGTTTCCTGGGCAGGAATAATATTGATGCTATGGCTGGTTTTGAATATTATGACGCTTATGCCAAAGGTGTTTACGCAGCCGGGGCCCAGGCGCCTACCGATGATTTCCAGGATCTGCAATACACCTTAAATAATGCAACCACCCAAACCCGCACTACCGACTCTTATCATTCCAGAGACCGGATCATGTCGGGCTTTGGACGCCTGTTGTATGATTGGGATGGTAAATACCTTGCCAGCTTTACCGTAAGACGGGATGGTGTTTCCCGGTTGACGCGTGACAACCAATATGGAACATTTCCTGCCGCATCAGTAGGCTGGATGATGCACAGGGAGAATTTTATGTCATCAGCAAGAAACTGGTTATCCTACTTAAAACTCAGGGCAAGTTGGGGTAAAAATGGCAACATCGGTATTGGAACCAGCAATGCTGTCGGGGCTTATGAAGTACAGGGTTCTTATGGCTCACAGCAACCTTATAATGGTAGTATCGGTTTCCTGCAAACTGGTATAGCTAATCCATTATTACGCTGGGAAAAGACAAATACAACCGAATTAGGTGCCGATATGGGATTTCTTAATAACAGGTTAAATGCTTCAATAGCTTATTACAACAGGATTACAGAAGATAAACTCGCGTTTATAGACCTGCCTACTTCTTCGGGTGTATCCAGTGTCAGAACCAATAATGGAAGCATGCGCAACAGGGGATTTGAAGCAGAAGCAAGCTATAAAATCATACAGGGAAAAAATTTGACCTGGCAGGTAAACGCTAATGCCGCCTGGAATAAAAACACCCTCCTGAAGCTTCCTTTTAATGGTAATGATAAAAACAGGCAGGGTGGTACTCAGATTTATGATCCTGCAACCGGGCAATTAATATGGGTTGGCGGTTTCCAGGAAGGACAGGAATGGGGCGAGCTATTTGGTTTTGTTGCTGAAGGTATAATACGTACTCAAAAAGACCTGGAAGACTATAACAAATTTGACGAAGCGGCAAAAGCAGCTTATCAGAATGGTGGTGCAGGCAGAGGTGTAGCCAGCAGGAAATTAATTGATCAGTATAACTTAAATGCAGGCAGATTGCCCAATAACCCGCTTTATATAGCCACACAATTAGGCGATGTAATGTGGAAGGACATAGATAAAAATGATACAATTGATTATCGCGACAGGGTTTCGCTGGGCCGCACCCTACCACGCTGGACAGGTGGGTTCAGTACTACGGTATCATGGAAAGGGCTTAGCCTCTTTGCCCGTTTGGATTTTGCATTCGGTCATATCCAGCAGGATTTTCAGCAGATGTGGTCTTTGGCAAGCGCCCAGGGTGAGTTTAATGCAACGGATATTGTGAAAGATACCTGGACTCCCGACAATCCCAATGCAAAATATCCAAGGTATTCATGGGCCGACCAGTTGAACACCAAGAATTTTGACAGGCCCAGCAGTATGTTCTTTGTAAACTCCGGCTACCTGGCATTCAGGGAAGTTTCATTAAGCTATGCTTTGCCAACTGACTTATTAAAGCAGGCAAAGATCAGCGGACTGCGGCTAACCGTTACCGGCCAAAACCTGGGCTATTTAACTAACAGCCTGATTAATTTGCCGGAGCGTACCGGCCTTCAGAGCAGCGCTTATACCATCCCAACACAATTGGTTTTTGGTGCTAATCTAACCTTTTAATCAATTTAATGAAGTTCATTATGAAGAAGCTTAAATATATATTCCTTATGGCAATGATTGCGATTGCCGCCTCATCATGCCGCAAAACATTAGAGCTTGTGCCGGAAGATTATTACGGCGATGGAAATTTTTGGAAAACCGAAGCCCAGGTAACCAATTTTATGGTGGGACTGCACAAACAATTCCGCGATAACCAGTTTATGTTCTTACGGCTGGGTGAAATGCGGGGCGGCGGTTTCAGTAATGTAGACCGGCAAAATACATCACTGAATGAATTGACCATCATTAACCAGGCAATAGAAGAAACTTCTTCCGGTGTAATCAGTTGGGCCGGCTTTTATAACCCCATACTACAGCTTAACCTCTTTGTTCAGAAAGTAGAAGCGATTGATTTTTTAGCCGCAGATAAGAAGAGCTATTTACTGGGGCAGGCTTATGCCATGAGGGCTTATTACTATTTTCAGTTGCTTCGCACTTATGGAGGTGTGCCTTTGGTGCTGGAGCCTGAGGTATTAACCGGTGCAACAGATGTAGTGGCGCTGCGCAAACCAAGAGCCACTGAAGCGGAAGTTTTAGCCGCTATTAAAGCAGATGTAAATAAATCACTGACAAGCTTTGGCAATACACCCGCACCTGCTGATAAAAGCCAATGGAACCCCCAGGCTGCTTTGATGTTAAAGGGTGAAGTGTGGCTGTGGTCTGCTAAATTGTATAATACAACAGCCGATCTGGCAGAAGCTAAAGCGGCGTTAAATGCTATAACAGGTACATCATTGCAAACAAATTTTACAGATGCATTCAGCTACGGGAAAAAGAATAACAGTGAAATTATTTTAGCTATCCGTTTCCGCATAGGCGAAGCAACCATGAGTAATTATTCCACCTTTCTCTATTCATCATTCAATTTTTCCGGGCTGCACTACAAAGATTCTACCGGTAGTGGCACTACATTGGATGACCCCTTAACGCTGGGAACGGGTGGCGGTATTCAACGCTACGCTTACACATTTGAATTGTTCCAGTCTTATGATGTAGCCGATAAGAGGAGGAATGCCACTTTTTATGATTATTATAAAGTAGACAAGAGTACTACTCCGCCCGTTGTAACCGTAAGAAACACCGCCCTCGTAAAGTTTATGGGAATGATTGATGCTAATGTAAGGAACTATGCAGACGACTGGCCGGTATATCGTGAAGCCGACAGGTTATTGATGCTGGCAGAGATCACTAATGCCGAAGGCGCCGATCCGTCCGAATATATAAAAGCAATCCGCGACCGGGCCTTTGCCAATGCCGATCCTACGCCTTTTGTAAACGGAACACCGGATGAAAACGAACTGGCCATTTTTGCCGAACGCAGTAAAGAATTTGTGTATGAAGGCAAACGCTGGTATGATATTCGCCGGATGAAGTTTGCAGGAGAACCCCTTGTTTTTATAAGTGCCAGTCACCCTTATGGGGTATTAGATAAAGGCACACAGGGTTATAAAATATTGTGGCCGGTAGAAACTGCTATCTGGACTAATGATCCGCTGGTTGATCAAACACCGGGCTATACTACTTCTAAACCAAAATGATGTACATGATTTTCGGATTTAACTAACTTTAATCCGCTGAATATGTATTGTTCCTGTAGCCGTCTTAATGTATAACCGGGAATATTCCTGCTCCCGGTTTTTTAAAAAATCATATTTTCAATTTCCAAATAAAGCATATGAGATCAGAACATTTAAAAGGATTAATAGCAGCGCCCTTTACTCCTATGCATAAAGATAGCTCTTTGAATACCTCCCTCATACCGCAGTATTATGAAATGCTGAAAGCAAACGGTGTTACCGGCGCTTTTATCTGCGGCTCTACCGGCGAAGGCGTTGCTATGACGATGGCAGAAAAGAAGGCGGTGGCCAAAGCCTGGGCCGATGCCACTAAAGCGGACGATGATTTTAAAGTAATGCTGTTTCTGGGTGGTACCAGTATTGCCGATTGTAAAGAACTGGCCCTCCATGCAAAGCAAAGTGGTTTATACGCTATATCTTTTACAGCGCCATTTTATTTTAAACCTGCCAATGCCGCCATGCTGGCCGCCGCCTGTGCGGAAGTGGCAGGAGCCGTACCCGGTATGCCTTTTTACTATTATCATATCCCTGTGCTAACAGGGGTTAATATAGCCATGTACGATTTGCTGGAAGAAATAGATGGTAAGATACCCAACTTTGCAGGGATCAAATACACCCACGAAGACTTCATGGATTTTCTTTCGTGTATGCGTTTTCAAAACGGGAAGTATGATATGTTGTGGGGACGCGATGAAAATATGCTTTCGGCACTGGTGCTGGGTACCAAAGGCGCGGTAGGAAGCACATTTAACTATGCAGCGCCGTTATATTATAACCTGATTGATGCGTTTAACAACAATGATCTTGAAAAGGCCCGGACCTTACAGCAACAATCTATTGACATGATCCGCCTTTTGGGTAAATACGGCGGTATTGCTACCGGAAAGGCCTACATGAAGTTGATTAATATGGATTGCGGCGAATTCAGGCTTCCGGTAAAAAATATGACGACCGCGGAATTTGAATTATTTAAAAAGGATGTGGCCGCCATTGGGTTTGATCGCTTTGCATCGGTTGGCACGGCGGCTCATAAAGCGTAACGATCGATGATCAGACTCTCTTTATTTATTTTCTTAAGCAGTATGACGATGCCGCTAAATTCCTGTAAAAACCAGGAACAAGAATATAGTTTGACCTGGCGTATTGCAGGCGAACTGCCTCCCCTTCCGGGACACGAAAAACCGATCGGGGTTGCAGGGTCTGTGGCAGGCGTTGCAAACGATGTATTATTGATCGCCGGCGGGGCTAATTTCCCGGACAGCTTTCCCTGGACGGGCGGAAAGAAAAAATATTACGCTGAAGGTTTTGTGATGAAAAGAATACAGAAAGATTCACTATCACTCTATAAAACATTTTCTTTGCCTTATGCCCTGGCCTACCCGGCCTGCATCTCCACTCCCGTTGGAATTGTATGCGCTGGTGGCGAAAATGGGAAAGGTGTCAGCTCCAAAGCAATCCTGCTGCAATGGAATGATCATAGCAATAGTGTGATCATCAAAAAATTACCTGACCTTCCTCTCCCCGTTACCAACGCAGGTATTGCCATGCACGGTAATATAATATACCTTGCAGGTGGAGAAAACAGCGACAGTGCTTCGAGTGGTTTTTACAGCCTGGATATTACAGATGCAGCCGCCCAATGGAATACTTTACCCAACCTGCCCCATGCCGTTTCCCATGCTGTAGTTGTTGCGCAATCTGCTGCCGGTAACCCTTTGGTGTATGTATTGGGTGGCAGAAAGAAAAACAGCAATGGCATCAGCGATATCTATGCATCCGCTCATGCATTTGATCTTAAAAAAAAGGAATGGAAGGAAATTAAATCATTACCCTACAGCCTGTGCGCCGGAACGGGTATAGCTACTGGTAAAAATGAAATATTGCTGTTTGGCGGAGATAAGGGAGAAACTTTTCATGAAACAGAATTATTAATAGCCGCCATCAATGCAACCACCGATACAGTAAAAAAACAGCATCTGATCCGGCAAAAAGATCAATTGCAATCTGCACACCCAGGGTTTAGTAAGGAAGTACTGGTATACAATACCACAACAAACAATTGGACAAATACCGCTCCGCTCCCTTTTAAAGCGCCTGTTACTACTACCGCCATTTTATGGGATAACGAGGTGGTAATACCCAATGGAGAAATAAGAGCCGGGGTACGCACACCTGAAATATGGATGGGGAGAATACAGTAGGTTGCAGGGTACAGGTTTCAGGTTACACGGGGGACCAGAAACGGCTAAATGTTTGAGCGCAGGAATAAAAAAACGATGTATACCTATGTGCCGCTATGTGCCTATGATTCTATGTGGTAAAAAATAAAGAACGGAGCACGAAGTATACTGCACTCAGCAAGGTTTTTCTTTGCGTGCTTTGTGAATGCTTTGCGCGTTTTGCGGTAAAAAAATGTATAACATGCAAATGAAACATTCAAAAAACTATCCCTGGATTGTGGTTGGACTCTTGTGGGTGGTTGCGCTGCTCAATTATATGGACAGGCAGATGCTCAGCACCATGCAGCCTTCGATGATGATTGATATCGTGGAATTAAGAGAGGCAAGGGATTTTGGAAGGCTGATGGCTATCTTCCTCTGGATATATGGATTCATGAGCCCGGTGGCAGGAATGATAGCCGACCGGATCAACCGTAAATGGCTGATCGTGATAAGTCTTTTTGTCTGGAGCGGAGTAACGTATATGATGGGCTATTGCGAAAATTTTAATCAGTTGTACTGGCTCAGGGCAATTATGGGCGTAAGCGAAGCATTGTATATCCCTGCAGGACTTTCACTGATTGCCGACTATCATACTTCAAAAACGAGGTCACTGGCAATTGGCATTCATATGACCGGTTTATACATGGGGCAGGCATTGGGTGGCTTTGGCGCTACCGTTGCATCCAACTATTCATGGCAATCGGCTTTTCATTATTTTGGAATCATTGGAATTATGTATTCCCTCCTATTGATTCTTTTTTTACATGAGAAAAAATCGCCGGAACAAACACTTGCAACAACACATAACATCATAAAAGAAAAAGCGTCTTTGTTTAAAGGATTAGGATTGCTTTTTTCCAATATTGCCTTTTGGATCATTCTCTTCTATTTCGCGGTACCCAGCCTTCCGGGATGGGGTGTTAAAAACTGGCTGCCTACTTTGTTCGCCAAAAACCTGGGCATTAACATGTCTGTGGCCGGGCCACTTTCAACCATCACTATAGCTGCCTCTTCTTTCCTCGGTGTAATCTTCGGGGGAATATTATCTGACCGATGGGTTCAAAAAAATATCAGGGGCAGAATTTATACCAGCGCCATAGGTCTGGCTTTAACGATCCCTTCCTTATTATTGGTTGGTTATGGCCATTCCATGTTTCATGTAATTGGTGCCGCTTTTTGCTTTGGCTTTGGCTTCGGCATGTTCGATGCCAATAATATGCCTATTCTTTGCCAGTTCGTTTCGTCTAAATACAGGGCAACGGCGTATGGGCTAATGAACATGACGGGAGTATTTGCCGGCGCATTGGTAACAGACTGGCTGGGAAAATCAACCGATGCCGGAAACCTGGGAAAAAGCTTTGCCATGCTTTCGGCTATTGTTCTGGTGGCGCTGATTATCCAGGTGTCTTTTCTGCGGCCAAAAGCAAATGATTTTGATGAGTTTTCAAAAAACAAATGATTTTCCGATACTTTGATTCATACGCCACGAATGCACGAATTCGTACAGTTTTACCGAAAACCCTATTAAAAATTTGTGCATTCGTGGCATAAAACACGATAAGATTTCTATGCATTATACGCTAAACGATTTAAAGGATCTTAAAGAATTTTACAGTAATCAACTGCTCAATGATACCGTTCCGTTTTGGTTCCCCCGTTCCTTTGATAAGGAGCATGGTGGTTTTTTACTGATGCGGAATGCGGATGGCAGTTTAATTGATGATGATAAAGCAGTGTGGATACAGGGAAGAGCAACCTGGCTGCTTTCTACTTTATACAATACAGTCGGAAAAAAACAGGAATGGTTAGCCGGCGCGAAATTGGGATATGATTTCTTGAATGCACATTGTTTTGATACTGATACCTGCCCGAACCAACCGGGGCGGGTCAGCCCGAACCAACAGGGGCGGGGGCAAATGTTTTTTCATGTAACCCGCGATGGCCGGCCGATTCGTAAAAGGAGGTATTTTTTTTCTGAAACTTTTTATGTAATTGCAGCGGCAGCCTATGCACAAGCGAGCGGAAGTGAAGAAGCAGCCCAAAGAGCCAGGGAAGTATTTGGAGATTGCATTGCGTATGCTAATGGTGAAAAAAAGCTGGAACCCAAGTTTACGGGTACCCGGCCATCCAAAGGTATTGGCGTGCCCATGATCATGATGAATACCGCGCAACAGTTGAGAGAAACGATTGGTGACGATCGTTGTGATGAATTGATTTCAAAATGGATTGAAGAAATAGAAAGAGATTTTATAAAAGATGATATCAGGTGTGTGATGGAACAGGTAGCGCCCGATGGCAGCGTCATTGATCATATTGACGGCAGAACACTCAACCCCGGTCATGCCATTGAAGGCGCCTGGTTTATTTTGCACGAAGCAAAACACCGCAACAACGATCCGCATTTGATTGAGAGGGGTTGTAAAATGCTTGATTACATGTGGGAACGGGGATGGGATGCTACATATGGCGGTATACTTTACTTCCGTGATGTATACCACAAACCCGTTCAGGAATACTGGCAGGATATGAAATTCTGGTGGCCGCATAACGAAACCATTATTGCTACTTTGCTGGCTTACCTGTTAACAGGTAATGAAAAATATGCCGGATGGCATAAGCTCGTGCACGATTATGCCTATCAGCACTTTCATGATAAAGAAAACGGGGAATGGTTCGGTTATCTGCACCGCGATGGAAGCATTGCACAAACCGCTAAAGGAAATTTGTTCAAAGGCCCGTTTCATTTACCCAGACAGGAGTGGTATTGCGCAAAACTACTGGAAGATCATTTGGCAATTAATGACCAGAAATAAAAGTAAATTCGGAATTATTACCTGCATCAACTTTTAAATTGAACGTGTTATGAAAAAAACAGCAGCAACAACTATCGCATTATTTGTATTTATTACCACAGCATTGGCCCAGGTAAAAAACATTCCTGTTTTTGTATCAGGTACGGAAGGACATAAAAGCTACCGCATTCCTGCTATCATTGGATTACCCAACGGCAGTTTACTGGCCTTTTGTGAAGGCCGTGTGCATGGTTCAGACGACTTTGGTGATATCAATATTGTTGTAAAACGCAGCAACGATAAAGGAAAAACATGGAGTGCATTGCAAACGGTTGTTGATGCGGATACCCTGCAGGCAGGTAATCCCGCGCCGGTTGTAGACCTCACCGATCCTGCCTATCCCCAGGGAAGAATTTTTTTATTTTACAACACAGGCAATAATCATGAAGGAGAAGTAAGAAAGGGAAAGGGACTGAGGGAAGTTTGGTATAAAACGTCAACCGACAATGGAATTACATGGAATGAACCAGTGAATATTACTGCACAAACACATCGCCCCAAACAACCACAGGTAAATACAGCATACAATTTTCCGGAAGACTGGCGCAGCTATGCCAATACGCCCGGTCATGCCATGCAATTTGGTACAGGTAAATACAAAGGCCGCATTTTTATAGCAGCCAACCATTCTGCCGGCAGCCCGCAACCGCAGTTTGCCGATTACCAGGCCCATGGTTTTTATACAGACGATCATGGCAAAACTTTTCACCTGGGTGAAACCGTTAAACTTCCGGGAAGCAATGAATCTATGGCAACGGAACTTTCGGGCAGCAAGCTGATGATGAACAGCCGCAACCAG
This sequence comes from Agriterribacter sp., assembly GCF_035497235.1. Classification (GTDB taxonomy): domain Bacteria; phylum Bacteroidota; class Bacteroidia; order Chitinophagales; family Chitinophagaceae; genus Agriterribacter. The sequence continues at coordinate 49,604 of NZ_DATJEB010000028.1, forward strand.
AAAGGAGATATCCGGGCAAGGATTGTTTCACTAAGCAGCGATGGTGGTTCCACCTGGGATACTACCTATTTTGATAAGAATCTTCCTGATCCTGTTAACCAGGGCAGTATTTTAACTATCGGTAAGAAAAAGGAGAAAAACATTATTGCCTTTTGCAATGCTGCCGATACTAAGCAAAGAGATAACCTTACCCTGCGCATAAGTTATGATGACGGTAAAACATGGAAAAAAAATATTGTAATTGCTAAAAGTGAAAATGATCAAAAGGATTATGCCGCCTATTCCGATATCGTAAACATAACGAAGAACGAAATAGGCATACTCTATGAGAAAGATGGTTATTCAACAATTGTTTTTACCGTGGTGAAATGGAGGTGATAAAATAATGCTCAAATATTTGTGATGCTCAAAAAAAACAGGTTGGCAGGAAAAACATTTTCATTTATTGGAATCGTAATTTTTGTAGCGCTGCTGTGTTACCAAACAGGGAATACCATCCCGCTACCACCGCAGTCATTTCCCGAAACAACTATTGCCATACCACTGGCAGGAAATGGATACATTACTCAAATGGCATCGGGAGGTTCTGCCGAAATTACCAAAAACGGGTTGAGCAAATGGGCTGACACCGGGAGCGTAATCAGCATTTTTTTCAGGCTGGAAAAAACAGGCCATTTGCAGGTGGCCCTCAAAGCCAAAGCCATTTCTGGCAACAGCGCCATAAAAGTTTCGCTTAACGGAACAGATTTTAGTGTGCGCCTTACCGGTAGTGAAAATAAAACCTGGTTTGCAGGAACAGTAGCCATTTCAAAACCCGGTTATATAAAGGTTGATTTGCAGGGCATAAGCAAAACAGGAACATACTTTGCCGATGTTTCCGATATCCTCATCGGCGGTTCCGCAACAACCGGTGGCGTTGTTTTTGCCAATGATCCTGAAAATTTTTACTGGTCAAGAAGAGGACCCTCCTGCCATTTGAATTATACGATCCCCCATGGCGATAAGGAATATTTTTACAGCGAGTTAACCGTTCCCGAAGGAGAAGATAAAATGAGTACCTATTTTATGGCGAATGGTTTTGGAGAAGGGTATATGGGTATACAGGTAAACTCCCCAACAGAAAGAAGGGTTCTTTTTTCTGTTTGGGATGCTGATTCAGGCAAAACAATACTTGTGAGGAAAGGAGAACATGTGATTGCTCAGGGCTTTGGTGGTGAAGGTACAGGCGGACAAAGTTACCTGGTCTTTAACTGGAAAGCCGGCACTACCTATAAATTTTTAACCCACGGAAAACCGGACGGGGAAGGTAATACCATTTACACATCCTGGTTTTTTGCACCGGAGGCCGGCAACTGGAAATTGGTAGCCTCCTGGAAAAGACCCAACACCCATACCTTCCTTACCCGGTTTCATGGTTTCCTTGAAAATTTCAATCCCAATGAAGGTTACCGGGAAAGAAAAGCGTACTGGAGCAATCAATGGATACGGTTAGCAAACGGAACCTGGACGGAAGTAACAGCCTTTACATTTTCCGTTGACGCCACGGGCAAAAATAAACAGCGGCAGGATTATGCAGGCGGAGTAGAAAATGGAAAATTCTTTTTGCGAATGGGTGGCTTTTTTAATGATAAGGTTTCACCCGGCTCCGGTTTTACAAAACCCGCTACCCGGCAACAACCCGCCATTGACCTGGATGCATTACCCTAAGATTTAGCATCATTATCAATCTGTATTATTCAATGTCCTGTTCAAACTATTTTATCAAAAACCGATACCTGTTAACGGGGCAACGCGCATCTTGCGCAACCGTTTGCACATATATCTGATAGTTTATTATCTTAATTTCATATTTAAAATCATCTTAAAACAGCAGCTATATGAACAGGAAAGAATTTGTAAAAAATGCGGGACTGGTAGCCGCCTCCCTTACCGTATTACCAACCGCTACTCTATTTGCCGGCAGAAAAAGCGCTGACCCAAAAGTAAAAATGGCAATCATTGGAGTAGGATTAAGGGGGCAAAACCATCTTGACCTGCTGTTAAGAAGGAATGATGTGGACCTGGTTGCTATTTGCGACATAGATGAGCGCATGCTGAAGCCGGCAAAGGAAATGATTACCAAAGCCGGCAAAAAAATGCCCGTTATTTATACCGGCGATAATTATGCCTGGAAAAAGATGCTGGAAAAAGAAAAGGTAGACGGCATTGTAATTGCAACGCCATGGGAATGGCACAAGCCTATGATCATTGGTTCATTGGAAGCCGGTGTTAAATATGTGGGTACGGAAGTTGTGCTGGGTATTACATTACAGGATCACTGGGACGTGGTAAAAGCCGCCGAAAAATATAATGCAAACGTTATGATGATGGAAAACGTTTGCTATCGCCGCGATGTAATGGCTGTATTAAATATGGTACGCCAGGGGTTACTGGGCGAAATGATTCACCTGCAGGGCGGATACCAGCACGATTTACGTGAAGTAAAATTCAACGATGGCGTTCATGCTTACGGGCATGGCGTTGAATTTGGTGAAAAAGCTTTTTCTGAAGCGCACTGGAGAACGGAGCATGGCGTTCACCGCAACGGCGACCTGTACCCCACGCATGGCATTGGCCCCATAGCCCATTACATTAACATCAACAGGGGGAACCGGTTTACTACTTTAAGCTCCTTCTCTTCCAAGGCAAGGGGTTTACATAACTATATTGTAAAGAACGGCGGCGAAAACCATCCCAATGCAAAAGTAAAGTTCAAATTAGGCGATGTGGTTACCACGCATATTGGCTGTGCCAATGGTGAAACCATTTTGCTGCAGCTGGATACCAATTTGCCAAGACCCTACTCGCTTGGCTTTAGGGTGCAGGGTACACAGGGACTATGGATGGATGTAAACAATGGCATGTATATAGAAGGTAAATCGGCCAAGCCCCACGCATGGGATGACGCCAAAGCCTGGTTAGATAAATATGACCATCCTTTATGGGCCAGGTGGAGTAAAGAAACCGCAGACGCCGGACATGGCGGTATGGATTTTTTTGTAATTCATGCGCTGGTAGAATCCATTAAACGAAAAACCCCAACCCCTATGGATGTGTACGATGCCGCCGCGTGGAGTGCTATTACACCGCTAAGCGAAAGCTCTATTGAGCTGGGAAATCAAACCGTAGAATTCCCCGACTTTACAGGCGGTCAATGGATGTACAGAAAGCCGGTATTTGCGCTAAATGACGCTTATTAATAATTACAAAACCGGTAAGGCTTGCGTTAGGGCAAACCCTACCGGTTTTATTAACTCCTTAGCCAGCAGAACCCCCATATCTTCTTCAAAAATGTATGTGCAAATGAAAATCATACTATCCATACCCCTTATTTGCTTTGTACTGGCAACAGCCGGTTGCGCCCCAAAAATATCCAATACCGCAACAGGTAAAACCAACGCTACCCTGCGCATCATGGCATATAACGTGCACCACTGCAACCCGCCCTCCAAACCGGGGTTTATTGACGTGGATGCGGTAGCGAAAGTTATTCAGCAACAAAACCCCGACCTCGTTGCACTACAGGAAATTGATGTGAACATTAACCGTTCGGGCAAAATTGATGAAGCCGCGCTTTTAGCGGAAAAACTCAATATGCATGTTTTTTTTGGCAAGGCTATAGATCATGACGGGGGCGATTATGGTGTGGCTATACTATCAAAATACCCTTTGTCGGAGGAAAAAGTCCATCGCCTCCCCACGGTTGCCGAAACCAAAGGCGAACCCAGGGTACTGGCTACAGCATTGGTAACCTTACCCGGCGGTATTAAAATTCAATTTGGAACCACCCACTTAGATGCTTTACGTACCGACACGAACCGCGTTATACAGGTAAAAGAAATTAACCGTTTAGCCATATCTGCTCCACACCCGTTTATTGTAGCAGGCGATTTTAATGACGTACCCGGCTCAAATGCCATTCATTTATTAGATCAGCAATTTACACGCACCTGCGATGATTGCGGCTTTACCATCCCGGTTATTAACCCCGATAAAACTATTGACTTTATAGCCTTTAGCAAAAACAGTACGTTAACCGCAGTTTCTCATGAAGTAATACCCGAACGCTACGCTTCCGATCATTTGCCGGTGGTGGCAGTTGTGGAATGGAGTCAATAAAATTTGAAAGCGCAAGCGGCTGTCCTGGTTACTTTCTCCAACCAGCCGGCGGCACTTATTATATATACTAAAAATATAAGTCAGCAGAATTATCTTTAGCTTTGCTACAAATCTGTTAAACCAATTAACTGCTGTGATTATTTCCAGGGATATAGCTGAGGAAGTACAATACTGGTACGAATCGTTTCGCATTCATCTTATGAATATGGGGCTTAAACTGGGATATAAACAGGATGAAATAAACGATCTTATTAATCAGTTTTTTTTGGACCTGCTTGAAAAAAATATTAATCCTTCATCCATCATTAATCCACAGGCTTATTTAGCTGTAGCGTTTAAAAGAAAACTTATTGACCACTATCGTAAAACCGGGAAAAACCGGTTTATTCCTACGGAAAATATTATTGATGAGCCGGTCATACCCTCTGTGCAGGAAACACTCGAACTGGCACAGGCTAATACGGAGTTAATAGACAAAATAAGAGCAGCCTATCACAAACTCCCGGCCCGCTGCCGTAAGGTTATTGATCTTAAATTTTATAAAGGATTAAGCACGGAACAAATTATGGCGCAAACAGGTCTTTCCCGAAGAACTGTCTACAACAACCTGTTTGAAGGCGTTAAAATACTTCGTGCTGAATTGAACAAAGCTTCCCCATCTGTACGGCTGTCAGCCCTGCTTAGCCTGCTTCCTTTGCTGGCCGGCAATAGTATTTACAATTATATTTAAAAAAAGTTGGTAAACTTTTAGGGGCACTCCGTCTATCCTTAAAAAGATACGCATGTCATCGCATCCCTCAGTAGAAGAACTTGTTATTAATGATTCTTTTTACAACTACTGTTTCCTGAAAAACAAGGAGGATATACGCTATTGGGAAGATTATATACTTAACCATCCCGGTGAAGCCGAGAAAATAATGGAAGCCAGGGAGTTGATTTTCGGATTAAGTGCTGTAACCAATCAGGAGCATTCCCCCAATAACCACCTAACGCAATCTCATCAGTATATGAGCCCCTTATTACGGGGCAAACGGCTGCTTAAACAACTCCGCTATTATGCAGCGGCGGCAGCGGCAGTTACTGCAATTATTTTGAGTGCGATATTCTGGAAGCAAAACAATACTTCCCGGAGCATAATGGCAGGTGCAACGGCAAACAACAGTAATAACAAACCTGCTACCCTGCTGGAGTTTACATCTGCAAAAGGAGAACGAAAACTTGTAACACTGCCGGATGGCACCCTGCTGCACCTGAATGCCGGCTCCACTTTGCGCATTGATCCTGAATTTGCCCAAAAAAACCGGAACGTATTCTTAAGCGGAGAGGCTTTGTTTGATGTTCAGCACAATGAATCGCTCCCTTTTATTGTACATGTTGATAGCTACGATGTTAAAGTATTAGGTACATTATTTAATGTTAAAGCTTATGCGGGCGATATTACCAATGAGGTTTCGCTGCTGCGTGGTAAAGTGGAAGTGCTTAACAGGAACAACTCAAAAACAACCGTACTCTCTCCCAATCATAAACTACTTATTCATTATGCAGGCGCGGTGGCAAAAGAACCCGCTCAAATGTTGCACGCAGTGGCCAATGAAACAAAAGTCCTGCCTTTGTCATATAATAAAGATAGCCTGGTAATTGAAACAGCCTGGTCCCAAAACCGGCTGGAGATCGTAAACGAAAATTTTGAAGCATTAAAAGAAAAGTTAGAACGATGGTATAATGTGGAAATACACATTACAGATGCGGAAGTAGGCCGGTACAGCTTTACCGCCACTTTTGAAAAAGAAAGCATTGAACAGGTGCTAAAAGCGCTGCAGTATTCTTATCATTTCACTTATAAAACCGAAGGAGGGCAAATAACGATTTCCAGATAAAAAAGGAGAAATGGGTACGAGCCATTTCTCCCCGATTGCAAAATGGGGGCCGGATATTCTGAAAACAGTCCTGCCTCCTCATTTTATAACAAAAAAACCAGAACAAAAGTATGAAAAAAAGATCCCGTTTCATTAACCATCCTTCCATGAGAAGATGGCTCAAAACAATTGTGCTTATGAAGCTAACTGTTTTAATGATTTTGATTATGACCCTGCATGCTTCGGCCAGGACCTTTTCGCAGGAGACGATATCGGTGGATTTCAAAAAAACAAAGCTTAGCCAGGCGCTGAAAATTATTGAAAGAAAATCGGACTACCGGTTTGCTTTCAGCAACCAGGTATTGTCGGATGACCTTACCGTTACGCTAAAAGCAAAAGACATCCCGGTTGAAGCCATCCTTAAGCTGATATTTTCCAGAACAGGCTTAACCTATAGCCGCATAAATGATAACCTGATTGCAATAAAAGGAGATGATCTTGCTCAGGGCATTATTAGTGTAAAAGGAAGGGTTACAGACAATGATGGTAACCCATTATTTAATGTAAGCGTTTCCGCAGGCACTGGCATTGGCACTACTACCGATGAAAACGGAGATTATAGCATAACTGTTGATGAAAACGCGACCCTCAGTTTCAGTTATGTTGGTTTTGTAACGCAAAGCGTGCAGGTAAACAAACGTAATGTAATTAACGTGATTTTACTCGTCAATTCAGCCCAGCTTACAGATGTGGTGGTGGTAGGCTATGGTACGCAAAGCAGACGTAAACTAACCAGTGCAGTAGCAACTGTTTCCGGTGAAGAATTAAATAAACGGGTAGCTACCAATCCGGCAGCATTACTACAGGGGCAATTGCCCGGCTTACAGGTAATACAGGGTTCCGGCGAACCGGGAAATGAAGGAGTGAGCCTCCGGATCAGGGGGGTATCTACTTTTAGCGGAGCGGGTAATGATCCATTGATAATTGTTGATGGGTTACCGGGAAGCTTAACGGTATTGAACCCGAATGATATTGAATCCATCAGCCTGCTGAAAGATGCGGCTTCAGCGGCAATCTATGGTTCAAGAGGTGCAAACGGTGTAATTGTAATAAAAACAAAAAAAGGAAAGAGCGGGGGATTCTCTCTCCAGTACAATTATAACCTGGGAATATCCAATCCTACGAGCATTCCAAAAACCATACACAATTCGGCTGAATATATGGAGCTGTCAAATGAAGCCAATACTAATTCCGGCCGGCAGTCCATTTACACCCAGGCGCAGATTGATTTATATAAAAATGCTACGGACAGGGTTAAATATCCAAACCATAACTGGCTGGATGATTTGTTTCAACCGGCGCATACCCAAAATCACTATTTAAATCTTAGCGGCGGTAAAGACAATACTAACTATAACCTGGGTATTGGCTATACCCATCAGCCTGGTACAATGATTGGATTTAGCTACAAGAAATACACGATGGATCTTGGCTTATCATCCAAAGTACACAAAAGAGTAACTATTGGCACCAATGTGCAGATGCGGTACGGTAACAGGCTTAATCCCCCGCAGGGAGCCGGAGACATGTTTTTATCTACCCTGGCGCAATCGCCATTGTATCCGCCACAATCCGCCGATGGCAAATGGATAAAAAAAGCATACTCTAACGAGTCAGGAAATAAAAATACGGTAGCCATTGTTGGGGAAGATGTAAGAACAAGAACGGATGACTATTATTTGCAAGGTAATCTTTCCCTTGACGTTGAAGTTTTAAAATCACTGAAATGGGAAACAAAGGCCGGAGCGAATTACGGAACCAGTAAATACAATGATTTCAGACCGGTAGTGCAAACCTACTATTACAATGATATGACTTCTGCCGGGCTGTTAGATGTAGGTACACCCGGACTTACTGTTGGCAGAAGCGATAATATTTACACGGTATATTACAGCCAGCTAAACTTTAGAAAATCGCTCGGTGATCATACTGTTTCTGCAATTGGAGGATTTCAGCAGGAGCATAATGAAGGCAGCAATATTGATGCATGGAGGGGCCAGTTTACTACCAATCTTTTGCGGGAATTAGATGCAGGACCCTCGGCAGGCATGACAAATAGAGGCTCTTCTTCTCAATGGGCAATACGTTCTTTCTATGGTACAGCCAACTATGATTTCCAGGACAAATACCTGTTTGGAACCAGTATGCGTTATGATGGCACTTCACGATTGCCTAAAGATACCCGGTGGGGCCTATTCTATTCCTTTTCCGGTGCATGGCGCATTTCAAACGAATCCTTTCTGCAAAGCGCATCGTGGCTGGATGATTTAAAGATCAGGGGATCATGGGGACAACTCGGTAACCAGAATATCGGTACTTATCCTTATCAGCCAACGTTAAGCAACAGGGACTATGCATTCGGTGGTTCTGTAACACCCGGTTATTCAGCAGGAAGCCTGGTAGATCCCGCGCTTACATGGGAAACTACCCGTGTATTTGATATAGGGATTGATTTGGCCGCATTAAAAAACAAGTTTTCCTTTACCGTTGACTGGTTTAATAAATACACATTTGATATTCTCAGAAGCTCACAGGTTCCGCTATGGTTAGGGTTAAACGCTCCTGTTATTAATAACGGCGCCGTAAGAAATAAAGGATTTGAGTTTTCCGCGCAATACCGCGATAAAATCGGAAACGCATTCTCCTACTATGCAGGAGCCAACTTTCAAACCTATAAAAACATACTGGAACAATATGGCAAAACTGAAATTGGCGGCAGAACCATACGGGAAGAAGGACACCCATTAGATGCATATTATATGTATGTATGGGATGGCATTTTTCAAAGCCAGGATGAGATTGATAAATCTCCCGCACAACCGGTTACACCCAGCCCCGGCGATTTGAAAATTAAAGATGTTAATGGAGATGGAAAAGTAGATGATAAAGACCGTACCTATGTGGGTGGAAAATATCCCGCTTACCAGTATACCATAAACCTGGGCGCGGAATGGAAGGGCTTTGATTTTAATGCCCAATTATACGGATCGCAGGGACAGAAAATATACGTAACCGGATGGGGCGCGGAACCATTTCGCCAGGGCTCTGTGCCAACTACTGACTGGAGAAACAGGTGGACGCCCACTAACCCTTCTACCACCATGCCAAAAATATATTCGGCAGACGGATACGCGCCTGTTCAAAACTACAGCTCTACCTATTTCCTGAAAGACGCTTCATTTATGCGTTTAAAGAATATTCAGTTGGGTTACACGCTTCCTGCCAATATAATAAGCAAAGCAGGTGCAAAATTACTGAGGGTTTATTTTGCGGCGGATAACGTGCTTACCGTAAGTAAATTCCCGGGAATTGACCCTGAACGGACAAGCGATGGCAACTACGTAACCTACCCGCAATTACGAACATTTACTTTTGGAGCAACTGTTCAATTCTAACTTTTAAATTTAAACTACATTGATATGAAAAAATATCAAAGAAACATATTCTTTACAGGCATTGCAACCCTTATGCTGTTTGCATCCTGCACCAAGGGTCTTCTCGATGTATCTCCCCCCGATCGTTTATCTACCACTATTTTCTGGAAATCAGAAGCCGATGCCGACCTTGCATTAACCGGCCTGTATAATTTTTTATACGCAGGTGGCGGTAACTGGGCTAACTCTCAATATGAAGTAATGGGCTGGGATACGTATACAGACGATGTTTTTGGCAAGCATAATTATGGCGGGGGCTATGATGCCACAAGCTCCGGCATTACGCCCAATACAGGCGCTTACGTGCGGAGCTATTATGAAAACAATTTTAAAGCCATTGCCGCTATTAATTCCTTTTTGGCTAATGTAGATAAAGTACTTACCGGCGATAAACTGGCAAAGTACAAGGGAGAAGCCTATTTTCTGAGAGCCTTTAATTATTTCTGGCTGGCGCAATTGTATGGAAACGTACCAATTGTTAAAGACGACCCCTTTAAAGCCGATTTTAAAACACCGATGGCTAAGTCTGCCAGGGCCGATGTATTAGCCTTTGTAAACCAGGACCTGGATGCAGCCATTGCAGCTTTGCCGGATGATGCATACGGTTCTGGACATGCTGTTAAAACTACGGCGCAGGGATACAAAGTAAGGGCCTTGCTTTTTGAAAAAAAATATCCGGAAGCTGCCGCATTGGCCAAGCAGATTATTGATGGCAACCAGTATTCACTGAACCCTGATTATGCAGCGAACTTTTACAAAGCAGGGCAAAACGTCAGCCAGGAGATCATGTTCTCTGTAAAGTTTCAACTCCCCAACATTGAACATGCAGATGCCGCATTAAATGTAACCATGCAAACCTGGGGTGGGTACCAGGGAACGCAGAACCTGATTGATGAATATGAAACCGGCGATCCAAGAAAGTCAATGACCTGGTTTTTTCCGGGTGACGGACCTGATAAAGGATGGCCTTTTAGCAATCCTGCCGTAGCTACTCCCGGAGGCGGACAGGACTGGATTGTGGGTTTTTATTTACCTAAAAAATGGCTTACTGCGGGGCTAAAAAATCCCGATTATGGTGTAAAAGGAGATAACGACTTTGTGTTGTTGCGCTATGCCGACATTAAGCTCATGTATGCAGAAGCACAAAACGAAGCCGTAGGCCCCGATGCTTCTGTTTATACACAGATAAACGAAGTTAGAGACAGACCGGGTGTTAACATGCCCGCATTGCCTGCCGGTCTTACAAAAGAGCAGATGAGAGCCGCTATCAGGCATGAAAGAAGAGTGGAGTTTCCTCTGGAAGGGCTGCGCTATTTTGATTTGAGAAGATGGGGCATCGCCACACAAACATTAAGCGGATTTGCGCCAAACCCATTGGCGCCAAACATTCAAATAAAATATGAGAACAAGTATGAGTTTTGGCCGATTCCCCAAACGGAAATTGACCGCAATCAGCCCGTTCTTGAACAAAACCCGGATTACTAAATAAATTATGTTGTAAACGCTTATAAACAGTAAGGGTTTACAATTCCCCTAACAATGCCCGGTGTAGCTCTTACACCAGGCATTGTTTTTCAATTGGCACTACAAAACCCTGCCTGAAGCCGGCTTGCCACCATCAGGCTTTTCCTGTTTTCCGCAACGCCGAACCCTTATGCGCCGCAATATGATCACTTTTGTCGCTTTTAATCTCATACTGCGGGTCTTCCTTTGTTGCATGATGCGTATACCCTTTGTATATAAAATCAGCGGTATGCACTTTAATGATCGTGCCAGACACATGACCTGCTTCTGAATTCCAGCTCACATGATCGCCTGTTTTAAATGATGCTGCCATAATATCAGTGTTTTTTATGAACGCCTAATATAAGGAAGATGGATAACATTATATATTGATTTTTTAAACAGCAATCAATTGTCGGGCTTATGCAAAGAGTTGCTATTAAATTGTTTTACCAAAGCCCTGTACCAATATAATTATCTTTAAGTTTGTTATGAATAATTAACCGAAGTATTGCATAATGAAAAAACTAATTATTGCCACATGTGTTTTATTATGTGCCGGGCTTAGCTTACTGGCGCAAACCAAAACCGTAGTTGATCCGGCGGCCGCTACTGATCAAAAAATATTAGATGGTTTTATGGATAAGCGTTTCGGTTTGTTTATTCATTGGGGACCTGTAAGCCTGCGCGGCACAGAAATTGGCTGGTCAAGAGGCCACGAGGTTCCGGCAAAGGATTACGATAACCTGTATAAAGAATTTAACCCTGTATTGTTTAATGCAGCCGCATGGGTAAAAGCAGCTAAGAACGCGGGTGTAAAATATCTTACCATAACAGCAAAGCATCACGATGGCTTTTGTTTGTGGCCAACCGCTTACTCGGAGTACAATATTATGCATTCACCATTCAAAAGAGATATTGTAGGGGAATTAGCGAAAGCCTGTAAGCAACAAGGCATAGCGTTTTGCATCTACTTCACCATATTAGACTGGCATGACGCCAATTATCCCAATCATAATATTGCCGGTGATACCATTCCTGATCCCAAAGCAGATATGAACAAGTTTGTAGCTACTATGAAAAATCAATTGAAAGAGCTGATCACTAATTACCATCCCTATATGCTTTGGTTTGATGGCAACTGGGAAAAGCCCTGGACAAAGGAATATGGCGTTGAGATTTATGAACACGTTAAAAAACTGGATCCCAATGTAATTATCAATAACCGGTTAGGCAAAGGGTCGCACAAAGTAATGGATTCAGCAACAGTGGGCGACTATGCCACTCCCGAACAGTATATAGGCGCTTTGAATATGAAAGACCCATGGGAAAGCTGCATTACCATTTGCAGTCAGTGGGCATGGAAACCCAACGACAAAATGAAATCAAAAAAAGAATGTATCCAAACACTGGTACAAACCGCGGCGGGTAATGGTAACCTGCTTTTTAACGTAGGGGCCATGCCGGATGGCCGTATTGAATACAGGCAGGTAATCCGTTTAAAAGAAATGGGGGATTGGCTGAAGCTTTATGGCGAATCTGTTTACAATACAAAAGGCGGCCCATACAAACCCAATAAAAATTTTGCAACAACACGAAAGGCTAATAAAATTTACCTGCATGTGTTCAGCGCGGAAAACAACGAACTATCGCTCCCGGCTTTACAAAATATGATGGTCAATAAAGCCTGGTTCCTGAAAGGGCAACCGGTACAGTTCACACAGGATGAGAAAAATATTAAGATTATACTACCGGCTACAATGCCCGATGAAGACTGCTCCGTAATTGTTTTGGAGCTGAATAAAAACGCAGAAACCATTCCGGTGGTTGACTAACCCTGTCTGCTGATCGCAGACACCTGACTACTGCAAAGCCCCAAACCTTCCCTTTGCGTTAAATTAACCTCCCGTAAATATAATGGTATTAACATTTCCATTCAAATTGTTAACATCTCCCCTACTGCCCTGTCTGAATGCTATTATGGCAAGAAGATTGCGTTATTATGTATTATTAACCGCACAGTGAGATGAAGGAAAAAACAGATATATCCGGTATTAAAACAGTGCTGAAGGTAGACCGCGAACTGGAAACGGTGAAAGACACTATAGGCGGGTTATTAGATAAAGGCAAGCATTATTCCGAATCGTACTACAAAAATATATCGGCAAATGCATTCCTTTTTGGGTGGATTAAATCATTTTGCGTAGTAATTATATCCGTAAAACTTATTCAAGACTCGAAAGACAGCACCATTATTAATATTGAAGCAACAAAGCCCGAACATGGCGCAGCCACCAACGATAATATCCGGGACGCCTTTTATGATTTTTTAGGCCTGATGAAAAAAACTTTTCCCCGTGAACCATCGCAGGTTCTTACCTGGGAAAAAAACAATGACGGCAATGGTGGTATATGGACGTTCCTGTTTGTTATGCTGTTTGTTGCTTTTTTAAGCTGGTTTTACTTTCTGGGGAAATAATCACCGTTTCATCAAAAGAACGTATTTTGCTTTAGCCGGTTAATGAACAGTTTCCCGGAAAAAAAGCAACATGACAACTATAGAAACCGCATATCAGCAACTGCTGCAGCCCTCAGCGGTACTGGCAGAAGATATTATCAAAATACAGGGCGATATTATGATACTGGGTGCAGGAGGTAAAATGGGGCCGGCACTGGCAAAACTTGCGCGGCAAGCCATTAACAAAGCAGGCATTTCAAAAAAGGTAACAGCCGTTTCCCGTTTTTCCGAACCCGGCGTACAGCAAGACCTGGAGAAAGCCGGTGTTATGACCCTGAATGCCGACCTGCTGGAAGATGATCAGTTGCAGGCGTTACCGCCTGCCGAAAATGTGCTGTACCTGGCGGGTACCAAGTTTGGCACCACGGGAAAAGAATATGCCACATGGGCTATGAACGCCTACTTACCCGGACGGGTAGCCGAAAAGTATACAGCTTCCCGTATCGTGGTTTTTTCAACCGGTAATGTGTATCCCCTTGTGCCCGTATCATCGGGCGGAGCAACGGAGCAAACAGCTCCCGAACCGGTTGGGGAATACGCCCAGTCGTGCCTCGGCAGGGAACGGTTGTTCCAGTACCAGTCATCAAAGCATAATACGCCCCTCTTCATTTACCGGCTTAACTATGCCAATGATGTAAGCTATGGTGTGCTACTGGAAATTGCCCGTTGCGTAATGGAAAATAAGGCCATTGATCTAAGCATGGGGCATATCAACGCTATATGGCAGGGTGATGCTAATGAAATGGCTATAAGAGCGCTGCTGTATTGCGAAACGCCGGCCAAAACGGTAAACATAACAGGACCTGAGACTATTTCAGTAAGATGGGCAGCCGGGGAGTTTGGAAAAATGTTTAACCAAACTCCTGTGTTTGTAAATGAAGCGCAGCCAACCGCTTTACTAAGCAATGCGGCTGAAGCCTGTTGCTTATTTGGATATCCAAAAGTATCCCTTATGCAAATGATGAAGCTGCAGGCGGAATGGTTAAAGCAGGGTGGAAAAACGATCAGCAAACCTACCCATTACCAGGAACGAAAAGGAAAATTTTAATAGCATGGCAACTTACCCCTCATTACCGGCAGATATCAACAGGCTGTTGCAGGAAGGAACCGTTATTCCCGCTCACCCGCTTGCATTGCGGCAGGATATTTCCATTGATGAAGAACGGCAACGCCTGCTTACGCGGTATTACCTGGCGGCAGGGGCCGGTGGGGTGGCCGTTGGCGTGCATACCACGCAGTTTGAAATACGTAACCCGGCAATCAACCTGCTGGAAACAGTATTTAAATTGGCCGCGGAAGAAATTGAAAAAGCAAAGCTTCACTACCCGGTTATAAAAGTAGCCGGCATTTGCGGACCAACCGAACAGGCAATAAAAGAGGCCCGGCTGGCGGTGCAATATGGCTATCATCTTGGACTCGTTAGCATGGGCGGATTGCAACAGTATTCAGAAGCGGAACTCATGAAACGATTATATGCCATAGCCGAAGTGATACCGCTATTTGGCTTTTATCTTCAGCCTGCAGTAGGCGGGCGAATGTTGAGCTATTCGTTCTGGCGCGCATTTGCGGAAATACCCAATGCCTATGCCGTAAAAGTGGCGGCTTTTAACCGGTATCAAACGCTGGATACGGTGCGGGCAATTGCCGAATCGGGCAGGGGCCGCGCAATTGCCCTGTATACCGGCAATGATGATAATATTGTAGCCGACCTGCTCACCCCTTTCCGCTTTATAGTAAACGAACAGCAGGTTGAAAAACAATTTGTGGGTGGCTTGCTGGGACATTGGTCTGTTTGGACCAGTAAGGCTGTAGCGTTGCTGGAGGAAGTTAAACAATGCATCCAAAATAATTATACCGGCATGGCAGACCTGT
This sequence comes from Agriterribacter sp., assembly GCF_035497235.1. Classification (GTDB taxonomy): domain Bacteria; phylum Bacteroidota; class Bacteroidia; order Chitinophagales; family Chitinophagaceae; genus Agriterribacter. The sequence goes on from NZ_DATJEB010000028.1 coordinate 65,005, forward strand.
TAGCCAAAGGCGTTAGCATTACAGATATGAATGCCGTAATTTTTGATGCCGCTCATTCCTTTCACGGATGCATACCCGGCATTCACGAAGTATTGCGGCGCCAGGGACTATTGGAAGGGTTATGGTGCCTCAATGCCGGAGAGCAGCTATCGGCGGGTCAGTTGGAAGAAACGGACAGGATATACCGGTGCCATGAAGCGTTAACGGATGATCAATTTGTAAAAACATTTCTCAGCAGGGATCAAAAAAGGCGCCTTTACGGCGCCAAATAACGGGTGGTTTATCAATCAGGAATGTTTTCGAATTGTTGTAATTCTTCCCTATCCTTTTTTCACTTCTCTTACCGTAGTATTACCTCCTCCTTCCAGGGTAAGGTTTACGGGTTTATTGGTTTTCCAGTTACCCCTGCTGAAGTCGGGTACGTTTACCGTTTTTGAATTTTTGGCTACCGATTGTTCACTAAGCGGCCCTATAACGCTCCACAGAACGCCATCATATACATCCTGATCCAACGGCAGGCCATTGCGTAAACAATCAATGGTACGCCAGTCCATCATAAAGTCCATGCCTCCGTGTCCGCCTACTTTTTTGGCAATATCGCCCACATGCCGCACAATTTCAGGCGTATATTTATCGTATAATGCTTTCAGTTCTTCCGGTTTGATCCACTCATGCCCGAAAGCAATTCTTTCCGGTTCGGGATATTTTTGCGCAACACCCTTCGTACCGCTTATTAAGTGAAGGCGCGAATAGGGCCGGGGTGAAGTAACATCATGCTGCAGCATAATGGTTTTCCCTTTATATGTTCGGATGATACTGGTGTTCATATTACCACGATAAGACTTACCCACAAATTCGTTATAAAGCGCAGGATCTTCCGCCGCTTTTTCCTTCGCTGTTGCACCCATCATAAAGTCGTTCGATGACATGGAAACCATATGATCCATCTTATCACCCCGGTTAATATCCAGGCACTGTGCAATGGGTCCTAATCCGTGTGTAGGATACAGGTTGCCGTTCCGGAATTCATTTTCCCGTAAACGCCACATTTTGGAATAACTGGTTTTTCCGAAATTGGAGTCCAGCAAGTCATGTATATATGCGCCTTCGGCATGTATCAGTTCACCAAACAAGCCATTGCGCGCCATATTTAAAGTAAGCAGCTCAAAAAAATCATAGCAGGTGTTTTCCAGCATCATGCAATGCTTCTTTGTTTTTTCCGATGTTTCCACTAACTGCCAGCATTCATCAACCGTAACGGCAATGGGTACCTCAGATGCAGCATGTTTTCCGTTCTTCATGGCATATACCGCCATTGGCGTATGCAGTTGCCAGGGCGTGCAGATATACACAAAATCAATATCCCCGCTTTCGCACAATGCTTTCCAGCCTTCTTCCCCCGTATATTCTTTAGCTTTGGGCAAGCCTTTATCCGTAATCGTTTTTTGTGCCAGCGGAATTCTTTCGGGGCGATTGTCGCACAGGGCAACAATTTCAGCGCCTTCAATAAAAGATAAGCGGCCAACGGCTCCGGAACCCCGGTTTCCCAACCCGATAATACCAATGCGTACTTTATCTATTTTAGGTGCTGCGTAACCGCACATATTAAACCCGGCTTTGCCTGCGTAAGCCGATAATACATCTTTACCGGCTGAAAGGTCTTTCCCCAGTACCGGTAACCCGGCCGCAATCGCCCCTGTGCTTAAAGTAACGTTACGTAAAAAGCTTCTTCGGTTGGATGTCATAAAGTGAAAATTAAATGAATGAATTGTTAAACGCTAATATCCCCAATTTGTGTGAATAAAAAGCATTATCTTGAAATTAGCACAATCGTTTGCTTTGCGAAACTATGGGTCAGCGGAGGATTTACTATCTTTCGGGCTCAAAAGCACGGTACAAGCAGCAAGGTTGCCCTGCCTGTTTCCATGCACAATTCCCATGATGATGTATACACTCGAAGTAATCGCTTTTACTATAAATGCTGTTTTGCTGGCGGAACGGTCGGGCGCACACCGCATTGAGCTATGCGATAACCCGGCAGAAGGCGGTACCACTCCCGGCTATGGCATGATTAAAACCGCCAGGGAAAAATCATCGCTCCTGCTTTATCCTATCATTCGCCCGCGTGGCGGAGATTTTTTATACAGCAACGAGGAATTTGAGATCATGAAAAGAGATGTATTGCTTTGTAAAGCGCTGGGCTGCGATGGTGTGGTAATTGGTTTATTACAGGCCGATGGAAGCATTGATAAAAAGCACACCGCCATATTAGCGGAGGCCGCTTACCCGCTTGGTGTTACTTTTCACCGGGCATTTGACCGGGTAGCCAATCCTTTTGAAGCGCTGGAAGATATAATAATCTGCGGATGTGAAAGAATCCTTACCAGCGGACTGAAACCCACAGCGCCGGAAGGCGCGGAAACCATCGCGCATCTTGTACGGCAGGCCAATGAACGCATCATCATTATGCCGGGTTCGGGGGTAAGATCAGAAAATATTGTTGCTTTAGCCCGGCAAACAGGGGCTATAGAATTTCATTCCTCGGCAAGAAAAGCAGCTAACTCAAAAATGGAATATTTCAACGCTTCCATGAACGAAAGCCTGCAAACTACTGAACTGGATACAGAGGAGGTGAAGGGAATGATAATGGCATTACAGACTTTGGACTGATTTGAGATTAAATTTTCAGGTATGAGCTATCGGCTGTCAGCGTTCAGCTATCAGCAAAAAATAAATACAAATGATAGGATGAATACTCCTTCCTGGTGACAAATCATAGCCGATTGCTGAGAGCCTCTTTCGAAATTCCGGTTCGGATTGAAATTTGCTATTTGATTTTTTTTGCTTCTTGTGTTTTGTGATTTGACGCTTTGCATCTCCTGCTGTGGTCTGAACCTTCTTGCATCGGGTACCGGCCGCTGCTTCAGATTCTGTATTCATTTCGAGTTTCGATCTTTAGCATTCGGATTTACTTGTTTTTTGTTATTTGGTTCTTGGCTATTTTATTTTTATTCAGCACTCACTCTCCATATCATATCACTTGTATCATCGGTAACCAGCAGCGAACCATCCTGCAGCATAGCCAGACCTACCGGGCGGCCATGCACTTTTTTCCCATTGGGCTCTATAATAAAGCCGGTAAGAAAATCTTCTTCCTTACCGGCTGGTTTTCCGTTCTCAAAAGGTATAAAAATTACTTTGTAGCCAGCCAATACCGACCGGTTCCATGAACCATGCTGCACAATAAAACCACCGTTCCTGTATTTTGACGGAAATTGTTTGCCGGTATAAAAAAGCAGTCCCAACGATGCACTATGAGACCCCAGGGCCACATCCGGCACTATGGTTTTTTTCACCAATTCGGGCTGCTGATCTTTGGCTTCAATGCGGGGATCAATATGTTGTCCGAAATAAGCATACGGCCAGCCGTAAAATCCATTTCTTTTTACACTTGTTATATAATCGGGTACCAGGTCATCACCCAATTCATCTCTTTCATTAACTGCAGTCCATAATGTTTGTGTGCCTGGCGCCCAGTCCATACCCACCGGGTTGCGCAGCCCGCTTGCATATACTTTAAGCTCAGACCCATCGGGATTGATTTCCCATATCCTTGCCCTGTCTTTTTCATTTTCCAGCCCATTTTCTGCCACATTGCTGCCGGAACCGATAGCGATATAAATTTTATCTTTTTTGCTGTTGGTAATAATATTTCTTGTCCAGTGCCGGTTGTTTTTCCCTGCCGGCAAATCAATTATTTTTTTCCCTTCTCCCGTTATTTTCAATGCATCTTTTTCATAAGGAAACATCCACAGGGCATCTGTATTAGCTACATACAATTTATTTTTTAGCAACAGCATGCCAAAGGGCTGGTTCAATCCGCTTAGAAAAACTTCCTGTACATCAGGCTTGCCATCTTTATTTGTATCCCTTAAAATGGTAATGCGGTTAGCGCTTTTTCGCATATCGTTCGATTTACTGGCGCCAATAATTACAGCGCCCGCTTTCTCCACCAGTCCGTGCTCCGTATTGGACTCTGCAACCAGTACATCGCCGTTGGGTAACACATACATCCATCGCGGGTTCCGCAGTCCACTTGCATACCGGCTTACTATAAATCCTTCCGGCGCCGCAGGCATTTCTGAGTTCCCCCATCCTACCACATTACTGAAATGCATTGCCGATTTAGTGGCAAATGGTTCAGGAAGCGAGTCTGCCTGGCTTACCGGCAATGTTCCGTTCACAAGTTTTTGTTGCTTCGCCACAGCACACCCGGTAACCAGGAAAAAATACAGGAAGTAATATATAGTTTGCATACGCGATCCGCTTAATACATAATGCATAACTATTAAAATTCATGCCTTATCTGAATAAAAAGACAAAAAGCGGCTATTGCAACCTGCATACCTAAGCACATATATCTGCTGAACAGGAATCGCTATATTTAATGGGCAATACATTGTACATATTGTACACTTAACACCACAGATGCAATAACCGCATATCCCACATCCAGGGGTCTGCACAACAACCAGTCATCGCTGTCCGGAACAGCAGGTTTTTTTATTTAAAACAATAAGGTAATACTTACTACAACAGATAAAAAAAGTTTTATGCCAAATACCTGGTAATTGCGTGCGGCTATGAATCCCAGCAATATATTTCCAAAACAGTTCAGCAATTGCATTTCACTGATGCCATCATTAGTGAACCGCTTAACAGGTCCGGGCTATTGCATAAGAACTGCCTTATCTGGGAAACCAAAATACCTTATTTATATTGCCGCACTACAAAAAACAACCGCATTGTTGTGGGCGGTAAAGATGATGATAAATCAGCTCTGACCCGCGATGCTGCATTACCTCAAAAAGCAAAAGCACTGGAAAAGACATTCCGGGGGCTGTTTCCCGGTATAATTTTAAAAACGGATTTTGAGTGGACAGGCTCCTTGGGATGAAAAACAGCTCAGCTCACTTTTTTGAATTTAACCGCTGAATACTACAGCCTGAAAAAAACGGCAGGTAATTTATATACGTACACAGATCAACTTCCAAACGCAAAAGTTATTTATTATGCTAAAATGAAAATGCCGCAGATGCGAAGATTTTACCTGTTACCTGCTATGGAAAATAAAACACTGCCTTACTTCTTTGTTGTTTTACTTCCGGTGGCTTTCTTTTTCTTTGCCGCGTTTTTAGTGGCAGGTTCCTTCTTCGGCACTTTGGCTCCTTCTTCACGGGCTTCCGAAAGTCCTATTGCAACAGCCTGTTTAGGATTGGTAACCTTTTTCCCACTTTTACCGCTTACTAATTTCCCCTCCTTCATTTCATGCATAGCGCTTGCTACTTTTTTCTGTGCTTTTTTGGAATACTTTGCCATAATTATATTATTTATTGACAATAAATAATATAATTACCGTGCCAGATTACATTTTCATTAAGCCAGGGTATAAACGCAAATAAATTTCAAAAGCCATAGGATATCTGCCGTACAGATCATACAGCTTCTTATCCGTTTTATATACCGTAAACTGTGTGCTGCCGGCTAGGTAATTTTATTAATGTACAGCAAATCGTAATTAACGCCGGCGATAAAAGCATGCACCGGGAAGATAGCGTCATGCCCGTATATTGTTTCATCTAATGTTGCGTTAACCCATCCATTTTTTAGCCGATGGCAAAATGGATATGGCGGAAGGCGTAGTTCTGTTAACATTCTTATTTGCATGCAGGGGTTCCGGTTCGTTAACAAAGGCATGTGATGTTCATGCTGCACGTTGGTACCGGCTGAAGCGAGTAATCCCGCTAAAAAAAGAAGATTCTTCATACGAGTTTTTTTACAGCATATACATAGTACTGCGGACGCTGACTATATTTCACGCAAAATTCAATCCATAATATGGCGTTGCTGTTACATAATTCTGGAAAGGATGCACATCATTCCGGCGATTGACACATCCGGCAGGCGGGGAAAGATCAATGCACGATCAGTTCGCTTTTCAGCACAATATTTTCATACGGCAAAGCGCCTTCGGGAGATTTGGTATGGAGTAGCTTAAATAATAATTCCGTTGCCCTGCTGCCCTGCTCATAAGGAAATTGTTCTACAGAAGCTATAGGAGGAAAATCAAGATAACTGATGATGGGCCAGTTAGCATAGCTTACCACGCTGATATCTTTATTGATCTTCAGCTTTTTCTTTTTAGCGTATTGAATAGTATCCAGCGCAACATTATCGTTAAAAGCCAGTATGGCCGTTGGCCGGTTCTTAAGTGACAATAATTTTTCTATTGCCCGCTCCGTACTTTCTTTGGAAAGATCGGTAGTTACGATCAGTGATTCATTGACGGGTATCTTTTTCTTTTTATGCGCTTCGTAATATCCCTCCAGTCTTTCGTTCTTAATATTTAAAGATAAAGGCCCCTGTATATAACCTACCCGCTGATGCCCCCTGCCGAACAAAAACTCTACGGCTTCAACTGTACTGTAATACAAACTGCACCATACCGAATGAATATTGGGTACATTGGGTACCCGGTCAAAAAAAACAACAGGTATATTGTACTTGTCTAACTGTTCAAAATGTTCGATGCTGGTCGTTTGTTTTGAAATAGAAACCAGCACCCCGTCAACCCGGTGCTTACGCATGGTTTCTACAATTTGCTGTTCCCTGTCCAGCAGGTCGTGCGATTGCCCGATCAGTACATTGTAATTGCTTTTAAAAGCGGTATCCTCTACACCGCTTATAGCAGAAGAAAAATATTCTTCGCGCAGGTTGGGAAGAATAAGTCCGAGCGTGAACGTTTTGCCCTGCTTAAACTGGATAGCCGTTTGGTTAGGCTCATAATGCATTTCCGCTGCCAGCTTCTGCACCTGCATCTTGGTACGCAGCCCTATGCTGGGATGATTATGCAAAGCTCTTGAAACGGTTGAAACGGAAATATTGAGCTTTTTCGCGATCTCTTTTATAGTAGGTACCTTCTTCTCCATACAAGCCTCTAAGATAACAGCATATTTTTGGGTATCAAAAACAAATGGGTGTAAGGTTTCAGGTGTGAGCTATCAGCAATCAGTTGAATATTACAGGTGATGGGCTGAATACTTCTTTTCCCCGCTTACACCTTACCACTTACCACTCACCAATACCTCATACCTTCCCCTCCCAAATCATGCAATCGTTTGCCCCGCTTCTTTTCGTTTTATTCCTGTAGTTTTAGCCTGTCTCAAATGTACAAGTATGAAAAAATGGTTAATGATATTACCGGCAGCGTTCTGCGTCCTCCTGCTTTTTGGGCAGGATAAAAGCTACAGCAGCAACGGCAACAGTTATTTTACAGAAGCGGTAATTCCGCTTTCACCGCCGGATGAAGGCTGGAAAACCCTGCGGCAGGCGGTAACGGTAAGCTTTGCCAATAGCAATATGCGGTATGCCAAAGAAAAAATTCCGTTTACAACCGTTCAGCAAAACTGGAGCGCTACGGCATGGAAAGGAGAAAAAGTGCATACCCAATTGCTGGTATGGTCCACTAAGCCTGTAGAACAGGTTAGCTTTTCGCTCAGTACACTGGAAAGTTCAAAAGGTCTGGTTATTCCGGCAGAAAACATCAAAGCCGGCTTTATCCGCTATGTAATTACAGATGAATTTGCCGGCGGGTGCGGTTACCGCAAACCGGGCGATTTCGATTCCTCGCTGGTGGCAGATGCCATAGATATTATATCTTCCATTCCGGTTAAAGCAAATACGGTTCAGCCCATATGGCTGAGCATTCAGGTTCCGCAGGAAGCGGCTGCAGGAAACTACAAAGGAAGCATCAGCATTAAAGCAGATAAGAGTTACACGTTATATTATACCGTTAAAGTAATTGACCGCATATTACCACCGCCGGAAAAATGGACATTTGACCTGGACCTCTGGCAACATCCCGCCGCAATAGCAAGCGTGCACGATGTGCCATTATGGAGTGATAAGCACTTTGAACTGATGAAGCCCTATTACACCTTATTAGCCGGCGCAGGTCAAAAAAATATTACGGCAAGCATTATGGACGAACCCTGGGGACATCAAACCTATGACGATTTTCCCGGCCTGATTAAATGGACAAAACGCAAAGACGGATCATGGGTATACGATTACAGCCTGTTTGATAAATATGTTGCTTTTGTAATGGGCTGCGGCATTAACAAACGTATCAACTGCTATACAATGGTGCCCTGGGCTTTATCATTCCGTTATTTTGATGAAGCGGCCGGCAAAGACACCATGCTTAAGGCGCCTATTGGCTCGGTTGAATATACCACGCACTGGACAGGCATGCTGAAGGATTTCACTCAGCACTTAAAACAAAAAGGCTGGTTTGATATTACCACTATCGCTATGGATGAACGCCCCATGAAAGATATGCAGGTAGTGATAGCCCTGCTTAAAAGTATTGACCCCGGGTGGAAGATAGCGCTTGCGGGCAACTATCATCCCGAAATAGAAAAAGACATTTATGACTATTGCCTGGCGTCTAATCTGCAATTTAGCGAAGCGGTATTAAAAGAACGCTTAGCCCAGGGTAAGCCCAGCACGTATTACACCTGCTGCACCGAAAATTATCCCAACGGCTTCACCTTCTCCCCTCCTGCCGAACACGTATGGCTTGGCTGGTATGCGGCGGCAAAAGGCTTTACCGGTTATCTCCGCTGGGCATATAACAGTTGGGTGGCACACCCGCTCAGGGATTCGCGTTTCCGTAGCTGGCCGGCAGGCGATACCTACCAGGTGTATCCCGGACCACGCACCTCTATCCGTTTTGAAAAACTCATTGAAGGCGTTCAGGATTTTGAAAAGATAAAACTGCTGCAAAAAGCATTTACGGCAAAAGGCGATACACAATCGTTAAAAAAATTAGACGAAGTTTTACAGCAATTCTCAATTGAAAAACTAAAAACAATCCCGGCAGAAGCTATGGTGCAGCAGGCGAAGAAAATATTGAATGAATAACAACTGAACTACAAAATAACCGGAATAAAACCAGCACGCCTGTTAACAGAAAAAAGAAATAGCCTTATCTTTCATCTGTATTCGATACTCATTTTCTTAACATACCAGAGGAAATTTATGCGTCACTCATTCCTGTTTCTTTTTGCCGTTGCTGCAACATTGTCGGGTATTCCTGGCTTTGCCCAAAAAAATGTGTCTTATTATAATGAACCTTACCGGCCGCAATTTCATTTCACGGCAGAAAAAAACTGGCTGAACGATCCGAACGGACTGGTATATTACAAAGGCGAATACCATCTTTTTTACCAGCACAACCCTTATGGCAAAGGCTGGGGCAATATGCACTGGGGGCATGCCGTAAGCAATAACCTGCTGCACTGGAAACACCGGCCATTGGCCATTTACCCGTTAGAAGGCACACCCGACCATTATAAATGCCCCGCGTTTTCGGGAAGCGCAGTGGTAGACCGGAATAATACTTCGGGATTACAAAAAGGCAATGAAAAAACGATTGTAGCCATATATACCGCGATGCATTGCGGCCAGCGGGTCGTGTACAGTAACGATGCAGGCAAAACCTGGCAACCCTACCCCACCCCCGTGATACCGGTTATGAAAAACGGAACGATGGATGAACGCGATCCCAAAGTTTTCTGGCATGAGCCGGCAAAAAAATGGGTTATGGTTTTGTATATCGGCCCCGATAAAGATCAGCAGGAAAGAGGAATCGCCATATACAATTCTGCCAACCTGCTGCAATGGGAACAGAAAAGTTTTATCAAAGGAATGTATGAATGCCCCGACCTTTTTGAACTGGCCGTTGATGATAATCCTGCAGAAAAAAAATGGGTACTGCATGGGGCAGACGGCGGTTATTTTATTGGCAGCTTTGATGGCAGCACTTTTATACCCGAAACGGAAAAGATAAAGATGGATCTGGGCAATAATTTTTACGCCGCTCAATCCTATAGTGATATTCCCGCTGCAGATGGCAGGAGGATACAAATCGGATGGATGAACGGCGGCATTTATCCTGACGCTCCGTTTAACCAGCAGATGGCTTTTCCCTGTGTGCTTACTTTAAAAAGATTTCCGGAAGGTTTACGGGTATGCAGGAACCCTGTGACGGAAATAAAAAACATTTACGGGGAAAAATTCGTCATCACAAACAAGATGGTGCAACCCGGCTCCAATATATTATCTGCAGTAAAAGGAGATGCATTGGATATACATGCAGTAATAGAACCTGGCACGGCCGGATCATTTGGTTTTGTAATCCGTAAAGGCAGTTATGAAACAAGCGGTACCCCTGTGCGTTATGATGCCAGGAATAAAAAATTAAGCGTCCTGGGAAAGACCGTTGACCTTGAACCCGTGAATGGAAAAATTGAATTACGCATACTGGCAGACAGGGCTTCCTTAGAAGTGTTTGCCAATGGCGGCAAAATATCGTTATCCGGTTGCTTTATTCCTGTATACACTTTTAATGACCTGGAATTTTTCTGTGAAGGCGGAAATGTGAAAGTGGAAAGTATGGAAATATATAAACTAAAATCTGCCTGGCAGAAATAATGGTCATCATCAATATTTACCTGAATACACAAACATGAAAAAGATCTTTTTTATTGCCAGCATGTGTGCCTTCTTTGGTACGTTCTGTAATACAGTGCCAAAGCCGGAAAAAGCGCCTGAAGCGATTGGCCCCGTTCCTACCGCAAAACAACTTGCCTGGCACGACCTGGAATTTTACTGGTTCATTCATTTTGGTCCCAACACCTTCACCAATAAGGAATGGGGGCTTGGGGATGAGCCTGCAGATGCGTTCAATCCTACAGCGCTTGACTGTAACCAATGGGCCCGTGTGGCAAAACAATCGGGCGCCAAAGGAATTATTTTAACTGCCAAGCACCACGATGGCTTTTGTTTGTGGCCAAGCCAATATTCAAAACATACCGTGCGGGAAAGCAAATGGGAGCATGGCAAAGGCGATGTGTTGAAAGCATTATCCGAAGCCTGCAAGGCCAACGGCTTATTGTTTGGCATATACCTTTCTCCGTGGGATCGTAACCATCCGCAATATGGCACACCTGAGTATAATGACGTGTATGTAAATACCATGGCTGAGGTAACAACACAGTACGGTCCATTATTTGAGTTTTGGTGGGATGGCGCCAATGGTGAAGGCCCCAACGGGAAAAAACAGGTATATGATTTTGCCCGGTTTGAAAAAGAAATTAAAAAGCTGGCGCCGGACGCGGTAGTGTTTAGTGATATCGGCCCCGATATTCGCTGGGTAGGTAATGAAAGCGGCATAGCGGGTAAAACCAACTGGAACCTTTTAGATACCGCCGGGTTTACAAGAGGGTCAGGCGCTCCATCGCAGGATACCTTAAACCAGGGCAACGTGAATGGCAAAAACTGGATTCCTGCGGAATGTGATGTGAGTATCCGCCCGGGATGGTTTTATCATGCCGAAGAAGATGATAAAGTAAAAACACCGGAGCAACTATTTGATCTGTACCTTAAATCGGTTGGCCGCGGCTCCTCTTTTTTATTAAATGTTCCCCCGGACAGAAGAGGGCTGATACACCCTAATGATTCAGCAGCGCTGGCAGGATTTAAAAAATACCGCGATGAAAGCTTCGCTGATAATCTTTTCAAAAACATACGCGTCCGCTATACAAATGCCGCCGGCGAGCCGGTTACAACAAATTTCAACAATGGCTTTAATGCAACTTATATTAATACCGGGGGCGATAAAAACATTATTACAATTGATCCCGGTAAAGAGGAAACCATTAATTGTATTTTGCTGAAAGAATACATCGCTTTGGGACAAAGTATAAAACAATTCAAATGCCTGCTGAAGAACGGAGAAGAAACCGTTAAAACCATTGAGGGTACAACCATCGGGCATAAGCGGTTACTTACTTTTGATGCTACTGCCGTAACCTCGGTTGACATTGTAATTGAAGATACCAAAGGGAATGCTTTAATAAGTGATATTGCCGCTTACCGGATACCCGGCCAGTTGGTAGAGAAGTGAGACGTAAAAGATACAGTTGCAGGTTACAGGGCCCAGTTACAAGGAATACCCTGCAACCTGAGTCCCCTGCAGCTAACCAGGCAGTAGTATTAAGCATCCTTATTTAAAAACAGTACCATGAGCAATACCGCGGGCAAAGAAAATCTTTCGTGGTTTAACCGGTTGCATGTTATTTATAAAATAATGATCTGCGCCGGTATAGCAACGGGCATATCGTGGCTGATCCCTTTTCCGCATACACATTTGGCCGGACTATCGCATATAATGCTGGGATGGGATGGTTTTTGCCTTTTGCTGCTGTTGTTTTACTGGCATTCCTTTTTCACTACACCACAATTGCATATACGTAAACAGGCCGCTAAGGAGGATACAAGCCGTGCTATTATTTTTTCCATCATTCTTATTTCAACTTTCGCAAGCATGCTGGCGGTAATATTATTGCTTACCGCCAAAAAGCAGGATCAGGGTGTAAAAGAACTGCATTTACCCATTGCTATAGCAGCAATGATTTTATCATGGGCGCTGGTACATACGGTTTTTGCCGTACGGTACGCCCATCTGTATTACAGCAATCATGCATCGCATCCGCAAACACATGCCGGCGGAATGGATTTCCCGGAAGACGACAAACCGGATTTTCTTGACTTTGCCTATTTTTCCTTTGTACTGGGTATGACCTTCCAGGTATCGGACGTTTCGGTAACATCCAAAAAAATAAGGCGATGGGCCCTGTGGCACGGCCTGATCGCGTTTGCCTATAATACGGTTATAGTGGCGCTTACCATTAATATTATAGCAGGACTGGGAGGATGAGCAACACAGGTTTGGAGTTTACCCGGCATATCCGCTTTAACACGCTTCCGGCGGTTAAGATTATGACAAGATTGGCAATATTATCGCTTGTTCCTGCATATATTTAACATATCTTCATGCCATTGCGCAAAATAAAAACACAAACAAATTAATGTCCAAAGTATTATTCAATAACAAAAATGCCGCATTCTTTTCATCGCTTAAAGCATCTGTAGACGATTATTTTAAACAGAGAAACCTGAGGAAAACAGGCAACTGGCTGCTATATACTAAAACGCTAACCCTCATACCTGCAGCCGTTGCTATATATATTGTTCTGCTTTTTGTTTCCATGCCGGTAATACTAACCATCGTTCTGGGTGGAGCATTAGGCTTTTTAATGGCCTGCATAGGATTTAATGTAATGCACGATGCCAACCACGGAAGCTATTCCAGCAAAAAATGGGTAAACAATACGCTGGGGCTTTCCATCAATGCCCTTGGCGGCAATAATTTTATATGGAAACAAAAACATAATATCATCCACCATACGTATACCAATGTGGATGGCGTGGATGACGATATTGCCAAAAGTCCGTTTATACGCATGTGCAGAACGCAGGTATGGAAGCCCATGCACAGAATTCAGCACCTGTACACCCCATTCTTATATGCCGTAAGTTCATTGTTATGGATACTCTTCCAGGATTTTGAAAAATATTTCAAACGCAGGGTAAACACCACGGTATTAAGTAAAATGTCAGGAAACGATCATTTCGTTTTTTGGTTCAGCAAAGTGATGTATGTATTATTTTATATTGTTTTACCTGTTTTGTTGATGGGCTGGCAGGGCTGGCTGGTATTTTTCTTAAGCATGCATATAGGTCTTGGATTTGTACTCGCCATTGTATTCCAGTTAGCGCATGTGGTAGAAGAAACCGAATTTGAAGTTGCAGGTATGGATGAAACCAAAATAATAGAAAATGAATGGGCCGTACACCAGGTAAAAACCACGGCAAACTTTTCGCCCGGTAATAAAATCGTTTCATGGTTTGCCGGTGGATTGAATTACCAGATAGAACATCACCTGTTTCCCCGCATCAGCCATGTGCACTACCCGGCTTTAAGCAGGATTGTACAGGAAAAATGCGCCGCTTTTAACTTGCCTTATAACAGTATACCTACCATGGGAAAAGCGGTTATTTCCCACTTCCGTTTTATTAAAGCATTAGGTAAAAAGTAGTACCAGCCTGGTATGGTATATTAATTTTGCATACTAAGCAAAAAAGCAGGCTAAAGCTACCTAAGGCTATTGTCAATACGCGGAATCTCTCTTCGCTTTAATCACTGCCCAAAGGCCTGGCAGGCGGTGCTAACAACCCGGGTTGATACACTTCAACACATTTTCAAAGATCAGCATTCCTGGTTATCACATCACTATAAGCATGCACACCTGTAATAACAGCCCTGCCATGCGGGTTAACAACATATGCAAACGATTGTCCTATTTTGCCGCAATCGTTTGCGCTATTTACGTAGCAGCTATCTTTTTTTAAAAAAACACTCATATTTGCATAAGATCATTTTGTAATAAGCTATTACAGTATCGCCAAAACATTTTATTCATTTCAACTGCTATATGGAAACCAAGGAGAATACCCGGTATCTTTTTCAGCGCTTATATGAATCGGACGATCAGCCTGCATTCATGCGCTTGCATGCTCACTTTTTTCCCGGTTTGTTCCGGCTTATTTCTTCTATTACCGGGCACCATGAAGCGGCGGAAGAGCTAACCAATGATGTTTTTGTACAAACCTGGCAAAACAGGAAAAAATTAAACATTGTTGACAATCCCGAAGTATATCTTTTTGTTTGCGCTAAGAATGCGGCCATTACTTATCTTAAATCCATAAAGGCGCCGGCTACCAGTATAGAAGATCTGCCGCAATTTGACCTGCAAATGGAAAGAACACAGGAAGATATGCTGATCTCCTCGGAAATGGTAGCCCGTATCAATATAGCCATCCGGCAACTGCCGCCTAAATGCAAGCTTATTTTTTTACTGGTAAAAGAAGACAACCTGAAGTATCGTGAAGTAGCAGAAGTACTGGGAATATCAACCAAAACCGTTGAGGCGCAAATGAGTATCGCCCTAAAAAAACTCAGCCAGTCCATTCCTTTTTCACTTCCTGCATTTGCCCGTTAAAAACCGGGATAACTGCTCAACTCTATCCATTAAGTTTTTTAAAGTTCCGGCGCCGGGAAACTATTCCCGGAAGATTTTTGGATAATCTTCAATATTTAAATAAATATGCCTGCCGCTTAAGGGTAAATCATTTTTTTGCACTCCTTTATAAAAGGAATCAATACTACAATGCCTGTTGACCGGATTTGGGAACTCTTAACAAAAAAGTTTAATAACGAAATTTCATTGCAGGAACTGGATGAGCTGGAAACGCTATTATATGAGAACCAGGACGCCTTCCAGTTAAATGAGTTGTTAGGCGGTTTGAGGGAACTTCTCTTCAAACCTGTTACAGATGAAGCCATGAAGAGAAGAAGTGCTGATGTTATAAACCAGGTTATCGAAATCAATAATAAAGATAATAACCCGGTGGATATGCCTGGCGGGTATGCCGTACGTTCCAACCGGAGAAAAAGAATGGGAATTGGCGCGGCAGTACTTGCATCCGTTCTCCTTTTCGTCAGCATCATATGGTTTCCTTTCTGGGAAAAGGAGGAGGCTGATCAATACCCGGACAATAATGTAAATGAAATAAAAACAGACGCTGGTTCTAAAACAACCATCAATTTGCCCGATGGCTCTATCGTGGTTTTAAATGCAGGCAGTAAACTAACTTATAATAAAGCATTTGGTATCAGCTCAAGAAAAGCAACCTTAACAGGCGAGGCTTATTTTGATGTTCGTAAAAACCCGGCTATGCCCTTCGTAGTTCATGCGGGAAGCGTTGATATATGGGTAAAGGGTACCACTTTTAATCTGAAAGCCTACCCTAAAGATTCTACTATAGAAGCAGCGCTGCTAACAGGCATTATTGAACTGGTTTCTCAAAAAAATCCTAAAAGGAAAATTTTGCTGCAGCCTAATGAAAAAATCATTGTTAACCATTCAACGTTCAACAAACAGGCATCTCCTTCAAATACCAGCCGGGCTACCCTGAATAACGAAACAATTTCCTTAAGCAAGATGACATTTGATCCGGTTGACAGCAGTTTTGCCGAAATAGCCTGGCTGCAAAACAAATTAATTTTTCGTTCCGAACCTTTTAGCGGCCTGGCCCGGAATATGGAACGCAGGTATGGTACAACTATTAAGTTTTTAGACGACCAGGTGAGTGAACTGGTGTTTACCGGCTCTTTTATGGAAGAAACCTTACCCGAAGCACTGGAAGCGTTGAAAAGTACGGTACCATTCCATTACAGTATTCAAAACAAAGTAGTATTTATCAGTAAATAAAATTTAAAACCAAAACCAATCCTGCATGATGTAAGGCTATCAAACAAAAAGGGAGATGCGCTAACATCCCCCCTTTCTCTAAAGTAACCGGGAACAGGCTGTGACCAATGTTCCCCATTTATTAACTCTAATTCTGCAAAGCTATGCATTTAACTCAAAACGACTGCAAACCAACAAGGGTTTGGCAATCGCCCCAATTGTTGTTTTTTATGAGAGTATCTTTTGTTCTTACCACCCTAATTTGTATGCACCTGGCTGTGCTGGCGCATGCACAAAACACACTTTCTATAGTGGTAAAGAAAGAACGGTTGAAAAATGTACTTGAACTGATTGAACGGCAATCAGAATACCGTTTTCTTTACAACGACAACCCCATCATTGAAAATAAAATAGTAACCCTGAAAATGCGGGAAGTTACTTTGGAAAAAGTATTGAAACAGCTACTGCAGGGCACGGGCATTGTGTATAAACTGAATGCCAATAACCTGGTGGTTCTTTCGGTTGCTGCTAACGAAGAAATGAGCGAACTGCTGCAACTTAAAGCCATAACGGGTAAGGTAACCGATGAAAGTGGCAAACCGCTTGCAGGTGTAACCGTGCAGGCAAAAGGCTCTGCAAAAGCTACTACTACATCCGATGATGGCTCTTTCTCCATTACTATAGAGGAAGATGCGAACATCCTGGTATTTTCTTTTATAGGTATGCAAACGCAGGAAGTAAACCTTGCCGGGAAAACGTTTGTTGAAGTGAATATGATTGCCTCTGATAAAAACCTGAATGAGATAGTAGTAACGGCGCTTGGCATTAAAAAAAGCAGGAAAGCACTGGGTTATTCCGTTTCTGAATTAAAAGGCGATGAGTTTACGAAAGTCCGGGAAACAAATCTTGCCAACGCATTGTCCGGTAAAATTGCCGGGGTAAATGCCAGCAGCATTGCTTCCGGCCCACAGGGGTCAAGCAGGGTTGTAATAAGGGGTAATAGCTCCATTTCCGGATCCAACCAGCCTTTGTATGTGGTAGATGGCATCCCCATAGATAACAGCAATTTTGGTAATGCCGGCGAATGGGGCGGCTCCGATGGCGGAGACGGAATTTCCAGCATCAATGCCGATGATATAGAAAGCATTTCTGTGCTAAAAGGCTCTTCTGCTGCGGCCCTTTACGGCTCCCGGTCTTCAGCAGGCGTAATCCTCATTACTACTAAAAAAGGAAGCGCAGGCAAGGGCGTTGCTGTAGAAATTAACAGCAGTTATACTATGGACAAGCCATTGGTGGCAACCCTGAGCGATTATCAATATGAGTATGGGCAGGGCAACCTGGGCAACAAGCCTGCAACCGCCACCGAAGCAATTGATTTCGGCAGAATGAGCTGGGGCGCTAAAATGGATGGCGCCAGTGTTATACAGTGGGACGGACAAATGCGGCCCTATTCTCCACAAAAGGATAACCTTAAAAAATTTTACAATGATGGCATGACCCTCAATAATTCTGTAGCGATATCCGGTGGTACCCAGCTGGCAAATTTTCGTTTTTCGGTTGCCGACCTGCTGGGTAAATCGCCGCTGCCCAACTCCGATTTACGCCGTAACTCTTTTACATTTAGTGGTGGGCTGAATGGCAAAAATATTATGTTCAGCGCTAATCTCCGCTATGTTCGGGAACGTGTTAAAAACAGGGCCCGATTGTCGGACTCTCCCATGAACCCCAATTATCCGGCTTATATCATTCCTACTTCAGTAGATATTGAAACACTGAAGCCAGGATTTACCGCTGAAAGGTTTGAAACAAAATGGCAGGACAATCCCTATATTCAGAACCCTTATTTTGTATCAGGACAGGATTTTTCAAAAGATGATAAAGACCGTTTTATCGGAACAGTAGAAGCGAAATACAATTTTACCAAAGCATTGTTTGCAAGGGTGAAAACCGGTACCGATATGTATTCCCGCAGAACCTGGGGCATTGATCCGATTGGCTTATTGTTCAACCCCGGCGGAAATCTTGGCGTTTCAACTTCCTGGTTCAGTGAATTCAACGTAGAAGGGATACTTGGATATGATAAGCAATTTGGCAATGATTTTCACGTAAGCGCATTTGCAGGGGGTAATATGATGACCCGCAAAAATAATAGCCAGTCACTGGGCGGCAGCCAGTTCAACATTCCTTTCATGTATGTGTACAGTAATGTGAAGAATAAAGGAACGGGAGGAAATGATATGTACGAAAAAAGGATCAATTCTGCGTTTGGTTCGGCTGAGTTTAATTACAGGGATTTTTTATACCTGACCGTTACGGGAAGAAATGACTGGTTTTCCACATTGCCTGTCAGCAGCAACAATATCTTTTATCCATCCGCTTCATTAAGTTATGTACTGTCCGAGTCTTTAAGGATACCGGATTGGGTAAGCTTTGCCAAAGTGAGGGCGGCATTTGCCCAGGTTGGCGGAGATACCGACCCCTACCAGTTGAATCTTACCTATGGACTTAACAATCCATACCAGGGAATGCCATCCGCCAGTATTGCACAAGGGTTTGTTCCCAATTCCAAGCTAAAACCATTCACCAAAACTGAAAATGAATTTGGTCTGGAAGCCAGGCTCTTTAACAGCAGGCTGTCGGTAGATTTGGCTTTTTATAGCAATAAAACCACCAACGATATCCTGTCTACAACCATTTCACCCGCTTCGGGATATGGCTCTGCCGTTGTTAACGTAGGCGAAATCCAAAACAAGGGTATTGAATTGATGCTTTCCGGAAGTGTAATCAAAAAGGGTAATTTAAGCTGGGATATCACAGGCGTATTCTCTTACAACAATAACGAAGTAGTTAGTCTGGCAGAAGGCTTAACATCACTGCAGGTAGGTGTAAGCAGAACATTTAATGGATTTGTATTTCATGAAGTAGGTAAGCCGTTTTCGCAGGTAAAAGGCTATACGTATAAAAAAGATGTAAAAGGCCAAACGATTTTTGGAGCTGATGGCAAACCTAAGAGAAGCGATGAGATGGTATCATTTGGTACCGGTGTTGCACCGTATGCTTTGGGTATTACCAACAGCTTCTCCTGGAAAAACTTTTCAGCTTCGCTATTGGTAGATGCGAAGTGGGGAAATAAAATTTATTCAGCAACCAATGCCTATGCCTATACGTATGGTTTGCATAAAAACACACTTACCGGCAGGGAAACAGGCATTGTAGGACAGGGAGTAAATGAAAGCGGACAGCCCAACACCGTTAAACTGGAGGCCCAGGATTATTACAGGTATCTAACAGATAACATTACCGAAGAATTTGTTTATGACGCCAGTTTTATAAAACTGCGACAGATTGCTATCGGGTATAATGTATCGCCCAGGGTGCTGAACGGCACTCCATTCAAAGCAGTAAATGTTTCTTTAATTGCAAGAAATCTTTTATTACTCTATAGCAAAACAGATAATGTAGATCCCGAATCCAATTACAATATCACCAATGCGCAGGGACTGGAAATGTTTGGAGTACCTCAAACAAGAGGTATCGGTGTTAGCCTGAATGTGAAATTTTAATCACCTAATTAATTTTGTATAATATGAAATTGTATAATAATAAACTATTTTTTCTAATAATTGGTACGGGATTTTTTTTGTTGTCCTGTACTAAAGATTTTGAAGAAGTGAATACCAACCCAACATCGCCCGAAGTAGTACCCATTGGTTATTTATTCACCAACGCCATAGCTGTGGGGCCAGGTTCTGAATATGAAATCAGAAGGGCCAATCTCAGGTTTTGCGCTACCGTTGTGCAGCATTTGGCTTCGCCCCTGGCAACACTATGGGATGGCGACAAATACCAGTATTATGAAGAGCAATCTTCAGCATTATTCGGCTCTACCTATACTTCTCCTTTAAAAGCAATTGAGGATGTGCTGGACAAGGCCGCCAAAGAAGAAAACAATGCTAACTATATAGCCTGTGCCAAAATATGGAAAGTACTTGTTATGCACAAGGTTACGGATTTATATGGCGATGTACCTTATTCGGAAGCCGGAAAAGGATATCTCGAACAGGTATTTCTTCCAAAATATGATGCCCAAAAGGATATTTACGATAAAATGCTGGCAGAACTGGATGAGGCGGCCGCCGCGCTCGATGCCACTAAACCTACCTTTGGCAATGCCGATGTAATTTACCAGGGTGATGTAACCAAATGGAAAAAGCTGGCTAATTCCCTCATGCTGCGCCTGGGTTTCCGTTTGATAAAAGTGGATGCCGCAAAAGCGGAACAATGGGTGAAGAAAGCAATAGCCGGTGGAGTGATGCAAAGTAATGCAGACATTTGTTATACAAAGCACGATCCTATCAATTACCTCAATCCAAATGGATACGCGTTTATAAGACGTGGTGAAATTGCAAACCAAGAAGTAAAACTGAGCCTGACTTTTGTTAATTTCATGAAATCAAAAGGAGATCCCCGGCTCAGTATTTATGGTAACCTGCATAAGGACGGTGCCGGAAATGTAGATAATACGCCAGCTAATCAAAAAGGTCTTCCCAATGGTTGGGACAATTCTTCCGGAACAGCTTATCCCAGCCTGGAAAGTTATTCAGGAGGCGCTAACCTGCTCACCTATACAGAGCCCGGTATTAATATCATCCGGGAAGATGCGCCATTCTTTTTTATTACCTATGCAGAATCAGAACTACTGATGGCCGAAGCGGCAGTAAGAGGATGGATAACCGATGACGCGGCATTGCATTATAACAAGGGAGTGGAAGCCGCTATGAAAGCCCTGGCGCTGTATCCAAATAACCCAACTATTCCGGACGCACAGGTTACAACGTACTTAACCGCCAATCCATTTCCGGCAGGCTCCAATGAGCAAAAGCTGGAAGCCATCAACACCCAGTACTGGGCAGCGGTTTTCTTAAATGAATATGAAGCGTTTGCCAACTGGAGGCGGACCGGTTACCCGGTTCTTACACCAGTGAATTATCCCGGCAACGTTACAGGTGGTAAAATTCCACGCAGGCTTAAATATCCCCAGTCTGAATATGGTATCAACAAAGTTAACGTGGATGCGGCAGTGAGCCGCCAGGGGGCCGATGAAATGATAACACCGGTTTGGTGGGATAAACAATAAAAAAAATGAATTGAAAAAAGATTGAAAAGAGGTGAAAGCCTCTTTTCAATTTCATTTTGTTCCTGAATCCCAAAATACTATCGTTGCGTTTTATGGTACTTCGAACATTCTATACCGCCTTTCTACTGCTCCCCGCAATAGTATCATCCGGGCAACCCCCCTTAGCAAAAAAGCCCCGGCAGTTTAGCCTGCTTTCATCAAAAGAAACGGGTATTTCATTCAACAACCGAATCAGGGAAACAGAAGAAGACAATGTTTTAAATTATGAATACTTTTATAACGGCGGAGGAGTGGCGGTTGGGGATATTAATAACGATGGCCTGCCGGATATCTATTTTACAGGAAATACAACAGAAGACCACCTTTATTTGAACAGGGGCAACCTTCATTTCAAAAACATTACCGCAAAAGCAATCCCTTTTTTTGGAACGGGCTGGAAAACCGGCGTTACCATGGCAGATATTAATGGCGATGGCTGGCTGGATATTTATGTATGTTATTCAGGAAAAGGCGGACCGGAAGAACGCAGGAACAAATTGTATATTAATAATAAAGACCTTACTTTTTCAGAAAGGGCAAAGGAATTCGGCCTCGATTTACCATCCTATTCCACACAGGCCTGCTTTTTTGATTACGATAAAGACGGCGACCTGGATTGCTATTTGCTTAACCACAATATCAGGGATTTTAAGCGGTTTGACGCAGCCTTTGTAAAAGCAATGCGGGATGAATATGCCGGCGACAAATTACTTCGTAATGACGGCGGAAAGTATGTGGATGTTAGTGCTGCTGCCGGCATTAAAGGCAACCCGATAGGATTCGGCTTAGGCCTTGGAGTGGCTGATATTAACCTTGACGGCTGGCCGGATATTTATGTTTCTAATGATTATATAGAGCAGGACTATTATTATATCAACAATGGTGACGGAACCTTTACCGAGCAATTGGAAGCGGCTATGAATCACCTCAGTTACTTTTCTATGGGTAATGCAATTGCTGATATAAATAATGATATATGGCCGGATATTTTTACCCTTGATATGCTGCCTGAAGACAATAAAAGGCAAAAACTATTATATGGCCCCGAGAACTATGAGAACTATGAAAATATGCTGCGCAATGGGTTTAACCACCAGCTTATGCGCAATATGCTTCAACTGAATAATGGAAACGGAACATTCAGTGAAACCGGACAGTTGGCAGGCATATCCAATACAGATTGGAGCTGGTGCCCGTTGTTTGCCGATTTTGATAATGATGGCTGGAAAGACCTGTATGTGACCAACGGCTATTTGCGGGACTACACGAATATGGATTTTATGAAATTTTATGCAGACCAGAAATTGAAATCCGCAAAGGGAGAGGCAAAAACCGCGATGATGGATATTCTCAAACAAATGCCTTCATCTGTACCACAACACTATATTTTTGCAAACCGGCAGGCGTCCGGGTTTCAGAACATGGTTAAAGAATGGGGAATGGATCAATCCCTGATTTCTAACGGAGCCGTGTATGCAGATCTTGACAACGATGGCGATCTTGAAATTATTACGAACAATATCAATAATAAAGCATCCATTTATAAAAATAATTCAGCTATACCCGGCGGTAACAACTATTTGCAAATAAAACTCGATTTCAATGCGCCTGCCAATAGTATTGGCACAAAAGTGCTGGTATACACCAATGGCAAAAAACAATACCAGGAATTTATGCCGGTACGGGGCTTCCAATCCAGCTCTTATACGCCCCTTCATTTTGGGCTGGGGAATTATAATATCATTGATAGTATTTACATTATCTGGCCGGATGGCAGCAGCCAGGTTCAAAAAAATATTGCGGCAAATACTATCGTAACAGCAAAGTACCAGAAAGGCGGACAGCTATTTAACTATAATAATTTAAAACCCGGAGCCACACTGTTTACTGCAAAAAATGCATTTGAAGGATACCGGCACCAGGAGAATACAGCCAATGATTTTAAACGGCAGTTGTTATTGCCCAATATGATGTCCTACCAGGGGCCAAAGCTTGCAAAGGGAGATGTTAATGGCGATAGCATGGAGGACTTATTTGTTTGCGGGGCAGCGGGGCAGCCCTCGCAGCTATTTATGCAGCAACCAGGCGGTCATTTCAGGGCCGCTTCCAGCAGCGTTTTTGAACAGGATAAATTATGTGAAGACCTTGACGCCGTTTTTTTTGATACTGACAAGGATGGCGATCTTGATTTATATGTAGTAAGCGGCGGGTATGATTTATTTGAAAAAAACGATCCTTTGCTGCAGGACCGCCTGTATATAAATGACGACAAAGGTATATTCACAAAAGCAACTGACCGGCTTCCCAAAGAGCAAAGCAGCGATGCCGTTGTGAAACCATTTGATCTTGACAATGATGGCGATCTTGATTTATTTGTTGGCGGCAGGCTGATACCCGGTAACTACCCGCTTCCTGCTTCAAGCCGGGTTTTAATAAACGATGGCAAAGGGTATTTTACAGATGCCACATTGGAGGTAGCGCCATTTCTGAAGGATTTTGGCATGGTTACCAGTGCAGATATATTGGATTATAACGGCAACGGGTACATGGATATAGTTATAGCCGGCGAGTGGATGCCCCTGGCTATACTTGAAAATAACAAAGGCATATTCGGGTTAAAGAATATAACAACTCCGGCAGGCGAAACTTATGGCTGGTGGAATAGCGTTGTTGCTGATGACCTTGATAATGATGGCGATATTGATATTATTGCAGGAAACTATGGCACCAACAACCAGATCAGACCCACAGAAAAAGAACCGGCCACAATGGTATATGGCGACTTCGATAACAATGAAGCTATTGATCCATTGCTTTGCTATTTTAACAAAGGCGTTTCCTATCCTTTTGTTAGCCGTGATGAAGCGCTTAATCAATTATTTTCATTACGCCGTAAGTTTACTACTTATGCCGCTTATTCGGATGCCACTATCGCCGGCATCTTAACTCCGCCGCAGTTACAAAAGGCGGTAACGCTAAAAGCCGGGAGTTTTAATTCTATCGTTTTGGAAAATACCGGCTCCGGCAATTTTATAGAACACAAACTTCCCATAGAAGCGCAGTATGCACCGGTATATGCAGTTATTATTGATGACTTTAATAAAGACGGAAAGAAAGACCTGGTACTTGGTGGAAATATGACCCATAACCGGATAAAAATAGGGAGGATTGACGCTAATTATGGAACCGTTTTTTTAGGTAGCGGCAATTGCCAGTTTGAATATTTGCCCCAGGCTGTTTCGGGTATTACTATAAAAGGTGAGGTGAGAGATATCAAAAAGATTGTTGCGGGAGGAGAAACCTTGTATTTGTTTGCCAGGAACAATGATTCTATCATTAGTTATACCATTAAAAACTAACCATGAGGATAGCCGCCCTGTTCATCATTTGTTTTTTGCCTTCAACGCTTACTAAAGCAGAACGCTTTACTAATGAAAGCCCTCTGGCAACTGCTTCAGACTATGTTCAAACCGTAAAAGCAATAAGCGATATTATGGTTGTGGATGTTATTGGCCCGGCCGCTGCCGCAAGGTATTATGCTTATGCCAATATTGCCGCCTACCAGGTTTTATATCAATCAGCCTACCCTAAGGAGAAAAATTTAAAACAGGTATTGAACCAGTACCCTGGTATGGAGGGCCTTAAACCCGCAGGAAATATAGCCTGTCAATACGCGGCATTGTATGCTTTAATAAGGGTAGGAGAAGAAATGCTACCCTCCGGATTTATGCTGACCAAAGAAAAAATAAAGCTTACCGCCCGGTTGAAAAAAAAATTAAGATTGAAAAAAGCGGTGCTGGCAGCATCACAGGTCTTTGCTGACAGCATTGTGGCAAGCGTATTGAAATACGCCATTGGCGATAATTATCATAAAACAAGTGGTTACGTGCGTTTCACACCTGGTTTGTACGAAGGCGCCTGGAAACCAACTCCGCCTGCCTATATGGAAGCATATGAACCACATTGGAAAACGTTGCGGCCTTTTGTGCTGGATTCATCCGGCCAATTCAAGCCTGCTTCACCCGTTCCTTATAATGCAGAAAAAGGCTCGCCTTTTTATTCACTTGCAGATGAAGTATATCAAAAAGGCAATACTTTAACTACTAAGGAAACAGAGATTGCCAAATTCTGGGATTGCAATCCTTTTACCCTTATGCAAAAAGGACATATCAGTTTTGGGACTAAAAAAATTTCTCCCGCCGGCCACTGGATGGGTATTACCGGACTGGCCTGTATGCAAAAAAACATTGCCTTCATGGAAACAGCAAGGCTTCATGTATGGGTTGCCCTCACCATGGCAGATGCTTTTATTTCCTGCTGGGACGAAAAGTTCAGGAGTAACCGGATCAGGCCTGAGACTTTTATCAATGAAAAAATTGACAGGAACTGGCGGCCGGTTTTACAAACGCCTCCTTTTCCTGAATATACAAGCGGACACAGTGTTGTATCTGCCGCGGTGGCCATTGTGCTATCAGCTTACTTAGGCGAACAATTCCAATTTGTTGATACCATCGAAGTCGAATTTGGGCTTCCTGCAAGATCTTTTCAATCATTCAAACAAGCAGCGGCGGAAGCGGCAATCTCCCGGTTATACGGAGGTATCCATTTCAGGGATGCTATTGACAATGGCTTTAAACAGGGAGAGAACATCGGTAATTATTGCTTAACAAAGTTCAACTGACATCCTTCCCCTGCACAGCTTTGAGTATTACTGCCATTATGTTTTTCCAAAATACAGACTATTTTTTCATGAAAATACTCTACCACAAAATCATTACCTCCCTTGCCTGCCTTGTACTTTATGGTATGGCGCAGGCACAATTAACCTGACATACACCTCAACTATTCCTTACTGCTTTTTTGCAAACCGCATCATTGGCACTTCATCCATCATAAACGTGAGGGTATTGTTCTGTACGGTATACGTATTAATTTTTTTCAGCGTTTCTATGAACACCGGCTCTCCGCTGCCGGGGCAAAACATTTTTGTTAAAGCCATATGATCAGAGAAACTTATGTTCCGGTCATCTGCTGCTAATTTTCCGCGGAACGCATTGCAGCTTGTATTTCCGCCAAAACTACTATCGGAGCTGTTAAAAGTTATCTCCGGCTTCCTTTCCGGATATAACCCCTGGAAAGCAATACGGGGGCCCGATATATATTCCAGTTGCCAGGTGCCATTAAGTCTTTCAATACCGGAAGCACCTGTTTGCCCGTTCTTTGCATTATTTACATTAGCGCTTTTACAGGCACATAAAGAAATAAAAGCGGCAACAGACAGTATCATTATTTGTTTCATACCGTAAATTTTTATTCCACCTGCCTTTAACAACCAGTAGGCGGCGCCATAAATATACACGCTTCGTTAATGCATACCATATCCTCTTTACATGTAACTTTGCCGAAACAGTAAGCAGCCTGGTGAAAAATTTAAAACAAATACCAATCAAACGAAAAAACCCCATCCTATTAAAAAGATCAGTAAGTATTTTTTGTTTTCTGCAGGTATCCTTTACCGGTAGCATCACCAGTCATAAAAGAAATTACCATTAAGCTTAAGTAATTAAACATTCATTTGCCCGGTTATATAAAATCAGTAATTTTCAGGATGAATAAAACGTTTTTCTGCATCAGCTTACTGCTGCTGCCCATATTGCTTTTGGCACAGCCGGCGCCACAACACGATCTCCATTTCAAACAGCTTGCTACCGTTTGGGATGAAGCCATTCCGTTAGGCAATGCAACCGTTGGCGCCCTGGTATGGCAAAAAGGAGATCATTTGCGTTTTTCATTAGACAGGTCGGATATATGGGACATGCGCCCGCTGAAAGGATTGCACCGGAAGGAATTCAGTTTCCAATGGATAGAAGAGCAGGTAAATAAAAAAGACTATAAACCCGTACAGGAATATTTTGATGCGCCTTATGACAGGGAGCCGGCGCCCTCCAAAATTCCGGCCGGTGCGCTGGAGTTCAATATACCGGCAGATACAAAAGTAAAATCCGTGCGGCTGATACTGGCAACCGCGGTATGTGAAGTACAATGGGAAAATGGTATGCAATTACAAACCTTTGTACACGCCACCCAACCTGTGGGGTGGTTTCGCTTTAAAAATGTTTCGGAAAATATACTGCCCCAGCTTATTGCTCCTCCCTACCAGTCTGATATAAAAGAAGGCGGCGAAGTAAATTCACTGGTAGGTGACGACCTTGCCCGGTTAGGATACAAGCAGGGCGCCATACAACAACAAAACAACAGCATTACGTACAAACAGGAAGGATGGGGCGGCTTTGTATATGAGATCAGCGTGCAATGGAAAAAAATAAATGCCACTACTATTGAAGGCGTATGGAGTGTTTCCTCACAATACCCTAACACAAAAATAAATCCCCCTGCTTCGGCAGTGGTAAGCAATACCATACAAAAAGGAATGGCACAGGATTATGCCACCCATATTACCTGGTGGAAAAGTTTTTGGAGTAAATCTGCCATTCGTGTGCCCGATACCCTGCTGGAAAAACAATGGTATCTTGAACAATACAAATTCGGATCTGCTGCAAGGCGTGGAGCGCCGCCCATTTCTTTACAGGCGGTATGGACGGCAGACAACGGAAGGATACCACCATGGAAAGGTGATTTTCATCACGACCTGAATACACAACTGAGTTACTGGCCGGCTTACAGCGCCAACCACATGGAGGAAGCACTGGGATACCT
Organism: Agriterribacter sp.; assembly: GCF_035497235.1. GTDB lineage: Bacteria > Bacteroidota > Bacteroidia > Chitinophagales > Chitinophagaceae > Agriterribacter. The sequence goes on from NZ_DATJEB010000028.1 coordinate 93,178, forward strand.
GGATCACTTAGATGAAAATAAAACGAACTACAAACGCTACACGAAATTGTTTTTTGGTAAAGAAGGATTAGCCGTACCGGGTGTAACTACGCTTGACGGAACCGAGATGGGAGGCTGGACGCAATATTCCCTCTCCCCTACCGTATCGTCATGGCTAGGGCAACATTATTACCTTCAGTGGAAATATAGCATGGATAAGGTATTCCTTAAAAACCGCGCTTATCCCTGGCTGAAAGAAACCTGCACTTTCCTGCAAAGCATAACAGTTAAAGATGAAAAGGGGTTAAGAAAACTTCCACTCAGTTCCAGCCCGGAAATAAACGACAACCGCATAGATGCCTGGTTTCATCAAAACACCAATTACGACCTGGCATTGATGAAATTCAGTTTTACAGCGGCTGCAGAAATGGCACATGCATTAGGACTAACAAAGGAAGCGGCTCAATGGAAGAAAATACTTTCTGAATTCGGCAACTATTCCATTACGTCCAACGATGAGCTGATGTTTGCTCCCGGTTTGCCTTACAATCAATCTCACCGTCATTTTTCGCATCTTATGGCCATTCATCCTTTAGGACTGATTAAATGGGAGGATGGCGAAAAAGCACAATCTGTCATTAAAAATACGATAGCGCTTCTTGAAAAGACCGGACCGGATTACTGGTGCGGGTACTCGTACTCGTGGCTGGGTAATATTAAGGCAAGAGCCAAGGACGGGGAAGGTGCGGCAAATTCGTTACAGATCTTTGCTAAAGCGTTTTGCCTGCCCAATAGCTTTCATGTGAATGGCGACCAAACCAAATCGGGCTACTCCAAATTTACCTACCGGCCATTTACGCTGGAAGGCAACTTCGCTTTCGCTGCGGGTATGCAGGAAATGTTATTACAGAGCTATGCCGGATTTATTGAAATTATGCCCGCTGTTCCGCAAGCCTGGAAAAATATTTCTTTTCAGCAACTAAGGGCCGAAGGCGCGTTTTTAGTGGATGCCCGGAAGGAAGACGGGAAGATAAAGGAAATAAAAATCGTTGCAGAAAAAGGGGGAAAAACCAAGCTGAAGCTTCCTTTCGAACAATGGAAGATCATATCCGCCAAAGGTATAAGCACAGGCAAAGCAGTTGATGGATTGATAGAACTAACCTGCACAGCGGGAGGAACTATTATTTTTAAAAACGATTCGGAATAGCGGCGAAGTGAGGGGAAAATACAAGGAATCAGGAAAGGCAGTCAGTATTCAGATTCAGCTATGAGCATTACAAAGAAGAAGTATTATCTCATTGTTAATAGTTACTCACCTGATGCTGATTGCCCCAAATCCGAAGCGAAATTCATAAACCCCGAACGGATTCCATCTTAAATCTCAAATTCAGAATTTTAAATCTCCAGTCCCCAATATGCCTATATCCATTTTTTGCAGCACCAAGCTTCTCCGGTAACTTTGCGCTCTGAAATTAATATGCGACATACATTATTATGGATACATTATCATTTGACATTGTTGTCATTGGCGGCGGCTGTGTAGGACTGGCAACGGCTTATAAGATCAACAGCAGGTATCCTCACCTGAAAATAGCGGTATTAGAAAAAGAGAGCCGGGTGTCGGCGCATCAAACGGGCAGAAATTCGGGCGTAATCCATTCCGGCATTTATTATAAGCCCGGCTCCTATAAGGCAAAGAATTGTGTGGACGGACGAAGGGAACTGGTGGCTTTTGCAAAAGCATACGGCGTACAGCATGACATATGCGGTAAAGTAATTGTGGCTACACAGGAAAATGAGCTGGCACACATGAATAAAGTATACCGGAACGGGATAGCCAACGGCGTGGAGGATATACGGCTGATAACAGCGCAGGAAATAAAAGATATTGAACCATACTGCGAAGGCATTGCAGGCATTTGGGTGGGCTGCACCGGCATTATAGATTATGCAGGTTTTACAGAAAAACTGGCTGAACTGCTATCGCAAAAATTTGAAGGCAGTAAAGTGTTCCTGAATACAGAAGCCAAAGACTTTATCAGGGAAGGCGATAAAATCATTATAAAAACCAACCGGCAAAATTTTGAAGCAAAATATATAGTGGCCTGTGCCGGGCTGCAAAGCGACCGCATAGCCCAGAAAGAAGGAACTGCTACAGATACCGCTATTGTTGGCTTTCGCGGCGACTACTATGACCTGAGTGAAATGGGAAGAAGCAAAGTAAAAAACCTTATTTACCCGGTACCCAACCCGCAATTTCCATTTCTTGGTGTGCATTTTACAAGAATGGTGAATGGAAGTGTGGAATGCGGACCCAATGCCGTATTTGTATTTAAACGCGAGGGCTATAGCAAAACCGCTTTTAGCTTCACGGATACCGCCGCTGCACTATTGTATAGCGGCACCTGGAAATTTTTTGCTAAACACTGGCGCTTCGGATTAGATGAATACCGGGGTGCTTTTTCAAAATCTTACTTCCTGAAACGCCTGCAAAAACTCATACCCTCCTTAACTTCAGCAGATATTATACCCGGCCGCGCAGGTGTACGTGCTATGGCGCTTTCGCGTGAAGGCAATATGATAGATGATTTTAAGATTGAAGTAAGCCATAACGCCATTCATGTGCTGAATGCCCCCTCACCGGCTGCCACTGCCGCGCTGGCTATTGGTAACGCGGTGCAGGAAATGGCAACAACGCAATTCCATCTTTCATAAAACGGCTTTCAGCTATCATTAGCGATCAGTAACTTCCAAACTTCCAATCATAACTTAATAAATATCTTCTTCCGGTAAAGTATATACGCGGGAACAAAGTTAATGGCAACGAAAAACAGCGCATATAACCAGCTTGCCAGTTCGGGCTGCATCCCCGATTGCACCAGTTCATTAACCACCAGTTCATTAAGGGGCAGTCCGCCCAATTCGGCCCTGTAAAAAAACAAGGCCAGCACATCCGCCAGTACATATACCGCAATGGCGTTAGCACCAAATATAACGCCGGCGCGTACCCCTTTTTTATACCCCAGTATATCTACTATAAAATACAATACGCCCAGTAATAAAGCACCCAGTCCTGAGGTTACGAGCACAAAAGAACTGGTCCACAGGTTTTCATTTACTGGAAAAGTCAATCCCCAGAAATAACCGGCGATAACCGAGAAAAGCCCTGCCGCCATAAGATAATTCACTTTTTCACCGGGCGCAAGCCTGCTCATCATTAACCGCCCGGCAAGCATACCCGTCATGCCACTCACCATAGCGGGTATGGTACTCAGGATACTTTCCGGATCCCAGGTACCCTGCCACATTTTGCCCGGCAGGTATTTACTGTCTACCCAGGCCACAATGTTCACTCCCGGTTCCAGCATTACTTTACCCACTCCGGGGGTAGGGATAAGCGTTAGCGCCAGCCAGTAGCCCACCAGTAAAAAAGCGGCTATCCATGCCTGTTGTTTCCAGTTGGTATGGAGGAAAAGCATAGCGCAAGCCATAAATACAAGGGCAATACGGTGCAGCGTTCCCGTCCAGCGCACATTGCTGAAATCAAAATCGGGCATGAGATTAAGGAACATGCCTATGGCAAATATTTTAAGCGACCGGAAGATGATCTTTTTGTATAAGCTGCTTTTAGACGTGCCATCGTTTAACCTTTTTGTGTAAGCGTACACAATAGAAACACCAATCACAAAAAGAAAGACCGGTGCAATGGTATCGGTAAAGGATAGTCCGTTCCATTTACTATGACGCAACGTAAAATACACATACTGTTCATTTCCGGGGAAATTAACCATGATCATGGCGGCTATGGTAAAGCCACGCAGGGCATCGAGCGAAATAAGCCGGTTGGATTGCAGCAGCATACAGTAAAAATTGGCAACTAACGGTTTTAGTATTCCGGTGTTCACTTGCGGCTATACCTGTTGTATAGCAATATCTTCTATCTTCAGCAATGAAAGAGCAGGCTTATGTGTAACGATACTGCCCGGCTAATATGAAAATGAGGAAAATAAGGCAGGGTACAGGTTATAGGTTTCAGGGTACAAGTTGCAGGTTTCAGGGAAGAAAAGAAGTACCAAGCCTATCGTTAGTAGTTTTTAGCTCATGGCTGATGGCTCATACCTCATTCTTCATCAATATACATTCTTCGGGCAGGGTATTCCCTTTCCTGTATTACCACGGTTAAAATCGCGGTCATTAAACAGTTTGTAGCTGATCGTAATTCCCGAAAAATAATACCAATCTTTAGTTTTAGGATTTCCTCTCACTGTTCCTGCCGCCGGGTAAACAGGGTTGCCATTTTTCAGTTCACCGCCACGGTATGCCATTTCAACGGCTTTCGGCCCTTTGGCAGCCAGTAATATATTACGGTCAACATATTTGGTACTTACATTATCCAGGTAATCGGTAAATGTTTTATTGAACCGGAATTCCCAGCCTAAGGAAACATTGCGGGTAACGGCAAAGCGTATGCCCCCACCAAAGGGTATAGAAATATTCTGGCTATTACTTTTTTTCCTGCCGGGATATTCAGGTAGCCCCTGACCTTCGGTACTCAAATTCCCCAAACCTATTTTCTTGCCCAGTGAATCATAGGCATAAGGCCCCATATTAAAAACCGAAACACCTGCAAACAAATATGGGGTATATCTTTTCTCCATAATATCAAAAAATTCGTACACCCCGGTAAGACTGGCATCATATATTTTAGAATAAAAGCTCAGGTTACGCTGGCGGCGCTGCAAATTGCTGCTATAGCTGTCTGAACCCTGGATATTCCCATACGTAATAAGCCCTCTTAAGGATATCTTATCGGTTAAAGCGTAACTTGCTCCTAATGCACCCGCAGGTTTCGACTGTGAAAAAGTGTAAGTGCTCTCCTGCAACTCGCCCTGGTAATTGGCAAAGCCACCAAAAGCTTCTATACTTACATTTTTTAATATTCCCTGTGAATACGCAGCAGAGGCGCTAAGCAATAATGCTAAAATAAATATTTGTTTCACCGGCATTCTTTTAGAGATACGGTATAATAACGCACAAGTTGGGTAAAAATTAAGTTGCATGGAAATAAAACAGTAACAACGCCAAAACAATGCCATTTTACTGTTTTTTCATTTTTTATGCCATTGGATACGGCTCAATTTTACTTAAATTTTAAATAGCTCCCCATAAGCTTTGCGGATATTCACCTTTAGCAACCAATGCGTTAATATTGCTTTCCACACCAGGGGCGTCTTCCTTGTACGTTACGCCAAACCATTTGGAGTGAGTAGGAATAACCTTTAAAGCATTGTCGGGCATTTTAATGAATTCGGCGCCCACATCCACCACGTATATCTCTGCTTTGGGCTGGTGAAGGTTCTTTTGTAAAAATGTGTTAAACATTTCTTTGCATATGCTGAAAACATAGGGTGTAAAGCACCAGAAATTCATAGAGACCTTGGAATCTGCTGCAACCTCGTTTTTACTACCATCTTCTTCATACACAATTTTATTGCCATCGCGGTATATTTTTGTACGTTCCGCAATTTCTACCAGGTTACCGGAAGCGTCTGCCTTACACACTCCCCTGCTAACAGAACCATTATCGGAAAGCGTTTTCGCAAGCTCATACCCAATTAAACCAAAAGTATGATCGTTAGCCTCCTGTGTTAAAAAGCGATAGGCTTTTTCAAACGCATCCCGGCCATAAAAATCATCGGCGTTAATTACAATAAAAGGTTCGTGTACAGCAGTGGAAGCACATAAAACCGCATGTGCAGTTCCCCAGGGCTTGGTCCGGTCTGCCGGTATATCGTAACCTTCTACAAATGATTGCATATCCTGGAATACATAATCAATAGCAATTTTACCCTTGAGTTTAGGTTCAAAAATGGCTTTAAAATCTTCCGCAAATTCCTTCCTGATAATAAATACCACTTTACCAAACCCCGCGCGGCAGGCATCGAAAATAGAATAATCCATGATCGTTTCTCCCGATGGACCAAACTGTTGAATTTGCTTTAAACTGCCATACCGGGAGGCCATTCCCGCTGCCATAATTACTAATGTAGGTTTCATCCGTATGTTTTTTATTTTTTCAATGGTTGGATGCCTGCCTGATCGGCAGACAGGGAACGCCTTTAAACATCTTCCCTGTATATGAAATTTTGCATAGGCGTTTTATCATATTTACGCTGTTAAACTTGATTGATATACTATTCCGTTTCTCCTTTCATTCTTCAAACATGTGCGAAAATAAAGAATTAACGCTAAACCGGGGTTAACCGATGTTAGTTAATATATTTAGCTAATGTGAAACCATATGTGTTTCTTCCTTATTTTTATTGCGATAGCAGTATCAGTAAACCCTTTATCACGTTGTATTTTTTTATCTATTTACTATGCATTATCCTCATTCAGAAAAAGCAATACTTGAAATAGACGCCAGAGCGCAACTTGGTGAAGGCGCGTTATGGCATCCCACAGAAAATAAATTGTATTGGGTAAATATTGAAGGCAGAACGCTTCATATATACGATCCCGTTACCAGAGAAAATCAATCTTTTTGGCTAGCAGAAAGAGTGGGTACGGTAGTTCCGGTAGAAAGTGGCGGCGTTTTGGTAGCCCTGCAAAACGGCATTCATTTCATGAATATCCATACAGGCGCATTACAGTTTATTGCCAACCCTATTACCGGCAGCGATATTCGTTTTAATGATGGCAAATGCGATCCTTCGGGCAGGTTTTGGGTGGGCAGCATGCACCTCCAGTTTACAGAAGGAGTAGCTTCACTATACCGGGTGAACAGGGATAAAACAGTGCATACGATGCTGGATGGCGTTACGGTTTCTAACGGTATTGCCTGGACGAAAGATAGAAAAACAATGTATTATGTAGACAGCCACCTCCGCAGGATAGACGCTTTTGATTATAATGATGCGGATGGAGCCATTACCAACAGAAGAACAGTGGTAACTGTACCCGAAGGTGGCGGCTCGCCCGATGGCATAGCGCTGGATGCGGAAGGGAAAATATGGGCGGCGCTCTGGGGCGCTAAAGCGGTGGGCAAATTTGATCCGGAAACAGGCGAACTATTGCAGAAAATTGAAGTACCTGCGCCGAACGTTTCATCCTGTGCTTTTGGAGGAAAAAACTTAGACACATTATACATCACTACCGCCCGCGGAGAATTATCGGAAGCGCAACTGGCAGCCTACCCGTTAAGTGGTGGATTGTTTTCGGCAAAACCGGGGGTAAAAGGAGTGCCTGCGGAATTTTTTACAGGAACGATCAATGAATAAGGTTTATGACGCACTATCACTGGTTATGATGTAAATACTCCTGCAGGATGATGGTGGCCGCAATTTCATCAATTATGGCCTTGTTGCGGCGTTGTTTCTTTTTCATACCCATAGCGATCATAGCCTGCATTGCCATTTTAGAAGTGTATCTTTCATCCGCTTTTTCAACAGGCATGCCTGGAAAAGCTTTTTTTATTTTTTCAACTACTTTTTGTACCAATACAGTAGCGTGCGTGTCTGAATCATCAAGATTTTTGGGCTCTCCGATAATTATTTTTTCTACCTGTTCCCGTTCAAAATAATTTTTTAAGAAATCAATGAGCCTGGGAGATTCTATAGTAGTTAAACCGGTGGCAATGATCTGCAAAGGATCGGTAACGGCAATACCGGTTCGTTTTAACCCGTAGTCAATAGCAATGATGCGTGGCATAAAGCAAAGATAGGTTGTATTATATTTTTTTGCCACATAGAATCACAGGCACATAGGTTTTCTCTTCTTCTATTGTGTTATGTGTTCGTTTCCTTCATTGGGATTTGTCGAAAATGCCGGTCATTTTATTTAGCCAGTTCCAGTCCGAACAGTAAAGGAGTAGTATTAACTAAGGCATGCAGCAGCGCCGCGTAAAAAACATTCCCGGTTTTAAGGTACACATATCCATAAGCCCAGCCGCCAATGCTTGCCAATCCAACAAAAATAATGGAACCCGCATGCGCATGCACCAACCCAAAAATAACACTGGTAACAGCAAGCGCTGTATACACACCCATTGTGGTTTTGCCCTTTCTTTCCATACCGTAAGCCGCGGCGCATAACAATACCGTAACCAGCGCCGGGAACCATTGCATAGTGCCGTTTAACGCGTACCCTGTAAGCAGGGAAACTGCCGTCAGGATTACCAGGCCCCAGATCCAGAACGTTTTCCATGAGCCCGATTGCCCAATACGTTTAGCGAGCATATTTTGCAGCAATCCGCGAAAAACAAATTCTTCAAAAAGAGCGGTATGTAAAAAAACAGACAGCAGCGACCTGGCAACCTTTGAGGTAATGAAAACAGGAACCGCGTCTTCGTTCCTGAGCTTTATAAAATCAACCGACCACCCGATAATAAATACAAAAACATAAAAAGCCATCCACACCCATACCACGGTAAAAAGGTATTTCCATTTAAAAACAGGGTAAAAGCCCACATCACGTATATGCCGCACCGTTACAAAGGCAAAAACCGCTGCCAGCATAACCGTTATGCGGTAAACCGAATCGAAGCCCCCGCCATTGAAAGGAAGATTGCCCGAAGGTTTGGCATCTATAAGCGTTACCGGGAAAAAGAACAGCACAAAAACGGAAAAATCAAGCCAGTCTAACTTTGCGTTTGTATTTGCTCTTGCGGCAAATGCCATTACAGGAAAGAAGAGCAGATAAGGCACGAGAAAAAGCGTACCCTGCAAAGGATTTTGTTTATTAAACCCTACATAACTGAAATACAGGAGCACCAGCAGTAATGGAAAAAGAAATACCCGGCGAATATCCGCTTTCATACTTTTCCTCAGCCAGTCCGACACCGCGGGCTTACCCAGCGAGAAGAGCATAAAATATAATACAACAAAATAAGGTAATGCGATAAAGATATCCGCCGCCGTATTGTGTTTCCACGAAAACAGTATAAAAACCAACGACAATAAAGCGGTATATATTCCGGTGGTGACCAGTGGTCTTTTGAGAGATGCCAGGGTTGTCATGAAAAAGGGTATTTAGGGTATGAGCCAAACCTTTGCTGATGTATAAATATCGGATATTTCAGATTGTGTCCAAAATTTAAGCATACGGGTTGAAACGGTATATACCTGCACTTTATCTCAAAAAAATATCCCCGATCACAAAAAAAGAAAATACCACGCTGGCTATGCCATTGGCAGTCATAAAAGCGATATTCACCCTCCTCAGATCATTGGGGTTTACAATAGAATGCTGGTAGATGAGCATCCCAATAAATACCGCAACGCCTACCCAGTACCATGGGCCAAACCGGCCGTATATGCCCGCTGTTATAACCAGCAATGCAGATAGCAGATGTAAGATTTCGGATACCCGCAGCGCGCTTCTTTTACCCAATGCGGCGGGAATGGAGTAGAGTTGCTGCGCTTTATCAAATGCTTCATCCTGCAGCGAATAAATGATATCAAAACCACTTACCCAAAAAAGCACCGTGAAGGAAAACAGTAAAGGCAACCAGTCGAACCGGCCGGTAACCGCCAGGTAAGCGCCAATAGGTGCAAGGCTTAATCCCAATCCCAGTACCAGGTGGCATAAGGATGTAAAACGTTTGGTATAACTATAGCCTAATACTACAAACAAGGCTACCGGCGCCAAAAAAAAGCAAAGTGTATTGATAAAAAAGCAGGCGATCATAAACAATACGCATGATAATACGGTAAACCACAGCGCGTGATTGGCTTTAATGATACCGGCGGGAATTTCCCTGATGGCCGTACGCGGGTTCCGGGCATCGAAGCTCCTGTCGAGATAACGGTTAAAAGCCATGGCAGCGCTGCGTGCGAAGATCATACAACCAATAACCAACAAAAATTTTACAACAATATCCCTTGTGGACAAAGGAATGATCTTTCCGTGAAAATCGGCAGGAACAATTATAGTATGCCATCCCGGAACAACGGAGAATGAATAATCCATTGTTCTTACAGCCAGAAAGAAACCAATCATTGCAAACGGCATTGCAAAAATGGTATGGGAGAATTTAATGAGGGAAAGATAGTTTTTAACCTGCGCCATGCTGCGAAGGTATGAACAGAACAGGTAATTTACCCGTATACTATTGTACGGTCATTGCATCATTTTTCACCAGCTTTGCCAGCTCCCATAATACAATGCCAGCGGCTACGGATATGTTTAAAGAATGCTTCATGCCGGACTGCGGAATTTCGATGCAGCCATCACAAAGTTCCAATACATCCGCATCTACCCCGCTCACTTCGTTACCAAATATTACAGCCACTTTTTGCATGTTATTATTCCCTGCAAGTGTTGCCCAATTGAGTTTGTTTAATGCTATACTGCCTTCCGCCTGTTCTATTGCCCAAATGGCATATCCATCTTTCTTTAATGCATGCACTGCCTCCACCGTGGAAGGATAGTATACCCAATGCACGGTTTCCGTTGCGCCCAAAGCTGTTTTATGAATATCCCTGTGGGGCGGCCGGGGCGTATAACCACAAAGGCAAACAGATTCAACCAGGAACGCATCGGCCGTGCGAAATACACTGCCCACGTTATGCATACTGCGTATATTATCGAGCACAGCAGTAACAGGGGTTTTATCAGACTGCCTGAACTCCTCTACGGTTTTGCGGTTCAATTCATCCATGCTTAGTTTTCGCATAGCGCAAAGATATATGGGATTTGAAATTTGAGATGGGAGATTTGAGTCGGGAGCCGTTGGCTATAAAGATAAGGTATCAGCTATAAGGAGAGGAACTGCTAACGACAGGCTGAATACTCCTTCTTTTGTGCTGCTTATAGCTGACCACTCCTATGTTTGAGATTTATTTGTCTTTTGTGATTTGGTTCTTGTGATTTAACCTCCTGGTACTTTGTATTTCCCGGAAATTCAACATTCGGCTTTTATTTGCCTCACAGTTCCTTATTTTTGCCCTCCTGTATGGCAAAAGCAAGTTCAGATACACCATTAATGCAGCAACACCGGGCTATCAAACAAAAATACCCCGATGCCATACTATTGTTCCGCGTAGGCGATTTTTATGAAACCTTTGGCGAAGACGCTATTATTACTTCCCGCGTACTGGGCATTACTTTAACCAAAAGAAACAGCGGGTCCGCCACCTCATCCGAACTGGCCGGGTTTCCGCACCATGCCTTAGACACTTACCTCCACAAGCTGGTAAAAGCCGGGTACCGGGTTGCTATCTGCGACCAGCTCGAAGACCCCAAACAGGCAAAGGGTATTGTAAAACGGGGAGTAACGGAAATGGTTACCCCGGGAGTAGCTACCAACGATAAACTGCTGGAGCATAACAGCAATAATTTTTTAGCAGGCGTTTATTTCGATGAAAGTATTGTAGGTACCGCTTTTCTTGACATTTCTACAGGTGAATTTTTTGTGGCGGAAGGCAATACGGAATATGCAGACAAACTATTGCAAAGTCTTAAACCGGCGGAAGTGGTTTTTCAACGGAGCTTTCAGAAACAGTTTAAGGAAACTTTTGGGCCAAAGTTTTATACCTATGCCCTCGAAAGCTGGCTGTTTGACAAAGCGTATGCCGCTGAAAGCTTACTGAAGCATTTTGGAACCCATTCCCTGAAAGGTTTTGGTATTGAAGATATGCCAGCCGGCATAGTGGCAGCCGGCGCAGTGCTGCATTATCTTAAAGATACGGAACTTCCCAACCTGCAGCATATTACCGCTATACAACGCATTGATAAAGACGATCATTTATGGATGGACCGTTTTACTATCCGCAATCTTGAACTGCTGGGCAATAGTTCAGACAGCGGCCAGACATTGCAAAAAGTAATGGACAATACGGTTTCGCCTATGGGCGCCCGTTTAATGAAACGATGGATCGTGCTGCCCCTGAAAGATATCAGCCGTATTAATGAAAGGCTGAACCTGGTGGAACATTTTATTAAAGAAACCGATTGCAGGAACACGGTGGCCCAGCATATCAAACAATGCGGCGATGTAGAACGGCTGGTGAGTAAAGTTTCTTTACGAAAGATCAACCCCAGGGAAATTAAACAAATAGCCCGTGGGCTGCAGCATATTGAGCAAATCAAAAACACCTGTATCAGCAGCAGTAACGATTACCTGAAACGGCTGGCCGATGCGCTCAATCCCTGTCATTATATTGCTGAAAAGATCAGCAGGGAGATTGTTGATAATCCTCCCGTGCAGGCCAATAAAGGTAATATTATTAATAAAGGCGTGCATGATGAGCTGGATGAGTTGCGGGGTATTGCCACCGGCGGAAAAGAATACTTACTGGAATTACAACAAAAAGAAACCCAGGCTACCGGCATTTCTTCTCTTAAAGTGGGCTTTAATAACGTGTTTGGCTATTACTTAGAAGTAACCAATGCCCATAAAAACAAAGTGCCGGAAAACTGGATACGCAAACAAACGCTTACTAACGCCGAGCGCTACATTACGCCGGAACTAAAACATTACGAAGAAAAGATTACAGGCGCTGAGGATAAAATATTCGATATAGAGCTGGAATTGTACGATAAATTATTATTAGAACTCCAGGACTATATTGCCCCAATGCAGGTAAACGGCAGCATACTGGCCATATTAGATTGCCTGATTTGCTTTGCCCATAATGCCTTACAATACAAATATAAAAAGCCGCAGTTACATGAAGGCCGCCAGCTTGAACTGAAAGAAAGCCGTCACCCGGTAATAGAACGCAACCTCCCGGCCGGTGAACAATATATCACCAACGACATTGCGCTTAATTCCGAAGATCAGCAAATTATTATACTTACCGGGCCTAATATGAGTGGTAAAAGCGCCCTGCTGCGGCAAACCGCGCTTATTACCTTAATGGCCCATACCGGAAGCTTTGTGCCTGCCGCTACGGCCTATATACCCATAACAGATAAAATATTTACAAGGGTTGGCGCATCAGACAATCTAAGCGCGGGCGAATCTACCTTTATGGTGGAAATGAATGAAACAGCCAGCATTATCAATAATATTTCTGCCGCCAGTCTTATATTGCTTGATGAAATTGGAAGAGGCACATCTACCTATGACGGTATTTCCATTGCCTGGAGCATCGCGGAGTTTTTACATCATTCGCCCTTTGCACCTAAAACATTATTTGCCACGCATTATCATGAACTGAATGAACTGGAAAATAAATTACCCCGGGTAAAAAATTATCACATCACCAATAAAGAAGCGGGAAATAAGGTCATCTTCCTCCGCAAGCTGGCGCCCGGTGGCAGTAAGCACAGCTTTGGTATTCACGTAGCTAAAATGGCGGGCATGCCCCCTTCCTTAATTGACCGGGCCAATACCATTTTAAAACAATTAGAAGAAAAACATGCGGATAATGATGCAGGCGCCCTCCGCAGCACAGTAAAGCAACTCTCCGCACCTCAATTGCAGCTTTCTATTTTTGATATGCATACCGAAATATTCCAGCAAATGCGGCAGATATTAGAAACCCTTGACATTAACCGGCTTACCCCCGTTGAAGCTTTGCTGAAACTGAATGAGATAAAGAACCTGCTGAAGTAAGCATCAGCAAATTGCAGGAATAACAAAAAAATTCACCGGCAAAAGTTAAAAGCCCCTGTCACTTCAAAGCATTTACAATCTCTTTTTCCAGCTCTTCCGAAAAACCGGTTTTGATAAAACTTACCTTCCCATCCCGGTTTATAATCATATACCTGGGAATAGCATCCACCCCGTAGTTTCTTCTGACTTCTTCATTGCCAATAAGAACCGGAAAGCTGATTTTGAATTTCTCAACCATTTTCCGCATTGCATCAAGTTGTTTCGTTTCAAAGCTTATGCCATATACCTCCAAGCCCTGTGTTTTATATTTCTCGTATAATGCCTGTACTTTGGGAGCAGATTCAAAACAGGGACCACACCACACTTCCAAAAAATCAAATAATATTACTTTTCCATATAGCTGCTGCGTACTAACCTTCTCTCCGGTTATTGAAATAAGCCGAAATGGTGGTAATGCCTTGTTCATAAGTTGATCTGTTTTTTGCTGCTGAACAGCCTGGGCAGGCGCTAACTGGTAATTTGCCGGAAAACGCAACCCGGCAAAATCATAATCATGCTTCTCATCATTAATCCAAATGTCTGTTGCCCGGTAATGCAGATCCTGCACTTTGCCCAGCGTTTCCTGGTGGCTTTGCATTTCCACAGGAAGCATTAGTTTTTTATCAATAGTATAAAGCGTGTATCTTTTATATACATCATATGCTTTTAAATCGGGTTTATTTTTGGTGAGGTAATAATAGCGCTCATCCTGGCTTATGGAAAACCCGGTGTTCTGGGAGGTATCCATTTTTATAAGATCAGTAAACACGATCTGCCCTCCGTAATTAGAATATAAGAAATTGATTAATGACGCTTTTTCTGAAGTCATTTTATAATGCTTCATATCGTGATTAATTACAAACCCATTGCTTCCATCATAAATGCTTTCTTCGCTAAATCCATTCTGCTTTGCCCAAAACCAAAATCCAAAAATACTGTCGCTATCTGCCCGCCTCATGCTAACCTGCCCTGCCATGGTTCTGATATCACCGGTTACCAGGGTATCCCGGCGCTGCACTGTACAGGAAACCGTTGTTAAAGTTTTTTGTGCATGCAAAACCTGCGCTATCAGCTCCTTTGCAGTTTGGCAGTACCCGGCTTGTCCAATAAAAATAATACTAACGATTATGGGTATTTTTTTCATACGCAACGAATTTTAAATTAAATGTACGATAAAATTCGTATTATTAAAGTTAATAAAAACCGGAACTGCATATCATTCATTCATCGAAAAAAATTGGAACACATACTTCTTACCGATACTTTCGCTACAAGTTTACGCCTACCCCTACATGAGATTTGTATTATACAGATATAAGAAAACACCTAAAGGAAATACATTACAGTATGTAAAGGAAATAAAAAAAGGGAAAATTATCTTTTCTGTACTCGTTTATAATGCTAAAAGATTTTCACTCCTGAAAGCAATTGTTCTTTCCATACGGTTCGGGCTATTGTGGATTCATGAAAAATACATGCACAGTAACCTGTAGGCTAATGACAGAAATATCCGGAATTTGACACCAGGGGGATCCGATATAACTCAGTTCATTTTTATTTCAAGCACTTTGGGCCATAATTTCCCGG
This sequence comes from Agriterribacter sp., assembly GCF_035497235.1. Taxonomy (GTDB): domain Bacteria; phylum Bacteroidota; class Bacteroidia; order Chitinophagales; family Chitinophagaceae; genus Agriterribacter. The sequence goes on from NZ_DATJEB010000028.1 coordinate 108,344, forward strand.
TAACAAACATCCGGCTGGTAGTGGAATCCCACGCCACACCATTTAATACAGCGCCTTGCTGCACGGCTTCCTTATCGTAGTTAATATTCGCGAATCTTTTAAGCGCATCTGTAAAATCAAGCACACCTGCTACCCATCCCGAAGAAGGGTCTATTTTCAGAATATAGTTCGTTTCCCACTGATTCGCGTATACGTAACCGTTTATATATTCCAGCTCGTTAAGATTGTTTACCGGCCCAAGGTGATTATATACGGATACGATCTTCATCAGCTTAAAATCGCCGGGACGCACGAAATATAATTTATCCGTGCCGTCACTTATGATCAGGTGCGTATTATCGTGCGTTATTCCCCAGCCTTCCCTGTTCCAGTATGCCGTTCTTACCTTTTTTAAATCTTTAAGACTATACACCAGCACAATATGATCTTCCCAGGTTAACTGGTAAAGGGTATCGTTTAAAATAGTGATGCCCTCACCAAATAAAGCAGGATCTATATCAATCTTTTTTTGAATGGTTCCGGTTCTGTAATCTACTATACGCAGGGTGGAAGCTTTTTTTTGTCCTGTGCCTTCGTACAATTGATTGTTGTGAAATACGAGCCCCTGTGTAAACGCCGTTGTATCGTGCGGATAGACATTCAATAAAGTATAACTCACCGGTGAAGGCGGAGCTACATTGTTTACAGGAACATGCGCTTCGGAACCGGAGGAACTGCTGTTGTTACATGACCACAATAAAGCCATACAAAAACTGAAGGGGAATATTTTTTTTATCATATCATAACCAATTGCTGCAAAAATAAAGTTTTGAGTAAGATGTAAGGTTACTAAATCCTTTTTTAACCGTCAATTACCAGCCGGCCATCGAAAACCATTGTAGTAAGTTGTATATGCTGCAAATTTTAGATTACTTTGCTCCACAGCGCACGCTCCAAATGCAGGCTAAGCCTGATCCAATTTCTCGTAATTTCCACTTATCTCATCCTCTGTAAAAACCGAAAGATCCGGATAGGGTAGCCCTTCGTCATTACCGCTGCGGCTATTGCCTTTAAATTTAATATCGCATTGAAAAGCTGATCATAAAAAATCAGCCAATGAAACTATTTCTGTTTACCCTCATCATTTGTTGTAGCTGCCTGCCGGTTACCGCCCAGCGCAACTGTGCAACAAACGAATACTGGCAAACCCAGTTGAATAGCGACCCGGCATTGCGGTTGCGGTACAATCAAATGGAAAATGCCGCGAAACTGCACCCGTTAATTTCAAAAAAAGAGCAGGGCGCCGGCGTGGCGGAAATGCCCGTTATTACCATACCTGTTGTAATACACATCCTGTATAATACCCCGGAGCAAAACATCAGCGATGCGCAGGTACAGTCGCAACTACATATATTAAACAAAGATTTCCGGAAAAGGAATGATGATACAGCATTTATCCCGCTTGCCTTTACTTCTTTTGCCACCGATTGCGCCATACAGTTTGAACTGGCAAAAACTGATCCTGAAGGCCGGGCTACAACAGGAATTGTGCGAAAAAGAACAGACCGCTTATCCTGGCAGCAGGATGATAAAATGAAATTCTCAGCATCGGGCGGTAATGATGCATGGGACAGCCGTTACTACCTGAACATATGGGTATGTAATTTAACTAAAAGTTTATTAGGCTATGCTACTTTTCCCGGCGCTTCGCCGGAAAAGGACGGCGTGGTTATACGTACAGATGTATTTGGCATTTCAGGCAGTAATAATACCGCCTACAATAAAGGCAGAACTACCACACACGAAGTGGGGCACTGGCTTAACCTGAAGCATCTTTGGGGAGATACGGATTGCGGCGATGATAGTGTGGATGATACGCCGCCTCAAAAAACATACAACAGCGGCTGCCCTTCCTTTCCTCAAATTACCGCGAACAGTTGTAATCCGCTTTCTTCGGGAGATATGTTCATGAACTTCATGGACTTTTCGGATGACGCCTGCTTACACATGTTTACACCGGGGCAAAAACAAAGAATGCATGACCTGTTTACCGTATCCGCCCCCCGGGAAAGCCTGCTGCACAGTGCCGCTTTAAACAAACCCCGGAACGCCGGTGCTTCACCTGAACCGCAAACAGATACCAGTCCGCGTTTGAGCATATTTCCCAATCCTGCAACAGATATCATTGCCATTGAATTTAACAGCCAAAAGCCGCTTACCCGCAATGTTTATGTTATTTATAATATTACGGGAAGATCATTAGCGGAGGGACAGTATACAGGGGGCATCATTTCTGTAAAAGGATTAACCGCGGGTACGTATTTTATAAAGGTTCGCCACGGAGAACAAACGCTCACAGCAAAATTCATTAAACATTAAAGTACTTAACTGGTTACGGGCAAACCCGCTTCCTTCCATGCTTTTAATCCACCGTCAAGATGAGCCACATTGGTATAGCCCATTTTCTTAAGCGTTTGGGTTGCCAAAGCCGAACGTCCGCCTGAAGCGCATTGCAAAATAATTCTTTTGCTTGTATCAAACTCCGGCTTGTGATAGGGCAGCGAAGGGTCTGCATAAAATTCAATCATACCCCGTGGCGCATGAACAGCACCTTCTATTTTCCCATTCTGCGTCAGCTCTTCACTTTCACGAATGTCAATTAATACCGTGTTGTCGTTTAACAATTCCTGCTGAACCCGGAGCGGGTTTAGGTTTTCAATTTCCTGCTTTGCTTCTTTAACTAAATCAGTTGCAGATTGATGTGTCATGATTTTATATTGATAGTGAATAAAATTACTGTCTTTAATGCAGCCGCCGGCAGAATACCTGTTACAGTTGAGCAACAGGCTGGATAAATGGCGAATATTATTTAAGTACGGGTATAAAGATACGAATAGTGTCTTTCGCCCCGTTTACATTTTCATCAATGTAAATCAGGTCAACACCGTCCCTGCTTTTGCGCTCCAGTGTTTTTTTAACAACAGATAGTATAGTTTTTTGTGCGGCCGGAGGCGGCTTTTCTTTCTGGGTAGTAATAACTGGTATTGCTGCTCCGGATTTTACCGTTTTGCCCTTTTCAGCAGGCACGGGCTTATCTGCATTTTTCAGAACCTGTGGTTCGGTCTTTTTTTCAGCAACATCCGCAACTACTGTTTCTGTTTGCTTTTCTGTTACAGCATTTGAAGATTTAGCAGCTTCCTTATTATCTGTTTTATCAGCAGGCTTTATAACAAAAGGGAGGTATTTTACCGCTTCGTTATTATCCGTATCCTTTTTTGCGGCCGTTTGGGGTGCCTGCATGATTTCGGCATCATCGCGTTTAGTAACTATTTCTTTCACCACAAAAGGTTCATATTGCTTCTGCACGTTTGCCGCAACGGTTTTATCCCCTTTCTGAACGGCTCCCGCTTTAGCTGACTTTTCTGTTTGAGTGGCATTCGTTTTTTCTATTTCTCTTACTGCAAAAGTTTCGTTCTTTTTAACTTCAGGTTCCGCAACAGCCACTTTAGCCTCCTCCCGCACTACCGTTACAGGGGTAGCGGTTTCAATTGCGGGCTTATTATTGTCTTTATTAACCGTTACCAGCACTGCAGGCGTACTGGCAACGGAAGATTCAGCCGCAGCATTGTTCCCGGATACAGGCGCTGCCACTTTTTTATCGGCAATTACAAGCTGCTGCCGTATGGAGGGATCATTTACCACGCCGGCAAGCATAGCCGAAAAAGGATCATTACTGATAACACCCGAAAATGGAACAGTGTCTGGCTTTACTTCCGTATACTGCTCAACAGCCGTTCCTGTTAACCCTTCCTTTTGATCAAGATAAAGCAACTGCAGTTCCGCAACACCCTTATTTTTTAAGGTAAAGCCCAGGTCTGTTTCATTAATAGTACAGTTAAAGCGCCATTCATGCACTTTTGCTCCCGGAAAACCTATTATCAATTCGTAAGTGTTTTTTAGAAGTCCGGGAATCAGCAGGTACCCGTTCCCGGAAGAAGTGAATGTTGCTGAACCCATACGTACATAAAAAGGTTGCCGGGGTTGGGATTGTATGTATATATAATACTGCTCCTGGCCAAAACCATTTTTAACCAGCAAAGAAAGCATAAAAATAAAAAACAGTTTCCGCAGTACGTTCATTTAAACTATAGGTTTTCTTACGCCGGCGCACTTAGCGTTATCTTTAAACAGCTAACAAAACTACTGTAAAAGATGAAATAGCTACCACTCATGTAAAAAAAACATTATTCCCCGTATATACAGGAATTTTACAGCTTTTATAAATCGTAATAAATGTTAGTATTATTGTGTTATAATCAAATCAGTTATAACGTGAAAAAAATATCAGGTTTATTATTAATTGCCCTGCTTCCGGCGCTCCTGTATGCGCAAACTGTTACAGACACCCTTACTTCAGCGGACATTTACCGGGCGGTACCCGAAAAATTAAGCGACCTGGTGCACACCAAACTGGAGGCCCGGTTTGATTATGAAAAATCCTATATGTATGGCAAAGTGTGGATTACCCTGGAGCCACATTTTTACAGTACGGATTCGGTGGTATTAGACGCCAAAGGAATGGACATAAAAGCGGTTGCTATAGTGAACCGCACTGTTACCACGCCATTAAAATATACATACGATGGTATGCAGATCAATATCAGGCTGGATAAAACATACCGGAAAGGAGAACAATATAAAATTTACATTGATTACACATCCAAGCCCAATGAACTGGCGAAGGGCGGCAGTGAAGCTATAAAAGACGACAAAGGGCTATACTTTATTAACCCGCTGGGCAAAGAAAAAAATAAACCCACTCAAATATGGACGCAGGGTGAAACGGAAAGCACTTCCGTTTGGTGCCCCACCATAGATAAGCCTAACCAGAAATGTACACAGGAATTTTTCCTGGTTGTTCCATCAAAATATGTTACCCTCAGCAATGGTAAATTATTGCAGCAGCAAAAAAACGCGGATGGCACAAGAACCGATTACTGGAAGATGGATCTTCCCCACGCTCCCTACCTGTTTTTTATAGGCATTGGCGATTATGCTATTATAAAAGACCTCTATAAAGGAAAAGAAGTAAGTTACTATGTGGAAAAAGCGTATGCCGGCGTTGCAAAAAAAATATTTGGTAATACCCCGGAAATGATCGCATTCTTTGAAAAAATTACCGGCGTATCTTATCCCTGGCCAAAATACGCGCAAATGACTGCGCGGGATTATGTAAGCGGCGCCATGGAAAATACAACCGCCACATTACACCAGGAAAGCGCTCAGCAGGATTCGCGGCAATTGCTTGATGGCAATACATGGGAAAGCACAATAGCCCACGAACTTTTCCATCACTGGTTTGGCGATTATGTTACCGCCAAAAGCTGGAGCAACCTCACCGTTAATGAATCCTTCGCTAATTTTAGCCAGGTATTATGGAATGAATACAAATATGGAAAAGATGCCGGGGATGCGGAAAATTATAAAGATATGCAGCAGTATCTCGGCAGCCCGGAAGATGCGAAAAAGCCGTTGGTTCGCTTTCACTACAAAGACAAGGAAGACATGTTTGACCTGGTGAGCTACCAAAAGGGCGGAAGAATATTGAACATGCTGAGAAACTACTTAGGCAATGACGCTTTTTATGCAGGACTGAATTTATATCTCACCAACCATAAGTTTGGCAATGCAGAGGCGCACCAGTTGCGGCTGGCATTGGAAGAAATAAGCGGACGCGATTTGAACTGGTTCTTTAACCAGTGGTATTTTGGCACCGGCCATCCCAGGCTTACCATTGATTATTCGTATAACGACAGCAGCAAAACAGCTTCGGTACATGTAAAGCAAACCCAGGCTGAACCTGCTTTTATTTTACCGGTTGCTATTGATCTATATAATGGGAAGCAAAAAAAACGTCATACTGTTTGGGTAGATAAGAAAGACCAGGTGTTTGTATTTACCGCAGCTACCCAACCCGACCTGGTAAATTTTGACGGTGATAAGATATTGCTTTGCGAGAAAAAAGAAACAGGTAAATCACTTGCCAACTATATACACCAGTATACGTTTGCCGGCTCTTATGTTGACAGAAGAGAAGCCATAAGCGGATGCGCTTCACTCCAGGATAGTACTGCCGCTGTGGATTTGCTTAAAACCGCCTTAAAAGACAGGTACCTGGAACTGAGGATACTTGCCCTTCATTCGGCGGACCTGACAAAGGAAAACGTAAAACAAGTACTTGAGTCAACCATCTTTTCTGTTGCCAAAGGCGATCCCGAGCCAACGGTAAAGGCCGAGGCGTTAATGGCTTTAAGCCTTTATGATAAGCCGATCTATAAAGAATTAATACAAAGGAGCGTTAACGACTCTTCCTACAGCGTAGCGGGCGCCGCGCTATTATCACTGAACCAATTAGACAAGCCCGGAGCTTATACAGAAGCAAAAAGATTAACCGCCACGAAAACGAAAGGTAAGCTGGCTGAAGCGATCAGTAATGTATTTGCGGAAAACAGTAAAGTGGAAGACCTGGATTATGTATTAGACTGGTATAATGCTTTACCTTTTGGACAGTCTAAAGTAGAGAATGCCAATATTGTAGCCTATTACGCCATACAGCTCCAGAATACGGAAGCCGTAAAAAAAGCAACGGATGCGCTCGTGTTATTCCGCGACCAGATACCGTCTGCCTATCAACAGAACATTTTTCCTTTTGTAAACAATGTGCTGCTTAAAACCATAGCCAATCAAAAAACAGCTATGAAAAATGTGGCTGCCGATGCGGCGGCCATACAGGAGCAGGTTGATTACATTAACAGTAAAATAAAATAGTTAAGAGCAAATATCCGCTTATTGCCCCAAAGGGGTTTTAACAGCCCGCTAACTGTGCGGAGAGCGAGACCCGGTGCGACCTGACTAACATAAACTTAAAATACCTGGGGAAACATACCGGAATTTTAAGGAAATTTGTGACGGGTATACATTTAGTAATCTAAAAAGTGATGACATGGATAAGAAAATAAAAAAGCAGGAAACCAGTCCGGAAGATGATAAAGATTTTCCGGGCTATCCGCATTATCCCCGAAAGGAAGATATTTATGCAAATAAAAACAGCATACTGCCCGAGGATGAAAACAAAAGCGAAGGCAGTGGTACTGACCCTGATGTTCCCGGCTCAGAACTGGATGATAAAAATGAAGCGATTGGTGAAGAGGATGAAGAAAATAATTACTACAGCCTGGGCGGCGATGAACATAACGACCTGGAAGAACGTGAGGATGATTAGTGGTTTCGCAGTATACTGGCCCAACGGGGTCTTCACAGCCCGTTAACTGTGCGGAGGGTGAGCCCCGGCGCTACTAAAATAACCTCATCGCCCTGTTTAGCCATTGTGGTTTTGATTTAGCTGATCAAATTTAAAACTCTTTTCATTGTCCGGGAGCTGGCTGTAAACATCTTTATCACATTAATGCTGCCTGTGCCGCCACTTTGATTGCAGCAACTGTGCAGGTCTGCCCGTATTGATATGTCGGTTGCTGTTTTTTGTGTTAAGTAAAAAGTTCATACACCATAATTGTAGTTCAGGTACTGGCCCGGGGAAAGTGCTGCAAGTCAGCACATATTACACTTCCTGCACCAGGCCTTGGAAGTTTTGTATTTATTGATGTCGGCTTTTTAATAGCCCTACAGAAAAAACACCCTCCTGCTGAAGAGGGTGTTTTTCTTTTTTACTTAGCAGATGTATACCGGTGTAACGATAACAACTGCCTGACGTTCTTCCCTGTTTTTTTGCCAACGCTATTTCCGGTATCAATTGAAGGCCGGTAGTGAATGCCTCCAAACAATCTCGAAAGACCCGCTTCTCTTCCGGCAGCTTCTAAACTGTTGAAGCTTCTTGGCGCCATTCCCAGTGCATCGTAGGTGTGATCGGTAAAAGAATAATTCTTTCCGAACACTGTTTCTAATGCATAGGCTGCTGATGCAGAAAGTGTGGCATGTGCAGCCACATATTCCGGATGTGGCGGGGTTGTAATGTAGGAGTTCCAGTTAGTAAACCCCATATGTTTCCTGATATACGTTACAGGCCTTAACATGTTGTAAGTATATTTTATTTTCCAGGTACCAATCCCCGCTTCATTCAAAGTAATACCAAGCCGCAGGTAAGCTTCTGCTGCTTTCATGAGATTGATATTTTCATTGTGGAGTATCTGCTTAAAAATGCTGAACCAATGACCAAACACAGTTATATATTTTCCATTGGGGGCATCATCCCAAAAATCGGCAGCGGCTTTTTGTTCAGATGAAAGCGTTAACGAAATATCGTACAACTCTTTTACCATAGTGTAAAATGAAGAACCTTCAACTTTCGAAAATGCAGGTGGCGGCGCAGGAGATGTGTTGTTGGTACTGCCTGGTAAAATGGTTCTAACATTCGCCCAACCCGGAACATTGGCTGCTGCATTGGCAGGAGGTGTGGGTTCCCAGTAACCTTCGCCCAAAGGACTGTAGGGAATGTTTACATTGGTTGATCCGTCAGTTTTACTCCAGTCAATAATAACTGTTGCAATTTTTTTCCCAAACTCAACTGCAGGTAATAAATAAGCGCTGTCTTTCACCAGACTTTTGTACATAGAAGCATATACCTGTTCCAGCGAATCAATACGCTGAACGTTTGCAGGTTTAGCTGCATAAAAGTGCCGCAGCATTTCTGCCACTGCAGCATTTGCAGAAGCAGGCCAGTACAAAGGTTTGCCTTGCGGAGCAGCAGGCAATGCAAGCTCCCCGTTTAACTGGTACTTCAGACTTTTATATTGCTTATCGCCATTTACCAGTGCTTCGTATAACGCAATACCTGTATAAGCAAAATGGCGTGAATAAGCAATATGTGTAATACCGCTGCTGTTTTTTACTAACTGTAACTGCAAAGCTGTCCAGTCTTCTATCAGCTCTGAATTCTCAAATTTTAAATTGTCTTGATTTTCGAAAATGTTTGATTTGCTGCATGATGTAAGCATGGTGAGTAATGCCACCATTGCTAAAATGATCTTTTTCATTATAAGGTTTTGTTTAATTGTTTGTCTGATGATTATTTCTCTGCAATAAATACGAGAAAATGGTTTTGCTGAAAGTATAAGTCGTCCGTAATGCGGAAGGGCTGCAAAGCTTTAGCAATGGTTTCTTCCACTGTTTTTTTATCAGCGTAATTCATAGCAGCAGCGGCCGGACCGGTACCCATAAAGCTTTTTATACCATTGCCAAGACTATGGTATAAAAAAGGACAGGGTACTGTTCGTTTTGAGCTCAATTTTAAACCAGCTCCTTTAAAAATGTTTTCCATTTTTCCGTTTTCCGATAATGCGAACGGTCCGGGTGTACCGGGCGGTGGTGGGGGAAGTAAGCTGCCAATGGCTTTTAATACATGTGTGGCATCGCTTGCTTCAGGTTTATCCCAGATGCCCACTACCAAATGTCCGCCTTTTTTTAATACACGTTTTGCTTCAAGCAATGCGCTTTCAAAATTTCCTGCGTATTGAAACGAGTTGAAACCGGCTACAACATTAAAACTGTTGTTGCCGAAAGGCATTGCTTCCAGGTCCTCTTCCATAAAATTGTTTTTGGGATTGCGTTGTCTGGCCACTTCCAGTAAGCCGGGTGCTGCATCAATTCCAATTACCTGTGCTCCTGCATCAATAGCCATGCTGCTAAACAACCCTGAGCCGCAACCGGCATCAAGCAACATGGTATCTTCTGTAACACCCAGTTGCTGCAGTACGGTTTTGTACATGGGTAAAAAATAGGGTTCGAAATGTGTTGACCAGTTTTGCGGTGAGATACTCCACAATTCTCCCTGGACTGCTTTTGTGCTCATTGTAAATAAGGTTTAATGATGAATGATTAATTAGCGGCACAAAAGTAGAAGCCTTTTTACAGGAAGGGTTTGTTGTAAAGTCCAGATATCTTACTAAAAAGTTCAGATTGCTATTTGCTTCTTTACAGACGCAGGAGAAACGCCGAATTGATTGCGGAAGGCACGGCTGAAATGTGCAGGATTTTCGAAACCACTTTCAAAAGAAGCTTCACCAACAGACCTGCCTGCATGGCTGAGCAGGTGCATGGCATGGCTCAATCGCTTTTCCATAATCCATTTGCCGGGTGTGCTGCTGAAGTGTTTTTGAAAATCACGTTTAAATGCTGAAAGACTCCGGTTGCTTAAACGTGCAAATTCTTCCAGTTTTAAATTGTAACAGAAATTATCTTCCATTACACGTTGCAGTGTTACGGTTTGAGGTTCCTGCAAAAGAGAGCAGAAATAAGAAAGCAGTTCGCTGTTATCCGGATTATCGGCAATGGTTAATACCAGTTCTTTAAACTTTAATTCAAGCAGGGAAGGGTCGGATTCCCTGGCACTTTCGAAATACGGTAACATCGATTGAAAAAACGACTGCACACTAGCATCGTTGCTGATTGGAATAACGGGTTCGTATTTTCTACCGGGTTTAAGAATGGGAAATGTTTTTGTTTTGAGCACATTGTATACAAATTCATCGGGTACAAAAAACAGTACAAGGCAAAAAGGAGAATCAAAAAACTGCTCTACTATACAGCCGCCTTTCCGTACAAAAACACAGCTCCCTTTCTGCAAATCGTAGGAACCGTGGGCCGTATGCCATATCTTCCGGCCTTCTATAACATACACGATGTAGTTGTGATGACTCCATGCATCTTCAAAATTATTTTCAAGCGGACAGTTAAACAGGGTAATTAAATTTTCCCTGCAACGCAGTTGCCGGTATTGCTGCGGACGGTTTAATATGGTGTTGTAAAAATTATACAACCTGTCTGGTTAAACCGCAAAGCTAAATATTCTTTCAGAAAAAAAGAGTCGTTTAACAGCAGGGACTGCTGAAGTTACCGGCTGTTAGCTATAGCTGCTTTGCATCAGAAGGGAAGACGCAACAGCGGGCTGAAGTGGGTATAGAAAGGAAAGAGAGATCGTTTTGTGTTCTACAAAAAGTCATAGGATTATAGGGTAAACATAATTGAAAATACAAACACACTGATTGGCAATGAGCAGTTTATCAGCCGGAATCGCACCTGTGATCAGGGATTTACCCGAAATTGTAAAATCACCTTTAGATATCTGTTGGTTTGTTGAGCAAAGGTTTATCCCGCTCCCTGTACCGGGAGGTTAATAGTTTTTTGGAGAAATTCAGCAAAGAGAAAACAGCATAGCCGAGTATTGCCGCTTCCCGCAATGGCCTTTGATGACCCCTGCGCAACTCTAAAATGCCACTCAAATTCCGGAAATTATTTTTTCATAAAATAAAAATATCCATCCTCTGCGCCGATCAGTAAGCCCTGTGCAGCGTTCGTTCCCCAGTTTACCATTGTTGGACTGGTAGTATGACCGGCAAGTACCTTATCGCTTACCTGTCCGTTTTCTTCAAAATATACCTTCCCGTTTTTTTCTCCCTGGTTTATTAATACGGAAACATTCAGGCTATTTAATACGATATCGGGTTTGCCATCATTATTCCAGTCGGTAATGGTAAACTTTACCCTTCCGCTGCCTCCATTTTCTTTTACATTCAATCTCAATGGCCCCGGTTCATCCACTAAAACCTTGTGCTGAGCATCGAATACCGATGACTGGTTACCATAAAAAATTCTTTGCCCCGGTTTTAGCAGCAGGTTGCCTTTTGTATCAGCAAAGCGTTCAAAAAATGTCAGGTATCCTTCATGATCCAGCATCACCAGGTCCATCAGTCCATCGCCGTCCCAGTCATAAGCACATGGTGTAGTTCGCCACTGCGTAACCAGTTGATCCGGCTTCGCCTTCCACCAGTTCCATTTCGGTTGCTTTGGCGCTGATCCCTGCCAGTCTATTTTCACGTCCTGTATGCTGCTTAGTACGGGTGCCCCTTTTTTACCCATATTTTTATACCATTGAATCTTTCCCCAAATGGAATTGATAAGAATATCTTTTAAACCATCGCCATCCCAGTCGGCAACCGACAACGTGGTATATCCCCATTTGGCTTCGGCAGGTCCCTGGATGGAACCATTATAGCCAGCCTGAATACGAATGGTCTTATCACCCGCTTTTAATAATACCGGCGCAGCCCAGCGTGGCATGCCATCAGCATTGCCCATATTTTCAATAAATCCAATATATCCGGCCGTATTGCCTGCAATAATATCTTCATCGCCATCTTCATCCCAGTCTGTGCTGTAGGGTGTAACCAATGCTCCAAATTTCAGGTACTCTGCCTGCTGTTTAAAATAAACAGGAGACCTGAATACCGGCATTCCTTTTCTTACTTCACCTGTGTTCCTGATAAAAGCCACCCTGCCATCTTCATCGCCTACCACCAGGTCTGCATGCCCGTCTCCATCAAAATCAACGGCAACCGGAATGATCATTTCAAGGTCCATTGTAATCACCCCTTCTTCGTTGTGTAATATTTTTCCCTTCGCGTAAACCGGTTTTTCTCTTGTTCCGGTATTCTCAAACCAGGTTAACTTGTCGAGAAATTCGCCGCATATTAAATCAAGATCACCATCACCATCAAAATCGGCAAAATTAGGGGATGGTGCACCGTACTGATCAATCTCTTTACCCCCGGCTTTTATTCTTCCCTGGTTAACATATACTCCATTTACATTTTCTACCAGGTATACATAGCCATGCAGCGGCCCATTAATCCATTTTCCTTTACTGTTAAATGCGTTGTCCCAGCCGTAATCACTCCAGTCGTCTATCCCCACTATTATATCAACGTCTCCGTCATTGTCGTAATCCACCAGCTTCCACTGGTTAAAACGGGGCTTCGTTTTAATATCCTTTGAAATTTCCCGGATGGGGAACAGGGAATCTTTTTCGGCTCCGTACGATACGCTAAAATTAATGAGCTCATTGCCCGGAACCAATACCCTGGGCTGTCCGTCAATAAATGAAACCTGCACATCTCTCACTGCCCCTGCCAACCTTCGTGCCGGTGAAAATACAGGCTCCGCTCCTCCGGTGAGGTTTTCAAAAAAATAAGTTCCGTTATAGGGTTTATCCGGGCAGGAAACCAGCAGATCCATATCACCGTCTCCATCAAAATCCATGGGAATGGGCCAGGCCCATAATCCAACGCCCAGGTCAACCGTTAAGCCGGGATTATTGTATTTGATCATTACCAGGTCGCCGGCATCACGGGTTTGAGCCGCGGAAGTTTTCGGGAACAGCATCCCCGCAAAAACAACAAATAATGTAAAGCAGTTTTTCATTTTAATTTTTATGAATACCGTTTAGTTAATGTGGCCTATACCCGGCGAAAGGAGGGTCAGACCGTAGATTTTTGGATTACAAACCCTGGTATTTCATGGCATCGCCTGTTACCCGCCCGGACGACCCCAGTCGGACGGGTGCCACTCCCTTCAGGGTTCGGTAATACTATTGCGCTTTTTTCCTTCGACCCCTTTGGGGTGGTAACACCCGTTATATTACTAATGTGCTATAGACCTGTGACCCTTCCAGGGTTGCAGGCAATTCCGTGTACCGATGGGGTCTCATAACTGCCCACATGGCTGTTGATGACAGACTCCGGCGCGACTCATGCACTTTCAAAACCACGTTATCAGGGCTTTTTCAAAAATTTAAACAGCTCGTTATCGGTAGTTAGTATAACACTGGTTTGACTGTCTAACGATCTTTCCAGCGTTTCCATAGACTTTACAAAGCTGTATAATTCCCTCGACTGAACACTTTTATTATATGCACCGGCATAAATAGATGTGGCGTTTGCATCCGCCTTTCCCCTGATCACCTGGGCGTCTTTAACAGCCGATGACTGAATTTCAGCCAGGTCAAGCTCTTTATTTCCCCGTATTTTCAGCGCTTCCCCCTGGCCTTCAGATTTAAACTGTTCGGCAATCCTGTTTCTTTCGCTGATCATCCGGTCGTATACCCTGTTCCTTACTTCTTCAACATAATTTACCCGTCTGAACCGGAAGTCTAATATCCTTATCCCCAGGTCGGAGGTTCTTTCATTCACTTTTTTAAGGATCATGGCTTCTATTTTATCCCGGCCAACAGAAATAGAATCGAGGTTTTCCAACTGCTCCAGGAAATCTTCCCCAATCTCCGGCTTACGGTTGGAGGAACGTACAATATCAAGCAATTCATGCGCTGCCACCGCGTTGCGGGTTTCACCATCCAGAATATCATCCAGCCTCGACTTGGCAGATCTTTCATCTCTCAGGCGAATAAAGAACTGCAGCGAGTTGGTGATCTGCCACCTGGCATAAGTGTCTACATAAATGAATTTCTTGTCTTTGGTAGGCACCTGGTTCGGATGGCCATCCCAGGCCAGGTAACGCTTATCGAAAAATTGTACTTTTTGTATAAAAGGCACTTTCATATTTACACCCGGCTTAATACGGGGTTCTCCTACGGGTTTCCCGAACTGGGTAACAATAGCCTGCTCCGTTTCATTAAGAATGAATACGGAACCGGAAACAGCCAGTACCACCACTGCAACTAATACGCCTATTATAATTTGTTTGGGTTTGATCATTTTTGATTTATTTACGCGAACTGCCGCCATGCGGTTCCATTCGCTTATGAATTATTTGGATGAAGCCGCTTTGTGGCCAAGATTCAGTAAAGGCAAAACATTATTTCCTTTTTCATCCACGATTATTTTGTTGCCGATTTTAGGCAGAATTCTCTCCATGGTTTCGAGATAAATTCTTTTTTTAGTAACCTCCGGCGCCTTAATATACTCCGTATATAACGCTTCAAACCTGGCAGCATCACCGGTAGCGCCATTTACCCTGTTCAGCGCATACGCTTCGGCCAGTTGAATGGTTTCCTTTGCTTCACCCCTTGCTCTCGGGATAACGCTGTTGTATTCCGATTCGGCCTGGTTAATAAGCGTTTCACGTTCCTGCTGGGCCTGGTTAACGCCATTAAAGGAAGGTTTAACCAAAGCGGGCGGATTAACATCCTGCAATACTACCTGGTCTATACGAATCCCGTTTTCGTACTCATCGCACAATTTCTGCAGCAGCACTTCCATATTGGTGGCCACTTCCTGGCGGCCAACCGTAAGCACTTCGTTAACGGTTCTGTCTCCCACGGATTTGCGCATGGCCGATTCGGCCATATCCCTTAGTGAACGTTCAGGGTCTTTTACCCTGAAAAGGTATTGGAAAGAATTTTCAATCCTGTATTGAACAACCCATTCCACATCGGCCATATTCAGGTCGCCGCTTAACATAGATGATTCTATGCTAAAGTCGCTGTCTGAATACTGGGAGCGGCTACTGGTACCCGTTGTTCTGAAGCCAAACTCATGCTTGAGTTGCCGCTGAACAGGTATTTTGTACATTTTCTCAATGCCAAAAGGCGCAATAAAATTAAGCCCCGGGTTTACTGTTCGGCTGTATTGTCCCAGGTTCAGCACCACCCCCTCCTCTTCAGGTCCTACGGTTCTTACGGATGTGAGTAGCAGGATTAATACGAATGCGCCAAGCAGTATTTTCCTGCCGTGTTTTTTTGCTAAATACCGGTAGTACGCAACTTGCTGGTCAAAATCTGTCATTCTTAATAATTTAAAAAATGGCAGGGCCATTTATTGTGACTAAAGCGCTGAAAATACGAAAGAATACCGGAAATGTTGAACAGATCGTGAGTATAGGCAGGAAAGCGCAGAAGATAATTGCGGTTTCATAATTGAGCGTAACGCTGTTCGTAATTTACACTCCCACCTTTCTAACCGCACGCGGTGCCACGTTCGTCCACGACTTAAAGGCTTTTCTGAATGCTGCAGGGCCTGAGTATCCCGGAATATCTGAAACTTCCGATATTTTTATCGCGGGGTTTTGCATCAACTGGAAATCAATATCCTTTCTTATTTCCCCGGCAACAGCACGAGCAATATCTGCCTTCCAGTTTGCAAAACGGGACTTCACTTTATCAAACCATTGGGAAGCCCTGTTTTTCCCCTCATCAATTTTATTTACCAACTCTTGTTGAATTTCATCGCCAACCGAGTCCCGGAGCAACGTGCTCCAGAAACGCCGACAGCATGTGTACATTATAATCTACACCCAGGGTATTCGGTACCGTTAAAAGCAGGGTATCTGCCTCCTGAATGGCTTCGTCTTTTGCCAGTTCCCCGATTAGCGTACCGGGTTCGGCAGCATAACTTCTTCCAAAAATGGCCCGTTTATTATTTTCAATAAATCCAACCTGGTCTTGCCGTTCAGATTCACGGCCAAAATAAAAACGGTCCTGATCATTTACCAATGTAAAGATGGATCGGCTAACCGATACCCGCGGTTCGCGTTTGTGGCCGGCTTTTTTCCAGGCCGCTTTGTATACCCGAATTTGTTCTGCCTGCTGCACGTGAAAAGGTTTTCCGCTCTCATCGTATTTCAGGGTAGAGCTTTGGAGGTTCATGCCATGCTCCGCAGCCCAAACGGAAGTGGCATCCGAAGCGGCTCCCCACCAAATCCGATCGCGAAGGCCTTCGGAATGCGGTTCCAGCCTGAGCAGTCCGGGTGGATTCGGAAACATTGGGTTTGGGTTGGGTGGTGCAAAACCTTCTCCTTTCAATTTATCTAAAAACGTCAACGCCTTGCGCCGGGCCATAGCGGCATCGTCTTCTCCTTCTTCCGGTTCATAACCAAAATAACGCCATCCATCCACAACCTGTTCCGGCGACCCTCTGCTAATTCCCAACTGCAATCTGCCGCCCGAAATTAAATCAGCAGCGCCTGCATCCTCCACCATGTAAAGCGGATTTTCATAACGCATATCAATCACACCCGTGCCGATCTCAATTTTATTTGTTTTGGCCCCAATGGCAGAAAGCAATGGGAATGGCGATGCCAACTGGGCCGCATAATGATGTACCCGAAAGTATGCGCCATCCATTCCGATTTCTTCCGCAGCCACCGCCAAATCAATCGCCTGAAGCAAGGTATCACCGGCTGAACGGGTTTGATAAGATGGATGTTTCCCCCAATGTCCAAACGATAAAAATCCTATTTTTTTCATGTTTTCAAAATTTATGCCGGTTCTTACAAGCTTACGTATTTTAATGCCGGAATGGGTTAACCGTATTAAGTTTGACCGGCTTTTTCTCTCCGGCTTGAATGGTTTAAATATACGATTTGTTATGAGGCTTTAATCTCAATAAAATAATATCCAATGGAAAACGATTTATGGGGTATGAAATTATCAGAAGGCTGAAGCAAAAAGAGGAAAGCATGATGCTACAACTGCTATCTGAATCTGTTACCGAAAGAGAGAAGAAGAAAGGACAATTACATAAAGTGTTTAAGGATAGTTAAACGAACATAAACATTTTAAGCTATTGCATCATAAAGATATATGAAAGCTGTTATAGCTGAAGCTCAGCGCCAGGGTCTCACGGCAGCCCACAATGGCTTTTGATGAAGCCCCCGGCGCGACTTATGAGTAAAGCTGAATGCTATTGCCACTGAAAGGCAAAGTATTCACATTCTCCTTTACTTACATTTTTTAAAGCGTGCGGGATATTGCTGTTCAGGAAGATAAGATCTCCCGGCTGGGCCTTTTGAAATGTGTTTCCAATCTGCATTTCAATATTTCCCTTTCTTACCATAATAATTTCTTCCTGCCGGTGGGCATGCGGCGGGTGGCTGATCTCATTTTGCTTAAGCGTGGTGGCATGCATATCAAATTTTTCAAACAAAACCGTAGGCTGGTTAAAATGCTGACGCCTGAAACCCCTGTCGTTTTTTTGTACAGCCACTTCATCCCAGTCAACCAGTATGGATGGTACCGCCTTTGTGTTTGGTACAATGGAATCAGTTCCTTTTTTTGTATATTTCAACAGGTAATAACTTACCCTCCCCTTACTATCATTTACAGCTTCATGCATATCGCCCGGCATAGCCATAGCTACAGCTCCCGGCCCTAATATTTTCGTTTTACCGGCAATGGTTACTTTTAACTTTCCTTCCTTTACAATAATCAGCTCTTCGGTATTAGCATGTTTGTGCGGAGGATGCGCGGATTTGCCCGGCTCCAGCATGGTGATATGTACTTCCAAATTGGAAAGATAAGCTGTGCAACCATCCATGATCTGTATCCTGTAACGACTGGAGTCATGGAGAACCGGTAGCTCATTCACATAATACACTCCTGAAGGAATAGTATCCGTTTGGGCAAATGACGCGCAACTAATATATAGCAGCAGAAAGGAACTGGCATATTTCATCATTGTACAAGATTGAAGTTTGTAACTCAATATACTACAATAATTTTTGGCATTCGTTCAGCGCCGGGGTCGCCTGTTAGCCTGCAACAGCTTTTGATGAAGTGCCTGTGCGACTACTAATCAGGAAGCCCGAACGCTACATAGGAATCGCTGGATGGACCTCCCCATTTCGATCCTCCACAGGCAATTACAACATATTGCTTTCCATTAACGGAATATACAGATGGTGTAGCTACACCCGGAGCAGGAAGCGCAGTTTCCCATAAAAGTTTTCCGGTTCTTTTGTTATACGCCCTGAATTTTCCATCAGCCGTAGCTCCAATAAATAATACACCACCTGCTGTAACAACCGATCCTCCATAATTTTCTCTCCCTGTTGTTGGAATTCCTTTCTCTTTTAACGCCTCAAATTCGCCTAAAGGTACCTTCCATTCATATTCACCGGTGTTCAGGTTAATGGCATTGAGTGTGCCCCAGGGCGGGCTAATAGCAGGGTAACCCTCTTTTGTAAGAAATTTGTTATAACCGGTAGAACCATAGGAGGGCTTCTGCCCCATGCTTTCGATATGCCCGGTATAGGGCAAATTATGCTGCGACTTTATATCCAGCAGGAAAACAGCAATAGCATGCTGCGCTTCTTTAGAAAGATGATTAAATGCCGGCATCATTCTGCGGCCTGTTGATAGCAATTCACTGAACTGCCTGGTATTGTATTTTTTTTCGATGCCAACAATTGATGGATAGTCGCCGGAACCCAATCTTTCAGGCCCGTGACAACTCATACAGTGCCGCTGATAAAGACTTACACCCGCCTGCAATTGAGTAGTGTTCTTTTTATCGGGCTTATTTTCCACAATATTCAATACCCAGGCCATTTCGTTGGCGTTCACATATAAAATATTCGTCTCAGGATCAACAGACGGTCCTCCCCACTCACCTCCTCCATCATAACCCGGTAAAATGATTGTTCCCTGTGTACCGGGAGGCGTAAACATACCCGTTGAGCGGTAAGACTGAAATCGTTTTTTAATATCCTGATAAGAAGAGTCGCTCACCAGCGTATTCAGATCATGTTCAGTAAGCAATTGCCTTGCAAACGGCTTCGGCAATAACGGGTAAGGCTGTGTAGGAGATAATTGTTCTCCGGGTATTTCAGAATCAGTTGGAACAGGCCTTTCTTCAACAGGGAATAATGGTTCGCCCGTCTCTCTCTCAAAAATAAATATAAAACCCGTCTTCGTTGATTGCGCAACAGCATCAATTTTCTTACCGTTCCTTTCAAGGGTTATTAATACCGGGGGACTGGATATGTCCATATCCCACACATCATGATGAACGGTTTGATAATGCCAGATTAATTTTCCGGTAAGTGCATCAATAGCCAGCACACAGTTGCCATATAATCCGTGCCCAATCCTGTTACCACCGTAAAAGTCGTTGGTTGGATTGCCTGTTCCTGCAAAAAGGATTCCTCTTTTCTCATCAAGACTGAATCCAGACCAACTGTTTGCAGAACCCATATGCCGGTAAGCGGTAGTATCTTCCCAGGTTTCATAACCCGGCTCTCCCGGATAAGGGATGGTATGAAATATCCATTTTTGTTCGCCGGTTTTTACATCAAATGCCCGGATATGCCCCGGGGTGGCCTCACTCACTAAACCACTTAAAAAAAATAAATTTTTATAGATCATAACAGGCGAAGTAGGCGTTACTCCTACGGTGTGTTCATCCCTGTCCAAACCTTTATGCAAATTTATCCCGCCATCTGTTCCAAATTCCGGAATGAGCCGGCCGGTTACGGCATTTACGGCAAACGCTACTGAACCAACGGTATATATGATCCGCTTATCATCTCCTTCCTCCCAATAGGCCACACCGCGGTTCATGTTGATGCTTCTCCGTGTCCAGGTTTTGTTCTGAAGCGAATCTGCCGGATCAAAGCTCCACTTTTCTATACCTGTGGCAGCATCAATTGCAAATAGTTTCAGCCTGGGCGAAACACCATAAAGTATATTGCCTGCTATTATTGGATTACATTGCATAGGACCAAAGCGGCGATCATCCTGTTGCTCAGAATGATATATCCATGCAACTGTGAGCCGATCTACATTATTGGTATCAATATGCTTTAAGGAAGAATAGCGCATATTCTCTTTCGTGCCTCCGGTTACCGTCCAACTGTCATATTTCTTTTTTTCATCGCCCGAATGACAAGATAAAATAAAGCACAAACCGGATGTCAAAACAGCGCATTTAAGGGAGATGCCGGATAAAAGAGAGATGCTTTCGTTACGCATAATGATAGTATTAAAAAAGTTGGATTATATGTTGGTTAAGAAAAAATAAATGTCATGGTTAAAACGCATTAAAACATCCTATAGACCTTACTAGTGCTGTGTCAAACGTAAAATGTGAGCAGACCCGGCGCGGCTCAGGTGCTGCTTTTTCAGTGCTAACTTACTCTTTTATCGTGTAAGAGCTTATCTATCGCCTCATTAAAAGAGCCGGCGCGAATAACTTCACCTGCATTCACAAAATATATTTCATCGGCATTGCGGATGGTATTTAAGCGGTGTGCTATTATGATGCGGGTAGTGTGAGCGGGTAGTTTATTTAATATTTCTTCCAGCAATTGCTCCGTAACCGTATCTATATTAGCAGTGGCTTCGTCCAAAATAAGTATATCCGGATTGCGCAGCACAGCGCGCATAAAAGCGATCAGTTGTTTTTGTCCCAGGCTGATGCTGTCCCCGCCGGAAGATACGCCTGTGAGCAGTCCGTTCTCAAAAATGGTGAGCAAACTTTCCAGCCCGGCTTCTTTAATCACCTGCCGGAGTTGCTCATTGCTGTAATGCCGGTATTGCGCATTGCCATACAAAATATTATCTTTTACCGTGCCTGTAAATAAAAAAGGCTCCTGCAGTATAAATCCAATCTTTTTAGACAGCTCTTCCGGCTGGCAGGCACGCAGGTCCTTACCATTAAGCAGTATGGTACCCGAAGTGGGATCGTATAGCCTTGCGATCAGCGATGCCGTAGTGGTTTTGCCCCCGCCTGTGGGGCCAACAAAAGCATAGGTTTTACCTTTTTGCAGTTGCAGGCTAATATTGTGCAGTATCTCTTTCCCTTTCGTATAACCGAAGTATACCTTCCTGAACTCCACCACTGCCGTGGAATCCGGTTCTGCGGTTATATTCTCAACTACTGCAAGGTTGGTGTTTAAGGAAAGTATTTGCGCTATCCTGTCCCACCCGGCAAGGGCTACCTGGAAACTGGCCCATAATGTAGCCAGTTGCCTTAAAGGATTATAAAACTGCGTGGCATAGGCTAAATAACTCACCAGCAGTCCAATGGAAAAACTGCCGGCGGCAATGAGGTGTATACCATACAGCAATACGATCAACTGCGCCAGCCCCGACAATAAACCATATACCGGCAATAAGGTATTACCGGCAAGTCCTGCGCTTATAGCAGTTGTATAGTTATACCGGTTGGCTTCATCAAAACGTTTCCGGAAATAATCGCGACGGTTAAAAGCAACGATCACCTTAAAATTATTAAGGCTTTCCTGTATCTGGGCGCTCATATTACCCACACCCGCCATGTTAACGGCACTCTTTTTTTTAATCCACGGCGATACCAGCTTTGTAAATATTAAAATAAGCAATGCCGGCATAAGTGTGGCAGCGCCGAGCTGCACATTAATGAGCAGTAAAAAAATGCCTGCTCCCGTCATAATTACAATACTGCTTATAAACTGTACTAATGATTGCGAGAAAAAGGTATTCAATTTATCTGTGTCATTATTAACACGCGAAATCAGGTCGCCCGCTTTATTGGCATGGAAAAAAGCAACGGGCAAAATCTGCAGCTTATTGAATATAGCGTTGCGTAAAGTAAACAGCAGGCGTTGCCCTACGCTTCCCATCAGTTGCGTTTGAAAATAGCTGGTAAACAAGGCCAGCAAATAAATAACCAGCAATATGCCTGAAAACACGAGCAGTCCGTGATATTGCTTTTGCGCTATATAATGATCAATGGCATACCCTATTAAAAACGGGCCCAGCAGGTTGAGCGCGGCATTCAGCACAATGGCTATAATGGCAAGCGCCAGGTTACTTTTTTCATGCGCGATGAGCCGGAGCAAACCTTTAAGAGCAGCATAGGCAGATGTTTTTTGCTGCTGTTCCGAAACTGCATTAAGGTTGTAATTCATAATTGCTGGTACTTTGTTGGGCATTCAATAGTTGTACATATTCAGGGCTGGTACGCACCAGTTCGCTATGTTTACCGCTGGCAATAAGTTCTCCCTGCATAAGCAGTATGATCTGGTCATAGTGTTCTACGCTGGCAATTTTTTGTGTAACGGATACGAGGGTGAGCCCGGGGTAATTTCGCTGCAGGTTTTCAAGAATCCGCTTTTCGGTGGTATGGTCAACCCTGGCGGTAAAATCATCTAACAACAATATCTTAGGTTCAATAGCCAGCGCGCGTGCCAGCATGATGCGTTGTTTTTGGCCGCCCGAAAGACTGGAACCGCGTTCAGAAACAACGGTACTTAACTGATCAGGCAACAGGTCAATAAACTCCCTGAGTTCTGCTGTTGCTATGGCTTTGGCAAGCGATGCGTTTGTTACGGTGTCGCTGAAGGCAATGTTTTCGCGAATGCTCATATTAAAAATAATGCTGTCCTGGAAAACAAATCCAACCTGGCTGTAAAAAGACGCGCTGTTATAGCGCTCCATATTTTCACCATCGAATATTACAGAGCCGGAGTCGGGCTTTACCAGTCCTGTAAGTAAATACAGCAACTGCGTTTTACCGGCAGCGGTAGGCCCAATGATCGCTGTTTTTGAGCCCCTGCTTATGGTAAATGATATATCTCTTAAAACAGGGCTTTGTTCATATGCCAGGCTCACATCTTTCAATTCAATCCCGCCCTGCAATGTGGCAGCAATAGTTCCTGTTTCCGTGTGGCCCGGTGTTTCCATCACTATTCTTATGCGGTCGTACGAAGCCGTAGCCTGCGCAATTACATTACTCATGAAACCAATAATCAGTATGGGAAAGATGAGCATAGACAAATAGCTGTTGAAAGCCGCGAAGTCGCCCAGGCTCATGCTGCCACTAATTACAAAATGACCGCCCAGCGCCAGGATGGTTAATGCCGCTATATTGGCTGTAAAAGTGATTACGGGAATGAGCCCTGCAAAAAGCCGCAGAATAGCCAGCCCGAAATTTTTGGCATTGGTATTGGCATCAAAAAATTTATTATACTCCAGTTGCTGCGCATTTACTACGCGTATGAGCGCCGCGCCCAGGATGCTTTCATTAATGATTTTGTTCAACCGGTCAATTACCGCCCTGCTTTGAATGAACAACGCCCTTACTTTACGCAGTACCAGAAAAAAAGTGATGCCTATAACAGGAATGATTGCTATAATGCATAAAGCCAGTTTCCAGTTGATGCTGATGAGTAAAATGCTGGCGCCGATAATAATACATACGGAAGAAATGACCGATACAATGGCCTGCGAAATAAACATTTTAACGGAATCAACATCCGCGGTAAGATTGGTAAGCAATTTGGATGGATTGGCCTTTTCAATAAAAGCTGCCGTTTGTACAGAAAGCTTGTCAGACAGCTTTGTTCTGAGGTCTCTTGCCCCCCTTTCCGAGGCATAGGTTTGTATGATGTTCGCAGGTAAGTAAAGAGAAATATACAGAGTATTGCCACCGAAAATTTAACCAGCACCGGATACAATACAAAACGGCCTGCCGTAAACGCGTCTATACCATTTGCTATGATTTTAGGAAGCCAGAGGTTGATGGCATTGCTCAACAGGGTAAACAACAGCAACAGCAATACCAACCCGCGGTATGGCTTCAGTAAACTAAGTACTCCCGGTTTGCGCTTCATTGATCCTTTTAATTAATAATGTTAGCATCTCTATCCTGCAAATTAAAAGATGCAAATGTAAGTTGATTAAGAACGATCACGTACTTGTTAACATCCGGTTAAGGGGAGGATGCTATGTATAAGGTAGCGCCAGGGCCTCATGGCTGCCCACAATGGCTTTTATGCAGCCCCCCGAAGCGGCTTCAAATTTTCGGGACAGAGTACCGGAAGGATATATGCAGTCAGCGTTCGTACAGCGTAAAAATGCCAATGTGGTGCAGGAAAAGAGCGTTGGCTTCCTGCGCCTGGGTATAGTACCGGATATATACAGTATAAGGATTAAACCTTCAGGTTTTTATCAATATCACTTTTTGTTTCTTGCTTTCTTCCTTTGTTTCTAAAATAAGCTACTAAAGATAAAACCAGCATAGATGCTGCAGTAATATAAATCCATGGGGGAATCGGCATAGGGTCGCCGGCAGCATAGGAATGTAATCCGGACAGGTAATAATTTACACCAAAATAAGTAAATATAATAGACCATATCGCCCATAGGCTCACCATATTAAACGTTAGTTTTCCCCTAAGTTTCGGAACCAATCTCAGGTGAAGTACCACGGCATAAAATATAACTGATATAAATGCCCAGGTTTCTTTGGGATCCCAGCTCCAGTACCTTCCCCAGCTCTCGTTGGCCCACATTCCTCCCAGAAAAGTACCTACGCCAAGGGCAAAGAGTCCGACGGCTAATGCCATTTCATTAACGATGGTCAATTCCTTAATAGAATGCTCTATTTTAGGAGTGGGTTTTGCGCTGAACAGCATTAATGAAATTACACTCAATACGGCCGACAGCCCGAAGAATCCGTAACTGGAAGTGATGATGCCTACGTGAACCATCAACCAATAGGATTTTAGAACGGGTTCCAAATTCGTAATCTGCGGATCGAGCATGGATCCTCCGTGTGCAAAGCCCATCATAATCATGGCCACCAAAGCCCCGGCGGCAGGAATAAAAGCATTCCGGTTTCTGTAAAGTAG
>NZ_DATJEB010000029.1:0-17933 GCF_035497235.1 Agriterribacter sp.
AGTTGTTACAAATTGCGAAACTTATTGTTATCGCACTATAAAACTAACCTGCCTTTCGCAGGCAGGATTGGCGGCGCAGCATTTTTGGTGCTGCATGACCGCAACAACTGCACTATGCTTTTCTTACATAATTACTTCATATAGCGGCCGCGGCCGGCGCAGCGTTACTTTATCCGGCGTTTCATTTTATAAAGAAATGCTATCCGCCTCAAGCACATCGCTGCTTACACTCACTATAGCGTTAATGTTTTCCTCTTTTACATTATCCCTGTCCTGTAGCATGAATTTCTTACTTTCGGTATCCTTTACCAGCATAGCGCCCATCCTAAGCATAAACCTGTCTTTCCACGAAAGTTTACTTTGTATCAGCCGCCCGGGCAGAAAAAAAATATGGAGCGACTCAAAAAGCCCTTCCGGGATATTCTGCTTTAAAATTTTTTCCTGCGCTTTACCGCTGCCGCAAACAACAAACAGAATAACCTTTTTATTTTTTAAAACACCCGCATATCGCTTTATCCATTCACGGATCAGCAGCTTGCCGATATACACGGAACTGCCCATAATAATGAAATCGTACATTTTGATATCCGCCTCACTCAGCTCTTCCG
The DNA here is from genome assembly GCF_035497235.1 of Agriterribacter sp. Classification (GTDB taxonomy): domain Bacteria; phylum Bacteroidota; class Bacteroidia; order Chitinophagales; family Chitinophagaceae; genus Agriterribacter. The sequence continues at coordinate 609 of NZ_DATJEB010000029.1, forward strand.
GTGTTTTAATGGGTATATGCAGTGCTGCACCCAGCCATTCGGCATACTGGCGAGTGGCTCCGTATTTGCCCTTATAAATGATAACGCTTTTCATAATAGTATTTTAAAAATACAATCCTATTAACAGCTAATAATATAAAACTATTAAATATACAGCGTTGTAAATTATGATATACGGCAGTAGTTGTACTGATAAAAATCACCCGAAACCTCAAAGGGGTTTATGGCCTCCTGCGGGCGTATACCAACCTGCACTAAACAGGGGTTGCTCAACAAGTGGTGAAGTCCATGTAGAATTGTGACGGAAGCAATAGGATATGCCACAAATGCACGAATAGCGAAAACTCATAAGAAAACCCTAATGAAACAAATATCTTATACCAGATCTAATCTGTTAGAATCGTTAATGCAAAGTTTAAGCATTGGCTGCCTGCTGTTCCTTTTTTAATTTGCTGTCCAGCACAAATGTGCCAAAAGGCAAAAGAGAAGCAATAAATGCCAGCACTACTTTACCGAAGCTCCACCGGTACTGTATCCATCCTTTTAATAATAAAGCCATATATAAAACAAACAGCACACCATGCACCCAGCCCGTATACTTTACCGCTTCCGGAAGCTCCGCGAAATACTTTAGGGGCATGGCTATACCTAATAATACAAGGTAGGATATGCCTTCCACTATTGCCACTAACCTGAACCTGCCTAATGTTGAATCCCAAAAAGAATTATTCATGCCTGCATTTTTCGGAAAGATATAAAGATTTCACGCAAAGCCCGCGACAAAAGCAAAGAAGCAATTTAATATCTGAAATTAGTTGGCACTTCCTTTCTCCAACTGCCCAACCTTTTTCCATCCCGGATCAGTTTCTAATGCAATGTCAATATATATGTTATCCTTTTTCCGGTTAAAAGCCGTTTTCCCGTTCAGTTCAGCATTAACTTCTTTAGGCGTTAATGTATATATGGCTCCTGTAAGAGGATCAATAACTAATCCTATAATACCCCCGAATGCAATATTGCCGATATACCACGCATTAAATTTTCTTTTTAGCGTTACCTCATAAGCTTTGTATCCTTCGAGCTTTATCATTACCTGGTAGTTCCTGTTTCTTGATAACTTTATTTGAAACGGTGTTTTACCAACTTCCACTTCATCAATCAAAACAGCAGCTCTGCCGGGATAGCTGTTAAATATTATTTTTTGCCGCACTCCAGTCATGATAGTTGCGCAGCCTGTTACCAGTATTAAAGAAAGCAACAGGAGAGTGTTTTTTATTTTCATGGATAGCAATGTATATTATTTGATTTGTAATTGGTATTGTTCCAGCCTGGATACATCTCCATCGTAAAAATAAAATTCAATTTCCAGGCGGTAGCAGGAGCTCCAGACATCCGGCTTTTTCTTCCTGACAACCTTTACAATATTTGCGCCGTTTTCCCTTGCTGCTTTTCGTGCTTTGATCAGGTTTGAATCAAAGCCGCAGTCTGTTGTAAAACCTGTATCGCCGAACTTTGCAGTTCCTGTTTTTTTAGCCCCGGACGGAACTTTATGCGGTATATCTAAAAATGCCACTTTATCTTCCGCTGTTAAAGCCGGGTGCTTTGTATCAAAGCTGGAAGTTATTTTAGGGCTGCAGCTTACCATGAAGAAAAGGGCAACAATGCTCAGTGTTATTCTCATACAAGGCTGGGTTATAATGTATTTTCCTTATAAAAATATAGGTATAACGCCGAACAGCAAAAATTTTCCTGCCGGCGGACGGCCTGCTTCCGTTTTTGTGGAAACGCGAACAACCGGGGCTGCAATTATTTAACAACAACCCGTGTAGATTTGTTTGAAAATACCGGCGCCTTTTTCGCCGGTTCTTTCACAACCAGCTTATTGATCACTATATCATGCCCGTTATCAATAACAATGGCAGTGCGAAAATCCTTTTTTTCCACAGAAAGAAGGAGATTCTCAATACGAATATCCTCCACATGCTTAAAGAAAAAACCCCAGGCCGGCAGTTCGCCAAACATGGAAAACTCGGGATAGGCAGTAGTTTTTTCGGGAATTGTATTCAGGGCATTAAGTGGTACTTGTGCAAAATGAGGGTCGCCTCCCCCGGGATAACTGATCTCTATATTTTTCATTTCAACATTGCGGATAAAAGCATCCGGAAGACCGACAAAAGACGAGGGCGAAATATTACGTGGCATATCTTCCACAGGACCTTCGTATTCATACCCGGCATCGGGTTTAGCGGCAGCAATTCCGGCATACAGGTTGGATATGCGTATATTTTCCATGCGTCCCTTTTTACCCGGCACACGTTCCCCTATACGAAGAAAAACAGCATTCCCGGTGTTGAAGGCCTGCAAGCTGTCTACAATTACATTTTCCACAAAACCACCATCTACTGCCGCCAATGTAACTGCCGACCGGTAGGTATTATACACTTTGTTATTTATGATCCTCACATTGCTGAACCCGCCGTATGAAGCCGTTCCGAACTTAATGCCATTGGCGCTGGACCGTATGGTATTATTGCTGATCTCTATGTTCCGGCAGGCTTTGGAGGCATCGTGCGATTTAAGACAAATACCATCGTCTGACGCGTCAATATAAGAGTTCGTTACTTTAGCCCCGTCACAATCCACAATATCAATCCCGTCATTGTTCCAGTAAGCTTTACTATCTACATAAATACTGTCTATCCAAAGATTGGTACACTGATCGTAGGTTTGTACCCAGCTCGATGAGTTTTTGATCGTAATACCGCGTATCAGTATATCCTTACAGCCTTTCAGGCAAAAGATCATCGGCCTGGCTTCTGCTTCGGGACGATCATAGCGGAAGCCATCTTTATAAATTCCCCTATGGATGACATCCACAAAATTGCGGGCTACTTCACGTCCCTGCCCGTCAATATAACCTTTCCCTGTAATGGCAATATTTTCCTGGTCTAATCCAAACAGCAAAGCTGTCCATCCTTTCCTGTCGTACTCCCAGGGATTTAAAGCGCCAATCAGCCCGGCGCCTTCTTTCAGCTCTACAGACACATTGGACCGCAGGTAAACAGACCCTGTGAGATATCTGCCCACATGAAAAACCAGTCGGCCGCCCCCGTTATTATGAATATAATCAAGGGCATATTGAATAGACCGCGTATTTAATGTTACACCATCCGAGTAAATATTGAATAAAGAGGCAGGATAGTCCTTCCCCGAAACAATAGCGAAAGGCAAAGAGAGCAACAGTATAAACAGGTATTTTTTTATATGCATGATCATTATTTTAAATTATGGCTGCCGCAACAGTTTAGTGTCCCTGGTAAAGGAATCTTATTTTTCACATTCGCCACCACAGCCCTGCAGTATGGAATCAACACTTCATGCCAAACTCACTTCCCCCACTACAAACACACTGCCGCAAACCAGCACCAGGTCGTCTTTGTGTGCATGATCAATGGCATTTTGCAAAGCCATATTCACTGCGGGGAAATGATGCCCTGTTAATCCATGTTCGGCGGCAATAGCTGCAAGCTGATCTTCGGGCAAAGCGCGGGGTGTTTGCGCTTTTGTAAAATAATACGAGGCTTCTTTGGGTAATAACTGCATCACTTTTTCTATCTCTTTATCCTTTACCATTCCAATTACAATATGGAGATTATGATAGCTCATTAATTCCAACTGCTCTGTTATTTGCCGTATGCCGTCTTCATTATGTCCTACGTCTAACACCACTTCAGGGTGGTGACGGATCGTTTCCCAGCGGCCATGCAAGCCCGTTAGCGCTTTAACATTTCTCAGCCCCTTCCCTGCTGCCTGCTCCGGAATGTGCCAGCCTGTTTTTTTCAACTGATCTATGGCGGCAAGCAACGTTACCAGGTTCTTTACCTGGTATATTCCGGGAAGATCAAGGATGTAGTTTTGCTTATCATTGTGTGAAGTGTACACCATTTCAACTGAAAGTTCCTGTTTATTGTAGCTGTAGCTATCGGCGTATCTTTCCCTGTTCGCCCAAATCAACAGCGCATTTTTTTCAGTAGCCGCGGCTTCAAAAACAGCTTGTGTTTCGGGTAATGTTTCTCCCACAACAACGGGTATACCCGGCTTAATAATACCGGCCTTCTCCCAGGCGATCTGCGCTAAGCTATCGCCCAGGATATTCATATGATCCATACCAATATTGGTGATTACCGATAATACCGGCATTATTACATTCGTACTGTCTAACCGCCCGCCCAAACCGGTTTCTATAACGGCTATGTCTACCTGCTTATCCGAAAAATATGCAAAAGCCATCGCTACGGTTATCTCAAAAAAGGAAGGTTTTATTTCCTCAATGAGCGGCTTTATGCTTTCTGTGAATGACACCACAAAATCCTCCTCAATCATAACGCCATTCACCTTTATCCTTTCCCTGAAATCTTTGAGATGCGGCGAAGTATATAACCCTGTTGTATAGCCCGCTGTTTGCAATACCGCTGCCAGCATATGGCTTACCGAACCTTTGCCGTTGGTTCCCGCAACATGAACGCTTTTAAAATTGTGCTGCGGATTGCCCAGTTTATTACATAATAATAAGGTATTGGTAAGGTCTTTTTTAAGCGCCGCCGCGCCTGTTCGGCCAAACATGGGAAGCGCACTGTAAAGAAAGTCAACGGTTTCTTTGTAATTCATGACGATATGCTGCCTGTATGCAGCAAGCAAAAGTAAGCGGAATAATAAATGAAAAAGAGATTTGTGCAATAAAGAAAGGCATACACAACAGGATTATCATCTGATCGTGTATGCCTTTTTGAAGATATTGGGCTCCAAAAACGGGTATCTTAATTCGTTACTTTAAAATTGAAGATGATCGTTCCTCTTTGTTCATCCCCGGAGGCAAATTTCAATTGCCGGGCTTTGCGCAAAGCGATATCTTTCATTGCCGCGTTGGATGTAGTTGATCCCCTGGGCTGGTAGGTGGCGCCGGTAACTGCTCCTGAAGCGTCAACTGAAAGATCAACAGCCACTTTGGCATTTTCGTTGAAATCATCCTGGAACGAAGGCTGATGTAAAATTTTCCGGCCTCTTAAACTTCCCTGAATGGTGTAACCACTGCCGCTACCCCCAACGCCATCATAATTTTTTGAGTTGGGATCGCCGTTAATCTTACCCCTGTCGCCCGAGCCTGAGGTATTACCTTCGCTGCGGCTGTCATTCCATGAGTCAGCATTATTTCCACCGGTACCGCTGCCATCGCCCCCTTTATAAGTGGCTTTAGGTTTGGGAGGAGCAGGCCTGGGATTTTCAACGATCTGCGGTTTGTTATTGTTTTGCTTTGTTACCGTAGTATTTTCTTTGGTAGGAACATGCGTGCTTTTAGGATTAGATACTTTAGGCTTCGGTACCGTTACATCAGGCGCTTCCTCATCATTGTCGTTTGTTTCAATAGCTCTTACATCCTGAACGGGTGTGTTAGCAGCTTTGGGAGGTGTGTTCACTTCTTTTTCCGCCGCGGCAGGTTCACCCGGAATGAGTGGCTGAATATCCCCCAATCCATCATCGCTGTTTCCCAGGTTTACTTCCAGTCCTTCCTCAACAGGCGGAGGAGTAACAACAGGCACAGACCAGGAAACCAGGAAAAAGAATAATAATAAAGCAACGGATATTACAGCAGTAATCGTTCCGGCCCTTACGTTTTTTGCTTTTTCGAAATCAAATGACATTTCCTGTAATAAATTAGTTATGCAAATTTAACCATGTTATTGTTATAATGCTGTGAATTTGACGATAACATTATGATTTTATCATATAGCCATGTTTATTATTCAAACCTTACCTGTGCATTGGGATGCACATGCCCGATGGAAATGGCAATATAGCTCAATAGTAAAATACAAAGCAGTACTGCAGCCCACCATTTAAGCACAACATATGGCCAATGGGCAGGAATGGAACTTTCCTCCCCGGTTAATGCATCCGGGGTATTTTTACGCAGCAGCAGCCACAATACTACAAGGTTCACCCAATATAAATGTTGAGAACTGAATTTTGGCGTAAGCCATATAGCACTGATCACGTTACTGATAATAATATACCATATCATGTAAAATAAGGTGAGCCGCACTGCTTTTTTTTGTGTGGATGCTTCCTGCAATACCGGCTTATAATAATAAGTGAGTGCCAGCATAAATAATGCAGACATCACCCACATAATAACCTGCCAGTTGAAAGCAAAAGCCGCCGGATCGGCACTATGTATACCTTCCCCGGTTGACATCATGGTTTTGGTATTCACACCTTCCATAAGATTAATTACAGGAAGTAGTATTATTAAAAACACCCACGCTATTGTATTAGATGCTTTACCGGGAGCAATTGTTTTTGGCCATTTACTGTTAGAAAAAATACCATAAGCCATTCCCAGTCCGCCAAAAAAGCCTATGGAATATTCCATTACATTCCACCAGTTGAATTGTATGCCGGAAGTATGCCCCATGCGCTGCAGAAAGTTCCCAAAGCCAAAACCGAATCCTGCGCCTAAAGCGCTGAAGAAAGCAGTACGCAGCGCATAGGTGTAACCGTTACGATACATATACCACCCCAAGGCAAGAGCGGCACCCATGCAGGCCGCCCACAACTCCGACCGTGGTGGGGTCATGAACCATTCTAACTGAAAAATAAAAAATCCCCAGAACAGGTATCCTCCTGCAAACATTTGCGTAAACAGGGCTGCCCAATCCACTTTATGTTCAGGGGTAGTTGATAAAGCCAGCGCGGTTATCCCTCCTCCCAGAAATCCATACAACGCTCCAATAATTACCAGCATTAATAAGCCGTAGCTTACATTGAGGTAATCCGCAGCATGCCCGTAACCAACAATTTTTCCATAACTGATCATACCGCCTGCACCCCATGCAATGGCACCCAGCACAACAATAACGGGCAACCGGTCGTACCAGTCTTTACGGCCCGAAAGCGCTATTACAGTTAATATGCCAATGGCTGCAGCCCAGGTGGCGCCATATTCATGGCCTATTTGTCCGCGGACAGCCCATGCAGTTCCTAATGCAAGCGCCACAGGCAGCATACGGTTCAGGAAAAGGGTTGAAGCTTTCATTAGTTGAAATTTTAAAAAGCATTAAGTATTTAAAGTGCAAATTGTATCAGAAAAGTTTAGTAATAAATATTCCCTTTACTTTTTCTCCTGAAAGAAAAAGTAACAATCCCGATAGCTATCGGGACAAGCAGGGATGAGGATACAACACATTCGTGTACACGCCCTGATTTAGCTGTGGCACTACTGTATTTTCAGCTATTATCCCTGATAAATATCAAAGAGCCTGAACCACTGTTACTTTACCAAATTTATAGTTTTCAACTGCTATTACTTAGTACAAAAAATTAAGTAACTACTAATGCTTTGGAACTGATCTATCTGACCCTTATTTAAATTGAGCGGGTATGCTCAGGCTTTGGAGTTATATTGATCTGCTGCTTTGTCAACCACAAACCGGAAACTAAAAACCATAAACTCATTACCTGTCTTTTGCCGCTTTTACCAGCGCATCTTTCGTGCCTATCCAGTAAGCGATATTTTTCCGGTTCCAGGTATAGCTTACGGCAACCGTATCCCCATAGCTGATCACTGCGGGGTAGGAAAACTCATCTTCTTTATTACCGCTGTCTATATCCAGTATCTTCGGCCACGTAACGCCATTATCAAAAGACAGGGCTAATGAAAGCGGTGAACGTGATCCCCAGTTTGCCGTGTCGGGGTTATATGCTAATACTAATGTTCCATCGGGAAGTTTAGTAAGATCAATACCGCTGTTGGGATTGGGTAACCCTGACTTATAACCTGCCGACCAGGTTTTGCCCCCGTCTTCGGAATCGCTGCGGTAGATAGCACCTTCTGAACTGCGGAGCAACATATGTACTTTGCCGGGTGTGGATTCCCAAAGCGTAGGCTGTATTACGCCCTTTCCTTTAAAGTCTTTCCGGTTTAATGCAATATATGGTGCAGCCGTCCAGCTTTTTCCCTGGTCAGTGCTGATGTCTGCAAAAGCGTCCCATTTCCCTTCTTCGTGCGAAGCGCCGGCTATCCATAACCCTCCTGAAGTTATAATAGGCTTATTGCGTACGGGGCCCCTTCCCCCTTTATCTCCTTTCACCATTTCTGTTGCTTCAGACCATGTTTGCCCGTTATCATCAGATGTTTTAACCCAGGTTTCCCACGAAGGGATTTTTTTACCCACTTTAAAATACAGGAATATTTTTCCTCCGGGCGCCTGGAACAATACCGGGTTCCAGTGGGCATCTTCCCTTATTTTAGCCACTTCAACAGGTTCTGACCAGTTACCGGGATTTCCCTTTACCAGCCATATCCCTACATCATCGGTTCCCTCTTTTTGTCCGCCAAACCATGCGGCCATAAATTCACCATTTTGCAAATGCAGGATGGTAGATGCATGGCACTCCGGGAAAGGAGCCGGGGTTTTAAAAAAATAACCCTTTACAAAAGAAGTATCGCCCGCAGGCATATCTGCGTCTTTACTAATTGTTCCTGTTTTCTGCTGCGCGCCCGAGCAGGCAGACAAAATACCAATACACAAAGCGGCGAGTAATTTAAAATACATGTCGGATTTAGATTTGATATCCGCCACGGCGGACAGGTTTAAAATTTGTAGTTTGTAGTTTAGGATTGTATCTCGCTTCGGATGAGTTTTACCTGGTTCATTTCACTGCTGCTTTCACATTTTCCAGTAGTAGGTACAATGATTATTTATTCAATAGTTGAAATGGAAGAACCCATGCCCGGCGTTTCTGTTAAGCACCGTCCCTCTCTACCGTGTGGAGAGGAAAAGAGCCCGCCCGAACGACCTTCAGTCGGGCGGGGGTGAGGTCAGGCCACATCTTCATACACTACTTCCTTTATGTCTAACTTTTCGTACCATGTTTTAAGCGTATCCAGGATGGAATGCAAAACGGCTTTTTCTTTAGGCGTAGGTTCCAGCGCATGGGCCCTGCTGATGCCATGAATAGGCAAGCCTCTTAATTGCAGGAAAAATTTAGAACTCATCGGATAAGCAACATGAATCAATGGATCTACCCTTGCTAATTCGCGCTGCAACCAGGCAACTTCTTCCTGCTTATCCGGATCATTAACATGATCACATAGCCAAACCAGCATTTCGGGGTAAAAATTACCTGCTATAGCCGATAGCCCTGCCGCACCTGCTTTCATGGAAGAAACGCCATTGGGCGTATGGGCATCAAAAAACTGCATGGGTGTGTTTTTGATCACTTCTAATTTCGCCTTTACCTGCGCCTCATCACAGCAGGTATCTTTATGATAAAACATGCGGTTGGTTGACACCAGTGTTTGCAGCACTTCCGGTGTTACTACTCTTTTATATGGCGCAGGACATTCATATAACCCCAGCCGGATATTGCCCGTTAATGATAACATTTTATCGAACCTTTGCAGCAAAATATCATCACCTTCATCTATAGCCGCGTAATGCCCTGTAATAAGCACTACAGAATCAATACCGGTATCAAATATTTTTTTGGTGAACTCCGCTTTGTCCTCTATCGTTAAGCCAAACGAACCGGTAGCCACCACGGGAACACGGCCGTTAACATGCTCCACCACGGCCCGGGTAAGCGCCAGGCGCTCATCATCACTGATACTGTACATTTCACTGGAAAGACAATTGGCGAATAATCCTTTTACACCCGCGGCAAGATAAAAATCTACCAATACTTTCACCATATCAAAATCCAGTTTCGCCTCTGGTGTAAACGGCGTTATCATTACAGGAACAAATTTCTTTGACATAAATTTGCTTTGGTTTTTTCAAATACTTGTTGAATAATATAACTGCAAAACAGGTATGAAAGAAAGTAGTTCTCTGCTACCTGCCTTTATCTCTTCTCCGTATAATATTGTTAAAGTATAGAGCCTTTACTAATATACTCATACTCACCTTCTTCTCACTTTCGTTAATAACAAACCCACCAGAAATATGGTTAAAGTGCCTACTACTACTATCATGTTCACATGGAACGGGCTTTTAAGATGCTGCCATTGTTCGGGAAAATACTTGGATAATGACATCCATAAAATAACTAAAATACCAACGATCGTTCCGGTAACAGCTTCCGCATTGCGGGCTTTTTTTGCGATCATACCTAATAAAAACAAACCCAGCATACCGCCGGATAAAATACCGGCCAGCTCCCACCACATATCTAAAATGCTTTTTACACCAATTAACGCGATACCGAATACGATGGATAATATGCCGGTAAAAGCAGTTACAGTATAAAGAATAAGCATTTCTTTTTTTGGCCCGGGATTGGGGTTGATGTACCGCTGGTAAATGTCTTTTAAAAATACAGTGGCCGAACTGTTCATACCGCTGCTGATGGTACTCATTGCGGCACTCAGAATTGCGGCAATGATCAATCCCACCAAACCTTTAGGTACTTTCAGCACCATAAAATAAGGTAATATTTTATCTCCGTAATCAGCAGGTGTTAAGGTATTAATATCTACATTTTTTTCGGCCGCCACCTGTTGCTTTACCACGTCTAACAGTTCGGGATGCTGACTGAAATACGCATACAACGCGGTACCTATAATAAAAAAGAGCAGCGATACGGGCAGGTACCAGTACACGCAGAGCCAAACACTTCTTGCAGCTTCCTTTTCACTTCGCGCGGTATGGTAGCGCTGCACGTAGTTCTGATCCATACCGAAATTATTCAGGTTGATAAAAAATCCATATAAAAAAACAACCCAGAAAGTAGAAGAACTGAAATCGGTGAGAGAGAAACTACCCAAGCCAAATTTTTCATCCGCCACACCTATTCTGAATATTTCCCCTGCACCTCCTTTCATTTCGTATAATATAATACCCAGCACAATTAAAGCGCCCACGGTTTTAATAACCCCCTGCACTACCTCAGTCCAGATCACAGCTTCCATTCCTCCCAATACGGTATAGATGATTATGCAAACTCCCGTAACAATCATAATAGTTTTCATATCTACACCGGTTAGCGCCTGCAGCGTTAGGGCGATACCAAAAAAAATGGAACCCATGCGGGCCAACTGGGTAAGTATAAAACAAACCATCGCATAGGTTCGGGCCCATGCGCCAAATCTTTTTTCAAGATGTGTGTAGGCACTTACTTCGCCATGGCTACGGTAAAAAGGCACAAAAAACCGGGTAGCGAAATATGCTGCAAAAGGCATAGACAAACTAAACACAAGCGAGTTCCAGTTACTGCCAAATGCTTTGCCCGGAACGCCCAGAAAAGTGTTACTGCTCAAAAAAGTGGCATAGAGCGATATGCCCAGCGCCCAGCCCGGTATGTTGCCGGAAGCGGTAGTAAATTGTTTGGCATTTTTATTTTTCCTTGAAAAGTATACGCCAACCAGTACCATACTGAGAAGATATACCAGGATTACTATCAGATCAATCAGGGGTAAGTGCTGCATGTTTCAGATCAGTGCGTTGAGTGTTACCGGTTTCGGTCAAAGATTATTCAAATTTAAAAAGCAGCCAATGTTAATTGTTATAAAAAGAATAGCACAAATTATTATTGCCCTGTAAATTAATCCTATTTTTAAACTTCCGGAAACTAACTGAACATAGTGAATACAGCAATAAAACAAGAGGCACGCAACATGGAAGCAACGGCTCAAACCCACTGGGCTTTACCCGAACGTTTAAGAAGTAAATTAGACGATCATCCTATCGGAAAAAACTTATACATTACTGAAATCGCTTTTTATCCGGAACAAAGCGCGCTTGAAAAAGAGGTGCTGAAAAACAATCCTGATTATGTATTGATTTATTGTGTAAGCGGAATGGGATGGTATAAGGTCAATAATAAGAAACTGCCCCTGAAAGCCAATCATTTTGCGCTGTTGCCCCGGAAAGCCTGTTTCCAGTTGGGTGTAGAGCCTTCTGATCAATGGAGCCTGTATTTTGTGAAATTTAACGGAGCCATTGGCGAGGCTATGTATACCTACCTGCTGCGGGATAAGAATAATAAAAATCAAACCACTCCGCCCCTGGTAGGCCGGATAGCACAGTTCCAGGATATCATGCACCATCTTGACCTGATGGACAATATGGAAAACCTGTTGTATGCCAATTTCAGGTTCTACAGTTTTCTCGGCACTTTCCGGCTCACTGTTTTTAATTATATGAAAAAGGGAGTGGATAATATTATTGAGCGCTGTATTCTGATTATGAAGCAGCACCTTCATAATAATCTCACACTTGATGAACTGGCTAAAGAAGCCTGCGTATCGGCATCCTATCTCTCGGCGCTGTTCCGTCAAAAAACGCATTACTCCCCCATCCAGCTTTTCACCTCGCTGAAAATACAAAGAGCGAGTCAAATGCTAAGGTCAACAAAAACACCCATTAAACAGATCGCCGAAGAAATGGGATACACCGACCAATACAGTTTTTCAAGATCATTCAAGCAAATCATGGGCACTTCGCCAAAGAAATTCAGGGAGAATAAATAGGTATCAGGTTTCAGGTAAGTAGCTACTAATGATAGGAGAAGTACTCCTGCTTTGTACCGCTGACAGCTGATTACCAATTGCTGACAACCTCCTTCGGGTTTCTGATTCCCTGGCTTCGAATTTGGTACTTGGTACTTTCCCTCCCACACCTAACTTTGCGGTATGGAACAATTTTTAAAGGATCTGTTCGCGGATCAATCCTATAATGAGAAAAGCTTTTTTCTTATTGCCGGCCCCTGCGTAGTAGAAAGTGAGGAACTGGTAATGGAAGTAGCGGAAAAAGTATCCGGCATTTGCAAAAACCTTGGCATCCCTTATATTTTTAAGGCCTCCTACCGGAAAGCCAACCGTACCAGCGCGTCTTCGTTTACGGGTATAGGTGATGATAATGCGCTGGCGCTCGTGAAAAAAACAGGTGAAACATTCAGGCTGCCGGTAACCTCCGATATACATGCACACGATGAAGCCGCACCCGCGGCGGAATATATAGATGTGTTACAGATCCCCGCTTTTTTATGCCGGCAAACTGATCTGCTGGTGGCAGCGGCAGAAACAGGTAAGGTGGTAAATGTAAAAAAAGGGCAATTCCTAAGCGGACCCGCTATGCAATTCGCCGTGGAAAAAATCAGGAAAGCCGGGAATAATAAGATCATACTAACGGAAAGGGGTACCACTTTCGGCTACCAGGACCTGGTGGTGGATTACCGTAATATTCCGTGGATGCAGGCACATGGCGTACCGGTAGTAATGGATTGCACCCATTCGCTGCAACAGCCCAATCAAACCAGCGGTATTACAGGAGGTAACCCCCAGCTCATTGCTACCATTGCAAAAGCAGCTATAGCATCAGGCGCTGAAGGGTTATTTATAGAAACCCATCCCAACCCGGCCATCGCCAAAAGCGATGGCGCCAATATGCTGCGGCTGGATTTACTTGAGCCGCTTTTAAAACAATTGCTGAAAATAAAAGAAGTGGTGTAGGGGAAGAGGTATCGGGTATCGGGTATCGGGTTACAGGTTTCAGGAAACTATTGTTAAGACTAAACTTATCCTGCGGCTTGTATCTTGCACACTGCACCCTGTAACTTAACCACAAACTTCAAACGCCCAACCATCACTGGTTATCGGGTTTCTTACAGCAGGAGGGTAATGCTTTATAAGAATCTTCATTCGCTTTCACATCATCCGCATCATAGCCCGCGTTGGCGATGCCTGTTTTTACGTTTTCAATATTCGTCCGGTCCGGCAGGTAGGTTATGGTAGTTTCCTTACGCTTATAATTAACATTCACTTTAGCAATACCATCTTCATGCTTCATATAGTTTTCTATTCGCTTTTTACATTGTTCACATTGCACGGTGGGGGTAGCTATTTTAACCGTTACAGGCTTTTTGGGCTGCGCGGCGGCAGACCATGCTACACCACAAATTAACGTAACAAGCAACACAAGTTTTTTCATAACGAACATTTTTAGTAGTAAGAAATTATCAATATTACAGGAAAAGATAGCGCTTTTTTGCAGAATATATCCAAACCTTTGTTCTTCCACGTCAGCACTACACCACCCACTATTCACTACTCACCACTCACATTTCCACACTTTCACATTTCTCACATTCCCCCTATCCCTGCCAATTCGCCGGATCCCTGCGCCAGTTTAATAAAGTTTCTTCTTCGGCGGAACCCACTATACCCTTTTCTATTGCAAGGGTGATCAGCGTTTCATAATTGGTTAACGATTTTAGTATTACGCCGGCTTCGGCAAAAGCGCCGGCAGCCACATCAAACCCGTAAGTAAAAATAGAAACCATACCCTCTACCTGCAGCCCCTGCGCTTTAAGCACCCCGCAAACCTGCAGGCTGCTTTTGCCTGTAGAGATCAGGTCTTCTACCACTACTACCCTTTTGCCGGGTTCAAAATAACCTTCTACCTGGTTACCCATCCCGTGTTCTTTAGGTTTGGGACGAACATATATATAAGGCAGCTTTAACTGGTCGGCAGCCATCGCCCCCCATGCAATGCCTGCTGTAGCCACTCCAGCCAGCATATCTGCATCGGGAAAACTTTCGAATATGACATTGCATAGCTCCGATTTTACAAAGTCGCGGATATAAGGAAAAGATAATGTTTTGCGGTTATCACAATAAATAGGACTTTTCCAGCCAGATGCCCATGTAAATGGTTGTTGCGGATTCAGCCGGATAGCATTAATTTGTAAAAGCTTTTCAGCTACTGCTTTTTCATTCGTCATGGCGCGAAAATAATAAAATTGAATGGTATGGTTTTGAAAATATACTTTAGCGACAAGCCCGTTTTTATTTGTGATGAGATAAACCCTGCTATAGAAATATACAGGCATCACCCCGATACCATTTTTATTGATGACATGACCAACCATGCCATCAATGCGCTATTGCATGAAATTACAAAACCGGGGTTTCATGCAGGCATCCTTTTTACTGCGAATATGGAGCAATCCAAAAAACTATTTTGGAAACATTTTACGGTGATACAGGCCGCCGGAGGTTTGATAGAAAACGAAAAGAACGAGATACTGATGATTTACAGGAGAGGGAAATGGGACCTGCCCAAAGGCAAATTAGATGAAGGAGAAACGCTGGAGGCGTGCGCGGTGAGGGAAGTGAGGGAAGAAACCGGGCTGAAAGATGTGCAACTTAAAAAATTCATACTAACCACCTTTCATACCTACAATGAATTTGGAAGGCACATCTTAAAAGAATCGCACTGGTACAGCATGAAAGCCGCGTCATTGCAGGCGCTGAAGCCGCAAACGGAAGAAGATATTCTGGAGATTGAATGGGTAACGCCCGTTGCGCTGGGTGAAAAACTAAAGAATACTTTTCCTTCTATTAAAGATGTGATGGAAAGTGTATATATTAATAATGAAAAGTGAAGCACCGTATGGGGAGCTGTATCGTTATATATTATTAACACATCCGCTATTTTATTGCTTACAGCGTTCTTCTTTACCGCATGATAAAATCCGGCGGGCCGTTGCTGAACCGGCAATAACACGGATGCAAAAATGGTTATCTGTTTCCAATACTCAGCCCTATGGTAACAATTATTCCCCCGGCATTTCAGAACAGTTGTACCATCTCCGATGTTTATTGTAACGCAGAAGCTTTCGAAGCATATGTGTGCGGCACACTTTTTCCAAAAGGGAAATTTATACTGATCAAGCGTTCAGGGAATGGTCTGCACCCGGTTTTTACCTTTCACGACCTGGTAACGGGATTTGAATTTTCAGCCGAATGCATATTCCGGTTAGGGCTTATAGCTAACAGCTTTCATGCTGCAGCAGGTATAACGGATAAAAAAGCAGCTCATTTTCTTGTATTGGGTCTCGGCGGCCAGGCCGGTATGCCTGACCAGGTTTTTTTAATCAATGCCGGAAATTGCGGTTGTGTGATTTTATCTAAAAGACACCTGCGGGGTAAAAACATCAACCCAAATAAGGCGGTACTTGCTTCCCAACTCTGGAAAAAAAAAGCTATTCCGAACTACCCGGAGAAAAAGGTAGCGTAAATACAGGCTTTCAATTGCAGTTTTCCCACTATTCAAAATTTAAAAAGAAAACCCCGAAAAGGCATCGGGGCTTAGGACGGGGAATTACTATCTGGTGGTTTCAGAGATATGGATTTTTTATACAGATACGTTTTTAATGCTTCTAATCCTCCGGCCGCATCTACATACTTCGTTTCTACAAACAGCGTTACAGCCTGCTTCACTAATTCTGGCGGCAATTTCTTCCTTCCTCCTCCCGCTTTTCTTTTCTTTTTCATTTCATAAAATAAATTAAAAATAATGATAAATATAATAATAAACAAAATTATTTATTCTATTATATAATTATTAAAATATTATTTTAATAAAGTATTATGATATTAAAATAAATATACAAGCTGTTATCCCCTTTTATTATTCCGGCAGCCCATGAAGCAATGGAAAAATATTGTCATACATTTGTTCCTTCCGTGATTAAATCATGAATCATGAAAATTGAAATCCCACATCAGCATACGAAAGCCGAAGCGCAGACCAGGATCAAAAACCTGCTGCAAAACCTTAAAGAAAAGTATGCAGACAAAGTAAATAATGTGCAGGAAAACTGGCTGGAAGATACAGGAACATTTAGCGTGGCTATGGGTCCTTTCTCAACATCCGGCAGCATTGTTATAAAGGAAAGCCTGGTAGAAATTGACCTCGCCATACCTTTTATTGCCGGGTTATATAAAAACCAAATCCGTGGCTTAATTGAAGCGCAGGCAAAAGAGGTATTGGCATAAAATGGTGCTGTGCTAACAGCAAAGTATCGGGTTAAAGGTTCCGCCGGTATTGCTGAAGAACGCAGCGGCATATTACAATCAGCGTTTTTCTGCGCAAACTGACCTTCCGGCAGAGAGGCCGGAAGCTTGTAAATCGGGCAGGAAGGCAGCCATTATTTGGCTACCTGTCCTCTCCCCAGCGATTCTGCAAGTAAATTATTTCAACCAGCTTTGATAGTCTTGAAAACTCTGGGCAAGGCTTCGTTCATCAGCACTTATGTTAATAATACGGCTGTTATTTGTTCCCCTTATGATTGTTTGTTGTATATTAATTTAGAGTGGTTATATAATTCCTGTTTTAATCCGCATCCAAACCTGTCGGTATCGCAACTTATCACACCGCTCCCTTCAACGCCAACCGTATAATGCCCCGATATTTTATTATTGTAAAAAACCCTCTTTTCTATCAGCCGCTTTATCAAATCGCCTTTTATCTTTTCCGGTTC
>NZ_DATJEB010000030.1:0-91523 GCF_035497235.1 Agriterribacter sp.
CCGAACGGATAATAACTACCATACTATTTTGGCTATGCTTCAAAAAATGTCCCACTCTCGAGGGCAGCCACTCAAAGAACTTTGTTACAATGCCCAAAATAGAACTTTTTTCTTTTCAATTGAAAAGAAAAAACCTGCCTGCCGGTAGGCAAGTCCGGGAGTGTTAACCTCCGGATTATACAACTCACTGGTTATTTGCCAACTGGCTGAACTTGATCAGCACCTCCTGGATACTGCTGCCGGTGGCTATGATACGACCGGCATACTCCTTCATAAAGGCGGCTTCCTGGTCAGGACGTACCTGCATGATCTTCAGATCTTCGGCGCCTACCAGCGCACAGGGATTTTCGGTAACAATGTAAACTTTACAGGCCGGACGGTTAAATGATTTTGCATTCATAAAAAAAATTGATTGCCCGCCTGATCGGACGGACAGGGTTAAAAAATAAAATGCGCAGCAAAAAATGCTTAGCGACCAGCCATTAGCGGCATGAGACAAAGCCAAAAGGAAACGGAATAAAAATGATGGCTGCTGTGCGGTGGATTTGTGTTTTTATGCCGTAGTCTTTTGGCGGCCATTGTGCGGTTGCCCTGTGCCACGCTCCTGTGGGCCGGGCGGGCGTTAGGTGCAGCCGGGCATGCCGCAATAGCTTTGCTAAAGCATTTTTGTTGGTAGGTGGAAGAAGCTCGTTGTTGTTTTTCTTTTCCGTGTTACTGCTGCTCAAAAAATCTTTTCTGTTGATGATAGCTGTACTGCTGCCCGGGTGCGATGGGTTGCACGGCTTCCTAAAAAAATAATTGCACCGGCTTTTGTGAGTAAGCATTATTTTTTGAGGCTGCGGTGTTGGATATTTAACATAAAGTGCCTATAGGATGGCGCTGTGTTAGCATGTCCCAAAGGGCATAAGCAAGGGTAGCGCCATGCGAAGCGAACCTATAGGAGCACATTATGTTTAAGTAGCTTCCCTGCAAAATTTTTGGCGTGAAGGGCTGCTGTGCGGCTTTGGGGCAGCCCGTCTTTTGCTTCTGTACCCCGGCGGCAAAAGGCATGACAAAAATTTTGCAGGGCAACAACGACAGGGCAGTCCCGCACTGTCTTTCCTGCGGGACTGCAAGCCGTGCTGTGTGTTGGCTGTATTTATTTCATCGGGTGATGTTGCCCAAGTTCACTTTTCAGATCATCCAGGTTATTTGCCTGGTATCGCATGGTGGAGCTTACATACTTATGACCGGCCATATACTGTACCTGGCGAAGATGATTTTTTCTTAGCCATGCTGTTATTACACTGCCGCGGATCTGTTTGGCGTTGATCACTTTCGGATTGAGTTGCTTCAACTGTTTAAACATATACTGCAGCCGGTTGTTGATGTTACTTTCACTGACAGGCTTTTTGATTTGTTCTCTGAACAATGCACCCTCCCTGAACTTATTTGCATTCAGATAGCTTTGTAGTTCGGTTATCTGCACAGCTTGTAAATTCAATAATCTTTCATTGGTTCGTTTAGTTCCGTTAATAAAAACTTTTCCGTCTTTCAGTTTAAAGTGATGGCGCTGCAGCCGCATAATTTCACCAACCGTTACGCCCTGGTATATCATCAGCCCTAACATAATTTTCTTACTGCTATCTACATTGAGCTGTACGCTGTATTGTTTATACAGCTCTTCCAGTTCTTCTATGCTTAAAAGATTTGTTGGCAGCTTCCTGATTAAGCCTTTAATAAAAACACCGGCTGCCGGGTTATCAGTTCGTTTGCCTTCGCCGGTAAGGTAATTGCAATAATGCCGTACCATGCAAAGTATATTGTGAACGCTTCTTTTACTGATGCCTTTCGTTTGGCAATAACGCATAAAGTCTAACAGTTCGGTATAAGTAAATGTTTCCGGTTTTATATCTTCCCCGTGCAACCAGGTTAAAAAATTTTCTACCCCTTCCGTGTAGCGGCTTACCGTTGCTTTACTGTATTGCTTTTGTTGTAAGTATGCTGTAAATGTCATAATGATTAAAATGATTCTAATGATTAAGATGATTGTTATTTAGCAGGTATTCACCATTGACTATTCACCATTCACCAGATGAGTGTATATCTGTGTGCTGTCTAAATCGCCATGCCCTAAGAACTGTTGGATCATTTCCAGCTTCATGCCGCTTTGTAAAAGATGTGTGGCTATGCTGTGGCGTAAGGTATGCGTGCCGATGTTTTTTTTCAGCCTCGCTTTCTTCGCTAACTGTTTTACTCTTACATACAGGCTCTGCTTTTGCATCGGCTTGCCTTTGTTGGCATCAATAAACAACGCAGTTGTTCGCACCTGTTGTAATAGCTGCGGCCTTGCATGATCTAAGTACAGCTTTATGGCTTCAAAATTCTTTTCCGCTATTGGTACAAACCGTTCTTTATAGCCTTTGCCTTTTCTTACATGCAGCACCCTGGTGGTTTGATTGATGTCGCTCACGTCCAAACATGCACCTTCATTGAGCCGCAACCCACAACCGTAATACACGGCAAGCATGGCTTTATCTCTTATGCCTAAAATCGTTTGTGCTGTTACATCGTATAGCTTTTGTATTTCTGCTTTGGTTAACCAGGTGGGTTTGCCTCTGGCATCTTCCAGCCTTTGCAGGTTAAACGCTACAGGGCTTCTGCCGGTCTCCCGGATGTACCTGCTAAAAAGCTTTAATGCCTGTATTTGCTTATTAATATGCCCCGAGCTGTACTTTTCTTTGGACTGCAGCAACGCTATAAAACTGCTGGCATCTGCCGGCATTAACTGCGATAAATTTTCTTTTCCTATCGCCTGCAGGTACTGTAAAAATTCATAGACACTCCGGGTTAATACAGGTATGCTTAACGGTGAGTAATTCAAAAGCTGTAACCATTCCGTGAACGATTGGAGCAATAAAATATACTCCGCACTTTGCAGTGCACTGGGTTTCTTTTTCATAACAATAATTTTTTTGCTAATAGTCTTTTTCAGTGAACTACTGAACTACTGAAGTAAAATGCAGTCTGGATATGGGTTTGAGTGGTTCATTCGGCTTAGTGAACCACTACTGAACCACTGAACTACTAATTATTTTTGTAATGTGGTCTTTGACTGTGTCCGACTGCTGGCGGATGGCTTGCAGGATGCCTTGTAAATGTTGCTCTATTTGCGATTTTAAAGCCTCATATTCGTCCATCTTTACAATGCTGTACTCATAGCTGCCTTTCCGGTAACGGTTGCCATTTGCCTTTATATAGCCGTACCGTACAAGCTCGGCCAGGTACCGTTTCATATTGCCCGGGTTCATTCTTAACTGCTCTCTTATCGCCTTTGCATTAAAGGTATCGCTGCCGGTTTGCTTTGACAGTTGTTTGAGCCCTTCTAAAAATTCCCTCGTTGCTTTGGTCAGCTCATCACTTTTGCTGAACAGCACATCTTTCATGTAATAAAATCCCTGCTCTATATCTTCATATGTTACATCAATGTAAAGCTGGCCGTGCCTGTCTTTCTTTACTTCCCGTTGATACTGGTGGTAAAAGGCAATGGCTTTTATAAAACCTCTCAGTAGTGTTATTGTTCTTCTTGGCTTAAACACTGCTTCCGGTAATGTGATAAATTTTGAGTAAGGATTATTAACCTGTATCGGTCTTAAAACTCTCTGTATATTTTTAAACAGTTCTTTGTATTGTTGTTCTCTCTCCTGGTCAATGTCGCCGCTTTCTAGTGCTGCATGGTATTCCATTATTTTTTTATCCTGGTCTCTGCTCATATCAATGTACAGCAGGATGCAGCGGTTGGCATTATCTTCATACAGCTTTTCTTTGGTGGTGCAACCACTGATACAAACAGGCCCTTCTACTACTATCGTTATTGTTTTTAAATTGCCCTTGCTGTCTTTGAGGGTTACCGTCTTGCTGATCTTCTTTTTTGTTTGCAGCTCTCTCATGGGATAAAATACCGATAATGCTCCGTCTAAATCTTCAAAAATGATCAGCTTGTTTTTGAGTTCTTCCTGTTTAAAGTAATACAGTGCATTCTCCGTGATCTGTGTTATCTCCATTTTATCTTCATCGGGTATCAGTTCACTGATTTTTTCCTGTAAATATGTTTTGCCGCTGCCGCTTGCCCCTAAAAACATGACGTGCAAAGGGTTTTGTTGTTTGCGCATGGTATATACCAGGTAAGCAATCACCCGGTTTTTTTCTTCGCCTACTATGCCCGTTAGTCCAATCATTTTGTTATGGCGCTCCAACAGCTTTTCTTTTTTCAGTTCATTGATGGCTGCTTGTCTTTGCGCTGCGGTAAGCTCGTTCTTTGTTTCCTGTTTGGGCTGCAGGGCCTCTATTTTTTTAATGCGGTAGTTTTCCAGTTCATTGGTTAGTTCGCTTATCGTGGTTTCCGTTTGCTTTATGTTGCAATCAAAGCTCTCGCTGATGGTTTGTATCAACTGCTCCGTTTGGTTGCGGCTGTACAGGTCTAATGTATCCCTTATCGGCAGTAGTTGCTTTGTTTTATGTTGAACTTTTAAAGTTACTTTCATCCGGTCAAGACCGGTGATCTTTATGCCGCCCCATATTTCTATACGCAACTGGCAGTTATCGTAAACTAACAGTTCAGCGTTCGTTACATCAAGTTTTACAAGTGGCGCTAATGCTGCGGTAGCGGTAGCTTCAGCAGATTCTTTTTTATTTTCAATTGAAAATAAAAAATCGGTTCTGTTATCAATGAGATGTTGCAATACCGTTGCGTCATCATGGTTTTGCAACACACTGTTTATATCTTCCCCGGAAGGCAATGTTACTTTGCTGATCTTTACTTCCGGTAAAATCTGCTTTAATGTAACAGTATGCTTTGCCGTTGCCGCTTCACCGGCTTCGTCTGCATCAAGCATGAAAATGATTTCCTCAAGCTGCGGCAACGCTGTTATTGCTTTTGTATGTTCTTCGGTCAGCCCATTCGTTCCGTACAATGATAAAACTGTGTACTGCTCTGTGATTGTTTGTTGTTGAAGCAGCGAAGCTGCATCAATAATGCTTTCGGTAAGGATCAGCTGCTTTGTTGTTAGTGCCGGATAGCCTGGATAGAGTCCTTCCCGGTTCTGTAAATAAAAATGCCTTTGCTCTTTGTCGTTGGTTGTACTTCTTCCATACAGTGATATTATTTTTTCTTCCTGGTTCTTCAATGGAAAGATAATGCACTCCTTTGCCCATACGCTGTAACCGCCGGCCGGTTTGGATTTTAATAAGCCGTATTGCTCACATCTTTTTAAAAAATGAAGTTCATTTAGTTTATGATGCCAGTCGCCACTGTTATAGCCTGCTTCATGTTGCTTGTAATTAATCGCTCTGCCTTCTAAATAATCAACCCCTTTCTTTGTTAATGGCAATGCTTTGGCAAAATATTTAAACAGCTTCGTTACTACTGCGATTTTTTCTAAGGGTGCTGATTCTATAAATAATTTCGCTGTTGCAGGTTGTACTGTTGTAATCGTATTGTCATTGAGCAACGCAGTTGCTTTTACCAATGCTTCGTGTTTGTTGCAGTTTTCTTTGAGTTGTATAAACTGTATCGCATCTCCTGTACCGGCATGGCAGTTGGATGAGAAGCAGCAGTACGTATTGGTGGCAGGATATATCTGTAATGATGGCGTTTTATCCGGGTGGAAGGGACATAGCAGCCGGTGGTTCTTATCAGGCTTTAAACGGTAATGGCTCAACACCTGGTTAATGGTCAACTGCTGTTTGATCTCTTTTAACTCCATGTGGATAAATTTTGTTTTTGAGACTTTTATGTCGCAAATGTAACATACCGCTCTCAAAATAACAACACACTATGATTTTCATTTCCGCCATTTTATCCACTAAATTTGTACGTCAATGTTAATTATCAGTCTCTTTAATGCCTTTTTATATGAATATTGGTATCAAAATAACCGAACTCAGAAAGCAGAAGAACCTTTCTCAAACTGACTTTGCTAAGACCGTAGGAGTTTCCAGGGAGATGATAGGAAGATATGAACGGGGTGAAGTAATGCCTTCTATTGAAGTAGCAAAAAAAATTGCGGACGCCCTGGAAGTGTCGTTGGATTACTTAGCAGGTAACAGTAAGAAAGCTGCTGTAGATAAAAAAACTATGAAGCTCATACATGATATTGAAGATTTAGAACCCTCCATTAAAGACAAACTGATTTACTTAGCCAATGCCGTTATCAGGGATGCTAAAACCGGTAAAGCTTATGCTCATTAAAACACTAAAGCCCGGCAATCGCCAGGCTTCTTTTATTTTGTTATTTTGTAAATCAAGTAATGCCAAGGCATCAGATCGGCTAACGCACAACGCCAACGCTACAAACCTGCGCCAGGCGGGGTGTATTATAATTCTCCCCTGTTTTTCTTTATCATCAAGTAAAAACAAAAAATCATTAATCCTATTGACAAAACAAAATAGCTGATTGAAAAAACCATTCCTCTTATTTTCTCTTTTGAGGTTTCATTTTCATATCTCTTTGCTATTTCTAAAAACTTCTTATTGTGAACAAAGGAAAAATAAAATATGACTGTCAATATTGATGCAACTAAAAGTATTGTATTTGTCGAGCTTAACCCCAAATTTATATTTTGACCAAAAACATAAGCTAAAGACACTACAGCATAAATATTAAGCATTATTGTCGTTGTCATCAGTAAGATAGCGTAATACTCTGCAACAAATCCGTTTCCAACTCTGATCATTAGTTGGTATAATCTGTAAAATAGATAGCGAAATGGCTTCATATATACTGTTTATCTTTTAGGGGTTAATAGAGGGTCACCATATTGACCAAAAGCACCACCTGCATCAAGTAGAAAATAAGTTGCACTTATTCCAAAACCGATAGGTCCTAAAAAGCCAACACCGCCCATTATTATATCAATACTCGCTTTAATTCCCACAGAAGAATTCGTTCCTCCATTAACATAATAATTTGTAGCAAGACCTCCAGAAATTACGGTAGAAGCAACAAATGTAGCACCGCCTAATACTTTTAACCCCTTGACATATTTTAAATCATTTATTGCAGGACTTGATTTTGCAGCATAGTTGATTAATTCTCCTTTAGCTCCTTGACCAACGTCAAAGGCCCCAATACCTGTATTTACTTTGTCCCAAAAAACAGCAGTAGATTTGTCACCTCCTCCACTTTGAGGTTCAGCATTAGCAGGATCTGCTTGGGTGGTTGAGAGGTTTCCGGTTCCGTATTCTAATTGCGTTGCGGTTCCATCTGCATTTAATTGAAAAGCACCACTATTGCCTTCTTCTCCATTAATATGCCCTTGCTGAACCACACCTGTCTTTCCAATATATTCAAGGTCTCTAACATTTTCATTCCCCGCATTAGCAGTTTTCAATTCATTGTACGATGCTTCATCGGTAACGGACGACACCCATGCTACCTGATTGTCTCCATACTTATCCTTAAATTTTATCCAATCATCTGGTGCCATGCCATCCGGATCAATAAACCTAATCGGATTGTCAAAAGCGTAGTTATAAGGAGAGTGCCTGCGCATCTGATCTGCCAACGGATCCACCACATGCCACCTTCCTATCTGCGGATCATACATCCTTGCTCCATAGTCATACCAGTCAAGCCCCGAGCCATCATTAAATTCTTTGTTCTGTAGTTCCTTGCCGTTGTATTTGTATTTATTTTCAGGGTTCCCGAACGCTAATGCCTTGGAGCTGATCCCCGCCATCGTTAACCCGAATGGGTAATAGTGACTTTCCTCAAGTATCCTTCCCTTTCTATGAGAGATCTGAAATTTATCAAAGTATACCTCCATAGGACTTTCGTTGGATAAATATACATACAAATATCCATTGGCGTTTATGATAATTCCCGTTTGCGCCATCGGCGAAGTAGCTGCAACATCGGCATTCATATTCACTTGCCGCGTACCGCTGCTGCTGGTTATCATATTGAACTGCTCATCGAACAGTATCCAATTCACATATGCCTTAGGCCGGCCGGTATTGGTGTTAGGGTCGCTTGCCTTTAAATTGCCGATGCCGGGGTAGCCTCCCGCTGTAAATGTGTTGGTATTGCGTTCTCCAACAGTAAAATGCCCCCCTACATCCATCGCTGTGGAACTACCGCCAAAGGCAGTTATCAATGCGGTTATCATTTCGGCCGGAATACTATTATTGTTATTATTTTGTCCTACGCTCTTGTAAAACGCATATACGCTTATATCTACCGTATCTGTAGCCATTACTTTCAGCAGGGCATTGGGACCAATTCTCCGGTTCGGGTCAGAATAGTTGAGCCTTGCTACTTTCTGGTTTGCACCATCACTATCAAATCCTGCGGGTTTACCAACTACACTGCCCGGCAAGCCTCCGTAATAAAGCTGTTCATTCGCTATTGTTGCGTCTTCCATCGTAGCAGGGGGAAACAGGTGCTTTTTTGATTCTTCTGTAAGCACCATGCGTACATTGCCCAGGTGATCTTTTACAAAATAGTCGTAGTAAAATTTTGTAGGGTTAGGCTTCAGGGTATCCGGGCGCATCCTTCCTTCTTCGTTTATCACTGATTGTAAGGTATCGTTCACATAAGTAAACGCTCCCAGGTACAGGGTGGTGGTTACTTTTGCACCTTCCGTTGTTACTTTTTTAAGCTTATTACCTGCCGCATCATATGTATATGCAATAATGCCTTTTACCGCGCCCGAGGTTGTTCTTACGGTAACGGTCTGCGGTAGGTTAAGATAGTTGTACACAATACCATTATTGCTGCCATCGCCTATGTCCTTATTGCGGTCTTTAAGAATATTCCCGTTGCCATCATAGGTGTAATCTGTAGCGCTGGTGGTTTTATTGTTGCTTAATGCCGTCATATACAATTTTGAGGAGCGAAAATCGCCAAGTTTTGTGGCTGTGTCGTTTTTCCTGTCAAGGACATTCTTTAGCCGGTTGCCGTTGTCATAATAAGTATATAACAGGCTATCCAACGTTTCACTTGCGCTTAATTTCAATCCCCGCTGGTTCAAAGTAATTAAATTACCGTTGGCATCATAGCTTAAGCCGGTTAGAGAAAAATTTACCTTGGTATTGTTCCAGCTTCCGCCGCTGTACTGTAAAAACGCTGCATTGATAAGTCGGTTTACATTGTCGTAGCTAAAATCGTATTTACGATTGGTAGCATCGCCCCGGCTCTTCCATACCGTGCCTGCTACATTACCGTTGTATTGAGCCTGAGTGTAGGTGGTGGCAGCAGCAGAGGCTGTTTTATCATAGCCCAGTTCCATGCCGAAATAGTGCTTATCAACTCCTGAAACATAATTTTTGTTGATACCTGTAACCCAACCCCTGATATTATAATCATACTCGAGGCTGTCAAGCGGTGTACCATTCATTCCGGCAGTCACCCCAAAAACCTTTTTAGCCAAAAGTCCCTGCCGGTTATATTTATTGACAAGCATGGGTTTGTCACCTGCGCCATTGAAATTTTTAGTTAATGTTGAAAGTCTGCCCATGTGGTCGTAGCTCATCTTGGTTAAAACTGTATAATTCTGGGTAAGGGTACCGGCCTTCTGGTGTTGAATATGTACACGCAAGGGTTTACCATCAAAGCTGTACTGGGTTGTAGTAATGTCTTTTCCCCCTGAGATATTCATTACCTGCGTTTGTATCAGGCGCTCCCGATCGTCGTAGTGGTTAACGGTATAGAGATAACTGGAAGTACCCAACATTTTTACCTTAGTTCCCGTAACCAGGTTCCTAATAAGGGGGGTAGCGGCAACTGCCCCGGCAAAATCGGGACTGGCATTGTAGGTAGTGATAAAGTTCGTACCGTTTATATTAGTAGTTACCAGTGAAGCGCTTAAGCCGCTGCCACTGCCAGCTACCCAGGCATAACTATCATAGTAGGTTTCAGAAAGTATCTCCCATGTACCGGAAGGTTGGGGATAAAAAATGCTAGCATCTGCCAACCCCTGGTGATATGCCCGGTTATTGGTATTATTCCATAAGCCTGTTTGAACTGGGCGGTTCAGGCTATCATTTAGTACGTACAACCACTTTCCCTGCGCCCTCTGTAATGAATCCTGTGTCATTACAAGCCTGTCTCTTGCATCATATACCATCTGCACTTCTCCAGTGCCTGGAACTTTTTTAAAAATGATTCGTTTACGTTTATCATAATCATAACGGAAACAAAGTTCAGCAGCAATAGTGCCCGTGATCGTCCATGTGCTGTTTATTAGTTCGACAGCTTTGGGCTGTATTACAAACCTGAGATTGTTTGCATCATCGTATATGTAGTAAGTACATAGCCAGCCTGCATGCGCTGTCCCCGGGGTGTCTGACACCTGCACTTTTTTTAATACAATCTTTCCTTCTTTATCCTTGTATTCAATTATTTGTTTACCATGTTCGTCAACAGTTATATCTTTATACAACAATCCCATCCCATAAAAAGCCGAACTGGATGGTATACTTCCCGCCGAGGCAGTAATATTCCAAATACGCACGCTGTCGGCTACTGTATTGCTCAAGTACTGCTGTTCAATAACCCTGTTACTGCCTACCCAGCTCGTTCCGGGAGCGGCAATTGTTTTAACTCTCTCCAGCGTAGAAGCTTCATAGCTGGTTCGCGTGAAGTAAAACTGTTCACCAGGAAAATCCTCATTTAAAATAGTTGCCTGCGTTGCCATTGCATTAGTTCTGTAGTTACCATTGTTACCTGCGGACTCATAGGGCAGGTATTGACTGGAAGGCCGCCCCATGTTATCATATATGACGGGGCCTACAATATCCAAAGAATTAGAGCTTTGTCCTTTGCTGACTGTTTGAAGCAATCTGCCCAGCCCATCAAAG
Source organism: Agriterribacter sp. (assembly GCF_035497235.1). Classification (GTDB taxonomy): domain Bacteria; phylum Bacteroidota; class Bacteroidia; order Chitinophagales; family Chitinophagaceae; genus Agriterribacter. The sequence goes on from NZ_DATJEB010000030.1 coordinate 10,841, forward strand.
TATTGTGTTGTTTGCCTTACCTGGTAAAGATTGGTTATCGCATTGGATGTGGCTGTATCCAGTACGCCGGCTTTAGTAATATCCCTTACTTTAATGTAATTGAGGCTATCGTTGGTAGGTACAGCCCCTACTGTTACAATGGCAATATTAGTGTAACCCGTTTCAGTACCACAAGTTATTTTTCTTATGTACCATGTAGTGGCTGTAAGATTGCCAGGGTTGTAGGTTAGCCCAGATCCCGGAGTGCCCGCTATATCCGTCCATGTACTACCGCTATTGGTACTTTTCTGCCAGCGATACGTGTAGCTGCCTCCACATCCGCCGCCACTGGCGGCATTGGCGCTCATTATGCCAGGCCCTGTTCCGCTGGTTACCGTATAAGCTGCCGGCGAAATAGTACCCACGAATAGTTGCGGATTTACATCAATAATTAAACTACCTGTGTAAGCTGTTTCCGAAGCACAAGTTGTCTTTCTTCTGAACCAGATTTTAACAATCAGATTTCCCGGTGTATAGTTTTGAGTTGTGGCGCCTGAAATATCTGTCCATGTTGTGCCATTTGTAGAAACCTGCCAACGATATGTGTATCCTCCGGGACAATTACCTCCTGTGGCTACCGTTGCGGCAATTGCCCCGGGAGATGTATTATAATTGATGGTTTTACCGGTAGTTGTTATGCTGCCACCTGTTAGTTGCGGCGCAACTGTGATGACGCTGTTACCAGTATAAGCTGTTTCAGTTCCGCACACTGTTTTTCTACGATAATAAATACTGGTGATGAGATTACCGGGTGTGTAGTTTTGGGCTGTAGCCCCGCTAATATCTGTCCAGGAACTACCGCTTGGTGAGGACTGCCATTGATACGTATAGCTTCCACAATTACCACCTGTTGCTGCTGTGGCGCTCAATAAACCCGGGCTGCTATTGTATGAAATGGTGATGGCAGCAGGTGTAAGCGTGCCCCCGGTAAGCTGCGGTTTTACAGTTATTGTAAGTGTATTGGTATACACTGTTTCGGTGCCACATACTGTTCTTCTCCTGTAATAAGTGGTAGCGATAAGATTGCCAGGCGTATAATTTTGAGCAGCAGCACCGCTGATATCCGTCCATGTACTACCATTGGGAGAAGATTGCCATTGATACGCATAGCTTCCCCCGCAGCCACCCCCAGTTGACCCACCGGCGCTTAATAAGCCGGGACTGGTATTATAGGTAATTGTTGTAGCAGTTGCTGATGCAGTACCTGCAATAAGCTGTGGATTAACAGTAACGATCACAACGCTGCTATAGGCTGTTTCTGTACTACATATTGCTTTCCGCCTGAAGTGTGTAGTAACAGTAAGATTACCGGGAGTATAATTTTGAGTAGTAGCGCCGATGATATCCGTCCACGTACTGCCGTTAGGAGAAGATTGCCATTGGTACGCATAACTTCCACTGCAATTGCCTCCTGTGGCTACCGTACAGTTCAATGCTCCCGGGCTGGTATTATAATTGATCGTTTTTGTTGCAGGACTTGCTGTGCCCCCCTGAAGCTGTGGCGTTACGGTGATCAATGCAGTATTACTTGTGTAGGCTATGTCGCTGTTACCATCTGTAACCTGCCTTCTGTAATAGGTTGTAGCTGTCAATGCTCCAGGTTGATAATTTTGACCGGTTGCACCGGATATATTTGTCCACGTTGTGCCATTAGGAGATGATTGCCATTGATAACTATAAAACAAAGTTCCACCAACGGCAACGGATGAGTTAATTTGTGCCGGAGTTGTATTATATGCGATAGTTTGCGATGGATTGCTGATTGTTCCTCCCGTAAGCGGTATTCCGCCGCCTGTAATGGTAATGGTGATGGTAGCAAGAACTGCTCCGTATCTTATAGCTTTTATAGTTGAACTTGTACAGCCGGGAACTGTCCAGTCAACCACCACTTTTTGCCCTGTCCAGGAGCTTACATTGCCACAACTTACCTCCCAGGCAGTGGCATCGCCATCATCGCAATCCAAGTTGTAGGTAACTGTAGTACCCCAGGCAGCCGTTGTAGGATTAAAAAGAGGGCCTTTGATCTGGCAGAAAAACTCCATGCTACCTACATATTCATCATTATTGGTTACAGGTTTTGATATTGTTGATTCAGGGTCTGTTGTTAAATGGCTAACAGTTTCATGAATGTGCTGCGCAGAAACTGATGTGATACCTGTTAGCAACAGAAAGCAGCAGATCAACATTTTTATTAGTGAGTGCATTGTTTGCATCGTTTGGTAGATTAATAGATTTGGAAGCAACTATTTCAAAAAAGAGACAAGGGTTGATCAATTACCACGGTAGTGATAATCTACTGTTTTGACAATATTGTTATCCTGGTCTTTTATGACTATTAGTCTCCCCAACCCATCATATTCAAAATAGGTCACTCTATTATTAGCATCACATTTACTGCTCATGCCAATAAGCGGCTCATAAGTATAAGTAGTCATTCTTGCTGTCTCGGGGTATAGACGTAGCTCATCAATGGTCTTACCTGACCCCGAAACGGTAACGGAAGTTGTAGTATTGGGCAAAACATGTTCCCAGTAGGTCCAGCCATTTTTGGCAGGACCCGAAACACCGGCTGTACTATTGACGGTGGCTGCCCCGTTTCGTGACCAGTAGGAAACGATATAAGTTTTGCTGGAACTAAGCCCTGACTTCGTGATGTTGGTACCGCTTACCAGGTTATATGATCTCTTGCCTGTTACTGCATAGGTGTTGTTACGCAGCAGGTCGGAGAGCGTCCAATTTCCTATACCGTCTGCTTCAAAAGACGTGCATGCAATATCCGTCTGTACAGCGTTGATAACTTCTGCAATGGGAGAGGTAGAATAGTAATCCCAGATATAGCTGATACGATGATCACTCTCCTTACGTATCGTCAATATATCCCCCTTATTACTATATTGCTCAAATCTTACCCTGGTTTCGATCGTGCTACCCTGATCCTGAATCTCCACCGTCTGAGGGACGTAGATCCTCGTAAAAGGTTTATAGAAATTAGTTCTTGCAAAGTTGATTTGCGTACTGTTATTGAAATCCGTTTGTTCAATAATATGTGCAATCCTGTTACTGTCTGTCATCTCCTTATAAACAGCGGTGCCCAGGAAATCAAAAGGATACTTAAAGGTGGATTTTATCGTGGCTCCTTTGCTATTTGTAAATTGTTGCTGGATATGAGAACGGTAGGTATTGTTGTAAAGATGTTCTTTTACCGTTACCACCGGATTTGAGCCATTCTCATCCCAAAGCGTATCGATCTCTTTAAGCAAGGGCTGTGTGGAAGCGAATATTAAGTACGCCGTAACTCTGCTATCTTGGATTTGTTCTCCAAACCACCTTCCAGATAACTGCATTGTGCGTACCGGGTCCAGATATTTTACACTTTCATCATATTCATACTTTACTTTCCTAAGCATTTTCCCGGCTGATGTAAAATCTCTTTTCTCAAGCAGCTTTCCTCTCTCATCCGCTTTACTTGTAGTGGGGTCCATCCGCCATTGATTCGCGGCTGTGTATACACCATTCTGGGGTAATGTATCAATGTATAAAGATTGGTCATGATTGGAATAATTGTAAACGCTGTAGCTTCCATCTAAAGATTTTTCGATGACCTCACTGTACGTTACATGGTTTCCGTCAGTAAAGCTCAGCGGTTCAATGTGGAAATCATACCAGTAATAATAGGTTAAGGTACCATTAGGTATAGGATAGGAGCCCTGATCAATGTATTTTGGTTCACCTGCAAGTACCCCGCTCGATGTTGTGCCTCCACCACTATGATTTTTTACATATAGGTATTCCTTTGAAGTAACATTGTTCAAAGCATCTTCACTCACAATTTTCCTTATTCGCAATCCTCCACACTGGTTATTAGTTCCAAGATTCTGGATTTCAAAAGGGAAACGCTTCGCGATCATAGAATACTCATGAGGCTCATATTCAAAACTGGTACTTCCTCCGGTTGGATACTTTATGGCGGTCAATATTCCCGCTTTCATTAATGTAAAGTTCGAGTTGCGGCTGGTTGTATAAGCCGGAACATCAGCATCAGTATATAAAGTAATTGGAGATTTAGGGTTTGCGGTAAAATAGTTAACTCCGTTATAAAACCCCCAATGATCAAGTTGTTGAGTTCCATAGCCAGGCAGTGCAGTTGTATTATATGTGAATAAATAAGGTGGTTTTGCAAGCCCTCCTCTTCCTATTTCCTGCACGCTGTTCAGTATAAGGCGGGAGGTCACTTGTTCGGTGTATTGGAAAACAAATTTTCTTAAGAAACCACTTCTATTAGACTCAAAGACAACTGAATCTAATTTCTTCCATTTTATATTGTTCTTTATTCCAGTGGCAGTCTGGTTTGCAGACAAGTCATCATAATCAATGGCCCCCTGAAGAGTTCCGTAATATTCATATGGCAGCTCATTGCTGTTACTTCTGTAAAACTTTACCGTTTGATCTGGTGATACAATTTCTTTTAAATAACATGGATTAATAATGCTTGTTGTACTATGTGCAAGATCAATAGCGTTAGCCGCAGACTGACCTGTCTGTTGATAGTGAGAACGCAACAGGCTTATGGAAACCGTAGCAATGATATTGTCCCGTTCATAATTGAAATTAATTTCATCATTAACAGGTGTAATTATTTTTGTCAGATGCCATGCAGTTGGAATTACAAAATCACTCTCAAATCCGCCTCCTGTGTCATAAGGACCGGAATCCCCTGTTCTCGTAAATTCGATAGAACTGGAGGTACCCCCAAAAATATATTTACAGCCATCAGGAGTAGTAAGGGTGAACCGATGAAACAACCTACGGATTGTAAAGTTGCCTTGCGCTCCTGTTTGTTTTGTTAACACATAATTATCTACTAATTCTTCCTTTATAGTAATATTTACCAGATCTTTTGATCTTACCTGCCATTTACCCTTGTGATTTAAAAAAAACGAACCTGAGTATTTGCCAAAATTGAAAATGAATTCATCCGGCGAAGGATAAATTGGCGGGTTTTGCAGATCGTCCAGAAAATAGGCGATACGGGCCGTAGATGCCCAATCGCTTCTATCAGCCTCAGCGTACATATAGTAATATCCGCGGTACGTTCGTGGTGGTAAAGTACCGTTGGGACGTATGATTTCATCCATTCCTCCAATCATCCTCCTGGTGATCATTCCACCGGCAGCAAGATCCCATCCTAGTCCTACCCAACCTGAATGAGCATCAGGACGTATGCCACCTCCGTGATAGCCTAGATTAATATCAATGGACGTCCCATTGGAGCTAACAGATCCTATAGGAATAGAGATTTGTGGAAGACCACTAAACAGCGATACCGGTATCTGTCCATATAACCCCAAAGAAGCTACATTAGGCGAAGGCGGGGTGGGTTGTGGAAAAAACTTTTTATCTAAATCTTGCGACATGAGCCTTCCCGAAAAGATCAACGAGATCAATAGGCATTTTACAAAAATGTTTCGAAGTTGCTGTATCATCGGAATTAAGGTATTAGGTTAAAAATTGTATCCCACTCGCCAAATAAAGGCATCAGTAGCTGGCGTATGCTTTCTGTGCATGAAATCATAAAGTAGCTGCATATTGCCTTTCAGCTTCTTGCCAATCTTGTATTTCCTGCTTATGCCTGCCAGTGCACTCCTGTTCCAGTTACTGTAGTTCTTAAAAACAGCCAGGCTTTCTACCGGCTTCAGGTAGTTCAGCTCCGCACCTGCCGTTAACCAAATATTGCCTCTTGCTTTCCAGTCCACAAAAAAGCGCATACCCACACCTTCTCCTGTTATTTTAATGTGTTTCCAGTTCTTGCCCCAACCAGCCTTACCAGATATGCCTATGCCCACCACACTTTTGTCGTTGATCTTATAACCTACAGTTGCCGCAATATCTGTTGTGACCGGGAAGTAGTTGCCAGCCCGCTGAGATTGAAGGCTGCTACCGTATTCCAACCGTTGCAGGAAGGTTTTTGTTTTTTGCTGGTTCGGCTTAAAATTTGGCATATTCATGTCTCCCGCGGGACTTATACCCATTTCAATGAATTTATCTTTGAGCTTTGCCATTTCACCCTGCACCTGCTGTAATTGCTGGCGAAATGCCTGTTGCCCGTTTTGCCCGCCGGCTGCTATTCGCTGTTGTGCCATCTGCATTACCTGGCTACGGGTAGGAAGTGTGGGGTCTAAAGCCGCCGTTGTTCCCGCAGAGGGAAGCGGGGCAAATATGCCTGCCAGCATTGAGTGCCTGCTCATAAATTTTCTAAAAGCCGGCAGGGTTTGAAGCGTAGCCAGTACTTTTTTAAAAAGCTTGTCCGGGTCATTCAATGTTTCTTTATATTCCTGTACCTGCCTTCCGTAATAAAATATATCCTGTTGATATTTACCGAGGTGCTTAGTAATGCCCCTGGGCAGGTTGGTATAGCTGCTCAACAGGGTTTTGAGCTGCTCCTGGCGTTGCTGCACGTAACGTTTTATCTCATCTGCCTGCTGCAATTTGTTTTGCAGTTGCTTTACCTGCTCCAGGGAACTGCCTAATTTTTGCTGAATGCCTTTTGATTGGGAAACAATATTCTTCGCATCTTTTAAAAAGCCGAGTGCGCCCTGAAGAGAATCTAATCCCGGCAGGTACTGACCACTAAAGGCTTTATCTAATTTACCATTAGCAGCATTGAGCTTTTGAGAGAGTTGTTCATACGCCGCTTTGGTATCGCCCAGCATTTCTTTAGCTTGTGATGAATCTAATTTTGAAAGCTTCCTGAGGATCTTCGCTTCCTGTCTGGAGAGGTTGCTTAAATATTTTTCGGACTGGCGGGTGAGTTGTTTATCTAAGCCTGCAGTTCTTTTATCAATGCTGCGGAGGTAATTCCGGGGTAAACTAATTACAGCATCAACACTATCCTGGGCAAGAACGGTAGTGGTTTCCAGCAATCCAAAAAGGCATACCAATAGTACCCGGCGATTCATAAGCCGTTAGTTTAGGAATGGGAAAATGATGTTTCGAAAATATAAATTCCATTTCACTTTTTATACCCCCTGTTTGGGGGTATTTTTGTTTTACCCTAACGCTTATTGTCATGATAACACCTCCCAACAAACCAACCACCGTGGCCATTGCAGACGATCATGCACTGATGAGAACCGCATTGGCAAACCTCCTCACCACCCGCGATAACTACAAAATCAGTATCCAGGCTGAGAATGGGAAACAGCTATTAGATCAAATTGACATCCAGGGTTTGCCTGATATCATTCTTCTTGACATCAGCATGCCGGTAATGGATGGCTTTGAAACCATGATGATGCTGAAAAAAAAGTATAAGGACCCAAAAGTAATTGCGCTTACCATGTATAATAACCAGAGCGCCATATCGAGGATGGCTTTATTAGGCGTAAAGGGCTATATGTTCAAGACCCTTGAAGCCGGGGAAATTTTGCTGACCCTGAATGCTGTTTTGAAGAACGGAGTATATTTTCCAGAAGAGATCAATAACCAATTGCATCTGGCTTCCGGAAACAGCCTCTACCGGAAGATCGCTTCCCTGAAACAAAGAGAGCTTACCTTTTTAAAATATGCATGCACAGGAATGACCTATAATGAGATCGCGGCTAAAATGTACCTTAGCCATCACACTGTTGAAGAATACCGGGATGCTTTATTTAAAAAGTTTGAGCTGAAAAACAAAGCGGAGCTGATTTTGTTTATACTGAAATATAAACTCGTGGAAATGGAATAATGAGTTAACATGCGGTCTGCCCTTCCTTTCACCGGGTACCGGCCGTACCCGTCTCAAATTCTAATCAGTTATGGCATTCTACCGCTGTACCTGGTGCGCTTTGCAATACAGGACTAATAAAAGGGATGCCCAAATTCATTCCCCTCAAAATTAATACTACCGCCATAAGCGCTATACCATAAGGTACGGCTTTGCGCATAGCCTGTCTTACGCTAAGGCTTAGCGATGTGCCAAAATAGCTTATCGCCATCATGGCAGGCAGGGTGCCCAGCCCAAACATGGCCATAAACAATACCCCCTGATCTACAGTTGAACCGGTAACTGCGGCGGCAATAGCAACATATACCATGCCACAGGGAAGCAAGCCGTTGGCCATGCCCAGCAGCAGGTACGAAAAAAGATTTCTTTCCGATTGTAATAAAGCAATAATAACGCCCTGTATTTTTTTGTAAAATGCCAGCATAAAAGGAGGCTGAACATTTTTTTTATAGCAGTAATACAGGATAAGCAATACTAAAACGAGTATCCCTATACCGATTGAAAATCCTTGCTGAAAGCCGGCGATATATATATGCCTTCCGGCAAAGCCAAATAATAATCCTAACGAAGCATAGGTAACAATACGCCCAAACTGGTACAACAATAAAGCCGCGAACCGCTTAATACGGGAGAGATGATGAACAGGCAGGGCCATAGCCAGCGGGCCGCACATACCCACACAATGCAAACTGCTGAATATTCCCAGCACAAAGCCTCCTGCTATCCATTGCCACATCATTACATACTTAATTTTTCTTCACTGTAATAGTGTTCATTATTACTGATCCATTCCATTTTTACCGTATAGTTTCCCGCGGTAAACAAGGCAGCATCCAATTCCTGGATGGCATCCTTATCCGGCCGCAACTCAAACCTCCTGTCCATCCTCTCATCATAAGCGCAATAAAACCACAGGGTGCCCTGTACGTTGCTGTTCTTCATTTCTTCCGGCAACTGCACAATAACCCGGTTCCCCGATTTTACAATACGCACTTTGCCGCTTAACGCGTTTACCCGGTTGTTCCCGTCAATTACCTGCTGGTATTTTAATTCACTTTTATAATACCCTTTCTCTACCAACTGAAAATCGGTTTGCATGGCCTGGTAAACCATAAAGCCCATCAGGCATATAAAAACAACAATTACTATAGTGAGTTTATGACCCCAGTTCATATCATTTCCTTTTACGTTAATATTATAATCCTTAACTACCGCTATGTTAATCGAAAGATGACAGACAAGAGACGTGAAATGTTCACCATTCACCTCTCACCTTTTACCATTTACCCTTCACCTTTCACCTTTCACGTCTCACTTCTCACAATATAATTAGCATAACGCTACCGTGCTGCCGGCCCCATGAAATTAGTACCCAGCGTGGTAATTTTATGATCTCCTTCGTATACGCCGATTTTCAGCTTTGTTTTTCTTGTCTCAATAATATGGCGCGGCAATACAATAAAGAATGAACCTTTGCCCTGCCCCTCTCTTTTTACTATAATATCTTTCCCTTCCGCTTCTATAATGCTGCCCGGCATGTTTTCCAGCTTTAAGGAAAGCGATACATCGTGTACCGTTTTATTAATGATCTTGATGTTATACAGGTTCGATACACTGTCGGCTCCCCGTTCCTGGTACAGCATGCCTCCGGCTCTCAGTATGGTGCCATCCACATCTTTACGGGATACCAGTAAAGCAGTTAACAGACTGGTTAAAACCACCAGCAAAACAGTATAGAATTTCATCCTTCCCGTAAACTTCAGCTTCTTCCCTTCCGCGATACCATTCTCCGAAGCATAGCGGATCAATCCTTTTTCCCTGCCCGTGGCATCCATCATTTTATTACAGGCATCAATACACGAAGTACATCCCACACATTCCATTTGCGTGCCATTACGAATATCTATACCCGTTGGGCAAACTTTTACACACTGGAAGCAATCTATACAATCGCCCGGTACAGGCGCCAGTTCGGCGGCCTTTTGCTTTCTGAACTTCCCTCTTGGCTCGCCTCTTTTATAGTCGTAGGCAACGATCATGGAGTTACGATCCAGCAACACGCCCTGCAGGCGACCGTAAGGGCAAATTACCGTGCAGGCCTGCTCGCGGAAATAAGAAAATACACCATAAAACACGCCGGAAAAAATAACGATGGAAGACAGTCCGCCTATATGTTGCGATGCCGGCTCCCTTATAATCTTCAGCAGTTCATCCATTCCTATAATGTAAGCAAGGAAAAAATTGGAAACAATAAAAGAAAGCAGGAAGAACACGAAGTGCTTGGTTGTTTTCTTTACCACCTTATCGCGGTTCCAGGGTCCTTTGTCTAACAGCTTCTGCGCCGGCGCATCACCTTCTATAGCAAATTCAATTTTACGAAAAAGCATTTCCATAAAAATGGTTTGCGGACAAACCCATCCGCAAAACAATCGTCCGAAGGCAGCCGTAAAAAGTATGATGAATACAATGCCGGTGATCATGGTGATACCGAATATGAAAAAATCCTGCGGCCAAAATACCCTGCCAAATAAAATAAATTTAGCTTCTGGTATATTAAACAGGAATAACGGGCGACCTTTATACCGAAAGAAAGGAAGGGCAAAAAACAAAATAAAGAATCCCCAGCTCACCCATGTACGAATGTTGAATAATTTCCCCCTGGTTTTATGGGCATATACCCATTTCCGCTTACCCTTTTCGTCAACAGTAGCTATCCTGTCGCGAAAAGCGTCCGTTTCATTCTGCGTTGAAGCATGTTGTATGTGTTGCTGCTTTGCCATTTTATTAACTCCCTGTTTTTACGGGGTTTTCACTTCATTATTAGCCGCAGATCCGGCTACAGGTGCCGGCGTTGCATCTGCTGCTTTAAACAACCGGCCCTCCGCCGCTTTTGCACCGGCAGGGTTAGTACCGTGCAGCGACATTACATAGCTTGACACCTGCGCTATCTGCTTATTGGAATAGCTGGTTTGCCATTGCGGCATCGCGTTTATTCCGTATTTAATGGTTTTAAACACACTTTTCACATCGCCGCCGTGCAGCCAGTAATCATCGGTAAGATTGGGGCCAACCATGCCTCCGCCATCATTTTTATGACAAGCTACGCAGGCAGCAGTATATATTTTTTTCCCTTCGGCAAGATCAGCGGCATCAACAGATACGGTAACACTGTTTTCATCAACCGACTCCCCTTTTTGGGCGAGGTAGGTTTTTACTTCTTCATCCGCTTTCTTTACCGAAATCTCAAACTCTTCCCTGCTCAAGGGCGCACTGTAAGACACGTGATACCGCCATAAATAAATTACCCCAAAAATAATGGTAGCATAAAAACCATATAGCCACCAGGGAGGAAGCCGGTTATCTAATTCGCGGATACCATCATATTCATGATCAAGCGCTATATCGGCCTCCTGTTCAACGGGTTTGAATTTATTAACCCGGCTCCACCAGGCGCCTAACGATTTGGATGTTACCAAAGCCGCTTCCGTGGTCTTCACTTTATCCGCTTTAAGCAAAAACCTGATATTATAGAGTAATACCAGGATCACCAGCATTTCCACAAAAATGATAGTGATCATGGTATAAAAAACAAAAGCGGACAGACCGCCAAATGTTTTTGGGTTAGCAACGGCTGCCTGTATGGCTTCAGTAGTATTCTGCGCTACAGCAGAACCGGTTAACAATAAAAACACCCCGGTAACAACTGCCGCAGGCGTTGTATTTTTTTTCTCGTCTTCCTTATCTTTTTGAAGTTTAATGTCGGCTATCCCTGTCAGCAACTGCCCCAGCATAAATATTACAACCAGTAATATCAGCATTAACGTCATTAAGGTTAACGCCAGGGTATTGTTGAGCGCAGAAGGCAGCGGCGGTCCAGCGGCAACAGCGGCCAAACTTCCTGTGAACGTAAACAATACCAGTAATGATAACGGTTTGAATATCCGGACTAAGCGGTGTGGATTGTTTTTAAAAAGCATACCATTTATTTTATTGCTCCTGGTTATCTAATGGAATACGGCTGATTTCCTCGATCTTACTTTTATCGGCTTTGAACACCCATGTCAGCATCACTATAAAAAAAATAAAGAATATACCAAACGATGTTAGTCCGAGGATATCCACACCGCCAATCTTTTCTAAGTAATTAATAAATTTCATATTACCTGAGTTATTATTTATTGCATAGTGGTTTCACCGGCCATTGTCTTTTGTTCCAGCTTAATATCGGTACCCACACGCTGCAGGTACGCAATGAGCGCTATGATCTCTTTATTCGCCGGTGTTTCAATCTTATCTTTTTTAAGTCTTGCCGATATGGCTTCCGCCTGCGCGGTAAGGTCCTGGTTAGCCGTTTTATCAAACCCTGCAGGATAAGGCACTCCTAATTTTTGCATCACTCTTATTTTAGCAGGCGTACTGGCGGTATCCAGCGCGTCATCTAACAGCCACGGATAAGCGGGCATCACCGATCCGGGCGACATGGAAGCGGGATCGTCCATATGGTTATAATGCCAGCTATCGGGGTATTTGTCTCCTATACGCGCCAGGTCGGGGCCCGTGCGCTTGCTTCCCCATTGAAACGGGTGGTCGTATACAAACTCGCCTGCCTTGGAATATTCGCCATACCGCGCCACTTCATCACGGAAGGGCCGTATCATTTGCGAGTGGCAGGTGTAGCAGCCTTCTCTTACATAAATATCGCGTCCCTGCAATTCGAGGGGTGTATAGGGTTTTACACTTGTTATGGTAGGAATATTCGATTTTACCAGGAAGGCGGGAATCATTTCCACCACACCACCAATTACTACTACAATCAGGCTCACCACTAATAAGGTAAGCGGTCTGCGCTCAATCCACCGGTGCCAGTGCTCTTTGCCGTAGTTTATTTTTTTAGGTAGCGGCGCTGCCTCGGCAGCTTCATTTGCAATGAATTTTCCGGCAGCTATGGTTTTAGCCAGGTTATAGCACATCAGCAATGCACCCGCCAGGTATAAGCCTCCGCCCACACTACGGGTAATATACATGGGTATGATATTGGTTACAGATTCCAGGAACTGAAATTTCAGTTGCCCTTCCGGTGTAAACGTTTTCCACATTAATGTTTGTGTAAAGCCTGCCCAGTATAACGGTACAGCGTACAGTATAATACCAATGGTTCCCAGCCAGAAATGATTGGTAGCCAGTTTTTTGGAATGAAGTTGCGTACCCCACATTTTGGGAACGAGGTAATACAGCATAGCAAAGGCCATAAAGCCGTTCCAGCCCAGTCCGCCTATATGCACATGCGCTATGATCCAGTCGCTGTAATGCGCAATGGCGCTGATATTTTTTAAACTCAGGAGCGGACCTTCCAGTGTAGCCATTCCATAACAGGTAATAGCCACTACCATAAATTTCAGCACAGGGTCTTCCCGCACCTTATCCCAGGCGCCACGCAGGGTAAACAGCCCGTTAAGCATGCCGCCCCAGGAAGGGAAGATGAGCATTAAAGAAAAAACGGTACCCAGCGATTGCGCCCAGTCGGGCAGCGCGGTATATAATAAATGATGCGGGCCTGCCCATATATAAATAAAGATCAGCGCCCAAAAGTGAATGATAGAGAGCCGGTAAGAATACACCGGCCGATTGGCGGCCTTGGGAAGAAAATAATACATGAGGCCCAATATGGGTGTGGTAAGAAAAAATGCCACCGCGTTATGCCCGTACCACCATTGCACCAGCGCATCCTGCACACCTGCGTACCAGCTATAGCTTTTCATAAAGGACACAGGTATCTCAAAAGAGTTTACAATATGCAGCATGGCTACGGTAACCCAGGTAGCAATGTAAAACCAGATAGCTACATATAAATGCTTTTCTCTTCTTTGCAGAATAGTGCCAAACATGTTAATCCCGAACACTACCCATATCAACGTAATAGCAATATCTACCGGCCACTCTAACTCCGCATACTCCTTGCCCGAAGTATATCCCATTAATAGGGTTACTGCCGCGGCAACAATAATAAGCTGCCATCCCCAAAAATGGATCCAGCTTAACTTATCGCTGAACATGCGGGCTTTACACAACCGTTGCAGCGAGTAATACACCCCTGTAAAAATACAGTTGCCTACAAAGGCGAAAATAATAGCGTTGGTGTGTAACGGACGTATACGGCCAAACGTAGTAGGCGCAAGATTAAGGCTGGTAGCTGGCGCATAAAGCTGGATGGCCGCCCAAAGTCCGGCCAACATGCCCACAATAGCGAAAATTACCGTGGCATACCCAAAAGCCTTTACAATCTTATTGTCATAACAGAACTTTTCTACTTGCATATCCGGGAATATTTATCAGGGTTTTATTGTTTTATTAGAAGGCGTTTCGTTGTCAAACAATATTCTTGAGGAAGGAGAATAATCATCCTCAAACTGTCCGCTTTTTACACTCCATAAAAAGGCTAAAAGAAACAGGCCGGCTACAGAAATGCTGGCTATTAAAAGAATGATCATTACACTCATTATGCTGGAGTTATTTGTAAAAGTATTTGGAGCGGGGAGGATAAGTTATAAGCAATATCAAGAAGCAAAATGACTTTTGTCATGCTATCGTCAGGGGGTGGGGAATGGTGAATGGTGAGAAGTGCGGGTGAGACGGGAGAGAAAAGAAGTACCAGGCCCATCATTAGTATACTTTAGCTGATCGATAGCTGACACCTGATACCTGATACCTAACACCCGACACCTCTTCAGATCAGCTTATGATCTAGCGCATACCTTGTAAGATCGGCATTGGACTTCATTTCCATTTTTTCGAGTACCCTTGCCCGGTAGGTACTTACCGTGGTAACGCTTAAAGACAGTTGTTCCGCAATATCCGATACCGGCTTTCCCCCGGCAAGCAGTTTAAACACATCAAATTCCCTGTCGGAAAGCTTTTCATGCAGGTTGAGTTCCTGGTTTTTAGAACCGAATGCATCTGCTAATTTTTCCGCTACTGCCGGTGTAATAAATTTTTTACCCAGCAAAACAGTATGTATGGCCTTAATAATATCTTCATGAATATTATCCTTGCCCAGGTAACCTGCGGCGCCAGCCTTTAAAACCCTGAGGGCATACTGATCTTCGGGATACATGCTCATAATCAGCACAGGCAAAGAAGGATAGGCATGCCTGATCTGGTGCAGCGCGTCTAACCCGCTGCGCCCGGGCATATTTAAGTCGCAGATTACAATATCCCATGGCGCTTCCATCAGCTTAGACATGAGTTCTTCCGTATCTTTAGCCCCGGCTAACTGCGCAGAAGGATACTCTTCAAGAATAAGTTGTTTTAGGCCCTTTCGTACAATAGCATGATCGTCTGCAATAAGAATCCGCATCATAATACCTGGTTTTTCGGATTTAGATAATCGTATTTTTCTTTTCCACCGGAACTATTACTTTTACCGTAGTACCTCCCCCCGGTTCACTCGCAATTACATATTTTCCACCCATCATCAAACTTCTTTCTTCCATTCCCAGTATCCCCAATGTACGCTTTTGATTAAGGATAGCCATATCGAAACCTTTGCCATTATCCTCAATATTCAATATTAGCGCCCCCTCTTTTTCCCGCAAGTTTACCTTCACATGCCGCGCTTCCGCATGACGGGCAATATTAGTAAGGGATTCCTGAAAAATACGAAATAAACCCGTTTTAGTTTCAGGCGGCAACTCCGGTATACCGGCGGGCAGCATTACCTCCATTACCACACCCGTATTTTTTTCAAACTCCCCCGCCTGCCATTCCATTGCCGCAATCAGCCCCAGGTCATCTAACAGCGCGGGACGCAATTCCGCACATATCCTGCGAACCCATTTCATGGTAGCATCAATCGTTTCCAGCAACCCGCTTAACCGGGTTACTACCATTTCGTCCGGGTGCTGCATTTTTTTTATTGTCCATGCCACATCCATTTTTAAAATGGTGAGCTGCTGCCCCAGTTCATCATGAATTTCTCTTGCAATATTTTTCCGCTCGTCTTCCCGCACCTGTTCCAGGTGTCCGCTCAGCATGCGCACCTGGCCAAGCGACTGCTTAAGCTTTTTTTCTACTGCTACTTTCTGCGTAATATCATTAGACAGGATCAACCTGATATCCCTGCCATCCAGCCGCATACTGTAAGCATATATTTCAACAAAAATAATACTCCTGTCTCTTTTATACTGCCTCCACACACCCGCGTTATGGTAACCCGAAGCGTTTTCCTGCATATACCGTATAAAAGCATCTGCATCGGCCTGTGGATGGATATCCCGGAAATTCAGTTTTAAAAAAGCGTGCCGTGCATAGCCATAATGATGAATGGCCGCGTCATTTACATCCGTAATATGCATGCCCGGCATGGTCATCATCCACATGGGTAACGGGTTGTGTTCAAATAAGAACTTATACTTTTTTTCGGAAGCCAGTAACTGGTCTACCACCTTTTTCACCTCCAGCGTTCTGTCTTCTACCTGTTTGCCTAATTCCGAATTAAATTTTTTCAGTTGCTCCTCCAACTGTTGCTGAGCGCTGATATCTCTTACAATAGCCACCACTCCTTTCATTTTGCCGTTAGCTGCTTTTATAACCGCTGCCGAAACCAGCACGGTAGCCTGTTCACCACTCTTTTTTTGAAAAGTGGTTTCGCCTTCCCATGATTCATTTTTCAGTAACGTTTTTACAATAACAGATTGAAACGCCTCCTTATACACCGGCTTCACAATCTCTACCACTTTTCTCCCGCGTATTTCATCTTCATTCCAACCCGAAAGCCTTTCTGCTTTGCGGTTCCAGCTCACTATTGTAAAGTTTTTATCGGTAGAAATAACGGCGTCCTGTATGTGCTCCATCAGCAGCGCGTTATATTGCATGGCCGCGTTTGCCTTTCTTCCCCACAGCACATCAACTCTTAATTTTTGTACCAGCATAATCATAAGCACAATCAGCAGCGCTATTTCAATGTACCATACCGTTCTAAGATCTGCTACTGCTTTGGCATTCTCCTGTTGCAGTGTTTTTAACCGAAGCCGCTCCACCAGCGTAATGCGGCTGATCAGCCCCCTTGCTGCGGATACAAAATTATTAATCGTATCGGTGGTTGTCATTTCCATTGCCTTTGCCTGCCCTTCCAACCGCCGTATATTAATGATACTGTCTGACCAGGCCTTCCCGCCGAAGATGTACAGGGGAAGCGAATCTATCTTTTGCCGCTGAAGCGGATCCGCTTTGGCATAATGCTTCAACTGATCATAGTTATGCTTAAAGTCATCATAAATTTGCTGCAAAGAAGAAAGGTACCTGTCATCCCCTGCTAATATGTACTCCCGTACCATAATATCATTCATGGTGGCTCCGGCAAGTAATTTTTCAGTGTAATACAAAATATTTTGTGCGTTAGATATACCGGTAAAAGTATGGTTCACCTTTGAAGATTGCCTTATGGATATATATACTGTTACGGCTACTATAACAGTACTGATAAAAAGCGTGAGCAACAATATTTTTCCCGTAGTCAACTTCATTAAAAAGCAGTAATAAATAATTCCGTTTTATATACACTATTTTAATTGCGCTAACCATGAGGAAATTACATAAAAACAAAACAACTTCCACATACACACATAAATAAATCAAAAAAATACGGAAGAATGATACTAAAACAGCAAACAGCTAAGTATAAACCACTACACAAAACAGCAAGAAGACCGCCTGTTAGTGTATTGTTAACATTACAACCTGTAATTAAACATGTATGCCGTATCAGTGTCTATAGCTGAAAGCAACATAAGCTATGAAAAAAAATAAAATATACCTGGCACTAACAGCAGGTTTACTGTGCATTGGTTTCCTGGGTAGTTGTACAAAAGACCCTTTAAAAAACATGACCAATGATGAAAGCCGTATTTACATCACCAACTACGATAGTTCTGTTCTTTTTAATTCATTTCATACCTACAGCATTTCCGATTCGGTGGCAGTAGTACGCAATGGCGCGCTCCGGAAACGTACATTAACAGCAACGGATGCAGCTTTTATACAGGCCGTAAAAGATAATATGCAGATGCGCGGTTATCAACTGGTAGCCAATGATGAACATCCCGACCTTGGTATTAATATCAGCAGCGTATTTAACAACCAAACAGGCGTAATCAGCTATCCGTCTTACTGGGGCTATTATAACAGCTACTGGGATCCTTATTACTGGGGATACGGCGGCTATGATTATTACTTCCCTTATGTTTCTTATGCAGTATACCAGATCCGCGAGGGTGCGTTATCGGTTGACATGGTTGATCTGAAAGATGCAGGAAAGGATAAAAAAATTGAAGGCGTATGGAACGGACTGATAAGAGGAGAGGCTGTTTTTAACGCTTCAACCGCTGCTTCCCAGGTAAAAGCGCTATTTGACCAGTCGCCATACCTCAGCAGCAATAGCAATCATTAAAAAACAGGTAGTTGTATACATTAAAAACACATCGTCATGAAACCGTTTAAAATATTTTTTTTTACGCTACTCTGCGCGGGTTTCGGGTTGCCTGCGCTTGCACAACAGCAAAAACTAACCATGAATATTAATTATGCTGTACATATGCCCACGGGAAATTTCAAATCAAATCTTGTAAGCAAAACTTCTTTTCGCGGGTGGAACGCTAACCTGTTATATGGCATTACAGATCAGCTTTCGCTGGGACTTGAAGCGGGCTTCAGCGATTATTACCAGAAATATCCGCGGCAGGTATATACTACTAAAGGCGGTGCCGTATCGGCCGTTCTGAGCAATTCCATACAAACCGTGCCGGTAATGATTAAAGGAAGATTTAACCTGGCACCTTCAGGAATAGTGCAGCCGTATGTTGGAGCAGGGGTGGGCGGTAATTTTGTATCGTATACCCGGTACCTCGGAGAGTTTGGAAGCAGTAAATCAGGTGTTTATTTTGTTGCTTCACCCGAAGCGGGTATCGCTATACCCTTCAGGGAACACGGGGCATCGGCATTTACATTAGGCGGCAGGTATAATTTTATGCCCTTTAGTTATGGAGATAATAAAAATTTAAATAACTGGGGATTATACGCAGGTATCAGGTTCCCTTTAAAATAATAGCAATAAAATAATTGGCCATGTGCGGATGCGTCCCCCAGGTAAAATGCCGGGGGACTTTTTTTGCTATTGTTATGACAAACGTGAGATGGGCTGTCTCACGATAATATACAGCCATCATTTGATCGGCTTAATGCTAGTTCAACTGCGGATCAATAGGAAAATTGGTCATCAAACTATAATCACCGCCAAGCAACCTGAGCGACTCCTTCCATATGTCTTCTGCATTGTACTTAAACACAAGGTCTTGCTTTGCCATAGCGGTAATCCAGCTTTTCCCTTCCAGTTCTTCATTCAACTGGTTGCTACCCCAGCCTGAATAGCCGATATAAAACCGGATGCTCCCGGGATTGAGCTTATTTTTCCGCAGCAGGTCCTTAACAATCCCAAAATCGCCTCCCCAGTAAATACCATCGGTTACTGCCTGGCTGCCGGGTATCTGGTCCGGACAAACATGCAAAAAATGAAGCGTATCGGCTTGTACCGGGCCGCCAAAAAAAACAGGTATCTTGATGCCTTCCAGCTCAGGTATAATTTCATCGAGAGTATGCGCTATATGCTTGTTCAACACAAAACCAATACTGCCGTCTTCCTGGTGATCGCATAACAAAACAACCGTGCGCATAAAATTAGTGTCCTTAAGAAAAGGCTCCGCAATTAATAATGTACCAACCGAAGGTGTAAGCATTTGATCTAAGTTAGTATAGAAAATACTGACCGGCAATTAAAATCAAAAAAATACCTTTAACAACGCAGGTTTTTACAGATATGGCACAGGGAATGCCTAATTTTTGTATACTTGTTGCTCGCAAACCATTATACGAATCCTTATCCTGATGTAAAATTGAGTTAAATCATCCATGCCGCAACTAAACCCCAGTTAATATCAAAGTAATTTTACAGGCCAATGAAGAAAATTTACTTACTGATCATTATTCTTATCACCCTTTCGCTTATTGGCATTATAGTGGTGCAGATCATGTCCATTAAAAATGCCCTTATCATTAAAAATGAACAATTAGAACAGAATATCCAGATGGCGGTAAATGAAGTGGGGCAGGAAATAGCCGAACAATCGGGTAGGTTTCCTTCCGCGGGTTTCCCCAAATTATCTCCTGAATGGCCTTCGGATCAATTTTTAAAATTGCTCAAAACACCTACCGTCGCACAGCGCTATACACCCAGCCAGGTATACGATAAACTAAAGATGGCTTTAAATAAATATGGTTTTAAAAAAACAAATTTTGAATTTGCCGTGCTAAACCGCAACAGCATCACCAATAACTATGAAATGCAAACCATTAATTTCAGCAAATTACTGGCAGACACCGCCCGGAGCCGTACCTTCTGGTTCCCGCTTTCGGTACCTACCGGTAGCAGTGCCGAAGGATTTGTTGCAGACGAGGAGCTATGGGTGATTTTTCCAAATGTAGAAAATTTTTTAATAGGGTCGATGAGCTGGATGATCACGGGATCGGTATTGTTTACCCTGGTGATCTGTACGGCATTTTTCACTACCGTTCGCACCATGCTCCGTCAAAAAAAGCTAAGTGAAATTAAAAGCGATTTCATCAACAATATGACGCACGAGTTCAAAACCCCGCTGGCAACCATATCACTGGCGGTAGACGCATTAAAAAATGATAAAGTATGGCGAAGTAAGGAAAAAATGGACTATTTCAGCGGCATCATAAAAGACGAAAACAAACGGATGAACAAGCAGGTAGAAACGATACTGCAGGCCGCTTTGCTGGACAAGCAGGAAGTGCAGCTTAACATGAAGCCGCAGCATGTACACGAAGTGATAAGCCGTGTGGCAGATAATTTCAGGCTGCAGATGGAAGACAGGAACGGGAAGGCCGAACTGCAGCTCAGCGCCGCAAAAGACGTTATTGAAGCGGATGAAGTACACTTTACCAACCTGCTCAGCAACCTGATTGACAATGCCATTAAATATTCAAAAGATACCGGGCTGCACATAAAGATATACACGCAAAATACAGGCAATGCCATCCGCATTAAAATTGAAGACAACGGCATAGGCATGACCAAAGAAACAGTGAACAGGATATTTGAAAAATTTTACAGGGCGCATACAGGTAATGTACATAACGTAAAGGGATTTGGGCTGGGGTTAAGCTATGTTAAAGCTATGGTGGAAGCACAAAAAGGAAAGATAAAAGCAGAGAGTGCACCCGGAAAGGGTTCAGCATTTACGATGGAGTTTCCTTTGCTCCGGTAAACAATAAACAACCATCACCATAACTCAAAAACCTGAAATTATTTTCCAATGCATAGCGATACACTGCTTTCCACTGTTCTCCAATAAGCGCGGCTACCAGTAACAGTAAGGTGGATTGCGGCTGATGAAAATTAGTGATCAGCCCTGAAATGATTTTGAAAGGATAACCCGGCGCTATTAAAATCTGTGTTTGTGTAAGCAACCTGTTCATATGCCGGCGCTTCATCCACCCCAGCAGCGCCAGCAGGGATTCATCGGCTGGTACGGTATATGCGGAAAGGATTTCATATACTTCCCATTGTGTTATCGCCAGGCTATCAACGTCAATGCCTTCGTGCTGCTTCACTTTAACACCCATCCAATACAGGCTTTCTACTGTTCTTAGGGAAGTAGTGCCCACACAAAATACTTTGCCGGTGTTTTGCAATAACTTTTCAATGGTTTCATAACGCACATCTATAAATTCGGTATGCATAGCATGATCCTCCATGCGTTCCGCTTTAACTGGTTTAAAAGTACCCGCACCTACATGAAGCGTTACAAAATCATGTGCAATGTGTTTATCCCGGAGCGACTGAAAAATGTCATTTGTAAAATGCAGTCCCGCCGTTGGAGCAGCCACTGATCCTTCCTGCCGGGCATAGATGGTTTGATACCTTTCCCTGTCATTTTCATCCGCCTCCCTTTTTATATAGGGTGGAAGGGGCATAACCCCGGCATGATGTAATATATCCGCAAAAGATAAATCACCCGGCTCCCATTGCATTTCAACGGTAAAGCTATCGGGTAATCTTTCTGCAAGCAATGCTTTCAATATAATATCGCCTGTGCCGGTTACTATCTTCTTTTCCAGCACAGCACCCCGCTTCCATTTGGATGCCCCCCCAATAAGACAGTTCCACCACACCCTGTTCTTTTGCAGCATAGCAGTAGTAACATCGGCGTACCGCGCATGCGGCGAAAGGCAAAATATTTCGATACTGCCTCCTGTTGGTTTCTGAAAAAGCAGCCGGGCTTCCACTACCCGGGTATCATTCAACAGCAGTAAGGCCCCCTCCGGCAGATAACCGGCAATGTGGTGGTAAACATCTTCCGTAATATTTCCCTGTTCATATACCAGCAGTTTCGAAGCATCGCGACTGGCTAAAGGGTAGGCGGCAATACGATTTTCAGGTAAAGCATAAGTAAAATCTTTGATTTGTAGCTGTTTTGGATCCATAGTGCAAATATGCAACGGTATTCTTGTAAGTTAATAGCTATCCACATTTATCCACAGCTATCCACATTGTCCGCAGGTATTATGCAGCAAATCAGCCCTAAAATCCCCTTAGAATTACTGCTGGTAAGGGTTTTAAAAAAAAAGTTTGCTGTGGATAAAATAATTAAATTAAATCCCGCGTTAAAGGTGGGAAAATGTGTTATTTTGTGGGAATAAATGGGAATTAAGTATAACTCTTTATAAATGATACGGTTTTTAGGGGAATATGAAGCTACGCTGGACGCAAAAGGTCGGTTTCTCCTTCCAACAGGATTTAAAAGGCAAATCCCGGAAGGGGAAACCGGTAGCTTCTTTATTAACAGGGGATTTGAGCGTTGCTTAACCCTGTACCCGATGAAAAACTGGGAACCCATTTTTGAAGACATAGGAAGAAAAAGTGATTTTGATCCAAAAGTACGCGAATTCCGCCGCTACTTTTTAAATGGGATAACAGTGGAACTGGATGGTGCAGGGAGATTGTTGTTACCCAAAAATTTAATGGAATACGCCGGACTGGAAAAAGACATTGTGCTGGTTTCGGCCTTTGATAAAATTGAAATCTGGGATAAAAATAAGTATCAGCAGTTCTTTGACACTTTTTCACCCGAAGCATTCAGCCGGTTGGCTCAGGACGTAATGACGGATAAAAGCGGGCAGGTATAAGTATTACAGTGTCAGGAGGTGAAAGGTCAAAGCGGAAACAACCATTTCCACGCTGGCTTTTCACCTTTAATTTACCATTATGGATCAACCATATCATATACCTGTTTTAGCCGGCGAACTCGTTAATGCCCTGCAGGTTAAACCTGCAGGCGTATATGCAGACTGTACTTTTGGCGGTGGCGGACACAGCGGGGCCATTTTGCGTGCATTGAACCAGTCAGGCAGGCTTATTGCCTTTGACCAGGATGAGGATGCCAGGCTCAATATACCCGATGATCCACGGATCATTTTTGTACCGCATAACTTTCGTCATCTTAAAAAATTCCTGCGGCTTCATAAAATAGATGAGGTAGATGGTGTAATCGCCGATCTTGGCGTATCCAGTCACCAGTTTGACGAAGCCGAACGGGGGTTTTCCACACGTTTTGAGGAGTCGCTGTTAGATATGCGCATGGATCAGCGCCAGGAGCTTACCGCTGCAAGCATACTGAACAGCTATACCGAACAGCAACTGCATAAAATGTTTGAGCAGTACGGTGAGGTAACAAACGCCAAAACCCTGGCCAAAACAATCGTACAGCAACGGCAACTGGTATCCGTTAAAACGGTTAATGAATTTAAGAATGCGGTTTCCCCGGTGGTAAAAGGTAATCCTAACAAATACTTTGCCCAGGTATTCCAGGCTTTGCGCATTACAGTGAATGACGAAATGGGGTCCTTACGGGAAATGCTGCAACAACTCCCTTCTCTCCTTAAGAAAGGTGGCCGTATTGCCATCATAACGTTTCACAGCGTTGAAGACAGAATGGTAAAGCATTTTTTCCGGAACGGCAGTTTTGAGGAAACAGCCGCCGATTCGTTATACGGCACAAAGCCGGAAAGTCCTTTTCTTATTATTACTAAAAAACCAATAGTGCCTTCCGCGGCCGAAATAGCGGCAAATCCAAGAAGCCGTAGCGCTAAGCTGCGGGTAGCAGAAAAAAAATAAACCAAAAATAATTATACCATATATAATGCCGGAAACAGAGAAAATAAAACCCGATGAGCCTTCTTCCTTAGTGGATGGAATAAAAAAGTGGCTGAATTACCGGTGGGTGGTTAAAAACATCTACTTCTTTCTTTTCCTGGCCATACTGGCAGTAGTGTATATATACAACGGGCACCACGCAGAAAATACGATTAAAGATATAAACCGCAGCGCCAAAGCACTAAAAGAATTACAGTATGAATACAAAACGGTAAAAGGCGAACTGATGATGCGGGGTAAACAAAGTGAACTGGCCAAAGCCGTAGCGCCCCTGGGCTTAAAGGAACTGAAAGCGCCACCGGTAAAGATTACAGAAAATAAAAAATAAAAAAAACGGCTGCAGTTAAAAATGAAAGACGGCTGCCGATACAATTTTGGAAATAAAAAAAGACATATTATGGCGGGTTTACCTCTGCTTCCTGGGGGTAGTGATATTAAGCCTTTGCGTAATAGGCAAGGCTTTTTACATTCAGCAATTCCAGGGTAATTACTGGAAAAGCCTGAGCGACAGCCTGCACCTTGAATACCGCACCTTAGATGCGGACAGGGGAACTATTTACAGCGAGGACGGCAGTATGTTAAGTACTTCCATTCCATTTTTTGACATCCGTATTGATTTTATGGCAGACGGACTCCGCGAAAAGGATGGAAAAAGATTTAAGGAAAACATTGATTCCCTTTCCGCAGGATTGTC
Organism: Agriterribacter sp.; assembly: GCF_035497235.1. GTDB lineage: Bacteria > Bacteroidota > Bacteroidia > Chitinophagales > Chitinophagaceae > Agriterribacter. Next base: position 35,627 of record NZ_DATJEB010000030.1, read on the forward strand.
CAATATTTTTAACGACAAGAACGCCGCAGCATATAAAAAATTATTAGAAACAGGATACCGCAAAAAAGAGCGCTATTTTCTGCTAAAGAAAAAAGTAAGTTTTGAACAATACCAGGCCTTACGTGAACTGCCCTTAGTAAGACTGGGCAGGAATAAAAGCGGGTTCATTGCGGAAGATATGGAAAAACGCCTTACCCCTTTTGGCTTACTGGCCAACCGCACCATCGGCCTGTCCAGGGCTTATATAAATAATGACAAGCAGGTAGTAACCCAAAACGTTGGACTCGAAAAAACGTACGATAGTTTATTAAAAGGCGTATCGGGCAAACGATTGGTTCGCCGTATATCGGGCGGCGCCTTTGTGCCGGTGGAAGGATCTGAAATTGAACCGGAGAACGGTAAAGATATTGTAACCACATTAGATGTGAACATACAGGATATTACGCAAACCGCCCTGATGCGCATGATGGTTTCCAATGAAGCGCTGGAAGGTTGCGCCATAGTAATGGAAGTGGCTACAGGAAAAATAAAAGCGATAGCCAACCTGGGCCTCATGCCTGACGGCTCTTATTTTGAATCGGATAATTACGCGTTAAAAACCTCCGAACCGGGATCTACCATAAAGCTCATTACCCTCTTATCTGTTCTTGAAGACAAATATGTTACCACTTCAGACATGATAGATATCAATAATGGTTCATGGGTACTGAACGGAAGAAATATCAGGGATGCGGAAAAATCGCCAAAGAGCCTGCTTACCATAAAAGAATCGTTTGAACATAGCAGCAACGTAGCCATGGCCAAACTTGCTTATACTTATTATGCAAAAAATCCGGCACAATTCATAAAGCATTACCAGGCGCTGCATCTTACAGGCCGCACGGGCATTGATCTGAAAGAAGAATTCAGACCCTTGGTAAAAAACCCGTCCCGCAAAGACTGGCATTTGCAAACCCTCCCCTCAATGGGTTTTGGTTACGAAGTAATGCTAAGCCCCCTGCAACTGCTGATGGTATACAACGCCGTTGCCAATGAAGGCAAACTGATGAAGCCGTACCTGGTAAACAGGATAGAAAAAGACGGGAACCTGCTGCACGAATTTGAACCACAGGTACTGAATAACAATATTTGCTCGAAAGAAACACTGCGCCAGTTAAAAGATTGCCTTAATGCCGTTTGTATAGAAGGAACGGCAAAATCTATTTTTAAAGATGCGGTTTACCATGCCGCGGGAAAAACAGGTACAACCAAAGTGAACGATGGAAAATTCAAATACGGGGATGGCGCATACCAGTCTTCCTTTGCAGGATATTTTCCGGTTGAAAATCCAAAGTATTCCTGCATAGTAGTGATTAAGAACAAGCCCCGTGCCGCTAAATATTTTGGCGGAGCAGTAGCGGCGCCGGTATTCAGGGAAATTGCCGATAAGCTATATGCCGAAAGTGCAGACAGGCAGCAGTTGTTTATTGCAAAACTGGCCACCGACAGCAATAAATACAGGTGGAGCGGTTACGGCAGCGAGCTTAAGAATGTGCTGGAAACGATGAATGTGCAGTATGCAGATTCTATAGCATCCGGCAAATGGGGCGTAGTAATCAATAGCGCATACACACCGGTACTAAAAGATTTAAGCGTTAGCAAACAAACAATACCCGATGTAAAGGGAATGGGATTAAAAGATGCTCTCCATTTACTGGAAAACATGAACATGAAAGTAACGGTAAAGGGTAAGGGCAAAGTAACCAGCCAGTCTTTGGATGCCGGGTTGGCTATTAACAGGGGACAAATTATAGCGCTGGAACTGAATTAACACAAAAGAAAGCAGACAAAAAAATAATGGCAGTATTACAGGACATATTATACAGGGTAAACATCCGCTCGGTGCAGGGTAATATGAGCACGGAGGTAAAGGATATACAGATAGACTCCAGGAAGCTGTCGGAAAAAAGCTGCTTTATTGCTATAAAAGGAAATATGCAGGACGGGCATGCTTATATTAACGCGGCCATTCAAAAAGGAGCTACTGCAATTATCGCCGAACAATTGCCGGCAATAAAAAAAGAAAACGTTACGTATGTGCAGGTAGAAAACAGCGCGGCCGCAGCCGGTTACATGGCCAATAATTTCTATGGCGCCCCGTCATCCAAAATGAAAGTAACAGGCGTAACCGGAACCAATGGAAAAACCACTATTGCTACCCTGCTATTCAAACTCTTCAGCGGTTTGGGATATAAATGCGGTTTGCTTTCTACCATACAGAACCAGATTGGTACAAATATCATCCCTGCCTCCCACACCACGCCAGATGCCATTAGCATCAATGCTTTAATGCAACAGATGCTTGAAGAAGGATGCACACATGTATTTATGGAATGCAGCAGCCACGCTATTCACCAGCACCGGATAACCGGCCTGCATTTTTCGGGCGCCCTGTTTAGCAATATCACGCACGACCACTTAGATTATCATAAAAGCTTTGATGAATATATCCGTATAAAAAAATCATTTTTTGATAACCTCTCCCCGGACGCATTTGCCATTAGTAATGCGGACGATAAAAGAGGGACCGTCATGTTACAGAACACCACAGCCAAAAAATACTTCTACAGCCTGCGCACCATGGCAGACTTTAAAGGAAAAATTATTGATAATAGTATAACCGGCCTGCAGCTTAATGTAAATGAGCAGGAAGTGCATTTCAGGCTTATTGGTGAATTTAATGCCTACAACCTGCTGGCCGTTTACGGGGCAGCCGTGTGTATGGGAGAAGACAAATACAGGGTGCTGCAGGTACTCAGCAATCTTACCGGCGCCGAAGGAAGATTTGAATATATCATTTCACCCAAAGAAAAGATCATTGGCATTGTGGATTATGCGCATACGCCCGATGCCCTGCTGAACGTACTGACTACGGTAAAAAAATTAAGGCAGGGACACGAGAAGATCATAACCGTAGTAGGCTGTGGCGGCGACAGAGACAGAACGAAAAGGCCGTTAATGGCCGATGTGGCCTGCACACATAGCGACAGCGTGGTATTTACATCCGACAATCCGAGAAGCGAGGAAGCGGATGCCATTATACAGGATATGGAAAAAGGCCTGCAGCCATCGGCAAAGAGAAAGTATATATCCATTACCGACAGAAAAGAAGCTATTAAAACAGCCGTTGCCCTGGCGGGTAAAGAAGACATTGTGCTGATAGCAGGCAAAGGACATGAAAAATACCAGGAGATCAAAGGCGTGAAACATCCTTTTGACGACAAAACGGTACTGAAAGATATGTTTGACCTGATGGAAAAATAAAACAAGGGTTAATTTAAAATAAAGCGCAGCTATGCTATACTATTTTTTTGACTGGCTAAGAGATGAAGGCATTAAATTTCCCGGAAGCGGGTTAATGCAGTTCATTACTTTCAGGGTATTGCTGGCGGTATTGCTGTCGCTTTTAATTTCCACCCTGTACGGCAAACGCGTTATTAACCTGCTGCAAAAAAAACAAATTGGCGAAAGCGTACGGGAGCTGGGGCTGCAGGGAGAGCAACAGAAAAAAGGAACACCTACTATGGGCGGCATCATTATTTTGCTGGCCATACTTATTCCTACTTTACTCTTCGCCGATTTAAGCAAAGTATACATTCACCTGATGCTGTTGTGTACGGTTTGGCTGGGCTTTATTGGTTTTATGGACGATTACCTGAAGCTGAAAGCAAAAAAAACGGCCATAGCAAAAGGCGAAAAATATAAAAAGAAAGACAGCGATGGTCTGGCTGGCATGACAAAAATATTCGGGCAGGTGGGACTGGGCATTATTATTGGAGCAACACTCTACTTTAATGACCGGGTAGTAGTGTGGAGAGAGTATTACGAACCCCAGGCTACTGCCATTACAGAAAGCTTTTTGAAGAAAGGAGAAAAAAAAGTAGGTGACACCATTGTAACTATGGAAGGAAAGGAACACCGGTATGCCGTTGTAAAAACACCCATTACCACTATCCCTTTTGTAAAAAGTCATGAGTTCAATTACAGCAGGCTTATTAGCTGGATAGGCGAAGGGGCCGACAAGTATACCTGGCTCATTTATATTATAGCGGTAACTTTTATTATAACGGCGGTATCGAATGGGGCCAACATCACCGATGGGTTAGATGGTCTTGCGGCGGGAGTAAGCGCATTAATCGGCGCCGGGCTGGGCGTATTTGTATATGTTAGCGGCAGCACGCGCTTTGCGGAATACCTGAACATCATGTATATCCCCAACCTCGGGGAGCTATCGGTTTTTGTTGGCGCGTTTGTGGGGGGATGCATAGGCTTTTTATGGTATAACGCTTACCCGGCACAGGTATTCATGGGCGACACCGGCAGCCTTGCCCTTGGCGGCATTATTGCATCGCTGGCCATTATTGTGCGCAAAGAATTACTGATCCCTATTTTTTGCGGCGTGTTCCTGGTAGAAAACCTGAGCGTTATGCTGCAGGTCAGTTATTTCAAGTATACAAAACGAAAGTACGGCGAAGGGCGGCGGATATTTTTAATGAGTCCGCTCCATCACCACTACCAGAAATTAGGATATCATGAAAGTAAGATCGCGGTTCGGTTCTGGATTGTAACGGTTTTGTGTGTATTGTTTGCTTTGGCCACCTTTAAAATGCGCTAAGCGGCAGAGGGAAATTATAATATAACAAAGCCAGCCTGTGCTTTAACAGGCAAATGAAAATGATTACGGGGAAATCAATCTGTTGAATACCCTTTTAATACAAGGCAATGGTAAAAAAGACGGTCATATTGGGCGGCGGCGAAAGCGGCACAGGTGCAGCTATCCTTTGCCGTAAGCAGGGGATGGAGGTCTTTGTTTCAGACGGGGGTAAGATACCTGAACGATACAAAAACGAATTGAAGCAATATGATATTGCATTTGAAGAAGAAAAACATTCAGCGGAAAAAATTTTAAACGCGGATGAAGTTGTAAAGAGTCCGGGCATACCCGAAAAAAATGAACTGGTACAAAAAATAAAAGCGAAAGGTATTAAAGTCATCAGTGAAATAGAGCTGGCGTACAGGTATAAAGGCGGCAGCAAAATAATAGCCATTACGGGCAGCAATGGAAAAAGTACCACTACCGCTTTAACAGGGCATATATGTAAAACCGGCGGGATGGATTGCGCAGTGGCGGGCAATATCGGCTATTCATTTGCCAGGCAGGTAGCGCTGGATCCTAAGCCGCTGTATGTGGTGGAAGTCAGCAGCTTCCAGTTAGACGATATAGAAAATTTTAACGCGGATATAGCGGTGTTGCTGAATATAACGGAAGATCACCTGGATCGCTACGAATACAGGTTTGAAAATTATATCCGCTCAAAATTCAATATCATAAAAAACCAAACGCGCAACGATTATTTCATCTATTGCGCAGACGATCCTGTGATAACAAAACATTTGGAAATACATCCATTACTTTCTAACCCATTGCCATTTACTATGCAGTACGAACTACCAAAAGGAGCTTATGTGAGCGAAAATAATATGACAATACACTTAGATAACGAAGAATTTGTAATGAGTGTACTGGACTTTGCCATAAAAGGAAAGCATAACCAGTACAACACCATGGCCGCAGGACTGGCAGGCATGACGATCGGTATAAGAAAAGAAAAAATCCGCGAAGCCGTTGAGCATTTCGAAAGCCTTGAACACCGGATGGAGAAAGTGCTGACCATTCGGGGCGTTGAATTTATCAACGACAGTAAAGCCACCAATGTGAACAGTACCTGGTACGCGCTGGAAAGTATGACACACCCCGTGATACTGATATTGGGCGGAATTGATAAAGGCAACGATTACAGCTCTATGCTGGAACTGGTTAAAGAAAAAGTAAAAGCCATTGTGTGTATGGGCCTCGACAACAGGAAGATTCATGAAGCATTTGGCAGGCATGTTGAAGTGATGGTAAATACATCGAGTGCCAAAGAAGCCGTTCATGCCGCTTTTCATTTGGCCAACCAGGGCGATGTGGTATTGCTTAGCCCTGCATGCTCCAGCTTTGATTTGTTTAAAAACTTTGAAGACAGGGGAAGGCAGTTTAAGGAAGCAGTAAGAGAGCTATGAGTAGTGAGTGGTAAAAACCAATTTCAAATTTGAAATTTGAAATTTCAAATTAGTTTATGCAGGCATTATTAAATAAAACAAGAGGCGACAAAGTGATTTGGGTAGCGGTAATACTGCTAACCCTGCTGAGCCTGCTGGTAATATACAGCAGTACGGGTACCCTTGCCTACAGGCTGTCCAAAAGCGCGGAATCGTACCTGTTTAAACAGTTTGCGTTTACCGCCATTGGCTTCATGATCATTTATTTTGCGCACCGCATTAATTATACTTTATACTCCCGGGCCGCGCTGATCCTGTTTGTACTTTCCATACCGTTATTAATATATACGCTTTTCTTTGGAGCCGAAATTAATGAGGGTACCCGCTGGATCAAGCTGCCTATTATTAACCTCACCTTTCAAACTTCAGACCTTGCCCGGCTGGCGCTATTCATGTACCTGTCTCGGCAGCTTAGCCGGTCTCAAAATAATATCAAAGATTTCAAGCAGGGCTTTCTCCCGCTTATCATTCCGGTTGGCATTATCTGTGTATTAATAGCGCCGGCCAACTTATCAACCGCTTTATTAATTGGCGCTACCAGTTTACTGCTGATGTTCATTGGCAGGGTAAGCATAAAGCATATAGCGGCAACTATAGGTATTGCGTTAATACCATTAATTTTCCTGGTAAGCATCGCTTTTTCCTATTATAACAAGGAAGATCACCAGTCAAAAGATCTGCCGGCTATTTTAAGTGTGGGACGTATACCCACATGGATAAAACGTATACAGGATTTTGCCTACGCCGATAAAATAGAAACCGCCTACCAGGTGCAGCAGGCAAAAATTGCCATTGCCAAAGGCGGATGGCTCGGGCTTGGACCAGGCAACAGCGAGCAACGAAATTTTTTACCCCATCCTTACAGCGATTTTATTTATGCCATTATTATAGAGGAATACGGGCTATTGGGCGGCGTACTAATATTATTTCTGTACCTCCTGTTCTTATTCCGAAGCATACGCATTTTTAAAAAATGCCCCTTTGCTTTTGGCGCCTTCCTGGCATTGGCATTAAGCTTTACACTGGTTATACAGGCACTGGTTAATATGGCGGTAAACGTAAACCTGTTTCCAGTTACGGGGGTTCCGTTACCGTTAGTAAGCATGGGTGGCAGCAGCTTTTTATTTACGTGCATGTCTATAGGAATTATACTAAGCGTTGCACGAAATGCTGAAAAAATGGAAGGAAAAGCGCAACTGGCAGCGGCAGAATAAAAAATAAATTTAAAAGCAAAACGTATTGGCAAAAAAAATAATCATAGCAGGCGGAGGAACAGGAGGTCATATTTTTCCTGCCATTGCCATTGCCAACGCGTTAAAAAAAGCGGATAAAACCATAGCGCTGTTGTTTGTAGGGGCGAAAGGAAAAATGGAAATGGAAAAAGTGCCGCAGGCTGGTTATGCCATTGAGGGTTTGGATATAGCAGGGTTTAACCGGAGTTCTTTGATCAAAAATATAGCCCTGCCATTTAAGCTCATGAAGAGTTTTTTGCAGGTAAGGAAAATCGTTAACAGGTTTAAGCCCAACGCGGTAATTGGCGTGGGGGGATACTCCAGCTTTCCCGTATTGCGGTATGCACAGCAAAAAGGTATTCCCACATTTATTCATGAAGCCAATTCATTTGCAGGCAAAACAAATATACTGCTGGGCAAAAGAGCGGTAATGATTTTCACGGGTGGCGATGGGATGGAAAAATTTTTCCCCCCCGAAAAAATACAGGTTAGCGGCAACCCTGTAAGAGATGTTATTGTAAACAGCAGGATCAGCAGGGAGGAAGCGCTCCGGCTTTTTGGACTGAACCCTCAAAAGAAAACCATTCTTATAACGGGCGGAAGTCTTGGGGCAAAATCCATCAATGAAGCGATAGCGGCGCATATAGCAGAGTTTGGAAAAAACAACCTGCAGTTGATATGGCAAACCGGAAAATTATTTGCTGACCAGGCAAGGCAGTTAACGCAGGGAATGGAAAATATATGGACGAATGATTTCATAGGCAGTATGGAAAATGCTTTTGCAGCGGCAGACGTAGTGATATCCAGGTCGGGCGCCATGTCGGTAGCCGAATTGTGCGTAGTGAAACAGGCAGTAATATTTGTACCCTTTCCGTTTGCCGCTGAAGATCATCAAACAGTTAACGCAAGCCGTTTGGCGGAAAAACGGGCAGCATTAGTTATAAAAGACAGGGACGTGAAAGACAAATTAACTGAAAGAGCGATAGCGCTGGCCTTAAATGATACGGAAAGGCAGGAATTAAAAAATAATATCGGCCAACTGGCTATAACCAATGCAGCCGAAGCAATTGCAACTGAAGTGCTAAAAGCAATCTGAATGGATGTAAATATTGAATAGCACAGCGCATAACACTTAAGAAGGATGTATTAAAAATGAAAGAACTACATGACATACAGGAGGTTTACTTTATTGGTATTGGAGGGATAGGCATGAGTGCGCTTGCCCGTTATTTTAATGCAAAAGGTAAAAAAGTAAGCGGGTACGACAAAACAGAAACAGATCTTACCAGGCAACTGGTGAAAGAGGGAATAACGGTATACTATGAAGATGACGAAAAGCATATTGCTAAAGCAGCAGACCTGGTAGTATATACGCCGGCCATTCCCAAAGAACATAAAGGGCTGTTGTATTACCGGCAAAATGGTTATACGCTTTTAAAGCGAAGCGATGTACTGGGTGCGATCACCAAAAGTTCTTTTAACATATGCATAGCCGGAACGCATGGCAAAACCACCATTACTACTATGACGGCGCATTTGCTTCGCCATTCAGGTTATGGCTGTAACGCTTTCCTGGGTGGTATTGCAGCCAACTATAACAGTAACTTCTGGAGCAGTGAAAAAAATGTATGCGTGGTAGAAGCAGATGAATACGACAGGAGCTTTTTAAAGCTGCGTCCCGATATTGCTGTTATTAGTGCAATGGATGCCGACCACTTGGATATATACGGAACGGAAGAGGAAATGCAGCAGGCATTCGTTGATTTTGCCGGCCAGGTAAAAAAAGGAGGCACACTGTTCAGCAAATGGGGATTAAAAAGATCGGCGGATTTAAAAGCAGATCATCATTTCACCTACAGCCTTCAGCATAGTAATGCCAGCACCTATGCGGCTAATATTACGAACAGGGAAGGCGGCTACGCGTTTGATGTATATACAACAGGCGGGTGGTTAAAAGCCGTAGCGCTGAACATGGGTGGTTTGCACAATATTGAAAATGCCGTTGCAGCTATAGCAATAGCGAAGCAACTGCATATCGAAGATGAAAAAATAAAAGCGGCCATAGCAGATTTTAAAGGAGTGAAGCGGAGGTTTGAATACATCATCCCTCCTTCAGGCAATAGCCAAACAGTGTATGTTGATGATTACGCGCATCATCCGGCAGAGCTGGAGGCTTTAATAAAAAGCGCGAAGCGCTTGTTCGCTGATAAAAAATGTACCGTGGTTTTTCAACCCCACTTGTTCAGCCGAACCAGGGATTTTGCCGAAGCGTTTGCAGCAAGCCTTGACCTTGCAGATGAAGTGATATTGCTACCGGTATATCCCGCAAGAGAATTACCCATAGCAGGGGTAACCAGCAAAATGATATTCGACAAAATGAAAAATAAAAATAAACGTATCATGTCCAAAGAAGAAGCGCTGCACTGGATAAAAAACGGGTACGGTCAAAACACACCCAACCTGCTAATAACAGCAGGAGCCGGAGATATTGACCAACTGGTGCGGCCGGTAAAGGAAATACTGGAGAGGTGAGTAGTGAGTAGTGAAAAACAGAAAGCATATAACAACATGCGGCTAAGCAAAAGAAAAGTAGGAAGGTTTATTGCCATCATCTTGTGGGCCGGGGCCGGTGTGGCGCTGGTTGCGCTGCTCATTGCCGCTATGCGCAAAAGAGATGATAAAATATGCAGTGGATTAGAGATAGAGATTAGGGAAGTGAAGAATAATCTTTTTGCAGATAAAAATGATATAAGAGGCATGCTCACCCATATAATGCCCGGTATTAAAGGCAGGCCACTGGCTGAGTTTAATCTCCGGCAAATGGAACAAACCCTGGAAGGAAATATATGGATAAAAGACGCCGAACTGTTCTTTGATAACAACGAGACATTACAGGTAAAAATAAAAGAACGCGAACCATTAGCCAGGATATTTACCACAGGTGGCAAAAGCTATTATATAGACAGGGAATTTGTTCGCCTGCCACTGAGCAGCAAATTTTCGGCAAGCGTTCCGGTTTTTACCAATTGCCCTTTAGACAAAACAAAATGGAACAAAACAGACAGCGTACTGCTGCTGCAGATTAAAGCAATAAGCGAATTTATTACAGGCGATCCGTTTTGGCTGGCGCAGATTGAACAGGTGGATTATACGCAGCAAAAAAGCTTTGAACTATCTCCGCAAATAGGAGATCATATTATCGTATTAGGAGATGGATACGACCTGGAAAAGAAATTCAGGAAGCTATACATATTTTATAAAGAAGTGCTGGCAAAGGTGGGATGGAATACCTATTCCGCTATTAATGTGCAGTACAGGGGGCAGGTGGTAGCTACACGAAAAGACACCACGCGCAGTATTATCATTCCTAATCCATTAAACAATAACAATAGTTACACAACGCAATAAACCAACCACCATGAACACTGAACAACCCATTATTGTAGGACTGGATATCGGAACTACCAAGATTGCAGCCATAGCAGGGCGAAAAAACGAGTACGGCAAATTAGAAATATTAGGTTTTGGAAGGGCCAACAGCAATGGCGTGCAACACGGCATGGTACTGAACATTGATCAAACCATTAAAGCCATACAATCTGCCCTGGAAAATTGCTATGCATCCAATCCCAACCTGGAGATCAGCGAGGTGTATGTAGGCATAGCCGGTCATCACATTAAAAGTTTGCAAACAAGAGGTGATATTGTAAGGCAAAATACAGATGAAGAAATTGCACAGGGCGAAATTGACCAGTTGATCTACAACCAGTATAAAACCTATATTCCTGCAGGCGACCAGATTATTGACGTGATACCGCAGGAATTTACTGTAGATAATTTTCAGAATATCACTAATCCTATTGGCTACAGCGGCGTAAAAGTGGGCGCCAATTTTCATATTATTACAGGCGACAGAAACGCTATTCGCAACATTAACAGGAGCGTTGAAAAATCTGCGCTTGCCGTAAAAGACCTGGTGTTACAGCCCCTGGCATCAGCCGCTGCTGTAATGTGCGAGCAGGACCTGGAAGCAGGTGTGGTAATTGTGGATATAGGGGGCGGCACAACAGATCTTGCCGTGTTTTATGAGGGTATTTTAAAACACACTGCCGTTATTCCCTTTGGCGGCGAAAATATAACCAACGATATTAAAACCGGTTTGGGCGTTTTAAAAACACAGGCCGAGCAAATGAAAGTGCAGTTCGGAAGCGCCCTCGCAGACGAAGCCAAAAGCAACGCTTACATTACTATTCCGGGACTGCGCGGCATGACGCCAAAAGAGATCAGCGTAAAAAACCTTGCAGGTATTATACAGGCCAGGATGAGTGAAATATTAGATTTTGTTACCTATCATCTTAAGCAGGTAGGACTCGAAAATAAAATGCTTAATGGGGGTATCATTCTTACCGGCGGCGGCTCACAACTCAAACACCTGATTCAGCTTGCAGAATATGTTACCGGGCTTGATGCACGCATTGGATTTCCGAATGAACACCTGGCTTCCGGACACATTGAAGAGCTAAGCCGGCCTATGTACGCCACCTGTATCGGGTTAATATTGAAAGGATATAATGTGTATGAAAATACTATAGACAAAGAAAAATATACAACGTTCATCCCAAAGGAAGAAAAAAAAGAGGAACAGGAAACCCGTAAAACAAAGAAAAAGGAAAGCGGCATTGGGGCCGAAAAAACAAAAAAGCGGGCCAAAAGCCTGAAGGAATTTATGGATTCCATTAAAGGCGGACTAATAGAATTATTTAAAGAGGAGGGCGATGAACAGTTGAAATAACAACCCGGTGATGAGCGATCCTGCAAAGGAGCAGACCTTCACTTTAAAAAATATTATTAAAAAACAATTTCAAAATACGAACTACCCATTACTTCACCATCTCTTATTTAGTAAAGCACTGATAAGATTAAATTAACCGTTATTATGATACACTTTGATTTGCCTAAAGAGAAATCCTCCATCATTAAAGTAATTGGCGTTGGAGGCGGCGGAAGCAACGCAGTGAACTACATGTTCGGCCAGGACATTGAAGGCGTAAACTTTATTATCTGTAATACCGATGCACAGGCGCTGGCCTTAAGCAAAGTGCCTAATAAAGTGCAACTGGGCCCCATGCTCACGCAGGGGCTTGGAGCAGGTGCCAATCCAGACATTGGAAGACAGGCAACCGAAGAAAGCTTAGAAGAAATAAGGCGTATATTAGAAGTAAATACCAAGATGGCGTTTATTACTGCCGGCATGGGTGGCGGAACGGGTACCGGCGGCGCTCCTATACTGGCTAAAATATGTAAAGATTTAGGCATACTTACCGTAGGAATAGTTACCACGCCTTTTGCTTATGAAGGTAAAAAAAGATTTGCACAGGCAGAGGAAGGGATAACAAAACTAAAAGATTATGTAGATACCCTGCTGGTTATCAGCAACGATAAAATGCGCCACCAGTATGGCAATCTTACCATGCGGGCCGCTTTTTCAAAAGCAGACAATGTGCTGGCTACCGCTGCGAAATGTATTACGGATGTAATTAACACAACCGGGCAAATTAACGTTGACTTTGCCGATGTTTGTACGGTTATGCGTAACGGTGGTGTGGCCATACTGGGCAGCGCTACAGCAGATGGTGAAAGCCGCGCGCAAAAAGCTATCCAGGACGCTATTAACTCGCCTTTGCTCAACGATAATGATATTAGTGGCGCCAAATGGATACTGATCAACATCAATTCTGCCGAAGGCGACACGGAGTTTACAATGGATGAAGTAGATACTATACAAAATTACCTGTTGAGCCAGGCGGGTGAACATACCAATGTAATTATGGGATTAGGGTATGACAATTCACTGGGCGATAAAATAGGTATTACATTGATTGCCACAGGATTTGAAAATAAGGACGCAATCAATGACCCGGTTGAACAAAAGGAGCAGGGCAAAGAAGAAAAGATATTGCTTACCCTTAGCGGAAACGAGCCAAAACAACCGGCGCCCGCCGTAGTAGTGGAAGCCATAGCAGATCCCATGGCACCACAGATCATAGAAGTGGCTGAAACAAGAAATTTCATGGATATAACCGCGGCTTCTCCATCCATCGAAAAAGTGAAGAATGAGGAGAAAGAAATATTGAACTTATCAATAACTTCATTACCTTCATCACCTTCCATAACCATTGAAACCCACACAACGCATTCGCCTGCAGGCACTGAACCGGTTATTTCAAAAGTTGATCATTATACCATATTTAATAAAGAAGCTAGCACCACCCCGACGTCAGGTGGTTATTTATCAAAGCCATCCAACATCTATGCCGAGGAACCTGATCATTTACAATCCAAAACGAATAATCCTGTTGAAGAGCCATCGCCTTTGCTAAGTAATGCGCCAACCGACGGGAAGGTAAATGAAATGCAAATGGTGATTAAAGATCCCAATGCGGCGAACGGGCCCGTGGCACGATCAACTCAAAGCGAAAGCTATTCGGCCGAGGAACCTGCGATGCAGGACGAGGCCGAAGATCAAAAGCGTCGTGCAGCAGAACGTTTAAACAAGTTGCGCAACTTGTCGTACAACGTAAATGCTGCCGATTCAAACAATGAGTTTGAAACTGTGCCGGCTTATGTTCGCCGCAATTTTCATTTAAAGGATGCACTGACCTCGGTTGAGAAATTTTACAGCAATTATACCGTTAAAACGGATGAAAATGATCAAACACAAATAAGCACCATCAATACTTTCTTAGATGGCAAAAAGCCAGACTGACAGGGTGAGTAATCAATAGTGAGTGGCGAATAGTGGGTGGCTGGTGCGGGTTGAGGAAGAGCGGATATTGAAATACAGTTTTAGCTCCGTTGAAAAAAATACATAATCACATGCCATATTGATAAGAGAGACGTTGGGAGCCAACACCTGCCGTCTCTTTTTTTAATGGTATCATTGGTTACCTTTACTGCACATCATGGCAACAGTACTCATAACAGGTGGCACGGGCTTAATAGGCAACAGGCTTACCGGACTGCTTATTGAAAAAGGATATCGTGTTATTATCCTTACCCGCAATAAGAAAGAGCGGAATAAAAATGATACTTCAAATCCTCACTACGCGTTATGGAATCCGGCTAAAGCAGCTATAGATATAGCGGCTGTGCAGGAAGCGGACTATATCATTAACCTTGCAGGCGCAGGCATTGCAGACAAACGGTGGACGGCTAAAAGAAAAACAGTAATTGCCGGAAGCAGGATACAGAGCGGACAGCTTATTGTGAAGGCGCTGAAAGAAAATGCCAACAAGGTAAAAGCGGTTATCAATGCCTCTGCTATGGGCTGGTATGGCGATGACAGCCTGCTGAAAAAAGAAACGCAGGCTTTTACAGAAAATATGCCGGCCGCTCCCGGCTTTTTGGGTGAAACCTGCAAAGCATGGGAAGAAAGTATTGAACCTGTAACATCCATAGGAAAAAGACTGGTAATAATAAGAACAGGTTTGGCACTGAGCGCCGGAGGTGGCGCCCTTAAAGCATTTATCCGGCCCGTACGGTTTGGCATAGCCGCCATATTAGGCAGCGGCAGGCAAATGCAAAGCTGGATTCATATTGATGATATTTGCCGCATTTATATACATGCTATAGAAAATGAACAGCTTCATGGCGTTTATAATGCCGTTGCGCCAAAACCTGTTGATAATAAAACCCTGGTTATTGATCTGGCAAAGAAAATGAAAGGATCGTTTTATATTGCGGTGTATGTTCCGTCCTTTATTTTAAAATGGATACTTGGAGAAATGAGCGCTGAATTGCTAAAAGGAAGCACCTTAAATGCTGATAAAATACGTGCCACCGGCTTCCAGTTTTTATTCCCTTCCATAGAAGCCGCGCTGAACGATTTGGTGTAAAAGATGTCAGGTATCAGGTCTCAGCTATCAGGTATAGTAATTACTAATGACAGGATGGATACTCCTTCTTCTACTCACTACTCACTTCCCCCCCTCACTTCTTCCTGTTTCCCTTCGAATTTCGACATTCAGGATTCGAACTTTATGCTGTATGTCATTAGCATTTGTTTCCACTTGTTACTTATTTATATTAGGTTTGTTCTGCAAAAAACACGCTGCATGAAAAAATTATTCCTGTCACTCCCAGTCATTGTCTTTTTTATTTCCTGCAACTACCGCGAAACTGTTCAGGGAAATGGAAATATAACCACGGAATCCAGAACAGTAAGCAACTTTAAAGACATTCAGCTCAGTGGTTCCATGAATGTACACCTCGTAAAAGGCGCCGGCCATGCCGTGGAAATAAATGGGGAAGAGAATATCATCCCTTATATAGAAACCTACGTAAACGATGGGAAATTAAAGGTAAAGTATACAGACAATATTAATATCAATACCCGCCGGGATGTAACCGTAACGGTAATCCTGCCCGAGTTGCGGGAAGTTGATATAACAGGTTCGGGAGATATTACGGGTGAAACAAAGTTTACAGGCAACGATAAAATAGAGCTGGGTATAACCGGCTCCGGTAATATGAAACTGGAAGTAGACGCTCCTGCTATAGAAGCAAAAATAACCGGATCGGGAGATATTTACCTTAGTGGCATTACCAAAGATATAAAGTGCAGCACTACAGGCAGTGGAAAAATTGACGCCACTGAACTGAAAGCCGAAAATGCCGTGGTTAAAACCTTCGGCAGCGGGAATATTAGCGTGTTTGCCAGCGTAAAATTAAACGCTACGGTTAACGGCAGCGGCGATATTACCTATAAAGGCGGCGGTTCCGTTACGTCAAAAATACACGGCAGCGGCTCGGTAAAAGCGGCCGATTAAGGGGGCAGGTTACAAGTTGCAGGTATCGGTTATCAGCAGTCAGTTATGAGTTAAACACTACTAACGATGGGGCTGGTACTCCTTCCCACTCACCATTTACTGTTCACTTCTCACTTTTACAGGGCTGCTGCTTCAAGGCTATAATCCCTGATTACCTGGTATAAAGTATTGCGCTCTATGGGCTTACGTTTTACCTGTTGTATAAGCGCCACAAGTTCGGTAGTATTCATTGCAGGATTTTGTTCTTCGCTGCCTGCCATAGAATAAATTTTCGTAGTATCATCAATAGTACCATCCATATCGTTTACACCAAACGACAGGGTTAGTTGCGCATTCTGCCTGCCCAGCATGGGCCAATAGGCTTTCAGGTGCGAAAAATTATCCATGAACAAACGCGCCACAGCATACATCTTCATATCCTCAACTACAGACGATTCCGGCACATGGCTCATTTCGTTATTGCTGTTGCGGAATTTTAAAGGAATAAAGGTATTGAAGCCGCCTGTTTTATCCTGCAGGTCGCGCAATCTTTTCATATGATCAATGCGGTGCCAGTACTTTTCAATATGCCCGTACAGCATGGTAGCATTAGTATGCATTCCTAGTGCATGTGCCACTTCGTGTATACGCAACCAGCCTTCCGCATCTACCTTATCATCGCATATCTGCTGTCTGATCTCCGGGTTAAAAATTTCGGCGCCGCCACCGGGCAAAGAATCCAAACCCGCTTCATGGAGAAGCTTCATCCCTTCTTCAATAGAAAGCTTAGCCTTACGGATCATATAGTCCAACTCAACCGGTGTAAAGCCTTTGATGTGCAGTTCCGGGCGATGCGCTTTGATCTGCCGCATAAGGTCTGCAAAAAATTGCAGGTTCATTTTAGGATGTACCCCTCCTACTATATGCACTTCCGTTACCGGTCTGCCATCATAACCGCGCACAATATCCATCATCTGATCCACGCTCAGTTCCCACCCTTCTTCCTTATGGGCATACAAACGGCTGTAAGAACAAAATTTACAACTAAACACGCATATATTGGTAGGCTCAATATGAAAATTGCGGTTGAAATAAGTAATATCGCCATGCAGTCTTTCCCTCACCAGGTTAGCTAAAGTGCCAACAAATGGCAAACTTGCTTTTTCAAAAAGTATCAGCCCGTCTTCTTCTGATATTCTTTCTTTGTTTATGATTTTTTCGCCCGCTATACGCAACTCCGGTAACAGGTGCGGCTGACGAATGATCTTTTCGGCCCACAACGCTCTATCCATAATATACTATTCCTTTATGATAAGAGGATCAAAGATACGGCTGAAAAAATTATTCGTGAGCAGCACGTGGGGTATAGCCACAGAGCAGCATCTAATTATTTGCGGGATACATTCCAGTATATCTTCAGGTTTTGGGTAGCCCTGCCCGAAGCAACAATATCGGGTTTGCCATCGCCGTTCAGATCCATTACCTGTATATCTTCGCATGCCATCCCGTTATCGTCTATCCAGTACGGTTGCCATTGCGTTCCGCCGGCGTCTTTTTTAACGTAAAGCTTCACTCCTACTTTTCCTTCTTTACCGGGCGCTCTCCATCCCGCAACTACCTGGTCGCTCCCCACGCCCAAAAAATCTGCAACGGCCAGCGCATGCCCTTCTTTTACATCATCATCCAGTACTATTCTTTTCGCATTATCATCTCTTACATATACTACTACCGCTGTGCCGTGCATGGGTTCAATGGTAGCAATAAAACTTTTGTCCGGCGCCAGTTTGCCTGCGCGCACTTCCCCTGCCGCCTGCTCCATTCCCGCTATAGCAGTGGCTTTGCCCGCAGCTTGTTTTGAAAAATCAGTTTTAATCCATCTTATGCCCTCTTTTCCGGCAATATACAAACCGTTCTGTTTTTTATTTTCAGACAGGTGCATATCAAAATTGTGGGTAAGGTGCATACTGGCATCCGGCATAAATATTTTCCATTCGCCATTTACATCATCCGGGTACTGGTAAGCCAGCACCTTAACCCCCGCCCCTTCGCCTCCACTATTGCCACGCCCATGCAGCGGCAGCACTACCAGGTAATATTTTTCATCATCGGCTTTCACCCATTTCATGCGGTGTGTAGTGGGTTCATGTGGCAGCCTTACCGGTTCCCACATTTGTTCCGGATTGGCAGGTCGCTTCAAATAAAATACTGCACCGGATTGATCTGCGTTACTCGTTTCGGAAGGATTCCATTGCGCGCCAACAGCCACTTCCACTTTTCCATCTCCGTTAATATCCTGCGCCGCAATACAAACATTATCGTGTTCCGTAAGATTTTCCGCTATTACCCGTCTTTTCCAGTCGCCATTACGGTACCATACGATCTGCTTTTTATCGGCAAGCAAAATATCGGGCTTCCCATCGCCATCCACATCGCCTAAGGCTATACCATACCCTATGGATATATGATCATCTATAACCTGCCCGCGAAATTGCGGCGGAGCAGGTTCAGCAACCTGCAGTAACCATTGTATGAGGAAAACAAAAAGCATGTACCGAAGTTATTGAAATTTATCCTGAAACCGTATCATCATAAGTACTGTACCCATTCCTGCTGAACGCCAGCGTTGCCTGTTCTTCCTACCCGGCAGGAAACTCAGTATAACAGCTCTTCAATGCCATCAACGATTTCATATGCTTCAGCCATTTTGCTGAAGTAGCAATCAACCATATCCA
Source organism: Agriterribacter sp. (assembly GCF_035497235.1). Lineage (GTDB taxonomy): Bacteria > Bacteroidota > Bacteroidia > Chitinophagales > Chitinophagaceae > Agriterribacter. The sequence goes on from NZ_DATJEB010000030.1 coordinate 54,539, forward strand.
TGCCTGCGGCAACAAGTTCCGGCACAAACGCGTAAACCATCATCGTTATAACTACAATGGGTATGCGAAAATCACAGTCCTTTTCCTTTTCATACTGCCGTATCATTTTAATCAATACGTCTCCTTTCAAACCCGGATGATTAATGTCTGTTATAAACAGGTCAATACGGTTGTTACCATCAATCTGGCTTTTAATGTACGCGTACGCGTCATCGCCGTTGGCCAGTATCGTTACATTGGCCAGGGGGAAAAACGGCTTTATGCAAAGCTCGAAAAGCCCATTACTGAATAACTTATGATCATCAAGGTACACAATATGAAAGGACCGGTGAACAAACAAAGATCCCTCCCTGTTAAAATTACCCTGTGCTGATACAGACCATTTACTCAACATCATTACCCGGAAATTGAAGATTATAGGCTAATAAAAATAAGGCTTTTGTTTATCATTTATTTACATTCTGCCGCTGTTTATTTCCGGCTACCGCCCGGTTTCCCGGTTCATTCAACATTTTGTTCAATTCATTCACCCGATGCTATGCGGCTTTCATAACCCCTGTTACCTTGCGTCAACTTTTAAAAAAAGGTTTTATGAAAAAACTGAAAAAAACAATTAAATGGACAGTCATCATTTTACTTGTACTCGTTGGCGGATTAGCCATAACGGTAATGGCAAGACAGGATATAAAATATGAAGCGCCTTATCCCAATATCGCCGCATCTACAGACAGCATGGTTATAGCAAGAGGAAAACATTTGGTATACAGTTCGGCTCATTGCATTGATTGCCATAGCAGGCACCATCCGGATTCACTGATCAATTCAGGGCTTGAAGTACCTCTGAGCGGGGGCGTAGTTTTTGAGCTTCCTGTAGGAAAGATATATTCCAAAAATATTACGCCGGATAAAGCAACCGGCATTGGCAGCTATAGCGATGGAGAAATTGCAAGAGCTTTGCGGTATGGCGTACACCCCAACGGAACAGCCGTTTTCGATTTCATGCCTTTTCATAATACCAGTGATGAAGATCTTACCGCCATCATTTCTTACCTCCGTGCGCAAAAACCGGTAAACAATAAAGTACCCAATCATGAGCTGAACGCCATTGGCAAGGCAGTGAATGCCTTTATGATAAAGCCTGTTGGCCCCACAGGTGAAGTGCCGGCATCTGTGGCACCCGATACTACTGCCGTGTACGGTAAATACCTGGCCTTAAGTGTAGCGGAATGCAGCGGATGTCACACCAAAAGAAACCTGGCAGGCCAGTTCACCGGCGAATCGTTTGCAGGTGGAAATGAAATTGATGGATTTATTACGCCCAACCTTACACCCGATTCAAGCGGGAAAATATTTAACTGGAGCAAGGATATGTTCATAGAACGTTTTCGCATGGGCAAACTCATTCCTAAAAGCCCGATGCCCTGGAACTCCTTTAAGCGCATGACGGATGATGAGCTAACGGCTATCTATCATTTTCTGAAAACGTTAAAACCGGTGAAGACGCCAGTTGTTAAACCCTAATCCCGGAACCACACAATGGCTTTATATTTTCAATGGTTAGCATTCCGAATAATCAGGAGCAAAAATTCCATTTACCGCAATAACGGATGAGAGGGGTATTTCCAATCCATCCTGCAGCAGCAGGCGAGGCTCCAATGTACCGGCTATACCGCTAACCAAACCTTCATACCGGGTTAAGCCATTATTGTCGTATAATAACGATGCTTTTGTTTCACCGGCATGCAGTTCCTTCAGTATTTGCAAAAATGTTTCTTTTTTATCCAGTGTTATGCGTGTATCCATGACTGCAGGATTTACAGGTATCCAAATAATGGAGCGATCATCTTAAGCCAGCCGGTTTTGAAAATCAATATATATCAGAAAGTACATTGATGACAGCTCCGTTCAATGCACTGTTGATAAATATCTGGCAGGACAGCCTGCAATTTCCGGTCGCTCCGCCTTTTTTTGCTATAGTACTCTGCTCGTTTCGCTCTAAGGTTAACAATGCGCCATTGGGTGCTGTTACTTCCACCATGCAGGTGGCGCACCTGCCCTGTCCGCCGCATTGTCCAAAATCCTCAATGTATATTTTGTCATTCAACAGCACCATCAGGTTACGGTATTCATTTTCACAGGTTTGTATAATATACTCTTCACCCTCACTGATAACCGTAAACGAAATGTGCTGACCCGATCCATCCATTATGTTCTGATATTTTCAATCCTGCGTGTTGCCGGACTATTCCTAAGTTAAAAATTCTTTTTCAAGCGTTAGTGGCGCTAAGTAGCTTTTATTTTTATACACCCGCATATTACCGCCTGAAATTTCATCAATCAGCATAATATTTCCCTGCGGGTCTCTTCCAAATTCCAGCTTGATATCATACAGATCAAGACTTTTGGCAGCCAGTTCATTTTTGATGATGTTGCAAATTGTAACAGTGCTTTTTTTAATCTGCTCATATTCACCGGCTGTCAGGATATTCAGAAGGTCCAGGGCATCCTGTGAAATGGGCGGGTCTCCGCGTTCGTCATCTTTTATGGTAAACTCTACGAAGCTATCCAAAGCCTGTTCTTCTTTGCAATAAACGCCGTATCTTCTTAAAAAACTGCCTACCGCCCTGAAGCGGCAAATGACTTCAAGCCCGTTGCCAAAAACAGTTGCTTTTTTTACCGTCATAGTGGAGTTTTCCATATCCGACTGTATAAAATGCGTGTTTATTCCCTTTTTGTTTAATACGGTGTAAAAGTGTGTGGTCATTTTCAGTCCCGACTTTCCCGCTCCTTCAATAGTTAAGCCCACCGTATTGGCGCCGGGATCAAAAACCCCATCGGTGCCGGTAACATCATCTTTAAATTTAAGCAGGTATTGATCTTCGTTTGCTGTTGCATACACATCTTTCGTTTTACCGGAATATAATAATTTCATTGGGGGGAAGTTTGAATAAAAATGATGGTCAAGGCGTCAAATATAGGAAACAAATTTTAGCCCCGATACATAAGCATCTGAGTTAAAGGCTTAACTTCATTAAGCTTATTTTTATTGTTTAAAAATTTACTTGTGTAAATATTCTGTATCTCGTCACAATTGTTATAATTCGTATTCGTAAGACCCAGTTTTTCTAAAGGTGGCCAACCTTGAACCAGCGAGTACACCGGAAGGGTGGCAACCTTATTCAGAAAACAAATCCTCCATCTTTATTTCTGACACAACCCTGCCTGTGTAATAAAGATTCTGGTTAATTCCATAAGTGGTAATCATCGTAAGAAACAATGTCTTTTTTGTGCCGGTTGTCTGCTGAAAAATACTTAGGATTTTATCCAATTCTGCTGCGTACTTTTTATCAATCGTAAATTCTTCTGAAGCAAATTTCATTTCGCAAATATTGATGCAACGATCCTGACGGTCTATAAGCAGGTCAATTTGAACGCCCTGTTGCTTCTCTTCCTTTGTGGATTGATGCCTCCAGGCAGATTCGTCCGTTAAAACACCTTTAATGCCCAGGGCTTTTTTTATTTGAGCAATATGTTTATGGCATACCGATTCGAAAGAGAATCCGCTCCAGCTTTTGTATGAAGGTGCATTAAACTGGCGGAGCCAGGTACCCTTACCTGTAGATTTTGAATTTTCAATGAATTTCAAATAGAACAGTGAATATTCGTCTGCCAGTTTGTATATACTTTCCTTCAATGTTTTTCCAAACGGTACGTATTGATCTATAAAACCGGATTCCTCTAATTCTTTTAGCATTTTAGTGGTAGTGCCACCGGAAGTGAACTTGCCTGCTTTTAATAACTCCTCGCGGGTAAGTCCTTTACTTTTCTTCGCCAGTATTCGAACCACGATTTCATGTTGTCCGGCATTTTTGAAAAGTGACTGATACAGATTATTAAATTCGGTTCGTAGTACACCATTTGTTGTAAAACAGAGTCTGTCAATAGCCTGTGCCGAGCTTTCACCTTTGTTAATGGGCTGGAGATAATAAGGAACACCGCCCATCGCCATGTAAACCTGTAAGGTTTGATACTGATCTATCAGGATATTTTTGGATTTGAGAAAGGCTTCCGTTTCCGCAACAGTAAATGGAAGCAATCGTATTTTCTGAGTTACACGATTATGTAATCCACCCCGGTCATTGATGATTTTATCAATCATCCAGGAAGCTGCTGATCCGCAAACCACTACTTTCAGATTGGGACGTTTGGTTCCTGAACTATTCCACCAGTGATCAAATGCACGAAGGAAATTAGATCGTGGTGAATGAACCCATGGAAATTCATCAAAGAAAAACACTGCCGGTTGTTGTGTATCCAGCTTATCCACCAGATAGGTATCAAGGTCGTGAAAGGCCTGCTGCCAATTATTCGGTGTGGATAGTAGAGCCTTACTCTTAATTGCGTTGCCGAGTGCCAGACTGAAGTTCTTTTATTGTTCCCTCAGACTTGCCCCGTGGATACCTGTCATCTCAAATACGATATGATCTTTAAGGAAGGTTCTGATGAGATAAGTCTTGCCTACCCGATGCCTACCATAGACCGCAATGAGTTCCGGGCTTCCGGCAGAAAGTTTATTTTCAAGTATTTTTCTCTCTTCTACTCGCCCGATCAGTGCATTCATACCTTTTTATTTGGAACAAAAGTAAGATTATATTCGTCCAAAACATGTTCATTTTAATATGTTTTGGCTGATTATAAAATTTATAACCAGCCAAAACGGTATAATAAAACACACTTTTGGCTGGTTATAGCTTTCTACTTCCCAATGCAAAACTTCCCGAATATCGTTCCCAGTATATCGCGGTCAATTTCTACCTGCCCGGTTATTTCACCCAGGTAGTGCAGGCAGCGGCGGATATCTAAAGCCAAAAAATCCCCGGTAAGATTATTATCCATACCGGCTTTAATATCGTTCAAACATTCCAGCACTTTTTGCAAAGCGGCAAAATGCCGGGCATTGGTAACAATGGTATGCTCGGTTTGGATGGTTTCTCCTATAGCCCTTTCATACATCACTGATTTCAACGTTTCAATACCTTCTTTGTTTTTGGCAGATATATATATCCCCAATGCCGGATCTGCTCCTGGAGCATTTGCAGGAAGATTTGCGGAGGAAACCTGGTCATACTTATTGTATACTTCAATAACTTTTTCGCTGTATGGCTTCAGCCAGCTAATTCCCGACCGGTCGTTATCGGTCAGGTCTGCCAGGTGAATAATAATATCCGCTTTCTCTGCATTATGTCTGCTGCGTTCAATACCCAGCTTTTCAATACGGTCGGTAGCATGCTCCCTGATGCCCGCGGTATCTATCAGCCGAAACAAAACGCCGTTAATATTCAGCACTTCTTCAATAGTATCCCTTGTTGTGCCTGCAATGTCGCTTACAATAGCCCTTTCTTCATTGAGCAGGGCATTCAGCAGGGTTGATTTACCGGCATTAGGCTTACCAATAATGGCTACGTTAACCCCATTTTTAATGACGTTACCTAACCTGAATGAGTGTAGCAATTGTGTAGCAGATACCATTAACTGCGCAATGAGCCGCTCCAGTTGCAGGCGGTCGGCAAATTCCACATCTTCCTGCGAAAAGTCGAGCTCCAGCTCAATAAGGGCCGCAAAGCCGATCAACTGACCGCGCAGCGCTTTTAAATCGAAAGAAAAGCCGCCACGCAACTGCTTAAGCGCTGTTTGTTTGGCAGCCAGGGAGTGCGCCGCAATAACATCCGCCACGGCTTCCGCCTGGGTAAGATCCATCTTCCCATTTAAAAATGCTCTTTGGGTAAATTCACCCGGCTTGGCCAGGCGGGCCCCTTTTTGTATACAGGCCGCAATGATCTGCTGCTGAATAAAGGGTGAGCCATGGCAACTGATCTCTGCTATATTTTCGCCTGTATAAGATTTAGGTGCTTTGTACAACGATACCACCACTTCATCCAGCTCTTCTTTATCATTTTTCAGCATCCCCACATGCAGGGTATGAGATGCCTGGTCTGACAGGTTTTTACCTGTAAATAATGCATCTGCAATAGCAATGCTGTTTTCGCCGCTTAGCCGTATAATGCCTATTGCTCCAATACCCGGCGGCGTAGCCAGGGCTACAATCGTATCATCCCATGCTGAAAATGTGTGCGACATACGGCAAAAATACAATTTGGCTAAGGTGTAGCCAGCAGTAATTTTTTGTCGGCCTGGTCCACATCGGTAATAGCATATTTTTTTACTCCACTGATGGTCATTTCATCTAATGCGGCTACTAATTGCCGGTAGTTGCTTTGTGTTCCCGGCTTAATAATTACCATCAATGCTGCCTGGTTACCCAGGGACTTTTGTTTCTGAGTAATTATACTACGCAAGGCGGCCGGCGCAAGAAACATGTTAATGGCATGAATGCCGGATGGTTCCTGTGCAAAGCCTTCATAGCATATTGCATTGCCATCCTGAGCCAGCAATACCGTTAACGTACGGCTTTCAGCAAAAGGTGCAGACGGACCATCGGCAGGTAGCAGCAGTTGCATGGCAGTGTGCCTGTTTAACACAGTATTAAAAATAAAAAATGTAATAAGCAAAAAGCCCAGGTCCACCATGGGTGTCATATCAATGCGCAATGCTTTGATTCCGGTGGCACGGTATTTCGCTTTTCCCAGTACCGGAAGATTAAGATCGGCCATGGCATTTGTTTATATTATGAGACAGGAATTTCATGTCTTTCCACAAATTGCCTTAAGATTTCTTTGTAGTACTACCTGCACAAAAAATCCCCGCTGTTTTACAACAACGGGGATTATATAAACATGATTATTAAAAAAACTACTACTCTTCAGAAATCTTGAAAGTAACCGGTTGCTTACGGTAGGCTTTTACCTTACGTCCGTTTTGTTCCGCCGGCGTCCATTTAGGCCCTCTTTTAATGGCATTTACACAAATTTCTGCCAGCTTGGTTCCTTTCATGGTCAATGCTTCCACTTCACTTATATTTCCTTCCCTGTCCACAATAAACTGAACTACACATGTACCCGCTTTACCGGCATCCTGCAGCTCATCAATATAGCGGTTAATTTCTCTTGAAATATATTTCGACCATGCGCCATCTCCACCCGGAAACTTGGCTTCAATTTCCACCTTTTGAAACACTTTGTCTTCATCATCTACCACTGGCGCTGCAACTACACCGCCTTTGTCTTCAACAGGGGGGGCAACTATTCCCAAATCTTTTACACCTTCCTGGTTAATCGTGCTGATGGTAGCTTCCTTCAACTCTTCAATTTCCTTCATTTCTTCTTCCGGCTTCACCTCTTCATCTTTTACCACTTTAGGCGGGGTAAACTTAGCCATTTCAACCTTTGGGGGATCCGGCGGCTTTGGTGGTGGCGGCGGCGGTGGTTCCAGCGGCTTTTCTTCCTGCACATTGGTCAGTTCCACATCTTTAGCCTCTATTACTACTGCTTTTTTAGGTCCTTCCAGTTTTTCTCCCAGTAAAGACGCCAGCACAATAAACAAAGCCAGTGATGCGGTGATGATCAATGCGGTAGTAAGCCTTTTGTTATATTTTGACCGCAGTTCATAAGCGCCGTAGCTTTTATTTCTTCCCTCAAATATAATATCGAGAAGACTGGCGCCTGGTATTTTGCTTACATCCATGATGACCTTTTTTAATTAAATATAAGATGCGGGGATTTGCATAAATCCACAAACTTTTACTGAATATTGTTGGCCTTTTCTGTTGCCACCAATAATTCATTTTCAACGGGTGAAATGGGTACCAATGCATATTTCTTTACTTCATTGATGGTCATTTCATCCAGTATTGCCACTACATTCTTGTAGTTTGCCTCATCATTGGGTTTAATTACCACTACAAAATCTTCGGGCTTGGTTGATTTCTTTTTATTGATAACAACCTCCCTTATATCTTTATAGTTGGTGTTCTGTATTTTGGTAGGATCATCTCCTTCATAATAATACAACCCGTCTGATTTGCCCAGCATGATCGTTAAAGCGCCGGAAGCTTTTACCTTGGTTTGTTCTTCCAGGTTCTCTGTATCCTTAGGCATAATCAATTGCATAGCCGTAGGCTGTGCCATGGTTGTGGAAAATATAAAGAAAGTGATCAGCAGGAACCCGAGATCCACCATGGGGGTCATATCCACCCTGGTAGAAAGTTTCTTGGCTTTTTTGACTCCCGGTCCTTTTTTACCGCCACCACCTGATACATCTATATCTGCCATAAAACTGTTTTTAAATAAATGATATAAAGTTACGTTATGCTGTCCTTAGCCGGTTTTGTTTCATCCGGCTTAACCACCGCCAGCCTTTTTAATAATTTCCTCTCTTGAATTCCAAAGCGGCGTACCAACGGGCGCATCCTGGAATTTGGTTACCAACTGGAACTTATTGATATCATTCCGCTTGAAAGCTTCCAGTACGTTTCTCACCACCGGGAACTTTGTTTCGCTATCGGCTTTTATTAACCAGGTTATTTTTTTACCGGCGTAGGTAGACTTTGCATCTCTTACCCAAAAATACAGTTCACCCCCGGTAGAATCAGGCACAGGAATACCCGGCTGCCTTACATTCTTTTGCTGCTCGGGATCCATAGATAACAACTCTTTCATTCCTGCAAATGGCACACCCAAACTGGGCGCATTGGTAAAAGCCTTAATGTTGGCAGGGCTAAGACCCATTTGCCGGGTTTCATTTAAGTTATTGGCTATCGATTCACGCGCTTTGGGGTCATCCATTTGAACAAATACCCTTCCGTCCTTATCTATTGTTACCATAAAAGCATCCATCTCCGGCACTTTATCAGCCGAAACGGAGCTGGGGAATTTTACTTCCACCGGCTCTACGGGTTTAAACTTGGTAGCAAGAATGAAAAAGGTAAGGATCAAAAACGACACATCCACAAAGGCGGTCATATCAACCCAGGTACTTTTCCTTACTATTTTAGCTTTAGCCATTTCTAAAAATTTTAATTGACTTATAAGATGCAATACCGCTCACATTCCATACGCAATGGCTCAACTTATTTATATTGAGAAGCGAAGCTCTGTGTAAGCGTAAATCCTGATTCGTCAATACCATAAGTGATCCCGTCAATCTTAGTAGTAAATATATTATACATGATAAGGGCAAAAGCTGAAGTAGCGATACCCAGAGCGGTATTATACAATGCTTCAGCAATACCAACTGCCAGTTCTGCAGCGGCGCCGGCGCCACCTTCTTCACCTAATGCTCCGAACGACCGGATCATGCCCATTACTGTTCCCAGTAACGCAACCAGTGTACCTACGGAAGTGATGGTAGACAAGAAAACAAGATTTTTTTGCATCATCGGCAATTCTAACGCGGTAGCTTCTTCTACTTCTTTTTGAATAGCCACTACTTTTTGTTCTGTAGTAAGTTCAGAATCGGTGATCAGTTCTTTATAACGCCTGAGACCCGCTTTCATAACATTACCTACAGAGCCCTGCTGTTTATCGCACTCAGCCAACGCGGCATCTACATTTTTGTTAGCCAGGTGATACTGCACTTTTCTAACAAATTCAGAAATAGACCCTTTTCCGGATGCTTTATTGATGGTAAGAAACCGTTCAATAGAAAATACAATTACCATTAAAAACATGCCGATCAATATCGGTACAATAATACCGCCTTCATAAATACCATGCAAAGCGCCGATGGGGCCTTTATGATTGGGCCAAAATCCACCTTCCGGATCAGGCTTGGTAAAGCCGGAGTCGCTACCCAAAATATATCTCCAGATAATATATCCGGCAATAATGCATACAATTGGGGCCAGCCATGAAATAATGTTGCTGCCTCCTCCTTTTGGTTGAACTGATGTTGATGCCTTCACAGCAGACGCGGTTGGTTTAGTTTCAGCCATAACTCTTGTTTTTTTGAATTAAAGATTTTACAATTTTAAAAGTGTGTGGTTTTGATTCACAATTCTACTGAAAAAAAAAATTAAATTGTTTAAATGCCAGTAGAAAAAATTTTATTTGGGAGGCACAATATAGCAAATTTCTTATACCAAACAACAGATTTGCATTTTGTTTTTATTACCTCAAACGGTCACCAGCATAGTTTGTGTTAGCCAAACAATATATTTGCATCGGCAAAATACAGCTTCCTGCAAAAAGAAGTATATTTTTTTGTGACCCGTAATTTTTATCCTTCAGGTATCAAATATTACTTACATGCATATGAAACAATTTATTTTAGCCTGTTTGCTGCTTGCCGCGGCCGGAACAGTAACGGCACAGCATAAAAAAAAGCCTGCTGCGCCCACCTCCCCCACACCGGCTCCCAGCCCTCCTGCCAGCCCTAAAAAAGGCCCCCAACCCTACAAAGAAGTTATTACGAACAAAGCCAGAACAGACAGCGGGTTGTTTGGGGTACATAAAATAGAAGATAAATATTATTTTGAAATAGCAGATTCCCTTTTATCCAGGGATATCCTTATTGTAAACCGTATTTCCAAAGCCGCGGCGGGTATGCGCAATTTCTTCTTTGGCTATGCCGGCGACCAGATCGGAAGTAATGTGATCCGCTTTGAAAAAGGTCCTGATAATAAATTGTTCCTCAAAAAAGTTTCTTTCGATGAAATATCTAAAGATTCAACACAGGCAATGTATAGGGCCGTTACCAATTCCAACGTATTGCCTATTGTGGCTGCGTTCGACATTAAGGTATTGCCTACCGATTCTACAGGAACCGTGATAGACTTTACAGATTATATTTCGGGCGACAATGATGTATTGTTTTTTTCGGGAAATGCTAAAAGTACTTTCCAGGTTGGCGCTTACCAGCCAGACAAATCTTATATTACCGCTGTAAAAAGCTACCCGCTTAACATCGAAATTAAAACCGTAAAAACATACAGCAAGGGTGGCGGCGCCAGCCCCCTTACCGCCCGAACGCCTGTAACGGCCGGTTCCACGCAAAGCATACTGTACACCCTTGAGCTGAACAGCTCAATGGTATTACTTCCGGCGGTTCCGGCAAGGCAACGTTTTTTTGACCCGAGGATAGGCTATTTCGCCAGGAACTATACCGATTTTGACGCTAACCCGCAGGGCGTAAAAGATATTTCCATTATTGTTCGCTGGAAGCTGGAGCCTAAGGATGAAGATGTGGAAAAGTATAAAAGGGGGGAACCGGTAGAACCTAAAAAACAGATCGTATACTATATTGACCCGGCTACACCTAAAAAATGGGTTCCTTATCTTATACAGGGCGTTAACGACTGGCAGGCCGCGTTCGAGAAAGCGGGATTTAAAAACGCCATCGTTGCCAAACCGGCGCCGGCGCCCTGGGAAGACTCTACCTGGAGCCTTGAAGATGCCCGGTATTCGGCCATTGTATATAAACCTTCTGTTGTGGCCAATGCCAGCGGGCCTAATGTACATGATCCCCGCTCGGGAGAAATATTAGAAAGCCATATCAACTGGTATCACAATGTGATGAACCTGCTCCGCGACTGGTATTTTATTCAATGTTCACCAACAGACCCACGGGCCCGTAAAATGGAATTTGATGATGCACTCATGGGTCAATTGATCCGTTTTGTTTCATCGCACGAAGTAGGACATACCCTTGGACTCCGTCATAATTTTGGCTCAAGCTCCGCCACACCGGTGGAAAAACTAAGAGATAAAGCCTGGGTGGAAGCCAACGGGCATACCGCTTCTATTATGGATTACGCCCGGTTTAATTATGTAGCCCAACCCGAAGACAGCATTTCCGAAAAGGGTTTATTTCCCCGTATTGGCGATTATGACAAATGGGCTATAGAATGGGGCTACAGGTGGTTTCCAGCGGCTGCCACGCCGGAGTCGGAAATACCTGTTTTAAATAAACTGACCATAGAAAAATTACAGGATAAACGACTTTGGTTTGGCACAGAATCGAATGCCGATGATCCGCGCTCACAAAATGAGGACCTTGGTGATAACGCCATGAAAGCGGGTGCCTATGGTATTAAGAACCTGCAGCGCATTGTTCCCAACCTAATGGAATGGACAAAAGAAGCAAATACGGATTATCAAAACCTTTCGGATTTATATACCCAGCTAACCACCCAGTACGGACGGTATATGGGTCATGCCGCTAAAAATATAGGCGGCATATATGAAACACCTAAAACCGTGGAGCAACATGGACCCGTATACGCCTATACGCCAAAAGCCGTTCAAAAAGAAGCAATGGCTTTTTTGATCAAACAATTATTCGTTACCCCGCAGTGGCTTATCAGTACCGACATCCTTAACCGCATTGGCAATACAGGCATATCGGTGGTGAGCAGCAGGCAGGATGCCGTTTTAAGCCGTATTATCAGCACCAGCACCATAAGCAAACTGCTTAGCATGGAAGCCGAACTTCATACCGATGCTTACAAAGCAGCCGATATGCTGAATGAGCTGAAGCAGGGTGTATGGACCGAACTTAGCGCAAGAAAACCGATTGATATATACCGGCGTAACCTGCAAAAATCTTATGTAGAAAGGGTTGGTCAAATCATTAACCCGGCGGCTATATCTCCGTTAGGAGGTATTTCATTCCGCATTGGTGCTCCTGCGGCTATGACGGATACCCGGAAAAGCGATATTATTTCGGTGCTGAAAGGTAACCTGCGTGCTTTACAGGCAGAAATAAAAGCAGTATTACCGGCTACGGGCGACAGGATGACTAAGTATCATTTGCAGGATGTGAATGACCGGATTACCGAAATACTGGATCCGGGAAAATAGGCTTTTTCAAACCTGGTAGAAATTTTTAAACGGTAACAGCCCGGTTATTATTTAGTGCAATTTTAATGGCGGCGCTTTTGCTATTCGTAGCGGAGCGCCACAATAGGATCTAATTTAGAAGCTTTCCATGCCGGGTATATACCTGCCGCCAAACCTACTGCGGAACAAATAAGGATAGCGATCAGTATCAATAACCAGGGCACAAAAAACGGCACCTTCATCAGCATACCCACCAGGTTGCCCACAATAATACCTAATATAATACCAATAGCAGCCCCCATTAAGCTGATGAGTATGGACTCAAAGAGGAATTGCTGGCGGATATCCTTCTTTTTACCGCCAAGAGATTTTATTAATCCTACTTCTTTTGTTCTTTCCGTTACCGCTACCAGCATAATATTCATTAGCCCTATGGCCGCTCCTACAAGGGTAATGAACCCGATGCCGCCCGCCGCTAATGAAATGCTTCCCAGCAGGCCAATAAAGGTTTCGGCTAATGCATCGCTTTTATCAATATAAAAATTACTTTGTTCCGTAGTAGTAAGATTCCGGATAGGGCGAAATACGCCTTCCGCTTCCCCAATAGCATCATTCAACTGGTTTACATTGCTTACCTGAACGCCAATATAATAGGAAGCATTCCCTACAGAAAATAAACGCCGCAGGGTATTGTAGGTAGTAAATACCGCATTATCGGCCTGCATGAAGGAACTGCTTCCCCGGCTTTTTAAAACCCCAATCACCCTGAATTTATTAGCACCTACTCTTATCACTTTATCCAATGCCTGTTCTACCCTGTCGCCAAAAAATTTTTTAGCTACATCATAGCCCAGTACACATACATTTCTTGCGCTTTCAATATCTAAGCGGTTAAAATCGCGCCCATACTCCACTTCGTAACCATTTAAAGTAAAGTAGTTTTCATCTCCTCCCGACACGCGTACATTGGGGTTGGTTTTTTTATTCTCAAAGAAAATAGTTTGGGAGCCTACGCCACCCAGCCCTATACTTACTTTTGCAGGATAATTATACCGCGCTTTAAAAGCTTTAGCCTGCTCATAGGTTATAGGCTTGCCGCTATTTGATTTTTTGATTTTTTTATTGGTGCTGCTGCTGGTTTTGGTAACATCTCCTCCCCCGTCTCCAAAACGTATCTGCCTTTCCCTGAACCGGATGCTAAAGGAGTTGGCACCCATAGTAGCAAAACTGTCTTTTAAGCTGGAGTTCATTGCCTGTATGGCGGTAATAATACCTACCAGCGCCATTATACCAAATGCAATAATGGCAACGGTAATGCCGGTACGCAGTTTGTTGCCCCGAACGGTTTTATAAGCCAGCGCAATGGTATCCTTTATATTCATGCCTGCATAATGTAATTTAAAATTACGGATACATATTCCATCTGCAAAATGGCTTGTGATGAACGGAACAGGTATTTTTAATAATACAGTCCCTTTAACAGCAAATGGGGGAACATGCCTAAAAGAATAATCAGCGCAGCGGTAATACACAAAGTAATCTTAAAAGCAGGAGAAACCGGTGTTATCTGCGCGTTGCCATCTTTGAAATACATAGACTGAATAACACGGAAATAGTAATAAGCGCTTATGGCAGCCATTAATACGGCAAAAATAACCAGCCATAAGTGGTTGCCGCTTTTTACAGCGCCCATAAGCATATAATACTTGGCAAAAAAGCCGGCAGTTAAGGGAATACCTGTAAGGGAAAGGAGGAAAACAGTATTCGTTAAGGCAAGCAAGGGCTGTGTTTTGCCCAGTCCGTTAAATCCCTCTAAGGAAAAGTCTTTCATTTTGGCCAATACGGCAAAGCTTCCTATGGTAGCCAAACTGTAAGCCGCAGTATATAATATCAGCCCTTCCCTGGCAAAAGTATTTAATCCAAATAAGGCAAACAGCATAAAACCGGCATGCGCAACGCTTGAGTAGGCCAGCATTCGTTTTACACTTTGCTGAAAAACTGCGGTAATATTTCCTATGAATAAGGTAGCAGCGGTAAGTAAGGCAATCAATAACTGCCACTCAGCATGAATTTTACCAAAGGCGTTATCAAATAAATGAAGGAATGCCATAAAGGACGCCACCTTAACGATTGTAGCCATAAAAGAAGTAACCGCCGTAGGAGCGCCATCATATACATCGGGTACCCAAAAATGAAAAGGTGCCGCACTTACTTTAAATGACATGGCCACCATCAGCAGCACAATCCCGATAACCATCATAGGCTGCAGCCCTGCAATACCCAGGTTCATAGCTTCAATATAAAAAGTGCCGGTAGCCCCGTATAAAAAAGCGATGCCCATAAGCATGATACCCGTAGAAAAAACGCCCATCAAAAAATATTTGAGCGAGGCTTCATTGCTTTTAAGATTCCGCTTGTCGCTGCCCGCCAGTATATATAATGGGATAGTAATAATTTCAATTCCAAGAAACAGCATCAGCAGCGTATTGAAAGAAACTGCTATACATACACCGCAAAGCACAAAAAAGATCAAAGCGTAGTATTCATATACATCCGGACCTATCGCCTCGAACTCTCTTGCATTTAGTATAAAAAAGAGCAACGTGCAGGCAAAAGCAGTAGCGTTGAAAATTTGGCCGAAAGGAGTAAATTTCAGCATTTGTCCAATATCTGCGTAGATATACCAAATATTGTAATATTCAAGAAAATTAACCGTCAGCAGGCCAATTATTCCTACCAGGGCAATATACTTTGCCAGGGACTTTTTTTTCAGAAAAATTCCACTGAACATCATTACCACGCCCCATAACGCCGATAAAATAATTGAACTCATAATATTAAATAAACCCTTTTCAAGTTGTTGTTTCTATTTTTTAAACGCCTCCCCATCTTACCATCTTACCCCTACAATCCCATTATCCGGTTCATAAATACATTTACGGTATCTTTTGTGAGGTCTAATAACAGTTTGGGATACACGCCCAGTAAAAGAATGATGATCACCACAACCGTTAGCGCAGCGGCAGCGCTGCCTTTTACCATGCCTGCACCTAATGCGGTAAGGCTATTGGTATTGCCGTAAAATACTTTTTGCACCATGTTCAGCGTATAAACTGCCGATAGAATTATAGTTGTTAATGCTATAGCCGCGGTCCATTTTCCATACACGAACAGCCCGTTAAACATTAAAAATTCGCCCACAAAAGCGTTTGTGAGCGGTAAAGCAATATTAGCCAGGGCAATGATCACTAAAAAAACGGTAAGTACCGGTGCGCTGGATGCTATTCCACCCAGTTCCGAAATCTTTCTCGTACCAAAATGTTTTTCTATCAGCTCCACTACTATCCACAACCCAATAATGTTTATACCATGATTGAACATTTGCAGCATTACGCCTTCGGTTCCGCTTTGATTGCCTGCAAATACAGCAGCGCACATTAGTCCTACATGCACAATAGAAGAATAGGCAACCAGGCGCTTCAGATCATCCTGCACCCATGCAACGCAGGAAGCGTAAACCATACCCGCCACCGAAAGCCCGATAACGATATTAGTAAACAGCCCGGTAGCATAAGGGAACACGGGTATCAGCCAGCGGATAAGGGCAAATACACCCATTTTTACCATTACCCCGCTCAGGATCATAGTAACCGGTGCTGTGGCCTGCTCATAGGCATCGGGCTGCCAGGTATGAAACGGAAACAGGGGCATTTTTACAGCAAAGGCGGCAAAGAACAGCCAGAAAACCAGTTTCTCCCCGCCTGGAGGAAGCTTTGCTTTCAGAAAAGAGTGAATCGAAAAACTACTGTCGGGCGTATGCAGGTATACGTAAATGATACCCACCATTAATAACAGTGATGCTGCAAAAGTGTATACAAAAAATTTGAATGTTGCCTGTATGCGTTTTTCGCCCCCCCATTGTGAGGCCAGGAAATAGATAGGAATAATAGCCAGCTCCCAGAAGAAGTAAAATACCAGCGCGTCCATAGCGCAAAACACACCCATTAAACCCGTTTGGGACAGCAGCATCAAGCCATAAAAATTATTGGGCTTTGAATAGCTGGTATTATAAGTAGTTAAAAAAGCAAGCGGGAAAGCAAGGGCGGTCAGCAAACAAAGCATACGTCCCATGCCATCATACATGAGCGCGAAGCTGCTGCCGATGGAAGGCATCCACACATAGCTTACATTATTAAAATGGAAATAATTTTTATCGGTAAAAAAGAAACTGGCAGCTACTATAGCAACCGTAATGAAAGAAGAAATGACCGCCCATTGTTTCGCGCTGTTGCCTTTCACCAGAAAAAAGGCTATCAGTCCGCTCAGCAGGGGAAACCATATCAGCAATTCCGGAAATGTAATTAAAACGTCATTAGGGTTCATAGCTTATAGTACAAACAATTGAATAATGAATAAAATCAACACTGCCACCACCATCATTAAAATATACGCACCCACCTGCCCGTTTTGCAGCAACCGTAACTGACGGCCGCCATAGTTTACCAGTTTACCCACGCCATTTACGATACCGTCTATCCCCAGTTTTTCCACTACATTGTTCAATAGTAAAGATAAGCTGCGCAATGGCTGAACAATAACCGTATTATACAGCTCATCTACATACCATTTGTTTTCCAGCACTTTGCCAAAACCCGTTGCAGGCTCCATATCCGGCTTTTTGCTGAACCGGCTTACCGCGTATAATATGGCAAGCGCCGACAGTCCTCCGGAAACACCCATCAGCAGGTATTCTGTTGCGTGATCCAGGTGAGGCGCATGTTGCAGCGCAACGGAACCGGCAAAAACAGGCGAAAGAAAATGGTCGAGTTCATGTGTTCCGCCCAATACTGCCGGGATGCCAATAAGTCCGGCAACGGCAGACAGCACCGCAAGAATGATCAGGGGCCATGTCATTGCTTTGGGCGCTTCATGCAGGTGCTGTTCCTGCTCCTGTGTTCCCCTGAATTTTCCAAGGAAAGTTGTGGCATACAGCCGGAACATATAAAACGCCGTAAGTACCGCGCCCAGCACACCAATGATCCAGTAAATTTTATTTACAGAAAATGCCGCGGCTAATATCTCGTCTTTAGAAAAGAAACCGCTAAGCGGTGGAATACCCGAAATGGCAATACAGGCCACTAAAAAGGTCCAGTGCGTAGTGGGTAAATGTTTTTTCAGTCCGCCCATTTTTCTCATGTCCTGTTCCTGGTGCATAGCGTGTATAACAGCACCTGCGCCAAGAAATAATAATGCCTTAAAGAAAGCATGCGTCATTACATGAAATACAGCCCCGGTATACGCACCAACGCCTAAACCCAAAAACATATAGCCCAACTGGCTTACGGTAGAATAAGCCAATACTTTTTTAATATCATTTTGTTTTAACGCAATAGATGCTGCAAGTATAGCAGTAGCCAGTCCAACTATAGCCACTACCCCCTGCGTAGTGGGAGCCAGCGTATATAAAATATTGCTTCTTGCTATCATGTAAATACCGGCGGTAACCATGGTGGCGGCGTGTATGAGTGCCGATACGGGTGTAGGTCCGGCCATAGCATCGGGCAGCCAGGTATATAAAGGTATTTGAGCGCTTTTGCCAACGGCACCAAGAAAAAGCAGCAGGGTTATGCCCACCAGCACGGTATCATTTAATGGCATGCCGGCGGCCTTACCCAATACATCTGCAAAATTTAAAGAGCCAAAATGCTGGATCATCCAGAATACTGCCAGCAGGAATCCGAAGTCGCCAATGCGGTTCATAATAAATGCCTTTCTTCCCGCGGTGCTAAAGTCCTTGTTCTTAAACCAGTATCCTATCAACAGGTAAGAACACAGCCCTACGCCTTCCCAGCCAATGAACATTATGAGATAGTTGGCGCCAAGCACCAGCAGCAACATGGAAAACACAAAAAGATTGAGAAAGGAAAAATACCGGGCATAATGAGCGGAGGTTTCTTCCTGCATGTAAGCGGTTGAGTACACATGAATCAAAAAACCCACACCCGTTATAATAAGCATAAATATAGCAGACAACTGGTCTACCTGGAAAGCAAAGGGTATTTGCAATGACCCAATGGAAATAAAATCAAAAAGCTGTACCACACCGGTGTGTCCCGCTTTTACTTCAAAAAACAGGATAACGCTGATAATGAAAGAAGCCAGTATAACCCCACTGCCAATAATGCCGGTGAGTGATTTGGATAAACTTTTCCTTGCCAGACCGTTGATCAGAAAGCCCATCAGCGGAAAGAGGGGAACCAGGTAAACTAATTTACTCATATCAGATCAGTTACAAAAAATAAATAAAGAAAAGCCCTGATTTACTTCCTGCACGTTTAATGTTTTAGTCTGTTTAAAAAATTCACATCAATGGAATGGGTGTTCCGGTACATCATCACAATAATTGCCAGCCCCACGCTTACTTCGGCAGCAGCCACTACCATCACAAAAAACACGAACAACTGCGCGTCTGTTCCTGCTTTTGTTGCCGCGTCAAAAACTGAAGCGGACAGGTAATGCATTTTTGAAAATGCCACCAGCAGCAAATTAACCGCATTAAGCATAAGCTCCACGCACATAAAAATAATAATCATGTTGCGGCGGGTTAATACCCCTATGATGCCGATGCAAAACAACGCCACGGATAAAAATATATAATGATTGATGGTCATATTCTTTACAAGTTACAGGTTGCAGGTTACAAGTTCCAGGGCTCAGGATTTAGATTACAAAATGTATAGGCACACTGCCCCACACTTACTACTTATCACTTACCCCTAACTCTTCTTCCCTATTACTACTGCCCCTACCATGGCACTTAAAAAAAGCACGCTGCTTATTTCAAACGGCAATATATAATCTTTAAATAACACCATTCCCAAATTATTGATCAGTCCTATATCGCCCGTTTGCATGACTACTTCACGGCGCATGGCTTCCGTATCTTTTAAAGCAGCTATCAATACCAGCAGCAGGCTGCCTCCGGATAGTACACCCGCAAATTTCAGCCATTTCTTTTTTAATGGCGGAGCGGGCATATTAAGATTCATAAGCATTACTACAAAAAGAAAAAGCACCATAATAGCGCCTGCGTATACAATAATATTTACAATGGCCAGGAACTGTGCATTGAGTAACACGTAATGCCCCGAAATAGAAAAGAAAGTTACAATCAGCCACAGTATACTGTATACGGGGTTTTTACTGAAAATAACCATCAGTGCACTGCCAAGTGTTAATATAGTAAGGAACCAGAAAAGAAGCTGTGTTATTCCCATTATTTTAATTCGTTCGTTTTGGTATATTTCAGGATGTAAGATTTTTCTTTTTATCTATAAGCCCTTTTGCCCTGGCATATTCCTCCGGTTGGGTAACCGGATCGGGAATAAGAAGGTCGGATTTGCCATAAATAAAACTCTTGCGGTTATAATTAGCAGGTGCAAAAGTTTCACTTAAATAAATGGCATCTTTAGGACAGGCTTCTTCGCACAGCCCGCAAAAAATACAGCGCAACATATTGATCTCATATTTGGCCGCATATTTTTCTTCCCTGTATAAATTTTCTTCGCCTGGTAAACGTTCAGCAGCCTCCATGGTAATAGCTTCTGCCGGACAAGCTACAGCGCAAAGTCCGCAGGCGGTACACCTTTCTCTTCCTTCTTCATCGCGGTTCAATACCTGCAGCCCCCTGAATACCGGGCTAAAGGGACGGGTTTGCTCAGGGTATTGTATGGTAACTTTCTTTTTAAAGAAATGTTTCAGTGTAATAGCCATCCCCTTAAATATCTCCCACAGGTATATCTTTTCAAGCCAGTTCATCGGCCTGCGGTCAACCATTTTGGCTCTTTGTGTTAACGCATCCATATTTACTCCTTTGATTCTTCCGTAAAGGAAGTTTTAAAAGTTGTACAAAAGTATTTTTATCAGCTATACCACCCAACTAATTCAATGCTATTTCATTGTAAATAACAATACTACCGCCCCGGTTATCACCATATTCAATAAAGCCAGCGGAATAAGCCCCTTCCAGCCCAGGTTCATTAACTGGTCGTAACGGAATCTTGGCAAGGTCCATCTTATCCACATGAAAATAAAAATAAGAATAAAGGTTTTGCCGAATAATGCCAGTAATCCAACCAGCAGCGCTGTAATACCCGAAAGTTTCGCCTCATCTACAAAAGGCATATCATACCCGCCCAAAAATAATGTAGTTATAATAGTACAACTGATAAACATGTTAATATACTCGGAAAAGAGGAAAAAGCCCAGCTTCATAGAGGAGTACTCCTGGTGATACCCCATATTGAGTTCGCTTTCCGCTTCGGGTAAATCAAATGGAGCGCGGTTACATTCTGCCAGCGAACAAATAAAGAACAGCAAAAAACCTAAGGGCTGGTAAACGATGTTCCACCAGTTACCCTGTATCTGCTGTTCGGTGATGGTTCTTAAACTGAGCGATCCTGTGAGCATAAGTAATGCTATAAGCGAAAGCCCCATGGCCAGTTCGTAACTGATAGCCTGGCTGGCACCCCGTAATGCCGCCATTAAAGAATATTTATTATTGCTTGCCCAGCCTCCTATCATCATACCATACACACCTAAACTTACTACACCAAAAATATACAGGATGCCAATGTTAATGTCTGCTACCTGCAAATCTACCATGCGGCCACCCAGTTCTATTTTACCGCCCCAGGGTATTACCGCCGATGTCATCATGGCGGTAAGCATGGCCAAGCAAGGACCGAGGATAAATAAAAACTTACTGGAATTACTGGGAATGATCTCTTCTTTGAAAAACAGTTTTAACCCGTCTGCCAGTGGCTGCAACAGTCCAAAAGGGCCCGCCCGGTTAGGACCAAGCCTGTCCTGCATAAAGCCGGCTACTTTCCGTTCGGCGTAAGTAGCATACATAGCCACTACTAATGATACGGTAATTATAATGGCGATTAATATCACTTTTTCCAGCGTAAAAGCCCAATCAAAAGCGAGTAATGTCATAAGTTTTTGTATTCTAATAGTCTGTCAATTGGTTGAATCATATTACCACGGATCGGTCGCTTCACTATTTTTATTTCTTTTCTTTTGCTGCCGGTGATGGCTTATCATTTATTTCTTTCTTTTGCTCAAAATCGGTAGAATGCGCCGGACCCGGTATGGCTGCCAGGTTAAGTTCCGGTGGATTTACCTCACTTACACTGTGTATATCCATTAACAGGTTAGGCTGCCTGCCTTTCATTATTTTGCTGAATGTTTCATTGGGCTTTGTTGTTCCCACTTTCCCGGCATAGTGTCCCTGGGATATTACCGAATGGCGGTTAATATCAGCAGGGCCTTCAATTTCCCAATCACGGATATCCTTTTTTTCAAACCGGCATTCATTACAAATCCAGTCTTCCACTTCTCCCCACTGATCTTTGCGGCCGGTTACCCTCAGAATCTCATCACCTCTTAACCAGGCATGTACTTTACCGCAGCATTTGCTGCAATTGCGATGTGCTTTCACCGGTTTGGTAAACCATACCCGGTTTTTAAAACGGAAGGTACGGTCTGTTAAAGCGCCTACAGGGCAAACATCAATTACGTTGCCTATAAAATCGTTGTCCAGCGCTTTTTCAATATGGGTAGCAATTTCCGCCTGATCGCCCCTGTCTAATATGCCATGCACTCTTTTATTGGTTAGCTGGTCGGCTACGTATACGCAACGGTAACACAGGATGCACCTTGTCATGTGCAGTTGAATATAGGGTCCCAGGTTATGTTTTATGAAGGTTCTTTTCTGAAATTCAAAACGGGTGCCTTCTGTGCCATGCGCATAGCTCAGATCCTGCAAATCGCATTCGCCGGCCTGATCGCAAATAGGACAATCGAGCGGGTGGTTGATCAATAAAAATTCCACTACGCCCTTTCGCGCATCCAATACTCTTTCGCTGGTAATGTTTTTAACAATCATTCCATCCATTACGGTGGTTCTGCACGATGCCACTAATTTGGGCATGGGTCTGGGGTCTGCCGTTGAACCGGCCGCCACTTCCACCAGGCAGGTGCGGCATTTACCGCCACTCCCTTTTAATTTGGAGTAATAGCACATAGCGGGCGGCGTTACCTCGCCTCCAATTTGCCTTGCGGCATTGAGGATGGTTGTACCCGGTTCTACCTCAACGGTAATGTTGTCTATGGTAACCTTAAATAATTTTTTTTCTTCAGCCATAGTTTATGTTTCACTTGTTTCACGCGGCGAACGCAACGAAAAGCGGGCGCAGCGTTTTATAATTTATTCGCTATGCGATGAATTCCCGTTTTAAGTAACACCACATTGAAATTAATCAACAACCCTAATCGAATATCTGAAAGCTTTAAATAGGTTAATAATTGTTTAAAGTGTATATCTGCTAATGTTTCAATGCTCTTAATTTCTATTATAATTTTATTTTCAATAACAACATCAGCCCTGAATCCCACCTCGAGTTTAATTTGGTCATGAACTAATGGAATTCCCTGCTGCCGTTTATAGGGTATGCCCGTTTTACTCCATTCATAACAGAAAACTTCTTCATACACACTTTCAAAAAGCCCGGGAGCATACTACCGGTGAATCTTAAAAGCAATATCCAATGCTAATGTAGCAATTTCATTTTCTGTCATAAGTTAGCTTTATTCGCTGCTCCTTTGCGAGCGCTGCGAGAAAATCATCCAGGAAAAGCCGGGTTAGACATTTACAGCTTCCCTCGGGTCGGCGTAATGCGCCAGTCCGAAATTCCTTTTCAGGCATTCTTCGGGATGACGTACATGCCATTCAAACTCATCACGGAAATGACGGATAGCCGCTGCTACGGGCCATGCCGCCGCATCACCGAGCGGACAAATGGTATTGCCTTCAATTTTACGCTGTATATCCCACAATAAATCTATATCGCTCATCTTCCCTTTACCTGTATCTATGTTCTTTAAAATTTTTTCCATCCAGCCTGTGCCTTCCCTGCATGGACTGCATTGCCCGCAACTTTCATGACGGTAAAACCGCGCCAGGGTATAGGTATGTTTTACTATGCACTGGTCTTCATCCAGTACCACAAAACCACCGCTTCCCATCATGCTGCCGGTAGCAAAGCCACCATCGCTCAAACTTTCGTAGTTCATATAGCGGGTTTCGCCTTTAGCGGTTTTTAATAACAGGTTAGCCGGCAAAACAGGAACGGAAGAACCACCCGGTATACAGGCTTTTAGTTTTTTACCATTGGGTACACCGCCACAATATTCATCGCTAAAAATAAATTCTTCCACACTAATGGTCATGTCAATTTCGTACACGCCGGGTTTATTAATATTACCACAGGCCGAAATTAATTTGGTACCCGTTGAACGCCCTGCGCCAATTTTAGAATAGGCTTCGCCACCCATATTAATAACAGGCACAATAGCCGCCAGGGTTTCCACATTGTTAACCACAGTGGGTCTGTCCCATGCACCTTTTATTGCCGGAAATGGAGGCTTAATGCGCGGATTGCCTCTTTTGCCTTCGAGCGATTCGATGAGGGCCGTTTCTTCTCCGCATATATAGGCGCCGGCGCCGCGGTGTACATATATTTCACAATCGAAACCGGTACCCAAAATATTTTTACCGAGCCAGCCATTGGCTTTGGCTTCCGCGATAGCCTGCTCCAGTATATCGGGTATCCAGGCATATTCACCACGTATATAAATATATGTGGCATTACTGCCTAAGGCAAAGGAGCTAACAATTAATCCTTCTATCAGCAGGTGCGGAATAAATTCCATCAGGTAGCGATCTTTAAAAGTACCCGGTTCGCTTTCATCGGCATTACATACCAGATGGCGCGGAACGCCCTCGGGTTTGGCAATAAAACTCCATTTTAACCCGGTAGGAAAACCAGCACCGCCACGGCCACGTAAGCCGCTTTTTTTCACTTCTTCCACTATAGATTCAGGCGTCATTTCCTTAAACGCTTTTTCCACGCTGGTATAGCCACCATTTTTACGGTAGGCATCGTAGTAGCGGATACCTTCAACTCCCGCATATTCTAATAATAATTTTCTACCCATATTATAATCAGCGATACTATATTTTACATCGCTTAATTTTTTTTATTTCACCTGTCTTTTATTTTTATAAAGAGCAGGATACAAGCCAAAAATAACAACCTGTATAATTGTTGTACTTAAAAATATCAATCCTGCTATTCTAAAAACACCAGTTATTTCTTCTCCTTTCACCAATTTTGATAATACCAAACAAATTACAGTTGCTACTGAAAGCATAATTGCAATTAGCTTAAAGTTTAAACGTGCATCTTTCATAACCGCATATTAAAACTCATTACTACCGGATCTTGGTCTTCATAGTGCTGTGTAAAACTTCTCACTACTCACTTCTCACTTCCCTCCTCTCTCCTAACTATTCACCGCCGCATTATTCCTGCATTCTTCAATAATCGCGTCTACCTTAGCCTTGGTAAGATGCTCTTTATAGAATTTGCCCAACTGCATCATAGGCGCGTACCCGCATGCCCCGAGGCATTCCACTGTTTTCAATGTAAATAACCCATCTGCCGTTGTTTCGCCCGGTTTAATGCCCAGGCGTTCGCCAATATAAGCAATAATATCATCGCTGCCATTGATCATGCATGGGCCGGTCTGGCATACTTCAAAGAGGTATTTGCCCACCGGTTTCAGGTTATACATCGAATAAAAAGTGGCTACTTCATATACTTCAATAGGTTCCAGGTTGAGCAAAGAAGCCACATAATCCATCGCTTCGGTACTCAGCCAGCCCAACTGTTCCTGCGCCATATGAAGCACCGGCAATAAGGCGCTTTTCTGTTTCCCTTCGGGATAGCGCGCAATGATCTCGCTTACTTTCTTTAATCTTTCTTCCGAAAATTCCATTTTCAAGTTTTCAAGCCAGCCTGCCGGCCGGCAGGTTTTTAAATTCCTGCATACGGTCTTGACGCTCCTTCGTTGCGTACCGACCGCTTTCTTCCCTTGCTTCACCTACCGAATATAATCTAACACCGGTTCTGCCAATCTGCTTAACGAGACGCCAATGCGCTTACGTTGCCCATTTTCACCCGCCTGTTCAGTCGGGCAGGCATTTCCACATTTCCTACGCATCCATTTCTCCTGCAATCAAATTCAGGCTGCTCAATATTACTACAGCATCGGCCAGCATGGAACCCTTAATCAATTCCGGGTAGGCCTGGTAATAAATAAAGCAGGGCCTGCGGAAGTGGAGCCGGTAAGGCGCTCTTCCGCCATCACTGATCAGATAGAAACCCAGTTCTCCGTTGCCGCCTTCCACGCTATGATATACTTCACCCACCGGAATTTCGGTTTCTCCCATAATAATTTTAAAATGCCAGATCAAAGCCTCCATTTTCGTATATACGTCTTGTTTGGGAGGAAGATAATATTCCGGCACATTGGCATGGTATACTTCGGATGCTTCGCCTTTGAACTGCTGTATCTTTTCGTATGCCTGCCGTATAATTTTTAAAGACTCCCACATCTCCTGGTTACGCACCAGCCAGCGGTCGTACACATCACCCGTAGTACCTACGGGGATATTAAATTCAAAATCCTGGTAGCTGCTATAAGGGGTATGCACCCTTACATCATAATCTACGCCCGAGGCACGCAGGTTAGGCCCGGTAAAGCCATAGTTCAATGCGCGTTCGGCGGTTATTGGCCCGGCGCCCACCGTACGGTCTATAAATATCCTGTTGCGCTGCAGCAGGTTTTCAAATTCCTTTAAAGCAGCGGGAAATTCATTTAAAAACTTGTCTAATTTTTGCCAGGCGGTAGCGTTGAAGTTTCTTTCAAAGCCGCCTATCCTGCCAATATTGGTGGTAAGCCGCGATCCGCATATCTCTTCATATATCTCATATACCAGTTCACGGTACTGCATTACATACAGGAATACCGAAAGCGCACCCGAATCTACACCTATTACCGAATTACAGATAACATGATCAGTTATCCTGGCCAGCTCCATAATAATAACGCGCAGGTAATCTACACGTTTAGGCGTTTGCACACCCAGCAATTTCTCACAGGTCATGTGCCAGCCCATATTATTAATAGGGCTTGAACAATAGTTCAGCCTGTCGGTAAGCGTAGTGATCTGGTAGAGGGGCCGCCGTTCCGCAATTTTTTCAAACGCGCGATGAATATAGCCTACCGTTGCCTCGGCCGATACAATGCGCTCCCCGTCTACTTCCAGGATATTCTGAAAAACGCCATGCGTTGCAGGGTGCGTGGGCCCCAGGTTAAGCGTAGTGGTTTGCTTTTCAATGGAACCATCGGGCAGCTTTATATTTTGTTCACTGCTATATTGTAATACATCTTCTGTCATACATTACCCTTACGGGCATTTTCTTGTATTGATTTAATCGCTGCTTCATCGCGTCTTATCTGCCAAACATTTCATCGTCTTTATCAACCCTTGTCTGATCTTCCAGCGGGTATTCCTTCCTCATCGGAAAATAATCCATCTCTTCCACATTCAGTATGCGTTTAAGATCGGGATGCCCTACGAAATGAACACCAAAAAAATCATAGGTCTCTCTTTCCATCCAGTTAGCACAGGCGTATAACTGCGTGGCGGTATATACATCCGGCGCCCCGATAGCGGTAAATATTTTAAAGCGTATACGCACATTATCCCTGATATTATGGAGATGGTATACTACTGCCAGTTCTTTGTCTTTATTATCAGGATAATGTACTGCCTGCAAATCGGTAAGGAACTGAAATCTTAATTCGGGATCATCATATAAAAACTGAAGCACCTTAAGATTAAGCGCTTTAGGTACCTCAAATGTAAGCATACCGTATGGTTCCGTGAAGTTGGCCGCTTCATCGCCAAACTTTTCTATCAAACGTTTTTTAATATAATCGTTGGTTAACTCCATCTAAAATCTTTATAATAATGCTTCCTGTTTTTTAATATGATACGCGAATGCGGTACTACTTACTATTTACCACTTACTACTTACCACTTCTTACCTCTCATTATTGTATCCCGTAACTCAGCATTAACTGCTGATACTTTTCCCCGTTCCTGCGCCTGATGCTTTCTTTGCCTACCAGTTCCTGGAGGGCCAGCACACCGTCTAATATACCTTCCGGCCTGGGCGGGCAACCGGGTACATATACATCAACGGGAATGATCTGGTCTATACCCTGCAATACGGAATAGCTGTCGAAAATACCACCGCTTGACGCGCAGGCGCCTACCGCTATTACCCAGCGGGGCTCCGACATTTGTATATACACCTGTCGTAATACCGGGCCCATTTTTTTTGCTATGGTACCCATTACCATCAGCATATCGCACTGGCGGGGCGTAAATCCCATTCTTTCCGAGCCAAACCTGCCAAAATCATAATGCGCTCCCATAGTAGCCATAAATTCTATACCACAGCAGGAGGTAGCAAATGGCAGGGGCCATAGTGAGTTTTTACGCGCCAGCCCAACTACTTCGCTGAGTTTGGTAGTAAAAAAACCTTCCCCCGTGTATCCTTCAGGAGCATCGGCTATGCCAATATGCCCCTGGTGATCTCTTTCTTTAGGCGTTATATTGAACCGAACCGGACGTGCCATAATTAAAAATTTAAAGTACAAACTGCCACTAATCTTCCCATTTCAGGGCACCCTTTTTTATAATATAGTAAAATCCTGCGAGAAAAAAACCAACGAAAGCAAGCACAGCCACAAAACCTTCCCAACCCAGTTCCCTGAAATTTACCGCGTAAGGATAAAAAAAGATCACTTCCACATCAAACAACACAAATAATATGGCTACCAGGAAATACTTTACCGCAAGCGGCTGGCGGGCATTACCACTGATTTCGATACCGCTTTCAAAATTTTCTAACTTTTCTGCCGTACCTCTTTTTGGCCCCAGCCAATGGGTTACACCCATCATAACCACCACAAACCCAAGCGCAAAAAGGAGTTGCAGGGCAATAGGAAAGTAATTAAATGAATTATTTACATCTGTAGCCGAAGAAGCCGGAAGGGTCTGAAGTAAAAAATAAGGTATCATTCTCGTCTTAAGATTACTTTTTTCGACAGTAAACGGAAGCGCAGTATATATTATTTGCCAGACGGAACTGCAAATTTCCGCTTTCTGTATAGTGTAGCATTAATCCAACCGCAAAAATAAGGCAGCATTACCTAATAACCAGTATTTTAAAAAATAAACCCCAAAACCAGTACTGGTTTTGGGGTAATATATATAAGTATTTATCATTTACTTTTTTTGCGGCTTTGGCGCCGTATTACTGCTTTTATTAGCCGTTCCCGCTTTGGGTTGCGGACGATCTAACGCTTTTTGCAATATATCCCTGTTATTCTTTGCATCAACATTATTAGGATCCAGGCTTATCATTTTATTAAGATAGAAGATTGCCTTTTCGTATTCCTTTAGCTGGTTGGCATTATAACCTGCCAGGTAGCCGTAAGCCAGCATTAAAGAAGATTTATTTTTTATGGAATCTACTCCCGCTATTTCCGTAAATTTCATAGCATCTTCAACAGGCAGCCCCTGTTCCATCGTTGAATCTACTGCCCATTTTGTACGGAAGCCTCCATAGTAGCCCTGCATATCATCGGAGTATTTTTGTTTATATAAAGAAAATACGCTGTCTGCTGTCTGGTATTGTTCGCCATAAAAATTCTCCCATCCTGCATAAAAGAGTTCTAATTTACCGTAGCCCGTATCTATTGCCAGTATTTTGGTAAGCCAATTAGCAGATTTAGCCCTGTTACCTATTTTTTTATACATATTAGACGCCGCGGTTGCAAAAGCTACCCTTTCTTTGGTAACTGTATCCATCCGGATGGCCTTATTAAAATAGCTGTCGGCCTGCTCTAATTTATCAGGGAATTTAGCTGATATCTCTGCCATCTTCACAAAATTGTCGGGCAAAAATAGGGAGGAGTCAGCCTTGGAAAAAAACAGCTCCATATTTTGCAGGGCATTAAGGGAGTCGCCTAATTTATCGTATGCATATGCTTTTACGCGGTACAGTTTAGCGCTGGCCTTATCTCCTTCTTTTTGCAACTTTTCATCCGCCCGTGTAATGGCTCCTTTAAAATCGCCCGAAGCATATACCAGGCTTATCTCTTCCGCTTCAACTGAAGGTGTAAAATCGGTATTCGCTTTATACTTCGCGAAAAAATCTCTTGCTTTATTAACATCGCGGGAGTACCAATAGGAGTATAAATCATAATAAGCGGGGGCATAAGCAGGATCAAGGGTAATGGCCGCTTCATAGTGTTTCAGAAATATGGCGGCCTGCTCCTGTCCCTGGGTAACATAAATTTTACCAATCTTATACTCGGCCTCCGCCAGTTTAGGATCAAGCGAAAGCGCGTTTTGGTAAGCAGTTACCGCTGCGCCGCCATCTAATAATTTGCGGTACGCATCGCCCATATTAATATATACTAAAGGCTCTTTAAACCGCCTTACTTCCGTTGCCTGTTTTAATTTTTCCAGGGCATATCTGGCATCTCCATCGGACGCATCCACATTAGCCCGTCCAACCGCGTTTAAAATATTTATCTCTTTACCTTTCGTAAGGCTGATGGCGGTTTCAAAGCGCTGACGCGCATCGTTAGCCTTATGCTGAAGCAGCTCAACATGCCCCATGCCTACCAGCAATAAGGGATCGCTGCCCTTAGCCTGTAAAGCCGTTTGATACACTTTTGCAGCACCTGCCATATCATTTAACTCAATTAGTGTTTGCCCCAACCAATAAGCGGCGTCCACATCATCGGGTTTTGCTGCAAGTGCCTTTTCAAGGGTTTCTTTTGCGCTATTATACTTTTCGTAGTAAAAGAATTTTCTTCCTTCATCAACTGATTGCGCAAAAGCAACATTGCACAGTACAACAGCAGCTACCATAAATCTGATTGTGTGCTTCATCATTTTTGATTTGAAATTTTGGTTTTGGTAAATAAATATATTAAAAATATTATTCTTCTTTTATTTGGGCCGACCTGACGGTGAATTGCATATTGGACGGAACAAGATACGCTCTTTGAAATATAAGTTGCCCTTTTTCACTCTTTAAAAAATTAGTAAATCCCCTGCCCAGCCCGCTATAGTTCTCTTTTACAATATAATACAAACCCCGTACCATAGGGTATCGGTTGGTAGCTATATTGGCCTGGTAAGGTTTTATAAACTTGCCGGGATCACTCCTCGCCTCTATAGATGCCACTCTTACTTTAGCAAGAAAAGCCAGTTGCTGCTTATCATCGGGATTTCCTATCCAGCTTACCCCCAAAAAACCTATGGCATGCTCATTTTCAGCTACATAATCAATTACACCCTGGCTTGTTTTGGCAGCGGTTACCCCCGGCGACAAAGGCTGACCTTTAAGCACCGAATCAATCATAAAACGAACGGTGCTGGTTGCGGCATTACCATCTAATACAGGATTAAGCCTGTACCCGCTGGTACCATTCATCAAAGACCTGATTTCCCCCATTGTAAAAAGTGAATCTTCCGATTTATTGTTCACAATCACAGATATAGCATCAGTCGCTATTTTCCCCCACGGAGGGGTAAACCTCAGGGTATCTTTTAAAGATTTAACTTCCTGTTCACTTAATCCGCGGGTAACAATTACCATCCGGATACTGTCATTGAGCAAATCCCTTAAACAATCCGCTTCCGCTTTATAATGAGGAATAATTGTGGCTTCTGGAAACTGAGACATAAAAACCCTGATCTGGGAATCTATAATGGGCTTAAAAGATTCATCTACACTTATATGGATAGTACCCGATTTAAGATCGTCATTACCCGAAATCGTTTTTGTATGCGTTCCCCCGCTGCAGCTTACCAGCACACACAGTGTAATAGCATATATTCCCGCACGCAACATAGTATAGATATAATTAATGCTACTCATTTTTTTAAATATTTGCGCTGATACCCCCTGTACAACCTGAATAATCCGTAAGCTATTCCCACACCGCCAAAAAGGGTATCTATCAAAGGGTCACTCTTCATCCAGTCAATATTCAGCTTCTTATTAAATAAAAAAAACAGTCCCAATCCCAACCATAATATGCCCATGGCATAATCGTATAAGGAGTGAAAAAAAGAATGTCTTTTTCGTTTCTGTTCTTCCCAGTTCTGTTGTACCGACATCAGGCAAAGTTTAAGGGAGTGGGCAAGTTAGCAAATCCTTTGATAAATGCCGCAACTACACGTATTAAAAATTGATGAACCTTTATTCTTCTATGACCTCAAAGCTTACCGGCTGCACAAAATACATGGCTACATTGCTGCCATTTTTCTTCGCGGACTTCCACCTCGGCATTTTTTGCAATACTTTTATAAAGTTTCACAACAGGGCCCTGTAACAGCAATGAGATGCGGATAAAAAGAGATTCCACAAATGAAGTGTATTAACTGCAAACGGTTTTTGACTTGTTCCCTGATGTAGCTACTGATTTTGCCAAAATAAAAACCCCGGCTATTTTACGAAACAACCGGGGAACCACTCACTATTCATCTGCTTATTAACAGTTACCCTTTCACTGCTTTATCACTTTTCCACTGCCGCTGATATCATTATCAACCGTAGCAGGATCGCCTTTATAATATACGCTGCCGCTGCCATTTATTTTTACTTTAAGTTTCTGAACAACTGTTATTCCTGCCTCACCACTGCCGGAGATAGCAATATCAGCATGTTGAGCAATAAAACCGAAGCTATCAAAGCTGCCGCTTCCGGAACTACGCAACACAAAATTTTCTGCAGCACCTTTTTCAACGGTTATATTGGCCGAACCGGATATATACACGTCAAAATTCGTATTGTTATTAAATTCGCCTGCAACATGCATATCGCCGCTTCCGCTCGATGATAAACCCGTTAATACCGGCATAGTAATATATACCTCTGAGTTATCATTCCGCACATTCCGTGTGTCTTCGTAACGAACAGATAAGGTACCATTATTTACTGTTGTTTTAAGATAAGGTAACAGGTTGGCATAGCCTTTGACTTTCACCTCAAAATCCGTTCCCTGCACAATATGAATGATGGTAGAACCCTGTGTGGCCACTTTAGTAAATGCGCTTACATCTCTTTCCTGTGTTTGTATGCTGCCATTGCCGGTAACCGGATCCTTTTTGCACGATAAGAATGCCAGTAAAAAAGCGGCCAGTAAAAAAAAGTAGCTTCCTTTCATTTTTTGATGTTTAAGAAATAAATAAGTTATAGTTAACCCGATAGGTGACCGGATTCCTTATGGAAACGTTACAGCAAGGCGATTAAACTACATAAGCGGAAAAAAGAAGGGATGAATGTAAGCAACAGGACAGCATTGGATGCTTAGCCACAGGTAGTGGCTTTTCCGCGTAATACTAAACCCATGATTTGCCGCAACTTTACGGAATATGCTCCTCTAAAGTCCTATCTCAAGGTTACCAACATTGAGGATTGGTAGTCTCAAGTGAAAACAATCTTATTAAAGATTGGCAGCTTTGAGACAATTTGGAATACATCTGTTTACTGGAAGGTATCCAGAAAAGAAAATATATTTGTATTGGATAATTAATTACTTAAATGCGTTAAAGTTGATAAAATGAAAAGGATATTAGCTGTAATTTGTTGTATACTCACTTTAGCTTGCAAAAAAGATACAGATACACCCGCAACTTCGTCACCTGAAGACAATGATAAGGTTAAATCATTTCTTGGAACATATCATGTCGCTGAGGATGTCTATTATCTAAGGTCCGGCAATTTTGTTGCTCATAGTAATTTTACAGGATATATAATTAGGACACGTATATGGTGGAACAGCTTTAATGATATTCTCTGGGATAGCTTAAATGCTATTGGTCTTGTGCAGTCTGCGCGCCCAAACTCTGTACCCTGGAACTGGCATGGGCCGAACAGCATAACAGATACTGCCAAATTTAAACTGATGCCGCATTTGACAAAACCAGGTGTAGATACATTGATTGCAGGATCACGGTTTGGAGGGCAATATGCCACTACGAGGATTCAAATCATTAACAAGGATAGCTTAAGGCTTACTTATCTTCATAGTGGACCAATAAATGATGTTTATGATGTAAGGCAGCTTTGGATTAGAGAGTAAAATGTTAAAAAAATTATTTATGTGTATAACCAAATTGAAATATACAGCCCTTTTTATTCTTTTGCTTGCTTGCGCATGTTCATGCGAAAAAGACCATCATGAAGAAACCCAAGTTGAATTACCACCCTATTATCTAAAGGCGGATATTAATGGAACTCCGACTATGTGTGCTGCACATGCTAAAGTTAATCGCCCATCCTATTCACCTGATGTTTGGTTCCTGGAAGGCTATTCTGGTGTGAATAATGATTCCACACATGTCTTTTCCCCTTCTGTTGAAGCAACTTTGCCAGATTATATTTCTTTGCAAGTTTATTTTTCAGGGATAAAACCAACCGTTGGCTTTTATGGCCCACCTGTATCCCAACAGAATATGACAAACTTCGCCTCCATAAGTCTTTTTAAATTCCAAAGCGTGGATTACCTCAATGCTAATTATAGACAATATAATTCGGGAGGAATAGCTGGCCCTTCTACACTAAATATAACAAGTATTAGTGACAGCACAATTGAAGGCAATTTTTCAGCAAATGTATATTCTTCTGGTGCTGAATCTCAAATAATAAAAATAGAAAACGGTGGCTTTCTACTGAAAATTAAGTAGAAGTTTTGTAAAAGCTTGATAAATCCAGCCAATTGATTAAGTCCTTTTCGGAGTATAATGCTTAGCTTATCACCGCCAGAAAGGTAATCAAAATTATGGCGTTTGATCACTGATTTTGATCTGCACATTAGTAGTGCTTATAACAATGGCATTGTTCTCCGCTTTGTGTACATGCAGTTTTCTTTCCATGAATTTTTCAACAGCCTGCTGAACGCCCAGCAAATCTTTCGACCGTATATAGCTTCCCAATACATGATTACCCGCATTAGGTATGGCCTGTTTTACTTTATTATCTTTTGGCGTACCCAGTTCATCAAACATTTTCAGCATGGCAGGCACACTTACCACGCTATCCTGGTGTACTTCGTCTTTATAATAATACAGCAGCAGCAGGGGTTGTTTTACTTTTGCAAATGTTTCGGGCGTCATAGTGGTTTCTAAGTATTCTTCTAATTGCACGGCGGCTTCCAGCGGGTATTGCGCATACCAGTATTGTTTATAAACAGGCCGGGTATCTTCCGAAATAATATAATCGTTCCCGTTAACCCATCCGGCTATCTGTAAACCCCAGGGCTTATTCAGCAACCATGCCTTATCGTTATGAATAGCGATATTAGGACTCATTAATATCAACGCGTACACATCATCTGCATAAGTAGCCGCTAACTGCAGGGCATTTGTTCCTCCCGTTGATGTACCCATCAGAATTACTTTCTTCCCCAGTTGCTTTCCAATAGCCAGCGCACGTTTGGCGCTTTCCCAGTATTCGGAAGGTGTGAGGTTTTTCATAGGATCCGTAGTATCTATGCCATGTTCGGCAAGCCTTGATAAGTAAAGATTACAGCCAAACTCCTTTGCAATATTGGTATGAATGGGGGCGCCTTCTTCCTGCGAAGCAGAAAACCCGTGGAGATATACGATAGCATACTCCGTTTTTTGTTTAAGGCTATCATTATACCACACTATCCTGGCTTCATTATTGGGCTTAAGCGTATGCCTGGCTTCGTTCCGGCTAATATCATTTTCCAGATCGGCTGGCAGGTGCGGAACGGCAGGCATAACCGAACTGTATACAGGCGTTGACGGGTGCGGCCCCAAAAGATATATAACCGCAAGCAGTACTATAACGGAAAGGAATAGCCGAAAATATTTTTTGCTAAGCATATAAGCTTACTTCAATAATGTGATTAATGACATAACGGAAACGCGGTGCTAAGTTAAGTGTAACTTAACAATTTACACTTAGCTTAGTATAGTTGTAAAACAAAAACTCATGGTTCTCCGATAAAAATATTTTGGCGGCGCCATTACTGATACCGGCTTATACCAGTTTGGCCGGTTTTTTTCACAGGTTCCACACTGGCATGGAAGGCGCAGGAAAGTGTGCAGACGCCGGATTGTAAAAATTGAATAGGTATACCGAACTATAATATAATAATCTGCATACAGCATACTACAAGATACCACATGGAGGTGCAGGATGGTAATGCAAAAAAATGATCCTACATTTAGTTAAATGTTTTAAAAACACTTATTTTTTTACATTACCCCAAAATTAATTGCTATGCCAAAACAAGAGCCTCCGGTTAAGAGTCCGAATACTTCTTAGTGCGTACATGAAATAGATACCTGTTTACACCTATCCGTTTCAGGATGTTTTAGTAAGATTGATCTCCCTGTTTTTTACAAATGTAAAACAGGACGCAGTATCATGGAATTTTACTAACAGGGATGCTATTGCCTGCTTCATCAGCTATATATCGGAACAAATCAATTTCCAAATTCACTTCACTTTAAAAAATTGCTATGAGACAAAAAGCCATTGCTTGCATTAAATGTTTTTCAATCTTGCTGGTTGTAACATTATTTTCATTGTATGCATTTTCCCAGCAGCGAGCCATTACCGGAACAGTAACGGATGAAGGTTCTTCTGCTGGCTTGCCAGGTGTAACGGTTTCCGTTAAAGGAACCAATATCAGCACACAAACAGATACCGATGGTAAATTTTCCATAAATGCGGGAACAGGCAAAACGCTTGTTTTTTCATTTGTAGGTTACGAAACCAAAGAGACAGGCATTGATGGCCGCAACACCATAAACATAAGTTTGGCTGTTGGTACGAAAGGCCTGGAAGAAGTAGTTGTAGTAGGCTATGGTAACCAGATCAGGAGATCGGTAACAGGAGCCGTACAGAATATACGTGCCGAAGAGTTTAAAGACATCCCCGTTTCACAAGTGACCCAAAAATTACAGGGACGTTTGGCCGGGGTTCAAATCAATCAAACAACGGGTAAACCCGGACAGGGGATGTCGGTTAGAATTCGCGGTCAATTATCAGTTTCTGCGGGAAGCGATCCGCTATATGTAGTGGATGGATTTCCGATTACCGGCAGCATTGGCGCGCTTAACCCGGATGAAATAGAGACGATCTCTATATTAAAAGATGCTGCGTCAACTTCCTTATATGGATCAAGGGCGGCTAACGGTGTGGTTT
>NZ_DATJEB010000031.1:0-124156 GCF_035497235.1 Agriterribacter sp.
AGAAGCTGTCTGAAGCATTAGAAAAGTGGACTCAGGATAGAAATGAAAACAAATGCACGATAGAGTGGAAATTCACCCGGCAGCATGCTGATAAAAAATTATCAAAACATTATGTTGCATAATTAAATTGTCATTACACTACTATGCTTGATCCTAAAAAGGAAGATAAAATTGCTGACCAGGTTTGGGCCAACCGCATACGAAGAGAAGTTTTGGAGCTGTGTGCAAACGACCTGAAAAAGATAAGCAATATGGAAAGTCATGCCGGGGAAACAATAACTCCTGTTACCGAAGAACAGGAAGGCATCATTAGTGAACAAAAATTTTGGATTGCGGTAAACAAAGCAGAAGCACATTTTGGATTGGGTGAGATGATGGAATACGAGCAAGCTGCTGCCGCTGCTGCATTGGTTAAACACGATGACTGGATGATGGAAAGCTTTACAAAGCAACTGCAAAAGCTCTCCGAAATGATGCATAAACAAGAAGCATTTGCATAAAACCATTGTATTCTTTATGCTTACTTTTTAATACCCGATCCTTACTTCACAATGGCTGTTATGCTGTTATCCCATAAATAAGCTTACCTTTAGAGGCAAACAAATTATACCCCGAAGCGAATATTCATTGGTTTCAACCATTTATCTCCATATATTCCCGTAGTATTTATTGTAATAAAAAAGCAAAACAGCATAACAATGGTATCACCAGCAGTAATCATCATCGCAGCAGTAATTATGTTCTTCTTCCTGGGAATAAAGATAGTAAGGCCAACGCACAGGGGTTTAATTGAAAGGCTCGGAAAATACAACAAGTTTGCCAATGCCGGCTTCCACTGGATCATTCCTTTTATTGACAAAATGTATATCGTAAATATAACAGAACAGATGGTAGACGCGCAGCCGCAGGAAATCATTACAAACGACAATCTGAATGCAAGCGTTGACGCGCAGGTGTATTTCAGGGTAGTTGAAGCCGAAGAAAGTGTAAAAAGCTCTCAGTACAACGTAAACAACTACAAACTGCAGATCGTTAATCTTGCCCGCACAACACTCCGGAACATTATAGGAACGCTTACCCTGAAATCGGCAAACAGCGAGAGGGGAAAGATCAACGCCGAACTGCATAACACCCTGCGCAACGAAACGGCAAGCTGGGGAATTATTATAGTACGAACCGAGTTAAAAGAAATAGATCCGCCTCGGGATGTGCAGGAAACGATGAATAAAGTAGTAAAGGCAGAAAATGAAAAAATAGCGGCAGTTGATTATGCTACCGCGGCAGAAACAGTAGCCGATGGTGTAAAGCGGGCTAAAATTAAAGAGGCGGAAGGCTATAAAAGAGCTAAAGTATTACACGCCGAAGGAGAAGCAGAAGCCATTATGCTGGTGAATGAAGCTGCCGACAAATATTTTACAGGAAACGCGCAACTCTTAAAAAAGTTAGAAACGCTGGAAGCATCGCTTAAAACGAATGCGAAAATCGTGATCCCCGCAGGAACGGAACTGGTTAATATTATTGGTGATATGGCCGGCATATTGCCCGTGCATTTAAGGAAAGA
This sequence comes from Agriterribacter sp., assembly GCF_035497235.1. GTDB lineage: Bacteria > Bacteroidota > Bacteroidia > Chitinophagales > Chitinophagaceae > Agriterribacter. The sequence goes on from NZ_DATJEB010000031.1 coordinate 1,562, forward strand.
AGGAAACGGAGAAAGCAAAAATTTTCAGCTTACCGGTAACTCCGAATAAAAGCGGAAATCCCTGTTAACATGCAATAGCGAAAACACTAACCTGTACTGCTTTTACATCATGTAATCAACTGAAAAAGTAATCAACATGAAAAGAATAGCAATTAATGGTTTTGGCAGAATAGGAAGGGCTGCCCTCAAGGTAATGATGGAAACTCCTGAACTGGAAGTTGTAGCCATCAATGACCTGATGCATATTGATAATGCCGCCTATTTACTGAAGTACGACAGTGTATACGGTAAATATGAAAATAATATACACATAGCGGATCACCATTTATATGTGGGGAGTAAGAAAATACGCTTTCTTTCTCAAAAAGACCCGGCGCAGCTTCCATGGAAAAGCCTGGATATAGATGTGGTTATTGAAAGCACAGGATTATTTACCAACCGGGAGGATGCCGAAAAACACATTGCGGCAGGTGCAAAAACAGTAGTTATATCCGGCCCAACCAAAAGCAAAAACACCCCAACGGTATTGCATGGCGTAAATACCGAAGCCGGTAAGATGGCTGTGTTTTCATGCGCCAGTTGCACTACCAATAACATTGGCCCCATCATAGAAATCATAGACAGAAGAATAGGGATAAAAAAAGCCATCTTAAACACGGTTCATGCTTATACCGCATCCCAAGCCCTGGTAGATGCTCCTTCTAAACGCGAACCAAGAATGGGACGGGCCGCAGCAATAAACCTTGCCCCTGCCTCCACCGGCGCGGCAATAGCAACTATAAAAGCGCTACCCCGCTTAGAAGGAAAATTTGACGGGGTGGCCGTACGCACCCCGGTGCCGGTTGGTTCCATTTCAGACATAACCTTCGTGGCTGCCAGGAACACTTCTGCAGAGGAAATTAATGCTATCCTCACAGAAGAATCGAACAGCGCCAGGTACAAACAGGTACTCGCAGTTTCCAATGAACCGCTGGTTTCTACCGATATTATTAAAAGCACGTTTGCCGCAATTGCCGACCTGGAAATGACAAGGGTTGTAGATGGCGACCTGGTAAAAGTAATGGCCTGGTACGATAATGAATGGGGGTTCACCAACCAGATGATCCGCCAGATCCAATCACTATAAAACTGCAATTTTATTTTGCCGGGGAAGTTGCTACTGTTAACAGGAATACCGATTCCTGCAAGGCGGTTACGCTATGCGGCAAGCCTTTATGCAGCGCTATCATCCCCTCTTTTTTCAGTATTACCGATTCCTCATCCGTAGTAAAATTAATTTCTCCGTCAAAAACCTGTACGCTAATAATTCCCGCCGCGGTATGCTTTGCCATAACAGCGCCTTTGTGCAGGGCAACCAGTACCATTCTTAATCCATCGGTTTTATACACCGTTATGGCATTACGGTCGCTGTTAGTCCAGGCAGCTTCCGCTTTTATTTGCGTAATAAAATCAGGAATATTCATACGCACCAATGGCGCATCCAGTACCCTGCCACCTTCGGGCCTTAAACCCGTTGGCTCATTGTATTTCGCTTCCATAAGCATTATTTGAATTAAATCATAAATATAAGCTTTCCTGTAACAGCCCGTACCTGTTTCATAAATGCATTCCGTTTCAACCGGCAGTATTTTTAATATTGCTGTAAATCCGCAACAAAAAGCATTTCCGTTGTATAATTATTTTTTTTCGCAACCCGGCGCCGCCATTACATTATACCCGAATAATATCCACCCTGCCTGTGCATGACTTAATTACTATGCGTAATAAGTGTTAACTTTCAGTAAAACTACTCCTCTTTCCTGTACTCCATTTTTCAGAAAAATTAAAACAACAATAAAATGGACTCGATAGAACAGGCAGCCATTAATACCGTTCGCGTATTATCTGCCGATGCCGTACAAAAAGCCAATTCCGGCCATCCGGGTACCCCCATGGCGCTTGCACCCGCAGGCCATGTGCTTTGGGCGAAGAGCATGCAGTACAACCCGCAAAACCCGGAATGGGCCAACCGCGACCGGTTTATATTATCATGCGGCCATGCATGCATGTTACAATACAGTTTTTTGCATTTAACGGGTTACGCGCTTACGATGGACGATATCAAAAACTTCAGGCAGTTGCACAGTAAAACCGCAGGCCATCCCGAATACGGCTTATGCCCGGGTATTGAAGTTACGACTGGTCCGCTGGGACAGGGTTTTGCCAACGGCATAGGTATGGCCATCGCGGAACAATACCTTGCCGCACGATATAATAGACCGGGTTTCAACCTGTTTGATTACCACATATATGCCATTTGCAGCGATGGCGATATCATGGAAGGAGTGGCTTCAGAAGCGGCATCAGTTGCCGGACACCTGCAATTAGGACAGCTTATTTATTTGTATGATGACAATCGTATTACTATAGAAGGAGAAACGGCGCTGGCATTTAGTGAGGATGTAACTGAACGTTTTCAGGCCTATGGCTGGCACGTACAAGCTGTAGCAGACGGCAATGATATAGCGGCTATTACCACTGCCATTGAAAATGCAAAAAAAGAAAAGCAACGCCCTTCACTCATCAGGGTACATACCCATATTGGTTTTGGCAGTCCAAACAAAGTAGATACCGCTTCAGCGCATGGGGCGCCTTTAGGAAAGGAGGAATTAAGACTGGTAAAGGAGTTTTTTGGATTTGATCCCGACAAAAGCTTTATGGTGGCAGATGATGTATTGCGGTTTTACAGGGAAAAAGGAAAAGCAGGCGTACAGAAAGAAAATGACTGGAACACTTTATACCGGAAATATAAACAACAATACAGCGCCGAAGCTGCCGAATACGAATTGCTCAGCAGCGGTAAACTGCCCGAAGGATGGAACAATGATTTACCCGTTTTTAAGCCCGGTGAAAAAGGCATGGCTACCCGCAAGGCATCAGGCAAAATGCTGAATGCCATTGCCGATAAGCTCCCCCTGCTTATTGGAGGTTCCGCGGATCTTTCGCCCTCTACCGACACTCATTTAAACGCGTTTGAATCTTTCGGCAGCGAAAACCGCAGTGGCAGAAATTTCCACTTCGGCATCAGGGAACATGCCATGGGCGCTATTCTGAACGGCATGGCACTCACTAAGGGCATTATTCCCTATGGCGCTACTTTTCTCATCTTTTACGATTATATGCGGCCTCCTGTTCGCCTCGCGGCTATCATGAAAATAAGGCCTATATTTATTTACACACATGACAGCATCGGGCTGGGGGAAGACGGTACCACTCACCAGCCGGTAGAACAGCTCATTGGTTTAAGGTCCCTTCCCAATATGATGGTTATACGCCCGGCAGACGCCAACGAAACCGTGCAGGCCTGGCGCGTAGCGCTTGAACATACAGACGGCCCGGTTGCCATTATACTTACCCGCCAGGAAGTAGCGGTAATTGACCAGGAGAAATATGCCAGGGCCACCGCACTCGAAAAAGGCGCCTATATTTTATCTGATTGTGAAGGGGAACCACAACTTATTTTAATGGGAACGGGAAGCGAGGTGCAACTCCTGATAGAAGCGCAGCAACAATTGCTGCTGGAAAGCATTCGCGTACGTGTGGTGAGCTTTCCCTGCTGGGAACTATTTGACAAGCAACCTGCGGCGTACAAAGAAAAAGTACTTCCTGCGCATATCCGTACACGACTGGCAGTAGAAGCCGGCTCGCCGATAGGCTGGGGCAAATATGTAACCGATGACGGCGATGTGGTTGCTATTACACAATTCGGCGAATCTGCACCCGGAGCGGAAATTATGAAAGCATACGGCTTTTCCGTAAACAATATAACAGCAAAAGCAAAAGCACTTTTAAAAATTAAATAACTGATAAATTAAAATTACAGAATCATGAAAAAAGTATTAATCGCGCTCGACTATAGTACTACCGCGCCAAAAATTGCGGAAGCAGGCTATGCCATGGCCAAATCCATGAATGCCGCTGCCACTTTGCTGCACGTAACAACAGACGCCATCTATTACGCCTCCCGCAGCTATTCGCCGGTATTGGGATTCGACACTTTCAGTGATTTGGATATTCTTGAAACAACACCCGTGGAGGAAATAAAAAAAGCCGCGCAGGATTATCTCGGTCAGTTGAAGCAGCACCTGGGCGATGAAACCATACAAACTGTAGTAGAAGAAGGCGATAGCGGCGACTGTATACTGGAAGTGGCAGCCGCCATTAATGCAGACATTATTGTTATGGGAACGCACAGCAGGCGGGGAATAAATAAAATAATGATAGGAAGCGTGGCAGAAAAAGTACTGCGGCACAGTACCATACCTTTGTTTATTATTCCTACTAAAATATTCGAAGCGCAATAAAATCAACCCCCATTTTAAATTTTTTTTATGGCAGATTATCCAAACGAAGAGCATATTGTAAAAATATTAGAATGCGAACTGGTTACGCATAACGTAAAACGGTTTAAGCTGAGTAAGCCTGATCATTATATATTTCAGCCGGGGCAGGCAACCGATATCGTTATCAATCATCCGGACTGGAAAGCGGAAAGAAGGCCCTTTACCTTTACCGGTTTGAACGATTGGGATCACTTGGAATTTACGATCAAGATATATGATGATCACAATGGCGTTACCCATACATTAGGAACATTAAAAGCCGGCGATGAGCTGATCGTCCATGATATATGGGGTGCCATTCACTATAAAGGAGAAGGCACCTTTATTGCCGGCGGCGCAGGCGTTACGCCCTTTATCGCTATTTTAAGACAATTACAAAAGGATAATGCGCTGGGCGGGAATCAACTGATTTTTTCCAACAGAACGGAAAAAGATATTATTCTTAAAGACGAGTTTGAGAAAATGCTGGGGAATAACTTTATTAATACGCTTACAGGAGAAAAAAACGGGCAATATGATAACAGGAAAATAGATACCGCTTATCTCCGGGAGAAAATAAAGAACCTGTCGCAATATTTTTATATCTGCGGTCCCGATGCCATGGTAGAAAATATGGCGAAAAGCCTGGAAGAGCTGGGAGCAGATAAAAGCAAAATCGTTATTGAGGAATTTTAGTTTACACAAAACAACGAATATGAAAAGTGAACATTTGTATGCTGCGTCAACGCGGGAAAATGGTGAAAAAAGAGCAGCGCTCGCTCCTGAAATAATAGAAAGCTGGCGGAACTTCAGCAAAACCGTTTTTAAAGCAGGCGCTTTACCGGAAAAAACAAAACAACTGATTGCCGTAGCGGTAGCGCATGTAACCCAATGTCCCTATTGCATTCACTCGCATACAGCGCAGGCCATGCGAAAGGGAGCAAGTAAAGAAGAGATCATGGAAGCCGTGTGGGTAGCCGCTGAAATGCGGGCCGGGGCTACTTATGCACACTCCGCCCTGGCTATGGATGAAATGGAAGCCGCAGAAAAAGTATGAAAAGCGACAGGTACTATATGCAGCGCTGCGGGGTATTGGCCAATGCCGCCGCTGCAAAGGGTGAATCGCCGGTTGGAGCTGTTATTGTAAAAGATGATACACTGATAAGTGAAGCAATGGAAGCGGGTAAAAGCAAAAATGATATTACCTGTCACGCCGAAATAGAAGCCATAAGATCTGCCGTAGCAAAGCTGAAAACAAATGACTTGTCTGATTGTACCCTGTTTACCACACACGAGCCCTGCCTGATGTGTTCGTATGCCATACGGTTTCATAAAATAAAAAAGCTGGTATATCAAAATACAGTAAAATACCTGGGAGGCATTAGTTCTTCCATGCCGCTGCTTACAACAAATGAAGTGCCGCCGCACTGGGGCAAAGCGCCTGAAATTGTGCATCTGACTTAATAAGCAGCAACAACCGATGCCGTAATGGAAAGCAGTAAGCCCCTGCATTTGCGATATTGGTAAATATTATTCACCTGCGGGTTACCGGTATAAATAGCATGTACCTTTGCCAGGGTATTTGCTTCAACACTTTTCATACCAAAAGAATGGAACATGCTGAAAATACAGACGCTTTATTTCATTTGCCTTTTTTTTCTGTAATCATCACATCGTACAACAGGGCAAATCTTTTAAAGCGGGCCCTGCATTCTTTGATCACTCAAACGGAAAAAGACTGGGAAGCTATTGTTGTTGACGATGGCAGCACAGACGACACCTGCGCCCAGATTACGCCTTACCTGCAGTTAAACCATAAAATAACTTATACCAGGCAGGTAAGCAAAGGCTGTGTGGCATCGAAGAACTCGGGAATTTTATTATCAACCGGGAGGTATATTACCTTTTTAGATTCGGACGATGAGTTTAGCCCGGATCACCTTGCAACAAGAAAAGCCATTCTTATTAAAAATCCTGCAGTTGATTTTTTACATGGCGGTGTAAAAGTAATTGGAAGCCCTTATGTACCCGACAGATTCGATTATGAAAAAATGATTCACCTGCGCAACTGCGCCATTGGCGGTACTTTCTTCATTAAAAGGAACCTGGCATATTTGATGAAAGGATTCTCCGCTATATCTTTAGGGCATGATGCCGATTTCTTAGACAGGGTCATTCAGTCGGGCGCAACCGTAATGAAAACCGAACAGCCTACTTATATCTATCACCGCGAAACGCAAAATTCCATTACCAATAACCTAACGGCAAACAGGGGAATAGTATAGCATACACCGGTTGTTTTGATTAAACCATATGAAAAAAGAAGATAAATGCATCTGGACCATCGGGCATTCCACTCATCCTTTTGAGGAGTTTACAGCCATGTTACAATCCTTCCGGATTGAACTGGTAGCGGATATCAGGAGCTTCCCCGGGTCGCGTAAGTTTCCCCAATTCAATAAAGAAACATTACAAATTACTTTGCCTCAAAATCATATTCAATATATACATTTAAAGGAGCTTGGCGGAAGAAGAAAAGTGAATGCGGGCTCTAAAAATACAGCATGGAAACATCCCGCCTTCCGGGGCTACGCCGATTATATGGAAACAGATACCTTTAAAAATGGGATAATGACCCTCGAAAAAATAGCGGCGCAACAACGTACGGCGTATATGTGCTCGGAAGCCGTATGGTGGCGATGTCACCGGAGCATGGTTTCCGACTATCTTAAAGCAGGAGGATGGAAAGTATGGCATATTATGGGTATTGAAAAAGCCGAAGAACATCCGTATACCACCCCTGCAACAATTGTACATGGAGCGCTGAGCTATGGGAAAGGTGAATCGTGAGTAGTGAATAGTGAATAGTGAGACGTGAAAGTTTGAGAGGTAAAGGTACAAGTTTCAGGTTACAAGGAAGGCTGAAAGATAGAATAAGTCGTACTACGTTCATCATTAGTAATCCTTAACTCACCGAAGGCTGACGACTCTTTATTTCGGATTTAGAAAACATACCGACCCTCTTATGAACTAACTTTGCACTGAATTTTTTTATATGCATTTGCAATGGATACGCTTTTAGAAAAAATACTACGCTGTGAAGTTTGTAAAAATCATTTACCGTTAGGCCCTCGCCCGGTTGTTCAGTTGAGTAAGCAGTCAAAAATAGTTATTATTGGTCAGGCGCCCGGCAGGCGCGTTTATGAAACAGGCATTCCCTGGAATGATGCAAGCGGTAAAAAATTAAGGAGATGGATGGGCGTGGATGAAGCTACTTTTTATGACCCCAAGGTTTTTTCCATAATGCCTATGGGCTTTTGCTACCCCGGAAAAGCTATTTCGGGCGATCTGCCTCCAAGACCGGAATGCGCGCCGCTCTGGCATCCGCAGATTTTACAAAATTTCAAAAGCAATCCGCTTCTGTTACTGATAGGACAATATGCCCAGCGCTATTATTTAAAAAAGGATGGCAAAGCCAATCTTACGGAAACGGTAAGATGCTATAAGGAATATCTTCCCTGCTATTTTCCCCTGCCTCACCCCTCTCCCCGCAATCAAAACTGGGTTACCATAAATTCGTGGTTCATGGAAAAAACTGTTCCCGAATTACAGGAGCGCATAAGGTTAGCTATTGGCGGATCCAAGCCAACCTGACAATAGCAACCGGTTTACAAAATTCCGCATTATCCTTACCATCATCTTACACTTTAAAATATTGAAAATGCCTGCAACAAATACCATTCAACCCAACAAAGGCAGCACGCTAAAGCAACTGCATCATAACGGCAAGCTATTGGTGCTTCCGAATATATGGGACCCTTTAGGCGCGAAACTGTTAGAAAGTATCGGATACCCCGCTATTGCCACTGCAAGCGCTTCTATCGCTTTCAGCCATGGCTACCCGGATGGCGAAAAGATTCCTTTTAATGATCTGCCGGCTATCTTACAAAAAATAGTAAATGCGGTAACCGTTCCCGTTACGGCAGATATTGAAAGCGGCTATGCAAAAGACAATCGTACACTCTCTGAAAATATGAAGCGGCTTCTGGATACCGGTATTGCGGGTATTAATATAGAAGACACCCAGCACGACAATCACAGCCTTCGTACAGCAGAATCCCAGAGTGAGCGGATTGATTGTATCAGGCAAACCGCATCAGCTATGGGGATACCACTTTTCATTAATGCCAGAACGGATGTATATCTTAACACAAACCATTTGTCGGCCGAAGAAAAGCTGGCAGAAACTATCCGCAGGGGAAAAGCTTATAAAGACGCGGGAGCTGATGGATTCTATCCTATCTTCCTGAAGGCTAAAGCAGATATGGAAGCCGTTATTCAGGCAGTTGCACTGCCGGTAAATATTTTATTGCTTCCCGGAATCCCCGATGCTGAAACATTACAGCAAACAGGCGTAGCCCGGCTGAGTCTTGGTCCTGGGTTTTTAAAAACCGCTATCAGCGCTATGAAAAATACCGCGGAAAAATTATTGCACTATGAAGGAATGGAGGAAGTGAAGGAGAACCCTGTTACTACCGCTTATGTAAATAGTTTAACCGTGCGTGAAATGCTTCGGGATAAACTATGACAACAGAATTGCTTCGTTCAGCACTTAACTTAAAGATCGGCTATAGTACTGCTATCGGGTATTACTATAGCTGAAGCCACAGTAGTACAGGAGCTTAATCAGGGCTCCTCCCCGAAATCGGGCTGTATATTGATTTCGGGTGGCTTTTTTGGTTACTTTTTTTCCACAAAAAAAGTGACAAAATAGATGCTTCCTGCGTCAGTATTACAAATTATATTAGTATGGCTGAACTTTAGCAGTACAGCCGAATAAGACGCCCCGATTGATATTTCTATCAATCACTGAGATTGTATAACGTATAAAATAAATGATAACACATGAAAAGAATAAACATTACAAAAACAGAACCTAATGCCTACAAGGGTATGCTTGCGCTGGAACAATATATCAGGAACTCCCAAATTGCACCCCTGCTCCGGGAACTGATAAAAATAAGCGCCTCACAAATTAACGGCTGTGCTTATTGTATTGATATGCATACACAGGAAGCGTTGAAGATTGGCGAAACCCAGCGAAGGATTTTCGCCTTACCGGCATGGAAAGAATCTCCATTGTTTACTGCAGAAGAAAAGCGGTATTGCAACTAACGGAGGAGGTTACCCTCATTGCAAAAGGCGGAGTAAGCGATGAAACGTATAATAAGGTTTTAGCATTTTATGGAGAAAATGTGCTTGCCCAGATTATCATGCAGATCATTATCATTAATTCATGGAACAGGATAGCCGTTTCAACGCACCAGGTTTTCGGAGCGGAATGATTCGGTATCTTTAAACTAAACACTTTATCTGATGGCACTAATTATTACTGCTGTTGAAACAAGGGACATCAGGTTTCCCACCAGCAAAACCTTAGACGGGTCGGACGCGATGAACCCCGATCCGGACTACTCCGCAGCCTATGTAATACTTAAAACCAGCGACCCTTCTCTTGAAGGTCACGGACTAACCTTTACTTTGGGGCGGGGAAACGAATTATGCGTTGCTGCTATTCAATCCCTGTCTTATTTAATAACAGGAAAATCGCTTGATGCTATAACGTTGGACATGGCAGGCTTTTGGCGGATGATAACCGGCGACAGCCAGTTAAGATGGTTAGGGCCCGAAAAAGGAGTAATTCATATGGCAACCGGTGCACTGGTTAACGCAGTGTGGGACCTGTATGCAAAAGCCGAAAAGAAACCTTTATGGAAGCTTCTCGCAGATATGACTCCCGAACAGTTGGTTGCCTGTATTGATTTCACCTATATCACAGATGTAATTACGCCTGCTGAAGCTGCTGACATGCTTGGTAAATGGAAAGACAGCAAACAGGAACGAATAGATTTTTTGCTTACAAACGGTTACCCGGCGTATACCACTTCAGCAGGCTGGCTGGGATATTCTGAAGAAAAGATCCGCCATTTAAGCCGGCAGGCAAAAAGTGAGGGCTGGACGCATTTAAAGATGAAAGTGGGTGCAAATATCAACGATGATATCCGGAGAGCGCAAATTATAAGAGAAGAAATTGGAAATGATATAAAGCTCATGATGGATGCCAACCAAAAGTGGGATGTAAATGAAGCCATTCAGCATATGAAGCTCCTGTCTGCATTTAATCCGTGGTGGATTGAAGAGCCAACAAGTCCTGATGATATTTTAGGCCACCTGGCTATCCGTAAAGCTGTTTCACCCATTAAAGTAGCCACAGGTGAGCATTGCCAGAACAAAGTAATGTTCAAACAGTTTTTGCAAAGCGGCGCTATGGACATTTGCCAGATTGACAGTTGCCGGGTAGGGGGAGTAAACGAAGTACTGAGCATTATGCTGATGGCGGCTAAGTTTGATATTCCTGTATGCCCGCATGCAGGAGGCGTAGGCCTGTGCGAATACGTGCAGCACCTGTCTATGATAGACTATATTGCTATCAGCGGGTCTTTAAATAACCGTATCACTGAATATGTTGATCACCTGCATGAACACTTCCTGCATCCTGTTGTTATTAAAAACGGCAACTATATGCCCCCGTTAGCGCCGGGGTACAGTATTACGATGAAAAACAGCTCAATAGCGGAATATTCCTATCCATCAGGTAAGATGCGGAACCCCTACTTTACAAGGTGATTCGGAAAATCACTTACTTTTTTGCAGCATATTTGTTCCATAACCTGCTGTAATTGCACCTTCAGAATTGATATAGTATGGTTGCCACCTTCTTTGCCCAATGCGGATACACCATACATAAAAGATCGGCCGAGGAATGTAAACTGAGCGCCGGATGCAAGTGCTCTTGCAATGTCGGGGCCTGATCTTAATCCGCTGTCCATCATCACTTTTATTTTATCGCCGTATTTAGCAGCGATGGATGTAAGTGGTTTTATGGTTGACTGACCGGCATCTAATTGCCTGCCTCCATGATTGGATACAATAATGCCATCAACGCCCAGTCCTATGGCTCTTTCTGTATCGGCTTCGCTGGCTATCCCTTTTATAACAAGTTTTCCCTTCCACATATCGCGGATAGGTTTTATTTTTTCTTCATTGAGCCTGCCGGAAAAAGTTTGATCCATAAATTCACCCAACTTTCTTAAATTGAGTCCTTTGGGCATATAGGGTTCCAGAATTTCAAAAGAAGGCTGTCCGTTAATAAGTGTTTTGATTGCCCATTCCGGCTTGCCCATAATTTGAAGCATATTAGTGAGCGACATTTTAGGAGGCATGGCCAAGCCGTTCCTGATATCTCTTGGACGGTATCCAAAAGTGGGCACATCGCTTAATATTACAAGAACGGGGTATTGGGCAGCAGCAACTCTTTCTATGATTTTGTCTCTGAGGCTATTTTCGGCAGGATGATACAATTGAAACCAGGCCTGGCCGTTGGTAATCTCACCAATTTTTTCTATGCTGCTCGTAGATACTGTACTTAATACAAAAGGTATGTTGTGCTCAAAGGCAGCCTTGGCCAGTATTTCAGGGGCTTTAGGCCACATCAGGCCCTGCAACCCTACCGGAGCAATCCCAAAAGGCGCATCGTAGGTATGACCGAATAATTCGGTGCGCATATCAGAACCCTTATGCACACTAAGATAGTGCGGAAGGAGCTCCACTTCACGAATTTCTTCCGTATTCCTGTGCAGGTTTACATCTTCGTTACAGCCGCCGTCTAAATATTCAAACGCAAATTTCGGTATCTTTCTTTTTGCTTTTTCTCTTAAATCATCTATAGAAGGATAATTAGGGTTAAACTTAAGCTTCATTGTTTTATATCTTGTATGTATGTAGAATGAATGTTGGTGTAAAATTAGTTAACTCTCTTCACAATGAACGGATTTCATACCATGTACGGTTATCGGGAACAATAAAGTAGAGAAAGTTATCGGTTCTTTGCCGCTCCTGCCATGTTTCTTGTCTTCACGAAACGTTTACCCCTGCCGAGCCTGCCCGCTACGGTGGGATCGAGGCATTTGCAGAGATTAGAGCGAAGATAGATTCCTCCCTGCCTGCCCCGTCCAAATGGTTCATCCGGGCAGACGGCAGGCAAACTGCATTCTACAGCTGGCTGAAAAGGAAAAATACCACGAAATAAGTCATCGCCAACAGCATGAAAGTAGTAATTGATACCAACTGTTTGCTTAGCTGTATCGGCAAAAGATCCCCTTAATTTATTTCCCCCATTAAATATTTTGAAGTTAGAAGAATTCAGTTCCTTTTGGAATAGATAAATGATGGTTAGGTAGATTTTATGTGGCTATTGAATTTCCCGATGTAGTTTGTGTCTGCACGAAATACTTAATCAAACTCAAGATCGAAGCATCTGCAATGGTTAAAGCGAAGATAGATGCTTCTTCCGCTTTAAGGCGGAATCAGCATGACAAGCAGTAGTAGTGAATTTGAGCTTTTGAAATAAAGCCCAACAAAGAATTGCTCTCCTCTCCTACTTCAACAATCCGCTGAGCGGATAGGTTTTACCTGCAACGGTTTGCAGACTTATTTCTGCATTACCATATTTTACTTTACAGTCACCGCCTTTTTTGGAAAGCAGCACGGCATCCATCAGTTTTCCATCCTTCCATTTCATATGCAGTTCAAAGCCGCCCCTTGCACACAAACCTTTTACTTCACCATCTTTCCAGGAAGCAGGAAGAGCGGGTAATAATTCAATAAAATCTTCATGGCTCTGCAATAACATTTCGGCAATGCCGGCGGTAGCGCCAAAGTTGCCATCAATCTGGAATGGCGGATGGGCGCAGAATAAATTATTGTAAGTACCACCGCTGTTGGTCATTTCCACGCCGCTTGAATGTACAGGATTCAATAAACGATTAAGCAGTTTAAGCGCATGATCGCCATCGTGTAGTCTTGTCCAGAAGCTCACTTTCATGGCCAGTGACCAGCCGGTTCCCCCATCGCCTCTTAGTTCCAGCGATTTGCGTGCCGCCTGCGCCAATGCAGGTGTTTTATAATAAGATACCTGGTGACCGGGATATAAAGCAAACAAATGAGATACATGCCTGTGCTGTGGTTCCACTTCTTTAAATTCCTGCGCCCATTCCATTAACCTTCCATCGGAACCAATAGCAGGAGAAGGAAGCGCCTGTATAGCAGAGCGTATTTTATCAATCGTTTCATTCTTTATTCCCAAAACTTCAGCCGCATCTAATGTGTTGGCAAATAAATCGTGGATCACCTGGTGATCATGCGATGGCCCCATGCTGATGCTTGCCTGGCTGCCATCGGGCGCTATAAAATTATTTTCGGGCGAAGCCGCGGGACCAGATACTAATTTCCCCGACACAGGATCTTTTACTAACCAGTCAAGGTAAAATGCCGCAGCGGATTGTAATATGGGAAATACTTTTTTCAGATAGTCCTGATCTTTTGTAAATGCATAATGCTCCCACAAGTGCTGGTTCATCCATGCACTGGCGCCAACATGCAATCCCCAACTGGGATGCTCACCCGGCGCTGTAAAGCCCCATACATTGGTAATAGGATGCATTACCCAGCCGCCGGCATGATAATGCGTTTGAGCGGTTTTTGTTCCGGGTGCCTGCAGCGATGCAATGAGTTCTGTTAATTGCAGGTGGCTTTCTGAAAGATTGGTTACTTCAGCCGGCCAATAATTCATTTGCACATTTACATCGGTATGATAATCGCAGTTCCAGGGCGTTTGTATTTTATTGGCCCATATACCCTGCAGGTTAGCAGGGAGACTGCCCTGGCGCGAGGAAGACAATAATAAATACCTGCCGTACTGAAAATACAAAGCATATAACTCCTGTTCGTTTTGTGTTTGTTTATTCTTTTGCAGAAGTTCATCTGTAGGCAATACATTTTTATTGCTGCCCAACTGAAGCGATACTCTTTTCATATAGGAAGAAAAGTCGGCAATATGCTCCCTGCGCAGTGTGGCATAGGACTTGCTGACAGCGGCTGCGGTAAGCTGTTCCAGTTCTGTTTCATAACTGTTATTGGTATAATCCGGGTAATCCAAACGGTAATTCGTGGCCGAAGTTATAATCAATGTAACTTCCGTTGCGTTCTTTATTACCAGCTTGTTACCTGCTGTTTGTATGCTACCCCCTTTCAATACCGGTGTTACCACCACTTTGTATTTCATGCCTTCGCCACCGGCGCCATTGTTCATGGCGCCCGTCATCAGCAGCGTATTTTGCTGCGCCACGGTAGTAAATCTTTCCGGCCGGTTGATATCCAGTGTAAAAGAAAGGGCTTTGGCTTTTGATGCAGATAAATGAACGATCAAAGCCTTTGCGGGATAGCTGGCAAATATTTCTCTTTTGAACTGAATCCCGTCCTGGTCGTACTTTACAGCGGCGATACCATTGATAATATCAAGGTCGCGGTAATAGTTTTTGTATGATGCTTTTTTACCAAAATCAATCCACAGATCGCCGAGGGTTTGGAAACAACCAAAAGGTACTGTTGAGCCGTTGCCGTTACCCGACCCTGCTCCCTTGCATACCTGAGTTTTATTGGTGAGTGCAGTAGCCTCCTTATACTTTCCTGCAAATAGTAAGTTCCTTATTTCCTGCAAGGAAGCAAATGCATTGGGATTATCATTATCAGCCACGCTCCCGCTCCACAATGTTTTATCGTTCAATTGCAGTCTTTCTTTATTCACATCCCCAAACACCATAGCCCCAATAAAGCCATTGCCCACCGGCAGGGCTTTCAACCATTCCTCATCGTTCTTCCAGCCATCATCCACATCCTTAACCGATGCATCGGCCGGTGCGGTATACCACAGTTTAAGGTTTTGCTGCTGCTGTGCAAAAGTGATCGTTCCCATTAAAAAGAAAATACCAAAAACAATTGTTTTTTTCATGCCGTATATTTTAATATTCTATAGCCCAAATATAAACAAGGGGAAATGTAAATGCATACAAATAAATAAATACATCGTATATACAACCGAATACAGATTCTTCTCCCGCTTTGAGGCGGGATCAGAATGACAAGCGGTAGTAGTATGGATCAGCTTTAGTCGTATAGCCGACCCGCCTGCCCCGCCAGGATGAACTGTTCGGACGGGACTGGGAAGGGACTACTGCCCGTTATCGCCCACATGTTTGGTGTTCATGAAACACTACAACCTGCGGCAGTGCTATACACCGTGCCTGGAAGATAATTCACTTACCGCACAAAAGGCTTACCCTCCTTGCTTAATTCTCTTTTAATACCATGCAGCACATCGGCAAGATAAATAATAAGAGGAGGATGGTTCAGTTTTTTATCTGAGCTTGCTATAGCTTCCGGAAAATCTGTTTGGGGGTTATCATTGTTTGCAGCACCGTGCATGCTTGTTTGAACAGATGCTCGCTCTATGGCTTTAAGAGAGGCATAATGTACTACGTTAATGATACTTCCACCCGATATCTCATATTTTTTAACCAATTCGGGAAGATTGTTGTTTTCTTTATCCATTTTATTATCCAACTGTTCCGGTTCATTTGCAAAAACAACATTTCCGGGAAAAGACTTTTCCCATATTTGCACTCTTTCTTCTGCATCGGGAAAAGGAAACTTTAGTATAGCATTGAAACGACGAAGAAAAGCGTCATCAATATTACTTTTCATATTGGTAGCCAAAATGATAAGTCCGTCATAGTCTTCAATGCGCTGCAAAAGATAAGATACTTCCTGGTTGGCATATTTATCGTGCGCATCCCGCACATTGGTTCGCTTGCCAAATAAGGCATCCGCCTCATCAAAAAACAATATCCATCCTTTATCTTCTGCACGGGCAAAAAGCATTTCAAGATTTTTTTCCGTTTCGCCAATGTATTTTGATACTACCATGGAAAGATCAATTTTATAAATATCCCTTCCCATTTCATTGGCCAGCAAACCTGCGGTTAATGTTTTCCCGGTACCGGGCGGGCCATGAAATAATACCCTGTACCCTTTCTTTAACCGGTCCTGCATTCCCCATTGCCGCATCAATGTAGTGTTATACTTCAGCCAACCGGTAATTTCTTTAATCTGGTTTTGCAATTCTTCGTTGATCACCAGCGACTGCCAGCTTCTTTTTTCTCTTATACGCCGCGCCGGGAATGTCATGCTGAAATGTGGTGGAGAAGGTTTGCCATACATTAATATATCGGCATAATCCTGCGATAAAATTATCCTTCCGCTTAACGGGGGCTCACCCTGGGCAAGCTCTTCGAGCCATAATATTTTTTTTCGGCCAAATAAATGCTCCGCGCCAAATAGTTGCTGTACAACCAGTCTTGTCTGCATATCATCGCCTGCCAATAGAAATAAAGCAGTTTCGCCGGTGGGTAAAAATGCACGGGAGTTTTTACCACGAACACCGCCTATTTTCGGAAAATTCCCTGCATCATTTAACCGGCTTTCAATAGCATGGTCAAATAAATCGGGATACAGGTAAGGAGCAAGTACAATCAACAATACAACAGATTCCCAGCGGTTTAGTTTATTATTATTAATAAAACTTGCCAATGGAGCATGCCAGTTGTTCAAATCCGGAAGTGAAGGTTCTTCCACCTGCACATCAGCAGGGAAATAAGGAGCCAACCGGTATTTAATGAGTTTATCTAAGTAAATAAATTCCCGGGAAACCGTGGCTTCACGATATACATTATTCCCTGCTAAACCTGCTTCCGCATTATTACTGTTCATATATCAAATATTTTCCAGCATTTAATCAAAGTAAAACTAATGTTGCTGTTATCATCTATCGAATATTTAAAACCACAGGCTAAACCTTCATTATTAATAATAGCTTTAGCAATGGCAATATTGGTTTCGGTATTCCACATTAATTTAATACTGGTTCCCGATTGTGTTACCAACAGGCATTCGTTTGAATTGGTGCCGGCAGCAGTGCATGTGGTGGTTTGTGCGGGATCGAATGGTACATTTCTTTCCGTAGCCAGGTAATGCCTGGCTAAAATGATACTGAAAGACTCCCTGTCATTCTCTACCTGGCTTTCGGCCTTAGCACTGGCAGAAGGCTGCCTTTGAACGGCGCCCGGGATACCGTTTTGCTGAAAGAAGAGTCGGGCATTGGTTTGCTGTTCACCCTGTGCAGGCGTATTGCTGTGGCGATGGTTGCGATAACCGGATCTGAACATATAACGTCAATTAACGGGTTAATAAAACTAATGTGCTAATTTTTTAATCAACTCTTCGGCCAGGTTTTTGTAATCTTCAGCGCCATGCGCATGTTTGTCAAAACTAAAAATATCCGTTCCCGCTTCCTGTGCTTTTGCCAATTGTATATTGTTGCGTATATGCGTATGAAAGGCTTTATCTCCAAATTCCTGTTCCAATTGCTGGTACACCTGCCGGTTCATTGTTTTGCGTTCGTCATAACGGGTAAGCATAAAGCCTAACACTTCGATATTCCTGTTCAATTTACTTTTAACAGCTTTGAAATGATGCATAAAGCTACGTAAACCTTTCAGGGGCAAAAATTCAGCCTGCAAGGGCATCAACACGTAATCGCTGGCCACCAGGGCATTTACGGTTAGCATACCAATGGCAGGAGGACAATCAATAAAAATGAAATCATATTTATTTTTCAAAGGTTCCAGCAGCCAGCTAAACACCTGTTCCCGTCCATATACGCTCACCAGCTCCAGTTCGGCCCCTGCCAGTTCAATGGAAGAAGGTACCAGGGATAATCCCGATTTGGTTTGAATGATTACCCCCTGCAGATCACCACTTTCGCCTGCCATTTCTTTTTTTAATTCGGTAAAGAGATTCTTCTCCGGCTCATCCAATACCCCGAGAGACTGCGACAGGTTAGCCTGCGGATCGGCATCGAACAGCAGTACCGTTTTACCCATACGCTGCAGGGCTGCTGCGAGGTTAATGGCGGTAGTGGTTTTGCCTGAACCGCCTTTTTGAATGGCAATTGATATGACAGACATGTGGTTGTTTTATATTTTCCTTTCCTAATCATTAAAATAAAACAATGCTTTTTCCCATGCGCATTGACCAACTTCCGCACCCAGCTTTTGCCCGTCTGTATTTCCTTTTGCAAAATGAATGCCGGCGTATAATCCTGACAGGCCGGCCTGTGCCGCAGCATCGGTAAAAGTTGGCCATTCCAGTTCAATTTCCTGTTTGGGCGTAGTGCCGGGTTCTATAGCAGATGAACCTTTTTTAACACTGGTGCAACCGTTAAAATAATCGCTGCCCGTAAAGCATTTCAGAATAGTAGCGGCTGCCCGGCTAAAATTGCTATGACCCGAAACATGTTCTGCAAAAGGCGGCGTGGAAATATAAGACTGCCAGTTTTCTCCTTTGATGGTTTGTGTTCCCTTATGCGGCCCGCCCCAGGCCTGAATATCTTTACCCCTGTACGTTTCACGAATAGCAGTGATGGGGCAAACGGAATCATAATACCTTTTACATTCCCAGCAGGCGATGGAAGCATCGAGCATCGCATTACAAAGGGCAAAAAACAATTTGATGCAATCATAGTTGCCATACTTTTTATACTGCGCTATAAACTGCGCAATTTCGCACCAGTGGCCGGGCGGCGTATAGGTGCCAGCCCCATCTGCCCAATATTCTGCTATTGCTTTTTGTTTGTCGGTTAATGCCGCACTGATGTTTACTATTTCTTTTACCTGCTCTTTAAACTGCGCTTCATGTTTTTTATACGGCGGCATTGGGCGCAACTGCCAGTTATAATTTAATGCAAAGGGTTTTACCAAACCCCAATACGGCACAAGAAAATTTTGTATTTTATATTCACCGGGCGGGCCTTCGGTACGCAAAGGCTGCCAGTGGCTGAGGTCATTTAGTTTATCCCAGGTATTTACCGGTTGGTACCCTGTATAATCAGACCATGCAGGCATTTGCAAGCTACCGTGCGGATTGGAGCCATCTCCACGTCTGTATTCTAAAACAAGCTTGGCAGCCAGGTTGCCGATTCCCTGTGGTGAGGTAATATCCAATGATGTATCATCCGGATTATAGTTAAGCTGACACATAAAATCGTGAAACCCATTTTTGTATTGCGCCGGCAGAGCCAGCCAGAAACAATCGGTGAGTACCCTGTAAGCAGCATAACTGAAAGCTTTTCGCTTATTGTCTTTGGTACAATTTTCTTCATCCTTTACTTTTATATACAAGGCGGTACTGGTGCTGATGGCTTTTTCCTGATATACACTCCATGCATCATACATGGCAGTATGTACCATTGCCAATACCCGTGCAGCAAGCGGCGGCGATGTTCTGGCATATTTAATGGCATCCAGTGTAAGCTGGTTCCATTGCAGGACGAGGGGTTTTGATGTATTGGCTGACATGGCTTAATAATTTTGATTGATGTCATAATGGTTCTGCTATTTTAATAATATGCAACGCCTCATCGCCCGCAACAGGTAAATAAATGTTTCCCATTTTGTCAACCTGCCAGGTAGCCGCAGCCTGCAAACGAAATTTTTTAGTCAGTGTTTTTGCGGATAGCTCCTCCAGCTTTTCAGTAGCCCTGTTATATAGTAAAACCTGTTTATTGTTTTCCCGGTAAGTTTCTATTACAAAATCATCAGCGTTAGTTAATCCTAAAAGCCTTCCCAACCTGATACCAGGCATATTTAAGTTGACATGGGTGGTTTCAGCAAGCGTCCCGTTTGCCCCCCATTTATATATAATCAAATCTTTGGCGTTTTCATTATAAAGGCTTGCCAATAAATAACCGGAACCGGGAATGATATTATTTACAGGCAAAACCCATTTTAAATGTAGCGCGGAACCAATACAGGATAATGAAAATCCTTCAACGCAATAAATATTGTTATGGATATCAATAGCCACAGGAAACGCCAGGGCCGCATAAATTTCGGGCCCGGCATATTGTATTAGTTTTTTATCCTTTTCCGGGTTGTATTCGATATAAGCCCGGTTATTCGCTCCTTTAATAAAACTTATATAACGCATAGATAATTTGTCATCTGCAAAAATTTTCAGATCAGTATTATCTATACTTCCCCACCGCTCTGCGTTTCCTGTTTTTATATTTATTTTAAAGATGGCCGTTTTTCCTGCCTCTTCTGATTGTATTAAAAGATGATTTTCCGTTGCTTTTATTATGGCCGTGCATTTGCCCGAAAGTGAATCATTCCGGACAGTTATACCAGCGCCTGTATCCCATTCAATTTCCCAGGCCGGGGTCCCGCCCGGTGTAACAAGCTGCAGCCTGTTTGTGATTGTTTTTTCTTTTGTATAAAAACGGGATAGAAGATATAACATGCTATTTTCGTCTATCAAAAAATCAATTATTTCTAATTTTTCAAACCGGCTATCATTCAAAGGAACAGCGGTTTTGGATATTCTTTTATTTTGGGTATCGTAGAGCAGAAATTCCAGGTTGCCAAATTTACCAGGTACAAATATGGGGTCGTTGCAAAGGATGGCTATTTTATTTCCCTGTTCCGAAACCCGAAAACGGTAAGGAGCTGTTACAGGTTCCATATCTCTATTGTGATCATCACGAATACTCGTCATGGGTGGCCCGGTGAGTAGTTTTTGAAGCCCCCCGGCCTCATCCCATGAAACACGAAATAATTCTTCTATTTCAAGGCCATTCTTATCAATAATTAATGGAATTATCATTTTGCTGTGCTTATTTATATTGTTTTTATTTTTTACCTGGCCACAGAAAAATGGACAGATCATATAAATTAAAAGTATCGAAATCAAACAGGTTTTCACTAACTACCAATTTGGAGTTGTAA
The DNA here is from genome assembly GCF_035497235.1 of Agriterribacter sp. Classification (GTDB taxonomy): domain Bacteria; phylum Bacteroidota; class Bacteroidia; order Chitinophagales; family Chitinophagaceae; genus Agriterribacter. The sequence continues at coordinate 22,722 of NZ_DATJEB010000031.1, forward strand.
ATTCAATTTTAAAAGCAGGTTTTCCACGGCCAACCCAATAATCATTTAGCTGTTCAATGGTCGTAATCTTTACATCGTCAATGGTTCCCCCGGCCGTAAATGCGGTATTCGGCGGTGGCCAGAAACTATAAATCATAGTTCTGCCCATTCCATCCAGGGTTCCTGCTGCGAGCGCCACGTGAGCTGCTCCATCAAAAAACACAACATCACCAGCCACCGGTCTTTTTGCAGGGCTGGCGGGGTTATACGGAATACGGTTATTAAAACTAAGCTGGCTGACAAGAAAACTAAACCAATCTGGCGCGCCACTTGTATAAATGGCATGTATTCTGGGCCAAGTCATCACACCGCTTCGGAATGCTGCCAGCATTACCATTTCCCAGCAATTAATAACGGTTATGGCGCCCAGTGCAATATCTGGTCCTTGCACAGGAGCGCTTGCCCATAACTGAAATGTAGTGCCGGATGCAGGGTTCGAAGGTTTCCACGTTGCAGTTTGGCCCACCAGCCCGCCCATTTGGGTGGCTACTAAAAGCTGATTATGCGCCCTTGTAATCCAACCGGCAGGCTGATGATCAGGAGAACTGTCAAAAGTTCCATCCCGCATGTCTCTCTCCATAATAGCACACGCAATAACTTCTTCACCGGCCGGAAAAACATTCTTAGTTTTAAATATATTACAAAGCCAGGTAAAGTCAATATTTGAAATAGAAACTTCTTCCAAAAGCCACTTTATGGTAGTAAGAAAATCAAAACTTAAATCTTCCAGGGCATTCTTTATGGTTGTATTATTACAAACGCCAACAAAAAAGTCGCGCCAATGATCTGTTTTTAATACATCCCTGTCAGGTTGCGTGGCAACAGTTATCAAAGGTTGAATTTGGGAATAATCAATATTGCCGGGAGAGGCTTCTTCTTCTACCCATTCCAGTTGTGTTTTAAGATCAAAATGAAGATCGGTAACGGCGGTAATTATTGTTGCATTCGTGCATACGCCAACAAAGAAACCGCGCCAATGATTTGTTTTTAATACATCCCTGTCAGGTTGCGTGGCAACAGTTATCAAAGGTTGAATTTGGGAATAATCAATATTGCCGGGAGAGGCTTCTTCTTCTATCCATTCCAGTTGTGTTTTAAGATCAAAATGAAGATCGGTAACGGCGGTAATTATTGTACTATTATCGCAAACAGCAACAAAAAAGTCACGCCACCTAATTGTTTTTAACACATCTCTTTCCGGCTGAGGCGCTGTACTGATAATGGATTGCAGATCAGCATAATTAATATTGCTGGCGGCGCTTGTAGCGGCTTCCACCCATTCTAATTTTTTTTCTAAAGGAAGGCTTAATATAACAACGGCTCTCACCATTTCACTAATATCAAAAGCACTTGCCATCCTGTTTTTATAAGATATATCCGTAGTTACGGTAGTTTTTTCAACTGTGGTAAGTTGCGGTAATAAAGAGAGTACTTCATCTTCAGGCACATCAAACCTGTCAAGCATTTCATTAAGGCTTGTTAAGTGTTCCGCCGGCGCATCCTGCTTCTGAATTACTTTACCTGCTCCCCCTTGCTGCACTACATGCGTCAACTCATGCGCCAGCAAATGCTTTCCTCCAATACTAGCGGCATTGTACTTACCGGCATTAAAATAAATATCGCTTCTGTGGGTAAAAGCCTGGGCATGCAAGTTTTTATTCATTTGCACGGCAGCGCCATCGGTATGTAAGCGTACATTAGAAAAACCGGAGCCAAAAGAGCTTTCCATTTGTTCCCTTGTGCCGGCAGGGATGGGGAAACCACTGCCTTTGGAAGAACTTAAACTACTTTCGATTGAGGAAAATACTAACGGCGAATTAGCAGCATCTGATTTCTTTTGTAGCTTTTCTTCCTTCAAGCACTCCGCACATTTCCTCTGAATATTACCTTCATCATCCGGGGGCTCAGCATTACTTTCGAAGATGGGTTTCTTTTGCAGTTTGTTTTTTAATAATTCGTTTTCATCCTTCTCCTCTTCTTTTTTCTGCAACTTCTCTTCCTGCTCACAAGAAGCGCATTTTTTTTGTACCAATGGAGTAATGTTCGCCGCCAGAGGCTTTGTCTGAATACCTGCATCTTTTTTTGTAAATGGTTCGGGCACCGCCAAACGCTGCACCACCTGATCAGCCATCACATCAGCTTCCTTTTCATATTTATCATTGGGCTGACCAATAGTTAATTTTGTTTGCAATACCTCATTGCCATTGACACTGTAACCAGGTTCGGCTTTGAAAAAAGAAGGTTCCCTCGCGCCGGTATCTCCAAAAAAGCTTCCTTCCGCCTCCCTTGAGAAGAAAGGCTGGTTTGCCTTTTGCATTGTGGCAACAGATGCTGTTTTTGCTTCAGCGGTTTTCATGATACAACATTCATTAAAAGCGACCCGATATACCAATGGATGTATTTACTTTCTCATCTGCCGGCTTATCGGGATTAGTATTATAATCAAATTTTATATCGAGGTTTACTCCTTTTCCTACAGGTATTTGTATATCCAGTTTTAGTTCGCCATCTTTAAGAAACTGGTACGACTTCATACCTATTCCTGCACCGTAAGAAAGCATATTTCCCCATTTTTTATTGGCACCCATAAAACCGAAACTTGTTTGCAAAAGATTACGGCCTATTCCGTATCTCAGAAAAGTATTCCACATGAGTTCATTATCGCCGGGGTGTAAATTCGCTGCCTGGTAAAACTGGTAAGCGTTGTTTTGCAGGTTCTCATCAACATCTAATTTTAACTGGCCTGCAAAACATCCGAAATCCGGAAATGCAGGATTTGTAACGCACCTGGCTGCACGCGGGGTACGAACTGGTGTGGGCAATGGAGCAGTGCCTGGTGAAGTTTCTTTTGTTACCGGTTCATCCGGTTTTTCCTGGCGCTGAATTATATTTTGTTCCTGCACACCTGAAGTGCATTTTTTTTGTACCGCTGTAAAAAAATGACTTGTATTCCCAAAAAAATTCGTGTTATTTTCTTTTTGGAAGAAAGGATAGTGGGCGGTATTGGCAGGAGCTGTATTTTTATTTTGAAATGATTTCATTTTCTGATGCTATTTTGTTTTAATTAACCAAGGTTTAACTTCAATCCTTTTAAAACTAAGGACATACGCCAATCAATGCTGTCGGTGCTGTCACGGTAGTGCTTCCATTCGCTCCGGCTTTGCGTGTAGTTAGTGTGGAAGCATCGGCTGCAAGCGAATGCACCTGGAAAACGGTGGCGAACCTTCTGAAGCTTCCTGTACCTGTTTTATATTCATAAGGAATAAACAGGCCAATTATCCCCGGAGCAAATGGCGGCAGACCACCACAATGACCGGAATAGGCGCAATCGCCCAGGACTGATTTTGTTCCTTTGCCCGCTATCACTGTACTGGTAAGGCTTTTATCGCCGCAAGGCCCCAATCCCGCAGGAGAGCAGTGTCCGCCTTTAAAAGTATTACATGCATATGCACCTGATGTAGCTATCCCAACCACATCTAATTCACGATACGTTACTTTATTGAAATTTACATTATCAGGCAACAGGAAAACATCTGCGAGGATTCCGGAATCAGGTAAATTAAGATGATGTTTAACGCTGCCGCCTACATTGTCCATATGCACATCATTGGGGGCAATTATTGTAAAATTAATAGTGGCCGTATCGGCCGTTACAGTAACCGTTTGCGCTGTATCCGGAGCGGTGAACAATACGGTGGCGCCAACATTGGCAGATAAGGTTCCGGCAGTTGCGGCCCATGCAGTGGTTAGGTTCCCGGAAGAATGCGTAAGATTCACTTCTTCCCCAACACCAACGGTAGTTCTGGCACGGGAACCCGGGGAAGTTACTACCGTTTCGCTGGTAATTACAGGAACCGGTGGCGCCGCAATCATAGTAATATCCGCTCTTTGATTATTTGCCTGCGCACCAAATTCATTTGTTTCGCCCTGGGCAAATATTTCAATCATGTTATCAGGCACACCATTATTTCGTAATTCATTGGAAACCGATAGCGCCCGTTCGCACGATAACCGCCAGTTCATTTCATCAGCCCCCGGCGTACTTGCGTATCCATCAACCCGTAAGGTATCCGTTCCCCCGCTTGCCTGCCAACTGGCAGCAAACAGGGCAATATCATTTCGTTGCGCTGCAGATAAAGATGTTGAAGAAGTAGGAAATAAAGAAGTTAGCGCAACTGAGCCTGCAGAGCTGGTATTGGCTACATCACAGGCCATTGGCGGAACTTTTGACAGGTCTCCCATCCGCTGAATTTTAGGAGCTATGCCCTTCCCCTGTTGCACCACATGCGTTAGCTCATGACCCAACAATCTTTTACCGCTATCCGTAGCTGGTGAATACTGCCCGCTATTGAATACAATATTATTTCCGGAAGTATATGCCAATGCATTAATGGATTGGGCTGATTTTGCGGCAACGGTATCCGTATGCACTTTTACGTTACTGAAATCACAACCAAAATGCGGCTCATAAAAACGCCTTACCTCGTTGGGTAATGAACGTCCGCCGCTTAAACCGTCCACGTAATTTTCTAAGGAACTACCTGCTGTTGCCTCATTGCCATTCCTTTCTTTACGCTGTAATTTTTCTTCTTCTTCGCAATGAGCGCATTTTGTTTGAAGCAAAGGAGATATGGAAGCAGCAAGCGGTTTTGCCTGAACGGTTTTTTCGCTTTTCGTTCCGGTTCCATGCATTATTTTATCCGCCATGGCATCGGCTTCCTTTTCATATGTATCATTGGGCTGGCCAATTGTAAGCTGTCCGGCGGGCGGGGCGGGCTTGGTTTGCAATACTCCTTTGCCATTTACACTATACAAAGATGACGGTTTAAAAAAGGCCGATGCTTCTTTGCCTTCACCAAAAAAACTCCCGTTCCCTTCTTTTGAAAAGAAGGGCTGATTTGCCTTTGCATTGCTGGCAACAGTTGCCGTTTTGGGTTCAGCTGTTTTCATATTTAACGTATATCATTAGCGAAGCGTTTAATTATACTTTTTCCGGTTAGTGTCTCCACTAACCGGGGCGGTGGCATCGGTGCAACCGATGGACAAATGAATATCTTTGATATTGAACCCTTGCAGGGTTCAACAAAAATTTCGACATTTTTACCGTGAGTTTCTCTCACGGCTATTCAAATTAAAGCCCTCCGGGCTTAAGTTGACGGCTATGGTAAAGACACTAACCAGGTAGTGATTATTACCACTTACTGCTCAATTCACATCCTCACTTCTCACCTCTTACTTTCTTACTCCTTACTTTCTTACTCCTTACTTTCTTACCCCTCACCTCCACTCCACCCACAACATATCTTTCATCCAGGGCAGTTTAATAATTCCCAGGTTCCAGGGCAGTTGATCTAACAATACATCTATTGAAGTACTTTCTATCTGCAGGTACCGTTTGTCATTCCTTTTAAAATATTTTCCCTTTCGTTGCAGAAATCCTTCTCTTAATCCATCGGGTGAAGTATTTTGTAAAACTTTCCATTGGTCAATAACAGCCCGAAGCATATTATCCGCTTCTAATAATTCTTCTTTTTTTAGTTCCATATCTTTTTGCACAGGCATCGCCAGCGGCCAGTTGCATAGTATTTTGGGAACAACCAATTCATATTCTTCCGCTTCCTCCCTGCCCGTAGCGGCATAATGTAAAACATACAGCGCTTTTTGCCGGCAGTGTTCATCGTTAAATTTTCCCTGGCTCAGCCATTGTAACCGGTTAAAGAGCGCAGAAAGAAACGGGTGGATCAACACCATTCCGGCATCGTATACAAACAGCCCATCGTTATCTATTTTTTCTTCGCCCGTTGGTTCAGGAGCGGGTAAAATATCAGCATCCCTTGGCTTTTCCATCTCTTTTATCAACAGTTCTGCATGCAGTTCCTTTTTTGAACCGGCAGCCAAAAATATCAGCCGTTCCCATAATTTTTCCCTGTATTCCTTCACCTGTACTGGCGTAGGAACAGGTTTTGTTTTTGCTATAAATTGCCTTTGCATTTCGTTTATCCTTTCTGCCAGCTCCTGTTGATTTCCGGCAGTTAACACCGTTAACAGTTGCAGCAAAAATTTCTCTTTATGTTGCCCTGCAATCCTCCGGATAACAGCATACTGCTGCCTGATCAATCTTCTTAACGCAGCAATGCTTTCAAAATCAACCGCAAGGGTTCCGAGTACCTGCTCATACCACACGTCATTTACCTGCATTGTATTCCAGGACAAATAGCCTTTTTGCATATAAAACAACCACTGCCTGCAGCTATTGAATGCCACCGTTTCCTGTTTATCAGCTTTTACTTCCCGGTTTTTCTTCACCTGCCTATATAATTGTTCTTTTATTTTTAAAAGAACGGTATTGCCCCAGTCACCTTTAATCATCTCCTCCTCCGAAACCATACCCAGGTCAATTTCCAAATGATCAATATGAATTACTTCGTCAGCAGATGACATTTCATTAAAAATATTTTCAAGCAACGGCAACAGGTGCTGCCGGTAACAGGTACTCACTGTTTGCTGTACACGAAAAGCATCTGTTTCTTTATTGAGTTGCAGGTTGATGACCTGTTTTTTGATGAGGTGCTGCATAACAGGCTATTTAATATTCCGGAAAAACAGGTCATTCAATGCGGTTTCATTCAGCGCCGGCTGAAATGCCGCTATTTCAGCAAAGTTCCAGTAATCATATAAGGCCTTCATATCTGCTTCTGCTTTTCGCAGCTTTTCAATAATCGTTTTCAGTTCGGTGTGCTTAATTTTATCCTTACCATTAAAACATAGTTTGTCTAAAACATAGCAGGTACCGGTTTGCAGGAGTTCACGTACTTGTTTTTTTGTGAGCGGTTTCCCCGGCTTTTCAGGAGCTGTATTTTGTACCACTTCAATAATCAGTTTTGCTAATCTTTCCCGGGTGGGATGCGGGTCCAACAGGAAACGCTGTACTTTGGCCGCAACGGCATTATTACCCGATTTTTCAAATATGTCATCCGCTACTTTTCTGTATTTCGAAAGGCGACTGTTTAACACCTGGCGTTTCCGTTTTGCCATATCCTTGTCTGCCAAACCTGTTTCCATCTCCTTTTCTGCCAAAGATTCGGCGGATATGCTGACAGGCACGGATGAGCCTTCTTTTATTTCTTCATTATGGCTCCCTGCTACGTTTAATAAGGGTGTACCCGGTATACCAGGGTTGCGGGACACTGTTCCTGCACAATGGGTAAATTCATACTGATCGCAATGCTGATCGTACCAGCAATAGAGCTCATTGATTTGCGATACATATTTACTTTCTTCTGCTCCGCCACTCACTTCAGCAAAACAGGGTTTGGGCTGCTGCGCATCATCTTCGCATGGCAGGCAAACCATACAATCATCTAAGCATTCATAATTCCGGTCAAATAAAAATGCAAGGAAATCACATACAGAAAAATCATCAACACAATTTTTCTTTTGTGCAAGCCAGCGGCCCCAGCCCTTATATTTTGTTTCGAAGCAACAAAAATCGTGCGGCGCCAGCCACAATATGCGCAGCAATACATGTGCAGGCGCCTCGCGGTATAATATATTTTCAAGCAAAGCCCTGTTTTCTTTTTTGCGGAAACGTTCCGGCCAGGCAGGCAATACTACGGTAGCTATAAAAGAATAGCGGTCGGCGCCAGGCACAAAACAAATATCCTTTTCTTCCGCGCATGGATCATCACCCGGAACTTTCCACTTAAAATTATTACACGCTGTTTTATTGTCACAATGTTCGGTATACTGTGCACACTGACAATCTTCCGGGTTGCAGCGCGGCCGCAGCAAAATATGTTCCACTACATGCAAGCCTTCACTGTTGACCAGTTCTTTGGCGCGGGTTACTGCCGCGCAGGCCATTTCAGGATTGGTATAACATTGGGGGTTAACCGCTACTATTTCACTGTTATGCCAGTTGCGGGTCGCTGCTTCCTGCCAGTACCAGGTAATGTTTTCATCGGCTATTACCGCATTCTTACTAAACTGAATAGCAATGCCATGAGCATAGCATCCGCAGTCAAATACAGGCTGGTAATAATTAAAATTCAGCAGTAACCTCATAATGGTTTGCAATGCCAGCTCTGCTTCCGTACACGTGGAATAACAACAACCCGCCTTCCATGCCATATAACAAGGTGGTTCATCTTCACCGGCTTCACTGCCGCAGCCACAGGGCTTCTCTTCCATCTTATCTTCTTTGCAGGTATTGAAGCCGGGTAATTGTATTTCTATACAATACCTGTAATTATCGCCGCCGCCTTTTACATCCTTCACCTTTTTTACAGGATAACAGCAAACGAACAACTGCAACATTTCTTTCCATGCTGCAAGGGTTATATTTTTCTGAACTGAGGCGGCAACTATTTCATTTTGATCGTTCCTTAAAACTATTCTTCCTTCTTCTTCCTTATAATTGTTGTCTGAGTCAGCATATTGGGTTAAAGTAGCTACCCTGTCGCTTATACAATTCTCGTTTTGCCCGTTGCTATTAATAATCGCAAAGGGTTTTCCTGCTCCATCGTTCAATACAACGGTGTTATCATTATTTTCAGCCTGCCATGCTTTTTGCTGTATGGCTTCTTTTAATGACTGGTACAATTTAACTAATGCGTCATCCCTTTTTTGAGGCGTATCATATTTGCACGGATGATAAACCAATCCCCCGCCACAGGCTATATAAAACGAATAACAGCAATCTTCTTTTCGTCTGTAGGTATGAAAAGCATTTTCGGTTTGTGAAGTACATATCAACTTTTGTACACCTTCCTTACCCCAGGCCTGTTCTTCCGTAGTAAAGCGTTCAGCGCTTTCTGCCAGCACTTCCCTGAGGTAAACGCGGTATATGGTTTTATCATTAGTACACTGATCACAATCCACGTAATAGTTGCCCGGGTAGCACAACAGCATCAGGAAAAAATCAAATTCCTTCTTTGCTTCTTCAGCGCTCGTATAGAATTTTAAGCTCTGCCACTTTTCGGTTCCCGTTTCCGGAGATAGCAATGTGAAACAATATACGTATGGCTCATTTTTCTTAACACAGTTATCCGCATTGGTTTCACCAGGATTTTGTTCACAGGAAAAAAGTTCGTAAAACGCCTTTGACTTATATTGTACCAGCCGTATGGGATAGCTGAGTGCCATTTTTACAATTGCCGTTATAACTATACTATCCGCAACACCCAACGCGTCTTTTGTTGCTGCAGGTACAAAAACAATATTATCGTTATTGTTACAGGAATCTGTATTATGAATAAGGGTTTCTGCAAGACTTATGGACTTTCCATAATTGGCCGGATCAGAAGCAAGATGAATCAGCAGCAGGTAATTTTCGGTAAATGCTTTTTCTGCATCATCATTGTTTTGATAGCCTTTCGTACTTTCAAAAAGGATTAGCGGTTTTCCCGCCAGCGGGCCCGACAAATAAAACTGATTCAGGCATTTAAGCTGGTAATGATACCAGGTGATTTTTGTGGCTTCATCTTTTCTTTTATTAATAATGTCGCCACCCATGCAAATTTGCAGGTAGCCGGCGCCGTATTTAAACAACTTTGCCAAAGATTTTATATCCAACCGGGCGCTGGCTGTATCTGTAAAAGAACGACTATAGAAAGCAAGCGGACGGTCTTTGTCTATCAGCCGGTACACAAACAATCCCTGCGCACTAACAGGATCCATTCGCACACTATCAAAGAACGCGGCAGGGGTGGTACTTTCCGTAAGCCGATGTATTTCCTTTTGTTCCAGCAGTAGTTTATCTACAGCAACTTTTACGCTGGTTATATCCTTAGATTCCTTTTCAGTAATGAGTTTTACAGAACTAATGGCTATATCCTCATTGTGCGCCACCAAAAAGAGTTCATGCTTCACGGCATCAACGCGCAAAGTTAACAAGGCATTATAAAATAAGGTGGCGGCGGTAAGCGCTTCTTGCGGGTTTGTGTAATCATGTACACTATAAAATAAATACCGGTTATTTTTCTCATACCCCAGGCTATAATTGAATTTCCAGCGATTGGGCTGCTTATCTATAATAATAAAATACCGGTGACTTTTTACAATGTTAAGGATCAGTAACTGAAGCTGTGCCGCCTCTTCTTCTGTATCGTTTTCAATTATACCAATAGCCCTCACGATTCCATGATCCACTACCCGGATAGCGAACTTACTGGTTGCAGCATTCCGGAAGATTTCATAGTTCTCCTCCCCGGTTAATAAAGCCAATAATTCAGCAGCACCGGCAAGTGCTTCAGCAGCATTATTAAATTCATTTACGGATTGAAATTTGAAATTATTTTCCTTATCCAGCAGATCATAGGTAAACATATCAGGTTTACCAACGATGCTATTATTGATGTCAATTTTAAAAGCATCAATATTTATAAAAGATAAGCCACTGTTATTTTTTGCATTGTAAACCAATGCGCCCAGGGGGGCAGCATCTTCATCATATTCCCATTTTTTCCGATCGTCAATTTTCGTTATTGTTTTCAATACCGCCTTCCGTGCTTCTTCTTCAGAAGGATAAAATGCGACTGACCTGCGGACCTGCTTTCCGCCGGAATCATTTAATTGGGGAATATATATATAGGTGCTTTCAAATACGGCGGCTGCAGGATCTTTTGGTATAAACAGCCCCGTAATGTTAGCGGCAACAGCCATAGCCTCTTCTTTTGCTGCATACTGAAACGGGAAAGCCGCTGAGTGGTTTGGCGCGTAATGCAGGGTTAGTTGATACGCATTATCATGCTCAATAAATTGAGGCTGATAATTGTTTTTATCGGGCAATGCGCCGAACAGGGCTTTGGCCGCCATCAATGCTTCGGCTTTCGTATCAAATTTTTCATCAATCCTGAACCAGGAAGTGCCTGCAATTTTTAATATCACTTCAAACTGTTCTTCATATTCAGCCACTTCAAAATTGCAGAGGCTATGCCTTTTTCGGTTAGCCATACCACTGATGGCTTTTACTTTATTTTCGAATCCGGAAACATTATCGTTGTTCCAGTTATTTTCTACGTAATCGTACGCTTTACCCCTGTTGCTGCTGAGATCTGCGTAATGCGTTAAAAATATTTCTTTGCTTTTTATACCGGATGATGATGCGTTCCGGTCATTGGAAAAACCAAATGACAGTAGCGCGTAATCTGTAAATTGTTCGGCAAACCTGGAGAGCAGGTGATTTAAAAATTGCTGCCTGCGTTGTACAAACAATTCCTTGTTTTCAACTATCAGTTGCAGGTATTTTTCAAATGTGAGCAGGTTGAGCTCAATATCAAATGAAAAATTACCGGTTGCAGAAACAAAGGAACGATAGTTCTCACTAAACGTTCCGATGTATTTTACTGAACTGGCATTTTCCGCAGCCTCCTGCAAATTCTTAAAATATTTTTTACTTACCAGTGCTATTTCATCAGAGCTGGTAAGGATATAATAGTAAACACAATCGTCAGCTTTAGTAACATACACACACTCATATTGTTCAAATACAAGGTCGTTCTTCAACTGACTGACAGCCGTATCCTGCTCAGCCATTGTGCTAAAAGTATAGGGCTCAAAATCGCCGGGAGATAAAGTTTTGAGCTTATCGTTATCTTTAAGCTCAAGCAATTTCATCTTATCTACCGGCAGCACCAGTATAGTACCCTCTGTGCCCAAAGCATTTGCATTGCTTTCATTACTATTAAAACGAAGGAGTTGCTGCAGGCCGGGAACGGATGAAAGACGGTTGATAAAATAAGTATGGTTTTCTTCGTCATTATCTGATGCCGACAAAGCGAATAAAGAACGCATATGCTGCAATTGCGAAAGATAATTGGCTAACAACTGATCGAAAAACAAAAGATAGGCCTTCAACTGGTAGGCCTGCGCTTTTCGCGGGGAGGAAGCATCATCCGGCAGCCCGCCTTCCGCAATGCCATATACCCTTGGAAATTCATTCTGTATGGAATAATAATCACCCAGGTCGTTCCTGTATACTCCCTTGGGAATTTCACTGTCGAGATAAGGAGACGGGGACTGATGCAATACTTTTCCGTTATGTGTAAAGTTGATCTCAAAAAGACCTTCAAATTTTTTTTCATCAATAAACACGGGCATACCATTCCGCTTAAACTGAAATCCGGAACAATCCAGCGAAAATTCAGGAACATGATTTTGAGGAATATGGTATTTCCAGCCCTTAACAGGATTTGTGGTACCAGCATTACAGGTTTGCAGGCGAAGATTGTGAATAGCTTTAACACCCTCTACCTCAAATAAAACATGGTATACATCTGACAAATGAATTTCTCTTCTCAGTTTCAATTGTTCGAGTTCTTCCGTGTCGGCAAAGCCATGGCTTTCCGTAATATTATAAGGGCGGCCGGCAAAAATTTCATCTATTGATTTTTGCTTTTCCAATAACTGGGGCAGGGTATAAAACTGCGGCCCGGGGGAAAAGAATGTCCTCAGTTTTTCAACCACTTCTACATATACTTTTTCCGCATCCGCGGTATCTTCCAGCTCTATATCAGCGCATACGCCTGTTTCCTGCTTGCATAAAAAATAAATATCAATAAAATCTTCGCAGAGGTTGCGATGCGACATCAGCGCGCCTTTAATTTTAGCTTCAAATTTCTCCTTTTCTTCCGGATCGTCTTTTATCTTCGTTTCAACTTCATTTTCCAGGTTAATATATACATGGTATAATCCATTAAGAAAATCAATACACGGCTCATCACGTTCGTTGTTGTCAGCGCTACCGCCCGCAGGGTCTTCCTGCCAGCGTGGACGGCAAAAATCTTTCTGATCTGTAGCTATTTCCAGCCAGGCATTCTTAACTCCTTCTATATCTATCAGCAGTTTTCTGAAATCGGTAATGGTAAGCGGATTACAGGTTAGTATTTGTGCAGGCGTGAAAAAATTATTATCTTTTGAGCTATCATCAGGATTCCGGGTAAGCAGGTCTTCTACAGACAGGTTGGTACGATAGCCAAGATCAAGCAATGCATAGCAAAGCACTTCGAGGATGGTGATGCCGGGATCATGCACATTATGGTCTGTCCATATCTTACCTCCCAATCTTCCTAAATAATCAATGCCTTCGGTCCTTAGCTTGTCAAAGTCCAAGTAATCGGGAAACCCTGAGTTATTTTTACTGATAACCATATTTTGTTGATCATCTGCCATTCTACTATTTTTTTATCCTATTACCACATCATCTTTACAATAATCAGCAACAGGAATTTTTTTATTATCACAACAATTCACTTCCTGCCCCTGCACATCAAAACACCGGCCCCATTCTTCACAAGCATTACCCATAATACACACATCTATATCGCCGGCAATTAAAATACTGCGGGGTGATTTAGGGCATATGGGCCGTACCAGTTCTTCTTCTTTTGTTTTATCCGGCCAGGTGTCATCGTCATGCCGCATGAGCAGATCAATAATATAATCCACATAGTCTCTTGTTTCTAAGAAACGTATAATTTCAGACCGGCCAACACACTGGCCAAATCGTAGCTTATCATATTCCCCAATTGCCCAGGGCGCTAAAAATTCACGGAGGTCCTGTTTCAGCTTTTCTTTATAGTAATTTTCATCTTTGCCTGCGATCAATTTTACTTTTAAACAAAAATGAACCTTCTCATATCGTGGATTCATGGCCCGGAAACGCACAAAAGCCGAACTGCGTTTTTTACAATATTCCTGTATATCACCGAGCATGCTTACCGGAACCCGGGGCTCAAAAGACCGGGCAGCTTTTAACTGGTTTAAATCGGGAATAACGGCAAGCAGCACATAACCGGGAGCAATGGGAAAATCGTTTTTGTATTCGTGCGCATTCAATGCCAAACTGTGATTAATGCATTTTACTTTAAACAATTGAGGAAAAGCTTCCAGCACTAACCGTTCATAATCGAATTTTTGTATTGCTCTTCCTTTGTGGCGCAGCAATTCGCTTATCCTCACATAAAAATGTCCTTCAGCTTCCGGCACACAACCGCCAAAGGAATCAAAAGGCTGGCTTAGTTTTTTAATATTGGCATCGGCTTCATTCAGTTTGGATATGGCGCCGGCAGCTAATGACTTAGAGAGGCGCAGTTGGTCGTTCCCTGCTTCATTAGTGAAAGTGGCGCGGATAGCCTGCGTATATATACCGATGGTTTCGCACACCGTTTTACTGTTTTTTGAAACGGAAGCTTTGATCCAGTGGAGTTCTTTAGGCAGCACAGTATTATCCTTTGTCATGTTTTCAGGCAATGCAAATTTTACTATGCCCGAAGTGGTTAATCCATCTGTAGCATCATCTAATACTTCAAAACCTTTACGAAGGGTTTTCCATTGATTATTATCTAAGTAATACCAGTTTACATCTTCTATACCTGATTCCGCATCTGCAGTGGCTTCTGCCAGCTGGAATAATACATTTACATTGCTGCCGGGTTCCAGGTCTTTTAAACCAATAAACAAATTGCCCTCATCACAGTATGTGGGAAATAATGTGGGCTGTAAGGTTATCTCTTCTGTTTTATATGTACCATCATAAGGATAGAGATGGATCAGATCTATATCGGTATTGGCAGCCGTGGCTGTATAATCAAGAGAAATATTTTTAATGATGGGCGTCCAGGGTTCATTGGGGATTAACACGGTTAATGGTTTAACAATTTCCCCTGTGAAAATATCAAAAATGCCCAGGAACGTTTGAAGCACGGCCAGCTTGTCTTTCGTGTCTATCGTTTTCTGCAGTGCATTATCGGCAAGCGTTTTACTGCCGTGAATCAGTGGAATCAGCGTATCCCTTTCCGCATCACTTACACTATTAACAGGCGGCGGTGGTGGAAAGCCAATGGCAGTATTAAAAGTAGTATTCAGCCCATCTACTATATCTTTGGCAAGCTGCGCGGCGTCCTTAGCACTGAATATTTCGTTTTTCAGTTCAACAATGGCTTTACCAAGGCTTCTGAAAACAATAACCGTATTGCCATCCTTTCTATATACCGCACCCTCAAGAATGGAATCAGGATATTTTCCCAGGGCCATCATTTGCCGGGCCAAAATAAACGGGTAGTCTTTGTGCAAAAAATCCTGTTCCTGCAAATTGATTTTAATAAAACCTTTTCTTGTATCTGATTTTAAAGCGGCGTCTACGACATCCTGCAGCGCAAATTCCCGGGAAAACTGAGCGGGAAAATCTGAAGGTTTCAAAACTATACCCTGACTATAGAAACCGTCCGGCGTGCAGGGTGACGGAGACGCTGGGGTAAGTTGAGGTATGGCTGGAGGAGGAACAACATCAAACAATTTCCTGTTTACCATTTCTTCCACCCAGTTACCATTCTGAAGTACGGAAACTTTAATTTTGAAATTATCCTGGTCCAGTCCAAATATTTGAAGGGCTACATCCTCCACGACATAAGCATTATAATATTCTCTAAAATCGTTGGGTTTGTCTTTCCAGTTTACATTGATCCTGGCCGAGTTCCATTTTTTACAAAAAACTTCACTTGCTCCAATATAAAAGCCGGGACCTGTTTGGTTGTGCAAACAATAGCTTTTTGTTTTGTCATTAATCAATGCGCTTATTGCTATTTTATCGGCATTATTGAAAACCGGGTTATTGCTATTGTCTTTTACATCTAAAAAAAGTTCCAGCTCATTCTTAGCTATAACTTTTTTAAACCCATTTGCAGGAGTAATCAGGCTTTGAAGATAGTTCCTGGCTTTAACGGAGATAACAGGAGTGGCATCAGTAATAAATGCTGGTGTAATGCAGGCCGTTGGATTGACCACACTAAAATCAACAATGTCTGGCCGCGTTCCAAACGGATAAACAAGCCCATTTACATTTTGCACACTTTCATCATTCTGAACGATAAAGTTTTTGAGCCCGCATACGCTTACATCAATCCTGGTGGCATCCTGCGGGTCGTTACTTAATTTATCCAATACAACCACATTCCGGAAAAAATGATATAAGGAAACCGTATGCATATCGCCGGCAGACGTTTTCAACAAACAGCAATTATCCAGCTCTCCTTCATCTTCAATCCTGCCTTCCAGTTCATTACTTGTAAATACTAACTTTATTTTATCATCCAGCTCCACCTTAACCAACGGCAGGGTAGTGTTAAAATCTTCTTTCAGCTTGTCTTTGTTATAAAAAGTTACCGCAGGCTGATCTGGTGTAAGCGTGGCTTTGATTTTAAAAATAAATTTATTTCCCGCTAATACCGGATCGCTTATGGTGATAACGGGAGGCTGGGCAGGGTCATTATCGGGAGCTATCCATTCCTTTTCGCCACTGAATAAAATTTTTAAAGCTTTTCGCGGTGTAAACAGTTTATCTAACATCGGTTTTTCAGCAGGCAAAGCAGCGTTGTAGAACATATCCCACACTGCTTTTTTTATAATCGCATCATATTGCTTTATTTCTTCCGGACAATAACATAGCTTTCTTTCACGGATAAGAAAAGAACGAAGTTTACTTTCCAGTTCTTTACTGATTCCCTTTTTAACCGCGTCCACTACCAGGTCTTCACTGATATAATACCAGGTTTCATTCAATGCCGCAACGATATCATTATAGAAACCAGGTGAATGAATAAAATCGGGATATTTTTTTTGGATGATGGCTGCTGTTCCCGGCGTTCCGGTTGCGCTTTCCTCGCAGCAGTTTTGCGATGGTGGTGTTTCCGCTATGGTTATCTTATTGCAGTAATCATCCTTTAACTGGCAGGCTATTGTTATATCTATTGTTCTTTTTCCTTCTTTCATTAGCAACACCGGTGATGCGAGGATAAACCCTATCCGGGCATTGGGATATGGCTGGGCCAACGATTTTTCGGGGTCGGTGTATTTGCTGAGCTTAGCACCCAGTGTTGCAAAACTGCCGGGATCAGTATCCTTAAAATCTTTTATCAGCCCATCCGCCTTATCTGCATTGGGCGCCATGTATACGCCTTCTACATAAGTATGTTCAAATGCATTCTGATTATTAAGGAAGAGCGTGCGCTTATCCGTCACCTGTGCTTTGTTCACTACCATTTCCTCATCGAGCGCAAAGCGGATTTCGGATTTATTATTATCCTTCCCATCTTTAACCAAAAGCCCTTTTTTCAGTAAATATTTATCTAACTGTTTTTGGATTCCAAAAACGATATGCGCCTTATCCGGCAATGCTTCACGGGCCTTTAATTGCAGCACCTGCTTGTAAAAAAAATCAAGGTGCTTTTTTGTATAGGTATTCAGGTCTCCCTGCAGGTGTTGAAACAATTTCAAAAAAGCAAACAACAAGGCTAAATGAGGGGTATGCTTTTTCTGTAATTCTTCTTTCAGCGGAAAAAGGCTTTGTTCCATACTTTGCACAGCAGTACCGGCAATGATCCGGAAAGCATCCAAAAAGGAAGGCAGCAGGCTTACAATCTGGTCTCTTAAACCAATAAGCCGTTTACGTTTGCTTTTACCCGGGGGTCTACAGTTTTCTTTTGCGTTTTCCACAGTTAAATCCAGCCCCCACACTTCGTTTCCCGCAATCCGGGTAAAACCAACCGGTTGTATGCAGTAATATTTTACGGCTACATTATTAATGCAAATCATTTTTTTTAAAGGCTCCCGAAGCTTATCCTTAATGAGTTTTTCTACTACCAGTTCTACCGGAAGTGTGCTGCCCTTTAACTGCAAATGCCAGCCATTAATGCGGTTAATAACTTCCTGAAATATATAGTGAAGCAGCAATTGCAATCCGGCTTTGGAGGGATGCCTGTTGAATGTTTTTTTATAGTGATCAATTTTTTCGGTAACAGCGTTTATATCATATTTAATAATGGCTGCCAACGTAAACGGAATACTCTTTTGAAAAAATGGCTGCCAGTCGCTTACATTCAGCTTTTCATCGTAATAATTAACATGAGGAGAAAGTTGTACAAAATAATGCAGTAAATCGGCCATGTTGCGCCCGTCAATTTTTGGTGAGGCAGATAATAAGTCATCCATCACCCGTTGCTGCTGGCTTACACCGGGGTCGTTTTGAAAAGGATGTATAAGGTTATTGCAATCAAACATGGTTCAGTAAAGTTGTTTTTGCTAAAGAGAAAAATAACATTGTGATTCATGAACACTTCGTTTTCTCTTTACTTCGTTTCCAATTTTCAAAAAAAAATTGAATATCTTTTATGCCCTGAACATTTTTCACCACTCACACGGGCTTTAACGCTTCGTTCCTATAATAATCATACACATAATTAAACCGCGAATTGGTACCCGGAATGGTATATGCCACATTAATGATAAACCGCCCTTCCATCAAATCAAAAGAATCATCGGGTGTTACTTCAATTTTGTCAACCACAATACGCGATTCATAAATTAAAATAGAAGACTCCACCCTGTCTTTTATAAAACCGATCATGGAACTGCTGAGTGGTTCAAACAAATAATCGTTGAGGTTGCATCCGTACCTGGGTTGCATTACTCTTTCGCCGAGGCTGGTAGACAACAGGATGTTTAAGCTCTGTTTAATATCTTCTTCATCGCTTACCAATGCAACCGTGGCTGCATCCCTGTCGAAAGCCGGCGGAAAAGCCCAGCCCGTTCCAAGAAAAGAATTGAATTGTTGGTTCATCTTTTTGATTTAATACTTATCACTTTCCATCATCCTCCAATTTGCACCGTTGGCAAACCCATAACAATTACGCCGCCATGCGCTGTAAGATCGCCCTGCCTGGCTGCAGGCCTACCGCCAATCAGCACCGTTGCCGAACCCATCACAATTGTATCGGGCGGACCCACACATACTACCAGGTCGCCCACTACTGCCGCGGGCAGGCTGCCAATCAGTACCGTTGGCACACATGGCCCGCTTATTGGCCCGCCCACATGCGGCACCACACCGGTTACCATCGGGCAGGTATGCATATCAGATAGTCGTGCTGCGGAAGGCATAATGATTTATAGTTTATAATTTATAGTTTGTGGTTTGTATACCCGGTTTGACCCTCCTTCGCCGGGTGCCGATCTGATACCTCATACCTCACACCTGATACCTCACCACCTCATACCTCAATTTATCTTCACCAATGAGCCGCTGATCTCCGTAATGCCCTGCGCTGATAATTTAGCTAATGCTCCCTCCAGGCTCAAATTACCATCTGCCTTAACACCCAGCGATGCACCACCTATAGTAAGTGACGCCGCGGCGGATAAGGTGAGATTTACACCGGCTTTTATTTCTACATTCATAGGGCTTTCTATGGTTATGCCCGATGTACCCATGGTTATTTTATTGCTGCTCTGGTCTTTGATTTCAATCTTCATTCCCTGTTCATCTATGATTATACTATTGCCTGCAGGTGTATCAATGGTAATAGTTTTTGTATCATCGTTAAACTGTAAATGCATTTTGCTGCGTGTAGTAAAACCCTTTTCATTGTTTGCATCCTGCGCGGTTATGGGAGCCGGCTTGGCGCTGCTATGTAACATACCCAGCACAACGGCATCACGCGGATCATCATTGATAAACCCCACAATTACCTCATCGCCAATTTCCGGACGGAAAAATGCCCCCCTGTCTTCCCCTGCATCCAAACTGGCAATTCTTGTCCATATGCCCTGGTCGTCATTATCAATTACCGGAATCCTTACCCGTATGCGGTCTTCACCATCAGGATCATTCTGTAACTGCACCACAATACCGATCTGCAGTCCGTGAACAGCCCCCGCCAGACCGGCAGCCAGGGCATCGGGCATATCATGGTGAACAAAAGCATACCGCTCAGGATCAAGCCCAAACTGCACATGGGTATCCCACATTCCATTGCCCATTTCCTGCTTTACCGCTGTTACATAAGCCTTGCCTTTAAAGCGTTTACCAATACCTTCAAGCTTTACCATATCGCCAGGTTTAATACTGGCAAAACCGGTAAATTTTGCGCGTCCCCTTATTTTCGCCAGTCTGCTGCGCAGCATAATGCCATCTACCCAATCCTGCAGCTCCTGTTCCAAGGCATGCCCGCTATGTTTCATTTCGTAAGCATTGAGATTGATCGCTTCGGCCAATTGGCTGCCTGCGATATTTCCATGCTGTGCAAAAGCAGCAAACTCATCGGCTTCAGCTTCAAATAACTGCTGGTTGGCATAATCCCACGATGCGGCTTTTACATTTTTCCATTGATTACGGGCATCCATCTCCGCTTCAAATTCGAGTATGGATGAGCCGTAGGTTAGCTGCAATACGGGTTCGGGTGTTGTGTCGGGCTTCGATATTTTTATCAGTCCATCATCTACGTTCACCAGCATGGCATTGGCTTCGGCGCGGAGCAACATAAAATCCCAATCGCTGAGGTGATGCTGCACCAGGTGCTTATGCTCAAGCTTCGTTTCAGCAGTATCGCCCTGCAGTCCATTGTACCGCCCGATCAACTCATCAAACAACCGGTTATCTTTCATGTTTTCATAATAGCGGCTATGCCTGCCTATAGTCATCTTCACCGCTTCATCGCGGCATTCAATATGCAATTCACCATCCCCGTTCTCTTTTACTCTTATGGCGTGCCGGATGATAATGCCTTTGAAAACGCGGATATTATTTCCATCGAGCCCTATTTTGATCAGTATCTTTTTACCGGGAATAAAGTCATTGCTGTTGCTGATCTCAAATGATTTGTCGCTGGCTTCACCATCACGTAAAATAATTTTAGCAGCGGGGATACGGTTAATCTCTTTGGTTATGGAAAGCGACAATACCTGGTACGAGGGATTGATATCCTGGTCATCAACCAGTATATTGAAAGTGGCTACATCATGCTTTGAGGGATTGGGAATTAATAGCTCTTCCATTATGCTTCATTTTTATCAAAGGGTGGAAAAAAAAGATCAGTACCTGCCTGGATATTACGGACATGGGTAAGCGCATTTGCCTTACCTACCTGTAAAAAATAGGCAGGGTTGTTGTATATCCTGAACGTCATCAGATCCAAACGATCCCCCTGCTGCACTTTTCGCCGGTGGGTAAGATCGGCGGATTCCTGCCTTTCTTCGGCCAATCTTTCCTCCCTTGCTTTATAGTTTAAAAAAGTAGCGGTTAATCTTGCCCGTAATGGTTCGCCTTCGGGGTTAAACAGCGTATGATTAATATCCAGGTTGGATAATATGCAGCGAAACCTGATTTCGGACCCCCATATAAGCAATAAAAATTTCGGACGGTGAATTTCTCCCTGGTATTTATAAACGCTGTCTAAGAACTTTTTTACCTGGTCATGCACTTTCATTGTCTTGAGGGAAGTATCTTCTCCCCCGTACCCTTCCATAGTTTGCGTGCCATCCAGAATGAACTCTAATCTTAATTCTTCCGGAACTGTTGATTTAAACCGCAGGTCGGTTCCATGACTGCCATGTCCGCGCCGCTGATCCAGATCTATTTTTAAATTCTTAGTGAACGATTCGGGATTGATGGGCGCCATAAAAGCGGGTTGCAAACGGCTGATCCCTTCTCCGGGATCAACAAAATTCCTGTCGAGGAAAGCATATATCCTTAGTTTTTCCATACCGCTATCGTTCTGTTTTATCTTTTAATATGGCCAACACTTTTTCCACGCAGCTATTAATCATTTCTTCACCAGGGGTAACGGCGTTATTGGTGGCCGGTTGCTGCACTCCGCCTGTTGCTGTTTCCTGCATAACAGTTGCTTTTATAACCAGCTCCCGAACTTCTATTGGCATAATGCATCAATCATTTAAGATGAGATAATTATAATTCAGCTCCAGCGTTTCAATTAATACTTCTCCCCGCTCAGCGTTCAGTTCTCCTATTTTCCAGCTCCGGGGCCACACATTATTAATCGTCCAGTGCATCAGTGGCTGATGTTCTTCATTTAAAAGTTTAATATGTACAGTTGGAATCGGCGTTACCTTTTCATCATCAAAAACCTGTTTAAACCATTTTGTTATACCCGATTCGGTTGGTGTTAATACCCCTCTTTTCAAAACAAGCGGACCATATTTTCTCCTAACCGGAATAACATGCTCAAACCGGTTTTCACCGCCTTCTCTTACCGTGTCTGTTTCTAAGGTGGAATCTAAGCCCGTTACCGATTGAAAACTCATATCTAACGCCTGCGCTTCCCGCACAAACTCAACACGGAAATGAAAGTTCACCGTTTGATAAAAATTATCCGCATTTCTTGTTTTTTCAACTGCCATAGTTAATCCACATTCATTATTTCTAAACCTTCATGTACCAGTTCCATGGTTTCGATAGCCACTTCGTTGGCATCAGCTTTAAGATCGGTTGACTGTATTTTGGAAGGCCATGCATTTTGCAGTTTCCAGGTAATAATGGCTTCATGGTTTTCATTCAGCAATTTAATGGTGATGGTACGGCGATACATGGAGCCTGTTTTATTTCCCTCCTGGAATAAATAGGTTTTACGCCACTCTTTGTAGTAATCGAAGTCGCCTTCAAACGTGCCTCTCTTTAAGGTAATATTGCTGAACTTGGTTAATCCCGGCTGTTTACTTTTATTGTATTTTTTACTATTCCCTTCGCGGTATTCAATTACTTCCGTTTCAAAGTCAAGACCACTGGCTTCGGTAAAGCCAATTCTGAAATCGTCACCCCATTCAACCTGGAAGTGAAATTTTGGAATGGGATAATCTCCTTTGGCTGCCATAATTTTTAATTTTAAGGATGATGTGAATGGGTTTCTGCGTTATTTACACCTGTTTTTGGGGTCCACTTCTTTAATAGCCGATTCCAGGCTTTGTTTGCACGCAAGCAAGGCCTCCTTTTTCTTATTCTCTTTCAATAATTCTTTCGCGATATCTTCCGCAGCTTTTTTATCCGTTTCATACTGATCGTCTACACACTTATAATAGGGATCTTTACAAATAGGGAACAGAAAAATGGGCTCCAGGCTGCAGGCACCAAGGCAACTGTCTTCCTGTGCAGGCGCCGTTCCGGTTTTAGTCATATTTGCTTTGGAACCTGCAGGGGGACAGGGATCAGCATCATCATCACACTGAACAGCACAGTTAAACGCCGTACTCCATTCGGTAATAACAGTACTTAATCCAAAATCAACTGAAATATTTTTATTGATGCGACAGGCAATTTTGATCGCCGCCATCAGCATTTTGATCAACTCGTCTCTTGTGGCAATAACAATCTCCAGTTTCTTTCCATACTCCTCCAGGCATTTCATAATTCCTGTGCCCGGGGCAAGTGCCGGGTTATTTAAACACTTAATACAATTCTGCAAGCGGTCATATTTTGTTTTTACCAGGTCCACCTGCATATAAAAATCGCGTATCATACAATACAGTACCTTAACAGCCTGCACCGCAAGACCGGTGTTGATGCTTACTTTGTCAACCTGGGTAAGCAATATCTCCAGTTGATCACAAATTTTGCGGGCCAAATCATTGGCTTTTGTCAACTCATCGTACCACATTTTTAATTTATCCCTCCTGTCTGCTATTAACGTCAATTCATTCTTAAGCTGTTTGGCTTTCTCTTCCGACTCACTGTATTTTGTTTTTACTACTTTCAGTTCATCCTGCCAGTCATCATAGCAACAATCACATCCCCGCGGATCATCAGGGTCTTCTTTATCGCAGCATTCCTTTATTTTAGCATCCCAGGTATCGGCTAATTTTTGATATGTATGTTCCGTAAGCATAATAATTTGATTTAATTGTTATGGAATATTTCTTCACTACCCGTTAACCGGCCGTGGTTTCACTATTATCTCCACTGTCGTTGCAAAAGGTTCCCTGCACTTCATCACAGATACCGCAAATTTCCTCTTTGCATTTTTCAAGGCGGGGCTTACAATTATCATCTTCCGCAACGCAATCGCATTTGGGGCAGCAAATAAACCGGGTAGTACACATCAGCCCTTCAAAATCACTTCTCTTATTATACAAACCAGCGGCAGATTTGGTAGCTTCCTGTACAGCTTTCACCAGATCTTCCTGTGTTTTTTTCAAAGCACTTTCCCTTAGCTTCATGGTATCCTGGAGGTGTTTTTCAAAAGCTTTGGAATCATCTGCAAGCGTTTTTTGCAAGGGGTCCAGCATGCCCAGGTTGGAAAAAACCTGTATGCCAATTACATCGGAGGAAGCGTTAAAAATATAGTCCACGTCAAATCCAAGGGCTTTTGGCATACAAATCAAATCGTCCAGCACTTCTTTGGCATCGCTGCATTCATCGGGTCTATTGTCCTGCGAAGGTTTTGTATCACAATTCTTTTGCTGTTCGCCGGTTAAAATGGTCATTTGCGTGCAATTACAACTATCATTTTTGCAGTCTTCTAATTTACATGCCGCCGTACGCAGGTCGCCCAATTTTGTTTTTACATCTTTTATGCTTTTAAAGATATTTTTGAGACTGGCAGAAAGATCATTACCCCACTTGATATAATTACTCACATTTTCTTTGATGAGGTCGTTGGACTGCAGCAGTTCTGTGCCAACGCAGATTTCCGTGTTGCGGTAACGGCGGTAATTATCCTCCGTCCACACAAACATGCATTTTTTTTGTTCATACAAATTGCTTTGCCCGTAGTAATTGGTTTCATACTGGCTCATTTCACCCGCCGCTGTATACAATTCATTACAGTATTTTTTTCGTTCTGCAGTGATTGATTTTTGAGTGGCGGTATCGTTCTCTTCGCAATTGCCGCAGTCATCATTCTGCTGCCTTGTACCTTTTTTGGAAGACGATATAATTGACATGTTGAATGATTTTAAAATTGAACAATCCTGTTATGTTGTATATGGTTTATCATTCCTGCAGCATTTTGTGCATGAAACGCAGGATGATAAATTCAGCCGGACGAACTACTGCCATGCCTATTTCCACAATCATGCGTCCTTCCCATATATCTAATTCCGTCATGGTTTCTCCCAGTCCTACTTTCACAAAATAGGCTTCACGGGTAGTGGTTCCCATCAGCGCGCCGGCCTTCCATTGCTGGGTGAGATAATTTTCAATCATGGATTTTACGCGTATCCAGGTATTGCGGTCATTGGGCTCAAACACAAACCGCTCCGTAGCATTTTTGGTTGATTCTTCCACCATATTAAAAAAACGCCTGACGGATATATAGCGCCATTCGTTATCGTTACCGGCCAATGTTCTGGCACCCCAGATGATGGCTGGGCCTCTTCCGGCAAAAGAACGGATAACGTTAATGGATTTGCCGGCAAGGGTATCTACATTCAAGCTCTCCTGCTGTTTATGCGTTACTAATATTTCTGGTCGTATGGCAAAATCAATTCCTACATTAGCCGGCGCCTTCCACACACCACGGGTATTATCTACCTCCGCATATTTTCCAACAACTGCGGCGGAGGCCGGCATCAGCATTTCAATATCACTGATAGCGCCTTTGGCCATAAAATAGTAAGCATTGTTTTTAGTCTTTAATTCGGTAAGCGTTCCGTTCAGGGAGCCATCGCCTACGCCAATAATGGTTACTGTATTTTCATCATCATATTGATAATCCAGTCTTGTGTAAAGACGGGGGTAGTAAACGGCGGCATATTTTACGATGTCAATCGTGCCAAAATCGAAATCGCGCAGTACCTGTATATTGTCTACAGTAATATCGGGGTCCATCCATATATCTAAAACGGCAAAGCGATCTTTTAATTCAGCACACTGATCCATAGCCTCTTTATATAAAGCATAATAACTGCCGGCGCTGCTCATGTTTAAACCATCGGGAAACAGGAGTAAGGTAACTTCATTTATCTTTTCAATTTCATCCAGCCCGCCCTGCAGGGCTGCCTGGTCAATTACATCGCCTCCGCTATAATCGCCTACCGATGTAATATAACAGGGACCGCCTCCATTAATAAAAAACCATTGCAGCGAATAGTACATCAGGTATTTGGATGGTGCGGTTACCTTACCCTGCACATCAATACGGCCGGGCTGGGTAACATCTATTGTTATAGTAATGGTTGTTTCTGGCAGGGGACCGCCAAAAAACTGTTCATATTCCAGCATAGAAGTTATGCGCCTGGGTATATTGATCAGATCGGCCGGTTCTTTTAACTGCGCTTTTTCCGTATACCCTATAAATGCGGGAATGGCTGTTTCAACCGATGCGATGGATGGAGGGAGTTTTGGAATTTCTTCAATATAAACTCCGGGGGTTTTATATTCTGGCATATGAAAAAGTTTTTGTGTTTATAAATGGTTTGCGAAACCAGCTTGCGCATTAATTAATTTAGTTAACTATGGTAACAACGGAAACAGGGCAGACTCTCCTACAAAAATGTCTGTATACTGTTTGCCATTTTCTGTTTTTATCATCTCAAAAGGAAGGGGGTTGGGGAGGTAATACGCACTATTATCGGGTTTCTTTAACAAGAAAGGGGTAAAACTTAACGGGCGGGGTAAAAGTGAAACAAGGTTGTTGTTTTGCGGGAACAGGAAATCGGAATGTTCGTTTTTTAGTTTTTTCTTTTTATCATTAATATATCGCCAGAAAGAAAGCCGGCTTTTCATTCTAATTTCAAAAACAGGCGCAGGCACAATACTGCTGTCGGGCATTATACGGGTAAGTAAAAAACCATTACTATCCAACAGGTTAAAAGCCGGGTCTGTTACTTTAGGTTTTATATTCATTAACGCGCAGCTTTCTCTCAGCCGGTCAGCATCCTCAAAAAAAAGGAACCGGTTAATCTTTGTATTCCCATTACTGTCTTTTACTTCAAGTGTATAAAAAATATTTTCATCAGCGGGAAAGGAGGGAATGGTTTTAATATCCCCCCTGCTGAAATTGAGTACTATTTTTTGAAGTGGCGGGGTGCTTTTAAACGTTAAAGCCATTTGCGCTGTTCCATATTCATCCCTTGAAAGCACTACAGCATTACCATCTTTATCTTTTAATATTACTTCTGCTTCAGTTATATTATCGGCAATGCTGAACGTATAGGAAAAACGCAGCGGAAGCAGTATACGGTCGCTTTCATTTATGAAATGGGTGCCGCTTATATTCAGCCATTGCCCGTTTCCATCTTTATCTATATAGAAAGAACGGGTATCATTAGGGCCAAATGCAGCCTGCTCGCCCTGTTCATATACCAGGGAAGCATTGAAAGCCGGTATGCTGTTGGATAAAACAGGGTATGCTTTGGCGCCGGCAACATTTTCATTTGAAAAATAATATACCGCATTCGTTAGCTTTTGCATCTTCAGGCTGGTATATGCATCCCAGGCGCTATCTTTTCTGATGATCAGTATAGCAATATTCAATGCATCGGGTAATGGAATTTTAGGTTGGTAAACCATTGTTCCGTCAGGAAGCGATTGTTTCCGCACTTCAACCGCAACCTTGCAACCTGCATATGAAGGGAGTAATTTTAAGTGATAATTCCCAAAGGTTTTATGTACGCTTTCCGGCAGATCAAAACGCAGTTCGCTGTTAATATTCCTGCCGTTACGTTTAAACCGGTCAAACAAAAAGCTGATCCTGTCTGTTTGCGCCGCCAGGTCAAATACCGTTTGTCCGTTGGGTTGGGTAAGATAAAACTCGTGGAGCAGCTTTACTTCAAATAATATTTTATAAATAACCCCCATCAGTGGCCTGCCGGTATTTTTGAAAAATTGGTTTCTATTTCTTCGATCAATGGAACTTCTCTCAGCACTTTACGTTCGGTAACAGCTATAAGCCGCAGCTTATACAGCACAAAAGGCATTTGCTTTCCACCCAGCGTGCCCCACAAATGATTGACCTGTTCAAAACTGAGCGTGTACATTTCGTGCCGGATGGTTAATTCCAGCAGGTCTTCTCCTGTAAAAGAAGTGGTACTGCCCGAAATTGAACCGCCGGCAGAAAAGGAATTTTTGCTTTGAAAAAAAGCGATCACCAGTGAAAGCCTTTCCAATGCATCGGTATAACTATTATTATCTGCCGATTTATTACAGGCGGTAACCAGCAGGTAAAGGTTCAGATATACGGGAGGGTTTTCATATTGCGCGGGATTGGAGAATGCTTTCTTAATGAAAGCGCTGTTTTTTAATGTACTTTCTTCTTCAATATTCACCAGTGTAAAAACAATTTTATCATCTAAGTTCACACCGCTGGCAGCAGACTCAAAGAGTCCAATATTTTCTATCACTACTATATCTTCAGCAGTAGTATAACCATGTGAGGAAAGATATGTTACCAGTTCGCGGCGTAATAAGCCAAGTGCTTCGTGTATCATGCCTGATGCGTTTCAATAATAAAAAACGTAACCACTATCATAGTATTAAAAATTAAGGGAATCAGTATACGATACCCCGATTCGTTTCTTTTGGAATGTGATATGGATTTTAGCAGTGATCAGGAAAACAGGGCGTGCGGAAGTTTGCTGCAGGAATACGGAAATACTTTCCGGGACAAGATAAACAGTTTATATGTTGGATGCAATAACCCATTTGTGGTATTTTTTCCTTGGGTATGTTAAATATCGTGTTCATGCGGTTTCACCCTCCTGAGGCCAGGTACCGGCCGCTTCTTTTCTATTATTAAGACCGCCCGGTTGATCTACTAAAAATTGCAGCAACAAAACGGCTGTAAAATCAGGCTCCTACGTGTCGTTTTACTTTTAATAGGCGGGGCATAAAAACATAGGAAGGTCATAGTTCAACAGATGCGCATAGCTGCCTCTTCCTTCTACTGTGTTCCTATGTGTTTATGTGTTTTGCTTTTAAACACATACGGATAAAGACGCACAGCACTTTCATCCACACCGCTTCTTTAATTGTATTTTCCGGGTTGCCGAATAAAAAAAGTAAAAAAAGTTTTGAAAATTCAAAATCAGTATTATATTTGCAGTGTACTAATACAATAGTACACTAAATCACTCCATATGGTCTCTGTACAAAATCTTCACTTTGGCTACAGTAAAAAAAAGGTATTCACCGGGTTAAGCCTTCAGTTGCAACCGGGTTTTATTTATGGCTTGCTGGGTAAAAACGGCACAGGGAAATCTACGCTGCTGCGCAATATTGTGGGAACGCTTTTCCCCGACACCGGAAGCATTACCGTAGGGAATCACGTTCCGGGTAAAAGGAATCCCGCTTTCCTGCAGGAAGTATTCATGGTAGCAGAAGAGTTTTTCCTCCCAGATATCACTCCGGCAAGACTGGCAAAATACAATGCGCCATTTTATCCCAAATTCAACTACGACCAGTTTAACCGTTACTTAGGCGAGTTTGAAATACCGGTTAACAATACCATTCAAAGTATGAGTTACGGGCAAAAGAAAAAAACGCTGATCAGCTTCGGACTGGCCTGCAATACGGCTTTACTGCTGATGGATGAGCCTACCAATGGTTTGGATATTATGAGCAAGAGCCAGTTTCGCAAAGTGATTGCCAGCGCTTTGGACGAGAACAAATCCATCATCATCAGCACGCACCAGGTAAAAGACCTGGAGAATCTTATTGACCGTATTACAATTATTGACGAAGGAAAAATTCTGTTCGATCAAACCATTGAACAGATCACCCATCAACTGAATTTCAAAATTTCATTTGACCCGGAAGAAATTAAACAGGCACTATACAGTGAACCTTCATTAAAAGGCAATGCTATCATTACCCGTAATGCTACGCATGAAGAAAGCCGCCTGGATCTTGAAATGCTGTATAAAGCCATTATTGTAAACCGCGACAAAATTCACACTGCTTTTAACTGATAAAGATATTACCATGAATAATTCATTTAGTTTCTCAAGGCTGGGGCTGCTCATTAAAAAACAATGGTTCGACAACGCGAAGCTTTACAGCTTATCTGTACTGGCACTTATCGGTTTGCTCGCCATCATATTTATTTTTTGGGCTATTGTAAACGAAAATCATTATAATGAAGAAGACACCTACATTATTTTCCTTACCCTTCTTTTTGGGGCAGGGCTAATATTCGCCAGCACTACCTTCGGCGCGTTAAGCGATAAAGCCAAAGGCACTTACTGGCTCAGCATTCCTGCCACGCATTTCGAAAAATTGTTGTGTGGCATTTTTTATTCCCTGGTTGCATTCCTGGTAGTTTACCTCGCAAGTTTCTTCATTATACAGCAAATTACCTTTACCATCATCCGTCTTAACCCTGATAATGAGATTCGGTCCATCAGCAACCTGAAAGAGCCTGCAATAATATTCTCCTACATTTTTTTGGCCCTGCAATCCCTATTCATCCTGGGGTCCGTGTATTTTGAACGGTTTGCATTTATAAAAACCGTACTGGCAGCATTATTTATCATATTTCTTTTTATGCTGGCAGGGGTATTTTTCGCAAAAAATGTATTGCCGCACAATAGTGGTATACAGGGATTAACCAGCTTTGTAATATATGGTGATAATGAAATGAAACTATACCGGTTAGCGCCCTGGATTGAGGACGCAGTTACAGTATTCGCAAAGTTTATATGGGCGCCTGTTTTTTGGGTAGCCACTTATTTCAGGCTGAAGGAAAAGGAAATATGATCGAGTACCTCCTAAAAATTTGTAATCATGCAATTCAAAGATAGTCAGTCAATATACCTGCAAATAGCAGACTACGTGTGCGAGAAGATCCTGCTCAGGGAATGGAAGCCGGAAGAACGCATTCCATCGGTGAGGGAACTGGCAGTTCAATTGGAAGTGAACCCCAATACCGTTATGCGCACATTCGATTTTTTACAGCAGCAGGAGATTATTTATAACCAGCGCGGTATTGGCTATTTTGTAACTGCCAATGCCAGGGAACATGCCCTTGGTTACCGGAAAGAAGAATTTCTGCAGAAAGACCTGCCCGGCGTATTCAGGAACATGTACCTGCTGGGTATGAACACGGAAGAATTAAAACCAGCGTTCGAAAAATTCATCAAACAAAACTTTTCATAACATAATACAACAGGTATGAAAACAAGCAACAAAATATTATTAAGCCTATTCGTTCTGCCTTTCATAATCATGACTTTTATATATACTTCCTTATACGGAAAATATAAAAACGGCGAATACATTTCAAAACAGCAAATAGAAAATGAAAGGAGTACACTCGCCATAACAGACCGCTTTACGGAAATTGATCTGAGCGGTTACAAACAGGGAGGTGTTTCCATAAAACATTCCGACAGTTTCGCTATCCGTATTGACAACGGGAACAGCGATAAAATACAATACCACGCAGATGGCAGAAAATTAACGCTGACAAACAAAACGGAAGAAAGATATATATGGGTTACTGTATACTGCCCGTCTTTTTCAAAGCTTTCCGTAGCTGCTGTTAATGTTGAAATTGACCCTATAGCCTTAACCGGCTGCTTAATGGATATAGGCGCCGATGCCAGCGTTACTTTTACCGGCACGGCAGACAGCTTAACGGCTTACATTCAGCGCGGCGGCCGCTTTAACGTTGGCAAATCTGCTGATATCAGGCTGCTTAACCTGCACCTGTTCAATGGCAGCATATTCAACAATGAGGAGGGCAGCATACGGCAAATCGGCAACCTGGCGCTTGAAGACAGCGCGGTATTGAATGTAAATGGCAAAACCATGCGTATGATATCGGAAAAAAACAAGCCTTAAAATATTAATACATCAAATTATGAAAAAGAATTTTCATTCCATCATAATGCTTATTTCACTAACCGCGTTATGCATGGCGCTGCATCATACCCTGCATACAGAAACAGCATCAGCAGAAGACCAGGCAATAAACGAAAAAAAGACAGAACCACCGGCTAGCCAGACATTTCCTTCCGCTTTTTTTATTGGATTGGATTAACAGCGGGATTCGCTGATTTATTTCACCCCTTACACCACAGGGATATACCTGCCCCGCTTAACTTCCTTTACAATACAAGTTATCGCTTATTTTTGCGCGATGGCAGCTCCACTGGCAGAACGGTTACGGCCCCGGTCATTAGACGAACTGGTAGGACAGGAACATCTTACCGGGCAGGGAAGTATTTTGCGTAAAGCAATACAACAGGGCAAAATCCCTTCCATGATTTTATGGGGACCACCCGGCGTGGGTAAAACAACCATTGCCAATATTATAGCGCATACGCTGCACGTTCCCTTTTATACATTGAGCGCTATCAGCGCCGGCGTAAAAGAAGTAAGGGAAGTTATTGAAAAGGCAAAGCTTGAGCCCGAAAGCATTTTATTTATTGATGAAATTCACCGCTTCAACAAAGGGCAGCAGGATGCATTACTGGGCGCTGTGGAAAAGGGTACCATTACCCTTATTGGGGCCACTACCGAAAATCCATCTTTTGAAGTGAATGCCGCCCTACTCAGCCGCTGCCTGGTATACGTATTAAAACCGCTTGATGAAACGGCCTTAAAAAAACTACTTACGCTGGCTATTGAAAAAGATACCGAGCTAAGTAAACGTAAAATAGACCTGCGTGAAACCGGCGCGCTTTTAAACATTTCGGGAGGTGATGCCAGGAAATTACTGAACCTGCTGGAGATCGTAACAGGCGCGGTTCCGGATAACGAAGTGCTGATTACCGATGCGATGGTAATGGATATTGCCCAAAAGCGTATTGCACTGTACGACAAAAGCGGGGAACAGCACTATGATATTATTTCGGCATTCATTAAATCTATCCGGGGCAGCGATCCTAACGCGGCCGTTTACTGGCTGGCAAGAATGATTGAAGGCGGGGAGGATGTAAAATTTATTGCACGGCGGTTAGTGATCCTGGCAAGCGAAGACATCGGTAATGCCAACGCCAATGCCCTCTTACTGGCCAATGCCACATTTGAAGCGGTGAATAAGATCGGGTACCCGGAGTCAAGAATAATATTATCGCAATGCGCTACCTATCTTGCTTCATCGCCCAAAAGCAATGCCGCCTATCTTGCTATTGACGGCGCCCTGGCCGCTGTAAAACAATTTGGCGATTTACCCGTACCCCTGCACATACGTAACGCCCCTACCAAACTAATGAAAAACTTAGATTATGGAAAAGGCTATCAATATTCCCACGATTACCAGCATAACTTTTCGGCCCAGGAATATTTACCGGATGAAATAAAAGGAACGGCATTTTATAATCCCGGTAAAAATGCAAGAGAAGAAGAATTAAGAAAATGGCTGAAAGGGTTATGGAGAGAGAAATATGGATATTGACAGGGTGCAGGTATCACTCCCTACTCCCTACTCACTTCCCCTGCTGTTCTTATTCCGAAACAGGAGAGGCTTTACCAGACAAATTAAAATTGCCCGATGCTTCTATCGCTTTAAACCCGCCCTGTATATCCACCAGGTTGTGATACCCTCTTGAACGAAGAATAGAGTTAAAGACCATACTCCTGTATCCGCCGGCACAATGCACATAAGCGGTTTTATTTTTATCTACTTCGCCGATATGATCATTAATATAGTCTAACGCCAGGTTTTTTGAATTGGGCAGATGCCCCGCACTATATTCCTCTTCCCTGCGCACATCAATGATACACAGTCCCGGATCAGCTTTTAGGCGACCGGCAAATTCATCGGCGGAAATACTTTCTATACTATCCGTTTCTTTGCCTGCTTTTTGCCATGCCGCCATACCGCCTGCTAAGTAGCCAATAGCCTTATCATACCCTACGCGGGCCAAACGGGTTACTATTTCCTCTTCCCTGCCTTCATCGGCTATAATAAGTATCTCCTGTTTAATATCGGTGATAAGCGCCCCAACCCAGGGAGCAAAATTTCCGTCAATCCCAATATTTACAGCATTGGGTATAAAGCATTTTGCAAAGTCCTGCGGCGAACGGGTATCCAGCATCAACGCGCCTGTTTCATTTGCCGCCACTTCAAAAGCCTCCGGACTCAGCGCCCGGGTGCCATGCTCCAGCACACTGTCTATGCTTTCATAGCCCTGCACATTCATCATTACGTTCTTGGGAAAGTAGGCCGGCGGCGGCGTTAATCCTTCTGTTACTGCAGTAATGAACGCTTCTTTACTCATAGGTTGCAGGGCATAGTTATATTGCTTTTGATTACCCAGGGTATCCGTAGTTTCCGTACTCATATTTTTACCACAGGCCGAACCTGCGCCATGAGCGGGATATATAACAATATCATCCGGTAATGGAAGTATCTTGTTATGCAATGAATCGTACAAATAACCCGCTAATTTTTCCCGGGTAAGTTCTTTATGTATTTTTTGTGCCAGGTCAGGACGCCCTACATCTCCAATGAACAGCGTATCGCCGCTGAACAGCGCTTTTGCTTTACCTTTTTCATCCATCAGTAAATAACAGGCGCTTTCCATAGTATGCCCAGGCGTATGAATTACTTTGATGGTGGCGTTTCCTAATGTAAAAATCTCACCGTCTTTGGCTATATAAGCGTCAAATTCGGGCTGCGCCGTGGGGCCATATACTATCGTTGCTCCCGTTTCGGCAGCCAGGTCAATATGACCGGATACAAAATCGGCATGAAAATGCGTTTCAAAAACATATTTGATCTTAGCGTTATTAGCTTCCGCCTTCCTGATATAAGGCTTTACTTCACGCAGGGGGTCAATAATCGCCACTTCACCTTTGCTTTCAATATAGTATGCACCCTGCGCCAGGCAACCCGTATATATTTGTTCTACTTTCATACCTCAAGATTTTGTATTACTGCAAAGGTACTTGAAAATACCAAGCCCGGAAGAATGCCGGGAACCAAATAAAAGATAAACCCGAAGACAGGAAACCCGAAATCCGAAACCAAATACAAACAAAAGCGAGGTGAGTAGTGAGTAGTGAATGGTGAGTAGTGAAAGGAGGAATTATCACCTCATCGTTAGTATACTTTAGCTGATACCCCATACCTCACACCCACCCCAAAATCATCTTACCCCCACAGTATCATCACTTCCTGCACGATAATATACATGCCCATCACCAGCACAAACCAGCCGAAACCTCTTTTTAATTTCTCGGAAGGGATTTTTTTTGCTAACTGAGTACCAATGAGGATGCCTGCCGAAGCAATTGCCGTTATATACCACAAAAAGATCCAGTCAATGGTATAATGCCCTAAATCGCCGGTGAAGCCTATAAGCGAATTGATACCTATAATAAATAAAGAAGTGCCTACCGCTTCCTTCATAGGGAGTTTCATTAGCAATACTAAAGCAGGGATAATCAGAAAGCCTCCCCCCGCACCCAGAAAACCGGTTACGCACCCAATACCCAATCCAAATAACCCCAATTGAAAATAATCCTTCATACTGCGAACTCCGGCAGCTTTAGTTGAAGGCGCAGTTGCTCTCTTAAGCATTGATACCGCGGCAGCCAGCATTAACACCGCAAATAATAGCATGGTAAGCGTCGATTTGGTAACCTCCAGTTTGCCGATAATCCAAAGCTGTTCAGGAATATGCGGTACAACATCTCTTCGTACAAAAAAAACCGTTGCCGGCGAAACAATGCCCAGGGGCAACGCAAGGTTAAGGCTTGCCTGCTTTTTTCTGAAATTATTGAATGCGCCAATAAGACTGGTAATGCCAACAATAAAAAGAGAATAAGAAACAGCAGCGGCAGGTGGCAAATGGAATATATACACCAATAGCGGCACCGTTAATATAGACCCGCCGCCACCAATAAGTCCAAGCGATATGCCAATTAAAACAGCCGCAATGTATCCGATGAATTGCATTCTTTAAATTGTTTGCAAAAGTAAGATTTTAAGATGATGAGGTTGCAGGTTTCAGGTTGCATGGACAAATAACAATCCGAATACTCCTTCTTTCACATCTCTTCCTTCGCCCTTCCTCTTACCTTTCTCATACATGAGACCTCTTACTTTCTTACCTCTCACCCAGGCATCGGCTGTGGTACAAAAAAAATTTCTGATAATAAGGAATGATACGCCCGAACTCAAACATAAAAGGATTGGAAGCTACACACAAAGGATTTGGGCATAAGGAAATTTAATATTACATTGAATTTCTTTTGAAATATGAAATATAGCCCCTTAAGAAAAAATGATTGGCTGCATAAACAGGCATATATGTTTTTTGTTTTGCTGCTTTTTATTTCTATAGAGGCGAATGCGCAGCATGTGGCCGATACAACTATGGTGCAACTTCAAAAGTACAGCGTAACCTGTATATATTACAAGTCCCTGCAGCAGCAATCAGGACTGTATAACGGTAGCGAATATGTGCCATACACCCACCTTTTAAAAGAAGGCCACCCCTATTTCGATACCTCCGTTTTAACCCCCGGCAGGGTATATTACAACCGGATGGTATACCCGGATGTTCCCATGCTGTTTGATATCATTAAAGATGAAATCATTATTCAGCATTATAATAAAGTATTCTTAGTGCAGCTTATACACAATGCAATTGATTCCTTTTATATGCAGGGGCATTACTTTTTACACCTGGGAAGAGATAGTGTGGCAGAAGGGAATATACAGGAAGGGTTTTACGACAGGGTATACGATGGAGAAATAAAACTGTTTGTCAAAAGAAATAAGTTCATCAGGGAATCCATTCCGGATATGCAGGTAGAAAGAACGGCGTATCAGAAAGACAGGTATTTTCTTTTTAAGGATAACAGATACCATAATATTTATACGGAATCATCTGTATTAAAATTGCTGAAGGATAAAAGAGCGGCATTAAAACAGGGGCTGAGAAACAGTAAGATCAAATTCAGGAAAAACCGGGAATACGCCATGAAGGTAATGGCCGCACAATACGATGCACTAAACAGGTAAGATGAAGCACATTTCTCTCCTTATCATACTATTTATTTTTTTCATACTGCTGTGCCCCTGCGTTCATGCCCAGCAAAGCAAATGGCCCGTTGTGAACGGGGAGTTCAAAAACCTGGCGGCCAGCCGGTTTATTAACGAACTGGAAACACAAACCGGGTATCACTTTTATTACGACACTACCGGATTCGACAGCCTTACGGTAGATATAATCATAAAAGATCAGTCCTTGCCGGAAGTGCTGGATATTGCTTTTGCCGGCACGGAGTATAAGTATACCCTATATCATTCAGCAGTTTTTATTACTAAAGGAACAACCATAACCACTACATTACCCGATGATTTTTTTGCCCGTAAAAACAAAGCGCCCGGTGCCGCCGCAGCGGGTGATTTGCTGAGCGACTTTGAAGAAGACAGTAAGCCTCCAAGTGCCTCTTTGGAGAATAAACTATATGAAATTGGCATTAAAACACAGGGTACGCCGCAGGGTACGGCAAAGCTGGCAGGTTATGTTCGTGATATCACAACGGGTGAACCCGTGCCCGGAGCCGCCGTATTTGCTGATAAACTTAAAATTTCCGTAACCAGCGACCAGTTTGGCTATTATTCCATAACACTGCCCAAAGGACGGCACCTGATTAATATACAAAGCCTCGGTAAAAAAGATACCTGGCGGCAGGTGATGCTGTATGGAGACGGCAACCTGAATATAGATATGCGCGATCACATCCTGTCGCTTAAGGCTGTGGTAATTTCAGCTAAAAAGGCAGCTAATATCAACAGCCTGCAAATGGGACTCGAAAAAGTAGATATCAGAACCATCAAACAAATTCCGGTAGCATTTGGAGAAGCCGATATATTAAGGGTTGTACAAACCCTGCCGGGCGTAAAAACGGCAGGTGAAGCCAGCACCGGGTTTAATGTAAGAGGCGGGTCTGCCGATCAGAATCTTATTCTTTTTAACGATGCCACCATTTATAATCCTTCGCATTTCTTTGGTTTCTTCTCCGCTTTTAACCCCGATGTGGTAAGTAGTGTGGAATTATACAAGAACAGTATTCCCGCTAAATACGGGGGACGGCTGTCATCGGTACTGGATGTGGCCAGCCGCGAAGGCAATAAGAAAAAAATTGCCGGCTCGGCGGGTATAGGATTGCTAACCAGCCGCATCAATATTGAAGGACCCCTGCAAAAAGACAAAACCTCCTTTATCATTGGTGCACGCACCACTTATGCCAACTGGTTATTACAGTATTTACCCAATGAATACAAACACAGCAAAGCTTCTTTTTACGATATAAACCTGCTGATCAGCCACAAAATAAACGATAAAAATGACCTGTACCTAACGGGCTATTTAAGCAACGATCGCTTTAACCTGAACAGCGATACCGTATATGGATATGGCAATAAGAATATTTCGCTGAAATGGAAGCATGTATTCAACAACAAACTGCAAAGCTTAGTTACGGCGGGTTACGATGCGTACGGGTATACAATTTACAGCGAGGAAAACCCTGTAAACGCCTACACCATGAAGTTTGATATCAATCAAACCAATCTCAAGCTGCATTTCAATTATTTTATAAACTCCAAACACACACTCGACTTTGGATTAAATTCCATCTATTATACCCTGCACCCGGGGTCATTTGATCCGCGCGATGAAAAGTCATTAGTAACGCCCAACAGGGTTAGTGCAGAGCAGGCGCTGGAAAGCGCTGCATACCTAAGCGAACGATACAATATTACACCGGCCTTATCTGTTCAGGCCGGATTGCGTTTTTCTTTATACAATTACATCGGCCCCAAAAACCTGTATAATTATGCGCCGGGGCTTCCTAAAGAATTAAGTAATATTACCGACACGGTATCTTATGCCAAAGGAAAATTCATAAACCGGTATAAAGGACCTGAATACCGGCTTTCCCTGAGATACGCGTTTACCGACAACTTTTCCATAAAGGCCGGATACAATTCCCTGCGGCAGTATATACACATGCTTTCCAATACTACCGCCATCGCGCCAACCGACATCTGGAAGCTCAGCGATCCTAATATTAAACCCCAGTACGGCGAACAGGTTTCAGTAGGATTATATAAGAACTTTAAATCCAATACCATTGAAACTTCGGCAGAAGTATACTACAAAAGCATAAAGGATTACTTAGACTATAAAAGCGGCGCTGTGCTGGTATTGAATAAGCATATTGAAACGGATGTTTTTAATACTACAGGAAAGGCGTATGGAGTGGAGCTCATGATCAAAAAATTAACGGGAAAGCTCAATGGCTGGATCAGCTACACCTGGTCGAGAACCTTCCTTAAAATAGATGATCCTTCTATAGGAGAGGTTATTAATGGAGGCGCATTTTACCCGGCTAATTACGATAAACCCCATGAGTTAACTTTCATAGGTAACTACAGATTCTCGCACCGCTACAGCTTTTCACTGAATACCACCTACAGTACCGGCCGGCCCATTACCATACCTATAGGCAGGTACTATTACGAAGGAAGTATGAGGGCTTTGTATTCAGACAGGAATGCTTACCGCATTCCGGATTACTTCAGAACGGATATCTCCCTGAATATAGAAGGCAATCATAAGGTGAAGCAAAAAACACATAATTCGTGGACGTTTGGCGTATATAATTTATTGGGCAGGAAAAATCCCTACTCGGTATATTTTGTATCGGAGAACGGCGTGATTAACGGGTATAAACTATCCATTTTTGGCGCCGCTATTATTTATGCCAATTTTAATATCAGGTTTTAATTTTTATTATTCATGACTATGGACAGCAAAATAAATAAGGTGTGAACAGGGCAATATTTTCAATAAAAACAATTGGTTACATAATAATCGTTGCCCTTGTTATAACCGTTTCCGGCTGCAAGGAAAAGTTTCCTTTTCCACAATCGGCAATTGACAAAAGCTACCTGGTAGTAGAAGGGTTTATTAATATTGGCAACGACAGTACACGTATAAAACTCAGCCGAACGGTTACACCGGATGACAGCCTGCTTATAAGGCCCGAACGCTCCGCCCTTGTTTTAGTAGAGAGCAGCAGCGGATACAGCCAGTACCTTTTTGAAACCGGGGCGGGCGAATATACCGCAGGACCGCTTGCAATAAGCCCGGCGGAAAAATACAGGCTTTCTATTCAAACAAATAATGGAAAGCAATATTTATCAGATTTTGTAGATGTAAAACAAGTACCGCCTATTGACAGTATCAGCTGGGTAAGAACAGCAGGCGGTATACAGGTTTATGCGAATACACACGACCCGCAAAACGCTACCCGGTATTATGCCTGGCAATTTAATGAAACCTGGGAGTTCCGCTCAAATTACATATCCAACTGGGAGTATATAAACGAAATGATGGTTCCCAGGTATAACCCTTCCGGCCTGTATACCTGCTGGCAATCTGCCGCCTCTACCAGTATTTTGATTGGCTCATCCGCAAAACTCACCAACGATGTTATTCACCGGGCACCACTTGCTTTTATACCCGATGATTCGTGGAAACTGAGCGTTAAATACAGTATCAATGTAAAACAGAGCGCATTGAGCAAAGGGGCTTTTGATTACTTAGAAAAAATGAAGAAAAATTCAGAACAGATGGGTAGCATTTTTGATCCCCAGCCTTCCACAAGTTCGGGTAATATATATTGCTCCACCGACCCTAATGAAATGGTAATTGGCTACATGTATGCCAGTTCTATTGTTGAGAAAAGAATATTCATTAACCGGTCGGAAGTGCCCGGCTGGCGATACAACCTCTATTGTGAAGTAATTACAGTACCTAATAATAGGGACAGTCTTGATTTGGCCTTCACAGGAAACTATAACCTTGTTATAAATGAAATTCGTGAAAGAGGATTCTTACTGGGCTATACAGGTTCTACCGGTTTATGTATAGATTGTACCCTAAGGGGAACCAATGTAAAACCTGATTTTTGGCCATGATATTAATCCAGGTATCAGGGGAGAAAAGTACATACAGGTTACGGCAACAGGCAGACACAGGAATATAAGTGATTAACCAGCGTCTGTGAGGTGAAATAATAAAATATACCATTGAGAACCGATAAACAGGATACCAGCAATCAGCATGAACAAATATAAACTCACCTTCTTTTTTCTTTTCATCCTGCTGCAGGCGCATGCGCAAAACGCTGCAAACGATAGCCTGCAACAGCAATTCAACCGTTATACACAAAATGCCTTTTCCGAGAAGGTATATGTACATACCGACAGAAATTTTTATATTACCGGCGAGATCATGTGGTTCAAAGCCTATGTAACAGATGGGATGGTTAATTACCCTTCCAATATAAGCAAGCTGGCGTATGCAGATGTTATTGACAGGAACAATAAAATATTTCTTCAAACCAAGATTGAAATAAAGAACGGAAATGGTAACGGCTCACTGTACCTGCCGGTAAACATGCCATCGGGTAATTATAAAATAAGAAGCTACACCAACTGGATGAAGAACGCCGGCGCTGCGTTTTATTTTGAAAAGGCTTTTACTGTGGTAAACGCGCAATCAACCGCAGGATTAATTACTGCCGATACAACTGCTCAATACGATATACAATTTTTTCCGGAAGGTGGTAATCTTGTAAAAAAAGTGGAAAGCAAGGTTGCCTTTCGCATGACGGATAGAAATGGCAGAGGCGTACCTGCATTTACAGGCGTTGTAGTAAATGAAACCCATGATACGATTGCCCTGTTCAGACCTTCGCGGTTCGGTATTGGTTATTTTAATTTTATCCCTACGGATACGCATCTTTACAAAGCTTATATTAGTACTCCTTCAGGCGGCACAATAGTAAAAAATTTACCGGCTGCATCGGAAGAAGGCTATGTTATGAAGCTCCGAAAAGCAGGCCGGGGCGAGGTTGAGGTAATTGTATATTCGCCCGGCACAGGAAACACCACACCGGCGGTACAGCTTTTTGTTCACACAAGAGGTTCGGTAAAGAACATACAAACTAAAATGATACAAAATGGCAGCGCGCATTTTATGATCGCTGAAGATATACTGGGAGATGGTATTTCCCATTTCACCATATTCAATAGCCTCAGACAGCCGGTATGCGAAAGATTATATTTCAAAACGCCTTCAAAGCATTTGCTGATTAACGCAAAAGCAAATAAACCCGGTTATGGAAGGAGAGAAAAGGTAACTGTTAGCATAAACAGTACGGATACGGATAACATATCCGTTCCGGCAAATATGTCGCTTGCCGTATACAGGCTCGACTCACTTCAAACATCCGGACAGACCGATATTTTCAGTTACCTGTGGCTAAGCGCCGATCTGAAGGGAACGGTTGAATCTCCATCCTGGTATTTTAGCGGAGCTGATGGCACAGCAGAGGCGATGGATAACCTGATGCTTACCCACGGATGGCGAAAATTTGAGTGGGCAGACATACAACAAAACAGGTTGCCTTCCCATACATTTCTTCCTGAATACACCGGCCATATCATTACCGGTAAAATAACAGATTCGGCTACACGCAAACCCCTGCCTTCTGTAACCGTATACCTGTCTGTACCCGGTGATCGCACACAATGCTATGCTTCTACCTCGGATGCAGGCGGGAATATCCGGTTTTATACCCGCGAAGTATACGGACCGGGCGAAGTTATTCTTCAACCGGAAGTATCTTTTGTAAGCGGCTATACGATTGAGATCAATACCCCGTTCCAGGATCAGTTTTCGGCAAAACCTTTAGCGGCATTACAGCTTTCGGCTGAACTTAAAAACGCAATAGAACAAAATAGCGTTAATGCACAGGCGCAGCGAAAATTTTTAGCGGATCAGTTAAAAATATACCACCTTCCCCAAACAGACAGCCTGCCATTTTATGGTAAACCGGATGAAAAATACCTCCTTGACGATTATACCCGTTTTACCACTATGGAAGAAGTATTGCGGGAATATGTATCGGGCGTGCTGGTAGGCCGGTCTAAGGGAAAGTTCCATTTAAATATATTTGACATGGCGAATAACCGCCTGTTTAAAGAGAACCCGCTTGTTTTGTTAGATGGCGTTCCCGTGCAGGATATGGATCGCATTATGCGTTATGATCCGCTGAAAATAAGAAAGCTGGAACTGGTAAAAAGAAGATATTATTATGGTCCGCTGGTAGTGGACGGCATATTGAATTTTACTACGCACAAAAGCAATCTGCCGGAATTTGAAACAGATGACCGCACCGTAATTCTTGATTATGAAGGGATGCAATGGCAAAGAGCATTTTATTCACCGCTATATGAAACGAAAGAACAGGCAGCCGGCCGCTTACCCGATTTCAGGAATCTTTTATACTGGTCTCCTGATGTTATAACAGGTAAAGATGGGCGTGCAGTCTTAACATTTTTTACAGGAGATGTAAAAGGAAAATATACAGGCATTATAGAAGGCATGAGTGCCGATGGTAAAGCAGGCAGCGGCACATTTAGCTTTGAAGTAAAGGATAATGCCCAATAAGAACAATTAATTTCCATATGTGCTTATCTTCCGCCAGTGAAGCTGTAAGAGCCGCTTTACGGCTTTTTGAACAAGAAGAAAGGCAAAAAGGTGAACTCATCAAAGAACTTAAAAAAGGCGAAAAATCTGGGTTTATTCAAAAGTAAAATCTCACTTAATTTTCTATCGCCTTACAGAAAAACAAAATGAAATTGAAATCATCAGAATTTTACATCAACGGATGGACATTGAAAGCCAATTAAATAACTAAAGGTTTCGCTGCACACCCAGTGCAATGGTGCAGATAGGCGCTGAAGCAACCGGCAGCAAATTAATTTTAGTTCTCTTACCTCTTGCCTCTCACTCTTCCCCCGTAAGCTGCCGCCAGATAATATCATACACATCTGTTGCCAATAATTCATTCTTCCCCGCAGGCTGGTCAGTGATCAGCACAGGATGAAAAGAGGAATCCGTGAACGTGCTGCCATGCGAGCCTTTTACCAATGTGGCATCCAAAGGAATAACATCCATCACATAGCGGAATCCCGCTTTTTTACGTAACAGCTTATACCCTGCCCGGGCTTTGGACGTCATAAATAATTCCACGGGATCATAACCCGGTTTTTTATGAATGTCTACCGCCCTTGCATAGTCGGGCGCCACAGCATCATTGAGCCAGAAATAATAGGTGAACCAGCTTTTGTCATCCGCTATCAGCACCATATCGCCCGCCCGTTCATGATCTGTATGGTATGCTTTTTGCGCTTCGCGATCCAGTACCAGCGCCACTCCCGGCAAGCCGGATACGATTTCTTTTACCTGTTCTGCTACCGAAGGGTCGTTAATATAAATATGCGCTACCTGGTGATCGGCAACGGCAAAGGCCCGGGAAGCACCTGCATCTAACAGTTCCAATCCCCGTTCTATTCTTATACCCAGTAGTCCTTTTTCACGCAACAGCCGGT
The DNA here is from genome assembly GCF_035497235.1 of Agriterribacter sp. Taxonomy (GTDB): domain Bacteria; phylum Bacteroidota; class Bacteroidia; order Chitinophagales; family Chitinophagaceae; genus Agriterribacter. Next base: position 66,914 of record NZ_DATJEB010000031.1, read on the forward strand.
TGATATGAATGGGGTTATTGACGGGCGTTATACCATATTCGGACAAGAGTACAATCCTGGTATTTTTAGCCGCATAATATTCCACCAACTGTTCAACAACCTTATCAATTTCATTTAAATGCGTGCTTATTTTGGAAAGATCGGGACCATATTTTTGTAAACAATAATCCAGGTGCGGCAGGTACACCAGCGTAAGGGTGGGGTTGTATTTTTTATCTGTAAAAATGGTAGCATCGGCAATCCATTGGGTAGATTTGATATTGGCACCTGGCCCCCAGAAGCTAAACAGCGGAAACTGACCCAGTGCTTTCTGCAGCTCATCTCTCAGCGTTGCAGGATGCGAATAACAATCCGGCATTTTTCGTCCGTCTGCCAGGTAATTAGGGCGTGGCGTTACCGCGTAATCTGCACTGGAATACATATTATACCACCAGAACATTTTAGATGTGGTAAATGACGGATCAACCTGCTTTGCCCTGTCCCATATCTTTTCCGCCTGCACCAATTTGTTGGACTGCTTCCAGAATTTTATTTCACAATCCGTACGGTCGTACCATCCGTTGCCCACAATACCATGCTCCCCGGGCCACTTGCCCGTAATATAGGTAGACTGCACTGCTGTGGTTACCGCCGGCAACATGGGCGAAATGGTTTGTACTTGCCTGCTGCCGGCATATTTTTTAATAAATGGCGTATGCGCTCCTATTAGGTTAGCAGACAATCCAACAATATCTATTACAACGGTTTTATGCATGATGAAACAGGTTTGAGGTGTCAGGTATCAGGGTGTTGGAAGTTACAGGGTTCAAGGTTCAGGAAAAACTACTAACGATAAGCCTGGTGCACTTCTCTTACTTCTCTCACCTCTTGCCTCTTAGCTCTCTCACTTCTCTCTTCCCAGCAATCCCATCACCCATTGCATTTCTCTTATTATAGATTCGGTAAGCGGAAGCTTCTGCTCTTCCGGTAATACTTCCCAGGTATAGGTTTCTATTTCAAGATGTGAAGTAAATGGCTGCTGCCGGTGAACAGACAGCACTTTTTCAATATCCTGCCTGGTGGACTGCAGCAATCCATACCTTTCCACAAAAAGCGGTACATGGAAATGCGCCCGCCATTCGGTTACGGAAGCATTATCCGCATCCTGCAACGCATCGGGCATATCGGCATATCTTTTCAACTGCCCGTTTTGCTGCAAAGCCACCACCTGGTGCAGGTAAGTGGGTTCATTAAAGCGGGCAAAAGCTTCAATTACAGGATTCCTATCTTCCTTACCGGCAGGCAATGCCGCTTTCAACGCAGCGCTGATCTGTATCTTACCTGTTTTAATACCAAGCTCCTGTAATTGCCTAATCATGGCGGCATGATCTTCATAACAAATGGCAAAATGGCATACATCATAGCAAAGCTGGATATGCTCCTTTATATGCGAAGCAGCCATATTATCACTGCATCCAAAAAGCCCGGCAATATGCGGTATCCCGTAGGGCAGCAGGTATTGCGTATACCATTCTATAAATTCTTTCCCTTCTCCCAATAACCCATCCGGTTCGGGTTCAATATCAATATGTATTGATTTTCCGGTAGCTTGTTTTATTTGAATTAACTGATCCAGCACTCCTAATAAATGAAGCGTTGACTTTTCAAAAATACCGGGCAACTGTTCGTTCGTGTGCCAGAACCTGTAGGTTAAAGGAGAGGTGGAAATTCCCCCGTCCATACCATCGGGCAATAGCGCCGCTAATATATGGGCCAGCCTGATCGTATAGGCTTCCCGTTCAGGGGTAGTCCAGTCCGGTGCATGTACTTTATCTTTTACAACCGCACGGTGGAAGCCCCCATAGGGAAATCCGTTCATAGTAAATACATAGCAGTCATTATCGCGCAGCCACTGCTGAAATATCTGAAGGTTCTTTTCTTTTATCAGTTCAATACTTGCTATGTTCGACAGGCGCAGCCCTATACCAAAAGCTTTGCCGGGCGATACCTGTTTTTTTACAGGAGGGATATGTTCCTGCAACTGTTTGAAATGATCTTCCCAGCTTTCGCCGGCATGAATATTACTGCAATAGGTAAGCTGTCCGTGTTGTGTTCGCATACTGATTTGTTTAACATGATTTCACCCATTGGCTGGCTTCCTGCAACAGCACGGTATCCAGCTCATGTACCTCAACGCCCCTGCCGATAGATTCAAGTAACATAATCGTTAGTTGTCCGCCCAAATGTTCCCTGAACTCATGCAACCCTTTCAATACCGGGCTTTCTTCATTTTGTATATCCATCAGGGGGTGAGTAACCGAAAATCCAAGCGCTTTTAATACCGCAACAATAGTCTTAGCATCCGCCTCTTCCAGTCTTCCCGACAAAAACGAATAGGCGCTGTCGAGCGCGATGCCCATGGCCACCGCTTCGCCGTGCCGAATGGTAAAACCAGAAAGCTGTTCCACCTTATGGGCGCTCCAGTGTCCGAAATCCAGCGGACGCGAAGAACCCATTTCAAAAGGATCGCCGCCTGCAATATGCTGCAGGTGCAATGCAGCGCATCTTTTAACAAGGTATTGCATGGCCTCCATATTTCTATCTGCCAAAAGCGCGGCATTTGCTTTTAACCATTCAAAGAAGACCCGGTCTTTAATGAGCGATACTTTCACCGCCTCCGACATGCCTGAACGCCACTCTTCCTTACTTAATGTAGTTAGAAAAACATAATCGTTGAAAACAGCAACCGGGGGAACAAAGGTTCCCAGGAAATTTTTCTTTCCCTGGAAATTGATACCGTTTTTTACACCCACACCCGAATCGTTTTGGGAAAGCACGGTAGTGGGTACCCGAATATGCCTGATGCCCCTGTGTGATACGGCTGCCGCATAACCTGCCAGGTCGAGTACAGCGCCGCCGCCAATGGCCACCACATAAGAATGCCTGTCTATACCATACGCATCCACAGCCCGTACAATTTCGTAAAACGCTGCTTCCGTATTCTTCACCTGCTCACCACCTGCAATAACCATCATGTTTTGTACCAGTGTATAACCGGGTATACGCGCAAAATAGTTTCTGACTTGTTCCTGCAGGCCGGGATGATGCGCAATAACACCGGCGTCAATTACAAAGAATAGCTTCTTCGGAACACCTGTTACCGTTTCTTTTAAAAAATCGTGAAAAAGAGAATTATCTGGTGAAAATAAGTGATTGGTAAAAAAAACTTTGTACGCAAATCGTACGCTGAATGTTTGCTCTATATGATCCATCTCAATGTTTGCTAAAATAGTACGGAAACAGGATATTAAGCCATTTTAAAGCGGTAAAAATACGTTATTAACAAATCATTGCCATCAGGTAACAGCAAATAGTTTCCCCAGCAGCAGCGAAACCGGCAAAAGCAATACAATCAGCAGTGCAAAATAAATCATACCAAATGCGGCAGCCCACGCGGCATTCATTACAATTAACGCAATTACACCCGCCTTTACGGCTTTGCCAATTAACGGACCAGCGGGGTTGCGGACGGCTTTTTGCAAAGGAGGAAAGATCATAGCACTGAATAACACCACAAAAGCTAATGCATACCACATATAGTTATTGACAAAGCCAATGGTTAAAATACTGGCTATAACAATGCAGTACAGCAATACAGCGCCATACAGCGTGTTTTTTTTTCCGCCATGCACTTCTCCCCTGCTGATCATTGTAATGGCGGCTATATAAATTACCGGCACTATAGCTAAATAGCCATACTGTGGCAAAACTGCGGGAAGCATACTCATGCCCAATAATAAATTCAATCCACGGCAAATGCCCATATTGAGCGGCCCCAGAAAGCGGTTATGCTTCATCCATTTGTCGTATATCACCGCGCAAACAGCAATAATTATGGCTATAAGTGCGGATGAAGAAAACCAGCCGGATGTATGTACAGCAGCCGCGGCGGCAACGCCCGCTAACAGTAATACAACACCCAGTAAAGCGGCAGTATTTCTTGAAATCAATCCACTGGGAATAGCCCTTTCAGGTCGTTCCACTTTATCTAATTCCGCATCAAACACATCATTTAAAACCACACCACCGCCATACAATCCTGCAGTGGATATGATGAGCAAAACAACAGGCTGCCATTGATACGAAATGACGTTATTGCCCGCATAAACAGCAATAGCAATGCCCGCCAGTATATCTGAAACAGCGGTAACAATATTTGCCGGCCGCATTAAACGCAAAAACCCAATCAGCTTCTTCATAAGGTTCACGCTATCGTATAATGATGGAGTTTTTATCAGTCCGTGGTTGCTGTCCTCCTCTAAGAATCGTATTGCCGCTAAACTTCAGGCTTTGATCTATATTTTTTACAGTAGTAAAATCCGCTTCATCAATTTGTCCGCTTTGCGCAAAAGCGGTGATCGCGTTCTGATAAGTAACCATACGGATATCTGCATCACTGATTCCCATATCCTTCATAAGCGCGGCGGTTTTAGGCACTGCCAGCGGATCGCTGATACCCCAGTCGGCTGCCGAATTGATCATAATGCGCTCCGTGCCATATTGTTTAACAATATCCACCATGCGCTCATTACCCATTTTAGTAAACGGGTATATGGTGAAAGCCGCCCAGAAGCCCCTGTCTAACACTTCTTTCATGGTTTCCTCATTGTTATGGTCTACAATAACCATAGCCGGATCGAGCCCATGCTCCAGGGCTATATCCATACTGCGTGAGGTGCCTCTTTTTTTATCGCGGTGCGGCGTATGTATCTGCACAGGTAGCCCGGCTTCTTTTGCCAGGTCAAGCTGCAGGCGATAATACTTTTCTTCCGCAGGTGTTTGATCGTCAAAACCAATTTCTCCCACACCCACTACACCTTCTTTATAGATAAATAAAGGCAATATCTCCATCACCTGTTCCGCCAGCGCTTCGTTATTGGCTTCGCGCGAATTTAAACCGATGGTACAATAATGTTTAATACCAAACTGGGAAGAACGAAAGCGCTCCCAACCGATAAGGCTGCTGTAATAATCTCGAAACGTATCTATGCCTGTACGGGGCTGACCCAGCCAGAAGGCGGGTTCAATAATGGCCGCTATGCCGGCATCCGCCATCGCCTCATAATCATCTGTTGTACGTGAGACCATGTGAATATGCGGATCAAAAAATCGCATCCCTTTTATACGATCAAGGTAAGATTTGTCCTGTACTGCCGGCTGAAGGTCTTTCTCTGTAATGTTATGACTGCAACACATAATTTTTCATTTTTTCCGCCAGCACATTCCAGCTCAGTTGCCCGGAGGTAATGGCAGATTTTATATACTGATTTTTATTTAATAATTCCTGCGCGGGAGGATAATGACTATCGCTGCAGGCAAGTGCAGCAGCCTCCCTGTCGAAATCGTGTTCCGAAGTAAACAGCCGTTCCATATCCGGAAAAATATCTGCGTTGATGAATTTGCCGGTGCAACGCCATATTTGCGGATTCACCGGGCGGTGGGCCGCCCATCTTTCATGCGCGTAATCAGATAAGGTTTTAGCCAGGTCCTCATTGGCCCGCGCATCTATTCCAATGATCTGCTCCACCGGCTTTTCGGTAAAAAACGCTTTCAATATCAATTGATTCCATGCGGATTCATCTAAGTATGCAGCCGGGTAAGGATTGTTACACATAATGGCTTCCAGCGCAGCCCCGATATTGCTGCGGATGCCTTCGGCGCAGCGTTTAGTCCATCGTTCGGGATACCACAGAACAGGCAACGCCGAATAGAGGGCCACCAGCTCATTAACTTCGGCCGTTAAAAATAAAGTTTCAACCGTTCGCGCATACTTTTCCTCTTCAGTATGGTTTGCGTTCGCCAGCAACCATACCCTGCACAAACGATCAATCGTCCACCCGGTAATGGTTGAACCTGCACCGGCTTCACCAATGGCCGCCACCTGCTCATTTGTTAAAGCAATAACCGCCTTACCCGTTCTGCGGGGAACCGACACAAAAGCGATATTAAATGACTGGCTATTATTTGCGGGTGCAACTTTTTCATTAAGCCAGCTCCAAACCTCCGGGGTTACATTTTGTCTGACTACTGCTGAAAACAATGTCTTTAAAACTTCAGCCTGATATTTCAACATAATTATATCTTTTAGCCTGCTGCTTTATATTCATTAATTTGTAAAGCTAAGTAAGTATTAATAAACTTAAATTGCATGTAAATTTACAACTAAGCTATTCTTTACACTATATTCCTGTATTATTATGCTTTTATCTGTATTAAATATTATTTTCCTCATTGCATTCCTATGGTTTGCCTGGGTGAATATGAACGACAAAGATGCATGGCTTTGGGTTAGTATTTATTTAACAGCAGCCATTTTGTGCGGTTTGGCAGCTTTCAAATATTATTATCCGCTTATTTACATGCCTGTTATGGGCTTTTATTTAATATATGCTATTATACTTTTCTTTAAAAAAGATGGTGTTTGGGACTGGATAACCAAATACAAAAGACAAAATATTGCTGCAACCATGCAGGCTACCAAACCCTATATTGAAAATACAAGGGAATGCTTTGGATTGCTTATCATTACCGGTGCGTTGCTGATTAATTTATTAGTGAGTTACCAGGTACATTAAATATAAAACGCCCCATCAACTTAATCAATTTCACAAACCTGAATTCATGATCCGTCATACCGTAGCATTTACATTAAAATACCCAAAGGGATCTCCGGAAGAAAAGGCATTTTTAGATGCCACTTTGCATTTGGTAAAGATACCCGGCGTACAACATTTTGAAAGGCTGAGGCAAACCAGTAAAAAGAACAGGTTTGATTTCGGTTTATCAATGGAGTTTTCAGATCGGGAAGCCTATGAAACATACAATAACCATCCCACACATACTGCATTTATTCAACAGTACTGGATAACGGGAGTAGAAGATTTTTTAGAAACAGATTATGAGCTGTATGCATAGCCGGCGCTTATCACCAACCGGTTTTAGTGTGTTCTCACCTAATACGTAATACGAACAAAAAAAATAATAGGATTAGAAACATAAGCCGAAAACATACATTTAGCCTCACGCCTATCAAATCCATCTTCTCACTTTCTTTTTATACTGCAGGTATTTATTACCGAAAGCTCGCTGCAGGTAATGCTCTTCTTTCTTTATTACATATAACTGAACAGTCGTTATAAGCAGGGGTATTATAATAAAGGTCCACCAGTTGCCTTTAAAAACAGCTATGCCGCAGTACAGCAGCAGCAATCCCAAATACATAGGATTACGGGTAAAATTATAAATGCCTGTAGTTTGCAGGGAACTGGCAGGTTTCATGGTCATTACCGTATTCTTTGACACAAAAAATTTCCACACGGCAGGCAATACAAGCAAGGCTCCGGCAGCAATCACTATCCAGCCTGTGGCTTTCACTACAGCGCCCTGTAAAAAATCGCTGTTAAGTGGCAGCCATTTCTGCAACAAAACAGACAAAAAGAAAAATGCCAGATAAATTAATGGTGGCGGGATGTATACCCCGGGGTGATCATGTTTTGACATGGTTTCGATTTTACTTTAGGCATATTGCCTCATAAATAATGGCTACTATGCACACACGCTTGCCGTGATGGATCCTTACATGAAAAACGCCTCCGACACTATTTTGCCATCCTTTACCTGGTAAACGCACAATTCACTCATGTTTGACCGATCCTGCCCCTTCATGGTAATATCCATATCCAATACAAAAGCAATGGCATTGCCCGCCACTAAAGGCTCCGACAGGGTAATACCATGTGTTTTTTCAACCATCGCCTCAAACTGGTGCCCCTTTTTAATGACCGCCGGCAACCCTTTTGTTTCTTTTTCAAATCCGGGAGTAGCATAAGGCTCAATACTTACCACATCTTTTGAGAACAATTCTTTTTGTGCCGTTTCAAACTCGCCTTTACGGCAAAGTTCAGCCAGCCGCGAAGCAATTTGTTGTGTTGTCATGATTGTATTTTTAAGATTTTTTTTGCAAATCGTTCAAAGATCAGTTTCCCGGTTGGAGACGTACAGCGTTTTGAGCTCACTCTATCCACAGGCCAAAAGCCACTATAAAAATAATTATATTATTTGGTTTCAAATGCATTGGCCGATCCATCAGATTCCTGTTCATCAATCTGCATTTTCTTTTCCGCTTCCGTTTCATTGTCAATACCAGCCGGGTTATTGATCCGGTCTGTCATTTCCCCTATAAAATCCTTATCCGCTTCTACCGGGGAGGCAGGTGGCTTTTTTGAGGAAATATCTTTTTGAAGTGTTTCCTTACACATAGAGCACTATTTAATTTTGCCGATTGACGAAAGTTAGTAAATATTTTTTTCGCAGGTAATAGCAATCATTTTTCCCCATTACCGAACAAGCTGCTATAAAATGTAAAAAAGCCACCGGTTTCCCGGCAGCTTCCCTGCATTTGCAGTAATATATTATATTAAAACCTGTATGATACCGTAGCTATAAACTGCCGGGGCGGTATAGGATTGATACTATAGTTTTCGTGTACATAATAATTATAGGTATTGGTAAAATTGGAAACCTTTGCCAGCAGGGAAATTTTCTTAAAGGAATAACCTGCCGAAAGATCAATAGTGGTAAATCCATCCACGGGTATTAACCTGGAATAATGTTGCGTTTGCTGCTGTGTATTGTTCCACCCGGCATAGCGTTTACCAACATAAAATACAGATGCTCCTATTTTAAACCCCTTTAAGCGGTTATCAAAGCTGTAAAAAAAACTTGCATTGGTGGTATGGGCAGGCGTGTTAACCAATCTTTCCCCTTCTACATAGCTTCCTTTTGTATCGGGGGTTTTTGTGTAACGCATATTGTTATAGCTGTACCCGGCTATAATATCCAGTCCTTTTGCAGGATGACCGGTGATGTCTACTTCAATACCATCGCTGGTGGTTTGCCCTGCCAGTTCTTTTAATGCAGTATTATTATTAGGCGTAACGCCATCGGCTTCAAACTGCGCTGTTTGCGCCAGGTTATTGTTGATAATACGGTAAGCGGTAACATTGAGTGATAGTAATCCTTTGAAGAAATCATTCTTTACCCCCAGTTCAAACTGATCAATAAGGGAAGGAGAAAGCGCATTGCCAAACACATCGGTTCCGCTGTTTACAGAAAAAGAATTACTATAGCTTGCAAAAACAGCGGTATGGGAAAGTGGCTTGTACACTATGCCAAACCTGGGTGAAAAGGCCTGGTCGCTTTTTCCGCTGCCTTTTACCGTACTGTCTTTTGCCAGGTAAGTGGTTGTTGCAGCCTGCGAATTTTGATATGACCAGCGAACACCTGCCAGCAATTTTAATTGATTTGAAATGCTGATCAAATCCTGCACATATGCCCCAAAACGATTAACGGGTGTTTGTACCCTTGTTATTTTTGCAGCATCCGGGATACCGGTGCGCTGTATATATTTTGAATGATCCAGTATATTAATAGTGTCGTAGGTTTTAGGATTATTGAAGGTATAGCTGGAAGTAAAATACTTATCCGCATCCACACCCACCAGCAGGGTATGATCTATTTCGCCGGTTTTGAATTTCCCTGTAATATCTGCCTGCCCTAAATAATAATTTTCTTTCGACTCAATTTTATTGAGCGGACGAACCCAGTCGCCATTTGCAGCAGCCTGTACTCTTTCAATTGAGTAGTAATCTCTTTGATACAACTGGTAAAAGCCTGTGAGGTTAAGGTTCCATGCATCGCTGAACTGGTGTTTTAACGTAGCGGTTGCCGTTGCCTGGTTGGCTTTATTGTATTGCCATGAAACGCCCTGGAAAGTGGAACGGGGCAAATCGGCAATAATAGTATTGTCTAAAGAGCCAATTCCGAAATCAGGCGTAAACTCATGATTCAGGTAATCGGCCTGCACCAGCAAACTGGTTCTTTTGTTCAAATTAAATAATACAGACGGATTAATATAGTATCGTTCAGAATGCACTTTATCGCGATAGCTACCTGCATTTTCGTAAGTGCCGTTAAGGCGCACGGCTACCTTCGATGATACCGGTCCATATATGTCAAACGCGGGTTTGTATAAGTCATAACTTCCCGCCCGCATAGAAACTTCTCCTCCAAATTCAAACTTTGGCTGCTTGGTAATCATGTTAACGATTCCCCCGGGCGCCACGCTACCATATAAAATAGCGGCGCTTCCCTTCAGTACTTCTACTTTTTCAAGAGAACTTATTTCCGGCATTGTGCCTGAATTTACTCTTGCACCATTCTTATACATATTATCGTTAGAAAACCGATAGCCGCGCGCTGAAAAGGTTTCCTGGGTACTGGCTCTTGTAGTAGACAGGTAAACGCCGTTCACGTTTCTGATTACATCGCTCAGGCGCTGAGCCTGCTGGTTCCTGATAACCGCCTGCCCTATTACCGCTATACTTTGTGGCAGATCTATTGGCGCAACAGGCAGTTTTCCTACTGAAACCGGTTGGAGGTTAGGGCTTCTTCTGCCTTCTATAACAATTTCATTTAACTGCTTAGCCGTTTCTTTAAAAGTAATTTGTAATTCCACTGCCCTGTCTTCCCCAACATTCACCTGTTTTTCCTGGGTTTCCAGCCCGGCATAAGAAACACTAATAATATATTGCCCCGGCTTTATATTTTTAATAATAAAAAAGCCTTCTTCATCGGTTAAAGTGGCAACTGCTAAGTTTTTGATCTGAACAGTAACCCAGGCGGCCGGTTTACCATCTGAAGTAGTTACTTTCCCTTGTATGCGCCCATTATATTCATCGCTGGCATAGGCAACCAATACCGCCGCACAACAAAAACATATGATTATTAATCCTTTAGTCCAAAAATTTGTAGCTTTTCCTTTCACTGTAATCTTTTTAAATGATGAGATGAGATACTATACCCGTTTCAACCGGCAAGCCTTTTTTCAATGCAGCAAAGATATTTTCAGTCCTGCCACATCGTTTACGGTAAAAGGAAAAATGGTTACGTAATGAGGAAATTCGAAGCCGGATGCAGTGAGGGAGAGAGAAGGGAGAAGAGAGAAGTGGTAAGTGGTAAGTGTCTTGTAAAAAAGAATACCGAACCCATCGTTAGTAGCTTTTGGTTTATGGCTGATTGCTGACGACTGATCGCTCACACGTACTTTCCCCTGTGTTAAGGAGTACATTATGTCATCTACTATTTCAACAGAACCTAGTGTGGATAAGGATTTCATCTTTTAGCTCCCATGGTTTCGCGGTTCCGGCGTACCGGTTGCCATCCCGTTTTCTTAGTAATTTTCCCGTATCGTAGTAACGAAACTACAGGCATCTATAAAAAGATTTTACATTACAATCATATAATACACTATTTTTTTACACATCTTATTCACGTTTCTTTGCATCACAAATCCAGATCCTGTTTAAAATTCCTAATCCCTGATCCAATACCTGAGAGAAACATTAATATCCAATACCTACTGACAAAGCCTGAATTGCAGCAGAAGATGAATGAAAGTTGATTCCATTCCTCTGTTACCAACCGGAAATTATTTTTCATTTTCTGCTGCTTTCATTTTACTGCCATCGCCCCAGGAAACTTCCTTTACCTCTGTATGAGATGGCACCCCCCTGATTATCCCGGCAAATTCTCCATCATTCATTTTATTAAAGCTGCGCTGAGGAAAAAATTCCACAACGAACCTGCGGTCATTCATTATGTATAAAGCCGCAGACTATCACAACGGGGGATTACGTAAGTATATTTTTTTTATCCGGTTTTTTGTATTATCATTCCGTTCATTCCGCATACTTCACAGGTTAATATCCTTTACTGTTTTTCATACGCACCGGGGTAACTGCATGCATTGGGTAGTGCAACAAATTTACAGGGTTTGGTTATAAGTAGCGGAGGCATGATTATTGGCTGATTAAGACAAATGATGCGGGTGTTTGGCGCTGTTAAATAAATTTATATCCGAAAATGAAAATTCAAAATAAAGAAAAGCAAAGCAAAGATGTATTTTCCGAACTCCTTCCGCAAGCTATTTCGGTACTCAAAAAAACGATTATTGCACCCTTATTTTCAGATAATCTTTTTCACAGGTATGCGAATGAAAAGCCTCCCCTGCGTTCCGAGCTCTTTTCCATGCAGCAAATGGAAAACCATGCCAAAAACCTGGCAGGCAAACACATTTTAACCAGGGCTGAACCTTCCGAAAAGATGCTGAAACGGTTAGGAGAAAACGAAAGCCTGCTGATGGAAATATACAGCCTGCTAACGGAAACGGTAAAATCTAATATTCGCATTGCGCCTGCAGGCGAATGGCTTTTAGATAATTTTTATCTTATTGAAGAACAGGTAAACACCGGCAAAAAACACCTGCCCAAAGGCTATAGTAAAGGATTACCCCAGCTTGCCAACGGCGCTTCAAAAGGGTTGCCCCGGGTATACGATATAGTGGTAGAGCTGATCTCCCATAGCGATGGCAGGGTAGATACCGAAAGCCTGTCGGGTTTTATTAATGCTTACCAGTCTGTAACACCGCTTCAGTTAGGAGAATTATGGGCCATCCCTATTATGCTTCGCCTTGCACTCATCGAAAATCTCCGCCGTTTATCCACCGAAATAGCTTTAGACATCCTGCATAAAAATTTGGCCGATTACTGGGCAGACCAAATGCTGGAAATACTCGACAAAGATCCCAAAAACCTGGTAGTGGTGATTGCCGATATGGCCAGGTCAAAGCCGCCGGCAGAAGGCGCGTTTGTAGCGGAGCTTACCAGAAAACTACAGGGCAGGGGCGCCTCGCTTAGCCTGCCCCTGAGCTGGATTGAGCAATTTGTTTCAGACATGTCGCTAACCGGCGCCGAACTGGTACATATTGAAAATCAGAAACAGGCGGCAAGACAGGTTTCCGTAAGCAACAGCATCAGCAGCCTGCGTTTTTTAAACAGCGCCGACTGGCGGAATTTTGTTGAAGCAGAAAGCATTGTTGAAAAAATACTGAATGAAGACCCGGACGCGGTGTATGGAAAAATGGATTTCTATACAAGAGATCATTACCGGCATGTAGTTGAAAAAACATCCAAGTACAGCGCCCTGTCTGAAGAAGAAGTGGCAAAAATAGCGATACGGCTGGCACAGCTTAGCCCGGAAAATGGCCGGAAGCGGCATGTAGGATATTACCTGGTAGATAAAGGGGTAAGCCAGGTTGAAAAAATAGCAAAGGTAAATATGCCTTTCGCCCAAAAGCTGCGCAATCATCTTGCTGCAATTCCATTATTTTATTACCTGCTGGGCATTACATCCCTTACATTCTTTTTTTTAAGCATACTGGCATACCATATCAATGAAAGCCTGCAAACCTGGCAATACGGAGTCTTGCTGCTTATTTGCGCCATTGCTGTCAGTCAGCCGGCTATAGCACTTTTTAACTGGATCACCACGCTGCTTACTCATCCCAACCCATTGCCTAGAATGGATTTTTCATCAGGCATACCGCAGGAATGCAGTACCCTTATTGTTATACCAACCCTGCTTACCAGCACAGATGCAGCCGATAGCCTGGTGGAAGCGCTGGAAGTGCGGTATGTAGCTAACCGCGATGATCACCTGCACTTTGCATTACTTACGGATTTTAAAGACGCGGCAACAGAAACCCTTCCGGAAGATGAAGCGCTGCTTGCATACGCCAAAAACAAGATCACCGCGCTTAATGAACGATACGGAAGAGCCGCCAACGATATTTTCATGCTCTTCCATCGCCCGCGTAAATGGAATGAAAAAGAAGGCGTATGGATGGGGCATGAACGCAAGCGGGGTAAACTCAAAGAGCTGAACGCCCTGCTGCGGGGTGAGCAAAGTGAAAATTTTTCATTGGTGGTGGCTGATCAAACCCTGTTTCCCGGAATTAAATATATAATTACACTCGATACAGATACCAAATTACCCAGGGAAGCCGCATGGAAAATGACAGCATCACTGGCGCATCCGCTTAATAAAGCGGTGTACTGCTCCGGGAAAAAAAGAGTAACGGAAGGATACACGATTTTACAACCCCGGGTGTCAAACAGTCTCCCCGGGCCAAGATCCTCCTGGTATGCCCGCATACACGGCAACGAACCCGGCATTGACCCTTACACCCGGATGACATCTGACGTGTACCAGGACCTCTTCAGTGAAGGCTCTTTTATTGGAAAAGGCATTTATGAAATAGATACATTTACGGCATCGCTCAGTGGCAGGTTTCCCGAAAACCGAATTCTTAGTCACGACCTGGTAGAAGGCTGTTATGCCCGTTCGGGTTTCTTAAGCGATGTGCAGTTGTATGAAGCGTACCCGCCGAGCTACTATGCCGATATGCAGCGGCGGCAGCGCTGGATACGCGGCGACTGGCAGATACTGAGATGGCTGTTCCCCCTGGTACCTGCACCCGATAAGCGCTACAGGAGAAATCCGCTGAGCGCTTTATCACACTGGAAAATATTCGACAATATCCGCCGGAGCCTGGTAGCACCCAGCCTCCTATTGCTGTTACTATACGGATGGCTGTTCTCTTCCGGCAGCTTCTGGAGTATTGCCGTAACCGGTATTATTCTTATCCCTTCCTTAATTAAATTATTATGGGACCTATTGAACAAGCCAAAAGACATAGGCATCTACCCGCATCTTGTGTTCATGACGCAGTCTGCAAAAGATACACTCCTCCGCCATCTGCCTGAGCTTCTGTTTCTTCCTTATGAAGCCTTCGTTAATATGCATGCTATTGTACGCACAGCCTGGCGCATCTTTATTTCAAAACGAAATTTACTGCAATGGAATCCATCCGGCAATTCCATTCGCTCCGCTCCAAAAACACTTTTTGACAACTATATAGCCATGTGGACAGCGCCTGTTTTTGCAACAGGTATATTAATGTATTTATTTTACACAGACGCGCTGGCCGCTATAATTGATCTCCCTTTATTAATAAGCTGGATGCTTTCCCCGGGCATTGCCTACCTGATCAGTATGCCCCGTAAACCCAGGCGGGCCGCACTTAGCAGGGACCAAATCGTTTTTCTTCACAAATTGTCGCGGCGAATATGGGCTTTCTTTGAAAAGTTTGTTACCGATGAAGACAACTGGCTTCCCCCGGATAATTATCAAAAACAACCGGGTCCAAAAATTGCCCACCGCACCTCTCCCACCAATATCGGTTTGTCTTTGCTGGCAAATCTCACCGCTTATGATTTTGGCTATTTATCGGCAGGGAGACTGATTGACCGAACCACACGCACATTTCATACGGTGCAGGCGCTGGAAAAATATAAAGGGCATTTGTACAACTGGTACGACACCATAACGCTTTCCTGTTTGCAGCCAAGATATATTTCAACCGTTGACAGCGGCAATTTCATAGGCCATGTTATTACCTTAAAGCAGGGTTTACTGCACTTAAAAGAAAGCAGGATTTTTTCTGCCCGTATACTTGCAGGCTTGTTAGACACGGTAGCGGTATTGCTCGAAAAAGACGAAAAGGATATTGCGGTGCAGGAGCTAAAAAAAGAAATAGAAGCCGCGCAAATCAACCCTCCGCAATCGCTCCGGCAGGTAATGGTTATAATGGAGCATCTTAAAAGCAAGTATCACATTATTGTTCGCGAATACGAAAACGGCAAAAAAGAAGCCGGTAATAAAACCAGCGAATGGGTGGCATTACTGGGCGTACAGTTGAATGATATCACCGGCGACTTAATTACCCTCGCTCCCTGGTTATTACTGCAACCTCCGTCTCCGGCATTTAACCATATTATTGATGATATGGATTACATACCCACCCTAAGGCAATTATCCAGCATACAAACAGCGTTTCTTCCTGAAGTAAAATCCTTTTACCGGTTATCCAACACGCCGGCAGAAAATGACTGGCTCGACATGCTGGTATCTCATATCATTCAATCTTCCAGGCGCGCCAAAGAAAGAATACAGAACATAGAATACCTTGCGGAGCAGTGCGATGACTTTTCGGATGTGGAATATGATTTCTTATACAGCAAAACGCAACACCTGCTGGCCATTGGCTACAATGCCGAAGAACACCGGCGCGATAACAGTTATTATGACCTGCTGGCCTCTGAAGCAAGGCTTGGAAACTTTGTGGCCATAGCCCAGGGAAAATTGCCTCAGGAGAGCTGGTTCGCGCTGGGAAGACAGCTCACCAGTTTTGGCTCAGCGCCGGCACTGCTTTCCTGGAGCGGCTCTATGTTTGAATACCTTATGCCCGACCTGGTAATGCCATCATATGAAAATACATTGCTGGATCAAACTCAAAAAGCCGTAGTACAAAAACAAATTGATTACGGCAACAAGAGGGATGTGCCCTGGGGTATTTCGGAATCGGGATATAATATGATAGACTCTGCCATGAACTACCAGTACAAAGCTTTTGGCGTGCCCGGAACGGGCTTCAAACGCGGACTGGGAGAAGAGCTGGTTATATCGCCCTATTCGGCTGTTATGGCCCTCATGGTAATGCCCGAAGAAGCATGTGACAATCTTCAGCTCATGGCAAAAAAGGGTTTCACCGGCACCTATGGTTTTTATGAAGCAATAGATTACACGCCTTCCCGTTTGCCGAGGGGACAGGAGCATGTTATTATTCAATCTTTTATGATACACCACCAGGGTATGTCATTACTTGCCCTTTCGCATTTGCTGCTTAACCAGCCCATGCAGAAGCGCTTTATATCGGACGTACAGTTCCAGGCAACACTGTTGTTATTACAGGAACGCATACCCCGCGTTACGGCATTAACCGCCCCCGGAATTCATATTGCAGATGCAGGTGTAATTAATAAAGAAGATGACGCTTACATGCGCATCATCAATACGCCTCAAACCGCCAATCCCGAAATACAACTGCTTTCCAACGGCAGGTATCACGTTATGGTATCTAATGCAGGCGGCGGTTACAGCAGGTGGAAAAATATTGCCGTAACCCGCTGGCGCGAAGACAGCACATGCGATAACTGGGGAAATTTCTGTTTTATAAGAGACCTTGAGAATAATGAATACTGGTCATGCGCTTACCAGCCCGCGTTACAGAACGGCGATCATTATGAAGCCGTATTCTCGCAGGGACGGGCGGAGTTTCGCCGGCGCGATTTTGCCATTGAAGCCCATACCGAAATTGTGGTATCGCCCGAAGATGATGTGGAACTGAGAAGATTACATCTTACCAACCGGTCGCGCAAAAAAAAGATAATTGAGGTAACCAGCTATGCCGAAGTGGTGCTGGCGCCTATGGGTGCAGACGCCGCGCATCCTGCATTCAGTAACCTGTTTGTGCAAACCGCCCTGCTGCAGGAAAGCCATGCCATTATATGTACGCGCCGCGCCCGTTCGCAGGATGAGCAGCCGCCTTCCATGTTTCATTTAATGAAAGTACACCATGCGGTTGTACAAAGTATAGCTTATGAAACAGACAGAACAAAATTTACAGGAAGAGGTAATACCATTCATCAGCCGTTGTGTATGCAACAAACCCCGCCGCTTTCCTTTACCGAAGGTTCCGTACTTGATCCTATTGTTTCCATTCAGTACCGTATAGAAATTGCGCCGCAGCAAACCGCGGTAATAGATATGATTACCGGCATCGCGGAAACAAAAGAGGGCTGTATGGACATGATAGGAAAATACCAGGATAAATTTCTGGTAGACCGTGGCTTTGAATTATCATGGACGCACAGCCAGATTGTGCTGCGCCAGATCAATGCCACGGAAGCGGACGCGCAATTATATGCAAAGCTGGCCAGCGCGGTAATTTATACCGACCCCGCATTCCGCGGCGCGCCTGACCTTATATCCCGCAATAACCGCGGACAATCGAGCCTGTGGAGCCATTCCATTTCAGGCGACCTGCCTATTGTGCTGGTGAAGATTGAGGATGTAAACAATATTGAACTGGTAAAACAAATGATCCAGGCGCATGCTTACTGGCGTTTAAAAGGAATGATTGTTGACCTGGTGATATGGAATGAAGATCATGGCAGCTACAGGCATACATTACAAAACCAGATCATGTCGCTTGTAGTGCCGCTTGTGGGAGCACAAATTAATGAAGACCCCGGTGGTGTTTTTATACGCTCCGCAGATCAGCTCTCCAACGAAGACCGTATCCTGTTTCAAACGGTAGCACGCGTGGTGTTGTCCGACAAATTCGGCTCCTTAGAAGAACAGTTAAACCGTAATGTAAAAATAAAGAATGTGATTCCTTATTTTACCCCGGTTAAATTCTATCCCTCTACTCCCACGGCGGTTACCCTGCCCGAAAACCTGCAGTTCTTTAACGGTACCGGGGGCTTTTCGGAAAATGGAAGAGAATATATCATCCTAACGGAACCCGGTAAGGTAACGCCTGCGCCATGGTGTAATGTAGTTGCCAACGCCGGTTTTGGAAGTATTATATCGGAAAGCGGACAGGCCTATACCTGGTTAGAAAATGCACATGAGTTCAGGATCACACCCTGGAATAATAATCCCGTAAGCGACCTGGAAGGAGAATGTTATTACCTGCGTGACGAAGAAAGCGGGAAATTCTGGTCGCCCGCGCCATTGCCCGCCAGGAGCAAAACGCCCTATATCACCAGGCATGGCTTTGGCTATAGCATTTTCGAGCACAGC
Source organism: Agriterribacter sp. (assembly GCF_035497235.1). Taxonomy (GTDB): domain Bacteria; phylum Bacteroidota; class Bacteroidia; order Chitinophagales; family Chitinophagaceae; genus Agriterribacter. Next base: position 85,559 of record NZ_DATJEB010000031.1, read on the forward strand.
GAAGATGGCATCTATTCCGAGATGACCGTGTTCGTTGATCTTGATAACGCTGTTAAGTTTACCATGCTCAATATACAAAACCGGTCGGGCAGGCAGCGTAAACTGTCGGTTACGGGATATGTGGAATGGGTACTGGGAGAATTTCGCCCAAAAACACAAATGCATATTGTTACTACTGCAGAAGGAGATACCGGAACCCTCTTTGCACGCAATGACTACAACACCGAATTTGCCGGCCGTGTAGCATTTTTTGATGCCGGCCGGATGCTGGAATCGTATACCTGCGACAGGAAAGAATTTCTTGGCCGTAACGGATCCTCCCGCAATCCCGCAGCAATGAACAAAGTGAGGCTTTCAGGGAAATCAGGACCGGCCCTTGATCCTTGCGCTGCCATTCAAATTACTATTGACTTAGCCGGTGGAGAGTCGCACGAAATTATATTTAAGCTGGGCGCCGCAAAATCGCATGCCGATGCACTGCATATTACAGAACAATTTAAAACACACGCTAATGTTCACCAGGCTTTAGATAAAGTACAGCATTTCTGGCAGCGCACCCTGGGAACCATACAGGTGTACACACCCGATGCCGCCTTAAACATCCTTACCAACGGATGGCTTAACTATCAAACACTGGCCTCCAGAATATGGGGCAGAAGCGGGTATTATCAATCGGGTGGGGATTTTGGCTTCAGAGATCAATTGCAGGATATTTTATCGCTCCTCTATACCAGGCCCGATATTTCAAGAGCGCAAATCTTACTGAACGCCTCCAGGCAGTTTAAAGAAGGAGATGTACAGCACTGGTGGCATCCGCCTTCGGGACGGGGTGTTCGCACCACCTGCTCGGACGACTATTTATGGCTGCCCTATGTAACTGCAAAATATACAGCACATACCGGCGATACGGAAATATTGGAGGAAGTGGTAGGCTTTATAGAGGGCCGGCCGCTGAATGAAGGAGAAGCATCCTATTATGATCTTCCTTCGCACACTCATCAAACAGCCAGCTTGTACATCCATTGTAAAAAAGCCATAGAAAGAGCGCTCCATTTTGGCGAACACGGGCTGCCATTAATCGGGTCGGGCGACTGGAATGACGGCATGGATAAAGTAGGTGAAAAGGGAAAGGGAGAAAGCGTTTGGCTCGCTTTTTTTCTGTACGATACCCTGAACCGGTTTAATGCAATTGCAGCAAAACAGGGCGATACAGCCTTTGAGCAAATATGCCGGGAACAGGCTGCAGCCCTGCGTAAAAACATAGCGCTTCATGGCTGGGACGGCCAGTGGTACCGCCGCGCTTATTTTGATGACGGCACGCCCTTGGGTTCATCGCAAAACGAAGAAGCCAGCATTGATTCTATTGCACAAAGCTGGAGTGTACTGTCGCAGGCCGGTGATGCCCAAAGAACAGCAACAGCCATGCAATCGGCAAGCAAATACCTGGTACGGAAAGATGCAGGGCTGATACAATTATTGAATCCGCCTTTTGATTCATCATCGCTTAACCCCGGTTATATTAAAGGATACGTTCCGGGAGTACGCGAAAACGGCGGACAGTATACCCATGCGGCTATATGGTTTATAATGGCTTTGATGGCTTTAAAAGACAAAGAACAGGGGTGGAACTTGTTACAAATGATTAACCCGGTTAACCGTGGCAGCAGCGCCGAAGCGATAGCCACCTACAAAGTGGAACCCTATGTAATTGCCGCCGATGTTTACTTTGAACCATCGCACCTCGGGCAGGGCGGATGGACCTGGTATACCGGCTCGGCCGCATGGATGTACCAACTGATACTGGAATCATTTTTAGGCATAAAACAAAAAGGTACACAGCTTTACTTTGATCCCTGCACACCGCCTGCATGGACTTCATTTACTGTTCGCTATAAATATATGGACACCTTGTACAACATACATATTAATACAACCGGCACAGGTGAAAACCAGATCATAACAGATGGCAGGATTTGTGAAAACAATTTCCTTCCCTTGCTGAATGATGGCGGAGAGCATACCGTGGAGGTAGTGACAGGGAGCTTGCAGGTACAGCGTACAGGTTAGAGGGTACAAATTATATTACCTATGCAACCTGAAACCTGAGACCTGAAACCTGAGCATAATACCGTATCTCAAAAAAATTGCTTACATTAAGCCTTCTATAGAACAGATAATTTTAAAATCATGAATAATAAAATCGCTTCTCTTACAAAACTTCAGCAGGAAGGAAAAAACATCCACCGCCTTCCTTTTTCTATCAGGATATTACTGGAAAACATACTCCGCAACCACGATGGCTTTGCCATTACTGATGAGCACCTGCATACCTTAACCGAATGGAATGCCGCCGGATCGGATAAGGACATTCCTTTTAAACCGGCCCGTGTGCTGATGCAGGATTTTACAGGCGTACCGGCTGTGGTAGACATTGCTTCCCTGCGTGCCGAAATGATCCGGAAAGGGGGTGATGGTTCCCGCATTAACCCCGCCATACCGGTAGACCTTGTAATTGACCACTCGGTACAGGTTGATTTTTTTGGTACGGATTATTCGTATAAAAGTAATGTGGCCCTCGAATACGAACGTAATGCCGAACGCTATAAACTTTTAAAATGGGCACAGAAGGGATTGGATAATTTTACTGTTGTACCTCCCGGCATGGGCATTTGCCACCAGGTAAACTTAGAATACTTAGCCAAAGGTGTTATTGAAAGAGACGGCTGGACCTTCCCGGATACACTGGTAGGAACCGATTCGCACACACCTATGGTAAACGGTATTGGCGTGCTGGCCTGGGGTGTGGGCGGTATTGAAGCCGAAGCCGCTATGCTGGGGCAACCGATTTATTTTTCCTGCCCGCAGGTAGTAGGTTTAAAATTAACGGGCAAAATTCCACAGGGATGCACAGCAACCGATATGGTGCTTACCATCACCAAACAACTACGCGATTATGGCGTAGTAGGAAAATTTGTTGAAGTATTTGGAGACGGACTTGATCATTTAACAGTTACCGACCGGGCAACCATCTCCAATATGTCGCCCGAATTTGGCTGCACCGTTACCTATTTCCCGATAGATGATCAAACCCTGGATTATATGAGGCGTACGGCGCGCAGCCAGCAGCAAATTGACCTGGTAAAAAGATACTGCCAGGATAATATGCTCTGGCGTACAGGAAAAGAAGCCATTGAATACTCTCATGTACTGGAATTAGACCTGGGCAGTTTGCAACCTACGGTTGCCGGGCCAAAACGTCCGCAGGATAAAATATTATTAGAAGAATTAGACGACAAATTCACAGAGGTACTTAAAACCGAATTTTCAAGAGACTATGTTCCGTTTCACAGCCGCCAGGAACATGCCTGGCTTGCGGAAGGCGGTTCGGGTACTGAATTTTCGTATTCGCCACGTCATGAGCATACCGGCATTACGGTAGAAAAAGAAAGCAACCTGAGATCGGTAAGAATAAAAATAAAAAACAAGGAATATGTGCTAAGCGATGGAAGTATTGTTATTGCAGCCATTACCAGTTGTACCAACACTTCTAACCCCACAGTAATGGTGGGGGCCGGACTGGTAGCCAGGAAAGCCATTGAAAGAGGACTGCGGTCAAAGTCGTGGGTTAAAACAAGCCTGGCGCCAGGTTCCAAAGTAGTAACCAGTTACCTGCAACGGTCGGGGTTAGCCGAAGACCTGGAAGCCTTACGATTCCATACGGTAGGTTATGGTTGTACTTCCTGCATTGGCAACAGTGGCCCGCTTCCTCCGCATATAGCCGAGGCTATTGACAAAAGTGAAATGGTGGTGGCATCTGTATTATCGGGCAACCGCAATTTTGAAGCGCGGGTGCATTCCCAGGTAAAAATGAATTTCTTAATGTCGCCCATGCTGGTAGTAGCCTTTTCATTGGTGGGACGTGTGGATATTGATTTGCTGCACGACCCTTTGGATTATGATCCCAACGGCGAGCCGGTTTACCTGAAAGATATTTGGCCTACCCAGGAAGAAATTAATGAAACGATAAAAGCCTGTATGCGTGTAGAAGACTTTGAAAAGGTATACAGTGTGATCTTTGAAGGAGAGGAAGACTGGAAAAACCTGGTAGCGCCGGAGGGTACAAAATATGTTTGGGATGATCATTCTACCTATATCCAGGAAGCGCCTTTCTTTCAAAATCTCAGTCCTGCTCCGGAAAAACTAACCGACATTAAAGATGCGCGTGTACTGTTATTTTTGGGAGATTCGGTTACTACAGATCATATTTCTCCTGCAGGCGCTTTTGGTGAGCAAACCGCAGCAGGACAATACTTAGTGAGCAAAGGCGTTGCCCGCAAAGATTTCAACTCCTATGGCTCGCGCCGCGGAAACCATGAAGTAATGATGCGCGGCACATTCGCCAACGTGCGTATTAAAAACAAGATTACCGATAAGGTGGGTGGATTTTCAACTTACCTGCCAACCAACGAAACACTGACTGTTTTTGATACGGCTATGAAATACGCGGCAAACAAAACGCCGCTGATTGTGCTGGCAGGTAAAGAGTATGGAAGCGGTTCATCGAGAGACTGGGCGGCAAAAGGTCCAAGCCTGCTGGGTGTTAAAGTAGTGATAGCCGAAAGTTTTGAGCGCATTCACCGGAGTAATTTAGTAGGGATGGGTATTTTGCCTTTGGAATTTCCCGAAGGAGAAACCGCGGAAACACTGGGCTTAACCGGTAAAGAGAGCTTTGATATCACAGGCATATCGGAGAACCTGTATCCCTTTAAAAAAATAAAAGTTACTGCAAAAAAAGATTCCGGTGAAGTAATAGTATTTGAAGGAAAAGCAAGGTTGGATTCCGCTATTGATGTGGCCTATTTTGAGAATGGTGGCATCCTGCAATATGTGCTGAGAGGGTTTTTGAAATAAACCGCTGAACCACAGAGAAGTTTTTGATTTATGGTTTGTAGTTTCTCCAAACCATAAATCTTTTTTTGTGTCTATAGCTCTGCCCACTCTGTGTGATACCTGTTTCAGGCGGCGGGTATAAAAACTTCCTTTGCAGGTTTTGCGGTTAAAGGCTCCACGCGGCGAACGCGGCGATTCCCTTTACGGACTTTGCGTGAAAATCTCAAATTACTTCACCCATGCCATGCCATCGGGAGCATTACCAGTTTTGATATCGCCGGCGAATGTTAGCGTACCCAAATCAAAAACACTTACTATACCCGCTCCGCTGCGTGCAACAAAAGCCTTTTTGCCATCCGGAACAATTAATATGCCCACTGGCGCTCCCTCCGCCTTAACCCGTTTGATCACTTTGCGTGCAGCGGCGTCTATAACAATCAGTTCCCCGGCGCTATTATCGGACACCAGTACCCTTTTGCCATCGGGCGTAAATTTAACGCGGATAGGCACTTTTCCAACCGCGAAGCTTTGCTTTATGGTATTGGACGCCACGTCTATAATATCAATGGTTCCATCACCCGTATTGCCCACCCATACTTCCCTGCCATCAGGTGAAACGTCAATCCCTTCCGGTTTGCTTCCTGTTGCAACCTGGATAATGGCCCCCGGCGATGCGGGTGTGCCAATGTCAATGGAAGTAACGGTATGGGATACCCTGTTTGCTGTATACATTCGTTTACCATCAGGCGTTAGTACCAGCATATGCCCGCCATCCTGCCCGGTACCCGTGAGCCAGTCAATTGTATCAGCGGCAAAATCATAGCGACCCACTGTGCGGGTAAGCTCTGAAATAAAATATACTTTACCATTTTTTGCTTCAATACCGTGAGGCCGCAGCAAAGGGCCCAGCTCAACCCTCCGGATCTCTTTTCGTGCAGCAATGTCAATAACCGAAAGGCTGTGTCCGTGCGTTTGCCCGCCATAATTAGCTACAAAGGCCAGTTTACCATCAGCGGATACCGTCATTTCATGCGGACCTTCGCCGGTAGGCACCGTGGCTACCACTTTTAATGTGGCAGGGTCGGCAATTGCCATTGTATTATCAGCTTTATTTAATACGAATAAGGAGCCTGTTGCCGCCTGTTGTCCTTTAGTATTGCAGCAGCATATTAAATATGTTAATACAGCAAGCGTGATTTTTGTTTGCATGGCAGAAGTATTGAAGGAATAAACAGTTTATTCCAAGATACAAATTAAATGCTATGGCAATGCAAAAGCCACATAGGCGTCACCGGAAGCTGTGCCGAGCTTGCCACCGCCGCAGGCAATTACTATAAATTGCTTCCCATTTACCGCATATATAGCAGGGGTATCAAAACCAGGCGCAGGTAAGGTGGTTTCCCATAACAATTTTCCGTTGCTTTTATTAAAAGCCCGGAACTTGCCATCCTTTGTGGTTGTAACTCACTACTGACCACTGACTACTCACCCCTCTCTTCTCCCATCTCCCTCCTGTAAGGCACTGATGCCTGGACACTCTTTCCACTAACAGCAATGGCTGCTGCCCTGGTAGCAAACCGTACGGCTGCTTCTATAGACTGATCTTCTGCTCCGGAGAGCATTTCCGCCTCCATCCTATTCGGCGCTAATAAAAAAAGTCCACTGAAAATTTCATTGGGTAATTCACGGGCAGAGACGGGATTGAGAATGACTCTTTTCTGATTAGCCTGTGCAAACACCATTACTTCACAAACCGTTTCCACCGGTATTTCGAGCTGTAAAACAATGATACCGGCTTCTGTAATTTTAACGGCAACCAGGATACAATATAGAAAATAACTACCTGCATGCCTTACTCCTGTATGGGATACAGTTCCCGCAATTTTATACAATTCCCCTTTTTATCTCAAAAATAGCAGGAAAATAAATGAAAAGTTGTAGTTTTGCCGCCCTGTGACTTTTTGCTATAGCATCATTGCCCGATAGTATAAGGGTAGTACATCAGTTTCTGGATCTGAGTGTCTTGGTTCGAATCCAGGTCGGGCAACTTATACAGAATGTAAACCTTGCAAATTAACTGTTTGCAAGGTTTTTTTATTCAAAAAATTCGTGGAGTGATTTGAAATACATGTTATTCCAACCCTCCGTAATATCATCAAATTCACTGTCGGGAATGTTGCTGTGCTTTAACTCCACCGAGGTTCCGTGCGCATGAGGATGCAATATAATGGTAACGATGGAAGCTTCTTCCTGGTCGCCAAAATACCATTGCTGCACTATTTTTTTATCCGGTATAAATTCAAGGTTCTTTCCTTCAATACTGTCGCCCCACAACGAAAATGCCGAACCAGGTTCGGCAGACATGGTAGCCGGTTCGCCCGTCCATAGCCTTATAGCCAAAGGATTGGTTAATGCGTTGTATACTTCTTCGGGCAGAGCGGGAATGATATAATATTTTTTAAACGCTTTCAATACGGTATGGTTTAGATGCAAAAGTACTGCCAGGCGGCAAATTGTTAAAATCGTTGTTTTTGGGGGTTATATACGCCAGGCTGCATCAATACCCATCCAATTGCAATGGTATTATTATTTATCCCGGAAATTATTCCTGCTTATCTGGTTGGGACTCTGCTATTTGCTGCAGCGCTTTATTTTGTTGCAGCGGTCCCATTAAAAAAATAACAATGAACACTGCCATCAGCGCCATTATGCCGTAACCGATAAAAACACTATTGTAGGCAAAGGTGTAACCATGTGTTTTGGAGAAATGTTCAATGGTAATACCAGAGAGCGTCTGGAAGATTGCGCCGCCCAATCCCGCTCCTACGCTTGCCACACCCCATACAGAAGCGGTGGCATTCAGCGGCACCACATCTGCCGGAAAAGCCATGGTATTGGCTGTATAAGCAGCATATCCAAAGCCGGCAATACTCAATACTATTAATGCGGTAGCAGGACCCGAAATAACCAATGGCCCGAGAATAAGTGTGAAAGCCAGTATACTGCCAAAAAGCCCTACTGCTATTTTTCTCGCTCTTGGAACCGGTATGCCTTTGCGGATAATGAATTGCGTGAAGAGTCCGCCCAGGATATTACCTATATCTGAAACAATAAAAGGAAACATGGCAAACCAGCCAATCTTTTCTAATCCCCAGTGATGCACATCTACCAGGTACCTGCCGATCCAGAAAGTGATGAAATACCAAACCGGATCCATGAAGATCTTGGAGAAAGTGAACCACCCCACAAAACGCGTTTTGATAAGTTTTAACGGCGGAATGCGGGGAGCTTTGGATGCTTTGAGCGCTCTTTCAGGTGTATAGTAAGTGAACCAGAAAGCAGCCACCCATATATAGCCAATGCACCCGATAATAACAAAAGTAAGCTGCCAGCCGTAATGCATGCCCAGCCAGGCAATCAGCGGCGGGGCCACTACCGCTCCGATAGCGGCGCCACTGTTAAAAATGCCGGTAGCCGTAGAGCGTTCTTCGGGGGTAAACCATTCGCTTGTTAATTTAATTGCGGCAGGCCAATTGCCGGCTTCACCTATCCCTAACAGGAACCTGAATATCCCAAAATGAAACGGCACCCGTGCAACAGCATGCAGCAAAGAAGCCGTGGTCCAAAAGGCCATACACAGCGTATAGCCAAGCCGTGTTCCCAACCTGTCTATCACAAAGCCCGACACGAGGTTAGAAACCATATAAGCTACAAAAAATGCCGTAGCAATGTAGCCAAAATAATCATTCGGTATCATTGATCTGAGCGGCTCGCCCGCACTAAGATAATTAAAGGCAAGGCGGTCTACATAGTTCAATACCGTTGCAACAAATGCAAAGCTCAGCATGAGCCAGCGCATGCGCAAAGGCCGGGTGGTAGTTCGTTGTATGAGGGAATTATCGTTCATGCGCTTTGAAAATATACGCTTTTATAAAAAATCTGTTTCTTATTATACGATGCGCATCGTCATCCCCCCGTCTACCACTATATTTTCTCCGGTAATAAACTTATTTTGTACCAATGTGCAAATAACATCCGCAACATCTTCCGGAGTGCCTTCCCTGTGCAACGGTATCCTGTTGTCAATATTATTTTTTACCTGCTCTGGCTTGAGGTGATCCTGGAAACGCGTTCGTATTACGCCCGGCGAAACACAGTTAACACTAATATTGTCATCGCACAGTTCCAATGCCAGCGCCCTGGTCATTTGCGGAATAGCTCCTTTAACCACAGCATAGGCTAATGCATTTTTTACACCGCGCAAACCTGCAGCAGAGGATATTAACACAATAGCTCCTTCTTTCTGCAGCTTCATATAGGAAACGGCCGCCCTGCACAAATGGAAAGCAGCATGTATATGCACATCAAAGGCCTGGTACCATACCGCTCTTGCCCCATCCAGCAAACTGCCCGGGGCCGCCGCACCCGCACTATGCACCAGTATATCTATGCGCCCCCATTGTTTTTCCACTTCTTCCACAACCCTTATACATTCGTCTTCCCTGCCCAGGTCGGCAGCAATCATCATACACGAAGCACCCAGCGCTTCAATTTTTTGCTGAATATCATTATCTGCTGTATTCCTTGCCACGAGCGCCACCGCCGCACCGCGTCCGGCCAATGCAAGCGCTGTTGCTGCTCCTATGCCATGTGTGCCACCGGTTATAATGGCAACCTTGTTTTGTATATCCATTAATTGTTGATCATTTATTTTCTGTTGGATAATTGAATGCTTTGGGGTTACCGGCAACAGCAACACAGATTGATCTTTCGTTGCATCGCTCCGTTCATCGTCCGGTACTTTTTTCATCAGCACCGGGGATGAGTACTATAGCCCCGTAAATTTTATACCTTTTCGGGAACCGCATAAGGCGCCCGGTAATTGCCCTTTAATAATTTATTTGCCGCTTCACTATTGGTAAAACGTTCGCTTTGATGATCGAAGAACAACTGTTTGTTGCCCGTGCGGTAGCAGATATCTGCCAGGTGCACGAGTGAAGCGCTCAGATGCCCCTGCAGTACATTCCCATTAGCGGGTTTGCCTAACCGTATCGCCTCAACGAAGTTTTGATGGTGAAATACATCAGGGAAAATATCTTTATGCGAGTCCACTACTTTGCCGTCTTTTTCCATTACCTGCCATCCGCCGCCGTGGCGTCCCAGGTACATCAGCCGTTCTGTTCCGTATATCTCTATGCGGGTGGAAGTTTGCGGCCAAAAAGGAAATTGGGTTTTGGAAAACCGTATCTCTCCCGGCACTTTTTGCATGTAAGGCGTGAAATTGCCACTCTCACAGGTCATCGCAAATCCATTTCCCCAGTCGTAAGTAATATTCAGAAATTCGGGCGTTTCTTTCTCAGAATGAAACGCGATATTGCCTCCACTGCAGTATACAGATTTTGGATGCCCCGGATCTCCAAGGGCAAGCCGTGCAAGATCCATCACATGGCTGGCATCGTCAGATAAAGCGCCACCGCCATAATCCCAGAAATCAAGCCATCCGCCCCTGCTGGTCATGCTATGGCGGTTAGGATTATAAGGCACTTTTTTTGCCGGGCCAAGCCATGCATCCCAGTTCAAACCTTTGGGTACTGACGTATCAGCTTCAGGCATCCACTTGCCCCCTCCCAGCATATTGTAACATTTTACATGCACAATATTGCCCAGCTTCCCGCTTTTTATATAATCTCTTGCGGTAAATGCATATGTAGCGCTCCTGTTCTCAAAGCCAACCTGCACTACTTTCCCGTATTTTGTTGCGGCTTCAACCATCTTCCTTCCCTCCCAGATGGAAAGGGTTGGATTCTTTTCCACGAACACATGCTTGCCTGCCTGGAGCGCCCAAATGGTTGCCAGTGTATGCCAATGCTCCGGCGTGGCAATTATAACAGCATCCACATCTTTATCATCAAATACCTGTTTCATATTGCCTGTAAACTTCGGCGCATAACCCTGGGCTTTACTGTATTTGTCAATAGCTGTTTTAATGCCTTCCAGGGTTTCATTTACATCGCAGAGATATTTTACTTCTATATCATCGCTAACAGCAACTATTCCTGAAAGCACACTTAATCCCCGTCCGCCGCAACCAATGAGCGAGAGCACAAGCTTATTGGCCGCAGCATTTTTTGGGGTGTTTGCAAAAGATGGTTGCAGCGCAATACCTGCTGCTCCCAACGACATGTGATGGATGAAACTGCGTCTATGCATACTATATTTATTTAAAGATTAAAAATTTGTACCCGGCTGTTTTTTTAAATGCTTATCCAGGAATTCAAAAGTTGCTTTACCATTGATACTGTGTGGCCCTGTAAAGTGTTCTATGGCAACCAATGTATCAAGCCCCTGCAAATCGTAATAGCGTTGTACTTTTCCGAATTCATAACTCACCCATTCATCTGCGCCCACCCCATCAAAATATCCCCGCTCTACCATAAAGGGTCGCGGCGCTATTAATGCTGCCATTTCTGCATAATTGAAAGTGTGGCCCAGGTCCCATTCAGGCATATCATATTCACCGGTATATACATAACCAAATGCATGTTCCGTAGTAGCAACTTTGCGAACCCATTCATTAAAATCGGCCGAGCAAATGGATAAACAATATCCTTTAACAACAGCCGGGACACGCATAGCTGTTTTACCTCCGTATGAAATTCCGTAAAACGCTATTTTTTCAGCATCTGCAAAAGAAAGCTCCTGCAACCATTCCACAATCCGCTGGTGCTGGCTGATGATGACTGAGAAAAGGGTGAGTCCTATTGGATTAGCCTTGCGTTGAATTACTCTGAATTTATCTTGGCCCCGGTATGGATTATGCGGCGCAAAAGTAATGTACCCTCTTTCCGCCAGACGGGTAGCGAAACCCTTATAAACACTGTAATTCTTTTGGGTCGAATCTGTATTTACCACATCAGAAGGCAATCCTTCCAGACCATGCTGACATACAACAACCGGCCTTTTTTCACCCGGCCTGATACCTTTCGGCACAGTTAGTATTCCCCAGGCAAATACCTCCGAACCAAAAACGTCCAGGGTGATTTCATAACTTATCCATTTTGCCGTTTCCTGGTACACACGGGCTTTGGTATTGAAGCTACCCGATGGCGCAGGTATTTTACCCAGCACATTCCGGAAACGTTCTCTTTGTTGTTCTTTAATAGTAGCCTGCTCTTCAGGAGAGCCTTTCAACGTTTGCCAAAAATCGCGGTTGCGCGTTCGCTCGCATACAGAAAGTTCCTGTTGTGTACATTGTGTCATCTCCCTCACCTGCCTTTCCTGCCGTTGCGGAATTTTGATCCAATTTGCAGATAGTTGATTTGCCGGTGAATGATATATCTTGCCGGGCAGGAACGGAAGGTTCATTGCTTTTGCAAATGCAACAAATGCCGGTGCAGAAAAAAATTGTTGATCCGCTGTTATAAAATTCAACCTGTTTTGAGATGGGATGATGGCAACAGCACGGCGATATTCCGCTTCTGCCGTTGAAAGAGAAGGAGATATTATTTTGCCTGGTGCAGCCCCGGCATTTTGATGGTTTACAGGCGAAACTGTTGCATGCTCAATAATAAGCCTGCGCGGCCAACTCATTACAGCCAGCTCCGCATCGCCAAACGTGTTAAGCAGCCCAAACACATTGCGGTAAATAGGCTCCTCCCACAATTGTTCCCGCGCATTAAAATAGCCGCTTACGAGCGACACAGTGATACGGCTATCCAAAGCAGCCGCATACAAGGCAAGCATTCCTCCCTCTCCATAGCCCGCTACAGCAAGTGTATTATTGCCATCTTCTTTATTTCTCTTCTCCAGCCAGTCAATACCCGAAAAAATCTTTTGCAATTCATAACCGATGATATGGCGCCCAATTTCGTAAGCCTGACGGTAGATCCATTCCCGGTGTGGTTGTTGGGTATACAAATTCAGAGAAGGATTACCCGAATAAGTATAGTCCCTGTTTATGAGAACCGGTATCAGTATTTCTACTCCGCTTTTTGCTAATGCCAGCACTGATGCACTCCCTGTACCTGTTCCTTTGAGCATCCCTGCAAGCGCTTCAGGTTCGATGCCGGCATCAGGAATAATCATAGCCCTTGCCTTTACTTTTTTTGCGGGCATTATCAAGATACCTTCTGCCGACAGGTTGTTCATTACTGTCCACCGCACAGCGGAGACGGTATATTCTTTTTCAACAATAGTATACGGAGCCAGGTCATTACGTGTAGCAATCTGCAGTACCGGTTGTATTCTTTCATCTGTTACACCCAGTAATGTTTTTAATTCAGCTCTTTGTTTAGCTATAGACCGCTCGAACGCGGCAACAGAACTAAAGTGGCGTTGCCAGCGTGATGCCCGTTGCAATGTTCTTCTTCCTGTTTCCTGTATCAGGAAATCATTGATACCATTTACCATTTTTGCAGATAGATCTTCATTCCCGTTTAAGGGTGTGCTGGCAAAAGGAATGGCTTGCTGTGCCACACCATGCAGCAGAACAGCGAGTGTGCTGACAAGGCATGCTATATATCGAAAAAAACTTTTCATAAAACATCTTGTAACTGCCAAAAGCGTTAATCACTTTTCCTTATTCGGTTATGCTTTCCCGGGGTAAAACAGTTATTTATTTTTGCCGGTATCATTCAGCAAATAATGAATACTATTTACGAGAACCTGCTGAAAATCCGGAATATTCCAGTCTTCCCAATGTCCCAGCGAGGTATATACCACTTTGTTATTGTATTTGGTGCGATTTACCCAAAGCACAGGTTCTGACGGCTCATTGGGGATAGTGCCGGTAAGCAGCACCTGCACAGCAGCAGAGCGCAGCGGGCGATTCTGATACAACCAGCTTACGCTTCCAAAACCATTGGGATCCACGCCTTTTAATAAAGGATGTTTTTCCATGCCAGGTACTATAGCGATCTTTGTTTTTTCTTCCAAATGTCCATAATGTCCCTTGTAATTACCGCCCAGTATTTCTTCATCAAATTCAGGCCATTGAGCCAGGAATCCTGATACAGATTCCTTAGACTGGCTGATGCCGCCGCCTTCACGCGCAACATTGCCCTTGGCATCAAAGGAATGGCTTGCCGTGCGGATGCCCAGTACAGGTTTTCCACTCTTTATATAGTTCTTTATCATATCCATTTTCTGCGGCTCAAGTGCAACACGTCGCACAAAAAACACAGCAAGGCTTGCATCCTGGAGTATCTGCAGATTTTCGAGGTTATGCCTGCCCGGTCCATCCATCGCGGGTTTACCTATAGCAAATTCGCAATTTACCCCTTCGCGCAGCATAAGCTCATGCGCAAACCGGGGAAGCGTCTGGTTGGCATGATACTCTCCTTCTGCTGTTATGAAAGCAACAACAGGGCGCTTGTCGTCTTTAAAGCGCAATTGTTTTTTACCTGTAAAATCAGTAGACAATATGGTTGGGCAAACATATTGTTCAATATAATCTACAACTAAACGTACACCGGTAAAGTGATTTACATACGGAGCTCTCCGTGAGTTGTACATAGCATCGGTCATATCGCGCATCAGCACCACATTTTTACCTAACTTTACCATGCTGCGTAACCCAAACGTGCGCCCGATTACGCACATATTGGTGTGTACGCCCGATAAGATCACATTCTTAATTCCCTTTTTTTCAAACAGGGAAGCAATTTCCGATCCTGAGTCACTGATGGCATCACTGTCTTCTATTTTAATGGCATCAATTTGTTTTGTCCATGCCTTTCCCTGGGCACATTGTATCATGTCATCGCAACCTTCATCCGACTGGTCAATAGGCCAGGTAGCTCCCTTTTCATTAGGCACATTTGCGTTATCAATCAGCTTGTCGTATTTTTTGTCGTAATTTTTTAATACGGTTTTCCTTGCCGGGTGATTTTTATAATAATCAATGCAATCACTTGGCGCGTGCACGATCAGAACGCCTTTGCTGCGCGCTATGGTCAGCACTTCGTTTAGCTTTGGCGCCATTTCTGCCACTCTTGATGTAGCGCCTTTACACCAGTGTTTATCCCACATATCACAAATGATGATCGCCGTTTGCTTCGGATCCCATTGCTGCATTTCATTTACAATAGCATAATTATCCACAGCAGCATCGCCTTTAACTCTTTTCTGCATGGAAACGGTGATCGTGTTGCCTGTACCGGCTGAAGTTTGTGCATACATTGCAGGGGGAGTGATTGATCCAAAAATGAAAATTATTGCAGCCATGCATAATTTTCCGCTTCGGAAACATCGTCTTAAATAAAATAAGCGCATAATCAAAATTGGTTTTAAAGAATTATTCATAACCCGGGTTCTGTATTAATAAATCATTTTTATTCATTTCATTCCTCAATATCGGAAAGAAATAAGCTTTATCACTCCATGATCTTGTTTCCAGTACTTCGTGCTTAATAGTGGGCACTGGCGAAGTGTTTTTATCCGGCAATAATTTGTACAGCACATTTGCTTTATAAAATGGTCCATAGGTTTCAGAGGCGATCATCCAGCGCCGGACATCAAAGAACCTGTGATCTTCATACATCAATTCAATACGTCTTTCATTTCTGTAACGCTGTTTCAATACATCCCCTGTTTCATTGGTCTCCGGCTGGCCTGCCCTTTTCCTGATCATATTAATATAATCTCTTGCTTCATCGTATTCTTCAAGTTCTAAACAAGCTTCAGCATAATTCAACAACACTTCTGCATACCTTAAATGCCTCCAGGGAACTTCCTGGCCCACGCCACCCTCTACAGCAACAGAGGCGGGATCGAGAAATTTTTTACAGAGGTACAATGTTTGCCCGCTGTTACCCGGTTGAAAGGGGCTGTTCCTGCTATCAATTCCTGGCTCAATATACATCTGGTTGGTGGAAGCGTTCCATCTTTCAAAATAACCTGTGTGTACAATTCCATAGGGATCCAGGTCAGTCGAATATGCAGGCCGGGTACCCCATTTAGCTCCTTCATATAAAACATTGGCATAAAAACGGGCATCCCTGTTATTATAAGGAAATTGAGCCTGAGCGGGATTATTCCAGTCAAATCTACTGCCATCTTTCATCTCAAAAGCATCCACGAGGTTGCCTGATACAGCATTATTACCCTGACCACCATATCCATTAGGACCATTCATTACCGGCAGGTTATTGTCATTAGAGATGGTTCCGGAAGTATAAAACTTCACCCAGATATCCTCGGAAGTCTTCTTCAGCAGGAAGATTTCGGTATAGTTGCCCGCAATAGAATCACCAGGCCCTGGTTCAGCTTTATGCAGGCTGTAGAGGTTTAAATCTATTACAGCTTTAGCAGCATTTTTAGCAGCACGCCAGCGATCGGTTCTGCTGCCACTGGTATACCCCAGTAATTCAGGCTTTGCATACCCCTGAAACGCGGCTACATTATGCAGATCGCTTGCGGCATATAATAATATACGTGCTTTCAATGCAAGAGCGGCCCCTTTTGTGGCCCTTCCGTTATTAGCGCCGGTTTGTACTTCGGGTAACAGTGCAGCAGCAGCATCCAGTTCGGTTGCTATAAAATCAATGCACTCGGCATATGAGCTCCTTGCAATTGCAAAATCACCTGTAAGACTATAGGCGTTTTTTACTAACGGTACGCCTCCAAACATGTTGGTAAGCTGATAATAGAACCAGGCCCTTAGAAACCTTACTTCTCCTTCCATAGAGGCTTTATCAAAAGGCGCATCTACCGTGTTATCTAAAAACAGGTTACATCTTCTGATCTTGGAATACAAACCATTCCAGGTAGGTTGGGTCTGCCACCCGATAATATTATCCGCTGTCATTTCACCCCGGTTAAATGCCAGGATAGAAGCGTTATCCCGCCTGTGCGCTTCATCACAATATACTGCCAGCATATATTTACACATACTCTGGTCAATGCTTGCATAAATTCCGTTTACAAAAGCGGTAGACAGCGATTGATCCTTCCAAACATCTGCTGAAGAAAATTCGCTTAAAGGGGTGGTTTCAAGAAAATCCTTTTTACAGGATGTAACATCCAATGCCAGGACTGTAACAATAAACCATAGTCTCATTTTCATGGCAATATTTTTAAAGCGTTAGTTTAATACCGAAATTGTATACTTTACTTAATGGATAAACAGTTCCCACAGTTTCAGGGTCAAAAGACTTAAAGCCGGCAAAAGTGAGAAGGTTCAATCCCGTAAAGTATACAGTTGCATTGTTCGCGCCTATTTTATTAAGCCATTGGGAAGGCAGGTTATAACCCAATTGCAGCGTTTTAAGGCGCAAGTAATCATTATTTTTTAACCAGTAGGTATTATTAATACCCCATGTACCACCTGATATTGCGTTTGTCCAGTAATAACCACCGGTATTCCATGCCCGTGGTTTATCAGCATTTGTATTATCGGGAGTCCAGCGGCCATATGCATCATCTGCAAGAAAATTCCCGATCAGGCCTGATTCCAGGGAATAACTCCTAACTGCGCCGGCAGCTCCCTGAAATAATGCAGACAGGAATATATTTTTATAGGACAAATCCACGGTAAAGCCTCCTGTAAATGTGGGCAGATCTGTTTTTCCATAACGCACCAGGTCTAAACCGTTAATGGCACCATCTTCATTTACATCTTTAAAAACCAGGTCGCCGGGTTTGGCATTAGCCCAATGAGGGTATTTATCAATATCTTCCTGGGTTTTAAAAACGCCCATTGAAAGATAATATAACCCGGCGTTCATGGGTCTGCCGGTAGATTGCTGGTATTCGGGAACACCTGGCGTTTCATCCCAGAACAGTATCTTATTTTTGGATAGCGCTGCATTCGCAGACACGCTGTAATTAAAATTTCCACTGCTGCCCCTGTATGCCAGTTCCATCTCAAATCCCCTGTTGGCCACACGTCCAATATTTTCGCGGGGCAAAGTCAAACCTGAGGTAGCAGGCACAGAAGCGTTTCTGAATGCAAGGATATTGCTACGCAGGTTATAAAAATAATTGGCCGAGAGTTGTACTGCACCTTTCAAAAATTGCGCTTCTAACCCAACATTGGTCTGGTTCGCAACTTCCCACGTGATATTGGGGTTGGCGATACGAAGTTCATTCAATGCTTTTGTTAACAGTGTTTCGTTAAAAATAAAAGGCCGGTTTGCAAAACTGTAACTGGAGAGGTATTGATAAGCCTCAATACGATCATTACCGGTTTGTCCCCAGGATCCGGTGATTTTAAAATGGTTCACCATGTTAGCTATTCCTGACCAGAACGACTCTTCAGACAGGATCCAGCCCACGCTAGCTCCCGGGAAAAAACCAAACCGTTTTGCATCAGGGAAGATATAAGAGCCATCATATCTCCATACAAACTCCAACAGGTATTTTTGTTTAAAGTCGTAATTGATGCGGCCAAAATAGTTAAGCCTTGCATTTACGTTGGCAGACCCGCCATTATTTTTATCAGGATCGCCACCAGCAAACATCTGGTCTACCGCTGTTGATACAAAACCACGCCTGAAAGCGGTGAGGTCCATTGATCCGCCGGTAATTTTCTCTACCCCGGCCAGGAACTTTGCCTGGTGATCACCAAAAACTTTATTATAGTTCAACAAAGCATTTAAGGTAGTACGGTAGCCATCAGAAAAATTCTGGTTGAGTTCTGCGGTTGCGTAAGGACCATCCAAAGCCCCGGTTACTACAGGCTCGCCATTTGCGTCAAATGTTTCACGGTCCCAGGAATATAACATGTAAGGCTTTCTCCAGAATTTCCCGTTATTGATCGTTTTATCGTATGAAAGGTTGGTAGTGATTGATAATCCACTCACCCATGGTATGTCTATTTTAAGCCTGGCATTACTCAGGAAATTATAACTTTTACGTCTGTCATAGCCAAGATCATCAGAAACCAACACTACCGGACTTTGCCCGGCCTGATACCCCGCAGCAGGTTTGTTGCCCGGGTAAGTTGCAATAAACATAGGCTTACTGCGGTTAAGCATATATCCGAATGGATTCGCCGCAAAGTCCCTGTCCTCCTGGCTCCCCGAAAGATCAATTCCGATAGAGATGTATGTAGAAATATTTGCATCCAGGTTGGCCCTGAAATTAGCCTGCGAAAACCTGGCAGAACTGTTTTTATAGATCGCATCCTGCAAACTGTAGCCACCAGATACAAAGTACCTGATCGTTTCCGTTCCCCCTCTGATAGAAAGATCTGAACGTGTTTGAGGTGTTGTTTTCTTGAACACAGCATCAAACCAGTTGGTATTAGGATATAACCATGGTTCTGATCCATCCCTGAATTTCTCTATTTCCCCGTCTGTATATATCGGAGCTCTTCCCGCATATGTTTCAATTTCGTTCATCATAGCTGCATACGTTGCAGCATCAGCCATTTCGGGTATTACGGTAGGCGAGCTGATGCCATAATTTACATTGGCTGTAATTTCAGGCTTGCCTGTTTTACCACGCTTGGTGGTAATAAGTATTACCCCGTTAGCTGCGCGGGCACCATAAATTGCGCTTGAAGCATCTTTTAAAACAGTTACACTTTCCACATCTTCGGGGCGAATGCTTGCCATATCCCTTCCTACTATTCCATCCACCACTATTAATGCAGCATTATCACCTAAGGTATTTGCACCACGGATACGTATAGTGGCATTATCATTACCCGGTTCGCCGGAAGTGTTTATTGCCACCAGGCCCGGTAACCGGCCCGCCAGGGTATTGGTAAAGTTTACGGCAGGCGACTGCTGTAATACTTCACCCTTCACCATACTAATAGCCCCGGTTGCTGTTGCTTTTTTCTGCGTTCCATAACCTACCACTACCACATCTGCCAGGCTGGTGTTATTGCTTTTTAATGAAACAACCAGGTTGGTATTTCCATTTAGCGGTACGGTTTCTTCTTTAAAGTTCACATGACTGAAGACGATCACTGCATTTGCCGGAACATGTAACAACTTAAAAAGTCCGGCGTTATTGGTAAATGTTCCTTTTTCGGATCCTTCTATTTTCACGCTTACACCCTGTACAGGACTACCGGTACTGTCCGTTACTTTTCCTGTAATGGTAAAGTCTGCATTAGCCAGGTATCTATGATTTGCTAAAGAAGATAGGGAAATAGAAAAAAAATACAATACAAAAAGCATCCTCAACACCGGCAAGTTTTTATAAGATGAGAGGAGGAAACTTCTCCGCAGGCAATTTGTTATCGTTCTCATGGCAATAATTTTAGCATTGAAATATTCAAAGCATTGTTTAGCAAAAATCTCAACATTTCAGTAAGAGAAATTCCTGTATATTATCCTTACCTGCAGATTTTCCTACAAAAAATGAACATCTGTTTTCAACATGATGGTGTTTTGCCCATATGTTCCGGGATAAAAACAAGTAAAAGCAATTAAGCGGTCTCTTTACCTTTTGTCGCTTCCATGCAATGCCTGCTGAATTCAAGCGGGCTTAATTTTATGATCCTTTTGAATTGATAATAAAAATTAGAAAGGCTGTCAAAGCCGCAGGCATAGCCAATTTCTTTCATAGACCTGTCTCCGTTCCTGATCATCTGGCAGGCTTTGTTAATCCTGTATTCAGTTAAAAATTCAATGTATGTTTTATTTGCCAGCGCCTTGAAATAGCGGCAGAATGATTCTCTTGTGAGGTGTGCTATACGCGCTACTTTTTCTATGCTGATATGTTCATCGAAATTGGAATAAGTATAATGTAAAACATCATTAAAACGATGATCATTTGTGCAGTTGATATCGTTGTTAAGCCTGTTGCTGTGAATAAGTTCCCGGGAATTGTTTTTTGATATGAGCTGTTTTAATATTTCAAGTAAAATAATGATAGCATCCAATGATGAAGCGCTGAACATTCTTTCCATCAGGGGAATAATATTTGCTTTCCCCTCCTCTGTTATACATATACCGTTCTGTGATTTAATAAACAGCTCGTGTACATCTTTCAATTCCGGAAGTTTTAAAAATTCCCTGCCTAAGAAGTTTTCTCCGAACTGCACTACCAATGCTTCCGGAGCGGGGTTATCTGTATTCAACGTTTCTTCATCATGTAAAAAACCGTGCGGAATATTAGATCCTATCAGCATCAGGTCATTATCTCCAAATAATTCTACAGAACTGCCTATAATTCTTGTTCCCTTTGATCGTCTTATTAAGATAAGCTCAGTTTCAGGATGATAATGCATCCCCCTGTACAGTTTATCCCCCCTGTCAACCTTTAGATGAAAGCAGCTACTGGTATTAAAAAAGATTTGCTTAAAGGAGGGTTTCAATACTTGTAACATGACGTAAAAGATTTTAAGCAGTTGAAATATTATAAAATTAGGAAAACGATTTCCTAAAATACAAACTTTAGATGTTATTTACAGCATTTTATTTACATTTTTTTTATCTTGTCTAATTAATTATCAGTTTATAAATTGATTTACAATAAGTTATAACTACATTTTATGTAATAGGATTATGGAAGCAAAGTAATATTTTAATTAAAAATCGTTTTCCTTATTGTGGTTCTATTTTTAAAGTATACAGGAAAGCCTGTTACAAATTTGCGGAACAGCTCTGCAAAACGCTTTACAGGGGTTTATAAGACGGACATCCCTAAAAAAGTTGGGGCTGATCAAAAAGACCAGCCCCATATATTGTGTAAAAAGCTTTTAGAAAATTATTTTGACCACCCTTCGTTTTGTACAAGTTTTCCATTAGATAAAGAAATCTGCTGTTCCGGAATTTGGCTTAAACCATAGGTTGCCATTACCTGCTCACGTTTAATAACAATATTGGTAGAGCCATAAATCAGGGCTCCATTTACTACCGGGATACCCGGTGCATCAATTTTGATCGCATCTGCCGCATGTTCCAAACCCATTCTTAATAAATCCCAATACCTGATCGCTTCTCCAACAAATTCATGATGGCGTTCTTCCATAATATTTTCCAGGGTAGCCGGTTTAGCAGGTGCACTACTTCCGTATGCTCTATGGTATACTTTATCAAAGTTCGCTTGTGCATCAATGCCCAGCTCTGCAGCCATCAGCAACACATCCGCATAGCGAATAACGATATAGTCTGTATAGCTCGACATAGAACTGGGATTCCCTACATATGATCCGTATACTTCATTACCATTGCCATCCGTTTCTCTCAGGTATTTTTTCAGGAATAAACTTTGATATTCGCGGACATCACGTCCTGCTTCCGCATCGTCATACGGATCGGCATCGTTAAAAAGATTATGCTCCTCATTGACATTCATTAAAGAAGCATCTCTGCGGGGGTCATTAGGATCCCATGAATCCCACAAATATTTATTTCCAATATCAAAACCCCAACCTCTGCCATATGGCGGCATGATATACCCACGGGCACCCATATCCGAAACCCAGTTCATGGAAGTACCATTTACATAGCCATGTTTAATAGCAAATATCACTTCCTTATTATACTCTCCGGCATATCCTATGCCTGCAGCCGCTGCACCGGCGGGCCAAAGCGATATATAATCATCCACAAGATCATGATCAGCGTTTTGTATGATATCGTTGAGATACCCCTTCACTTCTGATTCAGTGATCACACCATTCATATATGTCAATAATTCTGCTTTATTTACCCTCGGCAGTTCAGCTTGTGTTTTACCGTAATAACCGGTGTAGAACAAATAAACCCGCGCCAGCAGCCCCTCTGCAGCGTATTTGGTAACACGTCCGCCGGCATCACCCGGGAAAGATGGCTGAAGCAATCCTATAGCTTTTTTCAGGTCATTTACAATCAATTCATAAATGAGCTTAGGGTCGGACTGTGCTTCCAGACCCGCATCTTCTGTTGTTTCTGTAATTAATGGAAGATGACCCCACATTTGCATGGAGCAGAAATATATGTATGCCCTGATAAAACGCACTTCTCCTTCACTGGCCGCTTTAGACATATATTTTCCCATTGCATATGCGCTATTATCATCCCAGGGAAATTCATCAATTTTTTTCAGGAAAGTATTACACCTGTTGATGGTTGTAAAAGCATCGGCCCACATGGCGCTGTATATATTGGCCTCTGCCGGTGCAATGCCCAGATCAAAGCGGTCGAGCGCCTGGGGAAGGAGATAGTCGGATTTTCCTGCTCCGCCGGCTGCATCGTCCGACATAATATCCGACACAATAGGATATACCCAGTTACCTCCGTTGTTAAGCCACCGGTTCATGCCCTGGTAGCACCCAACCAGTGTTTGATAAACTTCTTCCTGTGTTTTAAAAAAAGTGGCTTCCGTTTTTCTGTCTACGGGATAAATGTCCAGAAACTTATCGCTGCAGTTGGACAATAAAAGTATTGAAAAGCACGCTGACAGTACTATTTTGAGCAATTTCATAATTGATAATGTTTTAAAATTTAACACTAAGACCAAACAATATTGTTCTGGCGTGTGGATACATCCCTGAATCCCGGCCAATCTCACTTTGATCAACACCATTGCTGCCGGTACCGATTTCAGGATCCATTCCATTATAGGAAGTAAAATTGTAGAGATTCTGCCCGGTAATATATAGCCTGAGCTGGCTTATTTTATTTGTCTTAAGGATATGTTTTGCCAGGTCATATCCCAGTGTAACATTGTTGATCTTAACATAGTCGCCTTTGTAAAGAAATACATCCGAGAAGTTAATCCAGTTTGAGTTTTGTGCATCTATGCGCGGATATTTATTGGAAGTGCCCGCTCCGTGCCAGCGGTCATCATACAGGTCCTGGGTCATATTCCAGTAGTTTCTATTGGCATCAATATAGTTCTGCAGGATTTGATTTCCTGCAACGCCATTAGTAGCAACATACAGGTCGAACCCTTTATAAGCGAAAGAAAAGGTTAGCCCAAAGATTGCATCAGGATGTCCGTCACCAATCATCGTTTTGTCCAAAGCATTGATTGCTCCATCGCCATTCCTGTCTACATACCGTAGGTCTCCCGGCTGGGCATTAGGCTGTATAGGATTTCCACCAGTGCCTTTATAGTTCTGTACCTCTTCTGCAGACTGAAATAACCCGTCAGTAGTCAGCCCCCAGAAAAAGCCAAGCGGATATCCATTTTGAGAGCGTGTTACTTCAACTGAATTGGCGTACAATGTTCCACTGCCACCATGTAATATTCCATCCTGAGTGGGAATGGCACTTACTTTATTTTTATTGAATGCAATGTTTGCGGAGATATTATAGCTAAACGATTTTGTGTTGCCACCGGAATAATTCAGAGCCATTTCCATTCCCCTGTTTATTACATTCCCTCCGTTAATATAAGGCGCGCCCACTCCATATATACTGGGTATGTTTGCGCGTACCAGCCAGTCTTTTGTTTCGCGATGATACCAGTCAAAAGTAAAACCCAACTGTCCTTTCAGTAACCGGGCGTCAAATCCAATATTGGTAGATTGTGCTTTTTCCCAATGTAAAGATGCATTCCCGAGATTTGTTAAAGCTGCTCCCACGGCAGCATTTCCATCATCGCCAAAAGAATATGGGAAATTAGACCCTACCAATGCTAAATAGTAATAAGGGGGAATATTCATATTCCCGTTCTGTCCCCAGCTTCCCCTTACTTTCAAATAGGGCAGCCACGAAGATGCAGGTTCCATGAATGATTCGTTCGAAATATTCCAGCCTGCAGAAAATGAAGGAAAATATCCCCGGCGATGAGATTGATCAAACCTTGATGACCCATCGGAGCGCAGGATAATTGTTGCCAGGTAAGTTCCTTTATAATCATAATTAATGCGTCCGAAATAAGACAATAAAGCATCTTCTCCCGGGTATCCGCTCATTGACATGGTACCGCCGCTTGCGGTTCCTGTAGCATTATTCAGCCATGCATACTCATACCCTGTATACAAAAGATTTTTATTAGAAGCGCTCAGGTATTCAGTATTTGTTTTAAGCGCCGACATCCCGGCAAGGACATCAAATTTATGATCACTATTAATTGTCGTGGCATAAGTCAATATATTTTCAGAGCCAAGGCTTATGCTTTCTGAAGAAGATTGCGACACCTGTGATACGGCGGTTTTAGCATTATTGTTTGCACTCAAATTAGGTTGTACTGCCTGATAGCTTCTGCTGCGTCCGCCGGAATAATCAAGGGTGAGCATTGTTTTAAAGTGAAGGTTACCCATAAGCTTTACATCAAAATAAACATCTCCTATAACTTTGTTCACCCTGTTGCGGTTATAGCTGCTGTTCAGCATAGATCCATACGGATTTGTTATCTCCGTAGACCAAAATCCATAAATATTATCTCCCCCGCTGGCAGGAACATTATTATAATAAAATCTTGAAGGGTCATCAGGGCTTAAATTAGGAATAATGGATGGAACACGAATTGCTGAAACAATCGGGTAACCCGCTCCTATATTGGTAGCATTGGAATAAGACAGGTGCTGCCCTATTTTCAAAATATCTTTATACAGCTTGTGCTCTGTATTTATGCGGAAAGTGATCCTTTTGTAGTTAGCCAGGTCTGCTCCGCCAATTATACCTCCCTGTTGTGTATAAGACAAGGACATTGCATAAACAGATTGCTCAGTACCCCCCTGCCCGCTGAGGTTATAGTTTTGCATAGGAACATTTTTAGACAAAAATAAATCCATCCAGTTTGTTCCACCGCCTGCATCGCTGAGAATTTTTGTATTGGTTGTTTCATTGGTGTAAATAGGGGTTAGGTTAGAATTGCTATACATTTCATTGATCATATTCATATAGTCCTTTCCGCCCAATACTTTTATTTTTTTAGAAGCGTTCTGAATGCCATAATAAGAATCGAAGGAAATTTGTGAAAATCCTGCGCTGCCTGTTTTGGTTGTAATCATAATTACCCCGTTGGCGGCTCTGGCGCCGTAAATAGCAGCAGAAGCGGCATCTTTCAATATATCTATCGAAGCAATATCATTGTTGTTCAAATAACTGATGTCGGAGGTCTGCACACCATCTACTATATAAAGCGGAGTAGTTTCACCTACCGTGCCAGCGCCTCTTATATTTACGCGAAAACCACTGCCCGGTTGTCCCCCGGTAGAAGTGATGCTTACGCCGGGCGCCTGTCCCTGGATAGCTGCAAGTGGCGTTATCGCCGCCCTTTTTTGAATATCATCGCCCTTAATTTCAACAGTAGCTCCTGTAACCAGCTTTTTCTTTTGTTTACCATATCCCATCACAACTACTTCTTCCATCGTTTGTGATCCGCGGAGCAGGACTATTGACATTTCGGTTTTGCCGCCTACTATTGTCTCTGCACTTTGGTATCCTATAAAAGAAAAAACCAGTGTTGCATCTTCCGGAACACCGGGCAAAGTGAACTGTCCAATATTATTCGTTACTGTTCCTTTAGTGGTGCCTTTTATATTTACATTCACTCCGGCAAGTGCATTTCCTTCTTTGTCGGTAACTGTTCCACGAATGGTTATTGCGTTAATATTGGCACGCGTACCAATATTTTTCTTGTTTGCCGCCTCAACCTGTAATGTCAATAGCAGTAAGAGAAGTAGCATCAGTAGCGGGGTGACGATGATACGCATCCCGCCTCGTAATCTGAATGAAATTAGTTTTTGGCTCATATAAAGATCTATTTTAGTAGATCAATATTAACCAGCTCTGCAAGGGGATAGCTCCTCTATATTATCTTTTGATTCGAATATGTTGATATAATATGCCTGCTGTATATAAATGCTCAAATGTATTTTATCAATATTATACTGCTATGTTAATGTCAGGCTTTATTACATCAACCGTTAACAGGAATTATCAAAATATTATGTTGCATAATTAATTTGCCGATACACCAACGGCAGGATATTTTAGAGGGAGTAAATAATTCTCCTAATGTGCTTTTACTGCAACTATCTTCAGCAATTGCAGGGAGCTTGATGTCCCAACAACCCTCCCTATCTATAATCTATGCCCTGCAAATCGGATGCTCCTTTTAGATATATTGTTACAGATCTGGTAACATTACAGTTACGCGCCGCTCGTGTTAGTGAGCATCATTTACCTGCGGGTGATGAACCCTGTATTTACCCAATTGGCATAATCATAAAAGCTGCCGTCTCCTGCATCAGTGGCCACAAGGTTGATGATGCGACTGCCTTCCGGAATGGGAATATCAAAACTCCAGGGCCATTGTGCATTACGCATCACCGGGCTTTCTGCTGCCAGTTTGCCATCTATAAATATTTTGAAAATTACACTGGGAAATTTCGCCAGTTCTCTACCCATATTGTCTGTGCCGGTAAAGTCATCAATACCACATTGCGCAGTGAAGCGGATGTATTCTGGTTTGAGATTATATGTAAGGAAGGATGGCGCGAGTGTAGCAATTCCATTTTCAAATGTTTGCTTATGAATGCTCAAAGAAGTTCCGTGAAAAGACTTGTTGTATACCGGGCGGCGGCTGTTGCGATTCATGACCATGGTTTCCATGTCTGTTAATTTTACATCTGGTTGGGGAGGCGTAGCGGGCAATCGTTCAAATTGTCCAACACTCTCTATACAAACTACCTTCCCATTTTTGAATGCACTGCTCCTCAACCTGGTACTTTTTACGATAGCAAAAGGTTTTTCGTATAAAGCCGACTCTAATCCCGGTTCTGAGCCATCAACAGTATACCGGATATCAGCGCCTTCGTTCAGCGGAGCAGACAGGGTTACAATAACAGAGTCGCGAAACTGGTGCGGTCGTTCCACTTTACCCCAGGGCGTAATACGAACTGGGTCTACAGGCTGGTTTTCATTCCATAGCCCGTTTTTTTTCAGCATTTCACCCATATTAATACTGGGCGCAAGAAATTTTTCAAAATGTTTTACCACCTTGGCATTGTTACCATCAGGTGTTATGCCCATAGCCGGGTCATATGATGTTTCCGGATCCTGAAGATCTCTTATCAACACACATTTCAGTCCATAATTCATCATATTACGCATACCTTCAGGTTTGCCCAGCACGCAGTTATTGGTATGTACCCCCATGTACCACAATTCTGTAATGCCTTTTTCTTTGCAAACGTTGTATAGTTCCTGCGGACCGGAAGATAATATATCGGACTCTTTTATGATCAGGTCACCTGCCATACCCGTCCAGCCATAGTTGGTTATACATTTGTCGGCGCCACACATGCACCCTCCCCCGCCCGGATGCGGACATTCAATATTCAAAGGTGGAGGTAGTGGCACCTGAGCAGCAGCTATCGCCTTTTCACGCTGCGGGTATCCTACGTAGTTATTTACCACATCTGTTGGGCAAAAAAACACCTGCATGCCTAACTTCCTTGCCTCCTCCAGGCATTGGTTCATGCGTGGCACCATTGCTGCTACCCTGGCCGCCGAGGTTTTGCACCAATGAAAGTTCCACATATCTATAACAACGATACCGATTTTCTTTGCATCAATAATACTGTCTTTAACAGTTACAATATCGTCCATATCTCTCCTTTGGTAACCGGCAACAATATTGTCCGGAGCTTTTTGCGAAGCATCAGGCAACGAACAGCTATGCAACAATACAATAGCGGATATGCTAACAAGGAATAATAAATAACGCATATTAGTAAAACGGTTTTGTAAAATTAAAGATGCAAATTAAAGATGGCATTATATAAATATTCAAAGTGTTTTCATTTGTTGCTAAGGCGCTGTAGAAATACCTGGTTTTATTACACCAACCGTTAACAACAGGTTGGCAAATCTTCTGGTTTCTCCTGTGGCTATTGCCAGGTAAGTATCTTTACTTTCTGCATACTGATAAAATTCCATTCGTTTAAAACCGGTAACAGGAATAGCCGGTGTTAACAGAGATTTGTATACTGTATGTATAGGTTGCTCCACCAGATCGGGCGTTGTCATTATCGCTGCAGACTCTATGGGAATGATTTCCATGAGCAACTTTAATATAGTGGTTGCATCCACCAATCCCGGCGCGATGTTCAGAAATATTTTCTTTGCTGTAGCAGGTGTTTTTGTTGTAACAGGAAAGTTGGCATCGGCAATGAGTATCTTCGATCCATGCCCGCATAGTGACAGTCCGTAAAGCAACTCCGGGTGTAATATCGTTGATTTCAGCATAATCTTATTTTAGTTCTCAGGGTTCATTTTCAAATTGTCGCCGGCTGTTGGGACACCAGCCGGGGCGGCCTGCCGTGGGCGGTGGAATATCTATCTTAGCATTGCCTGCGCTAATATGATCTCACATATCTTCATTGTTTTTAGGGCATCCCTAAAAGGCGAGGAAGTTCCATCTTTTCCTTTTAATACAGAATATATAAATTCCCTGTTTTTTTCCCTGAATCCTCCATATATAAATAGTTCTTCACTACCGGCTACGTCTATACGCTTATAATGCTTACCAATTGTATCACCATCGGCATACACCCGGCCTTCCACTTCTGGTTCCACTTCCGCACAAATTCCCGGTGCATGCATCTGCACGCTGAAAATCCTTCTGCCCGAACTCCAGTTACCTATTGTATGACAGGTATTACCATTATCAAAGTATAAATGCGCACTTATCCAGTTTATATCGTCAACGCCTATATGCCGGCAATAAGACTCTGTTTTCACCACTTCACCATCCATAAGCCATCGCGCTGTATCTATGCAATGAATAAAATCATCGTGCATCCTGTCCCTTGCGCTTTTCATCGGGGTTAATGCACACTTATTGAATGTTACCAGCGCATGCGTAAGCGGCCCTTTTTTATGGCATTCTTGTTTCATCTTTTGCAGCAGCGGCATATTTCGCCGCTGAAGAGAAACCTGCGTGATGCAGTTGTTTACGGCAGCCAAACCGGCAAGTATTTCTGCCTGGTGCAATGTTAAGCCCATAGGCTTTTCAATAAAAAGATGGAAGCGATTTTCAAGGCACCAAACCCACACATCAAACATATGCTCCGGAGGTCCGATAGCATATACTGCATCCGGCTTTAGCTGCTGAAGAACAGCCTGGTAACCGGTAACAGACGAAACGGGGAAAATGCATTTCTCCGGAATACTAAAGCGTTGAGCTGTTTTTTCCAGGCGTTCTTTATTGAAGGCCATTATTCCAACAATTTCCACTTCGTTAAAAGAGCGTAGTGACGGGTAATGAACGTTGCATGCAAAGCTTCCATTTCCGATAATGCAAACGCGTACTTTCATATCTACCTTTTTCTGAGTGATGGTTCATGTGATGCCATTAAATAGCTCCTGATTCGTTCGGCAAAGACACCGAAATGTTCTTCAAGTTTGTTATACCCTTCATTAATGACAGAAGTATTAAACAGGCTGCTGCCTATGCCCAGTCCCGCTGCTCCGGCGTTCAAAAAATCTATGCAATTGCCCGAATGAATGCCGCCTGTTGGTAATAACCGGATAGCGGGAAAAGGACCTTTTATCGCCCGTATATATTCAATAGCCTGTGCAGTAGCCGGAAAAACTTTTACCATATCAGCGCCAAGCTTCCATGCGGTATATATTTCCGTTGGAGTATAGGCGCCTGGAAATACGGGTATCCCCTTTTCTCTGCAGGTTTTTATTACATCTTCATCAACAATCGGCGTAACAATGAATTGGGCGCCGGACTTAAGCGCTCTCTCCAGATCAGATTTTGTGCACACCGTTCCGGCGCCTATATTCAACTTCCCTTTAAATAATGACAGACCAAGCTGCAAACTTTTCTCAAAGCCCGGAGAATTCATTGTTAATTCAACTGTGGTTAAGCCAGACGCATAAAAGGCTTTCAGAATATCCTCCGTATGCGCCGGGTTAATATTTCGCATAATACCCACCAGGGGCATTGTCTTAAATTTTATCCACGAAAATTCATCTTCTGCCATGGCCGGTTAAGTTATAGCTTTATATTTTGAAGAATGACAGATTGCCCTATGGCTGCGGCGTTTTCGGATTGTTCTTCCGTAAGCAGTGTTACCTGTTCAGTAAGCCCGAGAAACTGAAATGCGGAATAATATAGATTTCCAAGTTTACGATTTCCACAAATTGTATAATGCGCTCTTGTGTTATTGCTGATATGTTTTAGCTCTGCCCCGATCATCAAACCGCTTAGATAAAAGCCATTTAATGCCTTGGAATAATATTTTTTCATATCATTTACACGAACTGAAAAAAGGTTTTGTAACAGCTCCGCCCGGAAAGACTTTTCTACACCACTATGAAATGCAGCAATTTCATTTGTTCCCATCCCGCTACTTTCGGGAGCAGCTACTGAGCCGGAAAGCAATCCGTGATTTAATAACAACCCGAAGAGTTCTCCCGTCATGAAAGTTTTGAAATCAAGGATTTGTTTATACGTTACAGTGATGTGTTTACTATGTGTACCAGGAAAGAGATATATATTTTGTTCTTCTGCGGCTACTTTATCATCCATCATTTCCGCAATTCCTATCAATTGGGCCTCTTCGCCACGCATAAGATCATTGTCTGTTGCAACTCCGGAAATCAATAGGATATTATTATCCATTATTCCATTTTCGGGTAACCACCTGGTCTCAGCTACCGATCCGTCTACCGGGAAAGGTAGTGGCGCATAGGGTAGTTCGTATACACCGATAGAAGAACCCGCCATGCCGGAAATAACAATATCCATATCTTTTAAAACCATCCCTGTTTTTTGGCTGAGCCTTGCCAACGTTTCTTTCAGGTATAGCAGGTAACAGGTTTCACGTTGAGTTCCATTCTCTTTTCTCCGCCATTCATTAAAAACAGCAGCACAACCTTTATCTGTTATCTCCTCTGCCAGCGTAGTCCTGTTAGCAGAGTCAAAAATCTTTAAACGAAAGGATGAAGTGCCCCAGTCACAGCTAAGAAATGCATTGGCTTTTGTGTATTGTTGCATAATATCTCCTGGTTCTTTATCTACCACTCTGTAACACTGCCATCAGCATTACGCCATACCGGGTTTTTCCAGTCATGCCCCTTCAATGCCATATTTCTTACTTTATTCTCATCCACTTCAATTCCCAATCCCGGCAAAACAGGTCTTTCAATATAGCCTTCTTTTATAGAAAACACTTCCGGGTTAACCAGGTAATCCAGCAGATCGGCTCCTTCATTATAGTGAATGCCTATACTTGATTCCTGGATAATGGCATTGATGCAGTTGAAATCTACCTGGAGTGCCGCTGCCAGGGAAATGGGGCCCAAAGGACAGTGGGGTGCCAAAGCAACATCATATGCTTCGGCCATAGCAGCAATTTTTTTTACTTCTGAAATACCACCGGCATGACTGAGATCGGGTTGTATAATATCAACAACCCCCTGCTCAAAAAGTCGTTTGAAGTCCCAGCGGCTAAACAACCGTTCTCCGGTTGCAATGGGTGCAGAGGTATAGTTTGCAAGTACAGAAAATGCTTCTATGTTTTCTGATAAAACGGGCTCTTCAATGAACATGGGTTTGAGATAATCCAGTTCCCGCATGAATTGCTTTGCAAGTCCTTTATGCACACGACCGTGAAAATCTATTCCCAGCCCTTTGTCATATCCTATAGCATTTCTTACAGATTCAATAGCTTTTACGGCGTTACTGATCTTACCGGGGTTATCTATCCATTCCATTTCGGCACAAGCATTCATTTTAACTGCCTGGAATCCCTGTTCCATCCGGGCTGCAGCTCCTTTTACAAGTTCATCGGGTCTGTCGCCACCAATCCATCCATATATTTTCATCCTGTCTCTTACCGCTCCTCCCAATAATTCATAAACGGGTACGCCGAGTACTTTGCCTTTTATGTCCCAAAGCGCCTGGTCAATACCTGAAATGGCGCTCATAAGTATAGGCCCGCCTCTGTAAAATCCGCCCCTGTAAAGTGTTTGCCATATGTCTTCAATGCTATGCGCGTCTCTGCCAATTAGAAATGATGTCATTTCTTTTACAGCAGCGCATACGGTATCAGCTTTTCCTTCTACTAAGGGTTCCCCCCATCCAACAATCCCCGACCGGGTGGTTATTTTTAAAAACAACCAGCGTGGCGGTACTTTAAATAACTCAACTTTTTCGATTTTTGTGTTCATCTTATGCTTATTCCGGGATAGATGTTTTGAATTTCCTGTATTTCATTTGCGTTTGCCGCAAACTACATTTGCAACAAGATAAGGATTTGCAGAAATCAATGCAAATGAATTGAGAATCTATGCAGATCAAATGCTAATTATTACCATGTAATTCTGTTATGTTACCATTGCAGATTTGATAGCTTACTGTAATTATTGAAGGGATGAGGATAAATTTGCCCACATACATGTTAATATTCAGTAGTAAAAGCCGGTGGAAAATGAATTTCTTGCAATCTTACACAGGCTTATTTAAAAAGATATCATTTTTATTCCGCATTAATAATAACAGTTATGGATAGACGTAAATTTATCGTTAATGGTTACGGGCTTACATCCGGGTTGCTGCTTGCCGGAAATTTGCAAGCCCTGATGCCGGCCGGTAGGGATCTTCAGGCAAAGTATTCAAAAAAGTATTCCCACCGGCTGCCTTTAAGTGATCATCATTATCAACGTACATGCGGCTATGTAGAGGAAACGCCCGTCAGTGCATATAACTGGGCGCCCGACAGTGCTTACGAAGATTTCCAGGATATCAAGTTTGGTATCCGTCTGCACTGGGGGATATATTCTCTATTACGGCTTCGCGGTGAATCCTGGCCTTATCTTCAGCTATTGCCTGAAGAAAAACAGACTTACCAGGAGCTATATAAATCATGGTATCCCGGCGGATTTGATGCTGATGAATGGGTTAATTTTTTTGCAGAGAGTGGTGCAAAAATGTTTGCATTTACTTCTAAGCATCATGACGGGTTTTCCATGTTTGATACCAATGCCAGGGTAAAGAAAAGGGTGAACTGGCTTGCTCCGGGTGGACCGGCAATAGAAGATTGCGATCTTGCATATAGTATAATGGAAACACCTTTTAAAAGAGATATTGTCAAAGAACTGACTACCGCAGCTCAACGCAAAGGCATGAAAGTAGATCTGTACTTTTCGCACCCCGACTGGTACGATAGTGACTTTCGCCCTTACAATTATCACCCGTTGCAGGTACCTGATTCAGCTACCATTGCAGTTGTAGGCAAAAACAAAACCCCGGAAATTGAAGATCCCAAAAAGTATTTTGCCAAAGCAGGGCTGGTAATAAAACCCAATCCCTCAAAGGAAGAAGTAACCCGTATGATGGCCAGGCACCGGCTGCAACTCGAAGAATTGCTTACTAAATATGGTCATATAGATATGGTCTGTCTTGACCAATGGCTTGGACCTGAAGTTTGGCCTGTATTGAGAGATACTATGCTTCACCTCCGGAAAATCTCTCCCCAAACCATGTTCAGGGCAAGGGGAATTGGAAATTACGGCGATTATTATACGCCTGAAGGATTTGTTCCGGGAAGCAAAGAAAATTCTGATACGCCCTGGTTTGTTATTCATTCGCTTGGAGGATCTTTTTCTTATGAAGCGGATGAGCAAAAATATAAAGGGGCATCATGGGTAGTAAAAAATCTCGTAGATGCTGTTGCAAAAGGCGGAAATTTTATGGCAGGTATCGGCCCTGATGGTAATGGACAGTTTCATCCTGCTGCTATAGCACAACTAAAAGAAACCGGTAAATGGTTAAAGCTAAATGGTGAAGGCATTTATGCCACCAGGGCAAGGGGAGCAGATCAATGGAAAGAAGGCGATCATATTCGCTTTACCCGTTCTAAAGATAACCGTGCTGTATACGCTTTTTCCTATGAATGGCCCGGAGAACAGTTGGTGCTTAAGACAGTGCGGCCACCTAAGGGTGCTACAATCCGCTTTCTTGGCTTCAGTGAAGCCTTGAAGTGGAAATACGATAGTGCAAAGGGATTAATTATTGCTATTTCGCCTGAATGGAGGGATAAATTTCGGGGAGCTGCAAACCTTACTTATGGTTTAAGAATTGAGATGGCTTAAAAAACAATGAGAACGGCTGCACTTAATATAATTTTACACATTAACCGGAGGACTTTTAATTTAGAAGAATTGGTATAAGACATTGCAGCCGGAGCTGTTATTTGTGAATAAAAACAAAGTGATTAAACTAAAATTCATTAGTGATAAAATGCCCAAAGAAAAGAAAAAAAGAGCTACAATCCGTGATATTGCAGATGCTGTGGGTATTGCGCCATCTTCTGTTTCCAAGGCACTGAACGATCTTCCTACGATAAGTGAGAACATGAAAATCCTGGTAAGGGCTAAAGCGCAGGAACTTAATTACAAGCATAATTCCAGCGCAGCAAACCTCAGGCGGGGAACATCCAGAACAATTGGCGTTATTGTTCCTAAAATTAATGTGGCTTTTTTTGCTGATATTATAGCCGGTATTGAGCAAACCTGTTTCGAAAACGACCACCGGCTTATTATTTGCCAGTCAGACGAATCTTTCGAGAGGGAGGTGCAGGCAGTTGAAACACTTATTCAGCAAAACGTGGATTGTGTGTTGATTTCCCTTTCGCAGGAAACAAAAACTACTGATCATCTGAAAGAGATCATTAACCACAATATTCAACTGGTGCAGTTTGACCGCGTGGATCATGCTTTCGGCAGTCATATTCTTGTGAATGATAACCAGGAAGCATCTTTCAAAGCCGTTCAGCATTTAATCAGCCAGGGCTATAAAAGAATTGCCTTCTTTGGAGGACCGGATTATCTTCCGCTTTACAAAGAAAGGAAACAAGGCTACCTGGACGCCATCAGAACATCGGGTTTGATAATTCCTTATAATTTTATTGTTGATAATATCTTAAAAAAAGAACCTGCCGAAGCGGCTGCCATAGAATTATTAAAACTTAAAACCGCTCCTGATGCATTCTTTACCGTTTCCGATTATGCTGCCCTGGGCGTTTTAAAAGCAGCAAGACTGTATAACAAAAAAGTACCTGAAGATATTGGGATCATTGGTTTTTCTAACGAGGCTTTCACCGAAGTTACATCGCCAACACTTTCTTCGGTTAGCCAGCAAAGTAAAAAAATGGGAAGGGAAACAGCTAATGTATATTTCAATCATGTTTTGAATCAACAGCACACAGACGGCAAAGTTTCCCCTTCATTGAAGCTGGTTATTGAAAGTTCTATTATTGTTCGGGAATCATCCTGCAGAAAAAACAAAGGGAAAGGACCAAGAACCGGCAAGTAAACATTATGAGATGGTATATTCCGTACCAAATGTTCTGTGTCAGCCTCACTTACGAACGTATGCTGAAGGAGAAAGGTGAGATGATTGAGAGACTCGAAAAACGATTGGAGAAAAAATAAAACAACTATTGTTTTGCTATAGTTGTTGGTACGCCACCCGCAGTATGCGCCCTGCATACACAATTTATCTGTCGTAGCCATGACAACGGCGGAACGCTGGAATACCAACGCGGGCAAAAAAAACCTTTTTTGGCACTATCGGACATAAAAGTATAATATCCTGCCCTTACCAACAAGTACTATCCTATTTTATTATGCACAGTAATACACTATTTTTGTGCAAAAGCTGTCATATCATGCATAAAAACGTAGCAAAATGAAGAACATAGCCAAGATTATCGCTGATCTGCGCAAAGAAAAAGGCTGGTCGCAAACGGAACTGGCCACAGAAAGCGGGGTGAGCCGGGAGATCATCGGAAAATATGAAAGAGGGGAAGCTGTGCCGTCTATTGAGTTTGCTAAACGTATTGCTGACGCTTTTGGCGTTAGCCTCGATTTTCTTTCGGGCGAAGGAGTGCACAGCAAACTGGATAAAAAAACCGTTAAGCGGATGCAGGATATTGAAAGCCTCAAAGAAGATGACAAAAGCCACCTCTTTGCTATTGTTGATGCTTACCTGCGGGATGCTAAAACAAGACAGGCTTATGCACAATAAAAAACCGCTGATCTCTCAGCGGCTTTACAATTTTTTATTATTGATTGATCACTTGTCGACCTTGCCTTTCCTCACAGGTTTCCTCTTTGTTATTACCGGTTGCTTCTTCCCATAAGCATACGGGTTATTTACTGCGTTTCACCATCCGGGACTTTTGTCATTTTACCTGCTTCTTAAAGAGTTTATAATTTTCTGTTGTCCTTATTTCATTAATTCTGTAAAGAATTAAATCATAAAAGGAATATTTTTTAAAGGGTATGGGACTATCCGTTTCAGGCAAGAGTTTTAAGCGTGGTTCTTGCATCCCAATAAGATATTCCAAAACGTCTACGTCTTTTACCTTTTTTAAAACCAAATATCGTAGTGAAATTGGTTTATGCATTCCCGCCCAATATAAAGGCTTAAAATCAAAATTATTTTCAAATAAAAAATTGGGCACTATACTATCCTTAAACAGATAGCTCAGGCTATCCGCATACAATGATGTTAGTTTATCTATATCTCTAAAATCATTATTTTTTAATGGCTTTTTTTGTGAATAACAATTCAGCATGATTGTTATAAAAACAAGGGTAAGCAAAGTACCCTTAGAACTTTGTTTACGCTTATTCATTTTGAGTGGCTTTTAAAGTTTTACCCTTGAATTTTACATTGGAATTATTTTGATTATCAACAACTCCATACTTTGGTTTGCCGTTTGTTTGCTCCGCCCTTTTATTTGCATCAGCTTCTGCATTAGGATAAGCTTTTCCCAATACCTTACTAAATTCTCCTATAACCGCACTTTCAGCCCATGGCAATATGCTCTTTTGAAAATCTTCTACCCCTTCTACCTTACCCGCTTTTTTATAATCCTTATAGATGTTTGTTAAAATATCATCTGCGTGTCCCTTGTATGTTTTCTTTAAGCCGCCAAATTCAAAAGTTACTGATAACTTGGCTTCGCTGGCTTGTTCAAACAATTGGTCAACATGTCCATATTCATGGGCTTTGACTTGTTTAAATAATCCCGGGTTCTCTCCATCTAAAGTTGTTTTTGTACCCTGATTATCATACGGAACTTTAAAAAACTTTGAATAAGCTACGGCATAATTAAGTTTGATATCAAATTCATTTGTCTTTTTGTTGAAACTAACGCCATACCAATTCTTCTGACTGTAAGTAGTGTTTCCTAAATCGTGTAGAACTCTTGGTGCTCCTAAAGTGTAACTACTTCTTATTGATTTAATAAAATCTTGCCCGTCAGGGTCAATATTAAGTATGGGGTTATTTCCCATTGCTGCATAAGGTGATATAGGTATGTTGTGTCCTCGGTCTGTCAGCGGGTCAACACTCCAGAATCTTCCCACCATCGGGTCATACATCCGGTTGCCATAGTCTAACAGGTTGCCTGCAGCCTGTACTTCATTGTCATTCTCCTTGCCATTAAATCCGTAACGGTAGTTCCAGGGGTTATTGTATACACGACCAGCCATGGGGCGACCGAAAGGCGTGTAGTCGGATGCGTATACCATTACCGAATTGTAAGCGCTTACCAGCGAAGGATTGCCTGTGTTGGCTATACCCGTGCGCAGATCCGCCAGCACCATCACCACATTGCCTAAGTGGTTCGTTACCTCAAAGAGCTTATTACCTCTGGTAAAGTTAAGCAAATAGGTGTCTCCCAAATTATCTTCCTCCACTGCCGTTAGCTTGTCTTCATCCATATTCTGGCTGCGCCTCACTATGCCCAGGCGGCTGCTGCCATAGAAGTGATGCTCCGAAAGGTTCAAAGTGCCAGATGAAGCGTTGGCGGCATTGTTCACCTCGTAGGTGGCCAGC
>NZ_DATJEB010000032.1:0-210825 GCF_035497235.1 Agriterribacter sp.
AAAAATGTAGTACTGGATGCCACTTTTCATAAAGAGAATACAAGGAAAACCTTTGTTGAAGAAATGAAAGATAAGGGCGGGATTTCCTTTATTGAAATACAGGCTGATGAAAATACAATCAGGGAACGATTAAAAAGGCCCCGGCCATACAGCGATGCAGATTTTGAAGTGTACAAAATCATCAGCCAGCAAAATGAACCATTAGATGCGCCTCACCTGATATTAAAGTCAACGGATGACGATATAGATGAGATGTTACGGAAGGCTTCTGCATATTTGAAAATAAGAAATGACAAAAGAACAAATCAATAGTTTGTTATTAAATGGAAAATTTCCGGAAGAAACCGGCAAGCGGGAACTAATGGAAACACATATATCCTGGGTGATATTATGCGACCGGTTCGTGTATAAAATTAAAAAGCCGGTACACTATTCCTTTGTTGATTTTTCCACGCTGGCGCTTCGCCTGTATTATTGCAACAGGGAAATAGAGTTAAATAAAAGGCTTACCCAGAATGTGTATATTGAAGTGTTGCCTGTAAACAAATGGCGGAATAAAATTATTATAGGCGGGAACAAAGGAGCCATAATAGATTATGCCGTAAAAATGTACAGACTGGATACAAAAAAACGAATGGATAAGTTGTTGATTCAGCATGTTGTAACGGAACCTGATATAAAAAAACTGGCAGAGAAAATTGCTTTCTTTCATAATAAGACAACTATTATTTATCAAAAAAACTTATTGAATATCCGGGAAAAATTCAATGACCTGGAAGGTGAAAAAGAATATTTGTCCGAACAATTGGGTAGTTCATTCAGCACCATCATAGGTCGGGCTGTTGAATTTTCCAATGCATTTTTGAACAAGAATAAAGCATTGATAGCGAAAAGATTAAGAGATGGATTCTACAGGGATTGCCATGGCGATTTACATTCAAGGAATATATTCTTATTGCCGGATCCGGTGCCGTTTGATTGCATTGAATTCAATGACGATTTCCGGAAAATTGATGTATTAAACGAAGTGGCTTTTCTTTGTATGGATCTGGATGCATTTGACCGGAAGGATTTGTCAGCCTTGTTTCTTGAATATTATAATCATTTCTTCCCTGCGATGAAAACGGCAGGCAGACGTGAACTTTTTATTTATTACAAAAGCTATCGCGCCAATATACGGGCAAAAGTAAACGCCTTGCGGGCAAAAAGTGCAACAACGGATGAGGAAAGAACCAGATCATTGACTGCCGTAAAAAAATATCTTTACCTGATGGAAAGCTATATGAAAGAATTAGGAAAGGCATAAGCAGAAATAGGCGTTGATGAAATGTTTTTGCAGAAAATCATAGAATGATTTTGACAATAAATCAATGTTTCAACTGCTAAGTATTTTATGCTGAAAATCGTCAAAGGCTGATTGTAAGATGTGAAACCTTATTACAGAACTGGCAATATCTTTACCCAGATTTTCCATTTTAGTGTCAAATAATTTATCTATTTTCCCATTTTCAAACATTTTGCTGTACAGTAAATTATCCAAATCATTTACATCCCTTCTTAATAAATTAATTAACTCATCTTCTTTAATGAATTGGGTTTGAAAATCCTCTATTTCTTCAAGCGAATTTTGGTCATAGTTGCTTTTAAGGATGTCCGAAAGCCTGTTTTTCAGCAAAACATTTTCTTCCATCCTGGAGTTAAGCGACTGCTTCCAGGTTTCAATTTCAGTTTGAAATTGCCTTACATTTTTTTCCGGAATACCCCTATTATTTTTCAAAAGGTTTATTTTTACCTTAGATAAAGTTAGTAGCGAAAGAAAGGGGAAGCAGCGATTTTCATCAGCAATTACCATGACAATAATCAATCCTTTATTATTTAATAATAACACCCTAAAACAAATGCCTTTAATAAGGTACTCACTGAACAATCATTCATCCGGAATGAAGTCTGGCTATTTATTAAAAGCCCCGCCATTTCTACGGGGCGGGGCACTTAACTGCCATACCAATCTTTAGGGTCATTTAACGGCAATTTGTTTGCTGATCGCCATTTTTTTAGCCTCTTCCTTTTTAGGTAAAACAAGTTTTAAAACGCCATCCTGGTAATGTGCGTCAATTTTGTCTTTGTTTACTTCATCAGGCAGGGTGAAGCTGCGTTCAAAAGAGGAATAACTGTATTCCTGGCGGGTGTATTTTTCTTCTTTTTCTTCCTTCTCTTCTTCCTTTTCGCTGCTAATGGTAAGCATATTGCCTTCCACATCAATTTTGAAATCTTCCTTTTTTAATCCCGGCGCAGCCATAGATACCAGGTAATCATCTTTTCTGTCGGTAATATTCACGGCGGGCACATTCATCGTTCTTGATGGAAAGCCTCCGTCAAATAAATCCAGCAGGGGTTTGTTAAAAAAGTCTTCGAAAAAGGATGGCATTCTTTCGGTTCTTTTTGCCAATGTTCGCGTATTCATGATTATTTGCTTTTGATGTTAAGAAATATTGTTTATGCAGCAAAAATATACCAGCTCTTTTCCGAAACAGGTACCGATAATCAACAAAAACAATGAGAGAGATCAGTGGTTTCTGATGTATCAATTTTGAACACCGCATAAAGAAATAAGCGATTATTTACATTAGCCTGTCCAATGATATCGGTCATGTATTATACTATATTTCACCGGTAGTTTTGACTATTCTATCGAAATGAACCAGGTCACTGGGTTATAACCAGTATGGCCGATACCTTGATGATGGAAATAAAATATAAAGTTTAGCAGTATAAATGGTTGATGCTGCACCATCTTATGCTAAAAGAATAGGAACGGCTGAAAGTATTGCCTGAAAAGATTTAATAATACAATAAATCGTAATAGTAAATTTTATTTATATGAAACAAATATTAGTACCAACCGATTTCTCAACCTGTGCTAACAATGCAATTGATTTTGCTGTTCGGTCAGCTAAACTATTTCCAGTAGGAATTACCCTGCTCCATATATTTGAACAAAAAGGAAGTGTTTATTCCGATTATATGGGGGTAAACAAAGAATTTAATCAGGCTCTGCTCAATGATGCACGCAACAAATTAGCAGAACTCAAAAAGGCTATTGAAGAAACAGAAGAAGTAACAGTAAACACGCATGTGGCAGTAACCTCTGTAGTGGATGCTGTTCTTCAGGCAACAGAAGAGCTGAACATTGATTTGGTGGTAATGGGTACTTTAGGTGCAGGTGCAATTAAGGAAAAGCTGTGGGGCAGTAAAACTGCGGCTCTAATTGGTAAAACAAAAGTTCCCGTAATGGTTATTCCGTTTTTTTATACCTGGAAAAAGCCGGAAAATATATTACTATCCACCAACCATTTTGAAACGGAACCGGCTATTCTTGATTTTTTATTTGAAATGGCAGACCTGTATATGGCGCAGGTGCATGTGGCTGTGATGACAGATGAAGACGATGATAAAGCAGCCATCTTTCTGGAGCATACCCGTAAAACGCCGCAGTATGAAAAAATGCTGAAAGCGCAGTATAAGGAAGAAACATTGACGGCTACTCATCTTTATGGAAAAGAGTTTGAGGAGACTTTGCAGAAGCATATTGACGACAGGGAAATTGACATACTGGCAATGGTAACGTATCAACGTGGATTTGGAGACAGAATTTTCAATCCCAGTAAAACTAAACGTATGAGCTATCACACGAAAATCCCTTTGCTGGTTATTCCGGGAAAGCAGGAAAATATATTTTGATTATTACAGTGATCTTAAATTATAAAAAAATACATAAAACGGATATTAGTGCCAACCAACTTTTCGTCTTCCCTGCTGAAAACACATTTTGCTTTGCCGTTGATAGTGTACAATATTTAATTTAACAGCGTGGGCGTTGTTACAGTATCCACCAGTCCGGATATAATTGTAATATTATCTGCTTTACCTAAAGATGTTGAAAGGCAGCCAAAATAATGGATAAAGCCTATTACCCTACAGACACTGTTCTGTAGCGAAAACAGTGAGGACAATCAACAATACCTGTGACAGCCATCAACCGCTGCGCAAATGATTGAGAGTAGCTTCGATCTCTAAATCATTTTTTATGAACCCAGTATTGCAACCTCAGATACAAGAACTGATAGAAACAGCGCATTATCGCCCCGCCGTTTCCATATTCCTGCCATTTAAACCCGTTATGACCTCAAAAACAATGCTTTCTCACGTTATCAAAGCATCGATTGACCAGGTAGAGCGGCAACTGCTGCGGGATTACCCATCTGAAGTTGCGAAGCTCATTATGCATAAGTTGCATACACTTGTAAGCAACATCAATTATAATATCTATAAAAAAAGCATCGCCATTTATGTATCACCTGTTTTTGAAAAGATTTTATACCTCGATATCGAGATGGAGCATAAGATTGTAGTAGATGAAACATTTGAGATCAGGGATCTGCTGTATAACAAAAAACTGATGAAAAACTACCTTGTTTTGCTACTGAGCGGAACAAACGGGAAGATTTATCTTGGTGAAAACAACAGGTTGACACTTATTGTATCACCGCCGTTGAAGCCCGCATATATATACAGAAACGATCTTCCGGAACGTGTATCGAACTTCAGCGATATTTCGGAGCGTAAAAAAATCATCATGGAAAAATTCCTTCGGCATACCGATGCCTCACTCCGGATAATCATGGATGCTTATAAATTACCACTCTTCGTTATTGGTCCGGAAAGGGTGCTGGGACATTTTAAAAAAATCACCCATCATAAAGCCCATGTGATAGAATACCTGACAGGCAGCTATCATGAATTCTCTGTGAACGAACTGGAGAAACTATTGGAACCCCTGATTCACAATTGGGAAAAGGTAAAACAAACAGACCTGTTACACAAAATTAATGATGCCGCAGATAAACATAAACTGGTGGTGGGACCAGCGGAAATCTGGAAAGAGGCTATGTGCGGTAAAGGGAAGCTTTTAATTGTAGAAAAGAATTATTTTGTTAGCGCTGAAAGACAAAATGAGCTTCGAATCATTCCGCTCCCTCCTCACCCGTACAGTAAGTTTTCAAATATACATGATGCCATTGATGATATAATCGAAAAAATATTACTGAATAGTGGGGACGTGGAATTTGTAGAAGATGGAATGCTTCCCGAATATGGGGGCGCCGTGCTGATTAAACATTATTAGTACCCTATTGTTATACATAAACATAACGCGGAGTTTGTGGTATAAAGCATTTATCAAAGGCTGGCTTGCAGCTCATATCAACGTAAATGGTGGTTACCATTGCTATATGCCAGACGTGGATTGCAATAAGCACGCAGGCTCCGGCCGGTATTTCACATTGTTGGTTCAGGCGCTATCCTCTTCCCGGTAAGTATTGTACTACTGCCCGGAACAGGTTCTGGTTTTCGGGGCCCGGTTATTCTGTCAATTATTATCGCGGTTCTTTTAACTTAGAAAATACAAAAGTATGTATAGTAACACAAACGCCTTACGCACCAAACAGGACAATCTCTTTTTGTCGTTATCTTTTCTGCAGGCGGCAATGATTCTTACGGCTGTAATACTGAGCATGCTCCAGCCCTCAGTGTATAAGCTGGAATCCCGCAA
The DNA here is from genome assembly GCF_035497235.1 of Agriterribacter sp. Lineage (GTDB taxonomy): Bacteria > Bacteroidota > Bacteroidia > Chitinophagales > Chitinophagaceae > Agriterribacter. The sequence continues at coordinate 5,612 of NZ_DATJEB010000032.1, forward strand.
CTGGCAAATTCAGGCCATCGGGCAAGACCTCATAGACGGTATATTGGTTGTGCCTGCACTGGTCATATGTACGGTGTGTGTGCTCCGGAACAAGGCAAAAGCTTTTTATATTTGGGGTGGATTTCATTTGTACCTGTTGTATACCTTTATCATTTACGCCTTTAGCGTCCATTTCAACAGTTTGTTTTTATTGTATTGCGGCATCTTAGGGATATCTGTATATTCCTTGCTCTGGTATTTCAGCCGCCTGCTTCTACTCAACTCTCCCATACTGTTTCGCCCAACGTTTTCATCAAAAATAATTGCAGTTTACTTTATTATGGTGGGTTGCCTGTTTATACTGTTGTGGCTTTTTGAAATAGTGCCGGCAATTATAGCCGGAGGCCGACCCGGCTCTTTGGATAAAACGGCATTATTCACGAACCCCGTGCATGTGCTTGATATCTCTGTTGTGTTGCCATCTTTTATAATAGTAGCTGTACTATTATTACAGGGTCGCCGGATCGCTTTCCTGCTGGTGTCTTCATTACTAACGTTTATGCTATTGATGAGTATTACTATTATGTTCCTGACAGTTTTTACCGGATACCAGGAGCAACAGCATAACGCGGCCTTAGCGTCTAATATAGCGTTGTTTTCACTGATATGCTTTTTCTTATTAAGAAGGCATCTCGGGGAGTTAGTAAAAGCCACACCTGCCCATTCGGAATAGATAAATTGTTTTTACAACAAACCGAAGCTGTATAATGAACCTGCAAGCCATGCGGGCTTCTTGTCGTAATGGGTAGTGGTTACCTGCCGGTTACTGCCTGATGCCAGCCGGGCACTAAGCCGTGCAAATGCCTTACGATATTTCTGTCATCGGGATTCTCTGTGTTGTTTTTAATATCTTCTTCCCGCTGAGGAATACGCCACAATAAGGCACTAAATTTATCAATGGCTATTTCTATTGCATTGGTGCAGCTTATATACGCTACTTCCGGTGCTTTGCGGGATAATTTATTGATAAAAGAAGAAGCAGAAAATACCTGTGCGTCCAAAAACAAATTGCTCAACCTAAATTCAATTAACAGGTGTGGACGTAGGACATCGGGCTGTGGAAATAAAGCAGGATAATCCAATTCAACGGAAAAAAAATGGTTGCTGTCCCTTGCGACAATTTTATCATCCGCAATATCAAACCCTGTTCTTAAATGGGCAATAACTGCATTCTTAAAATCGGATAATATCTTCTTCTGTTGGCTTTTGCTTTTTTTTTCAAGCAGATTGGATTGTACCCTGAAATCAACATCTTCTGTAAATCTCTGAATGATATTATGAGCTTTGGATAAAGCCGTTCCACCCGAAAATATAATCTCAAAACCGGGATAAGAAAATTCGTAAACTTTGTTTAATATCTGTACCGCATACCAATCTTTCTCAACAAAAGCAGGGTTGATGTTCTTTATCAACCCTGCTTTTTCAAAAGGGGCTTTATCTTTAAATACGTTCATAATAAATTGAGGATTCCCTTTTTTATTTGCAATAAAGAGCGTTGTAACAGCAGAATTGTTAATTTCCGTTATATGTTTATCTATATGCAGGTAAGAATAAAGCGTTTCCCCGGCAGGGTAATTTCAAACTTATTGTTCTGTTCATTATTTAAAAATGTTTTTTGTAAGTATAAGATAGCAGGGATAGTATATTTTTTGTTTATACAGGCAAGTACAGTTGAGGCTCAGTTGAAATCTGCCAGACAAATAATCAGCCCGTACCGGAATGTATTTGTTAAGCCATCGGGCCAGGTACCCGCAACTGTTGCTGCTGATGCGCCTTTACTTGGAAATGGATATGTGGCAGCAACCATAGCCGGCCCGCCTGAGCAGCAAAATTATTACCTGGCAAGAAATGATTTCTGGCGTTTAAAATCAGGACTTAATGAATCTTTTCCCGCTGTGCTGGGCAAGCTGCAAATTAGCATACCTGCATTGAAAGCGGCTTCGTACCGTATTGAACAGGATATATACAATGCTGTTACTATTGCCTCCTTCAGCAAAGGTGATACTTCAGTCGGCATTCGTTCCATAATGGCTGCAACAAAAGACTGGTTAATCATTGAAGTGCATAACAATGGCCGCTCAACTGTTGCTGGTAGTGCAACGTTACTATTACCGGGTAACGATCAGTTTCATATCAACCCTCCGCTTGAAAATAAATTTCCTGATACAACTGCCAGCGGGCAAAATAAAAATGGCCTTCAGTGGATGCAACGTGGCTTTATAAAAGATGTTGATATTTCAACAATGGCAGCAGCCGCATGTAAAATCTTAAATCATCCGTCAAATCAATTTTCTGTTGCGCCTGGTCAAACAATTCGGATCATATGTGCCGTGTCAGGCAATTTTAAATCAGGCAATGGTTTATCGTTTGTTCAGCAACAGGTTCAACAGGCAACTGTAAACGAAATTGAAAAAACCAAACAACAGCACTTGCAATGGTGGCATCGTTTCTGGAACGAAAGCTATATAGATGTTGCCGATAGTGTTATTGAGCATCAGTATTATAAGTCGCAATACAATATGGCTTCGTGCAGCCGTGACCCCCGTTTTCCGCCGGGCATCTTTGGCAGTTGGGTTACAAAAGAAATACCGGCCTGGAATGGTGACTACCACCTCAATTATAATTACAGCGCGCCTTTTTATGCATTGTATTCATCCAATCATTTGCAGCAGGCACTGCCTTATGAAGCGCCGCTTCTTGCATTTATGCAGCGGGGAGCTTATTATGCAAAAAAGGTTACACAAATACCGGGCGCCGTTTTATATCCTGTTGGTATTGGTCCGTTGGGTATTGAAAGCACCCGTAAAAATGAGTTGATGATTCAACACGGAAGCGGATATATTAAAAGTGGTGAAGTTGAAGATGAAGGTTTGTTCTTCGGGCAAAAAAGCAATGCGGCTTATTGTGCGGTTAATTTCTCTATGCAGTTTTACCGGACATATGACGCTGTGTTTGCGAAACGTATATATCCTTATATGAGAGCTGTTGCTGTTTTCTGGCAGCACTATCTGAAAAAGGAAGGTAATCGTTATGTGATTGAGAACGATGCCATACATGAAGGCACTATCGGAACAAAGAATGCTATTCTTTCGTTAGGGCTTGTGCCAATGGTTTTACAAACTGCTATTGATATGAGTATATTGCTTGGTGTTGACCAGGAACTGCGAAGCGACTGGAAGGAGAAAAAAGAAAAGATAGCTGCTTTTCCTGTACAAATAAGAAATGGAAAAAAAAAAGTGTTCAGGTATAGTGAAGAAGGCACTGCATGGTGGAACGATAATACATTGGGCATACAGCATATTTACCCGGCAGGGCAAATTGGGCTGTGTAGCGACAGCAGCCTTTTGCAGATCGCCCGCAACACAATTGCTGAAATGCAGCGTTGGAAAGATTTTAACGGATCGAACAGTTTCTTTCCCGCAGCGGTTCGTGTTGGTTATAATCCGGATACGATCTTAGCAAAATTGCATGAATACAGTTTGCATACCTACTCCAACGGCTTCCAGCTGAACAATCCGCATGGAATTGAAAATTGCAGCACGGTACCTAATACCATTAATGAAATGCTGTGCATGTCCAATCAAAATGTATTGCGTGTATTTGAAGTATGGCCCAAAACGCAGGATGCTTCTTTTTCATCTGTCAGATGCGAAGGCGCTTTTTTAGTTTCCGCTGCTTTGCAAAACAGGGAAGTGCGGTTTGTGAAAATCCTGAGTGAGAAGGGCCGCATCTGCAACTTTCAAAATCCGTGGCCACAAAAGCAGGTGCTGGTGAAAAGCAATATGCGAAAAACAGAAAGACGAAGCGGTGAGCGCATTCAACTGCAAACAGTAGCAGGAGAGGAGTTGTTAATAACAAGTTTATAATAACAATTAAAGGAAACCACAGGCTTATGCATGTTGTCATTAGGTTATTCGTACAGGGGTTGCTTGCCGCCGTAGATAAGCCGGAAGTTGGTATTGGCGCTATTGATGCGCTGTTGCTTAACTTTGGTAAACGGGAGATTTGAGCCGGCGGGTTTTGTATCAGAATAAATCAAAAAGAAACAATGTTTGTATTTAAAAATTACTTTTGTCAAAGATGGCTGTTTAATGAAGCCGGGTAACATTGCTTATGTATGATGACAGAGAAACAAATCCTTTGCCAGGTTTCGGAGGGAAATGAAATTGCATTTCGGCAATTGTATGAGAAATACAAAGACCAGGTGTATTATATTTCCTTTAAATTCTTTAAATCTCAAAGCATTGCTGAAGATGTGTTACAGGAAGTGTTTCTTAAAATATGGATGCACAAAGAAAAACTCTCTGTAATTGATAGCTTCAGTGCATATTTAACTGTTATTCTCCGTAACCATATTTATAACAGGTTTCGTAAGCTGGCCAATGAAGAAGTGTTTATCCGTAAAGCTGCTGCTACCCAGGTTGAGCATCACAATTATACATTAGACAATGTTTTATTGAATGAATCCCGCAATTTGCTGACCAAAGCCATAGAAAAGCTTCCGCCACAACAAAAAAAGGCATTTGAACTAAGCCGTATCGAAGGCAAAAAGCACGAAGAAATTGCCCGCCTGATGAACATTTCCAAAGAAACGGTGAAGAAGCATGTTATGGAAGCTTCCCGAACACTTAAACGTATTTTTTACTTCAGGAATACAACCCTGCTATCCTGGTTTCTTTTACTGTTATTATTGTTGTCCTCAGAAAAGTAAAAAAATATTTAAACCAACTACCCCTCTTCATTCAGTCAGGTGTCAATAGTAAAGGAAGAACTGGCTTCTTCCTTTACTATTGTTAAGCCATTACTATAATGAATATAAGGTTACAGCTTTTATTAGAACGTTATCTGAGTAACAATTGCACCCCTTCCGAAGCGGAAGAATTAATGCAACTTGTTCTTGTTCACGAGAATGAACCTGCAATTAAAAACTTAATTGAGCAGTATATTGAAAAGCTGCGAGGTGAGCCTGAAGCAAAAGCATACCGGTTACCTGCTGTTCGCTCCCAAAAAATTTATGATGAAATCCTGATGTATCAAAAAAACGTTTCAACTATTGTGGAAATGCAGCCCCGGCAATCTTCCTATAAAAAGTGGATTTGGTCGGCCGCAGCCATTGTAATTATAGCCATAGGTATGTACAGTTATTTACAACCGGGTAACAATATCCCTGATGTTAAAGTAGCTCAGGCTGAAATAATAAAGGATATTAATCCTCCGGCAGGAACCCATGCAACAATACTTCTTGCCAATGGACAACGCATTGTTTTAGATAGTGTAAATGCAGGGGCAATAGCCATGCAGGGAAATATTCAAATCAAAAAAGCAGGCGCCGAGCAAATTGTATACAATGGTAAGCCGGGGGGAGAAATGCAGTACAATACACTAACTGTACCAAGAGGCGGCAAGGTAATAAATATTACTTTGTCTGACGGAAGCAGGATTTGGCTAAACTCTGCATCATCATTGCGTTATCCCGTTGCCTTTTATGATAATGAACGGAAAGTGGAGTTAACGGGTGAGGCTTATTTTGAAGTAGCAAAAGATCCGGCCAGGAAGTTTATTGTAACTCATAACAATGTGGCAACAGAAGTATTGGGAACGCATTTTAATATTAATAGTTACAGCGATGAACCGGATATAAAAATTACGTTGCTGGAAGGATCTGTGCGTATTGTTAAAAACAGTGAAAGCAAAGTATTGAAGCCCGGAGAACAGGCAAGGGTTTCATCGGATATAAAAATGGCTGATGATGTTGATTTGGAAGAGGTAATGGCCTGGAAGAATGGCTATTTTCAATTTGCAGGCGCCGGTATTGAAGATGTAATGCGCCAGGTGAGCAGGTGGTACGATGTAGAAGTGGCTTATGAAGGTAAACCCAAAGCGCAACATTTTCGCGGAGGTATTGCAAAGGATGTGGACGTTTCCAGCGTATTTAAAATGCTTGAAACAACCGGTGCCGTTCATTTCAGAATAGAAGGAAGGCGAATAATAGTAATGCCCTGAAAAAATTAAGGAGCATCCAAAAAAACAGGACCCCGGTGGGCGGAGTCCTGCGAGTAGTTTGGATTACTTAATCATACAAACAGATCTGGCTAAAGACTGCTTTTATTAAACCCAAAACCAGTTCCGGGGTAACCGGAACAGCACAAAGTTATGTATTTAACGATTGACTATGTTCCTCCTGTTGTAGAAAGGAGGTATTTGACCAAAACCTTGCGAATTATGAAACTGATTCTTGCCATGTTGCTTTTGGCCTGCCTCAGTGTAAGCGCTACGGGATACTCACAGAAGGTAACGCTTTCAAAAAGAGGGGTGCATCTTGAAAAAATGTTTAAAGAAATCAAAAAACAAACCGGGTACGAATTTTTGTACACGGATGAAATGTTGCAGGGATGTGTGCCTGTAACGATTAGAGTAAAAGATGTTGGATTGTCTGAAGCATTGAATGCCTGCTTTTGGAACCAGCCACTGAGTTATGTTATTATGGAAAAAACCGTGGTTGTTAAACCAAAAGCTGCCGTAATGTTCCAGTTCCCGGATAATCTTCCGCCTCCGGTTAAAATAGACGGCAGGGTAACTGAAGAAACCGGGAAACCATTATCCGGGACATCGGTGAAACTAAAAGGTACAGACAGGGGTACCACTACCGATGCATTGGGTAATTTTTCACTTGAAATTCCCGATGCCGGGGGCGTACTGGTTATTTCCTATGTAGGATATGAAACAGTTGAAGTGCCCGTATCCAATAAAAAAACGGTAGTAAACGTAACACTCAAACTGGCTGGGTTAAGTTCGGAGGAAATTGTAGTGGTAGGGTATGGTACGCAGAAGCGAAAAGAAGTATCAGGAGCAGTTGCTTCTGTAAAAATAGGTGAGTTAAGTACAGATGCGGCTAATAGCCTGAGCTCCGCGCTACAGGGCCGTATTGCCGGGGTATCGGTAGAATCGAATGGTGGGGCTCCCGGTTCCGGGTTGTCCATTACCATCAGGGGATCCAGCACCCTGGGCAACAATAACCCATTGGTGGTAATAGATGGTATTCCTTTCGGAAGTTTAGACGGGCTCAATCCTTCCGACATCCAGAGTATTGATATTCTTAAAGATGCATCGGCGGCAAATATTTATGGGGCAAGAGCCGCCGGGGGGGTGATTATGGTAACAACTAAAACAGGGCGAAGAAATACATCTCCTAAAATACAGTTTAACGCTGTATACGGGCAAAACAGTATTCCCAAAAAAATGTCTGTGCTGAACAGTGAGCAGCTTACTAATATGTTTAATGATAATGGCGGAGCCATGCAGCCTGTTACCGGCGTAAATACTAACTGGCAGGATGAAATTTTTCGTTCTGCGCCAAGCTATAAAGCGAATATTGATTTAACCGGCGGTTCCGAAAACTTTTTGTACAGCCTGTCGGGAAGTTATTTGAAGCAGGAAGGGGCGGTTATTCACTCGGACAACACAAATGCCAATTTCCGGATAAAGTCTGTATATGAAAAAGGCAGGGTAAAGATCGGGGAAACATTTATTTATAATAAAACCGGCGGCAGAGCTTATGCGGGGGGCAGCGCCGACCAAACACATAGTACTATTATCACATCATTAGTAGCTTCTCCCACAGTGCCGGTTTACGATCCAACGAATACCAATGGCGGTTGGGGAAAGCGCCCGGCTGAATTAAAGAACCTAACCAATATTGTGGCCTTCCTGGACGCGACCCGTAATTACAATAATAGTGCAGGTGTTATTTTGGACGCATTTGCTGAAGTGAGGCTTATTGATCAGTTAAAGTACAGGTTAAATGTTGGCTATTCCAGCCAGCGGGGCTATTCCAATAGCTATTTGCATCCTTACGCAGACGGCAGTACAACCGTTAAGGATCCTATTAATAGTATGGGCTCTTCCCTGGGTACTCAATGGCTGGTAGAAAATATTCTTAGCTATGATAAAACTATCGGGAAACACCATTTTTCAGCAATGGCGGGCTATTCCGCGCAAAGAGACAGTTCGGGTAGCTTTGGCGTTACCGCATATTACCCGGCTTTGGGCTTATATGGAATATCGGCGGCCACTTCATCGGATAAGCCTTCCGGATCAACCCAGTCCAGCTCAAGGACATCGCAGTTTGGAAGAGTTACTTATTCTTACGACAGCCGGTATTCTCTTTATGCATCGCTTCGTCAGGATGCCTCATCCATATTTGACCCTGCTTATAACAAAGGATTGTTTTACGGGGTTTCTGCCGCATGGGATCTGAGTAATGAAGCATTTTTCAGGCAATCCTCCCTGGCAAACATCATTGACTTATTTAAGATCCGTGGGGGTATAGGCACACTTGGAAATGATCGTATCTCTTTATATACAACCATGGCACTCCTAAGAACTAACTTAAATTTCCTTACCGATGGAGGAATGGTTATTGGCAGCATACCAAGCGGGGCGCAATCTCCTAAAAATCTTACCTGGGAAAAATCAAATACAACAAATATTGGCTTTGACGCCAACCTGTTCAGTAACAGGCTGGGTATTGTTTTTGACTGGTTTAAAAAACGGTCTGAAGGCGTATTATTAAGCGTGCCTATTCCTTTAAGTACGGGGATCAATGCTGCGCCTCCGGTAAATGCGGGTAATATTGACAACAGCGGTATTGAGTTAAGCTTAACTTATGGCGACAGGAAGAACGACTGGTCTTATACTATCGGATGGAATATGGCCGCTATGAAGAATAAGATGGTGGCAGTAACCATTGGTAGCGGTAACCAGCAATTTGGAGACTTACAAAGAGGTATTGTGGGCCACCCTTTGGGCAGCTTTTTCCTGGTTAAAAACGAAGGTACTTTCAAAACACAAAAAGAGGTTGATGACTACGTTGGACCTAACGGGCAGAAAATACAACCGAACGCAGCGCCAGGCGATCTTAAATTTGAAGACTATAATCATGATGGCATAATTGACAACAATGATCAGCAATATGTTGGCTCACCCATTCCTACTTTTGAAACAGGGCTTAGCGGTAATGCTTCCTGGAGAAACTTTGACATCAACATATTATTGCAGGGTGTATTTGGCAACAAAATATACAACGGTCCACGTTATTGGATGGAGAAAATGAATGAATACACTAACTTTTCCAGCGATGCTTTAAACGCCTGGTCTCCTACTAACACCAGTTCTGATTATCCCCGTTTTATTTTGGCAGACCCCAACCTGAATGCAAGGCAGAATAGCGACAGGTGGCTCGAAAACGGTTCCTATTTCCGGTTAAAACGTATAGAGATCGGCTACCAGTTATCGCCCGATTTTACTAAAAGCAGGTTAGGCATTGAACGTGCAAGAATTTATGTTTCTGCAGAGAACCTGTTTACCAGCACAAAATACAGTGGCTTTAACCCCGATCTTGGCAATGGCGGCAACCCGCTTAGCAGAGGAAACGACTGGGGCGGGTTCCCCATTCAAAGGGCTATTCTGGCAGGCATCACCGTATCTTTTTAATATTATAACAACATTAAATTTCAAATAATGAACAAGATTTTTAGACTATCCTTTATCGCTTTCGTGGCAACTGCCACCCTTGTGGTAATAGGATGTAAAAAAAGCTTTTTGGAAACCAGCAACCCCAACGAGCTTACGGAAGATAAGTTTTGGAAAACAGAAGCTGATGTAAAGTCAGCCGTTGCCTCTGTATACAGCCCCATGCGGTTGCCCCTGAGTGGTTATTGGGGCGCTTTCAGGGGATACCAGGATATCAACACGCTGGGCGATGATGTGCTGACGATTCCGGGGGGAGAGCCGTCAACAACGCAGATCGCGTTTTTTATTAATGATGCGAAAAACGGGGATACCCAGGACATATTTGCCAAATTGTACAGTTGTATTTACCGTGCAAATTTAGTTATTGAAAATGCCGCTAAAGCAAATTTAGATGCAGCATTAACCAAAAGCTATGTGGCGGAAGCAAAGTTCCTGCGTGGCCTGAGCTATTTTATTTTAGCTTCCAACTTTGGAGACGCACCGCTTAAAATAACCGTAGCCCAATCTTCTGAGGATGCTTTTGTTGCGAGTTCGCCGGTAGCTGATTTGTACCAGCAGGCCGTAAAAGATTTTTCTGAATCGGCAACAGACCTGCCGGTTACAAGACCAGCGGGAGACAGAGGCAGAATTACACAGGGAGCGGCACTTGCATTTCTGGGCAAAACCTATCTTTATATTAAAGACTACAGTAATGCTGAAACTACTTTGGCAAAACTTTTTACAGCGCCTTTCAATTACGATCTTGTTGACAACTTCGAGGATAACTTCACCGACAAAAATGAATTTAACCAGGAGTCGGTTCTGGAGTGGGTATACGGGGCTTTTAATAGCCAGTATAGTCCATGGAACGAAGAAAGCGGTGGTAATGCCATGTACAACTATCGCCCGCAGCTTACCGGCAGTCCGGCCAGTGGCGGCTGGTTCAAGTACATACCATCCCAGTTCCTGGCAAAGCAGTTTAAAAAAGAACTGAGGCCGGGCGGTTCCGATACAAAGTTTGATAAACGGATGTATGCCACGCTGATGTGGAAGTATTCCGATTTTGGCGAGGCTGATACAAGCTGGTATGATAATAAAACATTTGATGATTTATGGGCTGCGGCATCAACCAGCATAGACAGGTTTGAAAGTCTTTATAAGACCTTTCCCGAAGGTAAATTTTTAAATAAAAAGTTTACCAGCGCATGGCGCAATGCAGGCGGAGCTGATAATTACTGGGCTGCAACGCCGTCTGAGGCCAATGTGGAGGTAATGCGTTTTGCTGAAGTGCTTTTGCTGCATGCCGAAGCGGCTTTGCTGAACAGTCATCCCGACCAGGCATTGCAGAGCATCAACAGGATAAGAGTAAGAGCGGGCTTATTATCCAAAACAGCAGCCAGTTTTCCTTCCACTGATGATATGATGGCCGAAATCCAGCACCAGAAATTACTCGAACTGTATTTTGAACAAAACAGGTGGAACGATTTAAAAAGATGGTATCCTGCTCCTGCTGACCTGAAGGCCTATATGTCTTCAAACCTTAAGCAGGGAGCCGATAAAATAGAAGCCAGGCATTATATTTTTCCAATTCCCGCCGCGGAATTACAAACCAATAATAAGCTTACCCAAAACCCATTATGGAAATAGTGAAGCTACCTTTCTTAAAAAAGATACTACAGGTTATACCTGTAGTATCTTTTTGTTTTATACTGTTTTCCGGTTGCAGAACAAACTGCGGAGTTAAACTGGTTTCAGTTAGTGAACAGCCTTCGATCGGCAATGTATTAATGAAAAAAATTGCTGTTGCCTGTGATAAAGAAGCCGACCTGTTTATACGGTATTGGGAAAAAGGAAATCATGCAAAAGTGTTTTCCAGCCCTCTTTCTTCAGATAAAAAAGAACATCTTTTTTCTTTATTATTCCTGAAGCCCGCCCAAACCTACGAATACGAAATTGTAGCCCGCCACGAAGAATGCGAAAGCGTTATTAGCGGGGTGAGCATGTTTGGTACAAAAGAGATACCCCTGGAAATTCAGGAAATGGTGATGCCTGCCGACATGCAGGCTCCCTTACCTGAACTGTTTTCAAAGGGCTTTTCGCTGATTGCACGGCGCGATCTGCCGGGTCAGGTGTATATTGTGAATGCAAAGGGAGATATTGTTTGGTATTATACCATCAGAGACGCGGGATTTAAAGTGGCGCATTTTACAAAAAACGCAACTATCTTATCCATTGTAGCCCCCTTATCTTATCCTACCAGCTATGGAGATGAAATCCTGGAAATTTCACTTGCGGGCGATACGGTGTTCCATTTAAAAAAAGGAGAAAAGGGGCTGGATAAAACCATTCACCACGAAGTATTCTATAATAATGCTCAACAGTTAGTTACCCTTACGCTTGAAAAAAAAGTAGTTGATTTAAGTAGCGTGGGTGGCGCCGGAACGGATACGGTAACCGGAGACGGGATATTGATACTGGACAGCAAGGGCAACAAGGTCTGGAGTTGGTCTGTGTTTGATGTACTGGATCCTAAAACAGATCCTCATATTTTAAAAGACAAAGCCGACTGGCTTCATGCCAACAGCCTGAGCATAGACACTGATGGAAATTATTTGCTGTCTTTCTATCTTTCCGGGCAGATATGGAAAATTGATGCAAAAACAGGAAAGCTGATATGGCGAATGGGGCGGGGTGGCGGTTTTACCTTCCCCAAAGGAGATGAGTTTTCTGAATCTCATGCCGTACACCGAACTTCGAAAAATCAATTGATGCTGTTTGAAAACGGAATCAATAAACAACGATCAAGGGTGCTGGCTTATACTTTAGATGAAGATTCCCGGAAAGCGGCACTGGCTTTGTCAATTGAACTGCCGGTAAGTCTTTACAGCGAAAGAATGGGTAGCGCCTATCAGGTAAATGATACAAGCTTTTTAGTTTGCAGCTCCCAGGCAGGGGCGGTAACATTGGTGAATAATGCCGGGAACATTTTGTGGAAGGTAAGAACCGGTTTTATTCCTTACCGGGCAGAATTTATTGACAGCCTTCCTTCATATCCTTAAAATGCCATCATACGCGTGCAGCATAATAAATGTGGTGGGATCAAACTATAGGGCATTAACAGAAAAATATTAATATGCAAAACAAATGCCCCGGTTGCTTTACAAAATACGTATTTCTATTCTTGCTTGGAATATGCATGTATGCAGAACAGGGTTATGCCCAGGTAAATCTTTCCACCGGTTATTTCAGGATACACATTAATGCAAAAGGTTTTATTACCAGTATGAAGAACATTAGCAAAACACCTTACCGGGAGTTTAGCCCGGCAGACAAACCATCGCCGTTGCTGTGTTTGTATAACGGTAATAAGAAAAAATATTACGAGCCGCAAAAAGCCACTTATTCAAAAGGCACGGGCATGCTTACGTTAAAGTATGCGAATGGTTCCGTAGCGCGGGTTGCTATTGAAGCAAAAGCGAAATATTTTAAGTTAACGTTGAAGTCGCTTACCAACCGAAGCGAAATTGATGATATACAATGGGGGTTTTATTATACCAGTATCACCAATCTTTTGGGAGAAATAATTGGCGTGGCCAGGGACACCAGTGAAGCCGTTAATTACGCAATTGGTATGCTTGCCCTTAACGACAATACATTGGGAGGCACGTCAACAACCATAGGAGATGCGGCGCCATTTCAATACATTATTCATACACCGGATGCAAAACGCTTTCCTCTGCCTGATTCTTTACACGAAGGACAGGTTTTTACGCTGGGCGGTGATGGCATCAGCGATGTGGCTTTTTACGCCCATAAAGAGCCCTGGTACCGCATTATGTATGGTAATGCCGCGCAGGTTGATGAAAAAGGAAGAATTTTCATTTCCTATCATTCCAGAAACAGGTCTGTTAAAAGAGAAGTTTATTTTTCACTCATACCCAATATGGCAGCTAATACGCCCAATCATATTGAGGTTCAGCCATTACCTGGTATTGATTATATTGGCTCAAGCATAGCTTTATGGGGCAGCCCCGACAGTATTGCTTTAATGAATGTTATCAAAAATATAGTACAGTTGGAAGGTTTGCCTTATCCAACCATCAACGGCAAATGGGTGAAGGACCCTGCGGCATATGTTCCTGACGCCATGTCTGCCGGAAATTTGAACGATAGCATTATTTCCTACACCAGCAGGTTAGGGTTTAAAACGATCAGTTTATACGACCAGGGTTTTTTGCGGCCCGACAGGGGAAATGAGGGATACATTGACGGAAGAAATTTTGAAAAAAAGCCGATAAAATTGAGCTCAGGCAATGTGTCGCACAAAGCCTTTTCTCAAATGGCTGCCAGCCGTGGCATTACTATCGGAAGAACACCCATTACTACTTCCCTGGCGCCGGGAACCCAGGATGCGAGCCCGGTTCCGAGCGATAGCTTATGTTATCAGCAGAAGCGCCTGCTTATAAAAAACATAAGCCCTTCAGATACCACCATTATCGTAAATGATCCCAAACACCTGGAAGAAACAGGAAGCTGGGAAGGCCATGCCCAAAATTTGAATATGGTTAAAATAGGCAAGGAATTGATCCATTATCTGGGGGTGTCCAACAATCCGCCTTATCGCTTGCTTAATGTAGAGCGCGGCTATTGGAAAACTACGCCTTCCAATCACAATACGGGTGATACTATTTATAAATTACAGGTTACCATCAATTATGGGTATGATGGTGTTATTCCCAATATGCAACTGCAGGATGAGATTGCAAAATATTACGCGGAAGTGTGTTACATAAACGGGTTAGCCTATTACGATTTTGACGGGCAGGAATTCCTGTTCAATAATGGGCATGGTTATTATTCAACCAAGCGGTTTTTCCGGAAAATGTTTGAACGGGCTAAGGAATCAGGCGTTTCTTATATTCGTTTTACCGGGGCCACTTTGTCGGAGGGTTCCTGGCATTATCAAAGTATATGGAATGTAGGCGGTGGAAAAAATTTGTATGATGCGGATACCAGGGAATGGGGAAGCGCTACCAGCCAGGGTAAGGACCTTCGGGACGTAACGTATTCCAACTATTTTCCGGTAGGTATGGGTGGCAATTTTCCCATCAAATCCAATTCTACGGTAGAGCAGTATGAACATATACAGGCCATTTCGGTGGGTGTGGGTACTACTTACAGTCTTCAGTTGAACCAAAAAGATGTGGAAAGTTGTGCACAGAAAGAAGCCATCTTCAGCGTGATCCGTACCTGGGAAAACGCAAGGGCTGCCAATGCTTTTTCCCGAAGCTTAAAAAAACAATTAGCTGATCCGGCAAAAAGCTGGCGGTTGGAACAGGCAGATGATAACAACTGGAAACTCTATCCAATGCCGGGTGGAGTAAAAGGAACAGCCATTAATTTAACGAGGGATGTGGCAGGTGGGTATTAACGGATGAGCATAAAGAGATCACTGATAAGCTAAAAGTGAACAATGAAAAAAGAGCATAAATACACCGGATGATATCAAAACTACCCGGTAATTTCTTACAACTATTTTTTACACAATGCCGGTACGCTTATCCGGCAGGTCACAAGTGCCATCCAAACATCGTTTGGGGCGAAGAAATCCCGTGGCAAAAAGAATGACCCCAAATAACAGGGCGGGCCAGCCTCCTTCAGAATAATATAAGTACCCGGTTACTATAAAAACAATACCCAGCCCCCAGCGCAGTAACCTGCTGAACCATATTACATTTTTGGATGATACTGTATTTAGCATTGTCTTTTGTTTTTTATAATAAGCGGAGATATTATGCTGCGTCTTTTGTTTGCTTTTTAAACATGCTAAAGAGCAAAGCGCCCATTACGGCAAAATAAACTGTGCTGTTGCGCGCATTAGATGTAATGGCACAGGTGCCGCTGTTGCAGCCTACCAGCCTCCAGTAAATAAAACCTCCCACACCGCCAACTATAGCGCCGGTCAGCAAAAGTTTATTGTGTATCAGCCATTTCTTCATACTGCAAAAGTCGGTAATTACATTCATTTTCTTTGTAACATATGTTACATTCAATCCATTACCTTTATTGATAAACACGGTGTTAAATAGCTTGTATGAAATTCGCGCTCCAAAAATCTCCCATACCGGAATCCAGGATATTTGTAGCAAAAGAGCTGAAAGAAAAACATTTTGACGCTACCTGGCATGCACATAGCGAATACCAGTTGTTTATGGTATTGAAAGGTACAGGCACCCGTTTCATTGGCAATACGGTGCAATCCTTTAATGAAGGTGACCTAACTTTCCTTGGCCCGGGTATGCCCCATTTATGGAGAAGCGACAGCACCTATTTTGATAAACGGAGTAAGCTCCTTACGCATGGGCTGGTTATTTATTTCCGGGCCGATTTCATCGGGGATCTTATAGAGAAGGAAGAGATGCAACAGGTGAAAGACTTATTTGAAAAAGCAAAGCGCGGCATTGCATATTACGGGCAAACAGTTAGCCGGCTTGCTGCAATGATGACACATATTATTGAGGCGCACGGCGCTGCAAGTCTTATACAGTTATTGCAAATGCTGGAAACAATGGCACAGGCAAAAAACTATCATTTATTGCATAATGCTGATTATATATACGGGTTAAAAGAATCAGAAACCCGGCGTATCAATGTAGTGTATAATTATGCCGCCCAGCACTTCCGCAGCCGCATTGCCCTGCAGGAATTAGCCGACTTGCTTAGTATGACGCCTACTTCATTCAGCCGCTATTTCAGAATGAAAACCAGTAAATCATTTTCCGATTTTATTACTGAACTGCGTATCAGGCATGCCTGTAAGTTATTAAGTGAAGAAGACGGAAAAACCATTAACCAGGTAAGCTATGAATGCGGATTTAATACTTTGTCAAACTTCAACCGCCAGTTCAGACTGTATATGAAGATGACGCCAAAAGGGTATCGTGAGCAGTTCTCAGTTCTATGATTTTTTCATGATCTGGCAGTTTCTTCCGTTTTTAGGATAAAATAAAGTCGGTATTGGACATAATCCGATAAATTACAGGTACGTAATTAAGCGTAATTTAGTACGATTGTTTTTCTGTTTCCCGTATGGGTTCAGTCAAAAAAAAGGAAGCCGGTGCTGCAATCGTGTGTTGACCAGTGTTCATTCGCTTTTAACCTGTAATTATTTATTTAATATAAGCCTATTGCTTTATGTCTTCTCAAAAAATCAACATCGCCATTATAGGACTTGGTTTTGGCGCCGAATTTATTCCTATCTACCAGCGGCATCCTAACGCAAATATGTACGCGATTTGCCAGCGAAACAAAGAAAGTTTAGAAAAAGCAGGAGATGCTTTTGGCATTGAGAAAAGATATGCGAATTATGACGAATTGCTGAAAGATCCCCATATTGATGCGGTGCATATCAACACGCCCATTCCTGATCATGCGGCGCAGTCATTAAAGGCACTAAAGGCAGGTAAACATGTGGCTTGTACTGTTCCTATGGCTACTACCGTGGAAGAATGCAAACAAATTGTGCAGGCGGTAAAAGATACCGGGCTCACCTATATGATGATGGAAACCGTGGTATACGCCAGGGAGTTTTTGTTTATGAAAGAATTATATGAAAAAGGAGAACTGGGGAAAATACAATTTCTAAAAGCCAGTCACCAGCAGGATATGGACGGCTGGCCCAATTATTGGCCGGGGTTGCCGCCCATGTATTATGCCACACATTGCGTGGGGCCGGTGCTGGGGTTAACAAGGTCCGAAGCGGAATATGTATCGTGCTTCGGGTCGGGAACCATAAGATCGGAGCTGCATGCGTTTTACAATTCTCCTTATGCTGTAGAGAGTACGCATATCAAATTCAGGAATTCCGATCTCAGCGCTTATGTATACCGCTCTTTATTTGATACGGCGCGGCAGTACCGCGAAAGCTTTGAAGTATATGGCTCAAAAAAATCTGTTGAATGGCCGTTGATAGAAGGCAAACCGTTAGTGGTGCACACTGCCAAACGCCCCGAACCTGAGATCCCGGAAGAAGTAGAATCGCCCGATTATGCGCATTTGCTGCCCGAGCCTATCCGGCGCTTTACTACCGGCGGTGTGTATGATACCGATGAACACCAGCACCTCTCTTTTTTACAGGGCGCAGGTCACGGCGGATCACATCCGCACCTGGTGCATGAATTTGTAAGTGCGCTGGTGGAAAAAAGAGAACCTTTTCCCAATGCAAGGCAATCCGCCAATATTACCTGCGTGGGTATTCTGGCGCACGAGTCGGCAAAGAAAGGAGGCGAGATCATTAAACTGCCGGACTTCACTTTGTCCTGAATTGTTTGTTATTTAGGGTATAATAATATGCCATAAAACGGATCAGCTATAATTGCTCTTTTCAGCAAATGTGCATCCATGATGCCGGTAGTTGACTAAATCAAAATAAAACCGAACAAATGAAACGCAATGTTTTGCTATCCCTGCTATGTATTTTTTGTTTTGCTTTACTGTTTAACGCCTGCAACCGGCAGGAGAAAGATGATAAGCCCCGGCGGCTGGAAATATTATTTCTCGGGCATAAAAGCAAACACCACGATTCGGAGAAGCTGGCCGAATTGCTTTCGCAGGAATATTTTAAGAAGGGGATCAATATTACGTACACTACCAATCCGGATGATCTGTTAACAGAAGATTTGAAGTTATATGACGGGTTGCTGCTATATGCCAACCACGACAGTATTACCGCACCACAGGAAAAAGCGCTGCTGGAATATGTGCGTTCGGGTAAAGGGTTTATTCCGTTGCATTGCGCATCGTGGTGCTTCCGTAATTCACCGGAAGTGGTAGAACTGATCGGGGGCCAGTTTAAAACACATCAATACGATTCCTTTACTGCTGTAATTGTGAAGCCGGATCACCCGGTAATGAAAGATGTGCCTGCTTTTTCTACCGAGGATGAAACCTATGTGCATGATAAGATCAGTAAAAATATAGAAGTGCTTACGGAACGGGTGGAAGGCGGTCATCACGAACCCTATACCTGGGTGCGCAATTATGGAGAAGGAAGAGTTTTTTATACGGCTTACGGGCATGATGAAAAAACATGGGCGAACCCCGGATTTTTAAAATTAGTATACAACGGTATCATGTGGGCGGTAGGCGATCATGCAAAACAACTGGTAGAGCAATTTCAAACGCCCCAGCCGAAGTATACAGATGCACGAATGCCTAATTATGAAAAACGTGACCCGCCGCCGCAATTCCAGGAGCCCTTATTGCCCGAACAATCTATGAAATTGATACAGGTACCGGTAGGGTTTGAAATAAAACTTTTTGCTGCTGAGCCCGATATAAACAAACCTATACACATGGATTGGGATGAAAGGGGCCGCCTGTGGATAGCGGAAACCATGGATTATCCCAATATGGTGCGTGATAATAAAGAGGAAGGTAAGGATATGATTAAGATACTGGAAGACACGGATGGAGATGGTAAGGCAGATAAATTTACCGTGTTTGCCGATAAGCTGAATATACCTACCAGCTTTGCTTTTATTAATGGTGGAATAGTAGTGGCGCAGGCGCCCGACTTTTTATTTTTGAAAGATACAAATGGTGATGATAAAGCGGATGTACGGGAAAAGATCATTTCGGGCTGGGGAACATTTGATACGCATGCGGGGCCTTCCAATTTCCGTTACGGCCCCGATAATACCATATGGGGAACCGTTGGCTATTCCGGTTTTAAAGGTGTGATAGGCGATAGCAAAGACACGATGCGCTTTAGCCAGGGCTTATATCATTTTACCGCCGATGGAAAACAATTGGAGTTCCTGGGTAATACTTCCAATAATACCTGGGGGTTGGGCTTTTCCGAAGATTTTGATGCTTTTATATCTACAGCCAATAATACCCACAGCGCCGCGTACACTATTCCTAAGCGGTACTTTGAAATGTCGGGACAGGGCGGCGAAACTGGTATAGATAAAATTGAAAGTCATTATGCCATGCATGTGGTAACCAAAAACCTGCGGCAGGTAGATGTGCATAATGGTTTCACTGCTGCGGCCGGGCATAGCTTATATACAGCGCGTAATTATCCGAAAGAATTCTGGAACAGGATTGCTTTTGTAAGCGAACCCACCGGCAGGGTTATTCATCGCAATATTATTGAACCCGATGGTTCTACTTTTAAAGAGGGTGAGGATGGTTGGAACTTTGTGGCAAGCGCCGATGACTGGTTTGGACCTGTTCAGGCTGATGTTGGCCCGGATGGAAATGTATGGATAGCGGACTGGTATAATTTTATTATCCAGCATAACCCCACACCGCAGGGATATGAAACCGGCAAGGGAAATGCGTATATCAACCCGATAAGAGATTCACTCAGGGGGCGCATCTATAGTATTCGCTATAAGAAATCGGATGGAGAGAAAATATCATCACTCGATAAAAATGATCCGGATGAACTGATCGAAGCGCTGAGCAGTTCTAATATGTTCTGGCGCACTACAGCCCAGCGTTTGCTGGTGGAATCAGGCGATAAAAAGGTAGTGGATAAATTGTATAAGATTATAGAAAATATTTCGGTTGATGAGATTGGTTTAAATGCGCCTGCAGTGCATGCATTATGGACATTGCAGGGGCTGAAAGCTTTTAGCGGTGATAATAAGGAAGCGCTGAATGTTGCCATTGGCGCATTAAAGCATCCTTCGGCAGGAGTGCGCAGGGCTGCCATACAGGTGTTGCCAGCAACTGAAGAAGTTTCAAAAGCCCTGATTGAGGCTGGTATATTTGAAGATAAGGATTTGCGTGTGGTGCTGGCTGCTGTATTAAAAGCATGCGATCTTCCTTCATCTGAAACGTTGGGACAGATTTTATTTAAACTGGCCAGTAAGGAAGGCGGAAGCGCCGAAGATAAATGGATTCAAAAAGCATTGTTTATTGCATCGGGCATACAACAGCAGGGTTTTGAAAAAGCATTTAAAGCCAGCGGCATCAACGAACAGGTAGAATTGGGTAAAGCCGGTTTGATTCATCGTATAATGCTGCGTTCAAAATTAAATGTGCTCTCACTGCCTCAAAATACTTATATCAGGCCCGACCTGCTGCCCGACCTTACAGGAAGAGAATTGTTTTTTACTGCAAATGTGGAATTGAACAATAAGGACCGTAAAAAAGGAGTAATTGTAGCTCAGGGCAATAAAGCCAATGGATATGCAGTGTATGTTGACAATGCTAAGAAATTGCATTTCCAGGTTAACCAAAATAATCAATCTTTTAATATACAATCCAAGGATAGTATTACTGATACCTTTTCCGTAACCGCCAAACTTTTAAAAGGAGGCGTAATGGAATTGCTTTTGAATGATAAAGGAGCTGCTACCGGGAAAGCAAAAGGATTGTTTAAAATACCTTTGCGTGATGCCGGCATTCGCATAGCAAATGATTACTGGAACAGCGGCGCAAAAAAAGCAGGCGATTATGAAGACAGCGCAAGAAATATAGGTAAGGTATACGATGCACGTATGGAAACCCTTCTGGCGGAAGCACAACAGGTTGACCTGGGTAAGCCCGACCAGGTAATTATAATGAAAACAGTGCAGAATCAAATGAAATTTGAGAAAACAAAAATTACCGCCAAAGCGGGAACGATAGTAGAAATTGTGCTTACCAATATAGATTTTATGCAACACAATTTGCTGGTATTAAAACCCGGCAGCATGGAAAGGGTAGGGGCGGCAGCAGATAAGCTTGCGCAGGTACCCGAAGGCGTTAGTATGCAGTATATTCCTTCCGTTCCGGATGTTTTATTTGCAACGCCATTGGTTAATCCTGATCAGCAGTTTAGCCTGAAGTTCCGTGTGCCGGATATTCCAGGTGATTATCCGTATATCTGTTCTTACCCCGGGCATTGGCGGATAATGAATGGTGTATTAACGGTGGAGAGATAAAACTGGTTAATTCGATTTGATAAAATGATAAAAAAGGGCGTCTGAAGCGTGATCGTGTAATATCAATGTGTCATTATAAATCCTTTCTACAACGTAAACCCATGGAACACTTTCCTTGTCATAAAATTTCATCAAAAAAGTAGAATCACCATTAGTATAGGTACCTAAGTCATAATTCCAGTGCATAATAGCATCCGCATACACACTATTATCGTCTAAAATCTTAACGCTATCATCATTAAAATTCCAAAAATTGTTACGAAAATGCTGTATGTTGTTAGCGGCAATGCCTCCTTTACCATAAATCAATTGCCACTTCCCCTGGATATGCTGCCGGATCACGGAAAGCGGTTTATCGTATAATACGATATTCAGCCTGTCAATGGGTGTACTGTTGTTTTTTTTGCAGCGGCTAAAACACAAAGCAGCGGTCAGAAAGAAGCAAAGCTTAGCGGCAAGTAATATTGCTTTCATACAATACCTGTTTTGAATAAATAGCACATTAATGTACAAGGCTCATGCGTATTGCAGCAGGCGGGCTGTGTTCATGTTCTATGTAGAAAGGCGTTTTCATTTTTGGCAAGCGATCATGATCAAAGTTTATAAATAATTTTTCTTCTTTCAAAATATTTTAGTTCTGTGCATCGCAAATAAATACCCGTTGGTTATCTTTTTGGTCTGCAACATTTTTTTCAGGTTAACAAATCAATAGCGAAATATCCGGTAAATTTCACATTCCTTTGACCCTGCATAAGTTCCCAACATCCCCACCTGCGTTATAATTTAATTACAGGCATATCCGTGTCAGCTCACCCCGGTATATGTATGTAATGCTATTATACAATGTATGAATAAATAAGCGATAAGCATTATCCCTGGTGTGGGTGCATTTCAAAATTGTCGCATTGCTTTGCTTTATATGGGCAGTGTCTTCACTGCCCACGGCGGACGCCCCGGTTGGTGTTTCACCAACCGGCGACAATTTGAAATGCATCCCCTGGTGTTCATTTTGTAGGGTATCTATTTCATTCATTCGTTTAAACTATCTGCATATGAATACAATTACCTAAGCACACACATGAAGCATACGGAGGATAGCTCATTCCTCTGTAAAAAAAGTAAACTGCTTTTACAGCAGCTATCATCAACTTAAACAAATCTGATATGAAAAAAAATGAATGCGGCGTATGGCATGGCATACGTCATTTGTTAAACAGGTACCTGCTTCTTACGGAGATGGTGCTATTGAGTGTTTTCGGTTTACATGCTCCCGCTTTTGCACATCCTTACAATAGGGATGCGGAGCTTAAACCCGGATCAGCAAATAGTGGTTTTGAAAAAAATGATGCGATTGATATTAAAGGAAAAGTGAAGAACGATAAAGGAGAGCCGCTTCCGGGAGTAACCGTGCTTGAAAAAGGAACTACTAACGGAACCACAACGGATGCTAACGGTAATTTTAGTATTAATGTAAGTAATGCCAATGCCGTACTGGTCATCAGCTACGTGGGTTTTAACAGTGTTGAAGTACCGGCTAATAATGCGGGCCGGTTACAAAACATTACATTAACGCCTGAAACGGGCAGCCTCACTGATATAGTGGTAATAGGTTATGGTACCGCTAAAAAATCTGATCTTACCGGCGCTGTTGCCGTAGTAAAGGCAGATCAGTTAATGGACCGGCCGGTGCCAAACGTTACGCAGGCTTTACAGGGAAAAGTGGCAGGCGTTGATGTAAGCGTAAATAATAATGCTCCCGGTGCCGGAGCTAAGGTTCGCGTTCGCGGACTGGGATCTATTAATTCGAGTCTTGATCCGCTGTACGTAGTAGATGGTGTGGCAGGCGTTGATGGCAACAGCATTAATCCTAATGATATTGCTTCACTGGAAGTATTAAAAGACGCTTCTTCTACCGCCATTTACGGTGCACGTGGCGCCAATGGTGTTATTATGATCACTACCAAACGCGGCAGGAGCGGTGGTACAAGCGTTACCTATGATGGAAACGTAAATGTTGGTGAACTATACCGGCATTTACCTGCGCTTGATGCACAGGAGTTTGTGGATGTATACAACCTGTCCTTTGCCAACGGGCAAAAATTTGATCCGCTGGGTGGGGTATGGACGCCTCCCAAAGCTTTAAATCATACCAACTTCCCCTTGCTTTTTGACGCCAATGATAAGCCGCTTTATAATACCAACTGGGAATCGGAAGTATATAAACCCGCAGTATCGCATAGTCACCAGCTTAACTTCCAGGGCGGCAACGACAAAACTTTATTCAGCGTTTCCTTAGGTTATTTAGACCAGGATGGCATAATGGCAAATTCAAACTTCAAACGTTATTCTGCCAGGTTTACATTAGATAATGATGTAAACAGGTGGCTGAAGATTGGCGGTAACCTTTCTTTAATAAAGTCCCGTCAACGGGTGGTGTCAGACGGTAATGGCGGATTAAATGTGCCGAGGATGGTTACAGAAGAAGTGCCCATTCTTCCTGTAAAATACCCCGATGGCACCTGGGCCGGCAATAGTGATATTGATGGTTTGGAAGGTGGCGCTAATCCTGTGCACATAGCTCAAAACAGGTATACGCTCAATAACAACTTCCAAACGCTGGGTAATACCTACCTGTTATTTCACATTACAAAAGACCTTGATTTTAAATCTGATTTTGGATTTAATTTGAATGATCAAAAAAATAATTTCTACTCTGCCGGAGATTTACATAACCTGTCGCAGGACCAGGGTGGTGTTGCCAACCTGAACGCTTACAACAATACTTACTGGCAGTCTGAAAACTATCTTACCTGGAATAAGGAGTTCAGTAATGGTCATAAAATGACCGCTTTGCTGGGCGCCTCGTGGCAGGAGTTCAACCAGGAACGAATAAGAGCGGAAGCACAAAACTTTATTGATGATATTTTTCAATGGCATTATTTGCAGGCCGGTTCTGTTCGCTCTGCTGAAGAATCGCAGGACTACAAATGGGCAATGAATTCTTATTTTGCCCGCGTTACTTATAATATCAGTGATAAATATTTATTTACTGCTACCGGTCGTTACGATGGGTCATCTAAATTCGGCGCCAATAAAAAATACGCATTCTTCCCCTCGGTAGGCGCCGCGTGGAGAGTGTCTGAAGAAAATTTCATGAAGGACAACAGCAATAGTATCATCAGCAACCTGAAGGTACGGGCCAGTTATGGTACGTCTGGTAACCAGGAAATCGGGCAGTACCAGTCTATCGCGCAAATACAGCCAAGCACTACGGTACTTAACGGAAGCCTGCAGTCAACGCTTATTCCAAGTTACCTGGGTAATCCCGACCTGAAATGGGAAATATCATTGCAGGCAGACGGAGGTGTTGAACTGGGTTTGTTTAATAACCGCATCAACTTAACCGCTGATTATTATAACCGGGTTACCAAAGATTTGTTATTGCAGGCGCCTATCCCATGGTCTGCAGGCCTGAATAATAATTTTGTGTACATTAATGTAGGTTCTGTTAGAAACTCCGGCGTTGAGCTTAACCTGAATACCGTTAATATCAAATCGAAAAATTTTACATGGTCAACCAATTTTATTTTTGCCGCTAACAAAAACAAAATCATCAAACTTAAAGATGGTAATGCCGATATATTTCCCGGCCCTAACTTCCTCGGGCAAACGAATATCCTGCGTGTAGGAGAAGCTATTGGTTCTTTCTGGGGCAGAACAAGGCTGGGTACATATAGCGACAAAGAAACTGATCTTGCCGCCTCACAGGGTTTAAAGCCGGGCGACAGGAAGTACCTGCTAAATGCGGATGGTTCAGAAAATTATAGCATTATCGGGCACGCGTATCCAAAATGGACCGGTAATTTTAATAGCACGATCAATTATAAAAACTGGGATTTTTCTTTTGATATCCGTTTTGTGGAAGGTATAAATACGGCTGCCACATTCAAGCATTCTTCAGAAGACAGGCAGACGATTGCCAATAGCCTTAAAACGGTATTGGACGCATGGACGCCGGAGCATCAGAATACCATGATATCGCAGGTAAGGAATTACAAATTTGCGCAGGACTCCAAGTTCGATACCTGGTGGGTAGAAGACGGTTCTTTTATTCGCGGACAGAATGTTGTGCTGGGCTACACATTGCCATCCCACACTTTAGACAGGCTTAAAATAAACAAATTGAGGATTTACGCAAGTGTTCAGAACCTGTTTATTATTACCAAGTATACAGGGTACGATCCGGAAGTGGATACCTATAACAGTTCATACGGTGCTAACGGTTCGTTTTCTCAGAACCTCGACTTTTTTTCCTATCCCCGGCCGCGCGTATGGAATGCAGGTGTTACCCTCAATTTCTAACTATAAAAAAATGAATTATGAAGAAGATTAAATATATTATTATTGGAGCGGTTATTTTGCTCACCGCTTCATGCAAAAAATTCCTTGAAGAGGAACCTACGAATTTTATTACGCCCGAATCGTCTTTGTCGAGCGTTAAAGTAGCAAGAGCTTTTGCCAATGCCTGTTACCAGAACCTGCAGGGTGCTATGCTGGGCGGTCAGCCCTCTTCCTATGGCGGTAACACCTGGAACCTGATGGAATTTATGACCGGTAAATCAAACAGCGACCTGGGTCAAACGAACTTCACCCTGTTTCAGAACCTGAGTTATAATGCCACTTCTTTTTATGTGGATACCTGGTGGCAGAACCTGTATAAAGGAATAGGTGCGTGTAACCAGGCTATAGAACAAATTCCGGGTATTAATGCGCCGGGATTGACGGATGAAGCCAAAACCAACCTGCTTGCGGAAGCGCATACGCTCCGGGCTTTCTATTATTTTTTCCTGGTAAGGATGTATGGCGCTGTACCCAACGTAACAAAAGTACCCAGGTCGGTAGATGGATTAAATCTTCCGCGTACTCCGGCAAAAGCCATTTATGATAGTATCATTATACCCGATCTCCTGCTGGCCGAACAGTCAACACTGGGATGGAATAATACTACAGGGTATGTTTCCATGAGCGTTGTAAAATCCATTTTGGCAGATGTGTACCTTACCTATGCGGGCGCTGCAATCAATGGTGGAGATGCCGCTTATACCGAATCGGCCAAACGTTCAAAAGAAGTGATAGATAATGGTGGCTATACGTTGTTCCCGGAGTATAAGAATATGATTGATCCTGCCAACAAAAATAAAGGTGAATTTATTTTCCAGGTGCAATATGCTGCCAGTGTACCTTCCACCAATCCGTTAACGCCTTTAACTATTCCCAACTATTCAGGTATTTCTAAATATTCTGACGAATACGGATCGGTATATCCAACGCCCCAGTTTATTGCCTCTTTTCCTGCAGGTGATAAACGGGTGCAGGAACGCCAGTTTTTTTACAGCAGTTATCCCAGCGCTAAATCGCCCGGAACAGTGGTAACATTTAAAGGCCCATATATTTACAAATGGTTTGATTCGGTGGCAGTAGTTAACACGGTAAAATCGGATTTGAATTATACCCTGTACCGTTTAGCCGATGTGTACCTCATGTATGCTGAAGCTTCCAACCGGGCAGAAGGCGCGCCCAATTCAAATGCGATAGCATACGTTAATGCTATTCGCCAGAGAGCTAAACTTGCTCCAATTGGAGCATTGAGCCAGGATGCTTTTGAAAAAGAAGTTTGGCTGCAGCGCTATTTTGAATTATGCTTTGAAAATAAGATGTGGTTTGATATGCTGAGAACACGTAAAGTACACAACGATGTAACGGGTAACTGGGATGATTTTATTGGGCATACAACGGTTTTCAATGCAACATTTACTGAAAAGCAATTGCTCTTTCCTGTACCCAAGCAGGAAACAGATGTTAATCCTAATTTGTTGCCGAACAACCCGGGTTTCTAAAGTAAGTATAGCATGGCTATTTATTGATAAGGGGCTGCTTTTAAAAGGGCGGCCCTTTTCTTTTTAATAATTCCGGTAAAACTACAATGGATCGCGAAGCTCATCTACCGACACCTTTTTTCCATCCATCATTGTTTGATGCAATGAAATAATAGCCTGCCTGCCCTGTGCATCAGAAGGCATATTTATAATGGCACTGCCTTTTGAACGCCCGTTAAATTTGTTGCGGACTACCATTACAGAATCAACTGTACCAAAAGGAGAAAATAGCTTCCGTACATCGGCATCAATGGTATTAAGGCTGATGTTGGATATCTGTATATTCATATAAAAACTTTCCGGATAAATTAAGTATATAAAACAACACCACCTATTTTATTTAATGGAATGGCGTTTACCCGGTTGTCAAAAGTGTAATTGCATTACGGCTATTAACTGTTTGCCGTAGCATAGGGCGTTTGTTTGCTTCTTTTTGCCGTCATGGTTTTGGCCCTTTTTTCCCGGCCAATGAAATAGGAGGGAGAGTATCTTGAAAACAGCGTGTCTTTTATTTTTGATAACAGGTTCATGCTCCGGAATTCCACTATCTTGCTTAATTGGTGTGACAGGCAAACAGTAAACTCATTGGTGGACAACGACAAAGCTGCCTGGTTAATATTAATGGTATATCTGCCCAAAAAGCTAAGCTCAGATTCCATGGGATGATCTATTAACTCTTCTTTTCTTAATTTAATACCGCATCCGTAAAGCTCTTTATACAAATTGAATACTAAGTGTTTTAAAATTTTATCCGCGTCAGTAATTGTCATATTCCGGCAGGTAACACCTGCTAAGGTTAAAAGTTACAGAATGTACATTCTTTTAGTTAAAAGCATAAGTAAGGGGCTGTCTCAAAAGGGCTGGTATAGAAGATATGCCGCTAAGCCCCTAAGAAACATAGCGCTGATCTTCAGGTTTTATTTTCTTCGTGCCTTAGAGACTTTGTGGCAAAATATTACTTTTTAGACAGCCCCTTCTGATTTCTTTAATAAGAGGAAGACTTATTTCTATCTTCTTTTTGCCGGGCTTCGTTTACTTTAATAACCCGTCCGTCAAGAGATGCGCCATTCAGTTCACGGATAGCTTTTTCCGCGGCACTGTTTTCAGGCATATCTACAAAGGCAAAACCTCTGCTCCTGTTGGTAATTTTATCCATGATGATGTTTACGGAATTTACTTCGCCGTATTGTGAAAATTGTTTTACTAAGTCTGCATCCACTACGGCAAAACTTAGATTTGAAACATAAATGTTCATTTCTTTAAATTATTTTAAGAATAAAAATGATCTGAGAAAAAAGCAGCGGTAAAAAAGATGGCTAACCAATAGCAGGAATCATTCACTTACAAAATGCTGATAAACTCAAATTGTTATCCTTACGAATATACACTTAAATATTGGTTATGCTGCTAATTTTTAAAAATACGGGTTACCCGTTGTGCCGCTATTCCAAATCAGGAATGCGTTTCCGCTTCCTTTTCCATCATCAGGTAGGCTTTGATAAAGCCATCTAATTCACCGTCCATTACGGGCTGTACATTGCCTACTTCATACTCTGTGCGGTGGTCTTTGATCATTTTGTATGGATGAAATACATAAGAACGTATCTGGCTGCCCCATTCAATCTTTTTCTTGTTGGCGTTTGAAGCGTTTTTCATTTCTTCCCGTTTGCGTATTTCTTCTTCATACAAACGGCTCTTCAGCATTTTTAACGCTTTCTCCCTGTTCTCTCCCTGGGTGCGGCTCTGCTGGCATTCTACAATAATGCCGGACGGCGTATGTTTTAATCGTACAGCGGTTTCTACCTTGTTTACATTTTGACCGCCCTTGCCTCCGCTGCGGTAAAATTCCCACTCCAGGTCTGCGGCACTTACCGCTATGTCAATGGAGTCGTCTACCAGCGGATATACAAAAATGGAGGCAAAGGAAGTATGGCGCCGGGCATTGCTGTCGAATGGTGAAATGCGTACCAGCCGGTGCACACCGCTTTCCGATTTAAGAAATCCATAGGCAAAGGGTCCGTCAAATTGCAAAGTGGCAGATTTTATGCCGGCCCCATCGCCTTCCTGCCAGTCTAACTCACTAACGCTCCAGCCTTGTTTCTCGCCGTACATACGGTACATGCGGGCCAACATTTCAGCCCAGTCCTGGCTTTCCGTTCCGCCTGCGCCGCTATTGATTTGCAGCACAGCGGGTAATTCATCTTCGGGCTGGTTAAGTGTACTTTTAAATTCCGCTTCTTCAATACGGTGATGGGCAAATTCGTACGCAGCTTTTACTTCATCTTCCGTTCCTTCTCCTTCTTTCCAAAAATCGAACAACACGGCAAAGTCTTCTACTGCCGTATGTACATCTTCATACAACTTTACCCAATATTCGTTGAGCTTAGTATCTTTAAGAATTTGTGTGGCCCGGGCATTGTCGTCCCAAAAACCGGAGGAAAGCGTAAGTTGCTTATCGTTTATTATTTTGTCGCGCCTGTTAGCAACGTCAAAGAAACCTCCCCAACACGCCAACGGCTTGTCTCATATCTTTTATGTGCTCCTGTGTCATAGCTGGCAAAAATAAGGGTTATTTGAGATTTGAAATTTAAAATTTGAGATGCAATACAGTTTAATTAATGCGGTTGGTACCCAACGCAAGGAGGGTTAAACCGCACATTAAAATTAAAAATGCATTCACCTGCAGCAATCCTTTTTCACAAATAATCCTTTTAAAAAATGCAGGAAGGAAAATATGATTTTTTTTGTTGTCATTGTTTCTTTTATCCGGTAAATACTAAAGTGCTGGATGCAAAGTTACGAATGAAGTAAAGAAATTTGCATTAACGGTTGAAAAGAAGGTTTCTGTTTTATCAAGGCAACCGGGTATTGGCGCTCCCCGTAACCGGAAGCAGCAAAATATCAGGCATACTGTTTTGTATAAAAGAGTGTCATTGATTTATCGTATTAATAGCAGAAAAAAAGAAATTGAATTATTGCAATTCTGGAATACGTATCGAAATCCCCTGAAATTAAAAGCGAAATGACAATAGTACTCCGTCCCGCAAACTAAAGCCTCCTTATTTTCTTTCAACGTCCGCTAACGCATCATACAATATTTCCACCGGGTGCAATGCTTTTCTTGAAGCGCCGTCTTTGATCTGGTGCCGGCAACTGGTACCTGGCGCGGCAATAATTACATCGGCCGCCTGTTTGCGAACGGCGGGCAATAATACCAGCTCCCCAATTTGCATGGAAAGATCATAATGCTCTTTCTCATAGCCAAAGGAGCCTGCCATACCGCAGCATCCCGAAGGAATAATTTGTACAGCATAATTTTGCGGAAGTGATAATATTTTTACCGATGGCGCAGTAGAAGACAATGCCTTTTGATGGCAATGACCATGCAAAACAATTTTCTTTTGTTCCTTTGTAAACATTCCGCCGGTAATATTACCCGCATCTGCCTCACGGCTTAAAAACTCTTCTATGGTAAAAACATTTGCCGACAAACGTTTTGTTTCTTCCAGCATAGCATCATCCGCCAGGTCAATATACTCATCTCTGAAAGTAAGTATGGCGGAGGGTTCAATACCTATGAGCGGGGTTTGTTCATTTATTAACGGCGATAAAAGCCTGACATTCTTTTCCGCTATCGTTTTCGCCTTTCGTAACAATCCCTTGGAAAGCCATGACCTTCCGCTTTCTATATGTTCGGGAATAATCACTTCATAGCCCAATTGTTCCAGCAGCAAAATCGCTTTAATGCCGGTTTCCGTATCGTTATAATTGGTAAACTCATCGCAAAACAGGTACACTTTCCGGGCATAATGCTTTGCAGCCTGTTGCCTGTGCCTTTTATACCAACGCCTTAATGTTATTTTGTACATTTCAGGCATCGAGCGCCCGGGGGCAAACCCCGCTATGCGTTTTACCAGCCCCGCGGTTAGCTTACCGGTCATTACCAGGTTGTATAACCCGGGCAGCATAGCGCCAGCTTTTGACAATGCGGTAAAATTACCAATAAGGCGGCTCCGCAAGGGTACCCCGTTAGCGTCAAAATACTGCTGTAAAAATTCCGCTTTTAGTTTGGCTACATCCACGTTGGAGGGGCATTCTGATTTGCAGCCTTTGCAGCTCAGGCACAAATCCATTACTTCATAAATTTCTTTATGATCAAAGCGATTTATTTTATCTGAATGCGTAAGGAACTCTCTTAAAATATTCGCTCTTGCTCTTGTAGTGTCTTTTTCATTTTTTGTTGCCATGTATGAAGGGCACATTGTTCCTCCCGACAAATGGGTTTTGCGGCAATCGCCCGACCCGTTGCATTGTTCGGCATGCTGCAATACATCCTGGTTGGGATAACGGAAAATGGTTTTAAAAGCAGGCATTTGCCGGCCGGGTTCATAGCGCAGCATGGTATTCATGGCCGGCGTATCAACAATTTTATTGGGGTTAAAAATATTATTGGGGTCCCAGGCCTTCTTTATGGCTTTGAGCAGTTCATAATTTTTTTCACCTATCATTTGCCGGATAAATTCTCCTCTTAACCTGCCATCGCCATGCTCGCCGCTTAATGAGCCTTTGTATTTTTTTACCAGTGTGGCTATTTCTTCTGCAATAGTCCGGAAAAGGAGATTCCCTTCTTTTGTTTTTAGATTGATAATGGGCCGTAAATGTATTTCGCCGCTGCCGGCATGCGCATAATGCACAGAATACAAATTGTACTTCTTAAGAATGTCATTAAACTCCCGGATATATGCCGGCAGGTCATTTACATCAACCGCCGTATCTTCAATTACCGGCACAGCCTTATCATCGCCGGGCAAATTGCTTAACAGGCCCAGTCCGGCTTTCCGTAACGTCCATATTTTCTTGGTGTCTTCTCCAAACAATAAAGGAAAGTAATAGCCAAGTCCTGCCGCTCTCATTTCCGCTTCCGCCTGTTGGGCCACGGCAGTAATTTCCGCTCTTGTGTTTCGTGTAAACTCTATTACCAGTATAGCGCCCGGATCGCCCTGTACAAAAAAGCGATTCTTACTTTGTTCAATATTATCTTTCGTACATTCCAGTATATAGTGATCTATCAATTCACTGGCAGAAGGCTTGTATTTTAGTCCTATAAGATTTGCCCTGAGCGATTCATCTATCGTATTAAAATGTACGCATAACAATCCTGCTTCCTTTGGCAACGGAACCACATTCAGTTTTATTTCCGTAATAAAGGCCAGCGTGCCCTCTGAGCCTGCAATGAGTTTGCAAAAATTAAAATCGGCTTCTCCCGCGGTAAACGGCGCCGTATCCAGCAGCATATCCACGGCATATCCCGTATTTCTTCTCTCCACTGTTTTTTTAGGAAATTCCTTCCGTATCTCTTCCTGTGTGTTGTAATTGCTCAACAAACCGCGTATGCTTCGGTAAATCTTTCCTTCCAAATCCGGCGCTTCACATTTGGCATGAAACGCATCTATATCCATCGCCTTAAATACCGCTTCCGAGCCATCGCTCAGCAACGCTTTTATTTCCAGTAAATGCTCGCGGGTGCTGCGATACACTATAGAATTTGACCCGCAGGAGTTATTGCCTACCATACCGCCAATCATTGCCCTGTTGGCGGTAGACGTTTCCGGACCGAAGAATAAACCATGTGGCTTAAGAAAAAGATTCAGCTCATCGCGTATAACGCCGGGCTGTACCCGAACCCAGTGTTCTTCTGCGTTCAATTCAAGTACCCGGGTGAAGTATTTTGATACGTCCACTACGATGCCATTGCCTACCACCTGCCCTGCAAGTGAAGTGCCGGCTGTTCGGGGTATCAGCGCCGTTTTTTGCGCATGAGCAAAAGCGATCAGCTTTTTTATATCCGCTACGGAGCGGGGCATGGCAACGGCCAAGGGCATTTCGCGGTAAGCCGAAGCATCGGTTGCGTATAAGGTTCTTATTGTTTTGTCGCTATACAATTCGCCTTCCAGGGTTGAGGAAAGCTGCGCTAATTGAGTTGTCATCATTGCTTAAAATGTGGAAATTACACCGTTTAAGGGTATTTATTTTTTTACGGGTCGTTTTCTTCTTTACTGTTTGCCCGCGAAATTAGTTTTTTTTAGAAAGCCGGCCATGAATGCCCACACACTATACCGGTAAATGTTGCTGCATGCTTGTATATATTTTATCGCCATTTAATATGCTATATACTTTGCTGTTTTATCTTTGTAAAAAGACAGAGGATGAAAAAGTCAGATAAAATACTTGTTGCGGTAGCCGTTGGTTTTTTAGCCGGATTGGCTGTATATGCCGCGCGCCGCTATAGAGAAAGGAGCATGCTTAACCAGGTTTCAGATGAAGGATATGAAACCGCGCACGATATTCTTTTCCCCAACAGGAACCAGATAGGAAAGAAATTGCATTATGGACCTGTGTTACCAGAGTAAACAGGCATTAGGTGCCAGGTATCAGGTGAAGACTACTAACGATAAGATATGTACTTCTTCTCCTGTATTGCTCATAGCTGAGGGCTGAATGCTGACAGCCTTTCCCCTCTTTATTTTTCTTCATACGCCATATTGTGTACGCTGGCTACCGCGCGTCCCGAGGGATCATTGAGGTTCTGGAAAGATTTATCCCAGGCCAGCGCTTCCGGCGTACTGCAGGCAACCGAGGGTACCGAAGGCACGCAAGCCGCCGCAGCATCAGAAGGAAAGTGCTCATTGAATATAGAACGGTAATGATATTCTTCTTTCGACATGGGAGGGTTGATAGGAAAGCGGTACCTGGCATTGGCTAATTGCTCATCTGTTACTTTAAGGTTGGCAACGGTTTTGAGCGTATCAATCCAGCTATAGCCCACACCATCAGAAAATTGTTCTTTCTGACGCCACGCAATACTTTCGGGCAGGTAATCTTCAAAAGCCTTACGCAGTATCCACTTTTCCATTTTGCCGTCTTTGGCCATTTTGTCAGCAGGGTTTAACCGCATAGCCACATCCATGAACTCCTTATCTAAAAACGGTACACGGCCTTCAATTCCCCAGGCAGCCAGTGATTTATTGGCCCGCAGGCAATCGTATAAGTGCAGCTTGCTTAATTTCCGTACGGTTTCTTCGTGAAACGCTTCCGGATTGGGCGCTTTGTGAAAATACAGGTAACCCCCAAACAGCTCATCGGAACCTTCACCTGAAAGTACCATTTTTATACCCATAGATTTAATGATCCTTGCCATCAGGTACATAGGTGTGGAAGCACGGATGGTAGTAACATCATAAGTTTCCAGGTGATAGATCACATCTCTTATAGCATCCAATCCTTCCTGTATGGTAAAATGAATTTCGTGATGTACGGTACCAATATGTTCTGCCGCCTTTTGCGCCGCAGCCAGATCGGGCGAACCTTTAAGTCCTACAGCAAAGGAATGCAACTGCGGATACCAGGCAGCCTGTGTATCGCCGGATTCTACTCTTTTGGCCGCGAATTTTTTTGTTACTGCCGCTATAATAGAAGAATCGAGCCCACCCGATAACAAAACGCCATAAGGAACATCGCTCATCAACTGGCGGTGTACGGCGTCTTCAAGCGCTTTACGCAAAACAGCTATATCAGAAACATTGTCTTTTACATTTTCATATTGCTCCCATTCGCGTTTGTACCAGCGTTTCAGTTCGTAGCCGCCATCTTTGCTATGCAAATAATGGCCGGGTAAAAATTCTTTAATAGTATTACAAACACCTTCCAGCGCCTTCAGTTCAGATGCCACATAAAAATTGCCCCATTCATCCCAGCCCATATAAAAAGGAATAATGCCGATGTGATCCCGGGCGATAAAATAAGAGCCGTCCTTTTTATCGTATAAGGCAAAGGCAAAGATGCCGTTCAGGTCTTCCAGGAAATGAATACCTTTTTCCTGGTATAAAGCCAGGATCACTTCACAATCCGACTGGGTTAAAAATTCATAATTGGGTAATGATTTCCGTATCTCCCGGTGATTATATATTTCTCCGTTTACCGCAAGCACTAAGGTTTTATCTTTTGTATATAATGGCTGCCTGCCCGATTGCGGATCTACAATGGCCAAACGCTCGTGTGCAATAACAATATGATCATCGCTGTATATACCCGACCAGTCCGGCCCGCGATGCCGGATCTTTTTTGACATATTAAGTATCTGGGGACGAAGCGATTCCGTACCCGTTTTGCAATCAAATACGCCAACTATGCCACACATAAAAATGCTATTTATTTCTTTGGTTAAAAAATTTCGTCAAAAATACACAATTGCTTGCGATATATAAAAACATATTTTCATTTTGATGAAAAATATTCAAAGAATATGGCGATTATTATGAAAATTTTTAAAATACAAGCATGTATGATACTTCTTCTGAATGGGTGGGAATGCTTTTGTGCGTAATTTTAATTCCACTAAATCAAAACGCAATTGAATCGTATTGACCGGCTCATGGGTATTTTAACCATGCTGCAATCTAAAAGATATATGCCAGCGGAACGTATTGCTGAAAAGTTTTCTATAAGCATCCGCACAGTATACCGGGATGTTAAGGCGCTTGCGGAAATTGGGGTGCCGGTAAGTTTCGAAACCGGACGGGGTTATTTCATTGTGCAGGGCTACTTTTTACCGCCCGTATCCTTTACTAACGAAGAAGCCAACGCGCTGATACTGATGGAGCGTATTGCTGCCCGTTTTTCCGACCAATCTATTCAAAAACACTACGAAACGGCATTAAATAAGGTCAGATCTGTATTGCGCGGAAGCCAGAAAGAAAAGCTGGAGCAACTGCAATCGCAGATAAAAATTGTAACCTGCGCATTTGGCGGAAATAATTTTGCATATTTATCTGAAATCCAGCATGCCATTGCAACACAAACCATGCTTAACATAGAATACCAGAACCTGAGGGATGAGGT
Source organism: Agriterribacter sp. (assembly GCF_035497235.1). Taxonomy (GTDB): domain Bacteria; phylum Bacteroidota; class Bacteroidia; order Chitinophagales; family Chitinophagaceae; genus Agriterribacter. The sequence goes on from NZ_DATJEB010000032.1 coordinate 41,934, forward strand.
AAGTTCCCGGGCGACAGAACCTATAGGTCTTGTATTTTATGCTTTTAACTGGCACATGATCGCCTGGTGCTGGTGGCGCAATGACTACCGCGACTTCAGGGTTTCGCGCATCTTAAAATTATCTTCTGCCGGAACCGCATTCCGGAAAAAAGACCATACCGACCTGAATGAATACATGAAACTATTACCCGTTAATTACTGATCATACCTTTTGAATAACAATTAAAACATACATTATATGAAAGCATTGGTTTTACAAGAGCCGGGAGGAAGCCAAAACCTGGTTTTGAAAGAACTGCCTATCCCTGCAATTACAGATGAAGCGGTATTGATAGCAGTAAAATCGCTGAGCATAAACCCTGTAGATGTAAAAACCCGCTCCGGCAAGGCGCTGTACAACGCGTTAAAAGAGGATAAGCCTTTGATACTGGGTTGGGATATTTCGGGAGTGGTTGCGGAAGCAGGCAATGGCGTTACCGCATTTAAAAAGGGAGATGAAGTATTTGGCATGGTTAACTTTCCGGGTCACGGTAAAGCCTATGCGGAGTATGCGGCCGCCCCTGCCGCTCATCTTACCATAAAACCCTCCAATATTTCGCATAATGAAGCTGCCGCGGCATCGCTTGCCGCTTTAACGGCATGGCAGGCTATGAAAGCATTTACTACTATTCAAAGGGGGCAGAAAGTATTGGTTCATGCCGCCGGGGGAGGCGTAGGACATTATGCCGTACAAATGGCCAAATATTTTGGCGCATGGGTTGCAGGAACAGCTTCGGCAGCAAACAGGGATTTTGTATTGAACATTGGGGCCGATGAACATATTGACTATAATGCCGCGCCATTGAATGAACAGGTATCGGATATTGATTTTGTGCTGGATACGCTGGGTGGAGAAAGCATTGACCGCTCTTTGGAAGTGATGAAAAAAGGCGCTACCATCGTTAGTATTCCTTCCGGACTAAATGAAGCAGTTACAGTGAAGGCCGGCGCTAAGGGAATGCAGGGCTATTCCTTTATGGTTAAATCCGCTGGAAGCGATATGAAAGCTATAGCCAGCCTGCTGCAGCAAGGCATCATACAATCGCACGTCTCGCATATTTTTTCTTTTGTTGATATGGCGAAAGCCCACGCGCAAATAGAAACAGGAAGAACAAGAGGAAAGGTAGTAGTAACTATGCCGTAAAATAACTTAAACACAACCGGCAAATTATGCCCTCCTTACCTTAACCGTTAGCATTTTGGCCGGGTTAACTGTAAATACCTGTTTTATTTCAGCTTCTGTAAACCCTTCTTTCCGCAACAAGGGCAGCAAAGCGGTAAAAACGGTATCATAAGGTCTGAATATACCGCCGCCGCGTTCGCCAACATGATACCAGCCCGCATCGTGCGAAATGAGCGCTTTGTGCAACAATCTTTCAGCTTTCATGTCTTTTAAAAATTGCACATACTGCTGTACCGTATTATCATGCAGCCCGTCAAAAGAAACCCAGCCTCCTGCTTTCGCCATCTGAATATGCATTTCCCTGCTACTTTCGTTTTGCGCATGGATCCACACCCAGGCATCAGCACTAACACCCGCAGCTTTAATGATGTTCAATTCTTCTATCGCCGCCGCCCCATTGCCGGTATGCACTCCAAAACTAAGCCCTGTTGACAAATGTGTTAATGCAGCGGCTTCAATGAGCTTTTGCTGTACAGCAGATAACGGGTAGGCATCAATGCCGGTTTTGATAAATCCGGGTTTAACAGACGTGCCCTCAATGCCTGTTTCCCATTCGCTTATCCATCGGGCTGCCAGTTGTTTCGCCGAACTGGCGTAAGCGTGCTTTGGCAAAAATTTTTCTTTTGCCGCTCCGTAATAACCGGTATTCGAAATAATATGCAGCCCGCTGGCTCTGGATAATCTTTGCAGTAAGGCAACATTTCTGCCTAAATAATCAGGCGTACATTCTACCAGCGTTGTACAGCCATTTTGTACTGCCTCCCGCAAAATGGGTAGGGCTGTATGGTACACTTCATCCGCATCATAACGGGAGGTAGTTACCTTATCTGCTCCTGTAAAATCTACCAGTATATGTTCGTGCGATAAGGTAAAGCCCGCGTGTGCGGAAGGAATATGCCCGTTTACCGTCATTATATAATCTTCACCGCCGGTTGGCAGCATTATGCTGCGCAATGGCAGCACATAAGGTGTACATAATAAAATACCCGAACGGATGAAATCTTTACGATGCATATATTAGTTTGAAATTGGAGATGTAAGATTTGATATAGTTCCGCTTTCCTTTTTTAAAATTACTTACCTTCCTTCACTATATGCCAACATTTGCCGACAAAGTAATTGCATTTAACAAATCACTCCGTTTCACAGCCAAACTGCCTGCCGGTATTCGTGTAATGAACCCTTTTAAAGAAAACAAGAATAGTTTAATGGTATCATCGGCATTTTATAAAAAATACTATAACGATAACAATCCCCGGCATATCATACTGGGCATTAACCCCGGCAGGTTTGGGGCAGGCCTAACAGGCGTTCCTTTCACCGATCCTAAAAGGCTGGCAGAAAAGTGCGCGATAGCATATCCCGGGCCACCGGCCCATGAGCCTTCCTCTGTATTTATATACCATATGATTGAGGCTTATGGCGGAACAGAAAAGTTTTTCGGAAAATTCTATATCAATTCCATATGTCCCCTGGGCTTTACCATAAAAAACAGCCTGGGCAAAGAAGTGAATTATAATTTTTATGACAATAAGGCATTAACGGATGCCGCGCATAACTTTATTATCCGAAGCATCAAACAACACATTGCACTGGGGATACATACCGATATATGCTTTTGCCTGGGCAGTGGCAAAAATGAGAAGATATTAAACAGGCTAAATGAAACGCATGGCTTCTTTAAAAAAATAATAGCGCTCGAACACCCCCGGTTCGTAATGCAGTATAAATCAAAATATATGCAGGATTACATTGATAAATATCTCAATGCTTTCAGCCTGCTAGAATAATGCATAGTTCAAAACGGGTGCATTTCAAACCGCTTTTTCAGTGCGGTCTGACCCTCCTTTCATTGGGTGCCCACCACGGGTTCCACAAGCTATATGAGAAATATCTCATACCTCTTTTCATCTTTGCCCTCTTACCTTCATAAAAAGACACAGCTATGTGATGCTATATTTTTTACCTTTGCTGATAACTTGTATTATATGCGTATTATACTACGATCTCCACAATTTTAGTAGCTTCCATATTGGCATTACGCATGGCGATGCTTCTAACGGCATTACCGGCAAACCCCATAAAAGCTTTCCGGGTAACTTCATCATCACTCACCATTAACGGTATGCCCATATCGCCACCTTCCCTTATTCCCTGCACCAATGGTATTTGTCCTAAAAAAGGCACATCAAATTCTTCAGCTAATCTTTTGCCGCCGTCTTTTCCAAAAATATAATATTTATTTTCAGGCAATTCGGCAGGGGTAAACCAGCTCATATTCTCCACCAGTCCTATGATGGGCACTTTAATCTGCGCTTGTCCAAACATGGCAATCGCTTTTTTGGCATCCGCCAGGGCTACAGGCTGGGGAGTGGTTACCACTACAGCGCCTGTTACCGGCACCGTTTGTACCAGCGTTAAATGAATATCGCCGGTACCGGGGGGCATATCAATTACAAGGTAATCCAGCGCTCCCCATTGCACGTCTGTTACAAACTGGCGGATAGCGCTGCTTGCCATAGGCCCGCGCCATACTATAGCCTGCTTTTCGTCTACCAGCGAGCCAATGCTCATTAATTTTATACCAAATTTCTCTAAGGGAATAATAATACCTTTCTCTCCTTCTTTTTTCATGAGGGGTCTTTCGCCCCGTACACCAAACATCATAGGTACGCTGGGACCGTAAATATCGGCATCCATCAGCCCTACCGAAGCGCCGCCTTCCGCCAATGCCAAAGCAAGATTGGCCGCAACCGTTGATTTACCTACTCCTCCTTTACCGCTTACCACGGCAATAATATTCTTTACACCCGGTAAAATATGCTTATTATCTTTTCTGTTGCTGTTGGTATTAGCGGTAAACTTTATATTTACCTGTGCGTTTTTATTGACCAGCAGGTGCACCGCATTAATGCACGCGTTTTTAATCATATCTTTTAAAGGGCATGCCGGCGTGGTAAGTACAATGGTAAAAGACACGTCATCCCCTTCTACTACAACGTCTTTCACCATGTTAAGGGTTACAAGATCCCTGCCCAGATCTGGCTCAATTACGTTCCCCAACGCTTTTAAAATATCACTTTCTTTCATGAACCGAACTTTTTGTTAAAAAAAATATTACCCGGCAAAGTTAACCCCATAAATGCTTACTTTGGTTTTTTCCTGTGTTCGGATTAAATTACAGGACTGGATGCGGGAGTTATGATTTTGAGGTATTATTGCAGTTCATTTAAACAGCTTGATGAAATATTTTTTACGATATTTATTTTTCTCATTCTTATTAGCTCCTTTTGCGGCAAAAGCACAGTTTGAATCATTGAAAGATTCCGTTGTTCAGTTGTATGGTATAGTAATGACACATGACAGCTTAAAGGGCATACCGGGAGTAACCGTAATGGTAAAAGGCCAAAACAGGGGTACCATTACAAACGATCAGGGTGTTTTTTCAATAGTGGTATTAAAAGGAGATGAAGTTCAGTTTACGCACGTATCCTACAGAACAGAAACAGACAGGATTCCCACCAACTTAGAAGGGAACCAGTTCAATATGGTTAAATTAATGGCCCAGGATACCATTTACCTGCCTACCGCTATAATAAAAGCGCGTCCTACCCGTGAACAATTTGAGCGTGATTTTGTTAATAATGATGTTCCGGATGATGGTATAGAAATTGCCCGGCAAAATACCAGCGAAGCCAAACGAAGAGTACTGGCACGGTCTTTACCCCGCGATGGCGGAGAAGCCACTAATTATGCTTTAAGTAAAAATGCGCAGGGCTATTATTACAACGGACAAGCCCCTCCTATGAATATATTCAACCCCTTTGCCTGGAGTGAGTTTGTGAAAGCCTGGAAAAGAGGCGATTTCAAAAAAAAATACTGAGCAACCGCGTTGGTGAATAGTCAGTGGTGAGTAGTGGTGAGAAGAGAGAGCCGTGAGAGGTGGGAGCCCGCTGATGACTCCTGGCTGATCGCCCCTTTCATAACATACGATCATGATAAAAAATATTGCCGTAATTGGCGCAGGTACAATGGGCAACGGTATCGCTCATGTATTTGCCCAATATCATTTTAATGTAACCCTCATAGACACCAATGAAGCCGCGCTGGGAAAAGCCGTTCAAACAATTTCACAAAACTCGGACCGGCAGGTGAGCAAAGGAATGATTACGCAGGCTACAAAAGAAAGGATATTATCAACTCTGCATACCACTACAGTAATGGAAGCAGGCGTGGCCAACGCCGGCCTGGTAATAGAAGCCGCAACAGAAAACAAAGCGGTTAAACTAAAAATATTTACACAGTTAGATGAGTTAGCGCCTCCCGCGGCCATTTTGGCCAGTAATACTTCATCCATATCCATAACAGCCATTGCTGCCGCAACAAAACGCCCCGAAAAGGTAATAGGCATGCACTTCATGAATCCCGTGCCGGTAATGAAATTAGTGGAAGTCATTAACGGGTATGCTACAGCGCAGGAAGTAACGAACGAAGTGGTGGCTATCAGCACGCAACTGCAAAAAATTCCATGTATCGTTAACGATTATCCCGGCTTTATTGCCAACCGCATTTTGATGCCCATGATTAATGAAGCCGTGTACAGCTTATATGAAAGAGTAGCAGGAGTGGAGGAAATTGACACCGTAATGAAGCTGGGCATGGCGCATCCTATGGGGCCGCTGCAACTGGCAGATTTTATTGGATTAGATGTTTGCCTGAGCATATTAAAAGTTTTACAGGAAGGATTCGGTAACCCCAAATATGCACCCTGCCCCCTGTTGGTGAATATGGTTGCCGCCGGTAAGCTGGGCGTAAAAAGCGGGGAAGGATTTTACAGGTATACACCCGGCAGTAAAGACTTGATACCGGCTTTATGAAAATGCCTGCCCGACTGAATAGGCGGGTGGAAATTTGAAAATGAAGGCTGTTTACTAACAATAAACTATAACCACAGAGAAGAGAGTGAGAGGTGAAAGAAGAAATATTCAACCTAACCCGTACCTGCTCACCTGAATCTAATACCTGATTGCCTCAAACCCTTAAACCTTCCTTTGCGTTCTTTCCTCCTTTGCGTGCTCTGCCTGCCCGTCTGTTCAGGCGGGCGTGAAACAATCTGAAGTGGAATAAACCACAAACCCTAAACCACATATTTCATTTGCATTTTTGGGTTTTTGCGCATTGCAATGTATATTGAAGCATGATGTTCGCTATTTCTAAGCTGGTAATTGTATTATTGAGCCCCATATTATGGATTGTTATTGTTTTTGTATGGGGATGGCTCAGTAAAAAAGCAACCCGGAAAAAAAGATGTTATATTGCCGGCACTATTATGCTCCTGTTCTTTACCAATCCTTTTATCATCAGTCAGCTCATCCTTGTTTATCAACCTAAAAAAGCAACATTCGCTGCAGTCCAAAATTATAGCACCGGTATTTTATTGGGCGGCTTTGCGGGCAGGAATAAAACAGATCAACAAACCTATTTCAGTGAGCAAAGCGATAGATTTATACAAGCCGCACTATTGTATAAAACAGGCCATATAAAAAAAATAATTGTAGCGGCAGGCGATGGCTCCGTTTTTAACCGGGGCGATTTCAGGGAAGGCGATTTTGTGCAGGAACAACTTATTGCCATGGGCATACCTGCTGCAGACATTGCAGTAGACAGGGATTCCCGAAATACTGCCGAAAACGCCGCCAATGCCAAAAAGATTATTGATTCACTGCATCTTCCCCCGCCCTACCTGCTGGTTACTTCAGCCATGCATATGCCCCGCGCCCAAAAAACCTTTATTAAAGCGGGCATAGAAGTAATTCCTTACCCGGCTGCTTTTTTTGTAAGGCCCCCGGATAGCGTTGTGCCAACCGATTATATACTCCCATCGGCCAACGCGCTTAGAAACTGGGACATGTATTTAAGGGAAGTTACAGGCAGCCTGATGTATTGGATAACCGGAAGAGGATAACAATCCGGGGCTAATCCTGCATCCGCAAGTTTTTACAATGTTTTTATATCCTCTTCAGGTTTTGCTTCATATACTCTGCAATATGCCGCTCATTATCATTATCGCTGCCCGAAAGCGAATTGATGATTCTTCGTTGTTCGGCCTCCGTTTTATTCTGGCTCAGTTTTTTCTTTGCCTGCAATTCAGTTACTTCAATTTCAAAAGCCACAATACCCTTTATCATCTTCAATTTAAAATCTTCCGGCAAACTATTCCATTGCCGCATATAAGCCCGTTCGTAGTTACCAATAGTCGCTTCCAGTATGTCAATAACCTTATCCGTTTGGATAACTAATCTTCCCTGCCCGTAAGCGTGAATTGAAATATAGTTCCACGTAGGAACATTTAACTCCTTATCATAGTTCCTGGGTGAGATATACGCATGTGGTTCCGAAAATATCACTAAAACCTTATTTTCAACAACCCCTGCCCATTGTTCATTTGCCTTTGCAAAATGAGAAGTCAGTATAATCTTATCGCCGTGAACCGATACAAGAAAGGGCAGATGTGTAGCCACAGGAAGGTTTTCCCTGGCAGTAATAATAGTTGCAAAACTGAACTGTTTCATGAAGGCAATCACCTCTCCGCGATCTGTCATTGCATTCATTTCAGGGATATACATACCTTAGTATTTTATTTTCAGGAATTGATTATGCGCAGCAAATTCTTATCGCTATTCTTTCCTTCCAAACCTACCTGCTATATAACTTACAATAAATAGCTGAAACGCGTGAAAGATCATCAATGGCAGCAGCATAAACCCTGCGAAAGACGCGTTACCGAACAGCACTTTTGAAAATACAGTGCCATGCACTAATGATTTTTTTGAGCCGCAAAACAACGCGGTGATCCTGTCTTCCCTATTGAAAGCAAGCAATATGCTGATCAAATAAATAATGCCATACAATGCAAAAAATAAAACGATAGTAATAACGCATATTATTGCCAGGTCATTCCATTGCATACCCGAAAAAGTACCATCGTAAAATGATTCTGCAAAGCTTTTGTACACGATTAATACAATAACACTCTTGTCAAATACCGCCAGTTGCTTACCGTACCGGGCAGCCCAGCGCCCGATACCCCGTTGAACCGCTATTCCCGCTATCACAGGTATAATGATTTCAATCATTAGCCTGAAATAGATTTGCAGAAAATCCACATCACTTTGCTGCTGCAAAAACAATCCCATCCATAATGGTGTTAAAAAAATGCCAATGAGTCCCGAAATGCTGGCATTAAAAATAGCCGCGGGCAGGTTACCTTTTGCCATGGCTACCATTACTACAGAAGAAGAAACGGTGGATGGCAATGTGGCTAAAAAAAACACAGACAGCCAGATCATCTCCTGCTGCTCATTTTTCAGGAAAGGATAGCAGATCAATACAAGTAACGGGCAAATAATAAACGTAGCTGCCTGGATAACGATATGCAGCTTCCAGTTTTTTAATCCCGCCTTTATTTTCTCCGGACTCAGCTTCACGCCATAAAAAAAGAAGATGAACGCAATACCCGCACTGCAAATAGTATTTAGTGGAATACCACTTTGGGCGGAACCGAATTGCGGGAAGAACCAGCCAACCCCAACAGCAATAAACAGCGCTAATACAAATTTATTCAATTTCATAATGCTACAAATAACCTTCGTATAAAAATACGCTGCAATTTATAATCATCATTCCCCAGTCAGTTATTTATTACCCGGATCAATACGATCATTCATTGGTAATATGCATAAAAAACATAGCGTACCACCTGCACAGGTGCCGTACGCTATGCTTATTGCTTCCCGCATACTATTTTCTTCCCACCAACTCATCCTCTTTTTCAACACGCTTTTCCTTCTTCGCCAGCGTTCCTGCTCTCCTCACTAATTCCAAAAAGCCTTTGCGATAACCTTCCTGATCAGTACCAATAGCGGAATTAGCCAATGCCAGCACATTGTTGTACGAAGACTGCTGCATAAACGCGGAACGGGTGAGCAACATGCCAAACTGGGCCACGGCTGCGGCAAACCGGAAATTATGGGAAGTATGGGTTAATGCAATGTGCCCGTCAACAACCGGGTGTTGTATGAGCTTGCTTTTTTCGCCATCCGGATCTTTATACCTGAATTTGATCGTCATCAGCTCGGGAGAATTATTATTTTTCGTATTGTTTTCTTCGAACTGGTATTTCAGCGGATCAACTTTTTCTGTAAAATTACTCTTTACGCCTGCGGGTATTACCTCATACAAAGCCGTAACGGTATGCCCGCTACCCAGCTCGCCTGCATCTTTTTTATCGTTGTTGAAATCTTCCTTATGCAGCAAACGATTTTCGTATCCTATTAAACGGTAAGCCTGTACTTTGGCGGGATTAAATTCCACCTGCAGTTTCACATCTTTGGCAATGGTAAATAAAGTGCCGCCAAATTCGCTCACTAATACTTTCTTCGCTTCACCCATATCATCAATATAAGCATGATTGCCATTGCCTTTGTCGGCCAGCTTTTGCATCTTATTGTCTTTATAATTACCCATGCCGTAGCCCAGCACCGTTAAAAAAACACCGCTCTTTCTTTCCTGCTCAATCAGCCTTTCCATATCGGCATCGCTGCTGGCACCTATATTGAAATCGCCATCGGTACATAAAATAACACGGTTATTACCGCCCTGCATATAGTTTTGCCTGGCTATATTGTAAGCTAATTTTATCCCTTCGCCACCGGCAGTAGAGCCACCTGCCTTTAGCCTTTCAATAGCATCCTTAATGGTTTGTGTATTTGCTCCGCTTGTGGCGGGCAATACCAGTCCCGCGTTACCGGCATATACCACTATGGCCACCTTATCCTTTTCGCGCAGTTGATCTGTAAGCAGTTTCATAGATTGCTTTACTAAGGGCAGCTTATTGGCATCTTCCATTGAACCCGATACATCAATCAAAAAAACCAGGTTGGAGGACGGTATATTTTCCGTTGCCACTTTCTTTCCCTGCAGGCTCACCAATACTAAGCGATGATCTTTATTCCAGGGCGCCGCAGACAATTCGGTATAAATAGAAAAAGGTTTATCATCTTCCGGCTGCGGATAATCGTAATGAAAATAATTAACCATTTCTTCAATACGCACTGCCCCGGCAGGTGGTAACTGCCCGTTGTTTACATAACGCCGTACATTACTATAGGAAGCCGCATCTACATCTATAGAAAAAGTAGACAACGGATTATCTTTCACCGTAAGAAAACGGTTTTCAGCAATGCCATCATAATCTTCAGTATTAAACCCTTCATCCCGTTGCTGGTGCAACCGGTAATTATGATTACGTATTTGCTTAGCAGCGGGCGAAGGATAGGAAGCATTTGCCCTTATTGCTGCGCCTGCCGCCATACCCTGCAGCATCATATCCGCCTCTTTCTCTTCCACTACCGCTCCTGTAACGCTTTTCTTTTTAACAGCACTATATGCTGTAACTACAACTTCCTCCAGGTTTGCTGCCGATCCGCACAACTGCACATGCAGCATTGATTGGCCCGATATTTTTATTTCTTTGGTATTGAACCCAACGGATGAAAAAACCAGTATGGCGCCGGCATTGGCAACGGTAATGACAAAGTTGCCATTGGTATCGGTTTGGGTAATATTTGCCGTGGCTTTTTCCGTAACAGATACCGCGGAAAGGACAGCGCCTGTGCTATCGGTTACTTTACCTTTTACCGTAAAAGAAGTGCGCGGCAAAAATGCCGTTAAGGCGGCAATAATTATAATGCCGCAAATGGTTAATTGCTTCATACAAATAATTTTTAAGGTTTAGTTTGAATGATGGATGCCCTGCCGGAAAGTATTACATACACAGCGTAAAAATATTTTGAGCAAAAAGAAGGTAAAGGAGTAATTATGCCCCCTTTCTTATTATCTTTTATCTTTGGTTTTTACTTTTTTCTTATTGTTTGGATTTTATTAAAAACATATCAATTGCCGGCAACACGGATACGGAACTGATTGCTTTGTATAAACAAACACAGGATATGCGTGTGCTGTCGGACCTGTACCAGCGGTATATGGAACTGGTATACGGGGTTTGCCTGAAATATTTTAAAGACAGCGAGCGCAGTAAAGATGCTGTGATGAGTATTTTTGAAGAACTGGTTGAGAAGCTCAGGCTGCACGAAGTGGATAATTTTAAAAGCTGGCTGCATACGCTTGCCCGCAATTACTGCCTGATGCAGTTGCGTACCCCCAAAAACCTGAAAACCACCGAATTTAACGCAGATTATATGCATTTGGAAGAAACGGTGCATCTTAATGGCGTGCTGGAAAAAGAAGCGCAGTTCGTTAAATTGGAGAAATGTATAGAAACCCTGTCGGATGAACAGAAGCAAGCAGTACAGCTCTTTTATTTACAGCAGAAATGTTATGATGAAATTGCCGAAATTACAGGCTACGAATGGAATAAGGTAAGAAGCTATATTCAAAACGGGAGAAGGAATTTGAAGAATTGTATGGGAGAGGAGTGAAAATGGGGAAATGTGCGAATTTGAAAATTTGAAAATGATATACAGGGAGAAAAGGAAGGGAATGTGGGAAATGTGAAAATGTGGCGGTTGGTACGCAACGAAGGAGCGTCAGACCGCAGGCACTGATTAGGTACCGGGTATCACCACTCACCACTCACTACTCACTAAATAACCAATGCCAGAAAATAATAAACATACCAAACAATATACGGCAGCGGATATACAGCGCTACCTGAACCGGCAGATGCCTGTGGAAGAAAGGCATGCTATGGAAAAAGCCGCGCTGGAGGACCCTTTTCTTGCTGAGGCAATAGAAGGCTATATGCAGCATTCCCCGCCGGATATTCAGTTGGATATAGAGGGCCTTAAAAAAAGATTACAGCAAAAAGCGGGCGCCAAAGTAGTGCCTTTGCGCAGCACAAAAATATGGTGGAGCGCCGCAGCAGTCATTCTTATTGTATTGGGAACAGGACTTACATGGTATTGGCTTGCACCAACCGGAAACAATATCGCGCAGCAAAAAGAAAAACAGCAAAAAAATGAGCCATTACGGGAAAAACAAAACACAGACCAAATAACAGCCGGGGCAACGGATACTGCCGTGCTGGAGAACAAAAGCAGGGAACAAAGTACTACACCACCTCCAAGCCCCGCTAAAGCATCTCCGGCTTTGCCTCCTGCCGCTCCCCAAAAAATAAAATCTTCTGCCGCATCACAACCCAAAGCAAAAAACGATTCCGTATTTCCTGATTTAACGGTTAGTGCGGCAAACCAGGCTGCAGCAGCCGCCATACTAAGGGCGCGGAAAGAGGAAGAAGCGGAAAGTGAAAAAAAAATATTAAGCGTACCCCGCACTACTCCTGCATCAACATCGCAAAACAATGCTTCGGGAGCAGTGTACACCTATATTATTACCGGCAAAATAACTGATAACAATAACAAACCATTGCCTTTTGTAAATATCCGTATCAGCAACACATTATCGGGTACCTATAGCGATGCCAGGGGAAATTTTAAATTATTAAGCGGGGATACCTCATTGGTAGCGGATGTAAAGTCTGTAGGCTTTCAACCGCAGCAAGTGGTTTTATATGCCGGCGCTCCTGTCAATAATATTATTCTTCAACCCGATGGCAAACAATTACCGGAGGTTGTAGTATCGGGCTATGGGAGCCAAAAGAAAAAAGTAACAGTAAGGGATGAAAGCCCCGGTGAAGCTCCTGAAGCAGCGCCTGCAGATGGCTGGGGCAATTATGATATTTATTTGGTGAATAATACCCGTTTACCCGAAACGGCATTTACTACCAGCCGGGGATTTGTTGACTTGTCGTTTTCTGTTGACGTATACGGCCGGCTCTCGGATTTTAAGATCACCCGTTCTACCTGTCCGCAGTGTAATAAAGAAGCCATCCGCGTGGTAAAAGAAGGTCCGCAATGGAAATTAGCGGAAGGCGGCAGTACGGCAAAAGTGACGCTTACCGTTCAGTTTTAACCGCTAAAACAACCCGGATAAAGAAGGTATTCTGTTAAACCTGGCATAATTCTCTTCAATTTCCTTTCCGCCTTGAATTACATCGCTGTAAACATTATCTTCGCCGCAACAAATAACAGTGCAATAAACGAATGCGTACCGCAGGGTTTATGCATAAAACAAAGACCTGATTAATCAACCAAAAAAACAACTACAGATGAAAAAGATTTTTTTTCTCGCCGCTTTTTCTACGATAATTTGTTTTGCAGAAGCGCAACAATTAAAAACGCCGGCTCCTTCGCCACTGCAAACGGTAAAACAGGAATTTGGCTTATCAGCCATTGAACTGTCTTATTCAAGACCAGCGGTAAAAGGCAGAACCATATTCGGCGATCTCGTACCTTACGGTAAGGTGTGGCGTACGGGTGCAAACGGTGCTACCACTATTAGTTTTGGCGATGATGTTACTTTTGGCGGAAAAAAAATCCCTGCCGGAAAATATGGATTGCTTACTATTCCTAACGCCTACGAATGGACGATAATTTTATCTAAACAGCTCAATGTAACCAGTCCATCCGCTTACAAAGAAGACCAGGATGTGGCCCGCGTTAAAATCAGTGCTACCGATCTTCCTTTTCCACTGGAGTCTTTTTTAATCTCTTTTGACAACATCTTACCATCCTCCCTGAATATGATCATTGGATGGGACAGAACAGTTGTTATTATCCCCATTACTACGGATGTAAGCACTAAGGTTAATGCGCAGATCAGCAGCTTAGAAGGAAAAGCAGATTTCCCTTATTTCGCAGCCGCGGCTTATTATCTTGAAAATGGCAAAGACCTCAATAAAGCGCTTGGCTGGTTTAATAAAGCAACGGAAAAAGAACCCAACGCGTTTTGGATATGGCACCAGAAAGCCCAATGCCTGGCAAAACTGGGCAAGAAGAAAGAAGCCATAGCAGCAGCCAATAAATCTACCGAACTGGCTGCTACTGCTAAAAATGAAGATTATGTTACGCTGAATAAAAAGTTACTGGCTACATTGAATTAATTTTTTGATTGCTTTCGCAACAACAAAATCGAAAGGTCGCTGAGATGCAAAGGCAGTAAGGAATATTTACCTGCTGTTTTTGGAAACTGAGCGGCTTTTTTATTGGAATAGTGCTATCGGAGCTGTTGGAATAGCATTTATTTGAACTTTTGGATTGCAGGGAAGTGCTTCCCGGAAATTGTTTTACCCTATTGCTGGTACTCCAATCGTAATAAAGATGCTGTAGATTTGATCTTCGAATCTTCGGCAAAGCCACCTCATTTACACACCCCGTATGAACCTTTTCCTTTCATCTTCCTTTTTCCCTTCTCCTGTTCTTATCTTTGCGGTCACAAAAAAACCGCATGCGTGTAATACCTGAAAAAATAACGGAAGCCGTTGCATATATTAAGAGCCGCTATAGCACTCCATCAGAAATAGGTATAGTGCTGGGCAGCGGACTGGGCAATTTTGTAAGCGAAATGAATGTGGAAAAAGAGATCCCCTATACGGAAATACCTCATTTTCCTGTTTCTACCGTTGAAGGACATTCGGGCAGGCTGATCTTTGGCCAAATTGGCCACAAACATATTGTGGTAATGGCAGGACGCCTGCATTTTTACGAAGGGCATGCTGCCACTGAAGTTGCTTTTCCCATTCGTGTAATGAAACTACTCGGCGTTCACACGCTGCTCCTTAGCAATGCCGCAGGCGGCGTTAATGCCGCTTTTGCCGTAGGCGACCTGATGATTATTACCGACCATATCAGCCTGGCAACGGTAAATCCTTTAATAGGCAAAAACGAGGATGCTTTTGGCCCGCGATTTCCCGATATGAGCGAGCCCTATGCAAAAACGCTGATCAGGAAAGGAAAAGCAATTGCCGGGCAACTGGATATCCCCGTAAAAGAAGGCGTATATTTTGGGGTAACGGGCCCTACTTTTGAAACCCGCGCAGAATATAAAATGATTCTTGCGCTGGGAGGAGACGCCGTAGGAATGAGTACCGTACAGGAAGTGATTGTGGCTGCGCATGCCGGCATACAGGTATTTGGCATAAGCGTAATTACCGATTTAGGCATAAGGGAGGAAGACAATATTATTACGCATGAAGAAGTGCTGGAGGCGGCATCTGCAGCAGAACCAAAGCTTACGGCTTTATTTAAAGCGTTAGTTAAAGCTATTTGATTCCGTCATTTTTTTCAACAGATATGAGCCGATTTCAGGTATTTTCGCCGTAAACAGGATTAAGCTAACAGCATTGAAGAAAATATTTTCATACTTACTGCTATTTATACTGGTGGGTTCCGCGCTACCCGCCTTATCGCAGCGACTTCCGGGCCGGCTGGGCAATATCAGCAATATGGGCAGAGGGGGCAGGTCGGGAGGAGGCGACTCTATAAAATTCGAACACCGCGACCCTTTTGCAGACTCTGTTAGCATACGCTTTAAATATATTGATTCGGTACGCTCCTATACTTTCGATTCTTCTTTGATTGATTTTTATATAAAGATTCCTTTAAAGTCTGAATATGTATGGCTGGGAAATAACGGTACAGCTACTACTTCCCTGCTGTTTAATCCGTCAACAGCGCCGGGATGGGATCCGGGTTTTCATGCTTTTGACGCTTACGCTTTTAATATTGAACAAACGCGGTTTTACAATACTACCCGGCCCTTTACCGAATTAAATTACCTGATTGGCAGCGGCTCCGAGCAGTTCATTAATATCTTACATACGCAAAACATAAAACCCAACTGGAATTTTGCTTTCCAGTTCAGGCTCATTAATGCCCCCGGCTTTTTTAAAAGCCAGAATACCAGCCATTCTAACCTGCGGCTCAATTCTTATTATCAGTCGCCCAATAAAAGGTATGGCATATATTTTATCGGACTAACCAACAGCCTGCAATCTGCCGAAAACGGGGGCATAGCCAATGATAGCTTCCTGGTAGATAAAACGGGTACCTATTCAGACCGCTTTAATATTCCTATCAATACCGCAGGCGATGCCACCTACAGCCGCGACCCGTTTAACACGCAATTAAAAACCGGGAATAAATATAACCAGCTTAAGCTATTGGTGAGGCAACAATACGATTTCGGAAAGAAGGATTCATTGGTAACCGACTCTACCGTTATCAAGCTTTTTTATCCCCGGTTCAGAATTGAACATACGCTTCAGTACAACACGTATAAGTACCTGTTTCAGGATATTGCACCCGACAGCGCTTTTTATAAAATGAACTATGATGTATCGTTTAGCCCACGTGATACTATATTATACAGCAATACCTGGAAAGAGGTGGTTAACGATTTCTCTATCTACCAGTTTCCAGATATCAAAAATCAACAACAATTCTTGAAGGTGGGCGCCAGCATGCAAAACCTGTCCCTTAAAAAATCTGATCTCACACGCGATATGCTGTATAATATTCTCCTTCATGGAGAATACAGGAACCGCACCCGAAATAAAAAATGGGACATGGAGGCTTATGCCCAACTATACCCTACCGGGTTTAATGCCGGCGATTACCGGGCCTATGTAAGCCTGCAAAGACTACTGGGCCGCAAACTGGGATCGCTGCAGGTGGGTTTTGAAAATGCAAACCGAACACCATCTTACCTGCTGCGTAATACAAGCGGATTTCCTGTAGTGGCGCCTGCGGATGGTACTAACAAAGAAAATATTTCTCACCTGTTCAGTACGCTTACGGTTCCTGCTTTACAACTACAGCTCAGCGGGCATTATTATCTTATTGGCAATTACGCGTATTTTAAGAATTTTTATGAAGCAGATCAGCAAACCGCTCCCTTTAACGTGCTGCAAATTAAAGGCAGCAAAGATTTCCGGATAAGTAAATTCTGGCATTGGTATGCAGACGTGGTCCTTCAAAAAACAGCCGGTAATACGCCCGTTAATATTCCGCTGCTTTATTTACGCAACCGCATTGTTTTCCAGGGACAATTCTTTAGGAACCTGAATATTGCTATAGGCTTAGATTCCAGGTACTATACACCCTATACCGCCGATAATTATTCTCCCGTAACGGGGCAGTTCTTCCCGCAAGACAGCATTCGCATAGCAAATTTGCCCGACATTGCTGCCTTTATGAATTTCAGGATCAGGAGTTTCAGCGCTTTTGTACGCCTGGAGAACCTGAATACGCTTGAGCTGAACGGCTTTTCATTTACCAACAACAATATGGCTGCGCCATTATATCCCTACCAGGGTTTACTCTTTAAACTGGGCATTTTCTGGAATTTTGTAAATTGACGGTTAACAGTAATTATGTAAGTCGGGGATTATTTTGATTACTGAATTTTAAAATCTAATTTTATGTGAAGTTGCTCGTACATATTACACCTCACTATGCTTTTCTACATAGCAGTCTGGAGACTTCGTACAGCGGAGCGGAGATTTCGGAAAAAAATATCCCCTTTTTATGTGATAGCCGGAATCCTTTTTATGTCAGAACTTCAAATGAAAAATGAAACGAAGTAAATTCATGCTGTCCTTATTGTCTGTTGCTCCTGCAGCAGGTTTTGGGCGGCATTTTGGGCAGGTTAACCGCGAAGAAAAGGGGTTTAAAACGAAAGCGGGAGAGGGTCGTTATCACGGTCATATTCAGTTGAAAGGCGTTAACGCCAATACCATTGATGTAAAAGTATCGGGAAAAGATACCAATGGTGACCTGGCTATTTTTGAGCAAACAAGTGTATCACCCAAAAAGGGAACGCCCCTGCATGTTCATCCGTACCAGGACGAAGTTTTTTACGTGCTGGAAGGAAGTTATCGTTTTCGGGCAGGGGATAGCATCTATGATCTCAATGCCGGTGACAGCATTTTTCTTCCGCGAAAGCTACCCCATGCGTGGTCGCAATTAAGTGAAAGCGGAAAGATGACCGTGATGCTGCAGCCTGCCGGTAAACTGGAGGATTTTTTTGTAGCATTAGCAGCTTTCACAAATCCACCTTCTCCGGAAGAAATTGCCCGGTTATTCCTGGCCCATGAAATGGAGGTAGTAGGTCCGCCTTTAACGGTGTAGTGTTATGCTGGCTGCTTAGCCCTGATATACACCAGCTTTACATGTTTTCTTCCGGTGTCACGCTCGTCAATTTCAAAGCCGGGTAAGCTTTTAATAAGTGGTAACAGTTTAGCATAACCGTAATTGCGCGGATCAAAATCGGGACGTTTTTTGAGCAGCAGGTTTCCCAGGTCTCCCAGGAATGCCCATCCGTTTTCGTCTGCAAGATCATTAATGCTGCCGGTAAGCAGGTTCACAAAGGGCTTATCTGCTTTATTCAGTATCTTTTCTTTTTTAGCTGTTTCTTTCTGCCGGGCAGGCTTTGGCAGGGCTTCTTCCTGCATCAGTATTTCTATATAAATAAACTTGTCGCATGCCGCCCTAAAGGCACCGGGCGTTTTTTGTTCGCCCATGCCAAACACTTTCATACCGGCTTCCCGCAGGCGCGTTGCCAGCCGGGTAAAATCGCTGTCGCTGCTTACAATGCAAAAACCATCTACCCTGCCGGTATATAAAATATCCATCGCGTCAATAATCATTGCCGAGTCAGACGAATTTTTGCCCGTAGTATAGCTGTATTGCTGCACCGGGGTAATGGCATGATCCAATAAAACCGTTTTCCATCCTGCCACATGCGGCTTGGTCCAGTCGGCATAAATGCGTTTAAAGGTAGGTGAGCCATACTTGGCAACTTCTTCCAGTATACCACTAATGAGCCGGTAAGGAATATTATCGGCATCTATTAAAACCGCAAGGCGAAGGTCTTTTGTATTTTCCATCTGTTATTTGTTGATATTGTTTCAAAAGGTAATTATAAATTCACAGGAGAGCAAGGGGAATTTGAAAATGTGGGAGTGTGGGAATGTGAAAGTGAGGAAATGATTTGCATTTCACTTCAGGTTTTAGATTTCAGATTTTGCATTTGCTTTGTTATTTGCAGTATTTAAATTTACGGAAACGTTTGTGTGAAATTTAGAGATAAGGATGTAAAACAAGCGGTCTGGTTTGTTTTTCTTCTACCTTTAAGCAATTTCAAGCAAATGTTACAACAGGTATTACAAACATACGGTTTGGATTTTTCTGCATTGGAAGTAAAGTCCTTTGGATCAGGGTTGATCAATAATACGTGGAAGGTAAACCAACGGGATAATGGCAATTCCTACATACTGCAGCGTATTAACCACCATGTATTTAAATCGCCGGAAGACATAGCGCACAATATCCGTATTATTGGTGCTTATCTTGCCGCGCATCACCCGGATTATTTTTTTGTGAGGAACTTATTTACGGTTGAAGGGTCCGATATTTATTTTATGGAGGGAGAAGGGTACTTCCGGCTGGTACCTTTTGTAAAAAAATCGCATACGGTTGATGTGGTTCAAACGCCGCAACAGGCTTTTGAAGCAGCGAAGCAATTCGGGAGGTTCACGCATTTGCTGGATGGTTTTCCGGTTAATGAATTAAAAGTTACCATTCCTGATTTTCATAATCTTACGCTTCGCTACCGGCAGTTTCTTCAGTCGCTGCAGGAAGGCAATTCCATCCGTATTGAAAATGCGAAGACGGAAATAAAATGGTTAAAGGAGCAGGAATATATTGTAAGGAGATTTGATGCGATGAAACAAAACCCCGATTTCAGGTTAAGGGTTACGCATCATGATACAAAGATCAGTAATGTTTTGTTTGATGAAAACGATAAGGGTTTATGTGTAATAGACCTGGATACGGTAATGCCCGGATATTTCATCAGTGATGTGGGTGATATGATGCGTACCTGTCTTTCGCCTGTAAGTGAAGAGGAAAAAGATTTTTCACAGATTGAGATCAGGGAAGAATACTATAAGTCCATCGTTCAGGGCTATCTTCAGGGAGTAGAGGCTGCGCTAAGTACGGCGGAAAAAGCAGCCTTTTTTGATGCGGCCTGTTATCTTATTTATATGCAGGCGCTGCGTTTTATAACCGATCATTTGAATGATGATCAATACTACGGTGCAAAGTATGAAGGTCATAACTTTGTTCGCGGCGCTAACCAGATTGTTCTGCTTAAAAAGCTCCTTGAAAAAGAAGCGCGTCTTAGAAGTATGGTTTAGCACTTCTTACCACTTATTACTTACACTATTTACTACTTACCACTACTAATGGCATCCACAACCATCGCCGCAGCTATTGTTGTGCGTATGCGCGTCATGTACATGCCCGTGCGATAATTCTTCTTCGGTTGGCTGCCTGATATTTTTTATGGTTACGCTAAAATGTAAGGTTCTTCCGGCCAGCGGATGGTTGCCATCTAAAACAATTTTATCACCATCAATATCGGTGATCAATAACTCCTGCCCGTCTGAAGACTGCACCATTGTACCCAATTGTACCTGTTCGGCGCCCTCGGGAAACTGTTCCCGGCTTACCTCAAACACCAGCTCAGGATTAAAATCGCCGTACGCTTCTCCCGGAGTTAATGTTACCTTTTTTTCTTCTGCTATTTGTAGGCCTTCCAGCGCTTCTTCTAAGCTTTGCAAAATATTACCATGCCCATGCAAATAGGCTAAGGGTTCAAATTCCGTATTACTGTCAACCACAGCGCCTGTTTCATCGGTGGCATTGTATTGAATACTTACTATTTTATCTTTTTCAACAATCATTACCCGTATTTTTTATAAAGATAGGTTCGCCGGCGAATATCATAAAATAATTCAGGATATAACGGGTGGAAATGCCAGTTTCCGGGCCAACCAGCTATCTTTAACACTGATCAGCCAGTTGTTTTCCAGTTCTTTTTTGGTTTGCACCGTATTGTTAAAATACAGGGTATCTGCCGTAATGAAACTGTTTTCCATGGCATAGGCTAACTGGTTCATGGGGAGCAGTTGTATTTTGTCCTTCACTACAAAGGCCAATGTTTGCCTGTCGAACAATGTAACGCCAAATTGTTTTTCCATTTCTTTAATTATCCTAACCGAGCTATCGGTGCTGCATCCGCTTACATGGGTGTGGGTTTCGTCTGCCATCAGTATAATAAACTGTCCAAAAAAAACAGTAGCGAAGTTTTTTACACCGGCGCCATGGGCATGCCATTGCTGTGAAAAGTTGTTCAATATTTCTTCCGCCTGTAATACTTCAGATAGGGTAAATGGCCGGCTGCACTGGTATATCCATACCCTTGATGATGCAGCGAAATCTGCAGGAAGCAAGTGTTTGTATGCTAAATTCATACGGCAAAAATACGATATTATACATTGAGCCGGCAAAAAGGGGATACCGTGGTTTGTGTGTGCACAAAACGCTTAACCAGCATCCGGCTATTTGGAATGCATCCAGGACAAACGCATAACTGCTAATTTTTTTGTTACTTCGTTATCTTGTAATATGCACAGGTTCAATCGTATTATATCTAAGCTTTGTTTTTTTGCAGTATTATGCTGCGTAACAGAACCGGCGCATACCCAGCATTTTCTTCCGCCTTCCGATACCTACCGGCCCAACAGGCTCAAAAAAGTGGTAATTACAGAAGTAGCTGTGGGTACTGCCGTAAGTATTGGGTTATATTATTTGTGGTATAAAAAATTTCCCCGGAGCAGGTTTCATTTATTCAACGATAACAGGGAGTGGCTGCAAATGGATAAAATAGGCCACGCTGCAACGGCTTATAATATAGGCGTGCTGCAATATGATATGATGCGGTGGTGCGGGGTTAAAAAAAATGATGCTATCGTTATTGGCGCAGCTACTGCGCTTGGCGGATTAACTGTTATTGAAATTTTAGACGGATTTTCCACGCACTGGGGATTTTCCAGGGGCGATATGCTGGCCAACCTGGTGGGCACTGCTATATTTGCTTCGCAGCAACGCTGGTGGGATGAACAACGGGTTACGATGAAATTTTCTGCGCACTTTTCACCTTATGCGCAATACCACGGTGGCGAGCTGGGTAAATCATGGGCATCCCGCATACTCAAAGATTATAACGGTCAGAGCTACTGGCTATCCTTTAATATAAGATCGTTCCTGCCGGCTTCATCTTCTTTCCCTAACTGGCCTGCTTTTGCATTGGGATATGGAGCGGATGGCATGATTGGCGGGCATGAAAATCCTGATAGTATTAAGGGAAACCTTGTTCCGCACTTTGAACGAACACGCCGGTTTATGTTATCACCCGATGCGGATCTTTTCAGGGTACGTTCCATTGCACCGGTTGATGCGGCAACTTACCTCCTGAAGCCTTTTAAATTTCCCGCTCCAACGCTGGAGATCAATTCAAAAGGAAAGGTGAGGTTTTATGGATGGTATCATTAAGCACCTGCCTTAAAAAACGGGAGTTCCGGATATCCGGAAATGAGAATTGGTTTGTTATTGTTTATGTTTTTGAATATTTACCACGTAAGTCACAAGAACACAAGGAAAAACCCATAGCGCGTTGCCTGATGGCAATATGAAATCCTATATTCCTAAAGGAATGTATTCCCCTTACTACGTGGGAACGGAAGCCGCTATAGTCCATTCCCGGATTAACGCTTCAATTTTATCTTCCGCATCATAAAAAGAAGCCATCTTCCTGATCACATTTTCCACGAGGGCATCGGGGCAGGAAGCGCCGCTGGTAATGAGCAGTTTGGTAGGAGTATGCGGGGGAAGAAAGCCCGTAGTTACTACTTCCTGCTTGGTATGAAAATTATAGTGAAGAATTTTTTCCTTTGAATGGATCTTAGCTTCGCTGCTAATAAAATAAGTGGGTAATTTTTCTTCACATAATTCTACCAGGTGAGAGGTGTTGGAACTGTTGTAGCCGCCTATTACAAGGGCTATATGGGCATCGGTATCCAGCATTCCCGAAACAGCGGTCTGATTGTCATTGGTAGCATAGCACAACGTATCTCTTGTATCGGCAAAACGTTCTGCCAGGGTATCTTCGGTTAACCCGTAGTGTTGTACCATTACCTGTTTAAGATAATCAGCTATAGCCTGTGTGTCGGCTGCCAGCATGGTAGTTTGATTTACAACACCTATGCGCTGCAGGTGTTTCAAGGGGTCAAATCCCTGCGAGAACCTATCTTCAAACTCCTTATTAAACTCCGCCGTTGTTTTTTCGCCGGTAATGTATTTGCCAAGCGCTATAGCTTCCTTCATGTCCTTTACCACTACCGCGGGTGCATTAACGGCGCTGTGCGAGAAAGTGGCGCGGGTTTCTTCATGCCGGGGCTTTCCGTGTATTACAATGCTGTAGCCCCTCATTGCAATTTGTTCGGAACGGTTCCATACTTTTTCAACAAACGGACAGGTAGTATTAAATCGTTTGGTTTCGAGTCCTATATCATGTAGCTGCTTTTCGATATGGAGCGTAGTGCCGAAAGCAGGGGTAATAACAATATCATCAGCCGTGAGCGATTCAAAAGGTAATAATTGTTTCCCATGCGTGTCCTGGAGAAATCGCACACCTCTTTCCTGCAGGTCTTCGTTTACATGCGGATTATGTATCATTTCACTCAGTAAAAAAATACGTTTATCCGGGTTTTCATCCACTGTGCGGAAAGCTATTTCAATAGCATTTTCCACCCCATAGCAAAATCCAAAATGCCTTGCCAGGTAAATATGCAAATCACCCAGGTTAAGCAGGGTAGGGGTGAAGTCTTTCTTCATCTTATCCTGCTGTTTACGCTTTTGTTTTATGGCAGAGATAAGCGGACTGCGGTATATGATAGGAACGTTAAACTGTTTCATGCAAATGGAAAATACAATCCAACGAAGGTACGAAGTTTGGTATAAGTGGAATATCCGGCACTTTAGAATAGAAAACCTATGTGTACCTATGTGCCTATGCTCCTCCTATGTGTTAATAAAAAGAAATTCAAAACATATAGACACAGCAGGGGCATAGAAACGCAATAGGAGAGAGCAAATCCCTATGTGCATCTATGCAGCTATAATCCTATCTGTTGAAAGAAAAACCATATGCCCTGCAATGTCAGTGCTGTACCCGTGTACTTCAACAAAATATATTATCTTCCCGCCTGACGGGTTAGTACCCATTTTTTTATGAACAGATAATCAACATCACTATGCATACAGAACACCAGCGGGTAGCGTGGAGGCATCATACCAATGTATACGAAATAAACCTTCGCCAATATACAAAAGCGGGTACTTTCAATGCTTTTGCGGGGGAACTTCCAAGGCTAAGGAAAATGGGTGTGGAAACGTTATGGTTCATGCCGGTAACGCCTATTGCAAAAGAAAAAATGAAAGGTACTATGGGCAGCTATTATGCCTGCTCTGATTATACTACTGTAAACCCCGAATTTGGCACATTAGCTGATTTCAAAGAGCTGATCCGTATGGCACACCAGTCAGGATTTAAAGTAATTTTAGATTGGGTGGCCAATCATACCGGCTGGGATCATGTATGGACGAAAACACATCCTGAATATTATAAAAGAGATGGAGACGGGAATTTTAAAGCCGCTTCGGGGATGGATGATATTATTGAACTGGATTTCAATAATCCGGATCTGGTTAAGGCAATGATTGATGCCATGGCTTTTTGGATAAAGGAATGTGATATTGATGGATTTCGATGCGACCTTGCTTTTTGGGTGGAGCTGGATTTCTGGAAAAAGGCCAGGCCCGTATTGGACCAGGTTAAACCTTTATTTTGGTTAGGGGAATTTGACGCTTTGGATAATCCTGATTACCTGGAGGTTTTTGATGCGGCCTATGCCTGGACCTGGATGCATAAAACAGAAGATTTTTATAAAAAGCAACGCAATATTTCTTTATTAGAGGATCTGCTGCACCAATATAAAACGGTTTTTCGCCCGGGAACAACTGGACTGTATTTTACATCCAACCATGATGAAAATAGCTGGAATGGAACGGAGTTTGAAAAGTATGGCGATATGGCGCCCGCGCTGGCCGTATTTAGCTGCACATGGGATGGTATTCCATTACTATACAGCGGACAGGAATTACCCAACCTGAAAAGATTACAATTTTTTGACAAAGATGTTATTGAGTGGAATGATAAATATGCGTTAGAAACGTTTTACAGGAAATTGCTTACTCTCAGAACAGAAAATCCAGCCTTAGCCTCGGGCAATGGAAAGGCAGAAACAAGCATACTGGATTTTAAACTGGATGAACATATTTTTGGCTACGTAAGAAAATGTGGTATCCACGCCGTATTGGTATTGCTGAACTTATCTCCGTATCCCAGCCGGTTTATACATAAGGACAGCGGTATTACAGGAAAATACACGGAACTCTTCAATGGGGAAGAAAAAGATTGTTCGGCCGACCAATGGTTTGAACTGGCTGCGTGGGGGTACAAAGTGTATGTACAATAATTTTGCAGAAAACATCATCGTTTCCGGCGTATCCTTATGGTAGAGTTTTGTGTTAAACTGCTCGAAAGAAATATTTCGTGGCGGTTTACACCATCGGTCAATACCATTAAAGCCGTGTTGGGGGCTATGCTTCCCAGGTTTTCGGCAAACATGCTTATTTCATTGTATGCTTTTGTAGTATCTAAAACGGTATAAAATACAATTCCTCTTTCGCTGAGCGATTGGTGCGTGGCCACGGGTTCTTTATTAAAGAAAACAGAAATGCTGTCGCCATCTACTATTCCATTGTCGTAAAAGGTAAGCCGGAGCGAATCGGAATGCACCCATATTTCCCGGCCTACTACTTCTTTTCGCTTAGTAAATTCTTCCAGTATTTTTTGCGCTTCCATTTTTTCGGCGGAGGGTTCCTTAACTTTCAGGTCTATGGAGTCTGGAACATATATTTTCTGATCATTTACCACCACATCTTCTTCAGAAGGGCGCCATATTTTTTTGATAGCGGCAAATTTGTCTATTAAACTGTCTGTATTAAGCGCTTCGCCATATACAAAGTCAAAGGCAATATCGGGGCAGGTATATTTATATTTACCCTGGGTAGTAAACACGCCTTTAATGCTGGTGCTTACCCGTGAAGCCGTAAGAATAGCCCTCAGGTCCATAATGCATTCCACGCCATTGCTGGCGGATGCCCGGAAATAGGTAATGGGAACGTCTTTGATCAGCACTTCCCTTGTACGCTGATTGTAAGTGCCTTTTACATAAAAGCTCTGGTAACTGTCGCGGAAATAATAGCTGATAATACCTTTTACTTCGTTATTATTCTGTTTCAGATCAAGTTCAACAAGGTAATTATTGTGCGATCCGCCTAATAATACATCGGCGCTTCCAAACCAGCTACCTTTTATGCCCTGGGCTATACTATGTGTTGCGCAAAAAAAACAAAAAAGGGTTAGTAATATTCTCATCAAACTATTAGAATAGTACGGTTATATAAATACATGCAAAGTAACGCATGATATCTAAAAGTATTGTAAATAAACTGTTTATATTCACCCGGTATGTTCCTTGCCGTAAACCGGCAGTTATTATACACCATATTTCCGTTTAATTTCCCGTTCGCTGTCCCTGGCTTTAATGCTCTCCCGCTTATCGTGCAGTTTTTTACCCTTACCCAGCCCTATTTCTATTTTGACCAGTCCCTTTTCGTTAAAAAAAATACTGAGCGGCACAATGGTATATCCCTTTTCTTTTAATTTAGTTTCCAGCTTTTTTAGTTCTTTTTTGTGCAGCAGTAATTTCCGTTCGCGTAAAGGCTCATGATTATGATAGGTGCCGTGGCTGTATTCGGCTATATGCAGGCTTTTGATCCATAGCTCGCCGCTGTGAAAAAAGCAGTAGCTGTCGTTAAAGCTGGCCCTGCCTTCGCGCAGCGATTTTACTTCTGTGCCCGTTAATACCAGTCCGGCCACATATTTGTCATCTATGTGATATTCATAATAGGCGGAACGGTTACGTATAGTGGACATGTTTTTATAAATAATGATTCCCCGAATAATAAACTATTGCGGGCAGCGCGTTAGGATTCAAATAATGTGAGGAGGGTTGCTATTTTTTCTTTTAATTCTTTACGGGGAACAATAATATCCAAAAAACCATGATCCATTAAAAACTCCGAGCTTTGAAAGCCGGGCGGAAGGTCTTTCTTTATGGTTTCCTTAATTACCCGCGGGCCGGCAAATCCTATCATAGCCCCCGGTTCTCCGATATTAATATCTCCAAGCATGGCAAACGAAGCGGTGGTTCCGCCGTAAGTAGGATCGGTGCAAAGAGAAATATAGGGAATGAGCGCATCGGATAGTTGCGACAGTTTACCGGAGGTTTTGGCCAATTGCATTAATGAAAAAGCGCTTTCCATCATCCTGGCACCGCCACTTTTACTAATGATCATTAAGGGAATGCGATGCTCCAGGCAGTAATCAACTGCCCTGGCAATTTTTTCGCCCATTACACTTCCCAGCGAGCCGCCAATAAAGTTAAAGTCCATACAGCAAACCACTAACGCATGGGTATGAATTTTACCGGAAGCAACGGAAATGGAATCATTCAGCCCGGTTTTACGGTAGGCTTCCTCCAAACGTTTTTGATACGACTTCAGGTCATTGAATTGCAGGAAATCAACAGAGCGGATATTTACGAATAATTCCTCGTACTGCTGCCCGTCAAACAAAATATCAAAATATTCCTGGCTGCCTATGCGGTGATGGTAATTACATTTAGGACAAACAAAAAGGTTTTCCTTTAGTTCCAGTACGGTGCAGGTGTATTTACAACTCGGGCATTTGATCCATAATCCGTCCGGCGTTTCTTTCTTTTCCGCCGTAGACGTAAGTATGCCCTTTTTGATTCGTTTGAACCAACGACTTCTTGCTTCTTCATTGTTCCCATCCTCGCCGGCAAGGTTGGCATCAAAATCTTCTTCGTGTTGCATCTTTGTGCTTATGTTGGAGGTCAAGATTAACGAATTTATTGAATAATAACAAAAATACCCGTTGTGCTGTTTCAATTCCCGGATGCACCAGAAAACAAGCGGTTGAACTGTTAAAAGGCAAAATACAATGTGCAAACAAAAATATGGGGAGCAAATATAAACAAGAAATTATAATTCCGCCCGCAGCAGTTTACGGGGGAGGGGCTAAAAGGTGCGCATACCCTGCGCCTTATACCCGGTATGGCTTGTTTAATTCCTCAATTCAAAAGGCTGTGCGGCGGCGCGTTTTGAGGGAAGCCAGGATGCGGTTATGGCAATAATAAAAACAGTAGCGGCAACTATTATAAAATCGGTGAATACCAGTTTAACAGGGTAATAATCAATAATAAAAGAAGTGCCTTCTAATGGAATAAGCTTAAACTGCAACTGTAAAAAGCAAAGCGTTAATGCCAGTATTATTCCTATGCCGGCGCCAATAGCAGCCAGTACAATGCCTTCCGTTAAAAAAACTTTTTGTATCCAGCCCCTGGTGGCGCCCATAGATTGTAATATCTGGATGTCTTTTTGCTTTTCTAATACCAGCATGCTTAAGGCGCCTATCATATTAAATGCCGCTACCACCAGCACTAAAATAAAGATGCCGAAAATGGCGTATTTCTCCAGCCGCATTACATTATATAAGCTGCTGTTTTGCTCATAGCGGGTTTGAACAACATAGTTAGCGCCTAATAACTGCTGCACTTCATTTTTTGTTATTTTCTCCTTATCCGTGTTAGTAATGGCTATTTCTACAGCCGTATATTCATCGGGCTTAAATCCCATGTATAGCTTTACAAAACTGAGATTAGTAAGCACATATTTATTATCAAATCCCTGCTCAACAGCAAAAGCCCCGTTGGGAATGATCTTTCCTTCGTTAAATGACGCTAAGGGGTTGCTGATATCATCCGCTCCTTTTTTAGGTAAATAAACAGTAAGGGCGCCAATGGCCCTGTCGCTTAAAATGGCCACAGCGTTTTCGATGCCTACGCCCATTACCGCCCCCGGGTTTTCGGCATCCCCCAGTAAAAACTTGCCTCTTACCAGGCTTTGTTCAACCGTAGTAACTTTGGTGTAGTTAGTATCAACCCCTTTTAGTTCAATAATAGCCTGGTAGTCCTGGTTCTGCAGGAGCGCTTTTTCTTCCGCCACCAGCGAAAGGTTGCTGATATTGTTTATTTTTTTAAGTTCTGCTATTTGTGAAGGCGTAAGCGTGATGGTTTTGCCGGTTGCGGCGGTTACCTTAAGATCGGTATAAAATGTGGAGTACAGCGACTTTACCAGGCCTTCAAAGCCATTAAAAGCGCTCCATAGCACTAACAGGGCCGCTGTAGCAAAGGCAATGGCGGCTACGCTTACCCACGCAATGATGTTAATGGCATTGGTAGATTTTTTAGCTTTAAAATATCTCCAGGCAAAGGTGAAGTACAATATTAATAGTTTATGCTAATATAATTATATGTAAATGAATAGCGGGAATTTATGGAAGCCGGCCGGGAGGCGCCCCGCATATTATTTGTTCTTTTCATCTCTTTCCGAATTGATCTTTTTAAAGAGTTCCTCCATTTTGAATACATGATCGAGCGTATCGTCTATATAAAATTTCAATTCGGGCATGCGGCGCAACTGGCGCTTAACGCTTGCTGTTAGTTCTTTTTTTATTTCCCAGGCTTTATCCTCAATCCTCTTCAGCCCTTCAGCCGGATCTTTTAATTGAAAAAAACTCAGGTATATCCTGGCTTCCAGCAAATCCGGGGTAACCTTTACCGATGATATGGAAACCATTCCGCCTTCCAGCATATTCAATCCCAGCCGTTGAAATATGGCATTAAATTCCTCATATAATAAACCGGCTACCTGTTTCTGACGCTTTCCTTCCTGCATTTCATTCAAGTTTAGTGGCTGTAAATTTAGTTACTTTGCCGTTCAATTTGATCAGCAAACATAATGAAGAAATATTCGAGGATTTTCAATTACCTGAAACAATACCGTACGGAAATTGTTCTCTACTTTATTTGCATCATACTTTCCATCGTTTTTTCTGTTGTTTCCCTGGGCATGCTTGCTCCTTTTTTCGACCTTATTTTTATGGGTGATAATGTGGGTATGGTACCTAAAGCCGATAGCCCGCTAACGGCATATATCCGCGGGCTTTTAATATTGTGGGTTGGTGATCTGAATCCGAAAGGAGCGTTGGCCTTCATTTGTATTATTATAATAAGCTCTATTTTGCTGAAGAACCTGTTCCTCTATTTATCATTTACTATTCTTAATCCTATAAAAAACAGGATCGTTAACACACTGCGTTCGGAATTGTATAATAAAATGCTCGGACTGCCTATTGGCTATTTTACCGAAAAAAGAAAGGGCGATCTCATCAGCCGCATTACTAATGATGTGTCGGAAGTGGAGGTTTCGATGGTAGGCGCTTTGGAAGGCTGGATACGCGATCCCTTAACCATTATAATCAACTTCGCGGTTCTGTTCTACATCAGTCCGCAGTTAACGCTTGCCATCCTTGTTTGTATTCCGCTCGTAGGCTTTATTTTGGGACGAATTTCCCGGTCGCTGAAAAAGCAGTCCAACGCGGCCGCTGTAAAGCTGGGCGAATCGCTTTCGGTATTAGATGAAACCCTGAACGGACTGCGGGTGATCAAAGCATTTAATATTGAAACATTACTTAAAGGCAGGTTCAACAAAATAAATGATGAATTGTTATATGCCAGAAACAAGATCAGCCGCCGCCGTGACCTGGCATCTCCCATGTCGGAGTTTTTAGGTGTACTGGTTTTTGTGGGCATATTGTGGTTTGGCGGGCAGTTGGTGCTGGGTAAGCAGCTTGCGCTTTCTCCATCCATGTTCCTGGCCTACCTTGCCATGTTTTATAATATCATTAATCCTGTAAAAACATTATCTACCTCTTTCAGTAATATGCAAAAAGGTTCTTCTGCTATTGTACGGATAGAAGAAATATTAAAAACGAAAGTAATGGTAGATGACAACCCTAACGGGAAACAACTGCTTGCTTTCAATAGCCATATTGAGTTTCGCGATGCAAGCTTCGCTTATGATGATACGGTAATCCTTAATAAAATTAACCTCGTTATAGGAAAAGGGAAAACGGTTGCCCTGGTAGGATCTTCCGGAGCCGGTAAATCTACCCTGGCCGATCTGGTACCCCGTTTTCATGATGTAACCAGCGGGGAAGTATTGATTGATGGCATCAATATCAAAGATTATTCCCTGCACGCGGTGCGCAGCCTGATGAGTATTGTTACCCAGGAGCCGATACTTTTTAACGATACGATAGCCAATAATATAGCGCTGGGGTGCCAGGATGCTACGCCTGAAGCTATTATTCATGCGGCAAAAATTGCCAATGCCCATGATTTTATTATTAAAAAGGAAGGTGGATATAACAGTAATATCGGAGACAGGGGTACAAAACTGAGCGGTGGTGAAAGGCAACGGCTTACGATTGCACGGGCGGTATTAAAAAACCCCCCCATTCTTATATTAGACGAGGCTACTTCTTCTTTAGATACGGAAAGCGAAAGGTTAGTGCAGGATGCGATCAACAATCTTATGGTTGACCGCACTTCTATCGTTATAGCGCACCGGCTGTCTACCGTTCGGCATGCAGATGAAATTCTGGTACTGAAAAAAGGTGAAATAGCCGAAAGAGGAACGCATGACCAGTTACTGGCTATTAACGGTATTTACCGGAAGCTGGTGGAAATGCAGGAAGTGAGATAGCTTTCAGGTATCAGGTTACAGAAATGTGGCGGTCGGCACGCAACGAAGGAGCGTCAGACCGCGGGCAAGAACAAGTATTCAGTCTATCGTTAGCTACTCACCTGAGGACTCCTGATACCTGCTTTTAAACCCGAAGCCGGAAATCCGAACGAAAAGCAATCTCAAATCTCAAATTCTCCCCATTCAGGGAAAAGGCAACGATAAACTGCAAACCTTTTCTTATCTCAGCTTCTTTTCCATTACATAATGGGCAATGGTAACCTCATAAAATTCGCTGCCTGAAATGGTATACCCAAATTTTTGATAAAATCCTACAGCCGATTTGCGGGCATGCATAACCATGGTTTGGTAACCTTTATCCCTGGCTACATTTTCCGCGAAATTCATGAGCGTAGCGCCTATTCCCTTTTTTTGAAGATTGCTGCTCACGGCCATCTGGCGCAGCCTGCAGGAGTCAGCATTCATACGGGTAAGCAGGCAGCAACCAATGAGCTTCTCGTCTTCAAAAGCGCCAATCAGCACATCGTCTTTTTCACGATTAAGTTCTTCGGGGTCAAAATAAAGTCCCAGGGGGCGGCGTAATATTTCATCCCGCAGCTCAATCATCTGATGGTATTCTTTTGAATCGTGATCAATAATCTTTAAAGGCATGCTGTTGGTTTACAGGTATATTTATTTAAAAATACAAAAAAAGTGGTAGAAATACCACCCCGGATTTTGTCACAAAAGGAGGCTGGTATTAGGCTTGCCATGAAAGTTACAGGTTCCTTCCGGAGAGGGTAAATAATTATCTTTTACACACAAACTCAAATAGATATTGTTTTTACCCCAAAAACTATATTTTTGCACCCAGTATTAACCAAATTTTACAACCATGTCTGACATTGCAACAAGAGTTAAGAAGATTATTGTTGACAAACTCGGTGTTGATGAAGCGGAGGTAACCCCTGAAGCATCTTTCACCAATGATCTGGGTGCTGATTCATTAGACACCGTAGAACTGATCATGGAATTCGAAAAAGAATTCAATATTTCTATTCCTGATGAGCAGGCTGAAACTATTACTACGGTAGGTCAGTCTATTGCTTATCTCGAAGAACACGCAAAGTAATTTTCTCCCCATTTCCACTGATCGCAGGCAAACTTGCTTATGGATTTAAAAAGAGTTGTTGTAACCGGCATTGGTGCCTTAACCCCATTGGGAAATTCTGTGCCTGAGTATTGGCATGGACTTATTAATGGCGTTTCGGGCGCTAATCCTATTACTTTATTTGATGCTTCTAAATTCAAAACAAGGTTTGCCTGCGAATTAAAACACTTTGAGCCTACCGATTTCCTGGATAGAAAGGAAGCCCGTAAAATGGACCGCTTCACGCAAACCGCATTGGTATGCAGCGATGAGGCGGTGAAAAACGCGGGCATCAGTAAGGATACCGTTAATCCGGACAGGGTAGGCGTTATTTTTTCAAGTGGTATCGGCGGTTTAATTACTTTTCAGCAGGAAGTAACGGAGTTTGCAAAGGGCGATGGCACACCCCGGTTTAATCCATTCTTCATTCCCAAAATGATACTGGATATTGCCGCCGGGCAAATATCTATGCGTCATGGCTTTCGCGGTCCTAATTATGCTGTAGTATCGGCATGCGCTTCTTCCACACATGCCATTATGGATGCTTTTAACCTTATTCGTTTGGGAAAAGCCGACATCATATTAGCAGGTGGAAGTGAAAGTGTGATTAAGGAAGCCGGGGTGGGTGGGTTTAATGCCATGAAAGCGCTTAGTGAAAGAAACGATGATCCGCAAACCGCATCCCGGCCTTTCGACAAAAACCGCGATGGTTTTGTAATTGGAGAGGGTGCGGGTATGCTGGTAATGGAAAGTTTAGAACATGCCATAGCCCGTGGCGCCAATATTGTTTGTGAAATTGCCGGCGCAGGAGCCACTGCCGATGCCCATCATATTACCGCACCCCATCCGGAAGGACTGGGCGCAAAGAATGTGATGTTTGCTACATTAGATGATGCCGGTATGAAGCCGGAAGACATTGATTATATTAATGTTCACGGCACTTCAACACCCTTAGGCGATATTTCTGAGGTAAAGGCCATTCAGGCCGTTTTTGGTGATCACGCCTATAACCTCAATATCAGCTCTACCAAATCCATGACAGGTCATTTGTTAGGCGCTGCCGGCGTTATTGAGGCTATTGCCTGTGTGCTGGCTGTAAAAAATGATATTGTTCCTCCCACCATTAATCATTTTACAGATGATGAAGGGCTTGATCCAAAACTTGATTTTACATTCTGGAAAGCCCAAAAACGTACGGTTCGTGCGGCGCTTAGCAATACTTTTGGCTTTGGTGGTCATAACGCTTCCGTAATTATTAAGAAATATTCTGCCTGATTTTGACGTTAAACCCAATGAATGCAGCCAACTTCTTAAAGAGTTGCTTTACATTTGTGGTACATTACTCCTAAATTCATTCACTTGGCATTAGTGCAGTATTTTATTCAATATCTTGGCATTGACAAAACCAACCGGTTCTTTTATAAACAACTATGCAACGTGCTGGGTTTTGCCCCCGGCACCCTTTCGCTCTATAAAACGGCCTTAAGCCACCGGTCTGTAAAAGAAAGCGCAGACGAAAACAACGAGCGCCTCGAATACCTCGGCGATGCCATTTTGAGCGGTATTGTGGCAGATTATCTTTTTAGAAGATACCCCTATAAAGGCGAAGGCTTTTTAACGGAAATGCGCAGCAAAATGGTAAACCGCCAAACGCTGAATGAGATTGCTGTAAAAATGGGACTTAAAAAAATCACTATTTATAATAAAAGCGATGGATCGCTAAAAGTAAGCCAGATTTTTGGTAATACCCTGGAGGCGCTGGTTGGTGCTGTTTATACCGATAAAGGATTTAATCAAACCAAACAATGGGTATTAAAGCGCATCATTATTCCTCATATGTTTATAGAAGACCTGGAAGCGCTAGAAATCAATCATAAAAACAAATTATATGGCTGGGCCAATAAAAATGGCAAGAACCTGGAATTTGAAACCTTAGAAGAACGTTTTGAAAATGGAAGACGTTTATTTACGGTTGGCGCGGTAGTAGACGGAGAATTGCTGGCAGAAGGGAAAGCCTATAATAAAAAAGATGCCAGCCAGATTGCTTCCCAGATTGCGGTTGAAAAGCTCGGACTCATGAAGGTAGAAGAATAAAGGGAGTGTATAGTTTACCGTTGATAGCCAGGAGTGTTTAAATTTAAAATCATAAATCTCAAATCTCAAATTTCCCTATGCCCCAGTTAGCAGCGTTTCCCAAAGCTTTTATGCAGGCACTTTGTAAAGACGGAACGATGACCGTTTCTGAATGGATAAGGCTTGCCGCCCCTTTAGATATTGACGGATTGGAATGGTACGCCGGTTTCCTGGAAATGGCAGATAAAAAAAACTGGCTGCGATTCAGAAAGGAAGTGGAAGATCATGGAAAAGTGATTCCGATGATGTGTTGTTCCCCCGATTTTACACACCCGGATGTGAAGTTCCGGGAAAAGGAAATTGCCAAACAAAAAGAATGGATTGATATGACCCATACCCTGGGCGGATCTTATTGCCGCGTACTATCGGGTCAGCGCCGTCCGGAATTGTCTGTTGAGGAAGGTGTTAAGCTTGCGGCAGATTGCATATATGCCTGTTTACCCTATGCGGAAGAACGCGGTATTACGCTGATCCTGGAAAATCATTATAAAGATGATTTTTGGGAGTACCCCGAATTTGCACAAAAAATGGATGTATTCTGCAAGCTGGTAGATAGCATTCATCACTCCCATTTTGGTGTTAATTACGATCCCAGCAATACTTACCTGGCCGGTGAAGATCCTATTGAACTCCTGAAACGCGTGTCAAACCGGGTAGTTACCATGCACGCCAGCGACCGCTACCTGAAAGAAGGCACTATTGAGGATTTGAGAAAAGAGGAGGGTGGGGCACAGGGATATGCCAAAAGGCTTAGTCATGGTGAAATAGGCAAAGGGCTGAACGATTACGATGCTATTTTTACCGAGTTAAAAAGGGTGGGCTTTGATAGCTGGATAAGTATTGAAGACGGGGTGGATGGTATGGCGCAGTTAGAAAGAAGCGTTACTTTTTTAAGAAAGAAGATCAGCCAGTACTGGTGAGGGAGGAGTAAAGGTTACAGGTTAGGTTCAGGTCTAAGGCACAGCGGTTGGTACGCGACTAAAGGAGCGTCAGACCGTATGCTATTTGTAGTTTACTATTTTTGGTTTACTGTTGGGATTTCGATTCGGGTTGTTTCATGGTTTCACGCCCGCCTGAACGGACGGGCAGGCAGAGCACGCAAAGGAGCAAAGAACGCAAAGGAAGGTTTTGAACCTGTTTTGATCAGCCAGCTATAGCGTTGTTCACTTTTATGCAATAGTTGAAGTGGGATATCCTACGCTTAGCGTTGTCATTAAGCACCGTCCCTCGCCGCCGCGGGGAGAGGGAAAGAGGGTGAGGTCCGGATTTCGCTTCCGATTTCAAATTTTAAGTATTCGGATTTGAATTTTGTTGGGTTCTTGTGATTTATTTCTTGATGCTTTGTATTCCTTCGGGCTTTCCCTCCTTACCATTCATCCCTCAACATTCTCCCTTCCCATATTTATGTTTTAACCTCCTTTTCGTTTACTTTAGTATTGCAAAGTTCCCGAGTTTAAAAAGTAACAATGAATTTAAAAAATGCTGCTATACTGGTTATTGATGACGACCAGGATGTACTTACTGCTGTGCGGCTGTTGCTAAAAACAGAGGCCGCATCGGTAGTTACTGAAAAAAATCCGGAGAACCTTCGCTGGCTTTTAACAAAGCAAAGTTTTGACCTGATCATGCTGGATATGAATTTTAATAGTTCTATCAATACCGGTAATGAGGGATTATTCTGGTTACGTAAAATAAAAGAGATGGGTTCAGACGCGGCGGTAATTATGATTACCGCCTATGGCGATATTGACCTCGCTGTTCGTTCCTTAAAGGAAGGCGCTGCCGATTTTATGGTTAAGCCCTGGCACAATGAAAGATTGATCACTGCTATAAAAGAAACGCTGAAACAAAAAGACAGTGCACAAATAAAAAAAGCAACGCCGTTTTCTGGCTCCATTATAGGCTCCGAATTAATAGGCAATTCGGAAGTAATGCAGAATATTTTTTTTAAGATCAATAAAATTGCGCCTACCGATGCCAATATTTTAATACTGGGAGAAAACGGAACAGGGAAGGATTTAATAGCAAAGGCCATTCATCAGCAATCTTTGCGGGCGGGGCAGGCCTATATAAAAGTAGATGTTGGCGCTTTAACGGAATCCTTATTTGAAAGTGAATTGTTTGGTCACAAAAAAGGTGCTTTTACCGATGCGAAAGAAGACCGTCCGGGCAGGTTTGAATCGGCTAATGGCGGCACCTTATTTTTAGATGAAATTGGTAATATATCGCTTCATCAGCAGGCTAAATTATTGTCGGTTCTGCAAAACCGGCAGGTAACCCGTTTGGGCTCCAATCAATTAACACCTGTAGACATCCGGCTTATTTGCGCTACTAATTTGCCGCTCAGTGAATTGGCAAATGAAAACAGGTTCAGGAAAGACCTGGTATATCGGATCAACACCGTTGAAATAACGGTTCCGCCACTGCGTAAACGGCAGGATGATATTATACTGCTGGCTAAACATTTCGTGCAGTTATACGCGTCCAAATATTTAAAGCCTTCCCTGGCATTACAGGCATCGGCTGTCGAAAAATTAAAGCAGTATCATTATCCGGGTAATGTGCGTGAGTTGCAATACACCATAGAGCGTGCTGTAATTATGTGTGATGGTGAAAACTTAGCAGCCGCTGATCTTATTTTTTCACCTATGGAATCTGCTTCCGCTACCGCTGAGGAGGCTGGTGAACTGAACCTGAGTGCCATTGAAAAGAATGCTATACTCCGGGTTATTGAAAAGCATAATGGTAATATTACCAAAGCGGCAAAAGAGCTGGGGTTAACCAGAACGGCTTTGTACCGGAGGCTGAGCAAGTATGATATTTAGGAGAAGTAAAGTGAGAAGAGTGAGAGTAGTGAGTAGTGAGAAATGCAAGGTAAATAATTATTAGCTCATAGCTGAATGCTGAAACCTGATACCTGCAAGTATGTTCAAAAAATACGAATGGCGTATATTAATAAGGGTGGCGCTGTTGTTCATAACATTATGCGTTACGGCTTATCTTTTAATGAAAGGACCCGGCGGGTACGTGTATCTTACTATCCTTATTCCTGTAGTAGTATATGAGTTGTTTGATTTCTACCGCTTTCATAAAAAAGCGCATGACGAGGTATCGCAGTTTGTAGAGTCGGTGCATTACCGCGATTTCTCCCGGCATTTTGATGTAAAACACGCGCCACTTGAGCTCCAGCCCCTGCGCAGGGGATTCAATGATATCAATACTACGTTTAAAGTGATCAGTAAAGAACGGGAAACACAATACCAGTACCTGCAAAAAATATTGGAGCTGGTAGACACTGGTATCCTTTCTTACGATCACCAGTCGGGCGAAACAGGATGGATGAATGAATCGCTCAAAAAAATGCTGGGTATTCCTTATCTCAAAACCATTCATTCGCTTGAGAAAAGAGACGGGTTATTATACCGGGAAATTATTGCATTGCGGCCGGGGGAAGGCAAGGTGGTGCAGTTAACGAAAGACAGGAATATGATAAAAGTATTGCTGTCGGCAACCGCTTTTCAAACAGACGGCAGAATATACAAGCTCATTGCCTTTCAGAATGTGGACGAGGCCCTGGATGAAAATGAGGCAAAGGCCTGGCAAAAGCTCCTGAGCGTAATGACGCATGAGATCATGAATTCCGTAGCGCCTATTTCTTCACTGGCCGATACGCTCAAAAACCGGTTGGAGCTTGCTTCCAAACATATTGAAGACAATGAAGGAACGGTAGAAGACCTGGAGCTGGGTATTATTACTATTAAAAGAAGAAGCGAAGGACTGTTGAAATTTGCGGAAACCTACCGCAACCTGAATAAGATCACTACGCTCAACCTAACCCGAATATATGTGCGCGACCTGTTTGAAAACCTGTTCCGGTTAATGCAACCCAGCCTGCAGCAAAAAAATATTGATATGGATGTGATACTGAAAGACCCGGAACTGGAAATTGAAGCCGATGTAAACCTCATGGAGCAGGTAATGATCAATTTGCTGGTAAATGCTATGGAAGCGGTGAAAGACCAGGCGGAGCCCCATATTGTTTTGAGTGCCTATAAGTCCGCCAATCAAAAAGTAACGGTAAAAATTGCGGATAATGGCAGCGGCATACCGGCTGATATCCTGGATAAAATATTCATTCCCTTTTTCAGCACTAAAAAAAGCGGCAGCGGCATTGGACTGAGCCTGTGCAAACAAATTATGATGTTGCATAAAGGCAATGTGCAGGTACAAAGTGCCGAAGGCGAAGGAACCGCTTTTTTACTGAGCTTTTAGCCAGCCGTTCCCGTTTAACCAGTTTTTACATCTTTCCATCCATTCATCTTTGGTAGTAGGGTTGTGCATACCAAAACCATGTCCGCCATTTTGATAAATATGCAGCTCCGCGGGAATTTTGTTTTTCAGCAGCGCCTGGTAAAAAACAATACTGTTGTTGGGGCTTACGCCGCCGTCATCTGATGCATGCACTAAAAAAGCGGGCGGTGTTTTAGTCGTAACCTGTTTTTCATTAGAGTATAAAAGAAGTTGTTCGGCTGATGCGTTGTTGCCCAGCAGGTTTTTAAATGATCCGCTGTGTGTAATAGCTATATCGGCGCTGATAACCGGGTAAATGAGGAGCATAAAATCCGGCCGTACACTAATGTTTCCGGGGTTGTTAACCAGGGAGCGTTCAAAATGCGTTCCGGCGGTAGACGCCAGGTGCCCGCCGGCTGAAAAGCCCATGATACCAATCCTTGCCGGGTCAATATTCCATTTTTTAGCGTTAGTTCTTACCGTTAGTATGGCCTGCTGGGCATCCTGCAGCGGAGCGATAGAAGGATCTTCCTGGTTTTTTGTATCGGGTATGCGGTATTTTAATACAAATGCCGCCACGCCCATTTCGTTGAATTTTTCGGCTACCTTAAAACCTTCATGGTCAATAGCCACTATGCTATAGCCGCCGCCGGGACAAATGATAACAGCGGTACCGTTGGCTTTATCTGCCGGGGGCAGATAAGCGGTAAGAGTAGGAATCTTTATTTTGCTAACGCGAAGAATACCTCCGCCGGATTCCGATTTTTCATCATTGGGTCCGGGTAAGTTACCAGGCACTTTATTTTGGGGGTATAAAGGCACTTCCATGGGTTTGTTTTGAGCGTAACTGTATGGGGTAAGCGCAAATAACAGTAAAAGTGATGCAAAATACCGTTTCATGAAGTTTTATTTTTTGAAAGGTAGTGTAATTTGGGTTTCAGGGTACAAATTGCAGGTTTTGCAACTTACCACTCACCGCTTACTACTCCTCCTTCAACTCATAAGTATATAAAGTGGACTGGTCATCTTCGGGTACAAAATAGAACCGTAGCTTTCCGTTTACGATTTCTGCAAAGCAGGGGTTATTGGTCATAACCGTTCCGGGCTTAGCCCATTCATTTACCGGGAACTGAAACACGGATGAATAATTACGCATGTCAATCACTTCTATTCCACCCAGTTTAAAAACCGCGCCACCATTGGGGTTTTTGTATGTTCTTAAACCGGCACAAAGCATCAGTCCATCGCCAATATAATTGCAATCCTGGTAATCTATATAATAATGCGGGTTTTTAACACCTTGTTCCGAAACAGGCTGCAGCACGATGCTGTTATTTAACGCCGTAACCTTCCATTCGTAGAACTTTCTGCTGCCCCAGTTCATGCCCACAAGGGTATGGTTATACCTGTTATAAGCCACTGCGCCAAGCGCGTCATTACAGGCAGCCATTTTTGTTTTTTTCATATTGGCCGGATCAATTCTATAAATAAGGGATCTGCCATTGGGGCGATATTCGCACACCGGAACCCATATATACTTCCCGTCATAATCAATTCCCCCGGGATGATACATAACGCCTTCGCCTATTTGAATACTGTCTGTCAGCTTTCCGGTACTATCAAACCGGAACAAATAACCCATGCCATCGCCGTTATCCCGGTCGTATCCGTTAATGACTTTGCCATAAGGCTTTGGCCAGCGGTTTACCTTTACGGCCGTTATGTAAAAGGAGCCGTTTACTTTGGTAAGTCCCTGGGTATGATAAGTAGTAAAAAGAAGGGGCGTTGCCGAAATTCGTTTCCATTGGCTGTTTAATGAAACCTGTTGTAATTTTTTAAATACGGGAGAGGTGTCATGCGCTTCTTTACCCGTATCAGCATGCTGGGCGGATATTGTGGCAACTGTTGCAACGCATACAAATACAAGGCAGGTAAAATAATGGGTGATCTGTTTCATATTAATTTGGCTTATAGGCAAAGCGGCAATATAAAGATTAGGTTTTTATGCAAAGCTGAAACTTATATATTTTGAAGGTCTTCGATCAGTTAACTATGGAAAAAAATTGCCTTTTAAGTTGCAGCGGGGTCTGTAATGAAAAGCCATTATGGATAGTTATACCCCTGGTGGTAAACTATTCCCCTGTATATCACCCCCTCACCATTGCCCGGCTGTGCAGATCTGTTGGCAGGAGAAAGTTACAAGTTGCAGGCTGCACTCACTACTCACCCCTCACTATAACAATCCCTCATCGGCAAAGCTGAAGAATCCCGCTTCACTCACAATTACATGATCGGCCACCTTAATATCGAAATACCGGGCGGCTTCCTTTATTTTCCGGGTCAGCACCTCATCGGCCCGGCTGGGTTTAAGGCTGCCGGAGGGATGGTTATGGCAAAGTACAATACTTACCGCGTCTTCTTCCAGGGCTCTTTTTAAAATTACCCTGGGGTCGGCCACGGTGCCGGTTATGCCTCCGCGGCTGATGATTTCCATGTGATTGATTTTATTGGCCTGGTTTAAGAACAGTACCATAAATATTTCTTTATCCTGGTCTTTGAGTATGGCGTGCAGGTACCTGGCAATGCTGCCACTGTCTGAAATTACCGGTTTGTCTAATATGGCGCTGCCCTGCCTGCGCCTGCCCAACTCCAGCGCCGCCGCAATGGTTATGGATTTTGCCTCGCCAATTCCTTTGATCTTCATCAATTCTTTTATGGAGAGCCTGCCCAGTTCGCTCAGGTTATTACTGCCCAGTTGCAGGATTTCTTTGGCCAGTTCAACGGCAGATTTTTGACGGGTTCCATGATGTAATAATATGGCTATCAGTTCGGAGTTACTTAAGTTTTCAGGTCCTTTATTACGCAGCTTTTCCCGTGGCCGGTCGTCTTCCGACCAGTGTTTGATGGATGTTTTTTGAGCAGGCAACATAATTTTTGTGTTTTTCAACCGTTATTACATCCTGTAATATATCCAAATTCCTTTTAAAAACCTTTAAAATCTGACCCTTATGAAACTGTCTAACCGCCAGCTTGTTATTGGCTCCCTGCAACCCCTTTTATTCTGCATAGGCATGTATTTCGTTATCCTCATTTTTTCGGTATTTGTATGTTCTTCCATATACCAGGCTTTTAAGAGCAATAAAAAAGCTGCTGCTACAGAGGTTAAATCAGTGCCTGTTGCTTCTGTTCACCAGCAGGTTGCCGTATCATTGAATAAATAGAGCTATAAGAAAGGAAATATCTTTTACAATAAAAACACGCAGGAGGTTATAACTATATAGGCTGTGGTGGTTACAAAACGTATTTTTATGTTGTATCGGGCTTGTTCAATAATTGCAGTTTTACTCCTGCGGCTTCGAACAGTTTGCAATACTTTTTAAAAATACCCGCTCATTAGTTTCCACCTTCTTTTTATCTTCGCCCCATATCCACTTATTTATGCAACCGAAGGCGAAAATATTTTCAGGTACAGGTTCCCGCTATCTTGCAGAAAAGATTGCACAACAGTTTGGACAGCCATTAGGAAAAATAAGCGTCCAGCGTTTTAGCGATGGCGAAATTCAGCCTACCTTCCTGGAAAGCATCAGGGGTGATTATGTGTTTTTGATCCAGAGCACTTTTTCTCCTTCCGACAATATTATGGAGTTGTTACTGATGATTGACGCGGCACGCCGGGCATCTGCCGATAAAATTATTGCTGTTTTGCCCTATTATGGTTATGCCCGGCAGGACAGGAAGGATAAACCCCGGGTAGCTATTGGCAGTAAGCTGGTAGCCAACCTGTTAACGGCTGCCGGAGCCGACAGGGTGATTACCATGGATTTGCATGCCCCCCAGATACAGGGCTACTTTGACATCCCGGTAGATCATCTGGACAGCTCCGCCATTTTCATCCCTTACATTGAAAAACTTAATCTGGAAAACCTTACCTTTGCCGCCCCCGATGTGGGAAGCGCTAACAGGATACGGGAAATAGCCAGTTATTTCAATGCCGAAATGGTAATTTGCGACAAGCATCGCAAGCGGGCCAATGAAATATCAAGCATGGTGGTAATAGGCGATGTAACAAACAGGAATGTAGTGTTGATTGACGATATATGCGATACGGGCGGCACACTTGCTAAAGCGGCAGGTTTACTTATTGAAAAAGGGGCCTCCAGTATACGGGCTTTATGCACGCACCCGGTATTAAGCGGCAATGCATACAGGAATATTGAAAATAGTGTGCTGGAGGAACTGGTGGTTTGCGACACGCTGCCTTTAAGGGAACATCCGGAAAAAATAAAGATATTGAGCGTTGCGGGTTTGTTCGCAAAAGCCATTCGTAACGCGTATGAAAATAAAAGTATTACAAGTCTTTTTATACATAGCCAGTTAAGAAATAAATAGTAAATATTAAACTCAAATAAAAAATGAAAACAGTTACAATCGAAGGACAACTGAGGACCGGAACCGGAAAGAAAGCCACCCGGCAGCTCCGCTCTCAGGGTTTGGTGCCTGGTGTAATTTACGGCGGCAGCAAAGAGGTAAATTTTCAGGCCCCTGCACTGGCGTTTAAATCGTTAGTGTACACATCCGAATTTCAGTTAGCGAACATCAGTGTTAACGGGCAGTCGTACCGGTGTATTTTAAAAGATATACAACTGGATACCGTGAGCGACAAGCTGAATCATGCTGATTTTTTAGAACTTTCCGAATC
This sequence comes from Agriterribacter sp., assembly GCF_035497235.1. GTDB lineage: Bacteria > Bacteroidota > Bacteroidia > Chitinophagales > Chitinophagaceae > Agriterribacter. Next base: position 86,051 of record NZ_DATJEB010000032.1, read on the forward strand.
TAAAAAGGTTATTGCCAACATTCCGCTGAAATTTACGGGAGTAGCCGCAGGTGTAAAAGCCGGCGGAAAGCTGGTAATCAAAATGAAAACATTAAAGGTTAAAACCCTGCCTCAGTACCTGCAGGAAAATATTGAAGTAGATTTAACTGATCTTGAGATTAACGAAAACGTGCGGGTGGAAGATGTTAAAGCTGTGCATTATGAAATATTGAATTCACCGCGTATTCCTGTTGCATCTGTGGTAATGACCCGTCAGTTGAAACAGGAAGAATCTGCGGCACCTGCTGGTGGGGCGGCTAAAGCACCGGCAGCTAAAGCTCCGGCGGCTAAAGCGCCTGCAGCCGCTGCAAAAAAATAAAAAGGATAGTTTTCTTTTATATACCCAATCCTTTTGTGGATTGGGTTTTTTGTTACACCTGTTTGTTTCTTATGTCTAAATTTTTAGTAATAGGCTTAGGCAACCCCGGAGCGGAGTACAGGCATACCCGTCATAATATCGGTTTCGATGTGGCAGACGCGTTTGTGCAAAAGCATGGCGGCGTATTCAGGCAGGACCGCCTTGCCGAAGTAGCCGAAATAAAATGGAAAGGAAAGCTATTCATCTGCATAAAGCCTTCTACTTATATGAACTTAAGCGGAAAGGCTTTTCGCTACTGGATGGATAAGGAAAAGATTGAGCTTAACCATACACTCACTATTGTAGATGACCTGGCGCTTCCCCTGAGTAAACTGCGGCTCAGAACCGGCGGTAGTCATGCAGGGCATAACGGCCTTTTTGATATTCAGAACATTTTAGGTACGGATAAATACCCCAAATTAAGGTTTGGAATAGGCAATAACTTTCCAAAAGGTATGCAGGTAGAGTATGTGCTGGGTAAATGGTTTCCCGAAGAACAGGCAATTGTGAAGGAAAAAATAGAAAAATGCGTTGAAGCAATTGAAAATGTTTCTGTTATGGGATTTGACCGGACAATGAACCTGGTAAATAGCCTTGCATTTGGAGAAGCGTAGAGCATTGCTTTAATGACATTAGCTAAAAAATATTGACAAGTGTATAAGTTTCAATTTGTTTGCCTTAAATTAGCATCTTGCTATTTTCATTCCGCAGCAATCCATCTTCCTTGAATTAACTTCTTAATCTACTTAAAAACGCAATGTTCATATCGTTTAATTGTTATTGTAAACCTTATTGAACTCTATTGAAATATGAAGATATTCTGTATTGGCCGTAACTATGCTGAACATGCCAACGAAATGGGTAATGAGATACCGGAAGAGCCTGTTATTTTTATGAAACCCAAGAGTGCGTTGTTGCAGGCACATGCTCCATTTTATTATCCTGAGTTTACCAATGAATTGCATGCCGAGGCGGAGTTGGTGCTAAGGGTATGTAAGAATGGAAAATACATCCAGGAAAAACATGCCGGTAAATATTATAATGGTATATCTATCGGCATTGATTTTACCGCCCGGGATATCCAGAACGAGTTGAAATCGAAAGGACTGCCATGGGAAAGGGCCAAAGCCTGGGACAATTCTGCTGTTATAGGCAAATGGATGGATATTACCCCTGAATTGAAGAAAGATGACATCAATTTTTGTTTATACAAAAACAAGGAACTGGTGCAACAGGGAAACTCCGGCCAAATGATCTTTAGCTTTGATCGTATTGTAGCCAATATCTCCAATTATTTTTCCCTTAATATTGGTGATGTTATTTTTACGGGTACTCCGGCAGGGGTGGGCGAATGTGTAGTGGGCGATGATCTGGAAGGGTTTGTAGAAGATGAAAGCCTGTTTGAACTCTCTGTCAAATAACCTGTAATTATATTTTTTTTCAATTGGCCCCACTGGTAAGGGGGCTTTCAGATTGCATTAAAAAGCCGCTAAAACATTTGTTTTAAGCGGCTTTTATCATTTCCGAAGCTAATGATAGTGCACCCGGTTCACTATTTTAGTACGGAATGTGTGCGTGAGAACCCCTGTTTTCAATGCCTGGTACTATTCAATTGCTTAATATTATTATGGAGTGATATTGAAATGCTTACACACTTCCTGGTAATTATTCCAGTTAATGCCGGATGCTTTGCGGCCGGCTACGCTCCCGGGAATAATTATATACCTGAAACTGTGCGTAACAGCAATAGTTGTGTAAAGGTTGGTATTGTTTACAAAATTGATTCTCAGGTTTCCGGGAGTGTAGTAGGCCGACCATGTATCTGTTTGCGTGCCACCCTGAATATAAGTAAGTGCAACCGGCAGTTTACCTACCTGTGCAGCAGGCCAAACGCTGGTAGTGTAACCCGCTAATTTGCCATAGGTAATAATGCTGCCTTTATCAAGGATGTCCTGGGTTATTGCCGGAACGGCTTTTGTAAAGTCAAGGTTCCTGGATCCAAAAACCATTGTTGCCGTATAGGCTGGAGGGGTAAACCAGTTCGAATAAATAACATTCGTTATGCCTGTATCACCCTTGTCACCCTTCTCGCCCTTTGCACCCTGGGAACCCTGCGGACCCTCCGGGCCTTCTTTTTGACAGGAAAACGCAATAATTAGCAGCATGGGGGAAAGAAAATTTTTTACCAGTTTCATAAATTTTGTTTTTTTTGTTCTAATATGTAGTTAATATACATGTTATTTAAATTTGTTACCCTACTCCCGGAAGACTTTTATTACGTTTAATCATTATAATTGCTCATGCAACATCCCGACCAAAAGTATATCAATGCCTTATTGGAGAATGACGTTGTGATACTGGAAGAACTCTACCGGAAGTTTTCAGAAAAGATTAAATGGATGATTATCCGTAATAACGGCGCCGAAACCGATGCCGCGGATATTTTCCAGGATGCGCTGCTCTCTATATATAATAAAGCCAAAACAGGAAATTTTACCCTCACCTGTCCTTTGGAGGCCTTTTTATACCTCGTTTGTAAAAATAAGTGGCTCAATACCTTAAATAAGCGGAAGACGCAAAAGGTAACAATTACCGACACAGAAGGATTTAACTACATAGGTGAAGACAATTTTAAACTGGCGGAGGAATGTGTATTACAACAGGAGCGTAACAATCTGCTAACGGAGAAACTTGCTGAAATGGGCGGGAGTTGTAAAAAAATACTCCGCCTGAGCTGGAGTGGCATAGCGATGGATGAAGTGGCAAGGCAACTAAATGTTACCTATGCTTATGCCCGAAAAAAGAAATCGGAATGTATGGCAAGGCTCATTGCCCTGGTAAAACAATCTCCCAGGTTTAATTCATTGAAATGGTAACGTATGGATGAAAGCAAGCATTTTAATATGGAGCAAATTGAAAGTTATCTTTCCGGCGATATGCCTTCTGAAGAAAAATTACGTTTTGAAGCTAACCTGGAAAGCGATACAAAGTTGTCTGAACTGCTGCATATATACAGAACAATTGATGCCGAAATGCATAATACTGAAAAATATAGCAGTCGTGAAGCAGACCTGAGAAATACCCTGCAGCAACTCAATGCAGTTTATTTCAAATCTGAGGTGCCGGTAATCCAGATGAGTAGCCGTAAACAATGGTACAGAGCGGTAATGTCTGCCGCCGCGGTATTTGTTTTGATGCTGGCAGGTTATTCTCTTTTTTTTAAAAGCAGTTCCAACACCAGCGCGTTGGCCGACCGCTATGTGAAGGAAAATCTGTTGCATCTCAGCCTTACTATGGATGGCGCCAAAGACAGCTTGCAGCAGGGAATAGCGGCGTATAATAAAAAGGCGTATGCGCAGGCTATACAACTGTTTGAAGCGGTGTATAAGGCGCACCCGGATAACAGCGATGCTATAAAATATGCGGGGATAACCTACCTCGTTACAAAAGCATATACTAAGGCGTTAGCATGTTTTGATGAACTGGCTGCCAAAAAAGAATTATTCAGTAACCCGGGTATGTTCCTTAAAGCAGTAACTTTATTACAACGCGATCTGCAGGGCGATAAAGAACAGGCGGAACAATTGCTGCAGCAGGTAGTTAATGAAAAATCAGACGGTAGCAAAGAAGCGGCGCGCTGGTTAAAAAAATAGCAACAGGTTAGTAATTACAATCTTTCCCTTCCATCTTAATTTCATTTTGTATGCTGAATGCTGTTTCTAAAACAACCCGGTCAATAACTTATACAGGGTTTATGGCTTTGCTGCTGATGGTTATTATTTCGGGCTGTAATTGTGGTTCCGGAATGCCCAAAGACTGGACAACTTACCAGGTGAAATCTCCTTATGAAGGTGAAAAGCCCGATCCTTACAAGCAATTGATTGTATGGTTAAAACCAGGCACTTCAAGGCAGGATTTTAATAAATGGCTGCAGGATAGTATTGTAAAAAAAGAAAAAAACGAATTGAAGGTCCGGTTTGTATGCGGTAGTTGCGATTCTTCCCTTTTTTTAATAGAAGGAAAAGGTGTGGAATTATATATGCAGGGCGAGGTAGCCAATGGCGGAACCAGCAGCAAGGGTAAACCAAAGGTAACGGGAGAGAGCGGCCCGCTTTATTTCAGCACTAATATTCCGCTCAGGTTTCCTGATCAGCGCAACCAAGCCAGGGAAGCAAAGCTATCGCCTGTTGCATCATTTTCCGGTTCGGAAGTAAAGGTGGCTGTTTTTGATACGGGGATTGATACCGCTTTTGTTAGCGCTTCCTTTTTATATAAAGCTGCCGACAGCGCCTGCATACCCGGGGCAAGTGCCGGATGGAATTTTACCAGGGGCAATAATAACTGGTTAGATGACAATCCGGGAAAACATGGCAGTACGGTAACAAAACTTATAACGGATGAGGTAGAAAGGTATCAGAAAAACAAGGTAGCCATTTTACCTGTAAAAATTTTTACCGCCGATGGAACAAGCGATTTATACAGTATACTTTGCGGGTTTGCTTATGCCAAAAACCGGAAGGTGGATATTATTAACGCAAGCTTCGGCTATTATGAATCAAGGCATAAATACGATAGCTCGGGTGAGGCAATACCGGAATTAACTTCTCCTGTATTATTGAAAGCATTCATCGAAGAACATCTTACTAAGCATAACATTTTATTAGTTACGGCAGCCGGCAATAAAGACGATGCAATGGAAGACCCTGAGTATAACCCGGCCGATACATTGCAGAAACGTAATCTCGACAGTGTATACTTTTATCCCGCATCGCTTGCGCCCGTTTTGCCTAATATTATAGCCGTAACCACGGTATACAAAAACGAGGTAAGCCCCACGCAGAATTTTTCAAACAATGTGGTTGATGCGGGCGTACATGCGGATGGAACAGATAATGCGGGACATTTTTATTTTACCAATCCCCTGAACGCGGCCCTGCCGCCTGTTTCAGGATCTTCGTTTGCGGCGCCTGTGGCCACGGGAAAGCTAACAGCATGGTATCATACCTATAAAAACCTGTTAACCGCCCCGGTTACGTTCAGCGTAAAGGATAGTATTTTCAGCATCCTTAAAAGCCAGTCCAGCCCTGCTTTTTTGTATAATCAGCCAGGGTTGGCAGGCAAGGTGAAAGAAGGAAAGGTGATTAACAAAACAGTTGGTGCAAATGCGCAAACGCTGTCTTCTTTACAGAGATGACCGTTTGTAAAACGGCGATAAAACAAATGGTTACCGGCGGCCATATATTGTTGAGGATGCTGATGTTTCCGCTTATCACCATCTTTTTTGACAGCGTTTCCTGTTTTTCGCAATGCAGTCCGGGAAAAGATATGTGGAGTAAAATTGTTGCGATAGAAAACGCCACCTGTACGAATAGCGAAAAATTGCAGCAGGCTTACCGGCTGAAACATGAATTTGAAGAGGGCAGGCTGTGTAAAGATGCTGTATATGCCCGTTTGCTGCACCGTATTGCCACATTGCATTATCTTCAAAATGGCGAACATGCCACAAAGGAGGCTGTTGAATATATGCTCCTTTCTATAGCCATCAATACTTCAGGAGCCAAAAACACTTCGCCGGATTATGTGATAAACAGTTATTACAACATAGGCATTTTTTATAAATCACTTGGTATAAACAGCAAGGCATTAGATTATTACGATAGCGTAATTGTTGTAAATAAAAAGCGAAACCTTCATCACAGCCTGGCAACAGCATGCCGGCTGTTAAGAGCAGATATTTTATTCAGAAATGGCGATTTTCAGCAGTGTATTGATGAATGTATTGCCGGCCTGGCGGAAGCGGGAGAAGCCAATGACGGCCATATAGCGATGCAGTTATTTAACCGGAGAGCCCAGTCCCGTATGTATTTGGAACAAATGGAAAATGCCCGTTCCGATACAGACTCCGCCATATATTATGCGAATGTTTTGCATGATGATTTTGAGCGGGCTACAGCTATTATAATAAAGGCAATGATTTGCGCCCGGCAACACCGGTATAACGAGGCCGCCGCGTTGTTCAATAAAGCGATCCTGTTCCGTCTCAAAACAAAAGAATACCGCCAGTTAGCTGATGATTATACCGATTTCGGTAATTTTTACTTCCGCCAATTAAAGCGCTACAGGCAGGCAGCGCATTGTTATACAAAAACGGTTGAGTATGCTAAAAAAGCAGGAGATGCAGAAAGGTTATGTAAGGGCTATATTAATCTGGGGGAAACCGCTTTTAGATTATACCCGGAAAAGGAATACGCAGGTACCAGGGATTATTACCGCAAAGCATTGCAGGTATATGAATTGAACGAGGCTACCCTTTTACAAAACCCGTCATTGAGCCGTTTTTCTGCTATTGGCAATACCGATCTTTTGCTTGTTATGCTTAATAATAAAACGGAATTACTGCTCAATCTTTATAAATCAAACGGCAATAAGCAATACCTCAGCGCCTGCCTTTCCACTGCTGCTTTAATGGACTCCGCTATCGCGCAGGCGCGGCATGAGCAATTGGGTGAACAAAGCAAGCTATACTGGCGCAATAAAACCAGGCCGTTTTTTGCCAACGCGCTTGAAGCCTGTTATGTGGCCGGGGATATGCCCAAAGCGTTTTATTTTATGGAAAAAAGCCGGGCAGTATTATTAGGAGATAAGCTGAATGAACTGGGCGCTTCTGCCCATTTGCCGGCGGAGGAAAGCGCAATGGAACAAAACTATAAAGCAGCTATTGTTTATGAGCAGCAAAAGCTAACCCGTTTAGATAAGCAATCACCCGCCTATTCAAGTCAGCAACTGAAGCTGGTTCATACAAAAGAAATATTTGAAGGCTATATTAAAACCATCGGACAAAAATATCCCGCCTATTATCAATACAAATACGCGGATGACATACCCGCACTGGAAGAGCTGCAAACCTGGTTACTGAATAACAGGGAAAATTTCGTGCATTATTTTATACAGGATACAACGGCTTATATACTGGTTGTTACACCCCGTGCCAGCAGAATGATAAAACTTCGGCCGGGAGATATAAATGTGGCAGACATGAACGCTTTTTTGCAGTGGTGCTCCGATAAACAACGGTTAAACAATCATTTTCCATCTTTTGCCACTCTTGCTCATCAATTGTACACAAGCCTTTTTAAACCGCTTCAATTACCTGGCGGACGTGTAATTCTTTGCCAGGATAATTTTTTATTACCCTTTGACGCGTTGTGTAAGGATGAGAAAGGCGCACAATTCCTGGTGTATGATTATGTGTTCAGTTATGTATATTCGGCCCGTTACCTTATGAAGCGGTTTGCGGTTCGTAAGCCCAAAGGCGATTTTATAGGGTTCGCACCTGTATCCTTTCGGGATAACCTGGGCGTACCCGAACTCAAACGTTCCGCGCAATCGCTTGCAGAATCCGGGGCTTACTATAGCCATACGAAATTATTTACCCATACCGGGGCCAGCCGGAATAATTTTATAAACCAGTTGGCAGATTACAGTATAGTAAATGTGTTTTCTCATGCATTTGCCGATACCGGAAATACGGAACCCGTATTGTATATGCAGGATTCGGTAATACATCTTTCCGAATTACAATTATTGCCGCGTCCGGCCACCCGGTTAATTATGCTCAGCGCCTGCCAGACCAGTGTGGGTAAAAACGCGGCGGGAGAGGGAATATACAGTTTGGCAAGGGGCTTTTCTTCGGTAGGTATACCTGCGGTTGCGGCTACTTTATGGAAGGCAGATGAGGAAGCTGTATATGCACTGTCGGATAAGTTTCATGAATACCTTTCGGAGGGTATGCGTAAAGATGATGCCCTGCAAAAAGCGAAATTGTATTTTATTAAACAGGGAAGCAAAGAAAACTTACTTCCCTGTTTTTGGGCCAACATGGTGCTGGTGGGTAATGCGGAGCCGGTTATGCTTTCCGGTTCTGCCGGTGTTCCCTGGTGGCTGGTTATTTTTGTTCCGGTGTTATCGGGTGCATTTTATATTGTTATCCGGAAAAGAAAGAAACGTTGATAGAAAAGAAATGAGCCATCTCATAATCTTTATCCTTGCAAAGCAACAGGATTATTGTTTCACCAAAAAATGATAGATCGTTTGCTGTTGATAAATTTGACCGGGATTTAATATAATTGATGGGAAATTTGAATGGTTTATTGTATCAGGATAACCCTGGGCTTCCAGGGCAAAACCGCTGCTGGCAAAATAAGGTTGGCCGTTTTTACCAATATCCGTCCCATCAAATAACCATGCATTGTAAAACTGAAGATGTGGTTGATTCGTATACATTTCCATATACCGGCTGCTTTCTTTTTCTGCCACACCCGCCACAAACCGCGTAGTGCTCAGGATGATGTTATTATTGGTTCCTCCTTTCCCTGTAGGTATTAGGCGACATGCCCATCAGCCTGGTAAAAAAGCGGGAAAAGTAATAGGGGTCTTCTATCCCCACCCGGGCTGCTATTTCCTTTATCCTCAGGTTGGTAAACATCAGGAACTGGCAGGCCTGCTGTACTTTAAGGTGATTGAAATATTCCATGGGTGGATAGCCGGTCTTTTTTTTAAAAAGAAAGGAAAAGTGTGAAGGCGACATATTTACTTCATCGGCCATCTGGTGCAGGGTGCACATAGAATCAATATTCTTTTTCATGAAGTCAATCACGATGTCCATTTCAGTAATAGCGCTAACGTCATTAATTTTTTCAGCGTGCATAAAAGAGCCAAGGAAATGAAAAAAACACATATTAGCGTACAGTATATTTTCAATGCTGTAACCTCTTTCCAGTTGATGATAAATAGTATTAAACAGCTTTGTACGTTGTTCATTGTAGTGCAAAAAACTTTTGTGTCCGTCTAATTGATCAAGCATATGGGCTATAATGGCATCTGAAATTTTGCCTGTAAAATGGGTCCAGTAAATGGTCCATGGATCTTTTTCATTTGCGGCGTAATAATGTTCTGTTTGTTTTGGAACAATAAAAAAATTCCCTGGCTCAATATCGTACTGTTTCTTTTTTATGGTTACGCTCCCCCTGCCTTCTATACAGTAAATAAGGATGTGCTGCTCGGCACCATGCGGCCGCTCGCGGTAGTGGAACCGCGCCTTGGGGTAATAGCCGATATCGGTTATGTAAAGTCCCGCTATGATGGCGTTATTCGTGCAGTTGGATGCCAGCACTTTCCGGGGAATGACTACCGCTTTTTGTCCCTGGAATCCATCTTTCTTTTTAATAGCTGTTGCCGGCATGCAGATAAATTTTGATAAAAGTAAAAAAATCCATCATTATCCCAATTTTTTACATTGAACTTGTATAAATGCAGTAGGATATTTGTGCTGTATATGTTTGAAAAGATACCCTTTCATATAACTTAATGCTTAAGCCTTTGCAACCTCATCAATTTAACACAGGATATATTGTTGGCATTTCGTTTATTTCCGCTTTAGGTGGTTATCTCTTTGGGTTTGATTTTGCTGTTATTGCCGGCGCCTTACCTTTTTTGCAGAAGCAATTTGGGTTAGATGCGTATTGGGAAGGCTTTGCAACAGGCAGCCTGGCATTGGGCGCTATTGTTGGCTGCTTAATAGCCGGCAAAGTATCGGGTAAATACGGACGCAAGCCGGCGCTGCTATTAGCCGCTGCCACTTTTACGGTGTCATCGCTGGCTATGGCATTTGCGCCGGGAAGAGATTTTTTTATTGCGGCAAGATGTACGGCCGGTATTGGGGTAGGCATGGCCTCTATGCTATCGCCTATGTACATTGCGGAAATTGCCCCTGCAAACTGGCGCGGGAGGTTGGTAGCTATCAACCAGCTTACGATTGTACTGGGCATTTTAATTACCAACCTGGTTAACTACTGGCTGCGTAATAACGGCGATGATTCCTGGCGGTTGATGTTTGGTTTAGGCGCCGTTCCGTCAATCCTTTTTTTGCTGGGAATATTTATTTTGCCCGAAAGCCCGAGATGGCTGGTGCAGAATAATAAAGCGGATACGGCAAGCAGGATTTTGAATAAAATTGGTGGTAAACAATTCGCAGATATTTCAATTTCCGGGATCAAAAGGTCATTGGCAGGAATAAATAAAATAAGTTATAGTTCGACTTTAAGGAAGGCTTTTTTACCCGCGGTACTAACAGGCATAGGACTTGCCGTGTTTCAGCAGCTTTGCGGTATTAACACGGTGTTCAATTACGCTCCAAAAATTTTTGAAAGTATTGGCGCCAGCCAGGATGACCAGCTAAAGCAAACGGTTTTCATTGGTGGGGTAAATTTAGTATTTACAGTTCTGGCTATGCTGCTGGTAGATAAAATAGGACGTAAGCCGTTAATGCTGTTTGGCGCAGGAGGATTGGCTGTTCTTTATATAATAGTAGCGAAGCTGCTGGCTACAGGTTCTGAAAATGTTTCCTGGGTTTTGTTAACAGCTATCGGCACGTATGCCATGTCGTTAGCCCCGGTTACCTGGGTACTTATTTCCGAAATATTCCCTAATAAAATAAGGGGCGCCGCCACCGCCATTGCCGTGCTTTTTTTATGGGCGGCCTACTTTATACTGGTTTTTACATTTCCTGTATTGTTTGAAACGTTCAAAGACAACACATTTTATATCTATTCCGCCATTTGTGTGCTGGGCTTTTTCTTTATCTGGAAAAAGGTGAAAGAAACAAAAGGAAAAACGCTGGAAGAAATGGAAGGAGTGATGGGCAGACATGGATAATAATAATTTTGTAAAAGTATACAATCAACTATGAATAACGCAGTAAGAGCCTGGGAAGAATTAATAACCATCCCAACATACAAAACCGGTGAGCCGGATAAGCACCCCATGTTCCTGGAAAAAAGGGTGTACCAGGGCAGCAGCGGTGTGGTATATCCGAATGCGGTGATTGATAAAATTTTTGATGATAGAGAAGACAAAATATACAAAGCCCTGTATATTGAAAATGAGTATCTTAAAATTATGATACTGCCTGAACTTGGTGGTCGTATACAAATGGCGTATGATAAAACAAATAACTATCATTTTATTTACTACAATCAGGTAATAAAGCCGGCATTGGTAGGGCTTACAGGCCCGTGGGTTTCGGGCGGTATAGAGTTTAATTGGCCGCAGCACCATCGCCCAAGTACCTTTGAACCTATTGATTATGCTTTTGAAGAACATGACGATGGCAGTAAAACGGTGTGGGTAAGTGAAATCGAAAAAATGTTTCACACCAAAGGGATGGCGGGTTTCCGGTTATACCCCGGGAAAGCATATATTGAAGTTACCGGTAAGCTATACAACCGCACGGCATTGCCACAAACATTTTTGTGGTGGGCAAATCCGGCAGTAGCGGCAGATGAGCATTATCAATCCATATTTCCGCCTGACGTGCACGCGGTGTACGACCATGGTAAAAGAGATGTGTCTTCTTTCCCGGTTGCCACGGGCACCTATTATAAAGTAGATTATTCGCCCGGTACGGATATTTCCTGGTATAAGCATATTCCGGTACCAACTTCTTACATGGCGGTTAATTCGGAATTTGATTTTGTGGGTGGGTATCATCATGTTAAAAAGGCCGGACTGCTGCATGTAGCCGACCATCATATTTCACCGGGTAAAAAACAATGGACATGGGGCTGCGGCGATTTTGGCAAAGCCTGGGACAGGCATCTTACAGACGAAGATGGTCCTTACCTGGAAATAATGACCGGCGTGTTTACCGATAATCAGCCGGACTTTGGCTGGATTATGCCCAATGAAGAAAGATCATTCAGGCAGTATTTTCTGCCTTATAAAGCTGTAGGAAATGTAAAGAACGCAACGAAGGACGCGCTGATAAACCTTGAAGTGAAAGATCATAAAGCGGTATTGAAAGTATATCTTTCTTCCGCTCGAAGCAATATCTCCATACAGCTCTTACTGGGAGGTATGATGCTTTTTGAAGCAACAGCCAGCTTATCGCCTGTAACAGCTTTTGAACAAAGCATTGATTTGCCTGAAGCCTATTCACTTCAGCAGTTGCAAGTTATTGTAAAAAGCGAAAGTGGAGAAGTACTGGTGAGCTATGTGCCTGTTATGCCTGCCATTGCCGCTGCTGTTCCGGATCCTGCCAAACCACTAAAGGATCCTGCTGATATGGAAACCAATGAAGCATTGTATATGGCGGGGTTGCACCTGGAACAATACCGCCATGCCACCTTTTCTCCTGTTCCTTATTACGAAGAAGCATTACGGAGAGATGGATCAGATATCAGAAACAACAACGCGCTCGGGCTTTGGTATTTCCGCAGGGGACAATTTGCGAAAGCGGAATCTCATTTCCAGGTAGCAGTAGCATCTCTGCTTGTACACAATCCTAATCCCTATGATGGAGAACCGTTATATAATCTTGGGCTAAGCTTTTTATACCAGGATAAAAAGAAAAAAGCGTACGAAAGTTTTTTTAAAAGTTGCTGGAATGCCGCCTGGCAGGATAATGGCTATCTGCAACTGGCAAGGATGGAATTGGCTCAGAATAATATAGAGCAGAGTTTTTTGTTTATTGAAAAATCACTGGCGCGCAATAACCGGGGGATTAAATCGCGGCATCTGAAAACCATCCTGCTTCGTTATATGAACAGGCTGGATGAGGCTAAAGCCTTTGCCGTGGAAACCCTGCAATCAGATGCTTTTGATTTTGGCTCGTCTTATGAGCGCTTCCTCATACTGCAAATACAGCAACACAGCAACGAAGCGGATTTGCAACTGGCGCAGCTAAAACACAGGCTGCGTAATGATGCTCATACCTTTATAGAGATAGCGATTGATTATGCCTGGTGCGGCCGGTACGAAGAAGCGATCGCTTTTTTATTATTGAATGAAAGCACTGCACTGCACCCCCTCAATGCTTATTATATAGCTTACTACTATTTTTTATCCGGTAATCATAAAGCGTCAAAATACTGGGCCGACAATGGTTTCGCCCAAAGTCCGGATCGTGTATTTCCTAACCGGTTGGAAGATATTGCTGTGCTGAAATACATTTCGCAGGCCAATCCTGCAGATTATAAGGTCTTATACTATCTGGGAAATTTGTGGTATGATAAGCGGCAGTACAGCGAGGCGATAGATTGCTGGGAAAGATCATACCGTATACATGACCGTTTCGCATCCGTTATGCGCAACCTGGGTATTGCCTGCTACAACCGGCTTAACCAGGAAGAAAAAGCACTGCAATATTTTGAAAAAGCGTTTCTTGCCGATACTTCAGACGCGAGGGTGTTATTTGAACTGGATCAGTTATACAAAAAGATGAACTATGGAGTGGACAGGCGTTTCCATTTTTTAAAACAGTATTTTCAACTGGTGTTGCAAAGGGATGATCTCTACATTGAACTGGTAACGCTTTACAATTTACGCGGAGAATATGAGGAAGCAATGCGATTGCTAAACAACAGGAAGTTCCATCCGTGGGAAGGCGGAGAAGGGAAGATAACCGGTCAGTATGTGCAGTTGAAGCTTGGACTTGCTAAAAGAGCCATAGCGGGCCAGCGGTTTCAGGATGCCATACAGTTTTTGGAAGAAGCCCGGGTGTATCCGGAAAACCTGGGAGAAGGGAAATTGCCGGGCATACAGGAAAATGATATTCTTTACTGGTTAGGGATTGCTCATGAATACATGAATAATAAAGCTGCCGCGGAAAAATATTGGATGGAAGCCGCTGTTGGAATAGCCGAACCCGCGGCGGCTATATATTATAATGATGCCCAGCCGGATAAAATATTTTACCAGGGATTAGCCTTATTGAAATTGCAGCGGGCGGAAGAAGCGCATATAAGGTTTAACCGCCTGGTCGGGTATGGTGAACAGCATATGCATGATGAAGTGAAGATGGATTATTTCGCTGTTTCATTGCCGGGTCTTTTAATATTTAACGATGATTTAAATATGCGCAACAGGCTTCATTGTCATTATGTAATGGCACTGGGCTATGCGGGCATGGGAGAAACAGAAAAGGCGGTTGCCCATTTTAATGCGGTAATAAAAATAGACATCAGTCACCAGGGAGCCAATGTACATTTAGAAATCTGCAAGTAAGCCTCACCGGTAGCAATGCAATAATTAAATAATTATATATACCCTTCCATCCGGAAATTGTTGCAGATGCGCAGATCTAATCTGCGCATCTGTGGCTAAAAGTCCAGGGTATATCCTCATGTTTTGCTGCTACGCCAGCCCGGTTAATTTTGAATGCACCCTGCAGCCCGTGTCTTTTCTTTTTCAGGTGCTGTTATCTTTTCAGCTATCTCCCGTAAAAAAATCCATCATATTCCTTGCTTAATCCATGTCTTTATTTTACGGTGATTTTTAATTTCGTTTTCGCGTTATAACTATTTACATAATTATTCCAAAACGTAAAATTGCCAGTATGAATAATAGCTTTACCATGTTGCCGAACAGTACCTGCTGTGCTTACAAAAGTGTTTTTTATTTTCTCTCAAATTATTTATAGTATTTATTTTTTTAAATCACCGGCAAATACTTTCAGCGCCTGCTATACTTATGCAGGGAACAATTTTTTAAAAAAACTCCTTTACCGGGTGTTACTGTTAAGAGCACCAAATTAAATGCAAGTCGTTATAATTAATCATTCCAATAAACATTTTTTATGAGAAAGATACTATTACTTATGTTGCTATTTGCCTTTTTTGCTTTCAGTGGAGCGTACGCCCAGAAAGTGATTAGGGGTACAGTACGGTCTTCAGACAACGCTTTTCTTATTGGCGCTACTGTAGCTTTAACAAACAGTAAAACCAGCACAATCACTAATGCTGATGGTAAATTTAAAATTACAGTGCCGGCAGGAAAAGTAGTGTTACATGTTTCGCATGTTGGTTATGAACCCCAGTCGGTGCCTGTGGAAATAAATGAGTCGGACATTGTGGTAACATTAAGCCTGTCAATAAGGGATCAGTTGAGTGATGTGGTAGTAATTGGTTACGGAACTAAATTAAAAGGAGAATTAACCGGCGCTGTGTCTAAAGTAAACAGTAAGGCGTTTGAAACCAGGCCGCTTACCAATACCATGAATGCGTTACAGGGCGCTTTGCCCGGAGTTACCGTTACCAGGGGAAGCGGCAGGCCGGGCTTTGAGAACTATACCGCGCAAATACGCGGCGCCTCCTCGGTAAGTGGTAGTAAAGTGCTGATTTTAATAGATGGCATTCCCGGAGATCTCAATCTCATTAATCCAAACGATATTGCAGAAATCACTGTGTTGAAGGATGCCGCGGCTTCTATATATGGTGCACGTGCCGCCGATGGAGTAATAATAGTTACCACAAAAAAGGGTAAAAAAGGAGCACCCTCTGTTTCATATTCCGGTAATTACGGAATAAAGAAACCACAGTTTTTAAAGAAGAGAACAAACACTTTGCAACTCGCTGAGATGTATGATGAAGGTATGAGAAACGTGAACCAGCCCGGCGTTTCTGAAGAGGTGTTTGAAAAAATTAGGAACAATGCGGAGCCTGATCCCACAGGATGGTTGAAATACCTGGAGAATTTCCCCGGATTTTATCAGTCGCACGATTGGATTGATGCAGTATTTGGAACAGGCGTTCAGCAAATGCATAATATCAGTATATCCGGGGGTGGCGACAATAACGTTTATCTTTTTTCTGCAGGATATCAAAGGAACGAAGGAGTATTCAAACACGGCGAAAATCGGTCCGACCGTTATAACCTTCGCATGAACTATGATTTTAAGATTTCCGATAAGATAAATATCGAAACAAGAACCAGCTTTGAGAACCAGCCTACGGTTAGCCCCACTGCGCTTGGCAGCATATTATATTTTGTAAACCAGATGGGCAGCTACGTTCCCATGTATAATCCATTAGGACAGCTTTATAAGTACCAGGGCGGTTTTAGAAATCCTGTTCAGTATCTTCAGGAAGCCGGCATAAATAAGGATAATGCCTACCGGTTATCTACTAACTTAAAAGGAAACCTTAAGTTACTCAACGATTTGTTATTGGTAGGTCAGGTAGGTGTAACTGTAGATTTCAGTGAAAGGAAGGAAACTCGCCCTACATTCGCGCAACATAATTGGGATGGAACCAATTTTGATATTGTAAATGTTCCGAATAGCGCTTTGTTTGCCAATTCCAGGAATCTTTACCAGAATTATACCGCTTACCTGGATTATAATAAAACCATTGCAGGTAAACACAGGGTGAATGTAATGGCAGGCGCTTCCCGCGAGGTGAGCGATTACCAGGGACAGTCCATAACGGGGTATAATTTTGCCAGCAATGAAATATTTACATTAAACCTTGCAGACAGAACAAAAACACAGTATGCCAACTTCACCGGTGGTGCGTCTGATTGGGCTTTGCAATCATACTTTGGCCGGTTTAGCTATTCTTTCAACAGAAAGTACCTGGTAGACTTTACTACACGGATGGACGGCAGTTCAAAATTTGCTGAACGCAAGCGTTGGAGTGCTTTATTCCCGTCTGTAGCGGTAGCATGGAATTTATCAGAAGAGCGTTTTATTAAATCGCTGAATGTTTTTGACAATCTTAAAGCCCGGTTATCATGGGGGCAATCGGGAAACCAGGAATTGAGTTTTGGAAACTACGACTATATTTCTCTGATCTCTATTTCTGGCGCCTATCCTATGGGGTCACCTAATGTAGGCTTGCCTGGCGCGGTGTCCAGCATTGCTTCACAAAGCCGTACCTGGGAAACCATTGAAGCAAAGAACCTGGGTATAGATTTTGCATTTATAGACTCAAGATTAACCGGAAGCTTTGACTATTACGTTAAGAACAATAAGAACATGCTGGTAAATGATCAGTTACCTGCAACGCTGGGCGGATCTGCACCAACCCAAAATATTGGTAAGTTAGAAACAAAAGGGTGGGATTTTTCTATAGGATGGAATGATCAGGCAGGAAATTTCAGGTATAGCGTTTCAGCTATGCTGAGCGATAGTAAAAGCAAACTAATAGAACTGAAAGGAAATGATGCTTACGGAGAAGGGTTGATTTATGCACGGAAAGGCTATTCACTGAATTCTTATTTTGGCTACCAGTTTGATGGAATTATTCAAAATGAAGAACAGTTAACAGCTTACAAACAATTAGGTAATGTGCCCGCCAACCTGGGAATAGGTGATGTAATGTTCAGTGATGTGGATGGTGATGGCAAGATTACTGCTTTTGGTGATGCTGCAAAAGGCACTTCGGGCGATATGGTTTATCTTGGAAATCTGCTTCCCAGGTATGTATATTCGTCAAACATCAGTGTATCCTGCAAAGGATTTGATCTGAGTATCTTTTTACAGGGGATCGGAAAACGGCAAGGTATCAGAACAGGAGAATTTAGTTTTCCTTTCACCTCAGTATGGATGCAACCCTTAGAATATTTTTATGGCAAGAACTGGACACCTGAGAACACTGATGCAGGATACCCCCGTATTATACCCGGTGCAGTTGGTTTTGACGGGATACGAAACTGGAACTGGAGATATTCTTCCATGCGCATGAACAACCTTGCTTATCTTAAACTTAAGGTAATAACCTTAGCTTACAATTTACCTCAAACCTTAGTTCGCAAAGCTAAAATGCAAAATGTTCGTGTATATGTTACCGGGCAGGATCTCCTTACTTTTTCAAAGGATACATGGAACAATTCATTCAATCCTGAAGAAACATGGGAACGTTCTGATGAGCAGACCTATCCTTTTAACAGTGTAATTTCCTTTGGACTGGATATCAAATTCTAAACCATTAACTTCTAAGTATCATGAAGCATACATATTTTAATGCATTTATTTTTTCAATCCTGCTATTAACAGGATGTAATAAAGGGCTGGACCTTGTACCTAAAGACGCTATTTCCGATGCCACATTCTGGAATACGACTGCCGACTTTAAGCTGGCAGCTAATAACCTGTATTCTTCACTTGAAACATTTAATACATTGGATTTGCAATCGGATATTGCTTACGATGTACCCAATTCCGTTAGTAACGGAACTTATCAAACCAGTGAAAATGACAGCCGGTGGACAAATGCATACATCTATATCCGGCGTTGCAATAAGATCATAGCAAAAGCGGCAGCGTCACCTATTGCTTCGGCGTTGAAACAATTTGTGGGTGAAGCCAAATTTTTCAGGGCTTATAACTACTGGATGTTGTATAGATATTTCGGAGAGGTACCTCTTATTACCAGTGAGCTGGATATTAATGATGAGGCATTATATGCTCCAAGGTCTGCACGGAAAGAGACCGTAGATTTTATATTAAAAGATATAACAGACGCCGCAAATGACTTACCTGAAAAAAGTGCATTGTCAGGCAGTGATGTCGGCAGGGTCACCAAAGGCGCTGCCAATGCGCTGAAGGCAAGGATAGCGTTATTTGAAGGTACCTGGGGGAAATCCAGGAACGATGCCGGTGCAAACGGTTACCTGGATATTGCCATTGAATCGGCAACAACGGTTATGAATAGTTCAGAATATTCGCTTTTTACTGCGAAAGGTTCGCAGAGCTACCGGTACTTTTTTATTGAGGAAGGGGATGATGGATCTGAAGCGATATTAGATCGTCGCTACCAAATGCAGATTGCCAGCTATAATTTCCCTGGTGTTGTCGGAGAAGGACATCTCCTTCCTACAAAAAAATTAGCAGATATGTATTTGTGTGCAGATGGTTTGCCTGTCACAAAGTCGCCTTTATTCAAAGGCTACGATCAAACAGGCTCCGAGTTTCAGCAGCGCGATCCGCGAATGACCATGACTATTGTGATTCCCGGCACAGCTATTCCACAGTGCTGGTATCCGCAACCTGCAGAAGCCTGGCCTTTTTATCCTCAACGTAATGCAAATACGGGTTATACCACTTATAAATTCCTGTCTGAAGATGCGGCTTCCAACGAGTCGCCAGGTCTGGGGTATGGCTATGACCGTCATATTTTAAGATATGCAGAAGTACTTCTTATTTATGCAGAAGCAACATTTGAAAAGAATGGCGCCATTAGTGATGAAGACCTCAATAAATCAATAAATTTGATCCGTCAGCGGGTTAATATGATTGAATTGTCCAATAGTTTTGTAAATGCCAATGGATTGGATATGCGGGAGGAAATAAGGCGGGAGCGAACCGTAGAACTTGCACTGGAAGGTTTTAGATATGATGATCTGAGAAGGTGGAAGACAGCGGAAAACGAGCTTCCAACGGATGTGAAGGGAATCAAAATTGTTGGAACGCCCTGGGCCAATCCTATTGTGGTGGAAGGCCAGGACAGAAATCCTTATACCGATGCAAGCTGGCAAACCAGAACTGATGCCAATGGGTTTATTATTGTAGAAAGTGCTTCCGGAAGATCGTTTGATCCCAATAAGCATTACCTGGCGCCATTACCTACAAAAGAAATTTTAATAAACCCTGAATTAAAACAAAATCCGGGATGGTAGGCAGTTGATCAAACATGAGCGGTGAGATGTGAAAGTTCATCTCATCGCTCACATTTCATGATAATATGCAGACATAATTTAATTGGCTGACTGAACAGTAGTTGATATGCTGCTGCAACTGGCAGATAAATGATACTATAAAAATTCTCGTGTTATGAAATATTTTTTAATTGGGTGCTTCCTGTGTCTTTTTTGTGTTGCAGGCAACGCGCAGCAATATGTGTTGATGTCTCCTGACAAAAAACTGTCGGCTGAAATTGAAAGCAACCGCCAGGGTATAAGCGTAAAAATGACGAAAGAAGGAGATATTCTTCTAAGCCTGTCAGACCTGGGTATGGTTACCGGTCAAACGAAAGCAGTACCCCCGCAGGTGAAGAAAGCAAAGCGCAATGCTATAAGTGAAGATGTTAAACCGGCAGTAAAAGAGAAGAGTGAAACATACAGGAATGAATATAACGAACTGGTGCTGACATTCAAATCGGAACACGCATTAACATTCAGGCTTTTCAACGAAGGATTGGCTTATCGTTTTTCTACTACTGCCAAAGACAGTTTGACAATAGTTAAGGAAACCCTGAATATACAATTCCGGGAAGATGATTCAATACGCTTCCAGTCGGAGCAATCTTTTCATTCGGCGTATGAGCAGCCCTATGAATTTAAAAAGCTGGGCGAATTAGATCCCGCCAGGCTTTGCAACCTGCCCGTTCTTGTTGAAAAACAAAATGGTAAGTTTGTAATGATCACTGAATCGGACCTTTACCATTACCCGGGCTTGTGGGTAAAGGGGGCCGGAAAGACGCAAATTACGGCTACTCATCCACGTTATCCCAAAACGCTGGTAAATACGAAGAGTCGCTACTCCAGCGGACAGGTGGGGGAAACCTACGATTATATTGCAAGAGTAGCCGGTAAGAGAAACTATCCGTGGCGCATTTTTGCTGTTGCAGACCGGGAAGCCGGGCTAATCAACAACAATATGGTTTATTTGCTGGCTTCTCCTACTGAGTTGAAGGATGTTTCATGGATCAGGCCTGGAGTGGTTATGTTCGACTGGTGGGGTAAGAACAATATTTATGGCGTTGATTTTAAAGCAGGCGTTAACACCGAAACAGCCAAATACTTCATAGATTTTTGTGCTGAAAAAGGATTCCGGTATTTTCTTTTTGATGATGGGTGGAGCCGCAAAGATGATTTGCTGCACGCGGTTCCCGGTTTAGATATGGAAGAAGTTACTGCTTATGCCAAAGCCAAAGGGGTAGACGTAATGGTATGGGTGATCTGGAATACATTGAGAGATCAATGGCAGGAAGCTTTTGACCAATTTGAACGTTGGGGCATTAAAGGTATCAAGACAGATTTTATGAACCGCGATGATCAGCAGATGGTAGAGTTTTACGAGGCCATTGCCGGCAAAGCCGCGGAGAAAAAGATGGTGATTAATTTTCATGGTGCTTACAAACCTTGTGGCTTAAGCCGTAAATATCCGAATGTGCTGACACGGGAAGCACTGATTGAATTTGAACAAAGCGGTGTATCCAATAATGACAATCCTGAGCACCACAATCTTTTGCCCTATATCCGCATGTTTACCGGTGCCATGGATTATATTCCTGCCACTATGCGCAACGGAAACAAAAATAATTTCAGGCATTTTGGAGATTACCCGATGGGATGGGGTACGCGGGCTCACGCAATGGCTTTATTTATCATTTTACATAGCCCTATGACCATGCTGCCCGGCTCGCCTTCTGATTACTACCGCGAAAAAGAGTGTACCGATTTCCTGGCAAGGATACCTGTTGAGTGGGATGAAACCAAACTTTTAATGGGCAAAATCAGCAAATATACAGTGCTGGCCCGGAGGTCCGGCACCGAATGGCATGTAGGGGCAATAACAAATGACGACCGGCGAACTATAGAACTGCCTACAGGTTTTCTAGCGCCAGGTAAATACCAAATAGAAATAATTGAAGATGGAATTAATGCAGGCACTGCGGCAACTGATTATAAGCTGTCCCGGCGGCAAATCAATGCCGGAGAAATCTTGAAGCTTGAACTGGCGCCAGGAGGTGGGTGGCTGGCACGGATCACTCTGGAAAAATAAGTAAATAGCCATCGGGGCAGAACAGACCGCAGGCCTGCTTCCGCTAAAGTGGGAAAATTCATTATTATCCACGTTTAGTACATTGGAAAAGAGAAGCAAAAGGAATAAGTTTGGGTGTTAAAGCATGCTGACATGTATCGCCCCGTTATAATATGGCGGATCGTAGTGTGTTTCATTTTTTATATTTCGTACCTTAGAGCTTATTATAAAGAACGTGCATTGCCATTATGAAAATCAAACTCAATAAAAAATTACTGCTTATTACCGGCACACTCGTTGTTGCCCTTGTTGCAACCACCAGTCTTATTGGTCACAAAAGGGTGGATTATAATACGGAAGTAAAGCCCCTGTTC
Source organism: Agriterribacter sp. (assembly GCF_035497235.1). Lineage (GTDB taxonomy): Bacteria > Bacteroidota > Bacteroidia > Chitinophagales > Chitinophagaceae > Agriterribacter. The sequence goes on from NZ_DATJEB010000032.1 coordinate 108,360, forward strand.
AATAAAAAATGCATCACCTGTCATGGCGGGGTGAAAAAGGAATCCGGGTTCAGCGTTTTATTCCGTTCCGAAGCAATGGAAAAGGCGGAAAGCGGCAAATTTCCGATCATTCCCGGTGATCCGGATAACAGCGAGATGATGCGCAGGCTTACCAGTAAAGATCCTGAGGAAAGAATGCCCTATCATCATGCCCCCCTTTCTTCCAAAGAAATTGATATGTTACGGCAATGGATAAAGGAAGGCGCACATTGGGGCAACCACTGGGCTTATGTAGCAGTAAAGCCCGTTGAGGTACCGGATGCTTCTTCCGGCTTTTGGGGTTTTCTTTCCGGCAAAAATGATTGGGTAAAAAATGATGTTGATCATTTCATTTTTGATAAACTAAAGGAACAGCAATTACAACCCTCTCCGGTGGCTGATAAAGCAACCCTTTTGCGAAGGGTTAGTCTTGATATTGCCGGTGTTCCTCCATCCGCGGCTATTGCAGAACAATTTTTAAATGATAGCAGTGAAGATGCATATGAAAAGCTGGTTGATCAGCTTTTGGCTTCGCCGCAATATGGTGAAAAATGGACTTCCATGTGGCTGGACTTAGCCCGGTATGCAGACAGCAAAGGATATGAAAAAGATGGCTATCGCTCCATATGGCGGTATCGCGACTGGCTGATCAAAGCGTTTAATAGCGACATGGGCTACGACCGCTTTTTAACGGAACAACTGGCGGGCGATCTGATGCCGGGCGCTACCGATGAACAATTGATTGCTACCGCGTATAACCGCAACTCTATGACCAATGACGAAGGCGGTACGGATGATGAAGAATTTAGAACAGCCGCTATTATTGACCGGGTAAATACTACATGGGAAACGCTCCTGAGTACAACCTTCGCCTGCGTACAGTGCCACAGCCATCCTTATGATCCTATTAAGCATGAAGATTATTATAAGTTCATGGCATTCTTTAATAATACAAGGGACGAGGATGTAACAGGCGATTATCCGCAACTGCGTGAATTTGGTGCGGAGGATAATATAAAATTTGAGAAGCTGAAAGGGTGGTTAGCACAAAATGCAACCCGGGAAAAGGCACACGAACTGATCAGCTTTCTTAAAACATGGCAGCCCGCAGTTAATGCGCATCTGGCAGATAAATTAGTCAACAGTGCGGTTTCCGATACCAGGCTGGCGTTACGGAACAACGCGGTTAGCCGTTTGCCCGGTATTGATCTTACCCATAAAAATGTATTGCGTTATCGCTATACTTCTGGAGTTGATAAGGGTAAATGGACGATTCATTTAGACAAGCCCGGCGGACCGGTGCTGGCATCTACCGTTATCCCCCAATCGCAGGGATGGAATATTGGCAGGGTAGACCTTAGCGGGGTAGATGGCGTTCACGACCTGTATTTTACGTATACTAACCCCGGTGTTGAAAAAACAAATGAACATACCCTGGTGTATTTCGACTGGTTTTATTTTACGTCTTCTTTTCCTGGTGGCGGGGCGCCGGGATATGATAGCGCCTATACCTGGTTTAACGATTTAATGAGTACTTCCGTGCCGGTAGTTACTCCCATCCTGATGGAGAACCCTCCTGATATGTTTCGCACTACGCATGTATTTGAAAGAGGAAACTGGATGGTAAAGGGAGATGAGGTGCAGCCTGATGTACCCGAATCGCTCAATCCGATGCCGGAGGGAGCTCCGCGTAACCGCCTGGGTTTGGCAATGTGGCTAACGGATAAAAAAAATCCTCTTACCTCAAGAACCATTGTAAACAGGATATGGGAGCAACTTATGGGACAGGGAATTGCGGAAACGCTCGAAGACCTTGGATCGCAAGGTATTGAACCTACTCACAGGGAACTGTTAGACTGGCTCTCGGGGCAACTGATGAATGAGTATAACTGGAGCCTGAAAAAACTCATCAAAACCATTGTAATGTCGGCTACCTATATGCAGGATTCTAAAGTTACTCCTGAAATGCTCCAGAAAGATGCCTTTAACAGGTATTATGCCCGTGGGCCACGGATAAGGCTATCCGCAGAACAGATTAGAGACCAGGCTTTGGTATTATCGGGGTTATTAAGTCCGAAAATGTATGGTAAAAGTGTAATGCCTTATCAGCCAGCTGGTATATGGTTATCACCTTATGATGGAAATGTATGGGAGAAGAGTACGGGAGAAGATCAGTACAGGCGTGCGGTATATACCTACTGGAAACGCACAGCGCCGTACCCCACCATGCTGAGCTTTGATGGCGTAGCGCGTGAAGTATGTGTTGCCAGGCGAATACGAACCAATACGCCCTTACAGGCCCTGGCTACTTTAAATGATGAAGGGTTTATTGAAATGGCGCGGCATTTTGCTGCGAGGATGGAACAGGCAGGGGGCAGTGATGAACGGCAGCAGATCAGCAAAGGCTATGAAATGGCAATGTTTAGTTCCATCACCAAAGAAAAACTTGAACCTTTAGTGAATTTATATCAGCAGGCATTACAGCAATTTAAACAGGATGAAAAGAAGACCTGTGAAATGATAGGTATGGATACAGGACACAATACCCCTGAAAAGGCGGCCCTGATTGTTGTGGCAAACGCTATGCTTAACTTAGATGAATTTGTGACCAAGAATTAAATGGGGAGATTAAACCTATGTGCGCCTATGTGCCTATGATCCTATGTGTTAAAGAATACATTGACCACATAGACACAGTAGAAGAGAGAAAAACCTATGTGTGCCGATGTGCCTATGATCCTATGTGTTAGAAAAAAATGGTAACCTAAAAAACACCATAATGAAAAACACCCAACAGTATATTGATGAACTCACCTATAAGATTATAGGATGCGCCATTGAGGTACATAAGCAATTAGGTCCTGGCTTATTGGAAAGCGTATATGAACAATGTTTTATCAGAGAATTATCCCTGCAGGGGCTTAATCATAAAACACAAATATGGATTCCTCTGTTTTATAAGGGGTTGCGACTTGAAACACAATTAAGATTAGATGTTTTGGTGGAAGATCTGATATTAGTAGAGCTTAAAGCCGTTGAATATTTAATAGCAATATACGATGCAAAATTGCTGACCTACATGAAGCTGATGAACCGGCCTAAAGGAATACTGATTAACTTTAATTGTACTAATATATTTAAAGAAGGACAGAAGACTTTTGTAAATCAATTATACGCCGATCTGCCATAAGAATAGTTCCGGTAAAGCCAATAAGGAGAAGCGGTGTATCATTAAAAAAGAAAAATGCCTGGATTTGAGTTATTCTTAATTCCAGGCTGCAAAATATAAAATATGACTCAAAAAGAATTGCATAACCAGCGGCTGGTTAATGAGGCCAATCATGAAACCCTGCGCCTGGCCACGCGGAGACACTTTTTAAAAGATAGCATTACCGGCCTGGGTGCCATGGCCTTTGGGTCTTTATTAAGCGGCTGCGATTTCTGGAGTTCGAAAGGCGCGGCACTGAATAGTTTTGACAGTAATAACCCGTTAGCGGCGCATCCTCCAATGTTTCCCGGGAAGGCAAAATCCGTGATTTACCTGCATATGGCAGGTGCTCCTTCGCAATTAGAAATGTTTGATTACAAGCCCGACCTGATGAAATTGGATGGGCTGGAATGTCCTCCATCATTATTAGAAGGCAAACGCTTTGCATTTATCAGAGGAGTGCCTAAAATGCTGGGGCCGCAGGCCCATTTTGAGCAGCGCGGACAAAGCGGTGCGTGGGTATCGGATCACTTGCCCCATTTGGCTACCGTAGCCGATGAAATCAGTTTTTTAAAAGCGGTTAAAACAGACCAGTTTAATCACGCCCCGGCTCAATTGCTGATGCATACGGGTGGCGCGCGTTTGGGCAGGCCAAGTATGGGTTCATGGGTAAGCTATGGCCTGGGAACGGAGAACAGTAACCTGCCGGGTTTTGTTGTACTTACTTCAGGCGGTAAAAACCCCGATGCGGGGAAAAGCGTTTGGGGCAGCGGCTTTCTGCCATCTGTTTACCAGGGCGTGCAGTGCCGGTCGGAAGGCGACCCCGTACTCTTCATCAATAATCCCGAAGGGATAGATAAAGACCTGCGGAAAGCCTCTATTGACGCGATTAACAAGGTGAACCAGCAATCTTATGAAGAATTTAAAGACCCTGAAATATTATCACGCATAGCCCAGTATGAGATGGCTTATAAAATGCAGATGTCGGTTCCTGAAGCAATGGATATTAGTGATGAACCTGAATATATACACGAAATGTATGGCACCAAACCGGGGCGCACAAGTTTTGCCAACAACGTTTTGCTGGCAAGGAAATTAGTGGAAAAGGGAGTGCGTTATGTACAGCTTTTCGATTGGGGCTGGGATTCACATGGCACAAGCCCGGCCGATTGTTTAGAAATAGGACTGATCAATAAATGCCGTTCTATAGACCGGCCCATAACGGCTTTGCTGCTTGATCTGAAACAAAGAGGTTTGCTGGAAGAAACATTGGTGGTATGGGGCGGAGAATTTGGCCGTACGCCTATGCAGGAAAACAGGGATGGTAAAGAAATGCCGTTCAAGGGAAGAGATCACCACGCCGAGGCATTTACGATGTGGATGGCAGGGGGTGGTATTAAAAGAGGTACGAGCTATGGAGAAACGGATGATATAGGCTATAGTGCTGTGAGTGGTAAAGTAGAGCCCTATGATATTCAGGCTACCATATTAAACCAGTTGGGTTTTGATCACGAAAAATTTGTTTACCAGTTCCAGGGAAGACCATTCCGGTTAACCGATGTAAGCGGCAAGGTTATACGCGAAATTGTATCATAAAAATGATTGAGCCGTATTGCTTACCACTTACTACTTACCACTTATTATATATGCCTTTAAACCGGAGAAAATTTATATCAGCTACCGCCGCCCTCGGTGGAGTAATGATTGCACCCTTTCAACAAACAATGATGGATAAACCCGCTTTCCCGCTTCCCGCTGATTTTACGCCGTTGATAATGGCAACCAACTGGGGATATGAAGGCACTACGGAAGATTTTTGCGCAAAGGCCAAACAGGAGGGCTATGATGGAATAGAAATGTGGTGGCCCGCCGATAAAAAGCAACAGGATGCATTATTTAGCGTATTGCAAAAGCACGGGCTGGAAGTTGGATTTTTATGCGGATCGGGAGACAGTCACTTCGAAAAGCACCTGCAACAGTTTCAGCGCATGATAGACGCGGCGGCTGCGCAGCATATACAAAAACCGTTGTACATTAATTGCCATTCAGGCAGGGATTATTTTTCTTTTGAACAGAATAAACAGTTTATTGAATATACCATTAACGTAGCGAAGAAAACGGGCATCCCTGTCAGTCATGAAACGCATCGTTCGCGTATATTATATGCTGCGCCTGTAGCGCGGCAGTTTATGGAAGCCATTCCCGGGTTGCGGGTAACGCTTGATATTTCTCATTGGTGTAATGTACATGAATCCCTGTTGCATGACCAGGAGGAAACCGTGCAACTGGCACTGTCAAGGGTTGATCATATTCACGCAAGGGTTGGTCATCCCGAAGGCCCGCAGGTAAATGATCCCCGGGCGCCCGAATGGGAAGCAACTGTAAAACGCCATTGGCAATGGTGGGATAAAGTAGTGGAGCTAAAAGTTAAACAGGGAATAAAAAAACTAACTTTTCTTACGGAATTCGGCCCACCCGACTACCTTCCCGCATTGCCCTATACCCGGCAGCCGCTGGCGGATCAATGGGCTATCAATGTATATATGAAAAATCAACTGAAGAAAAGATATTCCGGTCAATAAAAATATTATTCCGCAGCTTTTATGATACTACTCAGCATTTCAGGTTTTCTTGGGCGGTTTCATCCCTTACTGGTGCATTTGCCTATTGGTATTTTACTATTGGGTGTTATACTCCACTGGCTTGGCAGGAAACCGCAGTTCAGCGCTATTCGTCCTGCCGTAAGTGTTACTTTATTACTGGGCGCCGCCAGCGCCGTGTTATCCTGCATCAGCGGCTGGTTATTGGCCGGGGAAGGAGAATATGATGCAACTGTTTTGGACCGGCACAGGTGGATGGGCATAGGAGTTGCCGTGATTGCCATTCTGTATTATATACTATATACCGAAAAATTTTCGTTCCGGTTCCATCGGGCGCTCCCTTATGTGCTTTCCGTTGTTTTGCTTTTGCTGATTACTTTTACCGGTCACCTGGGCGGCACCCTTACCCACGGCGAAGGATACCTGACACAGGATATAGGAGAACCGGATGACATAAAGGAAGTAAAGAAAATTATTCCCGATGTGCAGGAAGCAATGGCATACCATGATATTATACAACCGGTATTACAGAACAAATGCTATAGCTGTCATGGACCATCGAAGCAAAAAGGTAAATTACGGTTAGACGGCGAAGAGATGATTACAAAGGGCGGGAAAGACGGCAAGGTACTGATGGCAGGTAAAAGCGCAGAGAGTGAACTGTATAAAAGGCTCACACTTGATTTGCTGGAAAAGAAACACATGCCTCCCAAAGGGAAATCGCAGCCATCGGAAGCGGAGATCACTTTGATTCGCTGGTGGATCAATAACGGCGCCAGCTTTAGCAAAACGGTAAAAGCGCTGCCGCAGGACGATAAAATAAAGCCGTTGCTCATTGCTTTGCAGAGCGATCACCTGCACCCCCCGGCAAAGCCCGAAGTACCCGAAGCGCCTGTGGCAAAAGCGTCCGATGAGGCCGTAAATAAATTGAAGGAAGCGGGTGCTACTATTGTTCCGGTGGCAACGGGAAGTAACTATCTTTCCGTTAATTTCCTGGCTTCAAAAAGTATTGGCGATAAGGAGTTAAAATTACTGGAGCCTATAGCATCACAATTGGTGTGGCTGAAAATGGGGAACACGGCTGTTAGCGACAGCGCAATGACTGCCATAGGTAAACTCCCCGTTTTAATTAAACTAAGTTTAGATAATACGCGTATAACAGACAAAGGGCTGTCGGCACTGCAATCTTCAGCTAAATTACAATATCTGAATGTAGTAGGAACCAGGGTTACCGCCGATGGATTATTGCTGTTGAAACAACTGCCGGAACTGCAAACCATCTATCTGTATAAAACAGATATTACTGCTGCCGGCTGGTCGTCACTTAAACAAGCTTTTCCTAAAGCGATACTAGATACGGGAGGATATGCTTTGCCTTTGCTGGAAGGAGATACCACGCTGGTTACGCAGGTAAGGTAGCAGGGGCTGCTGAAATTTTAATAAAGAAATGATATAGTGCTACTTTAAGCAGTTATTGGAATGTCAGCCCGCATTTGCCAGCACAATCAGCTTTTTTACATCACTAATAAAAATCTTCCGGCCTTTTGTTTTGAGCATCCCTTCTTCTTTAAATTCGGTTAATACCCTTACCACATTTTCTCTTGCAGTGCCTACAAGGCTTGCCAGATCATCGCGCGATATATTGATCTCTACGGCCTCGCCCTCTTCAAAATTTACTTTATATTTTTCCCTCAGCACAATTAATTGCAGCGCCAGTCTTTCCCTTACCGGTTTTTGAGCAAGCAGGGTAATGCTGTTAGCCAATACGGAAAATTCATGGCTGAGCGTTTTTAAGAGCCTGTTATTCAAGATGGAAGACTGTTGTAGTGTAAGTAGGAAATCTTCTTTTGGTATAAATGCAATCCTGCTTTCTTCCAGTGTGGCGGCAGAATCGGGGTACCGGTACTGGGATAATATAGCGTGATAGCCAAGCAGTTCCCCCGTATTAGCCACGTAAATGATCTGCTCTCTTCCCGTTTTATCTGTTTTATATTTTTTAACCTTTCCCTCAACAATATAATATATGCCTGAGGGATAGGCTCCTTCCCGGAATAAAATTTCTCCTTTCTTTAAAACATGCTCGCTTTTATGCACCATAAGCTGCTCAAAATCGGCTGCCGGCAGATCGGTTAAGATGGATTCGCTTTTAAAATTCCACTTGTCTATCGGAAAAATGCCCTGTATACTCATAGTAAATAGCAAAATTACCTTTTAAAAAATTGATATAAATTACTTTTCCCTGTGATAAGGTTTACCGCAAGGCAACTGATTGATCCTTAATTTTGCAAAATAATATTTACATGATGATGGATGTGAGCGAAAAAAGGTCAGGGATAAGCGGTTATTTCAATTCCGATAAACAGTTTAACCAGCTATACCCGGAGTCTATCCGTTTATTAGCCGCCAGGCACTGGACGCCGTTAAGCGTAGCCCGCAAGGCTTCCTTTTTTCTGGCGGCCGAAGATGGCATGCGTATACTTGACATTGGCAGTGGTGTGGGTAAATTTTGTTTAAGTGCAGCTTATCATTCTCCGAAGTCGCATTATTATGGTATAGAACAACGCAAAGACCTGGTAACGTATGCACAGTCCGCAGGCAATACGCTTGGCTTACAGAATGTTTCTTTCATACACGGAAATTTTACACAATTAGATTTGCGCGATTACGATCATGTTTATTTTTATAATGCTTTTTATGAGAACCTGGCGGGTACAGATAAAATAGATGAACGTATAGCTTATTCCGGCGAGTTGTATAATTATTATAACCGGTATTTATTTAAACAGTTAGAGCAAATGCCTGCCGGAACAAGGTTAGCCACATTTTACAGCCTCGAAGATGAAGTACCGCCTGATTATCATGTAGTGGGGTCTGATATGGATAACCTGTTAAAGTTCTGGATTAAAATATAAACTCAAATTGGAAACCAGGGTAAAATAATAACAGGAGCGGTATGTATGTTCAGACCTAAATTGTTGGATACTTTAAAAGACTATAACCGGCAGCAGTTTATTAAGGATATAATGGCTGGTTTAATAGTGGGTGTTGTGGCGCTGCCGCTGGCTATTGCGTTTGCCATAGCTTCGGGCGTATCGCCGGAAAAAGGATTGTATACAGCGGTTATAGCCGGCTTTATTATTTCTGTTTTGGGTGGCAGCAGGGTGCAGATCGGCGGACCTACCGGCGCATTCATTGTAATTGTATATGGCATTGTTCAGCAATTTGGTATTAATGGCTTAATTATAGCCACTTTCATTGCAGGCATAATCCTCATTATTATGGGTATTGCCCGTTTGGGGGCCATTATTAAATTTATACCTTACCCCTTAATTGTAGGATTTACCAGTGGTATAGCGCTTATTATTTTCTCTTCGCAGATGAAAGATTTTTTTGGATTACGAATGGGCGAAGTTCCTGCTGATTTTACAGATAAATGGCAAAGCTATATTGGCAATTTTCAATCGGTAAATATATATGCGCTTTTAATTGGAGCCGGCACCGTTGCTGTTATAGCTTTGTGGCCTAAAGTTACACGTAAAATACCCGGATCATTAATCGCGCTTTTCATTACAACTGCTGTGGTGCAATGGCTTCATCTGCCTGTAGAAACAATAGGCAGCCGTTTCGGCAGCATCCCTTCTTCCTTTCCTTCCCCTGTAATACCCGATATTGATTTTGCTACTATTCAAAAATTGATCGCACCTGCATTTACCATTGCTTTACTGGGTGGTATTGAATCTTTATTATCGGCCATTGTAGCCGATGGAATGATTGGGGGAAACCACAAATCCAATACGGAACTGATAGCACAGGGCATTGCTAATATCTTCTCCTCCATTTTTGGCGGTATTCCGGCTACAGGCGCAATAGCACGTACTGCAACTAATATTAAAAATGGGGGCCGAACCCCTGTAGCGGGTATTGTGCATGCGCTTACTTTATTGTTAATTATATTGTTTATAGGAAAATGGGCCGCACTGATTCCAATGGCTGCATTAGCCGGCATACTGGTAATAGTTGCGTATAATATGAGCGAATGGGAGAATTTTATTTCCGTAGCCAAAGGTCCGCGCGGAGATGTAGCGGTATTACTGACCACTTTTTTTCTTACTGTATTAATTGATCTTACCGTAGCTATTGAGATAGGTATGGTGCTGGCAGTATTCCTGTTTATGCGGAATATGATAAAGTTTACAGATGTAAATATTCTTACCGGTGAGCATACAGATAAAGAGGAAGGGCGGGATAAGGAGGCGGTAAGTAATTATGCTATTCCGAAAGATGTAGAAGTATTTGAAATAAACGGACCTTTATTTTTTGGCGCCGCTTATAAATTCAAAGACGCTATAAGGTTTATAAAAAAGCCATCCAGGGTATTCATCATCCGCATGCGGTATGTACCTATTATTGACGCTACAGGAATAAGAACGCTGCGGGAAATTCATAAAGAATCGAAAAGCCGGGGTACAACATTAATTTTATCGGAAGTGCATAGCAAACAGGTAATAGACGAACTAAGATCTGCCCGTTTATTGTTTGCTATTGGTAAGGCTAATGTAACGGATACTTTTGCGCGGGCATTGCGGAGAAGCGATGCGGTGATAAATGAGGTGAGAAGTGAGAGGAAGTTGTATTAGCTCATAGCTGACGGCTGACATCTCCGGCTGTTACAGAGTGCAAGTTACACGGACAAGTTACAACCTGAAACCTAACACCTGGTACCCGATACCTCATGCCTCACATCTTTACCCACAGCAAATCTTATTGCTTCTTCAGCTTATCCTTAAATATTTTTTCAAATTTTTCGAGCTTTGGCCTGATCACATACTGGCAATAAGGCGCTTTGCCGTTGAGCTTATAGTAATTCTGATGATAATTTTCCGCCACGTAAAAATTCTTAAAGGGTTCAATAGTTGTTACAATGGGATTGGGCCATGCGCCGCTTTTATCCAATTCGGCTTTATAGGCTTCGGCTTTTTCTTTTTGGATATTGTTGTGATAAAAGATTACGCTGCGGTACTGTGGCCCCACATCATTACCCTGCCTGTTTAACGTGGTAGGGTCGTGCGTTTTCCAGAATACTTCTAATAATTCCTCGAATGTAATAACGGTGGGATCATACACAATTTGCAGCGCTTCTGCATGCCCGGTATTTTTTTCACAAACCTGCTCGTAGGTAGGGTTGACCACATGTCCGCCACTATAGCCGCTGGTTACTTTTGTAACGCCTTCTAATTGCTGAAAAACAGCTTCGGTACACCAGAAGCAGCCGTTTGCGAAAGTAGCTGTTGCCGTATGGGCATCGGTAGTAATAGCAGCAGGATGAATGGTAGTATCGTTGCTCATGTTATTTGTTTTTTGGGAACTGCTTTTTGCACCGCAGGAAAACAATGCGGTTGCAGGGATCATCCCAAGGACCAGAAAAAGGTATTTCATTGCTTAACATTTACGAATGATAAATATTATGCCAACCAGCACGCAAGTTACTGAATAACGAAAGGAATGTACGAAGCAGGCGTATAACGAAGACGTTAAATTTTGTTAAACGCCTTTTCCCGGTAATTGAAACAAGCCATTTATTGTTCAACCCTGAAAGGGTTGTAATACTGTTCTGTCCACTGGTTACAAAGCGGTCGGTACCCAACGAGGAGGGTCAGACCGCTGTTGGAATAGCCCCGGTTCGTGAGACACGAACCGGAATTTTGGATACTTCGCTCCCCGCGGCGGGCAGGTTCAGCATGATTAAGGTGTTCGTGCAGACACGAACCACGGCGGAGGATGCCTCGTTCCCGCATGACAAGACAGGGCGTGCCGATAGCCCGTACACTACCAGGCGCTGCCCACGGGCTGCGGGATAGCAGCGGAAAGCCCGGTGAGGCATTGTGCGGGGCCTTGAGCCGTACCTGCAGCGAATAGCCCGTACTGCAGCTCATAGCAGCAGGCCGGTTGACAGCCCCTTACCCGGTCTTTCGCCATTAGGAACGGAAAGCGGTAAAATACATTTCCGCTTACCTTTGCCCATTCAAAAATGAAGCAATAAACAAATGAAACTCTTTCCGGAATCGGCTTTGATGCAGTTGGAATTTGATAAAGTGAAAGCACTGCTTGCTGCCCACTGTCAAACGGCTTATGGCAAAAATAAGGCGGAACAATTGCGTATTCATACCCGGCTCAGTTATATTGAACCTGAGCTGAAGCAAACCCATGAGTATAAACTGCTGCTGCAGAACGGAATTTATTTTCCCAATGACATTGTTTTGAATGTAGCCGGTGAGTTAAAGCTCCTGGGTGTTCCGGGCGCTGTGCTGAATGAAGAGCAGTTGATAAATATACGCCGGCTGGCGGAAAGTATGAAGCAGGTTTTTCACTGGTTTGATGCGGAAAGGAAGATCGCCTACCCGTTACTGTTAAGTGTAGTTGCCCGCAGTTATTACGAAAAAGCGGTTATTGCGCTTATTGATGATGTGCTGGATGAATACGGTAACGTAAAAGACAATGCTTCAACAGCGCTGGAAAAAATAAGAATAGGTTTAATACGCAAGCGGGCAGAACTGCGCCGCGCATTCGACAGGGTGGTGGCTAAGTGGAATAAAAGCGGTTATGTATCGGATATTGAAGAAGCTTTTTTAAACGGCCGCAGGGTAGTAGCGGTTCATGCGGAATATAAACGGCAGGTAAAAGGCATTTTGCTGGGTGAAAGCGATACGCGCAAAACATCTTTTATTGAACCGGAAGAAACCATTGAGCTGAACAATGATGTATTTGCGCTGGAGCACGAAGAAAGTCGCGAAATTTACCGGATACTCAGGGAATTAACAAAGCAACTTTCTGTATATGCCGCTTTGCTAAAGGAGTACTATGTTATTGCCGGGGAATATGATTTTATTAGGGGGAAAGCAAAGTTAGCGATGGATATTGGCGGCAATTACCCCGTTGTACAGGACAGGGCGCTTGTACAGCTTATTGAAGCTCATCATCCTTTATTGTATCTCTATCATCAGCGATCGGGTAAGCCTGTAATACCGGTTTCGGTTACGTTAGATGAAAAAAGCAGGATACTGGTTATATCGGGCCCCAATGCGGGTGGTAAAACGGTTACCTTAAAAACGGTGGGGTTGCTGCAAATGATGCTGCAGAGCGGGTTACTGGTACCGGTGCATCCGCATTCGCAGATGGGTATATTCAAACAACTGATGATCCATATCGGCGATACGCAAAGCCTCGAATTTGAGCTGAGTACTTATAGCTCGCACTTAAAAAACATGAAATATCTTATTGATAACGCCAACGGAAGAACGTTGTTTTTTATTGACGAGCTGGGCAGCGGCAGCGATCCGCACCTGGGCGGAGCTTTTGCCGAAGTGATATTAGAAGAGCTGGCGAAAAAGCATGCTTTTGGTATTGTAACAACGCATTACCTTAATTTAAAAGTGATGGCCAATAAAACGCCGGGTATTATCAATGGGGCAATGGCCTTTGATGAAAAGCATTTATTACCCTTATATAAGCTGGTCATTGGTAAACCCGGAAGCTCCTATACCTTTTCTATCGCAGAAAGAATTGGTATGGAGCCGCAACTCATTGCCAGGGCTAAAACGATGGTGGCAGAGGATCATTTCAGTTTGGATAAGCTGCTGAACCGGGCAGAGCAGGACGTACGCATACTGGAGCAAAAGGAAAAAAAGCTGAATACGCTGCTGAAAGATAATGAACGCCTGAAAAAGGAAATGGAGCAAACCATGCAGCAGGAAAAACACCGCCAGCAGGTGGAATTGCTGGAACAGCAGAACAAAATAAATGAAGAGCGGATTGCCTATCTGAAAGACATGGAACGCAAGCTGAAGCAAATTGTTTTTGACTGGCGCAGGATGGAAAGCCATGAAGATAAATCGGCTTTGATGAAGCAACTGCACGCCATGCTGTTTAAGCAAAAGGAAAAACAGGTAAAGGAAAAAGCGAAGAAAAAATTTGATTCGAAATATATTGAAACGGGAGGGGAGGTTAAAGCCGGACTAAAAGTGAGGATGCTTCAGAATAACCAGGTGGGTACGGTAAAGGAAATACGCGATAAAAAAGCGATCGTTCAGTTAGGTGTTATTCCTATTACGGTTGAATTGAAAAACCTGGTTGTGGTGAGGGATAAGGAGGGGGAGGGGGTGAGTGAAAAGTGAGAAGTGAGAAAGTGAAGCGTGAGAAGTGAGTTGTGAAAAGCGAACGGAAAGGTGAAAATGGTATTAGCTCACTGCTGACGGCTGATTGCTGATCGCTCATACCTGATATCTCATACCTGATATCTCATACCTGGTAAACTACAAATATTATATTTATCTTTAAGCTTCAGCATTAACAGGTGCTGCACATTTTTCCAAAACCCTGTAACCTGTCCGGTTTTTATGAAAAAAAAATGGTTAATTGTTTTGGCCGTTATTGTAGCACTATGGGTACTGCTGTTTGCGCTGTTTACCGGCAGTATGCACGATACGCAACCTGTACGGCATGGCGTACTTGATTTGCGTGGTGCCGGTATAGGTTCAGAGCATGTTCCTTTAACCGGGCAGTGGGAATTTTACTGGAATCAGTTGCTCACTCCCGCAGACATACCGGAACATGGCAGCTATGCCCCCTTTCCCTCGCTGTGGGATCATATAATGGTTAATGGCAAGATGCTGCCTTCCACCGGTTATGCTACATACAAACTCGCTATACTTCTTCCGCGGGGCATTCGTCCAACCGGCTTGCGTATACCCGATATATACAGCAGCTATCGTTTATACGTAAATGATAGTTTGGCTGTTGAAAGCGGGAGGCCGGCCATAAAAAAAGAAGATGCCCGGCCTTTTTGGGCGGAACAGATCGTTTTACTTCCGCAACATACCGATACGGTACACCTGTTGCTGCAGGTTGCTAATTTCTGGCATTCCAAGGGCGGACCGCATAAAACCATTGTGCTTGGTGATTTTGCGCAAGTCGTAAAACAAAGCAAAATAGACTGGGGCTTAGACGCTGTTACAACAGGTTTTATATTGATGAGCGGGTTTCTTTTCTTTGGGTTATACCTGTTTGCCCAAAGCGATAAACCTATTTTATACTTTGCATTATTTTGCCTCGCGTATAGTTATCGTATTATAGGCACGGGACCCTATTTGTTTTTTTCTTTTTTTCCGGGAGTGAACTGGTTCCTGGCCCTGCGGATAGAATATCTGTCACTCGTGGTAGCTTGTGCTTTTCTCTTTCAGTATATCCGTTATCTCTATCCTGAAGAAGCAAATAAAGCACTGGTAAGAACGCTGTTATGGATAAGCGCGCTGTATAGTATCATGATTCTTATAGCGCCCGTTCGGCTCTTCAGCAGTGTTATGCCATTGTATCTTATTGTTTTGTTTTTTTACTTAGGCTATGCTTTTTATGTTTTTATAAGAGCGTATATGCATAAACGTAATGGCTCTGATTTTGCGCTTTTGAGTACCTGTATCGCTTTTGTGCTGTTCCTGTTCCTGAACCTGCACTATTTTAAGCTGGCACCTGTTATGAAAGTAATGATCTGTTCGGGGTATATTCTTTTCCTTTTTTTACAGGCTATTATTCTTTCTTCGCGCTTTGCGTACACCCTCAGCTATTCTGCGATGCAGGCACAATTGGGTGTAACGGCGAAATCCGAATTCCTTTCTACTATGTCTCATGAAATAAGGACACCCCTGAATGCTATTGTTGGGCTGGTGCATATTTTGCTCAAAGGAAAACCTTCCTTATCCCAAAAAGACACATTAGAAGTAGTTTTATTTTCTGCCAACAACCTGCTGGTGCTGGTTAATGATATTCTTGATTACAGCAAGCTGGAAGCGGATAAAATGCGGCTGGAGAAAATTGATATGAACCTCCGGGACATTGGAAAGCATATTATTAAAGGTGAGCAAAGCTTCGCCGGCAGTAAAAACTTAAGGCTGGAATATGAAGTGGATGACCGTATACCCGAACTGGTATCCGGCGACCCTACCCGCATTACCCAGGTAATTACCAACCTCGTGCATAATGCAATAAAATTTACGGATGAAGGGTGGGTGAAACTATCATTGCACACACAAAAAGTGGATGCGCATCAGGCAAGCATTACCATAACGGTTAAAGATTCAGGTATTGGTATATCGCCGGATGAGCAGAAAATAATTTTTAAAAGGTTCACACAGGCGGATTCCTCTACTTCGCGAAAATATGGCGGAACGGGGTTGGGACTTGCCATCTGCAGAAAAATATTGGACTTGCATAACACGGCGCTGGAGTTTAGCAGCAATCCGGGCAAGGGCTCGGCTTTTTGGTTCACCTTGTCTTTTCCCGTAGTATACCGCGAAAAGCCCTTATCCACCGGCGCTTTAACGGGAAAGTATAAGCCATTACAGGGTTGTGCCATTTTGCTTGCAGAAGATAACCCGCTGAATGCGATGATAGCAAAAACTATTCTTGAGGATTTTGGTGCGGTTGTGGAACTGGCGGGTAACGGCAGGGATGCGGTTGAAAAATTTAACGCTGCTGTTCATGATATTGTTATTATGGATTTGAATATGCCTGAAATGGACGGATTTGAAGCCACCAGGCAATTAAGGAAAGCTGGTATTGCTGTACCCATTATTGCTTTAACCGCTACCTTAGCCGCGGAAATTGCGGAAAAAGCAAAGGATGCGGGTATTACGGATATAGTAGTAAAACCTTTTAACCCTGAGGGGTTGTGCAGAACTATCCTTAAATACAGGAAGTGAGGGGGAGGTAGCAGGTATCTGGTGTCAGGTGTCAGGGAGTGTGTTCTGAAGCTTGCACCCTGCGGTCATTCCGCTCTCATTTTCAAACCAGCCTGCCGGCTGGCAGGTTTGAAAATTTCCACATCATCACATTTTCCACGTTTCCACATTTATCAGCGGCTCCAGCAACTGTTCGTCCCCGATAAGGTAAGCGCATTTGAAATGACCCTCCGGGCATTGCCTGTAGCCGTGCAGTCCGCATGGGCGGCAGCGCAGCGGCTCCTGTATTTCCACTATATACTTTTTGTCAGATAACGGGCCATATCCAAACGCAGGAACAGTAGAGCAATATACCGCTGTTACCGGTGCGTTCATAGCAGAGGCGAAATGCATGGGTGCGGAATCATTTACATAATTCATAACAGCACCCCGCATTAGCGCAGCCGATTGTAAAAAATTGAATTGACCTGCCAGGGATGTTATTTTCCTTTCAGCTTTTTGCTGTATCTCTTCACATAGTTTGGCTTCACCGGGTGCGCCAAGAAGATAAACGGTATATGAAGCAGGTATTTTATTAATAAAGCTTATCCATTTTTGTGCCGGGTATTGTTTGGTAAACCATACGGATGCGGGTGCAATACAGATATAGGGGGAAGACATAAGCGGTTGCACACTATCTCTGTCTTGCTGCGAAGGATACAGCCGTGGCTTGTATATGGCGGAATCGGTAAAGGATTGTATAAGGCTGAGGTTACGTTCAGTTTCATGTGGTGCGGCGCTGCTATTACACATGTTGTGTTTTATGCTGATATCAAATGTCGGGCTGAAAGGATTTTTATCAAACCCTATTTTTTGTTTGGCCTTTGAAAAAGCGGTAAGCAAACCCGTTGCGCCAAAACGCTGAACGTTAATCACCTTGTCATATTTATTTTTCCGGATGCGTTGCAGCAGGCGCCAGAGCGCGCTGTATTTTCCATGCTGCTTATCCCATATCAATACCTCATGCAGGTGAGGATGTGCTTTCAGCAACCCTTCATTACCTTTCCGCAGTAAAAAATCAATTTGCGCATCCGGAAAAAAAGCATGTAGCTTTTCTACCAGGCAGGTAGCCAGCACTACATCTCCTATGAATGCGGTTTGTATGATCAGTATTTTTTTCATCATTTCCTCAGCTCCGTTACCGTTCCATCATCATTCCAGCGTATTACCGCCGAAGGTTGCGCAGCACGGGTGTCATCCTGCCGGTATTGTACCACGTAATCTGCAGCAGCAATTATTGCCGGATCAATAGTACTGAAAAAAGCAGGGGCCGGCTTACCGGAAATATTAGCGGAGGTAGACACCAGCGGTTTTCGCAGCCGTTTGATCAGATGCGTGCAAAAATCGTCTTTTACTATTCTTATGGCAATGCTGCCATCCGGCGCCATTAAATTAGGCGCCATTCCTATTGCGCCTTTATAAATTACAGTGGTGGGTTTGGTGGTTTCATCCAAATAGTCAAACACCCTTAAATCAGGTTGCGTCACGTATTTTATTACATCCCTTTCCGCTGTTAATAAAACGATCATGGATTTCGATTCCTCCCTTTGTTTTATCTGGTAAATTCTTTGTACCGCTGCGGGGTTGGTAGCATCGCAGCCCAGCCCCCAAACGGTATCTGTAGGGTATAGTATTATGCCGCCAGCCTGCACTACCTGTAAACAACGGTCCACATCTGCTGTAAAGTTCATATTGCAAAAATAGTAAGGCTTTGCAAAGCAAACTGATTAAGTTTGTAAAAAAAAGAACAACATGACAGACTTACAAGATCTAATTACAAAAGCCTGGCAAAACAGGGAGTTGTTAAAAGACGAAGTATATGTTGAAGCAATAAAATCGGTGATTGAAGATATTGATAAGGGAAGATTGCGCACTGCATCTCCTTCCGAAAAAGGCTGGGTAGTGAATGAATGGGTGAAGCAGGCCATTCTTATGTACTTTGCTATACAAACCATGCAAACATGGCATATTGAACCGTTTGAATTCCATGATAAAATGCTGCTGAAAAGCGGGTACCGGGAGCTGGGCGTACGTGCCGTGCCGCACGCTGTGGCAAGATACGGTGCATACATTGCCCGTAACGTTGTGTTGATGCCTTCTTATGTAAATATAGGCGCTTACGTAGATGAGGGTACTATGGTTGATACCTGGGCCACTGTAGGCAGTTGCGCACAAATTGGCAAAGGCGTGCATTTGAGCGGCGGGGTAGGTATTGGCGGTGTGCTGGAACCCTTGCAGGCCAGCCCTGTAATTGTGGAAGACGGCTGTTTTATTGGCAGCCGTTGTATTGTGGTAGAAGGCGTAATGGTAGAAAAAGAAGCGGTACTGGGCGCCAATGTGGTATTAACCAAAAGCACTAAGATCATTGATGTAAGCGGTAGCGCGCCGGTTGAATATAAAGGAAGAATTCCTGCGCGGAGCGTTGTAATACCTGGCACTTACAATAAAAAATTTCCGGCAGGAGAATATGGAGTTAACTGCGCTTTGATCATAGGCCAGCGCAAAACCAGTACAGATTTGAAAACCAGCCTGAACGATGCATTAAGAGATTTTAATGTAAGCGTGTAGAAAGTAAAAGAAAAGAAGAGAGTACCGCTGCCGGTATTTTCATTCACTTTATACCGGCAGGTAATATGCCCCCGGAGGCTTTTCGGGTATCCATTGGGGGTATGGCCCGTTGCCGGCTGGCGGCCATCAAAAAATGTAGATATGAAATAATTATTCCCCTTATATTTGCAACCCGTAATTATTGCCCGGGTGGCGAAACTGGTAGACGCACTGTCTTCAGGTGGCAGCGTTCGAAAGGATGTGCTGGTTCGAATCCAGTCCCGGGCACGTTAAAAGCTTTGTAAGTCATTGATTTACAAAGCTTTTTCTTTTTACGCTTGTCAAAAAACTGTCACCTTTTTACGCTTTCTACCGCTGTATTTGACAAGCAAATGACAAGTAGTATGACAAGCAGTTTTCATTCGCCATTTGCAATTCTTTTGCTATTCCTTTTTCGTTTCAGGTTCTTCATAAAAAATGCTGATCTGCCACCGTAGCTCCAAAATAACATCTGGAGAAAATGCTCTTTGCTCTTTGCATACTTAGTTCTTGAAGTGAAACTTTTGCTGTTCCTATTAAGGATATGGTATTTATAAAAATCACATCATACTGTGATATAGCTTTTTATTACCCTTTCTCTCACGTTTAATTACACCAAAATCATATCATAGTGTGATTATATTCTGAAATATTGGTAAAATTTCCTACTTTAGCTAAAAATCACATTATAATGTTAGTAAGGGATGTGGGAACAGCTATAAAAAAGCGCCGGAAAGCGCTTAAAATTACCCAGCCGCATTTAGCCGAACTGGCTGGAATCAGTGTGAATTCCCTTTATAAGATCGAACGGGGCGATGCCAATCCGACACTTGACCTGGTGGAAAAAATTGCTGATGTATTGGGACTTGAAATAAAGCTGGAGGTAAAAAAAATAACCCTGTAATTATTTATTTGTGCGAAGTGTTGAAGTATATAGAAACAATATATTGACTGGCATTCTAACGGAAGAGGATAATAGGCATTATACTTTTCATTACGATGATAACTATTTTGCAGATCCGTCAAAACCGGCCATCAGCCTCACGCTGCCCAAAACTTCCCAGGAATATAAAGCTGCGCATCTGTTTCCCTTCTTCTACAATATGCTGTCTGAAGGCGTGAACCGGAAATTGCAGAGCCGTGCGCTAAAAATAGATGAAGGAGATGATTTTGGATTACTGGCAGCTACTGCGCGGTATGATACGATTGGTGCGGTAACTGTTAAACCGATAATTATATGAGCGTTCCGGAAATAAAATATTGCCCTGGTTTGCTGACTGAAGGCTATCACACTTATAGTCCTACTTTTCTAAGAAGGATGTTCGATGGGAAAAAGGTGAACCATATATTACGCTACGATTCCTCTCAGCACAGCGAGGAAGATGCAGCACGATTTATAGAGAACAGGAAACGTATTTCCATCTCGGGAGTGCAGGAAAAACTGTCGTTGGCGCTGCATAAGAATGAGCTCAGCTTAACGGAAGAAGGAGAACAGGGAACATATATATTAAAGCCCATTCCGAGAGATCTCAAAAAAGTGAACCAGGTACCGGCTAACGAACATATTACTATGCAGATAGCCGCGCAGGTATATGGAATATATACCGCTGAAAATGGGATGATCTTTTTTAAAGATGGCCAACCAGCATATATAACCCGGCGCTTTGATGTAAAAAAAAACGGCAGTAAATGGGGGAAGGAGGATTTTGCTACACTGGCAGGTAAAACAAAAGCTACTGCCGGTGCGAATTTTAAGTATGAATACTCCTATGAAGAAGCTGCTGCATTGATCCGAAAATTCGTTCCGGCATGGCGAGTGGAAATAGAGAAGTTTTTTACACTAGTGTTATTCAATTATGCCTTCTCTAACGGCGATGCCCATTTGAAAAACTTTGCTTTGCTGGAAACAGAAAGCGGCGATTATTTTCTCAGCCCGGCGTATGATCTGATCAATACAAGAATACATGTGGATGATACCGATTTTGCTCTGGATAAAGGCTTATTCGTTGACGATTTTCAGTCAGGCGCTTTTAAGAAAACACATCACCACAATAAGGAGGATTTTTTGGAATTCGGACGAAGGATCAATATTGATGAAAAACGAGCAGAAAGATTGATAGCGCCGTTTTTAATAAAACAGGATAAAGTGGAACAACTGGTTCAACGCTCTTTTCTAAACGATGCTACCAAGCGTGCTTATTTGCTGGACTATAGCACCAAACGCAACAGTCTTAACAAGGCATGAAAAGTTGAGTGATTCAGGTACGGTTAAAGCATCCCGGTTTTATTGGAAGATCTAATAAAAAGAGACAATGCAATGGCTTTATTAATACTCTAAAAAAGATGCTTATTAGGCCGGGGGTTCAGTATCTTTATACTGATAAAAGTTCTTTAATAAACTGATTCAAATAAGCCCAAATGATGCGGGTACCAATTCGGATTCCCATCCGGGTGTAATAGAATATTTACATGGTTTTTAGGCTGGAAATGAGGCTTTTAACAGCCCCGTCCAGTCCGCAGAACGGCTCCGTCCGGACTCGAAAGAACGCAGACATTTTTTTGGATGTTCCACTGGACTTATGAGGAGCATTGATTGTATCAACAAAATTAATACTTATGCAGCCAAGCAAAGTAGGTCTTTCACTATATCGGTTTTGTATAGATATTTAAACAGTATATTGATGCGAATATGGTGTGCTAAGCAGATCGTTGAAAAGGAACGTATAAGACAATGGATATGGACTGGCTTATTTGTGTAAACTCAATTAACTTAACAAAAAAATGTCAGTGGCTTTTTGTCATATTTCTGATAAGATTTTTTTGTTAGAAATTTGTTGAAAAAAACGTTGAAATTTAACATAGACTGGAATACTTTGATTGCAAATTAGTTACAAATTGGAAAAACTGCACCCATTGTAATTACAATAAATTGACTATCAATAGATAAAGAATCCAGTCCCGGGCCACCTGAAAAGTCTGTATGTCATTGATTTACCGGTTTTTTCATTTCTGTCACTTGTTATTTTTTACCGCTTCTTTCCACATGCAAAAAAGTTATTATTAAGGAATGTGTGAAACACCTGAAAAATCATGGCACGGCACACAGGTTGAATCCCTGTTGTATCACCTTTAAAATTGTGTAGTTGTATTTTTGGGAGATACCGGATAAAAAAGGAGATACAATAATCTTCTATCATGATTTCGGCCGTGGCAAAGGGTAGGGTATACGGCAAAGCAACGATGCAGTTCAAAGACACTCAAAAAAATCCGAAAAAAGATATACACTCATAAAAAAACTGCTTCCAAACTTTCCTCGCCAAAAGAAATTAAATCCACCTGAACAACTCCCGTAGATTAGAGAATTGCCCAAAGCTTCGCTTCCTAAAACATTTTCCCCAATGCTGACCACTTTAGTGGATAAACCTTTTGATGAGCCGGGATGGAAATATGAAATCAAATGGGATGGCTATAGAACGGTTGCAATATGTAATAAAGAAAAGGTGGCACTCATTGCCGCATCCGAGCTTTGAATGATTTTCCGTAATTAAAATAACTTTAATTGTATCCGGGTAAATTCTTTTTTTCTTTCGGCAGGCATCTCAAAATTGGAAAGACCCACACCTAAAAGACGTATCTTTTTTTCTTCCAGGGGTGCTTTATCTAAAATCAGTTTCACCACATTAAAAATGCTGTGTTGATCATTTATCAATTCTGATAGTGACTGGCTGCGGGTCATAATAACAAAATCATGAAATTTGAATTTTACGGTAACCGTTCTTCCCTTTAAGCCAAAGCCCTGCAACCTTTCTGCAAGTTTTTCAGAAAGTATTTTCAACTCGGGTAGCAAAGCTTCTTTGGTTGTCAGGTCTTCCTGGTAGGTGTCTTCTACACTAACCGATTTGGTCTCCCTGTCGGGCTGCACGTCACGATTGTCAGTACCCCGCACGATCTGGTAATAAAATTTTCCGGGCTTACCGAAGTGCTGTATGATCTCTGCTTCAGAAAGTTTTTTCAAATCAGCGCCTGTATGCAATCCCATTGCTTTCATTTTTGCTGCCGTTACTTTACCCACGCCATGAAATTTTTCCACCGGTAGTTTTTCCATAAATGCTTCGATCTTAGATGGTCCTATAAAAGTTAAGCCATCGGGCTTGTTCATATCAGAAGCCATCTTCGCTACAAACTTATTAATAGAAACTCCTGCTGAAGCCGTAAGCTGTAGTTCTTTCCTGATCGCTTCTTTAATCAGCTTTGCAATCTCCATTGCTGATCCTATACTTTGTTTGTCGCTGGTTACATCGAGGTAGGCTTCATCAAGAGAAAGTGGCTCTATTAGATCCGTAAAGCGATGAAATATCTCATGAATATGTTTTGAAACGGCTTTATAAGCATCGAAGCGCGGATACACAAATATGGCACCGGGACAAAGACGTTGGGCGGTTTTGGACGGCATGGCAGACCGGATACCAAATTTCCTGGCTTCATAACTGGCTGTGGCCACCACACCGCCGCGTCCTTCGGGCATACCGCCCACAACAAGCGGCTTACCCCGGTACTCAGGAAAATCCCGCTGTTCCACAGAAGCATAGAATGCGTCCATATCAATGTGAATGATTTTCCGGTATGTTTCCACCTCTTTCATTCTTTTAGTTTTCCGGGATCTGAATTTCCCAATGTTCTGATGGACCTTCTATTTCCCTAAAGAGTAAAGCTGGTTCAACCATTTTAATAAGGCGTAATTTCTCAAAGCGTAGTCTATCCCTTACCTCCAGCTTTTTCAGCAGATGTTTTTTTTCGTATTCCGGTTGACCTTTTGTAACCGTCATGGTTACGGGTTGAAAAGTATCATCAATTTTACTTTTATCAAAATGATAATTCCTTAATGCAGCCTCTTTATAAATTTCAGATAAATAATGATTGATGGCATGCAACGGCTGCTTCATTTGCTTAAACCGGAATAGCTGCGGATGGTTTTTATATCCTTTTGTTTTTCCTTCCAATACACACTTTGCCAGCAGGGTTTCTCTCCATAAGGCTAAAAGACCTTTAGTATCTAAGTATTTTGGATGCAATGACCAGATTCTCATTTTTATACTATCTTGTTTTTGAACTTACTCATGTGGCCGGAGCAGCAATTATGAAATGCCTGGGGATCGTTACCAGCAATCCTTTCCTCATTTTTCAATGGTGAACCTGAACGTTGCAAATTAAGGATTTCTTTTGTTGGGGAGTAAGGGGAAATAAGCCTTCTTTTGAGAAACTTTTACACACCGATACCTGTTACTTTTTACGAAGGGCAGTAAGGTTTTCACTAAGTTTAGTTAAGCCTGCTTTAGTAAGATAATCATTAGCAATTATGTGTAACTCCTGCAACGCTTCCAGGCTGATATAGATGCCTGTTTTTGTATTTAAATATCCTCAAGTTACGCGGTAAATGAAAGGTATATAATCCGTTAGACACACTGACACTGTGAAATGATTCAAATTAAACCTCATTCGGATTTATCGGGGTATATTGGCTTATTTTGAAAAGGGAATATTTTTTACGCAGTTTGTGCCAAAATAGCTAAGAGCATTTGATATTGTGTGAATTTTTGAAGTATGTTCCCAGCTATTCTGTTTTTTTAGTTGAAGAAGCCGGGTGTAACATTTTTCTTGTGAATGATCATTTTATCAAAACCCAGGCAATATAAATTTCATAGTAAATCCAATCCGTCACCAGTTGTTTTTAAAACAATATTATCTGTAATAATTTCGGCAATTTTTGTATTGATTCTTATCTGGGCTTTATTTTTCGTTGTTTTTATTGCGGAGTCGCCCTTTACAATAGCTGAGTGTTCGTTCATTTTTTAAATTATTTGCTTCTCTTAAACCATTTTTGTATTAGGATTGCGTTGGGGGCAACCCGGCCAACAACAGGGTTTTTCCTTTGAATGTTGCATAAATAGCCATTGCGTGTCCGTGCCCTAATTCAAGTTCTGCTTTGAGCCAATTCGTAATTTCTGTTGCTTTTGTTTTAGGATTAAGTTTTCCGTCAATAATAAATTCTTTTCTCTCTGCCATTTTTTTAAAGTCAGCAGGTGTCTTTCCTGTCTTGGATTTGATATTGTCAATGTATGCTTGAAACAACATAATATTTAATTTTTGTTAGAGTTTAATTTGTAATCGTAAATGTATGACACGGCTAAAACTCCGAATACGACCAAAGAAAAAAATGCTTATCATTTACAGTCATAGCGTTGCTTTGCTGTCAGCGTTACCAATTGCTCAATTTTTCTGTTTTGGAATGAAATATGCCATTGCTAAAATTTGCTGATAAAAGCTTTTCCAATTGTTCATTTCCGTATAGAAACGATAAAAGCCAGTATAATTGATTTCTGATAGTTCTGTGTTGTCAGGAGCCGCCTACTCAATTGGCGGCTGCTCTCCATTCAACCGCTTCTTTTCGGTTAGTGAATAATAGTTCTGAATGTCAGGTTTATTCTTGGTGTAGTGATGAGTTTAGTTGGCGGAAGACGGTGTAACCAAAATGTTTGCGTGGTGTCTTTCATTACTAACAAACTTCCGTGTTCTAAAATCAATTCTACTTTTTCGTTAGTCTGTTTGTGTTTAAATGCAAATTTCCGTTCTGCTCCGAAGCTCAGTGAACCAATTGCTCCGTCTTTCTTTAAATCGGCTTCTCCGTCACTGTGCCAAGCCATTCCTTCTTCTCCGTTGTGATACAGATTGAGCAAACACGAATTAAAGGTTTCTCCTGTTTCTTTTTCTATCCTGTTTTTGAGTTCCAGCAATTCTTTTGTCCACGATAAAGCATATTTGGTGGTGTTGGAATACGTGTATTCAAATGGCTTTTCACCATACCAGGCTACTTTTCTTTTGGTAATGATTTTCTTTCCGAAAAGAATAGCTTCGTCATTTCTCCACGCAATCGTCATTAGCAATATGTCGAAGTAACTATCGGCTTCTTTTGAGCTGAACAGCTTACCGTAATGGTTTACTGTTCCGTCTTGCGGCAACCAGTTTTTTGTTTTGTCAATGATGTCTTCAAATAGTTTCATTTTTCCATTTCTGATATCTTTCTTTCAAACAATGTCCGCAGGGGCGAAAGCAGTTTGCAACAGCTTCCTTTTCGTCAAAAAGCAAACACGGTTTTCCCTTTTCATTTTCTTGCCCGAAGTACAAGACAAAGTTCCATAAATTTTTAGTTTGCTATTACCACCCAAACAGATTACCTGTTGCTTGATTTTACTTCGTAAGCCGTTATCCGATATTTCGCTGTGCCATATCATTGCTAACTTATAGCATCGTTAAAAATAATCCCCAGCGTATAGCGTTCTCCGCTATGCACTTCACTTACACCGTGTTTTATATTCACTCGGAAATAGCCTTTTGCTCCTTTTGCAGGTCTGAAATTAGTCGTAAAAACCAACATATCTCCTTTTTGGGGTTTCAAAACAATGGCTTTAGACTGTGTTCTCGGGATTTGCTCGGTCAATACAAATTTTCCACCTGTAAAATCTTTGTCGGGTTCGCTCAAAAACAATACGGTTTGTATGGGGAAACAGATATCTCCGTATAAATCCTGATGCAATGTGTTGTGTCCGCCTTTACCATATTTCAAAATCAAAGCTGTTGCTTTTTGCTGATTGTTTTTCCGGCATTGCTGCAAAAATTCAGTGTGGTGTAACGGAAATTGCTTGTTTATGTTCCATGCTTTAAACCACGCATTGGCTATTGGTGCAAGGTGCGGATAAATATTTGTTCTGATTTGCTGTATAAGGTTGGGCAACAGATAGTCGAAATATTTGATTCGCCTAAGCCAAAACGGTAGCGTTCCATTACTACCGTTTTTCTGTAATCGTTTGGATTGTTATAACCTTGTATCAGTTCTGTTGCAAATATTGGAATATGTGTTGCGGCAGAAAATCCGGAACTTGCTACATTTCCACAATGTCTGTTTTTGCACTTTCCCAGCCGATGATAGCGGTCTTTCTTGTATTGCCCCATAGATAACCGCCAATGTTTCCCGATGATTGAATAACGCGATGACAAGGAATAAGAAATGCAACAGGATTGCTGCCGATTGCCGTGCCTACGGCTCTTGAAGCGTTTGGATTGCCTATTTGTTCTGCAATATTCCCGTAAGTGGATAGCTTACCCAATGGAATTTTCAAAAGCGTTTCCCAAACTTTGAGTTGAAAATCAGTCCCTTTTAAATGCAGTTTTATTTCGGGCAGTTTGCTCCAGTCGTTCTGAAAAATGAATAGTGCATTTTGTTGCATTAAATCTAATTTTCTTTGGAAAATAGCATTGGAAAATTTTTGTTTCAAATCGCTTAATGCGTTGGCTTCATCATCATTAAAAGCCATATAACAAATGCCTCTGGGCGTGGAAGCCACAATTAAATTTCCGAAAGGACTTTCGGCAAAACTGTAATTCACAGAAAGATTTTTACCACCGTTTTTGTATTCGGCAGGTGTCATACCCTCAATGTTGATGAAAAGGTCGTGTAGTCGCCCTGTGCCTGAAAGCCCTGTTTCAAAAGCGGTATCAAAAAGCGTGGCTTGTTGGTCTTTCAATAATATTTTGGCATGTCCCAAACTGATATACTGCAAAAACTTCTTGGGTGTTGTTCCTGCCCATTCGCTAAATAAACGCTGAAAATGAAAAGGGCTTAAATGCACTTTTTGTGCAATTTCGTCAAGATTGGGTTGCTCCTTGAAATTGCTTTTGATATATGCTATTGCTTCGGCAATTCGGCTGTAATTAAGTTGTTGCTGTTCGTTCATCGTTCTGAATTTATGTTGCAAATGTCAGAACTGTATCGTTGCCATAAAATCCGGAACTTGCGGTGTTTTGTCTGTCAGGTGATGCTTGCATGGTGTGGTGTATCGCTGTTTACCCCTCTGGCATGACAAACGCCGCCTGCCCGATTTTCCTCCGGGCCTTTCATTACATAATCAACATGATCCGGGTTGTTTCCCGTTTTTAATTCCTCAGTTATCGGGTCGGTAATTCTGTTTATGTTTATATCTGCCGTCACGGTTCCTTGCTGAACATTACATACGAAGTAAGCTTGCTTATTTTTCTGTTTGTGAAATGAAATACATCACAAAAAACCGCATCAAGTTTACTTCCGTCTTTCATTTTTGCATTTACTGTTCCTTCGGCAACTACGATGTTTCCTTCTTCTACAAGCCGGGTTACTGTAATGTCAGGATGTCCGTCAGCATTTGGGTTTTCAATTTCTTGGTCAAACGCAGCTTTGCCATTATGAAGATAAAAACCGGGCATTTCCCAAACTACATCGTCAGTTAAGCACGATGTTATTTTTTCGTGATCAGTTGCACGAAATCCGTCCATATATTTTTCTACAATTTGCTTTTGTTCGCTCATATTGTTGTTGTATTGTTATTGCAAGATGTTAAAGCTACAACCATCAATGCAGCAAAAAATATTTTATTCATTGGTATTTTTGTCTTGTTATTTTTTTGCCGGCTTGTAGTAAAGGATTACTGCGCCACCACTAAAGGTCTTTGTCTTTAAGCGTGTAAGAACAATTTTATCGTTTATGTTTTCAAATAATGGCAAACCGCTTCCGGCAATGACAGGGTGAATACAGAGTTGGAATTCATCAATCAAATGAAGTTTCATTAGCTGTATAATTAAACTCCGACTGCCCACTAAAATATCTTTTCCCGGTTGTTTTTTAAGATTTAGAACTTCTTCTTTCATATCTCTATTTGCCAATTTTGCAGTTTTCCATTCTATGTTTTTCAGCGTGTGGGAAAAAACAATTTTTGAAATTTTGTCTATAGCCTTTGCAAAGTCATTCATTGATTTTTCTTCTGAAGGGTTTTCTAACAGTGTTCTCCAAAACTCCATAAGTTGGTATGTTATCCTGCCGTACAGAATTGTGTCTGCGTTACTTAAAAGGGCAGTGTAATGCTGATGTATTTCGTCATCTGGAATTCCTGCTGTATGGTCGCAAATTCCGTCAAGTGTCATATTGATCGCTGCAATTAGCTTTCTCATATTTTGTTTTTTTAGAACATTTATTCATTATTCTTCTTTTGAATGCAGTACGAAGTGATTTTTTGAATTTTATTTTTAAACTCCCAATTTATTCATTGCTGTTTTTTCTGTTTTTAGAAGTCTGCAAAAATTTGTTGTTTGCTATGTTGTTATGTTCCTTTATGCATCTGGAATCTCCGGCTCTGCCAATTTTATCAATTTATCTAAAAATTCCTGCCATCCCAAATAACATATTTCCACAGGTATTGCAGATGGGATGCCTTCTTGGGAAACTTTTAGTTCTGTACCACGTATTACTTTTTTTAACGGCACACTTGTTATCATTTCCCCTCGCAAATTGGATTGTTAAATTTGTCAGTGGCTTTAACAAATCCGTTACTATTTATTTCTAAAAAAACTACCCAAAACGGCTGTTCATTTCCTGTTGTAAAATTTACAAATGACATTTTGTAGCTGCCCCCCCCTCACTTTAAATTCCATTTGTTGAATGGTACACAAAAATCCATAAGGTGGAAGCCAGATGGAATAGGCAAGTGGATCGGAAAAAGCACGAAAAGCCTTTTCGGGTGATGCTTTCAAAACTCTGTGGAAAGAAACGCTGTTGTTTTTTATAACAATTAATTACAGATGCAGTTACATTGTTATTGCCGATTTCCTTTTTTGTAAATTCTCTAAATTTTGAATTTGTCAATAACATCACATAAATTTCTTCCGTTACCACCATACAAGCGGCTGTTTCATCTGTAAATTGAGGATTGTTTGTAAACCCAATTGCGGTGTAAAAAGCCATTGCCTTCTGTAAATCTGCTACAGGCAGATTAATGAAAATCTTCTTTGCCATTTTTTTTAAGTGCAAATCCTAAGTTGAACTCTGATATAAAGATCCCAAATTATTTTAGAAAATATGATGGGTGATAAAGACAACAATAGTGCTATTTACGACAAATGGTACGTGACGAAAACCACGTTATAACCTTTTGTATTTATTATCGAACCCGTTGGTTTCCACCGCTTTTATACTCAACCAGGAAGGGCGTGTACAATCCTAATACGATAATTTTTCCTTTTCAGGTTTGGCTGAATTTGTTCCTCCGCCTGCATTAAACAGGAGACCAATCCGCATTGTGTTCGACAAAGGATTCCTGTTCACTCCATTACCTGAGGCCAGGAGATAAGAAAAATTCAGGCCAATAATATTATAGTTGATGCCCAATCCCATAGTAAAATAGCTTCTTTTACCCAGGGTACGGCTGTCGGCATAATAACCTGCTCTCAGTGCAAACTGATCGTTATAAAAATATTCGGCTCCCAGGGAGTATGCCATAGCATTATTACCAAAGGATTTCATCCAGCCATCTACTACACCATCGCTGTTGTATTTGGCATAGTCGGCCGAGTCGGCTGCTGCACCCGGCACAGCAGGCACCAGTAATTTATTGATTTCCCCGTTGAGTGATATCTTATGCACTTCATTGGTTACCCAGGTATGACCCGCTCCCACGCCTATATTTGCAGGAATGAAATTTTTCTGCGTGGCATCTGAAGTATATGAAATTTTAGAACCCAGGTTGCTCATTACCAAACCTGCGTTCCATCCCTGCCCTTTGTCGTTGGCTGCGGTATAATATAAACCAACATCACCGGCTAAGGCATTTCCGGGTTTGTAGGAGCCTCCGCCATAAGGCGATGATGATCCTGAAGCCAGGTTGCTGTAAATATATCGCAGGGCCACACCCAGCGACAGCTTATCCGCCAATTTGCGTGAGTAGCCGAAATCAAGACTAAACTCACGGGGATTGCCTTTGTTGAGTTCATTGCCCAAGGCATCGGCAAATTGTATACTGCCCAGGTTAAAATATCTCAAAGCGCCGGAGATCACCTGTTGTTCATCCAATTTATAATGTGCGGCCAGCGAGGCGAGGTATACATCTTTTAACCCAAGATCTTTTAACCAGGGCGTGTAAGTAGCGCCAATGCCCCATTCATTTTGTATAAACGGATATTTGGCCACATTATAAAATTGCGCGTTCGCATCGGGTGATGTGGATATTCCCTGGTCGCCCATGGCGCCGGCTCTTGCATCGGGCGAAACCCGTAGAAAGGGTACGGATGTAGTGACAATATTAATGCGTTCAGCAGTTTGCGAATAAGCTGCTGCGGAGAACGTAAAGGCTGCAGACAGCGACATCAGCAACTTGCTATATACGGTTTTCATTTGAATTGAATTTAAGATTGATCGGGCAGTTGTAATAAGTTAGAGAGAGAAATAATTACTGCCTGGTTTGCCAGGCAGCAATTATTATGTTATTATTTCACTTTTACTTTTTGAGCGTCCCTGAATATTTCTGCGGTAACGCCCAGCACATAGGTACTTGATGCCAGATGTGCTACAGATACATTAAAGCTGTTGATGCCTGCGTTTAACTGCTGCTGTTGCAATATCACCTGCTGACCAGTTTCGGTATAAAGGATGATCGCAGCCTTTTGCGCTACCGTGGTGTATATTTTTACCGTTAATGTATTGGGGCTGCTGCTCCATACTTTTACACTATAGTTGGCATTGTTGGCAGGCGTAACCGTAAGTTTGCCTTTTGTATAACTGATGGTATAGTTGCCCGATGCTGCACCAGACGCTTCGATATCATAGTAACCGATCGGTGATCCGGTAGTAGCATTTGTAGCTGCTGATGGTTGTACCTCCAGGTCAGATGGCTGATCTCCTTCCGCCAACCCATCGTAGCTGAAAGTAAATACAGGGTTGGTTGCACCTTGCTTTTTGGTTTTATCTTCTGATTTAATCAGCAGCGGCGCCGGTGCAATAGTAAATGCGGCAGTCCCGAACGACTCAATCTCGTAATCATCTCCACCATTAAGGCTTCCCTGCTCTATTTCATAACTGCCCACGTTTTTGCCTGCCGTTCTTTGTAAACTACCAGGTAACTGATCTCCTTCCAGTTTACCTTCTGCTACATAGGTCAGTTCCGGATCAGCCTCACCATACACTTTAGTTTGTGATATAGCAGTAACTTCAATTAATTTTTTGGCAATTGCACCAACATTGCCGCTGACTGTAGTTGATTCTAAACTGTAGTTATCTGCATCCTCACCTGTTATCTGTAATCCATTTACTGTTACTTTTTTCCCTTCCCCGCCATGTTTAGTTTCATACACGCCTGCCACAGGATAATTTATGACAACGTAATCATCGCCTGCAATACCTTCCACCGAATAGTTCCCTGGTAATAATACTGCACCGGTATTGCCATCGTATGCTTTTGTAATGGCAGGTGTAGCCAATAACTCAACTTTCAGTGTTGCCTTCTTAATGCTGCCTGGGGCAGTAGCTTCGGTGGTGGTTAAGTGATAATTATTTCTATCGTCACCTTGCAGCACAAAAGTATTTATGCTTACCGTTTTATCATCGCCTGCATGCCGGTTATCGTATACCGCGGTTCCTTTTACTGAAACCTTATCGCCTTCTTCTACTCCTTCCAACTGGTATTTTTCAGTTGGAACAGTTGCTTCAACAGAACCATCGTAGATTTTGCTGATAGCAGGCTCAGCTAAAAGCGAGAGTGTAATATCTTTCGCGATGATATCACCCCTGGTATTAGCAGATACAGTGCTTACACTGTAATTATCCTTTTGCTCACCGCCCAATACAAATGCGGTAACAGTGATTTCTTTATCATACCCTGCTTTATTGTTGTTATAAGAAGCTTTGCCGGATGCAACAATTACATCGTCTTCACCCACAACACCCGATAAGCTGTAATTGGCTGCCACCAGGTCCGCCTCATCAGACCCGTTGTAAGCCTTACTGATGGATGGCGTAGAATGCAGGGATATTTCAATGGCTTTGCGTGTAATGGTGCCTTTCACTTCTGCCGTATTGGTGGTTAGTTCATAATTATCCATATCCTCACCATTCAATATAAAACTGCTTACGTGAATGTCTTTATCCCCGCCTGCATTACCATCTTCAAAACTGGCAGTACCTGTTACATATACATCATCTCCTTCTACCGACCCTTGCAATGCATAGTTACCGGCGGCCAATTCAATACCTGTATAGCCATCGTATGCTTTGCTGATGGCAGGGCTGGCATTCAACGATACGGTGATCTGTTTTTTAGCGATCGTCAATACCTGTTGAACCGGGGCTGCGGGTTTATAATCATTGTTACCAGCCTGGGTAGCCGTAATGGTTACCTGCCCGGCATTTTTGATATGTACTTTTCCATCAGTAACAGACGCAATAGATTCGTTGCTGCTGCTATAGCTGATCTCCAATCCTGCATCGCTGGTTGCTGCAGGTATAAAATCAGCAGCTCCATATACTTTTTCTTGTGTTGAGGCAAAACTGATGGTTTGTGCTGTTCTTACCCGCACGCTAAGCTGGGCCCTGTTGGAATTTACCGGAGCACAATTACCGGTTGCTACACAACGGTAATGATAGCCATCCATCCCACCCAACGCATTGCTTATGGTAAGTGTGGCAGTGGCAGCGCCACTGTAATAACTGTTATTGGAAATATTGGTAAATCCGCTGCCGGCATCCACCTGCCACTGATAGGAAGAGGCATTATTGGCTTCTATAGAAAAACTGGTGCTTTCTTCTTCATCAATCGCTTTGCCTGAAGGATGAAGCGCTATAGTGGTAAGTGCATTCACTGTAACCAGTATATCCTTAGACGCGCCTGAGCATAATCCGTTATTAGGTATAATGGTATATTTTACTACGCCACTACCGGTAAGTGTTTGCTGTATGGATGAGCCGCTGGAAGCCGATGTGCCGGATACGCTACCGCTAACGGTAGTGACAGTCCAACTGAAACCGGCACCAGACGATGAAGATGTCAACGCAATATCTGTTGAGCCTCCGCTGCAAATCGTTTCTGAAGCAGGTGTTGCAACTGCTGTAATTGAAGCGGGTTGAGTAACCGTAACACTTCTCGTAGTTTGACAAGTATTATTATCTGTAACAGTTACAGTATATGTTCCCACAGCAAGACCACTGGCTGTTGCTGCTGTACCACCGCTGGGCGACCAGCTATAGCTGTAAGGTGCTGTGCCACCACTTACGCCAACACTCGCTGTACCGTTGCTACCCATGTAACAGCTTACATCTGTTTTAGATGCTGTAGCAGTTAACGCTGAAGGCTGACTGACAGTAACTGACCTTGTAGTTTGACAGGTATTGTTATCTGTAACTGTTACCGTATAGGTGCCGGCAGTAAGACCACTTGCAGTTGCTGCTGTACCACCGCTGGGTGACCAGCTATAGCTGTAAGGTGCTGTGCCACCGCTTACGCTAACACTCGCCGTACCGTTGCTACCCATGTAACAACTTACATCTGTTTTAGAAGCAGTAGCTGAAAGTGCCGTTGGTTGGTTAATGGTCACACTTTTTATAACCTGGCAACTATTAGCATCGGTAATCGTACAGGTGTAGGTACCCACTGCAAGGCCGCTGGCAATTGCACCGGTTCCCCCGCTGGGGCTCCAACTATAAGTATAATCGGGTGTTCCTCCGCTTACGGCAACGCTCGCCGTACCATTGCTACCTCCGTTACAAGACACATTGGTAGCTGAAATGGTAGCAGACAATGCGGCTGCCGGTTGTGAGATTGTAAAGTTCTTTGTAGCCGTGCAGGTTGTGTTATCGGTAATGGTTACCGTATAGCTGCCTGCCGCAAGCCCGCTGGCAGTAGCTGCTGTACCACCGCTGGGCGACCAACTGTAACTATAGGGTGAAATCCCGCCCGAAGGGGTAACAGTAACGCTGCCCGTACTCGCTCCATAGCAGGCAATATTCGTCTGACCGAAAGCTGCGCTTATATTTGATACGGTAAGGGTACCGGCATTTGACGTTGCAGTTCCTGAGCCGCTGGCTACACACCTGTATTGGTTACTACTCATTCCCGCGGTAATTCCTGCAAGGCTAAGTGTACTTGTTGTAGCACCGGAATATACCCCTCCGTTTGAGATGTTACTAAAACCAGATCCGGTGTTTTGCTGCCATTGGTAACCGGTAGCATTGGTTGCCGTTACCGAAAAAGTAGTATTGGACAATGCGCACACTGTACGGTTGGGAGGATTGGCTGTTATGGCTGGTGGTGGGCTTGCTGATGCAGGACCAACCTGTATATTGTTTACTGTAATATAAGAATTTATTCCGCCCTGTTGATACATCCGCACCTCATCCACATTTTTAAATATCGCAGAAAGCTGATCCTCCTCTCTTAATTGAACATATGTTCCACTTGTATTACCACTAAACGTTATGCTTCCAAGAGAGGCGCCATCCCTGAATGCTTCCAATACGAAAGTGGTACCACCTTCCCAGTTTCCCCAATCGTGCGCATCAATGGCTTTGAGATTGAATTCAGCACCATTGCCGGAACGGACAGACCAGCCATAATGTGCATTGGAGGAGCCGTAAGTAATGATAGCAGGATATCCCGACCAGCCGGGTTGGGTTTCATCGTGATATTCAATGGGATCTGCCGTTAATTTTGACCCACCGCTGTTTATAGGAAGTACATTAATATCAAAATCACTTATAGCAATAGAACCTCCTTCACCGTCCGATGCAACATTATCACTAAAACCACTATTATTTGAGAAACTGATAACCGGGTTTGTGCTTAATAACGCTCCCGGCACCGCAGTAGTGGTACCATAGCTTGTACCACCTGAGTTGATAGCATAAGCCCTGTAATTACTTGTGCCGGCGGAGACCGGAACATGATTTACCAATGAAAAGCCGTCTGTGCCATCTTCGTTGATGCGAACAACAGCGATATCGCCTGCCGAAAGTGTAGTTTGCGCAACTGACGCTTTGTACATGATAATGGCGAGCAGGAAAATAAGTGCGATTTTACTTTTGGACGATAGCTTGCTGATACAGGCATATAACAGCCCATAGGATGAACGGGTCGGGTAAAGATTATTCATAAGAATTGGGTTGAACCATTGTGTGGCTTTCTGAAATAATTTTAGAAGACAACAATGTCTAAAAACAAGATTAGTGCGTATTTATTTTGGTACAACCGTGATTAATTTATCTCTTAGGAGTTTATACTTATGCCAGGTGTTAAATACACCTACGGATAATATTATTAGGTAATTCAATTGTGCCACACGCTATATGAGTGCTCTTTAAAAATCATAAAACCGGAAAGAGAAAATACACGATATCGTTCGGCAATTTATTGATAACCATTCACCACTAATGACTGTACTTATGAAGGCATTACGGGTATCTCTGCAAGTCTTGCATATCTTCCAGTCTGCACAGGAAACAAGCAATAAAAACTATTCCCCGGGTGTTTAAGATCGGGTATTGTTTCATTACCTTTAAAATTGAAATTGGAGACCTTCTTTGTTTGTGTAAGTATTTAAAATTTGCATCATCAGGGTTTCGTGGACCTATAACACATGGTCGTTTATGAATATCCCGGCGCGACTTATGCCGAATGTGCTTGTAATCGAACTGTAACGGAATTGAAATACGGAAAGCGCTTCATCAAACACATCGCTAAGGTTTCTTCTAAGTCTATTCTTCCATTGTACCGCATCAAATGCAAAAAATCGTATCTTTTAATAAATTTTTTTTATGAGTTCCGCATTTGTAAGAGAAAGTGAAGAGCAATGGCTGCATGACGTGGGGCCGGGTATTCATGCCTTGATCCTGTACCTCACAAGGGAAAACAACGGCGTAAGGGTATATGAAAAGCAAACGTATACAGATGCCGCTTCCGGCAGGGAAATACATGTTATGAGCAACGGCTTATCTTACGCAAAAGATGCGGAAAGCAAATGGTATATTGTGTAAAACCGCTATTTGTCTCTTAATATATACTGGTATTCCATTTTACCCACAAGTTTTTTTTGTTTGTTCAAACAAAGTTCTCTTGTCTTTAACCCGCTTTCCGCGTATTCATACCGCCACACCAGGTAATCGCTTCCTCCCTGCTGAACGGCGATCATTTGAGCAAGCTGTCCTTTTTCATTGTATTCAAACATATAATCGGGCAACAGTCTGGCAAGCCGGGTATGGTATCGCACCACATCCGTTAAGCGGTTAAGCGCATCGAAATAATAATATATTTTTTCTTTTGAAACGTTATGCCACCAGCTTTCTTCTTCTGTTACATTGCCCTGGCCATCACAAACAAATTTTACAATGGTAGTGTCTGTGGTATTCTTAATACGAAACATTGTTTCAGGACAGCCATCGTTGTTATACTTCCATTCATGGGTTTCTTTTTGCTGTATTTTGCTGGTAAACCCTTCCGATGTATTGCCGGCAATCAATAGTCTTCCGGCAATATCGTAACTGTACTCATATTTATTTACCGATTCATTGCTGCTGTCTGTGGAACGGTATAATTGTCCGTTGGCATTGTAAAAGGCAGTTAGCGATGAGGTACCCGTAAGATCGGTTTTGGTAAGGGTTCTTATTTGGGTATAATTGTTATTGGGGGTTACTTCACAAATGAAATTTTCCGCGGGCTGTCCGTTTGCCTCATAACTGAGCAGTTTTACCTGCGCTACCCTGTTCTTTTTGTATAGCTGCTGTTGTTGCTGATTTTGAGCGGCTAATACAATATCGTGGTAATAGTATTGCGCAACGCTTTGCTGAAAAAACAGGATGGCTGCATGTAACAGAACAAGATAACGGAGAAACGGGAATAAGTGATGCTTCATAGCTGGCAAAAGTATTATTTTTATCAAAATTTAAGCCCTTGTCTCATTTTAAAGAAAGGAAGGAAAAAAACTGCCTCAATTGCGGGGCAGCAGTTCAGGGAAGGTATTGCGGAATATGCGGACAGGAAAATATTGAACCCCGCGAATCTGCATGGCACCTGGTAACGCACTTCTTTTATGATATTACCCATTTTGATGGAAAGTTTTTTACTACGGTCCGGTATCTTTTACTGAAACCCGGGTTCCTCACTGCCGAATATGTTAAAGGCAGGAGAGCAAGCCACTTGCACCCTATACGAATGTATGTGTTTACTTCCGCTTTCTTTTTTCTTCTCTATTTTTCTTTTATCAGCGGTCATAAAGAAACGGAAAAAGAAGGGGTAGAGGCATTGAAGGAAACATTAAATATTAAAAAGGAAGGCCTCAGTGGGATGAATGAAATGTTCGCAAAAACCAGCGATACGGTTTTGAAAAATGCTGTAGGCAGAACGATAGCCCAATATGAAAGCGATATAAAATTGTTAACCGGCAGGTTGAAAAAAGAGGAAATAGCGGAAAAGCAAAACGATAAAACTAAAACCCCGGTAATGGATTCTGTTTTTGCAGGATTGCCGCTTCCGGGCGGCATCATAAGTAAAGCGGATTCTATAAGTAAAGCAACCATCGAAAACGGTAAGCTTCATGGCAAAGGCGAAACCTGCAATGTAAGATTTTATACCATTCAATGGTACCAAAACGAAGCTACCTACAGTGCAGTGCAGGAGCAATTGCCTGCAGGAAGAAAAGACGGGTTGATAGAACGTTCTGTTAAACTAAAAACACTGCACTGGTACCAGGAACAGAAAAAGAACAGCGAAAAGTCATTACAGGTACTGATAGATAAGTTCAAGCATTCTTTTCCCACCATGCTGTTTATTTCACTTCCTTTTTTTGCGCTTTTTTTAAAACTGCTGTACATCAGGAGAACAAAGTTTTATTATGCGGATCATGGTATATTTGCTATACATACCTATTGTGCCCTGTTTGTACTGATGCTGCTGTATTACATGCTTGGTGCTATTGGCGGAAGATTGCACTGGCGGATATTTTCCCTGGCAAAGGTTACAATGATTGTATATGTGCTGTATTACGTGTATAAAGCCATGCGGAATTTCTACGGGCAGGGCAGGTTCAGAACGTTGCTCAAATATTTTTTATTAAGCTGGATGACCTTTACGGTGATGGCTATACTGGTTATCGTTTTTCTGATCATATCGGCTTACAAGGTTTAACGAAGATATATGGAAACAACAGGCAATGCTTTTTTGAGATTAGTAAAGATCATGGATGAGTTAAGAGCGCAATGTCCGTGGGATAAAAAGCAAACCATACAAACCCTGCGCTCGCTTACTATTGAAGAAACCTATGAACTGGCTGATGCTATAACGCAGCAAAGCTGGAAGGATATTAAGGAAGAACTTGGAGATATTTTGCTGCATATTGTTTTTTATGCTAAAATAGCTACAGAACAAAAGCAGTTTTCCCTGGAGGATGTTATTCATGGCGTATGTGAAAAACTGATCTTCCGGCATCCCCATATTTATGGAGATGTGCAGGTGGAAAATGAAGAAGACGTAAAGCGCAATTGGGAAAACCTGAAATTAAAAGAAGGTAAAAAATCCGTTCTGGGCGGCGTTCCTGCGGCGCTTCCCGCCACGGTAAAGGCTATGCGCCTGCAGGAAAAGGCAAAGCAGGTGGGCTTTGAGTGGGACAACCGGGGGCAGGTTTGGGAAAAGGTGGAAGAGGAAATGAAAGAACTCCAGGAAGCGATAGCCGAGAATAACACTGAACATATAGAAGAAGAATACGGCGACCTGGTGTTTTCACTCATTAACTATGCACGGTTTTTGCATATTGACGCTGAAAGTGCGCTGGAGCGAACGAATAAAAAATTTATTGACCGCTTTACGCGTATGGAAAAGGAAGCAATAACAAATGGGAAGAACCTGGCAGAGATGTCGCTTGAAGAAATGGACGCCATCTGGAACCGGGTTAAACAGCAAAAAAAGGAATCTTGAAAAAATTCTGGAGCGATATTCTTTATAACAACGGTTACCTGCTTATTGGAGCAGCATGGCTGTTTACGATCTCCTTTATCTTCAGCAATTACTGGTCTTATACTTCTTCCCCCGGAGGAGTAACAAAATCCCTGGAAAAATATATCTGGCGCAATGAGCAAAATTTCGATACTTTTTTAAGAGACACGGTACTGCTGGGAAAGATCCTTAATAAAACTGAAGACGAAGCTGAAGTGCAGCACATCACGCGGCAGGATTATAAGGTTTTTTTGTATGAAGAAGTGGTTCCCGGAACCTACAATCTTTTATTCTGGAACACGCAGTCTGTTTTACCCGGGCAGGATTTGCTGCGGAAGGAACAACTCCGGTATATTGCATCCCTGTCCAATGGTCAGTATGAAGTAATACGGAAAAAAATTGCTTACCAGGGTAAGTCTGTTATTGCGTTATATCTTTTGCCCATTCGCAGGCAGTATGTACTGGAAAGCGAATACCTGAAGAACGGTTTTGTTAATCATGCTCATATAGAAGAAAATTACGCCCTTGTATTTACCCCCACCAGCTACCCGGTGCAAAGTATCAACGGTACAACGCTTTTTTATCTTCAGCCCAAATCATTAGTTGACCAGCACAGCAACGACTGGCTGACCGTGCTGTTAAGAATACTGGGGTCGCTGCTTACGTTATTCTTTTTTCATAACCTGGCCATAGCGCTTTCGCGGTGGGCAGGAGCGGTTGCGGGGGTATCTTTTATGGTAGTACTGATGATTGGATTGCGGGTATTAAGTTATTTTTTTCCCATACCTGCCAACTTCCGGCAATTTGAATTGTTTGACCCGGTAATATATGGATCCAGTATTATATCCCGCTCCTTGGGCGATTTGCTGATCAACAGCATTCTTTTTTTCTGGCTGGTACTTTTTGCCAGGATCCAGTTCTCAAAGCAGCAAATTCGTTTACAGATAGAAAATATTACCTGGCGCCGTATAGCAATAGTGGTACTGTCGCTGGTAATGGTAATAGCCACGCTTATTGGCGGACATGTTATACGCAGCCTCGTAGCCGATTCACAGGTTTCTTTCGATGTCACTAATTTTTTCAGCCTTACCACATACAGTGTATTTGGATTT
The DNA here is from genome assembly GCF_035497235.1 of Agriterribacter sp. Lineage (GTDB taxonomy): Bacteria > Bacteroidota > Bacteroidia > Chitinophagales > Chitinophagaceae > Agriterribacter. The sequence goes on from NZ_DATJEB010000032.1 coordinate 149,478, forward strand.
ATAGTGCTATGCTGCGTTTCATTGGGGTATTTTATTTTTTCACAGGCTGTTGTAAAAGCGATAAATATATTAAACCGAAAATCGCGTTACAACCCCATGCTCATTATTTCCATTATTGGGTTACTGGGTTTGAGTGTAAGGGTGAACAGCGCTTATGTGTTTTTTGAATTATGCATGCTCATCTGGCTGTTACTGTATGTATATCTTATGGGTAAAGTGGAACTTGGTTTAAAAAGAAATAATTTCCTGGTGGCAAATGCGCTTTTCTGGTTATTTATTTTTTCGGCGTCTATTGCGTCTATTATTATTTTTCAAAACCGTACAAGAGAGCTGGAGTTAAGAAAACGAACCGCTGAAAAACTGGTAATGCAGGCCGACCCTTCGAGTGAAAGATTATTAAATATAGCTATCCAAAGTTTCAGTAACAGCTTTTTTCTTACTAACCTCTGGCGGCTGCATGATCCTGTACAAAGCGCTATATTTAAAGATAGCCTGATCAATGCCAACTTTACGCCATACCTTAATAAATATGACACAGAGCTCTTTTTTTATGATGCGGAGGAAAGGCCCATTCCCAGTGGTGAGCGGTTAACCTTTGATGAGTTAAATACCATTTATTCTGTACAGGGTAAAGGTACCAGGATCCCCGGTCTGCGCTACTACGAAACGGCGTTTGATAAATTCAGCTATATCTATCTTAAAGCCATCAGGGATAGCGCCCAGTCAGTCAGGTCTTATTTTTTTATGCTGGCTAATCCCAAACGTTACCGGAGCGAGGCATTATATCCTGAGCTGTTCAGGCAGGCGGAAGACTATTCATTTGAATATGCGCCGGATTATGCATACGCCATTTACGATGGCGGCGCTTTGCAGGTATATGTTAATGATTATAGTTTTCCTACCAGCCTAACGGAAAGTGATTTGCCCAAACAGGAATTTTTTGAAAAGCTGACCAACGGGTATAGCGAATTGTGGTATAAGTCGGGCAATAAGGTAATTATCATCACACGAAGAAGCAGCTTCATCATGGAAGCTATTACGCTTTTTGCTTACCTGTTTTGTTCATTTCTTTTGCTGGTAGCATTGTTCCAGGTGGCAAGCATTATCATTCAATCGGGGTTCCGGTGGCGGGCGTTACGTGAAATCACGGATTTTAATATCCGGTCGCAGATATATGGCACCGTAATTTTTGTGAGTGTATTCTCTTTTATCGTAGTTGGAGCGGCCACCATTTTATTTTTTACCGCTTCCTATAATAAAAACAACCGCGATAAGCTGAGCCGGTCCATACAGGACATATCTACTGCCTTAAAAAATAAGATCAGCGATCACCGGCTGCTCGATAACGGTATACAGGCATACGATTCTGTTTATGGAAAATCTGTACGGCAGCAAATAACCGATATGGCTCAACTGCATAATGCCGATGTTAACCTGTATAACTCCGATGGTTCACTCCAGATATCTTCCCAGCCTTTTGTATACAACAAAGGAGTGCTAAGCCGTATGATGGACCCATTGGCGTTTTATAATCTTAACCGGCAAAAGAAAATACAATATGTACAGGAAGAGCAATACGGTAAAATGAATTATCTCAGCATTTACGTGCCGGTAATGGGCGAAAACAGGCAAACCGTTGGCTATCTTAATATTCCTTATTTCAATTCTCAAAACAGGCTGAAACGGGAGATATCGAGCTTCCTGGTTACCATTATTAATCTTAACGCTTTCATTTTTCTCTTGTCCGGAATTATCGCATTATTTCTTACCAACAGGATAACCGGTTCTTTTACGCTTATTAGTGCCATGATGAGAGACGTTAACCTTGGCAAACACAATGCGGAAATTGTTTGGAAGAAGAAAGATGAAATAGGCGGACTGGTAAAAGAGTATAATAAAATGGTGCAAAAGCTGGAAGAAAGCGCTGTGGCATTGGCTAAAACGGAAAGAGAAGGCGCCTGGCGGGAAATGGCAAGGCAGGTAGCGCATGAAATTAAGAACCCGCTTACGCCCATGAAGCTCAGTATACAATATCTGCAGAAAGCCATTTATAATAATGCACCTAACGTTAAGGAGTTATCATCTAACGTGGCTCAAACCCTTGTGGAACAGATAGATCATTTATCTAGAATAGCCTCCGAGTTTTCGCAGTTCGCTAATATCGGCAATGCCAGAAATGAAGTATTTGAGATTAATAAGCTTTTAAATTCGCTGGTATACCTGCATGATGTGCAGGAAAGCGTAACCATTCACTGGGCGCCCGGCGATGATGCTTTATGCATTGATGCTGATAAAACCCAGATCAACAGGCTTTTCACCAATCTTCTGCAAAACGCCATTGAAGCTATTCCTGAAGGAGAGCGGGGAGATGTTACGGTAAAGGAAGAAAGAAATGCGCATAACGTAAGGATCAGCATCAGCGATAATGGCTTAGGCATTCCAAAAGCCATGCTTCCTAATATTTTCACTCCTAATTTTACTACAAAAACTTCGGGTACGGGTTTGGGACTGGCCATATGCAAAGGCATTGTGGAGCAGTCGCGGGGAAACATCTGGTTCGATACGGAAGAAGGAAAGGGAACCACCTTTTACGTGGAGTTGCCGCTTTATGAAAATGGTATGGTGTCGTGATGAGCGGGTGGGTTGGAAAGTAGTGTTACAGGGTTCAGGGTTGTCTTATCCTTGCAGCCTGCAACTTGCAACCTGTATCCTGCCTCAAACTCCTTTTTTCTTTTTTCTTTTTTGTAAAAAAATTTCAAACTCCCCGAGGCTGTAACTGCTGAGGTTGCTTTGGCGGGTTAATCCGGCTTTTTGCGCGGCAAGCACGCCATAGCGTATATCATTATAACCATCTGTATGATGCGCATCGGGATCAACAGAAATAAGGGCGCCTTTTTCCAGCGCGTAATCAATCCAGCGCCAGTCTATGTCTAAGCGCCGGGGATGGGCATTTAATTCTATAACTACATCATGCTCCACGCAGGCGTTAATAAGCGTTTTATGATCCACAGGGTATCCTTCCCTGCTCAGCAATAGTCTGCCGGTCATATGCCCCAGTATAGTAGTATAGGGGTTTTGAATAGCCGTTAATAAACGGAACATCGCTTTGTCTTCCGACATTTTAAGGTTGGAATGAACGGAAGCTATTACCAGGTCGAATGTAGCTAATACCTGGCTGCTGTAATCCAGGTTGCCATCGTTCAAAATATCGGACTCAATGCTTTTAAATATTTTAAAAGGGTACAGTTGTTTATTAAGCGCATCAATATAAAGATGTTGCTCCTTTATCCGGTCTTCCCTTAATCCGTTAGCATAAAAGGCCGATTTGCTGTGATCGCTGATAACAAGGTATTCAAATCCTTTTTCAATGGCTGCCTTTGCCATTTCTTCTATGCTTTGTCTTCCATCACTCCAGTTGCTGTGGCTGTGAATAACCCCTTTTACATCTTCCGGCTGAATAAGTATTACGGGGGGGGTGTTCATTGCCGTAGCTATTATCGTTTCTTTTTCGCGAAGGCAGGGAGGAATATAAGAAACGCCCGCCGCGTTAAACACCTGCGCTTCACTGCTGTGAATTTGTGCAGATGGAAATTGCTTTTTCCATTCATTTAAAAAAGCGCCGGAGCAACTGGTATGAAATAAGATGCTTCCAAAATTTTCCTCCCCGGCGGCGTAAAATATAATGGTCAGGTTGTCTTCCGTTTTAAAACGAATACCGGATTCGTTTTTTTCCGTAACGGAAAATGGATGCGCTGAAAAAAATTGTTCCAGTTCGTTATTGCCTGCGGTACTCACCCATTCCAGTTCATCAATCGTTTCCAATTGTCTTGCAAAAGCGCCGGTATGTACAAATTTATGATTGGGAAATTGTTTTTGAAGTTGTTGCTGCATGCTCAGGGCATAAGGTTCTATGCCGGCATATAAATAACTTCCTTTGCTGCGCAGGTAAAATTCAATATAGGTTTTTACATTCTGCTGGGTTTTTTCTCCAAATCCTTTAAAGAGCAGCAGCCTGTTTTCATTACAGGCATACAATAATTCACCAATTGTTTCCAGTCCCATTTCCTTCCATATCACCGCTATTTTTTTAGGACCAAGCCCTTTTATTTGCAGCATTTCAAGTATGCCTTCAGGTGTTTTTTGCAGGTATATTTCCAGCGCATTTAATTTTCCGCTTTGCCTGATCTCTATGATCTTTTTACCAATGGTGTTGCCGATACCTTTTATGGCAAATATTTTTTCATCGGTTAACGCGGTTAATACAACAGGCAGTTTTTCTATAGTATATGCCGCCACTGCATAGGATTTTGCCTTAAAACTGTTTTCGCCATGAATGTCCATGAGTTTGGAAAGCAGGGAAAAGGCGTCTGCTATCTGAGAATTATCCATGTAGATAGATTTGAAATGTAATATCCGGCATATAGCAGCTTGTTCTAAAGCCACACCTGCCAGGCAGGCCAATAATAAAAAAAGTCCCGTAAACGGGACTTATATTTTTTGAGCTGTTGAGAAAAAAGCTAAGCTTATTTCTTTTTAGCGGCTTTCTTAGCAGCTTTTTTAGGAGCAGCTTTTTTAGCAGCCTTTTTAGGAGCAGCTTTTTTAGGGGCGGCTTTCTTAGCGGCTTTTTTAGGAGCAGCTTTCTTAGCAGCCTTTTTAGGAGCGGCTTTTTTTACAGCTTTCTTTGCAGTTGCCATGTTTTTTAGAATTTAATGGTTAGTTAATAATGGATTAACGTCATAAAAGTAAAAACATTTTTCCAACTGCAAAATTTTTTTTTAATCTGTTGCTTCAGCAGCGGCTACAGAAACAAAAGTTTTATTGTTTTTGCCCTTCTTAAATTCAACCATACCATCGTTCAGCGCAAACAAGGTAAAGTCTCTTCCCACACCTACGTTCTTACCCGGATGGTAGGCGGTGCCACGCTGGCGAACAATAATGTTACCTGCAGTTGCTGGCTGTCCGCCATATATTTTTACACCCAATCTTTTACTTTGCGAGTCGCGGCCGTTTTTTACACTGCCTTCGCCTTTTTTATGTGCCATGATTTTTAATTTAGAAGTTACCGTTTCGGATTTCGAATTTCAATGTCCGAATTTCAACTATGCAATGTCCGTTACTTTAATATGCGTAAACAAAGTACGGTGCCCGTGTTTTTTACGGAAGCCTTTCCTTCTTTTCATTTTAAAGGCAATTACTTTATTACCCTGTACTTCGCCAACTATTTCGGCTTTAACTTTTATCTTTACATCGGCGCCGGTTGATAAGGCATCGCCATTATCTGCCAGCAGCACATCGGTAAACTCTAAGGCATCACCTGCCTTTCCATCTAAATGCGGAACATAGAGGTTCTGTCCCTGCTGAACTTTAAACTGCTGACCGGCTATTTTAACTATTGCAAACATAAGGCAAATTTTAAGGAGTGCAAAGGTAGGGTTAATTTTCTTCCCGGCAAACAATTGAAAGAAAAAATCTTCCCGGCTTAGCGTGCCGCTTTGCAGCCGTAAAGCTATCTTTGCGGTCTCAACTATTCTTGCTGAAAGCACATGAAGATCAAATCCTTTTTGGCAAAGCCATTTGCCGGCTATATCCATAAGCAGGTAAAAAAATCGATGTTTACGGCCCTGGCAGACCAGGAGCAGATTTTGAAAGACCTGCTGAAAACGGGCAGAAAAACCGAATTTGGGATAGCGCACGCTTTGAATGAGGTGGCTGCCTACAACGAATTCAGGCAGGCTGTTCCCATCCGCGACTATGAAGCCTTTAAGCCTTATATTGAACGCATTAAGCAGGGTAAGCACAACGTGTTGTGGAAGGGGCTGCCTATTTATTTTGCCAAAACCAGCGGTACTACCAGCGGGGTAAAATATATTCCTATAACAAAGGAATCGGTAGATAATCATTTTGAAACAGCCAGGAATGCTTTTTTCTGTTATATGTCGGAAACCGGAAACTATTCCTCTGCCGATGGCAAAATGATTTTCCTGAGTGGCAGCCCCGTACTTGAAAGAGTAGGCGGCATACCCACGGGCCGGCTAAGCGGCATTTCCAACCATCTTATACCCCGGTACCTCCGTACCAACCAGTTGCCCAGCTATGAAACCAATTGTATTGAAGACTGGGAAACCAAGCTGGAGAAGATAGTAGATGAGACCATTGACCAGGATATGACTATGGTGAGCGGGATACCGCCGTGGATGCAAATGTATTTTGACCGGCTAACGGCAAGGAGCGGCAAAAAAATAAAGGACCTGTTTCCTAACTTTAATGTAATGGTACAGGGGGGCGTAAATTTTGAGCCATATAAAGCCAGGCTGTTTGAAAGCATAGGCAAAAAAGTAGATACTATAGAAACCTTTCCGGCATCGGAAGGATTTTTTGCTTTCCAGGATGCTCAGCAGCAGGAAGGTTTGTTGCTTAATACAAACTTTGGGATATTTTTTGAATTTATACCCGCGCAGGAAATATTTTCTGAAAATCCAACAAGGCTGTCCCTCAAAGATGTAAAAGCGGGTGAGAATTACGCGCTTATCATTAACAGCAATGCCGGGCTGTGGGGCTATAACCTGGGCGATATGGTGAAATTTGTTTCAACAGATCCTTTCCGCATAGTGGTTACCGGCCGTATCAAACATTTTATATCTGCCTTTGGCGAGCATGTAATTGGTGAAGAAGTGGAATACAGTTTAATGAAAGCCGCTGAAAAAGAAGGACTGAAGATTACGGAATTTACAGTGGCGCCCATGATAGCGCAGGGCAAAGGTAAAAGCTATCATGAGTGGTTCGTGGAATTTGAAAACAGCCCGCAAAGCGTTCCTGATTTTTCAATGGCTGTGGATCAGAATTTGAGGGAAAAGAATATTTATTATGATGACCTGATTAGCGGTAATATCCTTCAAACCCTGAGGATCCGGCCGGTAAGAAAGAATGGCTTTATAGATTATATGAAGAGTGTGGGTAAACTGGGCGGGCAAAATAAGGTTCCCCGCTTGAGCAACGACCGAAAGATAGCGGATGAATTACAATATTATTTACAGGAGCTATAACCGATGCCAACCCGTATAATTTGAAATAATAGACAGATAATTTTTATCAGTGTTTTTACATGCTGTATCTTGAATCTCCGGACTGATGGGTTCGCAATAAAATTGAATGAAAAAACGAATAGCTATATTTGGTTCCACGGGTTCCGTAGGTACACAGGCCCTGGAAGTGATTGCCTCTAACCCTGATAAGTTTGAGGTGGAAATTTTAACCGCCCATTCTAATGACAAGCTGCTGATCCAGCAGGCAAAAAAATTTAACCCCAACGCGGTAGTTATTGTAAACGAAAGCAAATACGCCGCGGTTAAGGACGCACTGGCACAAACAGATGTAAAGGTTTTTGCCGGCGAAAGCGCGCTGGAAGAAGTTGCCACTTTTGATAGTTATGATATGATGGTGGCTGCTATTGTTGGTTTTGCCGGACTAAAATCTACATTAAAGGGCATTGATTCGGGTAAAGCCATCGCATTGGCCAATAAAGAAACGCTGGTAGTAGCCGGTGATATTGTGATGCAAAAAGCGGTAGAGAAAAGAGTGCCGGTAATACCGGTAGACTCTGAACATTCCGCTATATTTCAGTGTTTGCTGGGAGAAACAAGAAATAAAATTGAGAAAGTGGTGCTAACGGCATCGGGTGGACCCTTCCTGGGCAAAAAACCCAACTTTTTGGTGAATGTAAAAAAAGAACATGCCCTGCAGCATCCCAACTGGAATATGGGCGCCAAAATTTCGGTTGATTCTGCCACACTAATGAATAAAGGGCTGGAAATGATTGAGGCGCGCTGGTTGTTTAACCTGCAGCCAAAGCAAATACAGGTAATTGTGCATCCGCAAAGTATCATACATTCTATGGTGCAGTTTGAAGATGGCAGTATTAAAGCCCAGATGAGCTTGCCCGATATGAAACTTCCTATACAGTACGCACTTGCTTTTCCGCAGCGTATACCCAATACGTTTCCCCGCTACGATTTTACGCGGTCTCCGGGACTGCATTTTGAGCAGCCCGATATTAAAACTTTTCGTAACCTGGCGCTTGCCACGGAAGCACTCCATAAAGGGGGGAACATGCCCTGCGTGCTTAACGCCGCTAATGAAATTGCGGTATACGGTTTTTTGCGCAACAGGATAGGCTTTTTAGATATGATGGAAATAGTGGAAAGAACCATGGATAAGATACATTACATTGAGAACCCCACTTTGGAAGAATATTTTGAGAGCGATGCCGCAGCCCGTAATTTTGCCGCTTCTTTGATCCATATATAACACATATATAACAACACAAAAGGGAAAGTGAAAAAAGAAAACTTCATTATTGCCGTTTCAACTTTCAATTAAAAAAAATCAATTTGTTTAAATGATAACATTATTAGCGATAAACTGGGCATCAGTGGGTTTGCAGGCAGGGCAATTAATTTTGTCGCTTTCTATTCTGGTCATCATACATGAGTTAGGTCATTATCTTACTGCCAAATGGTTTAAATGCAGGGTGGAAAAATTTTACCTGTTCTTTGATCCCTGGTTTTCGCTGTTCAAAAAGAAAGTGGGTGAAACGGAATACGGCGTGGGCTGGCTGCCATTGGGCGGTTATGTAAAAATTGCGGGCATGATTGATGAAAGCATGGACAAAGAGCAGATGAAAAAACCCGCCGAATCCTGGGAATTCAGAAGCAAACCGGCCTGGCAGCGTTTAATTATTATGGTTGCGGGTGTAACGATGAATATCCTCCTTGCTTTTTTGATATACAGTATGATATTACTGGTATGGGGTGAAAAGAAAGTGCCTGTAAGTTCAATGAAATACGGGCTGGCATTCAGAGACAGCCTGATGTTTGATTTGGGTTTTAAGAACGGCGATAAAATACTGGCGGTAAATGACCAGCCTGTAGAAGACTATACAGATATTGTAAAAAAACTGATCCTGGGAAATAATGTAAGTATAGAAAGAGATGGCAAGCTGGAAACGGTTAAGCTTCCTGTTGACCTTATAGGCAAATTAGTAGAGAAGAAAAGAAGCCGCATGCCTTTGCTGGAACCCCGTATACCAGTAATAGTGAATGAGGTAGCTGATTCAAGCAATGCCTATAAAGCAGGTTTGAAAAGCGGCGATCAGATAATAGCGGTGAATTCGGCTTCCGCTGTGTTTTTTGATGAGCTTAAAAACATCCTGGAAAACAGCAGGGAACAAACTGTTCAGTTAAATGTATTAAGGGGAGCCGACACTTTATCGTTACCCACAGCCGTTACCAAAGAGGGCACTATCGGTTTTTACCCGGTAAGTGCTATTTCGGATTTAGACAGTATGGGCGTATTGAAATTGCACGTAACCAGGTACACTGTACTGGAAGCATTTCCTGCCGGTGTAAAAATGGCGGGCGACCAGTTGCAATTTTATATAGACCAGTTTAAAAAAATATTATCGCCCGAAACAGGCGCCTACAAAGGAGTGGGTGGCTTTAAAGCGATGGGATCTATATTCCCGGATAGCGGGTGGGACTGGGAGACCTTCTGGAGAATTACTGCATTTTTTTCGATAGTACTTGCCTTTATGAATTTATTGCCCATACCGGCATTAGATGGCGGGCATGTAATGTTTACCCTGTATGAAATGGTATCCGGCCGCAAGCCCAGCGATAAATTCCTGGAGTACGCGCAAATTGTAGGTATGATTATACTATTTGGTTTACTTATTTATGCCAATGGTAACGACTGGTTTGGATGGGGAAGAGGGAAGTAATGTGAAAAGGTGAAAATGTGTGAAATGTGGAAATGGGCAGTCTTAACCGGTTTTTCATAAGGGCCTTTGAAATGCTTTGGCATTTGGCGCAGTTGCTTCCCAGTTTATTTGTACATTTGCAGTTGCTTTGTGAAGAGACAATGTTGTATTCATTTGCACATCTTCATATTTGCACATTTTCACATTTGTATATCCGGGGCTGACCGGTTTTGACAGCAAAGTTCTTTGTACGTGTAAGCATGCGGTGCGTTGGATAATTAGCACCTTAATCTGAATATTCAACAATTCAAATGGCAATACTCAGTATGCCATGGCTGCCTAATCAGTGATTAGATAGTCATTAGGGCCGCCGGGAAGGTTGACCAGCTACCAATCCCCGCCGCCGACATAAAAACAAAGCGGGTTGCTGTTATGAAAGGCTGTGATCATAACTTAAGACCATCCAGCTAAGAGATAGATGGGTTTGTTGATGTCCGGTTTATCTCCGACAATGAATCATCAGATAAGCATGTAGAAAGCGTATGGCGGATTTGTTTGGACCAGGGTTCGACTCCCTGCAGCTCCACTTTCTTGTAGGTAGTAAAGTAATAAAAAGCCAGGAAATACTGTATTTCCTGGCTTTTTGATTTGTAGATACTTATATTATGAATGTTTTTGATTTGTAGATACTTATATTATGAATGTTTATGATAAAAGTATCTGGCGTTATACCGGCATGTTCCTAAGCGCGAAGCCTTAGAAATTTCTATATTCACCACTTAAAAATTTATTCGCTTCTTCTTCTTTAAAGCGCGCATTCTCTCCGTCCCAGTTAAGTGTTTGACCGGGGAACCTGGCGGCTACCACACCCAGCAAAATCACTTCCGTTAATTTTGCCGCATAAGAAAACGGTGCACTGCATTCAGCTTTTCCCAGGCAGGCATCCACAAATTCATGATAATGCTTTTGGCCTTCAATATCGTAGCTGGTAACGGGCTTTCCGGCTTTGCCCTTTCGATCGTATTTTTTTATATCAATAGCTTCATACTTATCGTTAATAATTAACCTGGGCAGTTCCATGAAATGAGGCAACAACAGGCGTTGTCCATTTTCACCAATAAACATAGCACCCTGATCGGGTAGTTTTTGTCCATCAGGCAACATCAGGTCTTTTTCAAGTTCGGGTGCACCCTTTCCATCAAACCAAACCCACTCCAGCGTTTTAGCCGTATAGGGCGTTTGAGGGAACACATAGGTTACATGATTTTTTTCGGGGTGTCCAAAATCGTTAGGAGGTCGGCAGGCGTTTTTAACAGTTAATGGAACGCCCAATTGTAAAGCGTTATATGGCGTGTCAAAAATATGAACGCCCATATCGCCTAAAGTACCACAGCCGTAATCAATGCATTTTCTCCAGTTGCCGGGGGTGTAAAATCCTTCTTTATAAGGTCTTTCCTTAGCCGTACCCAGCCACAGGTTCCAATCTAATCCTTCCGGTACAGGGTCGCTTCCTTCCGGCTCGGGACCGTCATATCCCCACACTTTGGGCGACCAGGCAATTACTTTTTTTACTTTACCGATGATGCCTTTCTGAATTAAAATAGTAGCCAGCTTGTAATCGTAGAAGGAGTGCACCTGTATGCCCATTTGCGTTACCAGCTTTTTCTGGCGCGCTACTGCGTCCATTTTTCTTGACTCAGAAATATAATGTGTAAGGGGTTTCTGGCAATACACGTTTTTATTCATTTCCATAGCCTTCAAAGCAACCGGCGCATGTGCATGGTCGGGAGTTGAAACCACTACAGCATCTATCTCATCGCCTATACTCTTGAACATTTCCCTGTAATCAGCAAAAGTTTTAGCATTGGCATAGCTGGCTTTTACTGCATTGAGCTTGCTTGCATCAACATCGCATAGTGCCACAATTTCTACCGATGGATGAGATGCAATATCTTTCAAATCATTTAACCCCATAGCACCCAGTCCAACTTGTGCAACCCGTAGTTTTTTGCCGGGGGCAAATGCCGATGATGGAAAGGGAAGCATGAAAGCCAGCGTTCCTGCAGCCGTAGTTTTTATAAAATTTCTTCTTTTCATTGTGCTTGTTTATTTATTATCTTTTTCGAACAGCTATAAAAATAGGAAACAATTTTGTTATGCTGCTTTTAAATCTCTTCTTCCCTGCAAAGATACTGGCCCGGAACAAGGCCGGGGAGACGTTACCTGGAAATACCATACTGTAACCGGCACCCCGCACCCCATCATCTCAACTTAGGTCTGTAAAAAGAATCACTGCCTGATTTGATTTTGATTACAGATATTCATGGTGATTATATGGATATAAAAACCGTGAAGGTGTTGGAATTTTATATTTTGGGTAATATAGAAAAGTTTAAAAGACTGGTATGCCGGTGAAAAATAATTTTCCGCGTTAATGCATAGCCGATCACAGGAGCGCAGTATCTTCACCCCCGATGTTGGCCAAAATGGAAACGGACCGGTGACAAACTTTTTAAAAAATTGAAGTAATACGAATGGCATCAGGAATATTTGCACTGCTCGATGATATCGCCGCGCTCATGGATGATGTGGCTGTGATGAGCAAGGTGGCTGCAAAAAAAACCGCCGGAATTCTGGGTGATGATTTGGCCGTGAATGCCGAAAAGGCATCAGGGTTTGTTTCAGACCGGGAAATTCCTGTTTTATGGGCCATTACCAGGGGCTCATTTTTGAATAAGCTCATTATCCTGCCTTTCGCTTTTCTGCTCAGCGCTTTTCTCCCTGCAGCCGTTACCATTATCCTGGTGCTTGGAGGATTATATCTGGCTTATGAAGGCGCGGAAAAAATCTACGAATATATAGTCCCCCACAAACATGTTAAAATGGTTGCCCTGGCAGAAAATCTTACCAAAGAACAAATGCTGCTAAAAGAAAAAGAGAAGGTGAAATCGGCCGTTTTTACAGATTTCATCCTTTCCGTAGAGATTGTTATCATCGCGTTGGGTACTGTAGTAGGTACACCAATCGTTTCCCAGGTTATGGTGGTTTCACTGATCGCTATTATTGCTACGGTTGGCGTGTACGGAATAGTTGCCCTGATTGTGCGGATGGACGAGCTGGGCTATAAACTTATCGCGCTTAATAAAGAAGACAACAGCTTTTCTGATAAGGTAGGGAAAATATTAGTGGCAGCACTTCCTAAAATAATCAGAAGTATGAGTGTCATCGGCACGGTGGCTTTAATCCTCGTTTCGGGTGGTATTTTTGTACACAATATTGATTTTCTTCATCACCTGCTTCCCGTACTGCCGGCTTTTATCCGGGAGTTTATTGTAGGACTGGCGGTCGGCTTTATCGTACTGGCAGTTATCGTACTGGCGAAAAAGATTTTTAAAAAGGGAGCAAAGAAAACAACAAAGCAAATTTCAACTAATTAACCCTCTGCCAGTCACCCCTAACGCAGCCTAAAGGGCAGGCAGGGAAGGTGTGCTGGCTTAGCTTCAATCAATACAGATGGTTTGGCGGACAGCCTGCTACACACATCCCTGTTATCTTTAAATGCTTACGGACACTTATGGTTTACTTCCAGAAGCAAAACAATGCAACAATTTGGAATATACCTTAAGCGTTACTCCAGACTTTTTTGTTATATTTATTCCCGCACCCTTACACTTAATGCTAAACGGACAATGAAAATCTTTTTATTCTTGCTTTGCATCGCGTTTTCTTTACCCGCTCCGGCACAGGATAGTATTCCTGTAACAATAAAAGGAAAGTTGAACGCCGATATCAATGACGAAACATCAGGTATTGCCGCTTCTTCCATCAATAAAGGATTGCTTTATATTCATAACGACAGCGGAGATACCAGCCGCTTCTTTTTAATAGGTACAGACGGGGTATTAAAAGCTATTTACACTTTTAAAGCCAATCCGCTTATAAAAAATGGGGTAACCGATTGTGAAGATATAGCAGTGGGCAGAGGCCCCAAAGGGAAGCCTTATGTTTATATTGGAGATATCGGGGATAACAACGCTAAAAGAAAATACATTACGGTTTACAGGATAAAAGAACCAAAACTTAAATCTTCAGCAAAAATATTTACCGGGTACGCAAATGCTGATCCGCTGTATCTGAAATACCCCGATGGGGCACGTGATGCGGAAACCCTGATGGTTGACCCCGTGGAAAAATTGTTTTATATCATTTCAAAACGGGAAGATTCCGTAAGCGTGTATACCGCGCCGTTACTGTTCAAACGGAACGATACGGTAATACTTACCAAAAGAGCTACTTTATTTTTTGAAGGCGGCAATAGTGGCAAATGGATATCCGGCGGAGATATATCCGCAAATGGCAGCCAGGTGCTGGTAAAGAGTTACCTTAAAGTGTATTACTGGAAGCGCAGGGCAAAAGAGCCCGTATGGCAGCTATTAATGACCCCGCCCCGCGAAATGCCTTACAAAGCAGAACAACAGGGAGAGGCCATTGGTTTTACAATGGAAGGAAAGGGTTACTATACAATCAGCGAAGGAATGCACCCGGAAGTGTATTATTATGGAATAGAGTAATGGCATGAAAGAGCTTACCGCTGTACATATTGAATGAGCATATTGTGCAGTATATTTTTTACGATCCCATAGTATAGTTCCTGCCGTTACAGCTCTATACTATTATTTAAGCGCCGGCATTTAAACAAACCCGTTTAATCAATACATAACCCAATGCATCTCCAATGAAATTAGTTTTCCCGGTAATCCTTTTGCTTATTTTTATTATACCCGGCCATTCCTATGCACAGGCTGCCGAAAAGCTTATATTGTATGTTTCTCTTGCCGGCAATGATGCCTGGTCGGGAAAGCTGGCCACGCCTGGTAAAAATAAGGCAGACGGCCCCTTCAGAACTTTTGAAAGAGCTAAGCTGGAAATTGAACAATTAAATGAAAAAGGCAGCATACCGGCACAGGGCATCCAGGTTCTTATTCGTGGCGGCGTTTATCCGATAGAAGAAACGATTGTACTTGCAAACAAACATGCGGGAAAAACCAATGCGCCTGTGCTGTGGAAAAATTACGGAAATGAAAAAGTGCAGTTGGTGGGCGGCAAAGCAATAAAAAAATTTCATGCGCTTACCGATGCTGCTGCTATAAAAAAAATAGATACGGCGTATCAGAAAGAAATTTTTGAAGTGAACCTGAAGGCGGATGGCATAACAGATTTTGGCGCCATTACGAACCGCGGCAGACCCGGACTGGAGTTTTTTTTTAATGATAAAAAAATGCAATTGGCCAGGTGGCCAAACGAAGGATGGGCAAAAATTGCCGATGTACCGCAAAGCGGCGAACTGGTGTATAAAGGTGAACTGCCGCATATGCGCTTTGGTCTTCCCGTGGGGAAGCATTACGGGCGGTTTACCTATAGTGGTAACCGTCAGAACAACTGGTCGAACACCAATGACATATTTTTACACGGGTATTGGGTATGGAACTGGTACGATGAGTTTGTGAAGGTGCAATCTATTGATACCGGCACTAAAGAAATTTTCATTGAACCGCCGCATTCTCACTATGGCTATTGCAAAGAGCAAAGATATTATGCGGTAAATGTGCTGGAAGAATTAGACCAGCCCGGCGAATGGTATCTTGACCGTTCAGCCGGGGTGCTGTTCTTTTGGCCTCCTTCGCCTATAGCCACCGGCAAGGCGTTTGTTTCTTTGCTCAACCACCCGGTTATGTTGCTGGATAGTACAGAAAATGTGCAGGTAGAAGGACTGGCATTTCAGTTTTCCCGCGGAAACGGTATTGTAATTAAAGGGGGCAAAAACAATCTTATTGGCGGTTGCACTTTTAGTAATCTTGGGGATGTGGCAGTAAAGATAGAAGGTGGTCAAAACAATGGTATAGCTGCCTGCAATATATATGATGTTGCCGCGGGAGGCGTACTACTTGGCGGGGGCAACCGTAAAAGTCTTACACCGGCCGGAAATTTTGTAGAGAACACGCATATACATCATTACTCCCAATGGATCCGCACCTACCAGTCTGCTATTACTATTTCCGGGGTGGGCAATCGTGCAGCTCATAATGTAATTCATGATGCGCCCGGCTCCGGCATTTTACTTACAGGCAATGAGCATATTATTGAATATAACGAACTGTACAACCTTGCCCTGGAAACCGGCGATGTAGGCGCTTTTTATATGGGGCGCGACTGGACGGAGAGAGGGAACATCATCCGCTATAATTATTTTCATGATCTTACCGGGCCGGGCGTACACGATGTAAACGCGGTGTACCTCGATGACTGGGCAAGCGGCACTACGGTAAGCGGCAATATATTTTACAACTGCGCAAGAGGCGTTATGATTGGTGGTGGCAGGGATAACGTGGTGGATAATAATATTTTCATTGGATGCAAACCTGCTATCCATGTTGATTCAAGAGGATTGGGCTGGGCCAAATATTATTTTAACGGAACAACCAATACCCTGTTTGAACGAATGGACGCCATGCAGTATAAATTGCCTCCGTATGCTCAAAAATATCCTGCATTATTATCCTTGTATGATGATGAGCCTGCTGTTGCCAAGTACAACAGGATCACGCATAATATTTCCTATATGGGAAGATGGATAGATCTGCACGATGGGCTGGACCTGAACACGGTACTGAGCAGGGATAACATTATTGCCAAATCCGAAAAAGAATTTAAGAACACGGGCGATCACATCATGAATGAAAACCCGGGAATAAATAATTACAATACAGGCAACTTCCGGCTGCAACCAGGAGCGCTCCGGTATGGTTTTAAAGCAATCCCGTATCATAAAATTGGATTACAGAAAGATAAGTTTCGTAAAAATCCAACTAAAACTTTCAACACAAAATGAAAAATGTTTTACTGTTTATCGCCTGCGCGCTTTTTACAGCCACCTGTATAGCACAAAGGCCGGCTCAAAATCCGATGTCAGAAAAACGCTATACCCCTAAAAAATTGGGATATAAATTAGTCTGGAAAGACGAGTTTAAAGGCAACAAACTGGATCCCCAAAAATGGGCCCTGCGTGGCGTAGGTCCGAGAGGTATTGCCTATGTATCGGAAGAAGCAGTTAAGGTAGAAGATGGATATTTGAAACTATATGCTTTGAAAAAAGGCGACAGTTTATTGGGAAGCGCTGTAGGCACCCAGGACTTGTTCATGAGTAAATACGGATACTACGAATGCCGGGCGCAATTGCAAAAGTCGCCGGGGGTATGGGCGGCATTCTGGATTCAATCTACAGAAATTTCAAAAGGAGAAGATCCGGCAATATTTGGTGCAGAGATTGATATTTTGGAGTTCTTCAAAAAATTAGGAACCGATATTGTTTCGCATAATGTGCATTGGGCTTACGGACCTAATCAGCGCACTACCCGCGGCATGCAGAGCTATCTGAAAGGGGTGAGTGAAGGCTTTCACACTTTTGGACTGGAGTGGACGCCGGAGAAATATATTTTTTATATAGACGGGTATAAATTTTACGAAGTAACACAGGGCATATCCCATATTGAAGAATACATGATCCTGAGCATGGAATATCCTTCAAAGCTGGAAGAGATCAGGAATGCCGTATTCCCTGATGTTTTTATTGTGGATTATGTAAAAGTGTATCAGAAAAGAAAAAAATAGGAAGCAGGCTGTTATTCAATGCGTATGCTTTTTTTGGGGGAATTGCAGGAGGTCTGTTTTTAAAGGCAATAACTTTAGTCACCTTAAATATGTAAACCTTGCCGAATATCAATTACAGTGCATGCCGCACTACTACGCTGCTCCTTTGCAGTTTATTGTTTTTTTCCTGTACGCAAAAGCATTACGCTGATGCGCTCTCACCTGAAGAAGCAATGAAGCATTTTGAAATTGTTGATGGTTTTACAATAGAACTGTTCGCATCGGAGCCTCATATCATGTCTCCTGTAGATATGGTATTTGATGAGCAGGGTAATGTGTACGTGGTAGAAATGGAGGATTATCCTTATCAGCCCGAAAGCGGCAAGGGCAAAGGCCGGATTCGTGTACTGAAAGATAGCAATGGCGATGGTAAAGCTGATACTTCTTTTGTGTTTGCTGACGGACTTCCCAGCGCAACCAGCATGCTGCCGTGGAAAGGCGGGCTGATTGTAACAGCGGCTCCGGATATTCTTTTTCTAAAAGACACTACCGGCGATTTTCGTGCGGATATTAAAGAAATGCTTTTTACCGGTTTTTTTGCAAGCAATTCTGAAGCGCAAATTACCAGTCTCCGTTTAGCGCCCGATAACTGGATATATGCCAATAACAACGGACAGGCCGGTAAAGTGTATGCGGTAAACCACACGGCTACGGATACACTATCTATGGGAGGAAGTGATTTCAGGTTCAGACCAGGCAGGGGCCTATTTGAAAACGAATCGGGAAATGGTCAGTTTGGACTGGCGGTAGACGACTGGGGAAATCGTTTTTACACACAGAACACTACACATATTCAGCAGGCGCCCATTCCGTGGCGATACTTACACCGGCATGCATACTTACCTTCAGACCGGGTTGATATAAATATTTCTGATCACGAACTGCTGATGTTTCAAAAAACACCGCCGCCTTACTGGCGGCTTGAACGCAGCAACCGGCGGCAAAAGGATTATGATGAGCGCAAACTGAACCGGAATGAATATGCGGAAGGGCACTTTACCGGAGCTTCCGGAGGTGTTTTTTATGGCGGAGATGCATTTCCTGAACCTTTTTATGGTTCCATCTTTACCGGGGATGTGGCAGGTAACCTGGTGCATAGAGATATACTTACCCTGAAAGATGATCATCCTTTATTTGTGGCAAAACGTGCGGAAGGAGAGAAAGACAGGGAATTCCTGGCATCTACTGATCCCTGGTTCCGTCCTGCAAATTTTACTGTTGGTCCCGATGGGTATTTGTATATCATAGACATGTACCGCCAGCATATTGAAACGCCTGTTTCCATTCCGGAAGACCTGAAGAAGGATATGGATTTTACTAATGGCGAACAGTATGGCAGAATTTACCGCATTGTTCCGGAAGGCGCTGCAAAAAGAGCAACTCAAATCCCTGATCTCAGGAAAAAAAACCCGGAGGAGATGGTTGCACTGCTTGCCTATCCTAATCAATGGTGGCGCTTGCAGGCGCAACGGCTTTTACTCGAACAGGGCAGCTTATCGGTAGTTCCCGCATTAAAAAAAATGTGTGTGGAGCATGCTGATGCAAGAGCGCGTTTACATGCGTTGTATACATTAGAAGGATTAAATGTACTGGATGCGGCGCTGATAGAACAGGTATTGAAAGACCCGCATCCGGGTATGCGCAGGCATGCGGTAATACTTGCGGAACACTACCCGCAATGCCTGCCACAATTATTGAATAGTGTTGACGATGGTTCTGCGCAGGTGGTTTTGCAAACAGCGCTCAGCCTCGGTCAATTTGTTTCACCCCGGGTAATACCGGCACTGGCTAACATTATGGAGCGGTATGGAGAAATGCCATTGTTTCAAACCGCCGTATTAAGTTCGGATGCCGGGTCTTCTATGGAACTCTTAAAGCTTTTGATCGGTCGTAAAACGTTTTTTGAAAATGCCGGCCCCGGAAAAGTTGCTTTCATCAAAGATTTCTTCTATGTAATTGGCGCGCGCAAAAAGAAAGAAGATATTGTAGCGGTAATCACATTATTGTCTCTTCCTGAAGTTAAGGAAGCCGTCAACTGGCAGCTTGCCGGGTTAGAAGGGCTCGCTAAAGGGCTGCAAAAATCAGCAAATCAAGATAAGCCCGATCCGGATCTGACCAGCGCGCTTCAGGCCTATGAATCGGGAGCAACCGGGGAAATTAAAGGCGCATTACAAGCGGTAAAGCAGGCGATGAGCGATTCCCTACAATAATTATACGAATGATTATACGGGTGTTTTGACGAGAAATTTATTATAGAACAAAAGAGTGTACCGTAATGCATGAAATCAATTCACGAAGATCTTTTTTACAAAAATGTGTTTCTGCAGGCGTAACCCTTGCAGGAGGATCATTATTGCTGCATAGTTGTAATGCTAAAGAAAAATTATCAGCGAAAGAAGCGGGGAGCGCTCCCCCTGTGGATCCATGTAGTGACTATACAGGTTTGTCTGAAAATGATCTGAAAGCACGCCAATCCATGGGGTATGTAAAGCAATCACCCATCCCTGAAAAGCAATGCGGCAATTGTAATCTCTGGCTTCCGCCGCTGGCAGGTAAAGATTGTGGCGCATGCCAGCTTTTTAAAGGCCCCGTTTATACCGCCGGGCATTGTACCTACTGGGCGCCGCAGGTATAATGTGAAGATCGCTCCTTATTAAATACTAAAACAATGGTAAAGCCCTTTTGTAAAAAACATAGTGCGTGGTATATGTTTTTGAGAATAATACTGCTGTGGCTACTTATCTTTTTTACTGCTGCAGAGCAGGTGATGGCGCAGCCGGTCGGGGTGAGTATTTTTAATGTAAATGTAACTCCGCCTGTTGGGAGCCCCGTTGCCTGTGCCAAAGCGCGCGCTATTGTTGATTCGCTCAGTGCAAGGGTTATGGAAGAGTACGGTTTGGGCGGCATCTCTTTTGATACTGCATTTTTGTATGATGCGGTTCAACATGTAGCCGATGCCGTTAATACCGCTCTCAAAAACACAGTGCCTGTTACGCATCTCCGTTTTGGCGAGGCCGTAGTACAAAAAGTAACGTCCAATCGCAGTATTTTGGGTGAGGATGGCAAGGTTGCCATTACCCGCTGGAGCAAGATGACGGATGCTCCAGCCATCGCGGCGCAGGAAGGGTTGATTAGTTCATAGCTGAAATGTGTGAGCTTTTGGAATAATGAAACCCCGGTAGCCGTAATGACCTATTACGCCACGCATCCCCAGAGTTATTATGGCCAGGGCGATGTTACCTGCGAGTTTATTGGCATAGCGCGTAATGCGAGAGAGAAGGAAATGAACGGCGTACCCCATATTCATTTTAACGGCGCCGGTGGAAATATCGCGGCAGGCAAGTATAATGATGGCTCCGAAGCGATGCACCCGGTACTGGCCGAAAGAGTGGAAAAGGACATGCGGGCCGCCTGGGAGCAAACAAAAAACATCCATCAGTAAAAAGAACATACGCTGAAAGAACGTTCATGTTCAGCTCCCCGTAGGGAAAAATATGATTGAAAAGGATCTCCGGGCCAGGCTTTCAAACGAAAAGGCAACTACAGCCCAGCAACTGTCAGCAGCCGAAAAGCTTGCCTGGCACCTGCGTTCCCGGGCGGCACAAAAAATTACTATATCATCCCTGCGTTTGGGTAAAGTGTGGTTGAGCGGAAGATATTATTATGGATGCGATCAAAAATGTACTGTAATAAAAATGGTTCCCGGCTACCCAATCCGGGTAAAATCTTACCCTGTTTGTAAACATATAAAAACTGCCGGATAAGTTGGTTATTCAAAAGCAAAGGTTATATTTATACGGCCTGTAAAAAAGCTGATAAGCGCTGTGAAAATGAATGGGAATTAAACTTCGCGATGCTGAGGCAGATTAATGATGTATGAATGAGAACCAGTTATTTATAAAAGAATCGTCCCTGCCGGGATCCGGTAAAGGATTATTTACAAAAGCCTTTATACCTTCCGGAACCCATATTATTGAATACAAAGGCAGGGTAACCACCTGGAAGGAAGTTGAAGAAAAGGAAGCCGATAATGTTTATATCATGTATGTAAACCGCAATCATGTTATTAATGCCCGGCCATACAGGAAAGCATTGGCGCGGTATGCCAATGATGCAAAAGGATTCGGAAAGATTAAAGGGTTACGCAATAACGCTGTATATGTTACGGTAAAGAAAAAAGTATATATAGAAGCTATCCGTAATATTAAGCCTGGCGAAGAAGTACTGGTGGATTACGGGAGAGAATACTGGCAAACCATGAGAGAAAACAAGCGGATTGATGAACAAAAGGGTACAAATACAGGAACACTACAATAAAAATGATTTTGAACAATGCGGTTTAGCTGTTCCGTACTGTAAGTAAAGGAAGGCGGAAGCTGGAATTATACCACACCCGGCTTTTCTTTTAAACCTTTCTGTACCGTATGGTAAAACCACCAGGGAGACTTTGAGGCTTTTAAAAAAGCAAACCGGTACTCCTATTTGCATATAGCACTGCAATGCTGTAACTTCCCCTTTTATTTAAAATAAGTTGAAATGAGGTTTGTGGGGAGAAAAAGCATTTCGGGAAAACAAGGGCCGCCTGTCGTAAAAAAACAGAAAGCAGGCAGTCAAATGGAATCAGCATCTCCCCATAAGAAAAAGCCGGTTGCTAATAAAAAAAACAACGCCGCCTCATTATCGGATGCCCCCCTGTCTGAACCGGCACGCCAGCCCGGCAGGCCCATTTCGGCCGGGACGGAGCTCACCCCATCTGCCAACCTGTTTCCTGTAGTGGGTATTGGCGCTTCAGCAGGTGGATTGGATGCATTTAAAAAACTGCTGAAAGCTATCCCCGAAAATTCAGGAATGGCTTATGTGCTGGTGCAGCATTTAAACCCCAGCCACGAAAGCCTGCTGCCGGAACTGCTGCAAAAGGTTACCACTACGCCCGTTTTGGAAATTACAGATGACATTAAAGTAGAACCCGATCATATTTATATTATCCCCAGCAATAAAATGCTGATCGCAAATGATGGCAAACTGGAACTGAGCCCCCGTCCTGCAAAAAGCGCGACAAACAAAAATCAACTCAATCTGCCGATTGACCTTTTCTTTGCCTCACTGGCGGAAGTGCATCAAAGCCATGCCATTGGTGTAGTATTATCGGGTACTGCCAGTGATGGTACACATGGATTAAAAGCGATCAAAGATCATGGTGGCATTACCATAGCCCAGGATCAGGCATCAGCGGCGTATAACAGCATGCCCAATAGTGCGGTGCGGGCAGGCGTGGTTGATTTTATTCTTCCGCCTGAACAGATACCACAAAAATTGATGGAGATCACCCGCCGCATCAATGGAAATAATAACGAACAAACCATTTCGCAAACAGATGAAGAACTGTTCAAACAAATACTTTCTTTATTGCGTATCCGCAAAGCAATCGATTTTACTTACTACAAACAAACCACTATCCGCAGGCGCATACTCCGCCGGATGCTGCTCAATAAAAACGATGATCTGGCTGAGTATCTACAATACTTAAGGGCAAATAAACCCGAACAGGATATGCTTTACCAGGACCTCCTGATTCCTGTTACCGGATTTTTCCGCGATGCCAAAACCTGGGACAATTTATACGAAACTGCTTTTCCAAAACTCATAAAAACCAAGCCTGTGGGGGAACCCATTCGTATATGGGTGGCAGGTTGCAGCACGGGCGAAGAAGCCTATTCCATGGCCATATGTATTAACGAATTTTTAGGCGATAAACAAGACAGGGTTCAAATATTCGCCAGCGATATAAGCGAGCAGGCCATTGCTAAAGCAAGATTGGGCATTTATACCAAAAGCGATGTGGAAGCAATAAGCCCGCAGCGGTTAAAAGAATTTTTTACCGAAAACAACGGCGGCTACCAGGTAAATAAGCGGGTAAGAGATACGTGTGTATTTGCCGTACATAATTTTTTAAAAGACCCGCCTTTTGGCAAAATGGATATTATTAGTTGCCGCAATGTGCTAATTTATATGGAGGCGTACCTGCAGAAAAAGGCGTTAACCACTTTTCATTATGCGCTGAACCCAAAAGGTTTTTTATTGCTGGGCAAATCGGAAACTGTAAGCAGTGTGGCAGAGCTGTTTACAAACGGCGCCCCTGGCGATAAAAAAGAAAAATTATTTACACGCAAGGAAGGAACCGGCAGGCTGATACCGGTGGTGAGCCGGCAAACCGAAGAGACCCTGGGCTACAGCAATGCAGCAGGCGGTAAAAACGAAATGAACCGCACCGATTTTCAAAAAACGGCTGATGATATTATACTAAGCAAATATACTCCTGCCGGTGTGGTAGTAAATGAGGCGATGGATATTGTTCATTTCCGGGGCAGCACCAGCCCCTGGTTAGAACAAGCCCCTGGTAAACCCAGTTTTAATGTAATAAAGATGGCAAAAAATGGGTTGGGTTTTGAGTTGCGTAATATGCTGCATAAAGTAAAAAAAGACAAGACCGCAGTTATAAAAGAAAATGTTCCGGTAAAAGTTAATGGCAGCCAGCGTATCATCAATATTGAAGCTATTCCATTGCTCAACCTGGCAGAGCCGCATTATTTGATATTGTTTCATGACAAGGCGGAGTTGAGAAGTGAGAAACCGGAAGTTGGAGGCCGGAAATCAACAGCCAAAAGAAAAAGTGACGAGAAAGATTTACAAATACAGCAATTAGAAAAAGAGCTGGCGCAGATGCGGGATGATATGCGCAGCATTACTGAAGACCAGGAAGCGGTAAACGAAGCGCTGCAAAGCGCCAATGAAGAACTGCTGAGCGGCAGCGAAGAACTGCAGAGCCTCAACGAGGAACTGGAAACCAGCAAGGAAGAACTGCAAAGCACCAATGAAGAACTAACGGTGGTAAACCAGGAACTGATAGCTTTGAACGAACAGGTAACTGCGGAAAGAAATTATTCCGAAGCCATTGTGAATACTGTTCGCGACTCGCTGCTGGTATTGGATAAGAACCTGCGGATAAAATTTGCCAACCGTAATTTTTATAAAACCTTCCTGGTAAATGAGCCGGAAACAGAAGGCGAATTACTGTATAACCTGGGCAACAAACAATGGAATATTCCCGAACTGCGCACCCTGCTGGAGGTGTTGCTTGCTGAAAAAGAAAATTTTTTTGACTATGAAGTCAGTCATTATTTTCAAAGTATAGGGCAGCGCACCATGCTGCTGAATGCCCGCGAAATAGTTAACGGAGATTCAACGGAGCGGCTGATACTGCTGGCTATTGAAGATATTACCGGACGTAAACAAGCGGAATATGAAAATTCGTTGCTGGGAACCATTGTAGATTCATCGGAAGATGCCATCATCAGTGAAACGCTGGGAGGCATTATTACAAGCTGGAATAAAGGGGCCGAAAAAATATTTGGCTATGGCCCCGCTGAAGCTATTGGAGAAAACATAAGGATGCTTATTCCGCCTGAAATAAAACAGGAAGAGAAAATGGTGATCAGTAAAATTAAGAAAGGACAAGCTGTGCTGCATTACGATACAGTACGGCTAAGTAAAGAGAGCAGGAGGATTAACATATCGCTTACCGTATCTCCCATAAAAAATAAAAAAGCCGAAATAACCGGTGCATCCATAATAGCGCGGGATATTACGGAACAAATAATTGCCCGAAAGCAAATTGAAAAAAGTGAAAAGCGCTATACAGATATGATAATGCAATCACAATTTGGTTTTGCAATGCTCAGGGGAAAAGACATGGTAGTGACCCTTGCCAATGATAGCGTAAAAGAAATGTGGGGAAAGGAGAAAAATAATATAGAAGGCAAACCCTTGCTGGAAGTGCTGCCCGAAATTAAAGACCAGGGCTTTCCTGCGCTGTTCAGTGAAGTGTTCACCACCGGCATTCCTTATTATGGCACGCAAGTACCTGCACGGTTATTACGCAGGGGTAAAATGGAAGATGTGTATTTCAACTTCGTTTATCAGCCCCACCGCGAAGCAGACGAAAGCATTTCCGGTATAAATATTATTGCTGTTGAAGTAACGGCAGAAGTGGAGATGAATAAAAAAATAAAAGAAAGCGAAGCCAATTTTCGCCAACTGGCTGAACTAATGCCCGATAAAGTAAGCAATGCCGATGCGCAGGGCAATATCATCTATTACAATCAGCACTGGCTTAACTATACAGGTTTTAATTTTGAAGAATTAAAAGACGGGGGCTGGAAAAAAATCATCTGGCCTGATGATTTGCCTGAATTTACTAAACGCTGGCAGCACTCCCTTGCAACGGGAGATGACTTTGAAATGGAGCTGCGCATAATAAATGCTAACGGTGAGCCCAAATGGCACCTGAGCCGTTCTGTAGCAATACGGGATGACAGCGCCAGCCTGCCAGACGTTAGCCCGGGCGGTTACACACGGGGACAGGGAAAAATAACAAAGTGGATAGCCACCACTACGGATATTGATGATCAAAAAATGAAAGAGCAGCAAAAAGATGAATTTATTGGGATAGCCAGTCATGAAATGAAAACACCGCTTACCACTGCAAAAGCCTATATACAATTGTTGCAGCAAAGTATGGAGCAAACCAATGACAAGCATTTGTTTTTTGCACAAAAAGCAAATGCATCCATTAATAGGTTAAATAACCTGATTGGAGAATTGTTAGACGTAAGTAAAATAAAACATGGAAAACTGGCACTTAATATTGCTCCATTTAATTTTAATGAAATGGTGGCTATGGCTATAGAAAGTGCGCAAATTGTATCCTCCTCGCATAGCATTGTACAATCGGGTGCAATAGATGAACCTGTTACCGGCGATAAAGAAAGACTGGAACAGGTAATTATTAATTTATTATCCAATGCTGCGAAATATTCTCCCCAAGCCGATAAAATATTTATTACTGTAGCAAAGGAGAACCAGGAAGTAAAAGTTGCAGTGAAAGACAGCGGCATTGGAATCCGGAAAGAAAATTTCAAAAAAATATTTGAGCGGTATTACCGGGAATCTAACTCACAATTCCAGGGGTTGGGCATAGGCCTATCAATTTGCTATGAAATTATTTTAAGGCATAAGGGTAAAATATGGGTACAAAGTGAGCCGGGAAAAGGCAGTACTTTTTATTTTACCATACCCATATCCATATAAGTTGTATAGCTTATTACGCATGAACCTACCTGTTTTTTCCCTT
Source organism: Agriterribacter sp. (assembly GCF_035497235.1). Taxonomy (GTDB): domain Bacteria; phylum Bacteroidota; class Bacteroidia; order Chitinophagales; family Chitinophagaceae; genus Agriterribacter. The sequence goes on from NZ_DATJEB010000032.1 coordinate 176,129, forward strand.
TCTCCGAACCGGTGTTTTGCAACGCCTGAATACCTGGTTTAAGCAATGAACTGCATGGGGTTTTCCGGCAAGTGTGACTACGCTATTTGCAGGCAGCGTTTTATTATTTACTTATTACTTTCTCCAATCTAAGAGAGGAAACAAACACCAAAGGGTCATTGATGAAATCAATACCCGGAACAATATGTGCTGCGTGAAAGGTTACCTGCTCCGTTTCCGATAGCTTTCCCCGGACCTAAAAGGGGAAATATTTCTACATTCCGGCAGTGAAACGCCCTGCTTTTCAAAGAGAAAAGCAGGGCGCTCTGTTTATCCTGTCGTTCAGGCAAATTATTTTCTATTGAAAATAGTATAAAAAAGGCTCACCTGTATAGTACTGTTCTTATAATCGGGGTTTACCCCTCCTCCAAAATCTATATCTCCTACTTTCGACAGGCCGGCTATATACCGGGCGCCAATACCCAACCCCATAGCGCTGTGATAGCCTATACCGGCTGCGAGCGCTGCGTCAAGGTTTTTAACATCGGTATTTACCCCGCTGATCTTATCGCTTACCTTGAGCCCAAACTGTGGTCCGGCTTCAATATACAGGCCGCCCCGGGGGCTTTGAAGTTTTAGCATAACCGGTAATGTGGCATAGGTTGTCTTAAAATTTTCCTTTTGTGTTGAGCTTTTTAGTTTAGCACCCTGTGATGATACCAGTAATTCGGGCTGAATGGAAAAGACGGAACCAAATCTTAGATTTACAAATGCGCCTGCATGAAATCCCGCCATGGTATTGGTTTTTACATCCTGGTAATCACTGCCGCGGAAGTTGCTGATATTAACACCCCCTTTAAGGCCTAACTGAAAATTTTGAGAAAAAGCCGGAGCGCTTAACAGTAGTGCTGCTGCAATGGATAACGTTACATACTTCATAGTTTCAAATTATTGATTATTCTATAATATTCAATTATGCTGCCAATAATGTAATATGAAATGTTATTTGTTTTTTATGCAGTGACTTTGATAATCCCTTACATCCGGCATCTTTCTTAACAGGTAAACCGGGTTTTGAAATCTTTACTGTTATTCTGTATTGTTCGGTAAGTGTATGTAATATAATATGATCTTCTCACCCGGCGTTTCCGGAAAGATTTTTATAAAATATTTTTTGCTTAAACAACATGCATTTATCATCAAACCGGTGAAGCTGCTGCTGATTCTGCAGCTACGTATAACGTTGTATGGCGGCGATTAAATCATTTATTTCGAAAGGCTTTGATATATAGCCATCGGCCCCGCACTTCTCGCTGATAGCTTTAATATTAGCACTTGCGGAAACAACAACCACAGGTATATGCCTGGTATGAATATTTTGTTTAAACTGCCTGCAGATATCCGAGCCATCTGCCCCCGACATCCAGAGGTCAATCAATATCAGATCAGGTGCTTTTTCAGAAATGCTGTTTACGTTTTCTGCATGGGCAGATGTGTACACCTGGTATCCTTTACATTCCAATACCATCCTTATGGAATCAAGGATATCCTTATCATCATCCAGAATAAAAATTCTTTTTCCTGCCATTGGTTTACGCTTTCTGCCCTGCAAGGCCTGCTGAAGATACGGAATTTGTTTTTTCAGGTACACATAGTTTTAATATAACCCTATGTTTTTCTATAACCCTATTGTGCCTGTGCGTTGAAGATAACAAACACATGAGATATATGGTACATCCAAAACGCAGGTTAATTATTTTATCCCTTTTGCAAGTGCCTTATTACCCGGCACAATAATAGTGCTACAACATTTGTTTACTGGTAGCAAATAGATATTATGTTAGCATATATTCATTATGCATTAATTGCCGGAACAGCAGATGAGGCGGGTGATAAACTGTATGATCTTTTTTGCAACAGGCAGGTTTAATATGGCTATAATGGCGCAGGATCATGAAGGATTGAGTTTTATAACCGGGTAATTAGAGCAACAATACGGGATTAAAGTGATCACTATTTCCTGGGATATCTTACTGGTTAAAAATATTTTTGAACCTTATGAAAAAAATAGTAGTTACTGACGATGACCCCGGCATCCGCGACATCTTTAAAATGATTTTTGAAACGGCAGGCTACCAGGTGCAGGTAATAGCCAATGGCGATGATCTGCTGAATAATGTATACGACCTGCCAAACCTTTTTTTACTGGATAAGCAGTTATCCGGTGTGGATGGTACTGACATTTGCCGTTACCTGAAGCAGCAGGAAACAACTGCTCATATACCGGTTATTATGATTTCAGCTAATCCGCAAATCGATAAGCTGTCTGCAGCAGCAGGTGCGGATGCCTATATTGAAAAACCTTTTGAAATAAAGTACCTGCTTGAAATGGTTGAGCGGTATATCTGAAAAAGAAATAAAAAACGCCCACCACATACCCGCTTAAAAAAAGTCGGATTCCTTCGCCTTTAAATAACCATGGGGCTGTACCGGCATTTGTACCTTAGGATATAAAGGAAGAACAGGTTTCGTTTGTTTACTTTCAGCAGGCTGTTCGCCGCGGGGATAAACCTTTACTATTTTTGAAGCAGGCAGATAGGGTTGCATTGTCTTTTTTTTAACTTTCACCATAGCATACCATTACCTTCCGGGTAGCGCAAAGTATATGCCACAGGTTTGCCGTTTGGATATGTTTAACTTAAATACCTGCTTTTTATTTAAACAATGCTTCATACAAAAAATCTGCAGCAAACTGTCCCGCTCCCTGCCAGCGTACTTTGGTTGCTTTATTGGTCCATAAGGGGTTGAAATGTTTTTGAAGTTCATGGGCATAGCCTTCATATACTTTTAAACGGTTGGGAATATGCAGGGTATCTGCACGCCGGTGAATAATAAAACTTCCATATATGCCTTTACCCGGTTTATCAGCGGGTACAATCCTGTCTTTACTGCCATGCACGCTTACAATGGGCACACTGGCATTTTTTAACCAACTGGTATCGAACATGCCTCCCCAAAAGTTTACTACAGCGGCAATATGCCCGGGGTTAAACGCAGGGGGCGCAGGAGAAACGGCGGGCTGATTGGTTTGCTTCATTAAGGAGGTATTACTGTAAACAGATTGCAGGGCCATCATACCCCCGGCCGAATTACCGGCCAATATAATGCGGCTGGTATCAATTTTATACAAGGCATGATTTTTTTCGAAAAAGGAAACCGCTTCGTTAATATCTTCTATAGCATCCGAACAGGCATTTACCAAAGCATTGAAATCTGATAAAGTATTTTTTTTACTTAACCTGTAATTCACTGCAGCACAAACATATCCCCGTTCCGCGAAGCGCCTGCACCATAGCGGTGTTCCTCTTGAACTTTTATTACCAAATTTAAACCCGCCTCCGTGTATCCACAGGATTAGCGGACGGCTGGTGCTGGTATCGTTTCCGGGCTGGTACAAATCGAACAGGTAATATTTCTCTTTTACCCCTGCCGGCGGATTGGGTTGATACATAATGTTCTTATTCACTGTAACAGCCGTAAAAACAAGGTCTTTGTAACGGGTGCCTGGCAACTGCTGGCCATAGAGCGGCAGGGTGATACATGTTAATATACAACCGGGGATGAATAGACGAAGCATGACTAAAGTTAGGCCTCAATGAGCAAAAAAGAGATGGACTGTCGGCAAAATAACAGAAATGATCAGTTCATCAGGCGGCAATACCATTTCATACATACTGTTATAGGAGCCGGTGAATGTCTCTTATATTTTTGTACTAATATATTTTATTAACCCTTAATGTTATTGTTATGCGTACAATCGTTTTTGTTATTACGCTCCTGTGCCCGGGGTTTACCGCTATTATTATAAGTTGTAATGCCCGGGGTGCTGCCGAATTAACGCATCCGGCAATCACCAAAGACAGTCTTATAAAACGGGGCGCTTACTTAGTAGCGGTAATGGGTTGCGATGACTGTCATTCGCCCAAAAGAATGGGAGATCATGGGCCCGAAGTGATCCCGGAACGAAGGCTTTCCGGGTACCAGCAAGATTTGCCTTTGGCAACAGTGAATGGCGATGAAATAAAAAAAGGATGGGTTCTTTTCAGCCCCGATCTTACAGCGGCCGCCGGGCCATGGGGCGTTTCATTTGCTGCCAATCTTACCAGTGACCTCACCGGCATTGGTAGCTGGACGGCCGCACAGTTTAAAAAAGCCCTTCGCGAAGGAAAATTTAAGGGGTTGGATAATACCAGGCCCTTATTACCGCCAATGCCCTGGCCCAATTTCGCGCAGTTAACCGATACAGACCTGGAAGCCGTATATACTTTTCTGCAGTCTACGAAACCCGTAAAAAATATTGTGCCGGCGCCGCGGCAATGGGCAGCTACAAAATAATTGTTTATACAATTCATACGGCTTTTTACTCAATTCATACACCTGTGCTTTCCATTCATTTTGTAAAAACCGGTGAAACGCGGAAAAGTTGCTAATTTGTAAAAGCAATATGAATATCCGATTACCACAATATACCACCAGGGATTACAGTGTAATGTTTTGGGTAACCGTTCCTTTTATATGCATTGTAAACAGCGCCATTTTTGGCAGCCGGTTTTTTTCAGAATGGAAAGTGTTCGTGGTGGCTACAATAATAGGCTGGACAGGGTTATGCATTGATTTTATAGTATGTGGTTTTGTAGCGGTTGCATTAAAGAAACGGCTGCCGGCGGGGCGGCAGGTAAGTAAAAGGCTAACCCTTATGATCCTTGTGTTCTGGCTGCTTACCGGTCTTTTTTTGTATACGCTTTTCAGGTTGTACGAAAAAATTGAGCTGCTGGATTATACTTTTAACGAAAAGGCTTTTGTATGGTGCTGTATTGGTTTGGGTATCCTTAATGTGTTCCTTACTTTTTTAATGGAAGGAGTGGCACGTTATGATAGCTGGAAGGGAAGTATAGAGGAAACGGAAAAACTGTCGAAAGCATATAACCAAAGCCGGTTGCTGGGTTTAAAAAGCCAGGTTAACCCCCATTTTTTGTTCAACAGCCTCAATTCTCTTTCAAGCCTGATCAGTGAGGATGGGGAAGCGGCGGAAAAATTCCTTGATGAAATGAGCAAGGTATACCGGTATATGCTGCGTAATGAAGATGATCAGTTAATAACATTGGAAGCGGAGCTGAAGTTTATGGAATCGTATTATTTTTTATTGAGTGCGCGGTATGGCAACGCTTTACAGTTAATAATAAACATTGAGGAAGAGGATAAGTTAAAATACCTGCCTCCGCTAACATTGCAGGTGATTATTGAAAACGCGTTTACCCGGAATATGGTAAGCAAAAACGCGCCGCTTCATATCCTTGTCAGGTCAATAGGGAATGATATGCTGGAGATTAAAAATAATGTTCAGCCAAAAAAAATAACAGCGGAAATGAATCATGAAGCGGGGCTTGATAACCTCGTACACAAGTACCGTTTACTGGCTCAGCTTCCCGTAATCATTGAAGAAACCCCTGCGGAAAGGAATATAAAATTACCGCTGATCATTAAAAAAACGGAGGTAGCGGCATGAGCAGGTGGATGAAACCTACGGTTTTGCAGGTGTATTCCTTTAGCATGTCTATGCCGCTGATAGATTTTGTACTTAATTATATTATGTATGATGAGCGGGTTTTTAAAGATATTAAGGTTTGGCTGATCTCATTTCCGTTTATATTTATTTTAGGCTTCCTTTCCTGGTCGGGCCATGTTGCTATTGGCAACGCGGTAAGAAAACGGTATCCCGGGCTTGAACAATCAAGATTAAGGATCATCCTTTTAGCCCTTGTTATTGTTCCCTTCATGTCTTTATCTATAGTGCTGATATTTTTATTGTATAATCAGTTGAGCGTGCTGGGGTACCAACTGTCCGAAAGTGATCTGAAGGCCGGCCTGCTGGTGGGCTTTAGCGTAAACCTGATTTTTGAAACGCTTTTTGAAGCAGATTATGCATTGGGAAAATATAAAGAGAGCGTGGAAGATAAAAACAGCATAAGGGAACTCGCCGTTCAGCAGGAGTTTGACTCGCTTAAAAGCCAGGTTAACCCGCACTTTCTTTTTAACTGCTTCAATACGTTATCATCGCTGATCACCGAAGACAGGCAAAAAGCGGAAAGCTTTCTGAATGAACTCAGTAAAGTATACCGTTACTTACTCAGAAACAATGAAGACGGGCTGAGCACGGTAGAAAATGAAGTGAAGTTCATTCAGTCGTATTACCGGTTGTTACGTACCCGCCACGGAGAAGCAGTGCAACTGAACATGGAAATTGATAAACGGTATAACCCTTATTTACTGCCTTCTTTAACGTTGCAGCTTCTTGTGGAAAACGTGGTGAAGCACAATGCCTTGTCTAAAAACTATCCTGTGGTAATTGATATTTTTACCACTGCGGGTAATAAGCTGGTGGTGAATAATAATCTCAGGCACCGGGTAGTAAAAATTAAGGGAACCAGGGTTGGGCTTGATAATATCAGGGCCAAATACAAATTGCTCAGCAAAGAAGGCTTCCAGGTAATGTCTGACGAAAGGAATTTTACGGTGATACTTCCCCTGATATGGAGCAACGCCATTGAAAATAAAACCTTAAACGCTAATAAAATAAAACCACAGTAATATGAAAATTCTCATTGTAGAAGATGAAGACCTGGCAGTAAAAAAGCTGAAAAAAGTATTGCTGGGGCTCGGTGTTTCGTATGAAATAACCGGCGTAACAGATAGCATTACATCCACCGCGGAATGGCTCGGGGAAAATGAAACGCCCGACCTGATCCTGATGGATATAGAGCTGGCAGATGGCCAGAGTTTTGAACTGTTCAATATAGCAGAAGTAAGGAGCCCTGTTATATTCACCACTTCCTACGATGAATACGCATTAAAGGCTTTTAAGGTTAACAGCGTGGATTATTTGCTCAAACCCATACAGAAAGAAGAGTTGCAGGCGGCCTTGGATAAGTACGAAAAACTAAAATCTTCCTATAACGGTAAAGCAGGCGATACAAATATTAGTATGGACAACCTTGTAAAAGAGCTGCAACGCAAATTCCAGCCCAAAGAATACCGTAAGCGGTTTTTGGTAAAGCAGGCGCAGAAATTAGTTAGCATTGATGTGGAAGACATTGCCTATTTCTACAGTGACGGACGGTTGAATTTTTTTAAAACCGGCGACAATAAAAAGTTTGTTGTGGATTACACTATGGATGACCTGGAAGACATGCTGGATACAGAAAAATATTTCCGGATCAGCCGTTCCTTTTATGTGTCCATCGGTTGTATAGACCAGATACATGATTATTTCGGCAACCGCTTAATCCTGCACCTCTCACCCGGTGTAGATAAAGAAGCGATTGTAAGCCGCGAAAAAGTAACTGATTTTAAAAAATGGATGGGTAAATAATTATTCATTGGCCCTGATCTTCAGAATAACTAAAGAATAGGTTTTGTCGAAGTGTATCTTCATTGCGGCATGCGTTTCCTCCATCCGCTTGCTGAGCGCCGGCAGATGTAAAAGGCTATCAAGTTGTTGTATATCGCATTCCGCATTGTCGAACTGGATGGCACAGATAATATGCATTTTCTCCAGCCCGAAATGTATCCGGGTGTTTTGAGCGCCCCACTGAACAATCGTATGGATCACTTCCCTGAACAACAGAAAAAACTCAATGCGGCGTTTCATGTTCAGTTCTAATCGCTTTATTTTCTTATCAACCAGCACATCAATTTGTGTAGAGTACCTGTTTTTTAAAGCATCGGTATACTCCATTGTGCGGTCTATGATTTTTCGCATACTGTCGTTATCCGGATCAATGCCCCAGAGCATATCATCCATCGCTATAATCATATGATGACTTTTTGCGTGTATCTGTTCCAGGTATTCCATTGATTTTACAGGATCTTTGCTTGCTTTCAGTTTGGCTATCTCACTCAGTATATTAATATTGTTTAAGGCTGTATTTACTTCTTCATGCAGGTTGTCTGCAATGTCGCTCCGCATCTTTTGCATACTTTCCTTTCTTTTCATTCGCTCTTTATCGAGCCAGTATATAATGCCGCCCGCCAGCAACGCCAGTATACAATAAAACAGCCAGGTTTGCCAGAAAGGGGAATGTACAACAATCTTAAGCCGGGTGGCTTTGGGGCTTAACAGTTCACCGGCGCTTTCTGCTATAACATTAAACGTATAGCTGCCGGGGGGAAGATAATTATAAACCGCTTCATTTACTTCGCTTGCTTTTTTCCACTCCGCGTCAATGTTTTCCAGTTTATAGTAATACGATAATTTATTCCTGTTAAAATAGCTCAGCGAGGAAAAGCCGATAGTAATGGAATTTTGTGAAGGAGAGAATTCAATGCTGCCGAGCTGCAGTAATGAATCAACGGAAAGGGGCCTGTTAAGCAGCTTGAACCCGGTAATAGAAACGTTGGCCGGGGGCGAATTGGTTTGTATGGCATCCGGATTAAAAACGAGAAAATCGTTTGATGTACCAAATAACATTCTGCCATCGGGTAAATAGTGCGCAGCAATATCAAAGTTATCATTGGCAATGCCATCAAGCCGGTCGTAGCGGGTAAAGGTCTTTTTTTCCAAGTTCATCCTGCATAAGCCGCTTAATAAGCCAATCCATAAATAGCCATTCCTGTCTTTCAGTATACTGGTTGCCGATTCAGAAGGCAAACCGTCCCATGCGGTAATATAGCTGATGGTGTTGGAGCGGGTATTGTAAATGTTCAGCGCTCCTGTCAGGAAGATCATTATACTGTCGTTATACTCCAGCGCTGTTATAGCATCATTGTTTAACAGCTTTTTTAATGGTGGACCGCCGGTAGTAATATGTTCAACAATGCTGTCGTTCGCAGGGTTTATTTTGTAAACGCCTTCCGTTGCCGTACATATCCATATAAACCCTTTGGAGTCTGCTGTAATGCCCTGGATTTTAATATCGGGAATATGGCTGATCCTGGAAAAGCCGTTTTCAAAGTTTTTTTTACCGGCGCCTGGTGTCCATTTAAACACACCGGCACTATGCGTACCCAGCCATATATTTCCCTGCCGGTCTTCCAGAACCTGCCTGATCGTGCGTCCGCCGAATATTTGCGGATGGTATTTTTTTACGCTTTGGGCTAACTGGTCGTACAGCATTACTACCGAAGGCTGCCCTACCATCCATATCGTTTTCTTATCCCGCAGGGTACACATATCCCATATGGAATATGTACGGAGCGAATCCATTCCTTTGATATGAAAAGGAGCCGGGTTCAGGCTGCTGTCGTACAGGTATAAGCCATCTCCCCATGTACCGGTTAACAGGCTGCCCGTGTTAGTAGCGGCAAAAGATAGTAAGGCGCCGCGTCCTTCACGCCCGCTCGCCCGGTTAATATGCTTGATGCTGTTAAAAAACTGCCCCGAAGGGTTGAATACATATAGTCCGTTATTATCCGTAGCCACCCAAATATTTTGTTCCCGGTCTTCAAACAGGCATTTCACCCTTTCATAACTAATTCCCTGGTCATTTACATACCCGTTGTAAACCTGTTGGAATTTTTTCTGCGATGCATTATATCTCACAAAAATGTTCAGTCCCGCCAGCCATATAGTTCCGTCTTTTTGCTGAAGCATGCAGGAGGGTTCAAAATAGTTTTTAACTAAGGGAACCAGGTTGTAATCTTTAAAAACCATTTTTTGTGTATGCAGGTCGTAGCAATAAACCAGCCCCCATTCCCTGTTATAAGGCCAGCCTAAAAACCACAGGCGTCTTTGGGCGTCTACGCCGTAATTACTTAATCCCGAAACATGCCCGAATTGTTCAATAAAAGGTTCCTTACCGGCATTGTGCCCCCTGTAGCTAAGCTGTCGTGTAACCTTATTATAAACTGCCATTCCTGAATCTGTTGCTATCCAGTATTTTTTTCCTACCGAATCTTCAATAACATTGCTCACCTTCCAGTTCAGGTTAATTGGCAAATCAAATGGGTTGTGCACTGCGGCAAATTCATTTTTTTTCCTGTTTAAGGTAAGCACTTCTTTATGGTCTATGATATAAAAAAGATTGCCTTCGCTGTCTTCTAATAATTTCCTTATAGCGCTGAGATTGCGCCGGTCGGCCAGCCTGATCTGTGCTTCTTCAAAAAAGAAGCGGCGCGTATCGAATCGGCCAACCTTGCCATTATTCAACAAAACCCAAAGCTGCTGCTCCCTGTCTATATGCAACTGGTAAATATAATTGTCCGGCAGCGAGCTGGTGTCGCCGGGATTGTGGCGGAAGGTAATAAACCGGGTGCCATCAAAGCGTTGCAGGCCGTTGATGGTACCTATCCACATATAACCCTGTTCGTCCTGCACAACGCTTTGCGTATTATAGCTGGCCAATCCGTCTTTTACAGTGTAGTGGGTAAATGCGTACAACCTGCTGTCCTGCGCAGGCAGGTTTTGCAGGAAACCTGAAAAGCAAAAGAGAAGCCAGTATACTTTCCGCAAGTATGGGAATTTTAATAGAGGTCAAATGTATATAATACCCGCTTAAAATTGAAATGTCTTACGCGTAAAAATTTAAGGGCTAAATGCCCGAATTCCGGCAGGTCAGCGCAAACAGGTGCCGGTTTGTTCGCCATTTATAGCAGTTCATTCAGTAAGCGCTTTCTCCTTTCCGTAATCCAAATGAAATTTGCACTATAATAAAATGATCTGGAAATGGAAAAATTAAAATTTGCTTTAAATGTATTGCTGATGGTGGTGGGATTTCCATTATTGTTAGGTGCCAATTTAATCCACGGCAATCACCAGCCGGATAATAGCTCACAAACGGGAAAGCATGTGCGCTCCATAGAAACGGGCAATGCTGTAAATGCCGCTACGGATAATGTTTCATTAATGCTTAAAATTTAAAAATGAAAAAAATGTTATTTCAAAAAGCTAAAATGCTTTTGCGTGTGTGCAGCGTTTTCTGCCTGCTTACGATCATGTCTTTATTTATTTATGCTTTTACGTTTAGCAGGGTCACCGGCGATTTCTTAAAGGAGTTGGGAATCGCCCAAACGGAAGCCGATAAAAAAATAAGCAGCAGTATACTGGGCGGGTTTGTTGATGTATATGGTGTGCGCCATATTAAAAACATTGCTGTTGGTAACCGCAGCGCTGTAGTAAAAGACTTACTGTTGTATATAAAGCGGTATGTAAGCTCAGGTGATTTTGTTACTGCGTATACGGCCATGAAGGAACAATATAAGCCGGGCGGTCTGCAAAAAGCGGAAACACCTGCCGATATGCGTGCCAACATGATAAAGCAGGGTAAGGAATTTGTACTGAGTGCAGAAGAACTCATCAAAAAGGCTACGCCGGAAACCAAATCCATGTTTGAAGACGGGCTTAAGGCGGCCCAACAAAATTTAAAAGACGCAGAAGATCCGGAAAATAAATATATAAAAGCGTATACAAAGAATTATGAAGTGCTGCAAAAATCAATTGAACAATCCAATGCAGGCATGCTGAAAGATTGGGAAACCAAATACCCTTCCAACCACCTGTTGTTTGTGAAACTAAGACTGCAACAATTTTTAGATGAAACCAATGCTATAGATTTTAATGCAGCGCTAACGGAAAAAAATGGTAAAACTTTTTTTGCAAACCCCGCGTATGAAAGAAAAAGTAACCGGTGGAAAATGGCTTTCCGGGCCGGAAAAGAAGTGGTGGAACCGGCAAGAGCATTTGTACAGCAGTGGATGAATGAAATAAAATAGGAATGTGGAAATGTGAAAGTGTGGCAATCAGCAATCAGGTGCCAGCTATTAGTTGAATATTACTAACGACAGGCTGAATACATTTAAAACCAGGCAGAATGGCAATGAGCAATACAATAATTTCTAATTCCAGAACCGGGCAGGTTATCCGTTTTATTCAAACCGCCAAAGATGCCAATGGTGCATTGCTTGAAATGGAATCTGGACTTGGTCCAAAGTCAAAAGAACCACCGGCCCATTATCATCCTTACCAGGAGGAAGATTTTACGGTAATATCGGGTGAACTGACTGTAAAAATAGATGAACAAACGGTAACATTAAAAAAAGGCGATACCCTGCATATACCACCAGGTAAAATCCATTCCATGTGGAACCGTTCGGAAGATACAACAGTAGTGAATTGGAAAGTTAGGCCGGCTTTGGAATCTGAGACTTTACTGGAAACGTTTGCCGTGATGGCTAATAATAATCAAACAAATGAAGACGGAATACCCGGCATATTACAAATAGCCGTAACGGCAACCAGGTTTTCCAAAGAATTCCGGCTGGCAAAGCCACCGTATATCATTCAGCGGATCGTTTTTGGAATGCTGGCGCCTATTTCCTTTATCATGGGATATAAGGCGGTTCACAAGGTGCATCACTATTAGTGTAAACGGCCGGCGGGTGGTACTGAAATTGCCAGCTTTCAACAGGCTGGCAATTTTTTTGATCATTTCAGCTTTTAGCATAGGAAAATTAATACAGGGTTTGTTTCCTCCTGCGTTCAGGAATCCGGGAAATTCAGCCGCTATTTCAAAAAATAGCTTATTTTGACGAATTGTTTCATCTTTACCATATGCTGAAGTATATTTCAAGTTGCGTTGTTTTGTTTCAGTTTCTCATATATAAATAAGGTAGTTTCCACTTTTTTCAATAAAGCACCCTACAGTACAGGTAGGTTCATTAAAAGAAAATGCTAATCTTTGGAAGCACTGAAAAGTTCCTGCCCGGATTGCCGGGAATTTATAAGTAAATATTAATGCTCAATTATGTATCTAAATTTTTTGCCAGTGAAATCATTTGTAGCGGTTGCTGCTTTCACCCTTGTATTTTTTTCCTGTAAAGACGGAAAAAACCCTGAAGCCACAACTTCCGGAGATCCTAAAGTAGAGAGATTAAAATTACAGCCCGGTTTTACGGCCGAGCGATTGTTTGGACCTTCTGAAAATGAGGATGGATCCTGGGTTTCCATGACCTTTGATGATAAAGGACGCATCATTGCTTCTGATCAGTATGGCGCTTTATACCGCCTGGTGGTTCCGGCTGTTGGAGATACGGGCAAAACAACCATTGAAAAACTGGTTATACCCAATGATCCCACCCTTGTAAACGATACCACCAAAAAGAAAGTAGGTATCGGGTTCGCGCATGGCTTATTATATGCATTCAACAGTTTGTATGTAATGGTTAATAACCTGAATAATGAAGCATCCGGCAGAACAAGCGGATTGTATCGTTTGCAGGATACAGATGGCGATGACCAGTTTGATAAAGTAACCTTACTGAAGGCCCTGAAAGGCGAAGGGGAGCACGGTCCGCACAGTGTCATACTGTCGCCCGATAAAAAATCCATTTATGTTGTTATTGGTAATCATACCGATGTACCGGCATTAGATGCATATCATTTGCCTTCCAACTGGAAAGAAGATAATCTTTTTCCTTTAATAACAGACCCCAACGGACACGCAGTTGACCGTAAAGCACCAGGTGGATGGATTGCTTCTGTTGACCCTGAAACGAATCGTTGGGAACTGATCAGCGCAGGCTATCGCAATCCCTTTGATATAGCATTTAACGCGGCAGGCGATTTGTTTACGTACGATTCGGATATGGAGTGGGATTTTGGTACGCCCTGGTATCGCCCTACACGCATTTGCCATGTAACCGATGGCAGCGAATATGGCTGGCGCACGGGTAACAGCAAATGGTCGCCGGCATACCCGGATAACTTGCCGCCTGTTCTGAATATCGGGCAGGGTTCACCCACTAACCTCATGTATGGTGGAAACGCACGTTTTCCTGAGAAATATGAAAATACTTTGTTTGCTTTTGACTGGAGTTTTGGAATTATATATGCCATTCATCTGGAACCTAATGGTGCTACCTATAGCGCAAAAGGTGAAGAATTTCTTTCGGGTTCGCCACTGCCGTTAACAGACGGGGCAATTGGTCCGGATGGCGCTATGTATTTCTTAACCGGTGGGCGCAGGCTGGAATCAGACCTGTACCGGGTATATTACCAGGATAACAAAGGAAAAACAACGGATGAGCTGGCAGGCGCTCCCGTAGAAACTCCGGAAAGTAAATTACGCAGGCAATTAGAAGCATATCATGGAGCCGCGAAGGCAGGAGCAGTTGATTTTGCATGGCCTTATTTGAATCATAGCGATCGTTTTATACGTTATGCAGCCCGTATTGCAGTTGAACATCAGCCAGTAAGCCAATGGCAGCAACGCGCTTTAGATGAAAAAGATCCGGTAGCGGCTACTACGGCCCTCATTGCATTGGCCCGCCAGGGAAGTGCCGGGGTAAAAAATCAGCTACTGAATTCACTTATGGGCATTGATTATGCAAAACTTTCGGAGCCGCAGCAGGTAGATATCGTTCGCGCATTTGAATTGGTTTTCTCGCGCATGGGGCAGCCCGATGCAACCATAAGGGAAAAGGTAATTGCTTACCTTGATCCGCATTATCCGGCAAATACCAATGAACTTAACCGCGAGCTTAGTAAAGTGCTGGTGTATATTGAAGCGCCCAAAGCGGTAGAAAAAACGATGGCTTTAATGGCTACGGCAAAAGATGAGGATACGCAAAAAACCTTTACTTCTTCTTCCGATCTTATTATGCGTAATCCGCAGTATGGAATGGATATCGCCAATATGTTATCGAAAGTGCCGCCACAGCAACAAACCTATTATGCCAATGTGCTGAGCAAAGCAAAAACCGGGTGGACGCCTGAATTACGGGAAAAATATTTTCAGTGGTTTTATACAGCCTTCAGCTACAAAGGCGGTCATAGCTTCAGAGGGTTTATTAACAAATCCAGAACCAACGCGCTGGAAAATGTTCCTAAAGCTGAATTCGCTCATTTTAATACCATTTCGGGAGATTCGATAGTGAACCGCAGCGGAAATGAACTGGCAGACGCTGCCGTACAGCCCAAGGGGCCTGGCAGAAGATGGAAAATGGAAGATGCGGTTGCGGTAATAGACAGCGGGCTTACCAACCGTAACTTTGAACAGGGAAAAGCCATGTTTGCCGCATCGCTTTGTATTTCCTGTCATACCATGAAGGGAGATGGCGGCATATCGGGCCCCGACCTGACGCAATTGGGTACCCGCTTTTCCACGAAGGATATATTAGAAGCGATTATTGATCCGAGCAAAACCATTTCTGATCAGTATGGCGCCACGGTATTTTACCTGAAAGACGGCGGTTCCGTGCTGGGAAGGCTCATTAAGGAAGAGGGTGATAACTATGTTATTTCCCAGAATCCTTTCGCACCCCAGATCGTTAGGGAAATTCCCAAAAAAGATGTGGCCCGTACAAGAGTATCTGAAGTGTCGCCTATGTTGCCGGGTATGATCAACAGGCTGAACAGCGATGAACTGAAAGACCTGGTTGCTTACTTAGTAGCAGGCGGAGATAAAAACAACGCCGTATATACAGGTAAAAAGTAGGATAGAAAATTTTGTAAACGATCCGTAATAAAAAAAACTTCGCCATGCATACAGTGCCCGGCGGAGTTTTTTTATTTGGGTATATGCCGCATACCGGTGCTAAATTATTGTAAAGCACATAGTGTGTTTTCAGGAAGTACTGTAGTATATTAAATAAATGTACAAATATGTTTAACTTTGCAAATTATAATATATTGATTATAAGTGTGTTATAAAAATAATAAGCTTCTTTCACAAAAATACAGTGATCATTCCTTTCATTGTTAATGTTTAAACATTAAATTTGCCTTTAAATTTTAAAAAAACCAAAATGAAAAAAGTATTTTTCTTTTTTTCCGTTGCCGCGCTGGCAGTAAGTTGTGTAAGCAATCCCGAGGGGGATAAAGCCGAAACCAAAGATGCCGTAGCTACAGGCGTGGCCGAAGGTGATAAGCTGGCAGTTGACCCCGCCGGTTCTTCTATTACCTGGCTGGGTAAAAAAGTAACCGGGCAGCATACCGGTACCATTAACCTGCACAGCGGCGAGCTGATCGTGAGTGAAGGTAAATTAGCCGGCGGTTCTTTTACTATTGACATGGCTACTCTTAACAATAAAGATCTTACCGATCCTGAATACAAGGGAAAGCTGGAAACTCACCTCAAATCGGATGACTTTTTTGCGGTGGAAAAATATCCTACCAGCAAATTTGAAATTACCGAAGTAAAACATTTGGATAATGGTAAAATTGCTGTTGCCGGCAATCTTACCCTTCGCGATGCCACAAAAAACATCACTTACGAGGCGGATATAATAGAAAGCAGCGCCACAAAATTTGCTGCAAAAGCCGACTTTAATATTAACCGTAAAGATTGGGGTGTGGCTTATGAAGGAATGAAAGACGACCTCATCAGCGATGAAATCAATTTAAAGATAAACCTGGTAGCTATTAAATAAGTTGTTCACAACCTTTGATCTTTTCCCCGTTGCATAAAAAGCAGCGGGGATTTTTATTTATACATTTTCAATTTTACGGAAAATATCTGTTAATGCTATTTACCGTGCCGTTACTTATATTACATTCGGGAAAGGCAAAAAAATTGTCAAAAAACAGAATACCCGCACAGCTAATGAAACAGCAACATATACGTCATATCATCCGGTTGCTTTTTAAAAGGCTAAGCAGGTATGCCGGGCAAATAAAAAAAGCTGGCGGTAGGCAAGCGGTTCATCTTTTCAGGGTAGAAACAAAAAAGCTGAGGGCTTTCCTGCGGCTGCTGTCATTAGAATTAAAAAAAGAGGATGAGTTGAATATTCCCGGGTCACTAAAAAAAATGTACCGCGCTTTGGGTAAGATGCGCGACCGGCAATTGCATCAAAGACGTATGAAAGCCGCCATTAAAAGCAATAAACATATTCACCCGGCAATAAAGTTAATTTGGAAGGAAGAGGTGAAAAAAATATGTGGAAAAGAAATGAAATTACTTTCGGTCAGCGATATGGTTGCCGCGGGGAAAAAGCTGGAAGGGAAACTACCAGGTATGCTGGAAGCCGATACGGTAAAAAAGTTTTTCAGGTTAAAAATGAACGGCATTTTACATATCGTCAATAAAGGATCTTATACAGATGAGGAATTGCACAGCATCCGCAAGCATCTGAAAGACATCATTTATATTAGAAAGTTATATGATTCTGAAAAAAAGATTCAACAGCCGTTCACTTTATGGAAGATGTTTGAACTCAAAACATTTGAGCAAACAGCTCAGCAGTTAGGAACGTTTAATGATCTTTGTAATGACCTGCATTTTCTTAAAAGTGTTATGAAAAAAAGAAATTCAAAAGAAAAAGGAGAAATGCAACATGTACAAAAAATATGGCTGGCTGAGAAAAGAGAGTTAAAAAGAACAATTGTTGATTCCCTTGCAAGGCCAAAGCTTTTTAAGATTAAAAACACAGTTTAGAAAAAGGTGAGGGGATGCATTCCAAATTGTTGCCGGCTGGTGGGGACACCAGCCGGGGCGGCCCGCCGTGGGCGGTGTCTTCACCGCCCACATGAAGCAAAGCAATGCGACAATTTGAGATGCACCCAGGTGAGGGTTTACCTGCCAGTAATTACATTTACCAAATATTACTATATTTCATGACAAACGAAACCCAGTTCACTAACAATATGGTAAAATACCTGCAGGTTATATTTTTCGCATCCGTTATACTGTATGTTGGGAAGGCGCTTTTTATTCCCCTGTTTTTTGGATTGCTTATTGCCATGATCCTGTACCCGGTTTGTAAATGGCTCGAACAAAAGCGTTTTCCTAAAAGTATAGCCATTACTATTTGCCTGCTCATTGTAACGCTTCTTTTTGCAGGAATTGCAACGCTGCTCATATGGCAAATCAGTATGTTTCGTCAGGACCTGCCCGGGCTCATTAAAAAATTGCAGGCAGCAGGGCAGGAGGCCGGGCAATGGATAGCAGAAAGTTTCGGCTTAACCACAGCCAACTGGGCGCAGCAAAGTATGGGCTATATAGGCAGCATGGCAAAAACGGTAGTTAATAATATGCTTGATACCGTTTTTATGTTATTCCTGGTTCCCATATACACGGCCCTTTTCCTGTATCACCGGCGGGTATTTGTTCAGTTTCTCCGTTGGATTGCCGGTGAAAGGCATAGACCGAAATTAGATTTGATGCTGCCAAAAGTGATAGCTACCTATTTTAATTATATTAAAGGGATGGTACTGGTGTATATTATCGTAGGCGTGCTTAACAGCATTGGATTACTGGCGCTTGGAATAGAACACGCGGTGCTGTTTGGAATGCTTTGCGCCATTATGACCATCATTCCCTATGTGGGTATTGTAGTAAGCGCGCTTTTGCCTATTTCCATAGCCTGGCTTTCTACCAATTCTATATGGTACCCGGTAGGCGTAATAGCTGTTTTTGCAGTGGTGCAATACCTGGAGGCCAATGTTATATTTCCAAAAGTGGTAGGCGTTCAATTGAATGTAAGTACCTGGGCCATGCTGGTAGCTGTTATTGCCGGTGGTATTTTATGGGGCGTTTCCGGAATGGTGTTGTTTATTCCTTTTGTTGCTTTATTAAAAATTGGTACCGATTATGTTGAAGAATGGAAACCGCTGAATACTTTGATTGGCAGGAGTGAATAGTAAAGGAGGTATCTTTTATAAAATACAGGATATAATAGGCAGGGAGTGCCAACCGTGCTTAAACTGCCCATTTTCCTTTAAGCTGGTAAGCCAGTAAAAGGATGAATAAACCGAGCCCTAAATACAGCAATTGCAAGGCGTTTATGGTTTGGAGCAGTATCATTTGCATTATGATCCATCCTGTAATCATTACACCGCCGGTAATGCACCATGTGTACCATTGTTTGCGGTTAAACACGATATTAGCAGCGGCAATGGTGCAGGATAGTCCCGGGCAAAGAAACAACACAAGGCCGGGTATAAAAAAGGTTTTAAAAGGAGTGGTTTTCAGCATATCGTGCTGCAGGCGCAACATACTTCCATCGGGATATAGCATCATTATACTGCCGCAAACTACTGCGGTAACTGCAACAAGGCAAAGTAATATCAGTAAAATGACTTTCATAGTATGCCGGCCGGAAACTGTATGTGTTCCTTACGAAGCAAAAAAATGCTTTTCCGTGCTTTTTTCAAAGCGGCCTGTTTTTTCTGTTACCCGGATACGAAAAACAACTCCCGAAATTTTGCTTACATCCTCATCATTGAAGGGCCATTGGGAGGTAAGATGCATGGTTTCACTGCTGATAAGCGGCAATTTCCTTTCCATAAGTTGCTGAAGCGCCAGTATCCTTTCCGGGCCTTCGGCTAATTCTTCAAATTCTCCCCATAAAACAGCACTTTGCCAGTTGGAAAGGTCTGCGGTATCATCTACCTGGAAACATATCTTTGGATTGATCCGCATCATTTCCACTTTCATGCCTTCAAAAGTATGCCCGTAAATGTAGGCGCCATCATAGGCATAGCTGATTGGTACCACATAGGTTACTCCTTTGGCATGACAGCCTATTCTGCCAACCAGTTGCAGTTGCAGAAGCGTTTCTATACCATCCGTGTTTAATTCTCCAAACATATACGTAGCTTTTTTCAAAGATAAACAATGTTTTGCGGTGAGCGGGATGATGAATGTCAGGTAACCGTAAGAAACATGCTGATAATGATCATTTTTATTTAGTACTGATTAAACTCATGATTTACAGTGATGCGGGTTCTTTTATGATGCGGTGCTTATATATATATTTGATCGTAAAACCCCATCATGTATTTGTATATTTCCCCGAAGCACCCGATCAGTGATGTACAAAAGGCATTCAGCAATACATTCCCTTTTTTGAAAATTGAGTTTTTCAAAAATCAGGGTGCGCACCATCTGTTGCCTGGCGACCGCAGCATTGCGGAAGCTCAGGAGCAGACCAGGGAAGGGAGTATAGCCATTACAGGAGATATGAAGGTAAGGGAACTGGAACAGGCGCTCGGCAAATTGTTCCCGTTGCACGCCCAGGTTCTCAGGCGTTCGGGAAATATATGGCTGGAAACCACTATGACAGACGACTGGACCCTTGCACGCCAGAACGAGCATGGCAGGGAAATTTCAGCGCCGTATAAGGAAAAGGATAAAATAAGAGATGATTATGACCTTAGCCGGGATAATGATTAATACAGCAGGTTACTGAGCTGATCCGGGTGAGACACAATGATTTTGCCTTCTTTAATCTCAATCAGTTTTTCCGACTTAAAATCACTTAAGGTTCTGATCAGCGATTCGGTGGCGGTACCTACGTACTGGGCAATATCCTCCCTTGATATTTCAATGCGCTTTGAAGGCCCGCCGGCATTGAATTTATTATGAATATCCACCAGCGCTTTTGCTATGCGTTTCCGCAAAGAGCTGTATGCCAGGTTAAGCAGCCGTTCTTCTTTTTCTTTTACATTTTGTGTAATGAGGTGAATGAACTTTGCCGCCACAGAAATATCATTATATATCATTTTCTGAAAGTCTTCCCTCGGCAGTTGTAAAATATCAGCATCCTCCAGTATAATAGCGCTGTCCTCATAATTTTTATCTTCAATAATAGGAGTGTAGCCTATAAAGTCTCCCTCGCTGAACAGGTCGGTAATATATTCTTTACCGTCTTCATGGGTTCTGAAACCCTTCACTTTTCCTTTTACTATGTAATACAGGAACCGGGCCCGCTTTCCTTCCTGGTAAAGAAATTGTTTTTTGCTATAGGGCATCACGTCATACTGGTTGGTGAGCTTTTGTATAAGTCCCGAATCATTCACATCTTTCATGAATTGAGTAATACCCGAAGCGCCCTGCACATATTTCTGGGACAGGATTTCCCGCTTTTTAAGCCGTACTTCCACCGCGTTCAGCAATTCAATTTCTTCAAATGGTTTGGTAATGTAATCATCTGCTCCCATTTCCATGCCTTTGCGCAGGTCCGACCTTTCGGTTTTTGCCGTTAAAAAAATGAAAGGGATATTACGTGTGTCCGCATTTTTTTGCAGCAGGTGCAGTACGCCATAGCCGTCTAATTCGGGCATCATAATATCGCAGATAATAATATCCGGCTTTTCGCGCAATGCGGTTTCAACGCCTTTCTTCCCGTTTTCAGCTGTTAGGCTGGTATAGCCTGCCAGCTCCAGTATTTCCGCGGTATTATCGCGAATGTCTGCATTGTCGTCAATAACTAAAACTGATGGCATGATTTATTATTTATTGTTTTTGATGGATAACAGGAATGGTAACGGTTACTGCAGTTCCTTTACCTAAATCGCTTTTTATTTGGATGGTTCCTTTTAAAAGGTCCGCGTATCTTTTTATAATATGGAGGCCCAAACCTGTTCCCTGTATGTTAATGGCATTCCTTCCCCTGAAGAAACTCGAAAACAATTGTTCCTGGTCTTCTTCCGAAATGCCAATCCCCTGGTCGGTGATGCTGATTTCAAAATATGTGGTATATGCATTGCTCCTGATATTAATAAAGGTGTTTTCTGCGGAGAATTTGATAGCATTTGCCAGCAGGTTAATGATAATATTTTTGAGCAGCCGCTTGTCAGAGAAAATAGCCGGGCTTCCTTCGCAATGGAAAGCGATTTGCTGTCCCGTTTTCTGCTGGGGTTTCATTTCCTCCAGCACTTCTTCCATGAACTGCTCTATATTAAACGATACGGGATGTATTTCCACTTTGCGTTCTTCCAGCTTTCCGAGAGAAAGGAAATCATCGAGAATATCATTCAGGTTTCTTACCGCGTTTTTTATTTTTTCAACATGGCGCTCGCGTTTATCCTGTTCGGCGGTAGTGGTATATTTAGAAAGCAGGGAAGCCGAAGAAAGCACGGTACTCAGCGGTGTGCGAAATTCATGAGAAGCTATAGAAACAAACCGGCTTTTAATTTCGCTGAGCTGTTTTTCTTTGTTCAGGGCGTCATGCAGCTCTTTCTGCGATTGTTCCAGCTTTTGCAATGCCTCTTTTAGAATCAGTGTTCTTTCTTCTACTTTTACCTCAAGCTGTGTATTGAGCTTACGCATGTCGTTGGTCATTTTTTCCAATTCCACCTGCTGCTGCAGCATATTCCGCTCTATGGTTTTTCTATGCGTAATATCAACAATAAAAGCCGTTACAAACAGTTCATCTTCTCTTTTATAAAAACTCAGGCTTACCTCAACCGGAATTTCCAAACCATCACTTCTTTTGCCGTAAAGATCTCTTCCCGACCCCATTACCCGGTTTTGGGGATGATGATAAAATTCGTGGCGCTGCCCCGAATGAAGCGCATGGAAGCGTTGTGGTATCAGCAATTCTATCGGCTTTCCAATAACCTCCGGAGCGCCATATTTAAACATGCGTTCCACAGCAGGATTAATTAACGTAATCTCTCCCTTACTGTTGGTAAGTATAATACCTTCCGTTGCATGTTCAAATAAAGACACCAGGTGTGCCGTATCCAGGTTCATCATATGCTTTTTATTTCCTGCGTCCTCCCGGTATATTGCCTATACCGGTGACGGATCATCAGGACAAGACGTTTTTTTATATTCCAGGCAGTGGAATATTTGCCAAAATAAAGCAATTAAGGCAAGCGGCAAGTATTTTATATTTAATCGTTCTGGCTCATCAGCTCGGTTTCCATGAGGAGTACCCGCGGGTAAAGGATATTATTTTCCAGGTGCATGTGATGAACAATGTCGTTGTCTATTTCGCGCAGTTTCAGCAGGGTTACAGTGTGCGTAACGCAGGCGTTTTCGGGGGGAGTATAGTTACGGGTAAGTTCCCGCATTTGCCGCATCAGCGCTTCAATTGTTTTTTGCTCCTGCAGCATTGCCTGCTCAACAGGCTTACGCAATGTACGCACCAGCAGGCCGGCATACGATTCCTTATTGAGGTAAGCCCTTGTCAGCTGGCGTATATACGGAAAAATAATCTCTTCTTCCTGTTGCTGACGGGGCGCTATACTACCCGAAAAGGCTTCAAAAAGATTTTGGAGCTCCGGCAGGTAGGGGTACCTGGCAGCGTGCTTTTTAGTAAGGTGATCAAGATAATCTGCCGCCTGGGGAATGGCGTTTTCGAGGTAACGGTGATGTACATGTATAATATAATCGGCCAGGAAATCCGGTTTCCATGTTTGGTATTCATGCAAAGCATGTGAGGTTATGGTGTGCGTGGCGGCTTCCAGTTCCTGTATCACTTCCTTTATATCCAGGTCTTTATTGGCGCAAATCATTTCCAGCGGAAATTTTCCCCCGCAACAAAAATCTATATCATGTTTTTTAAACACGGCAGCCGTGCGGTAATCGTTTTTAACGATATCCGACACAAAGGCGCTTCCCTCAATTCGTTTAATTCCTTCAAGCATATTGCATTCGTATATATTTATTTTTTAGCCGCCAAATGGCACTTCACATCTGCATGTCTTCACCTATAAAGCATGTATCACGCTTCGTTTCATTCCCGTGTTTTTGTAATGCGGTTTCGTAAAAGTATTATCTCCCTGAAAGGGGCAACCTGACCATAGTCATACATTTTCCTGATACTTGACAGGTAAGGGTCTTCTTATGCGTGTTTGTAACTGCCGGAATCATAAAGCACTTATTTGGTAAAGGTGGCGCATAGGCCGTTTTATTTCCGGGAGATCATACCTTTTCGCTTCGCCCATTTCCATACTTCAAACCATAATACAGAAACGGCCGCTGCGGCGCCGCAGATCAGTAATTCCCCCGGGGAAAGCGGTATGATCTTAAAGAATTTTGCAACAGGGGGAGCATACAACATAAGCATAAGTAGTAAAACCGTAGCTGAAATAATATATAGCAGCAAAGGATTGTGGTTACGCATTTCAGATAGCAGCGAATAGTAAAAGGAGCGGTTGCACAGGGTAAGGAAAATATTAGCAAGTATTAGTGTGGTAAAAACCAGGCTCCTGGTACCTGCCTCGTCATACCCGTTTTGTACGCCATACTGGTACATCAGCAGCACGCCTGCGGTAATGGCCAGTCCCTGGATAATGCTGATCGTCATTTCGTTCAGCGATAAAAAAGTAGCGGTAAACGGGCGTGGGGGAACACGCATAGCGTTTGGCTCCATGGGCTCATTTTCATATACAACCGAACAGGTAGGTCCCATGATCAGCTCCAGGAAAATAACATGCACGGGTGTAAATATGGCCGGGTATAGCCATCCCAGGAACAGGGGTAATGATACGGTGAGTATAATAGGTATATGAATAGAAATGATGTATTGTACGGCTTTTTTAATATTGGTATAAATTCTGCGGCCGATGGCCACGGCATCCACCATCCCCTGCAAATCATCGCTGGCAAGGATAAGGGCGGCCGCCTGTTTGGCTATTTCCGTTCCTTTATTGCCCATAGCAATACCAATATGGGCTGCTTTTAAAGCGGGCGCGTCATTTACGCCATCTCCCGTCATAGCCACAATTTCCCTGTCGTTTTTTAACGCGTTAATAGCGGCCAGCTTGGCTTCGGGAAACATGCGGGTGAATATGTTTACTTCTCTGAGCTTTTCCTGCATTTCGGTTTCGGTGAGTTGTAATAATTGTCCGCCATTCATGGCTGATCCTGCATTTTTTAAGCCTGCCTGCTGCGCAATGGCCTTTGTAGTAACTTCATTATCGCCTGTAATAATTTTAACGGCAATGCCTGCCTGGTAAAATTGTTCAAATACCGATTTGATATTCGGCTTTGGCGGGTCGTAAAAAGCAACAAACCCCAGCAATTGAAAAGGCAGTTGTTGCTGTTTTGCAGGAAAGGCATTTCCTTCAAAAGAGGAAGATGCCACGCCCAGTACCCGATAGCCCTTTTCCGCCAGTGCGTTTACCTGTTGCAGCATGGCTGCGCTTTCCGCTTCAGTAAGATGGCTTACGGCTATAATGGCTTCTGGCGCTCCTTTGGCCGCCACCACACGTTTGCCTGCCTGGTTTTCAAACAGGTGTGTCATCATAGGAGGCGTGCCTTCCAGCGGGTATTCATGTACCATGGTATACTGGCTGCGCTCATCACGGGTTGCGCTGTTTTCGTAAGCCTTGTGCAGCGCTTTTTCCATGGGGTCAAAAGGCACGGGTTCGCTTGCCCACATGGCGTATGTTATAACCGGTCCGGCGGTTTCGTTGTATCCTTTATCGCTTTCATACAGGCTGTGGCTGGCGCAGGCGTACACTGCCCGGATGCTCATTTGGTTTTGGGTAATGGTGCCGGTTTTATCGAGGCATATAACCGTAGCGCTGCCCAGGGTTTCTACTATCCGTATTTTTTTTACGATGATGCCCAGTTGCATCAGCCGCCAGGAACCCAATGCCATAAAAGTAGTAAAGGCAACGGGTATCTCTTCCGGTAAAACGCTCATGGCAAGGGTAAGCCCTTTCAGAAGGCTATCCGTTAAGCTCCTGCTTTCCCAATAGTTTATGAGCCATACTAATAAAAAAACAATGGCGCCAACAATGGCCATGCCCTTTACAAATTTTTCAATTTGCAGTTGCAGGGGCGTGGCTTCTTCGCGAATACCGGATATGGATTCCCCGATTTGCCCGATTTTAGTTTGTTTGCCTATCTGCAGCACCTCGCATATGGCAAGTCCGGATACCACCACTGTGCCGCTATATACCAGGTTGTCTTTTGCGCCGGCAGATTTAAATACGGAGTAAGCTTCGCCCGTGAGCATAGACTCGTTAACGGAAAAATCGTTGCTGTGTACTATTTTGCCATCGGCATTAATGGTGTCGCCTTCCGCCACCAGCAGCATATCGCCGGTTACAATGTCGCGGGTGGGAATGCTGATCATGCGGCTGTTCCTGATTACTTTGCTCTGTGGCTGATTGATTTTTTCGAGGGCTTCCAGCGCCCGGCGGCTGCGGTTGTCCTGGTAAAATGAAATACCCGAAACAATAATAATGGCGGCCAGCATAAAATAGGCCTCGCCATATTCTCCCAGTATAAAATAAATGATGGTTACCGCTATTAACATCAAAAGCATGGGCTCTTTCAGCATTTCCAATAATATCCGCCACCATGCCCTGGCATTAGGCGTTACCTGGTGGTTGGCGCCATACTGTTTTCGTGCCGCTTCTACCTGGGCTGCATTTAGCCCTGTTATATATCCGGGTATATTTATTTTAGCAGGCATGCTGTTTTTTGTACAATATTAAGCAGGTAAAATGTATATAGGAAACTATTGTTATTAGGTGTAAATGAAAGGAGGGAAAAGATATGGCAGGCGTTATGTGTAAGTGGTGGAACATAGCAATGGCAAAGCCTGGAGGTGTAGCGCATCTGCAAAGACTTCATATAGCGTGCGTTTGTGGTTTGGTTCAAAATCTATACCCGATAGACAAACCGCCCTGCGCTGTTTTTAAGGAACTTGTCTCATCACTTATTCCATCATACGATGGATCAATATCTGTAAAGCCCAGTTGTGCGTTAATATGAAAATATAAATTCTTCTGAAATTCGTATCCAATAAGGATATTAGCTCCAAAATCAAAGGGTTTGGTATATGGTACTGTTCTGCTGTTCCCTCCCATAGAAGAGTCTACGCCGGAATAGTCGTTTAAAAATTTCAATTTCCCTTTTACACTCACTCCATTTGCTTCAGCCTTCCAGCGACCGCCAAGCCCGTAAGCGATATAGGGGCCCGGCACCCAAAAGCATTCTGCCATTTCCAGCCTGCGGCTTAAAAATGAAGTTCACCGGCAATTCTACGTAATAGCTGGTGAATTTGATTTTGTCAACGCCATAGAGGTATTGGGCGCCTCCATTTTTATCTATCGTAAACCCTTTGCTGGTAAAGAGCAAGGAAGGTTGTAAGGAAAACTTATCTGCAAGCGCCAGATCCGCTATAAATAATAATTTTTTTGGAATATATGACGTTGGTCATATGGCAATGAAACATGGGTGAGCTTAGCTTATTTAGCCCCTTTTTTAATGTTAGTCATTTAATAATAATACCAGGATTACGCGTTTGGCTTAATGGCGCTATAGTCATTTGCTGACCGAATTGCCTGGGTCACGCCATACGCAATAGCCTGGCCGTGGAAACCCGGTCGCGGAGGAAATATCTGTAAAAATGGTAACATGATGGTTTGGTAATCTGCTGTAGGCATTAAGACAATGTTTTATCTATGGCGGTGTTTTACATTGTTTTGTACTTGCACACTGCTTATGCACTCAATTGTGTATAGGTGAATAAGTGATCTTTTTTTATAACCGGATAACTCAGGTTGAAGCTTTTAGCCTATACACTGCTTATAAATGCAAATCATTAATGCTGGTCACCGTTATTGTTTTGCAAACGATCACTTTTGAGGAATGGCTGAAAGATGGGCATAGGTTTGCATTGGCTGTGTGGCAATCAGCAGTACGCATTTATGATTCGGGAAATTTATCCTGGACAAACCTGAATGGTATAATCAACATGGCACCTGACAAGGAATGCGAACGCCAATACACACAGACGGATTCACAAAAGCAAAAGAGCATGGATAGATTACTTCGTTATGCGGGTTTCGTATCTTATCAATTGCCTGATATCTTCCCGCAAAAAACAGAAGAAGAAAAGCTGCTTTTCAGTCTTTTTCAAAAAGCATATATAGGCACACGCTATAAAGAGGATTATAGAATTAGTACGGATGACCTTTTATGTATCACGGAAAAGGTTAGGCTCATTCATAAAATCTTATCAGATGCAGGGAAAACAATATTTCAATGCAAGAATTTCGTCAATATCGAGACCCTTATTTAGTTCTCCTTAATTGCAGGCAATGAAAAAAGTTAATGCCCGAACCAGCACATTTGAAAAAAGCCGGATGATTTTATGCATACCATCGGCAATAATCTGTATGCCTTGCGGATGAACTGTAAAGTAATGCTGAAGACCGTTGCAAGAGAATAGGGTTTAAATAAAAACGGAGATTCTCAATTTTTTCTTGAAAATCTCCGGAATGTAGCCCGTACGAGAATCGAACTCGTGATTCATCCGTGAAAGGGATGCGTCTTAACCCCTTGACCAACGGGCCGTTATCAATTTTGGGAGTGCAAAGATATAGTTACCGTCATATCCATCCAAAACTTTTTCATAAATAGTTTCAATTCCGCTCCCGCTATAGCTAAACCGCTTTTTTGCATCTGTAATATATGCGTTGTTCATCATTTCTTCCCTGTTTATAGATTGGATGTCGTAAATTTGCATCTCATTTTAAAAAGCTAAACAATTGTACAATGAGCACAGTAAAAGTTGCAATTAATGGTTTCGGAAGAATAGGACGGTTAGTATACCGCCAGATATATAATATGGAAGGCATTGAGGTGGTGGCCGTCAATGATTTAACCAGCCCTAAAGTGCTGGCGCATTTATTAAAATATGATACCGCGCAGGGCCGCTTTAACGCCGATGTTAAGGCAACCGACAATTCAATTACAGTTAATGGCGATGAAATTAAAATATATGCCCAAAAGGATCCCGCACAAATTCCCTGGGGAACACACCAGGTAGATGTGGTGCTGGAATGTACCGGCTTTTTCGCCGATAAAGACAAAGCTTCGGCACACCTTACCGCAGGCGCTAAAAAAGTGGTAATATCCGCGCCGGCCACCGGGGATATTAAAACCGTAGTATTTAATGTGAATCACAATATATTAGATGGCAGTGAAACAGTTATCAGCTGCGCTTCCTGCACTACCAACTGCCTGGCGCCTATGGCCGATACCTTAGACAAACAATTTGGTATCCTTTCCGGTTTAATGACTACCATTCACGCCTACACGAACGATCAGAATACGCAGGATGCGCCCCATCCCAAAGGCGATCTTCGCCGCGCAAGAGCCGCTGCACAAAATATTGTTCCCAACAGCACAGGCGCTGCAAAAGCAATTGGTTTGGTATTACCCCAGCTGAAAGGAAAATTAGATGGTACCGCGCAGCGTGTTCCCGTACTTACCGGTTCTTTAACAGAATTAACCACCATACTCGCCAAAAAAGTAACGGTAGAGGAAGTGAATGCTGCCATGAAAGCTGCTTCCAATGAATCGTATGGTTATACAGAAGATGAAATTGTAAGCAGCGATATTGTCGGAATAACTTATGGTTCTCTTTTTGACGCTACGCAAACCAAAGTGCTGGCGGTTGGAGATACACAATTAGTAAAAACAGTGAGTTGGTACGATAATGAAATGAGCTATGTAAGCCAGTTGGTGCGTACCGTTCATTATTTTGCCAAACTGATTAAATAATAATTTCATTTACCGGTGTACTGGTAATTCATGGCGGTTATATCGCACCCCGTTCTTACGGCCGGGGCCTCTAAGTATGCACCTTAAACTATATACGGCTATGAAGTAGTATAGTATCCTGTTATATCCGTATGCTGTTATATAAACTGCATACGGATATAATATTGTCAGGTCCGGGTATATACAGCAGGTAACCGTCTCTTTTCGGTTGGTATCTTTAAATTGTTTGTATTATGTCTAAATTCTCTTCCTGTAATTTCAAAGATCAGAAAGCATTAGTGAGGGTTGATTTTAATGTTCCGCTCAACGATAAATTTGAAATTACGGACGATACCCGTATGCGTGCCGCTGTGCCTACTATTAATAAGATATTAAATGATGGCGGTATGGTTATATTAATGAGTCACCTGGGACGACCAAAAGGAGGGCCGGAAGAAAAATATTCTTTGAAACCGCTTATTAAACATCTAAGCGATCTTTTAGGTGGTAAAACGGTGCTGTTTGCCAATGATTGTATTGGAGAACAGGCCTATGTTACTTCCGGCATGATGAAGCCAGGCGAAGTGCTGCTCCTGGAGAATCTTCGTTTTTATAAAGAGGAAGAACAGGGCGATGAAGGATTTGCAAGAAAGCTGGCCGGGCTTGCCGATATTTATGTGAATGATGCTTTTGGTACGGCCCACCGCGCACATGCTTCTACCGCGGTGATCGCCAGGTTTTTCCCGGTAGAAAAAAGAATGTTCGGGCTGTTAATGGAAGGAGAGGTGAAAAGCGCTGAAAAAGTATTGCACCAGTCTAAAAAACCTTTTACCGCAATTATCGGGGGCGCCAAAGTATCCGATAAAATACTGATCATAGAAAACTTATTGGAAAAAGCCAACGACATCATTATCGGCGGCGGAATGGCCTATACTTTTTTTAAGGCGCAGGGTGGCAAAATAGGTAATTCGCTTTGTGAAGAAGACCGCATAGATATGGCTAATGAATTATTAAAGAAAGCTGCCGGCATGGGGGTTAATATTCATTTGCCTTCCGATTCTGTTATTGCCGATCAGTTTAACGCCAATGCAAATGTTTCTTCTGCTCCCAGCAATGCTATTCCCGATGGCTGGTTAGGATTGGATATAGGTGAACTGGCAAGAAGTGAATTTGCCAACGTAATTAAAAGATCAAAAACCATTTTGTGGAATGGCCCGATGGGCGTTTTTGAAATGGAAAAATTTCAGTTAGGCACTAAAGCTATTGCGGAAGCGGTAGCCGAAGCTACCGGAGACGGCGCTTATTCTTTAGTAGGCGGCGGAGATTCTGTGGCGGCCGTTAACCAGTTTGGATTTACAGATAAGGTGAGTTATGTATCTACCGGTGGGGGCGCTATGCTTGAGTATTTTGAAGGAAAAACATTACCTGGCATTGCGGCGGTTTCAGCGTTATAAGAAGATTTTAAATTTAGGATTTGAGATGGTATTCCTTCGGATTTCGAAATTGCGACTTCGGGTTTGTGGCTATCAGCAATCAGCCGACAGCCTTCAGTTGAATTGTTCTAATGACAGGCTGAATACTTGAATGGTGAGATGTCAATTATCAGGAGGGGTAGATTTGTTATTTTACTTTTGCTTGTCACAGAGAGGAACGAATCATCTGTATTTTTTGTTTTTTGGTTCTTTGCATTCCTTCAAATCTCGGATTTTCATGTTTCGTTTTTTGAATAATCCCCAATTTCAAATTTCAAATCATAAATTTCAAATCCGTCAATCTTCCAGCTTCAGTACGGCAAGGAAAGCTTCCTGTGGAATTTCTACGTTGCCGATCTGGCGCATACGTTTCTTTCCTTCTTTTTGCTTTTCTAATAGTTTGCGTTTACGGCTGATATCGCCGCCATAACATTTTGCCGTAACGTCTTTACGCATAGCCGAAATCGTTTCCCGGGCCAATATTTTTGCGCCAATAGCCGCTTGAATAGCTATTTGAAATTGCTGGCGGGGTACCAGCTCCTTTAATTTTTCACAAAGCTTTCTTCCAAAATCCTGCCCTTTGCTGCGATGGATCAGCGCGCTTAATGCATCCACTTTGTCGCCGTTTAATAAAATGTCCATCTTCACAATATCGGCTTCGCGGTAACCTATAGGATGATAATCGAATGAGGCGTAACCGCGCGTCTGGCTTTTTAATTTGTCGTAGAAGTCGAATACAATTTCGGTGAGCGGCATTTCAAATACCAGTTCCACACGGGTAGTGGTAAGATAGCTCTGGTTAACGAGCATGCCTCTTTTACCAAGGCATAGCGTCATTATATTACCAATATATTCCGGCTTGGTAATGATCTGCGCTTTAATATAAGGTTCTTCAATCCGTTCCGTTTTTACCGGATCGGGAAATTCGGTAGGATTGTTTACAATAACTTTTTGTCCTTTGGTGGTATAAGCTATAAAACTTACGTTGGGTACCGTGGTAATAACCGTTTGGTTGAACTCTCTTTCTAAGCGTTCCTGGATGATTTCCATATGCAGGAGTCCCAAAAAGCCGCAGCGAAAACCAAATCCTAATGCCTGCGAGGTTTCCAGTTCAAACGTAAGTGACGCGTCATTTAACTGCAGCTTATCCATACAGTCGCGCAGCTCCTCAAACTCATCCGTGTTTACCGGAAAAATACCGGCAAATACCATGGGCTTTACTTCCTGGAACCCTTTAATAATTTCCTGTGTGGGATTAACGGTTGTAGTAATCGTATCGCCTACTTTTACTTCCTTTGCATTTTTGATACCTGTAATAATATAGCCCACATCGCCGCATTTCACTTCCTGCTTTTCGGTCATTTTCAGCTTCAGGATGCCTATTTCATCTGCTTCATATTCCTGGTTGGTGGAAACAAATTTTACTTTATCTCCTTTTTTAATAGAACCGTTTAATATGCGGTAATACACAATAATGCCCCTGAAGTTGTTGAATACACTGTCAAATATCAGTGCCTGTAAAGGAGCTGTTGGATTGCCTTTTGGCGGGAGTATCCTGTTTACAATAGCATCCAGGATGCCATCTATACCTATGCCGGTACGGCCGCTGGCCAGAAGAATTTCTTCGGGTTTGCAGCCAATCAGTTCAATGATCTGATCCTTTACTTCTTCAATCATGGCACCATCCATGTCTATTTTATTGATCACCGGAATGATCTCCAGGTCATTGTCAATAGCAAGGTAAAGGTTGCTGATGGTTTGCGCCTGTATACCCTGTGTGGCGTCTACCAAAAGTAAAGCGCCTTCGCAGGCGGCCAGTGCACGGCTTACTTCATAGCTAAAATCCACGTGCCCCGGTGTGTCAATCAGGTTGAGCGTATATTTTTCGCCATCGGAATGCTTGTAATCAATTTGTATAGCGTGGCTTTTAATTGTAATGCCTTTTTCTCTTTCAAGATCCATATTGTCTAATACCTGGTCCATCATATCACGATCACTGATGGTATGCGTAACCTGCAAAAGGCGGTCCGCCAGCGTGCTTTTACCGTGGTCAATATGTGCTATTATACAAAAATTCCGAATGTGCTTCATGTATATCCCGTTTCCTGAAAGAGTGACTTCTTTTTAATTTTTTGAACGGGCAAAGGTAAGTGTTTTGACCATCAATTTAACTGATCCTTTTACCGCGCCACAGCAATACGTATTGTTTCACCTGTTGACAGGTGTAAAAAATACAGGGCGGATGCAAGCCCCTGAACGGATATGCTTTCCGTGGCGCTAGCGATGCGTCCCTGCTTTACCGTTTTTCCGGCGGCATCGGTCAGCGCCCAGCTTACATTGCCTTTTGGTTTTTGTGCTAAGCGAATCAGAAACGCGTTTTTTGCCGGGTTTGGCGCAATAGTAATAGCGCCGGGCTGGTTATTTTTAAGCAGTACGATATTAGAGTACTGCCATAGCCCGGAGCCATCCTGCCATTTAACGCGGTACAAATAAGCGGGAGCGTCTATATTTTTATCGTAAAAATTAAATTCCTGGTTACCGGTTGTTGCCTCAAAACTGTGATTGTCAATAATGTTCCAGGCGGCGGTATTACCGGAGGTCTGCCGCTCCAGATAATAGGTCATCATTTCATTATCATTTTCAATTTTGAGATGGAGCACATTTTGATTAGCCGGCACATCCGAACGACCCGAGAAAGACAATAATGTGATGGGCAGGATCACTTCATTGCTTTTGATCAGTCCAATTTCAGCAGGCAAACCATCGGCGGGGTTAAACTGGATGATGGTTTCCATTCCTTCTGATGATAAAACGCTGGCATAGCGGGAAGGGATATCCGGTGTTTTTGACCATTTGCCATAGATTGTTAAAGTAACAGGAACCGCCGTACTTTGGTTATTAACAAGGTTCAGATCCGGATTCACCAATGAAATACGAAGGGTATCTTCCTTTACCTGCATCACAGCCACACAGGGTACATCATTACCTTTTAAAATATCATTAGAAACCAGGTTGGTATTAGGTAAAAAAAGACTGAAGCCGGTAACGCCGCTTGCATTTTCACGGATGATGTGAGCGGCAGCGTCCTGCTGCAGGATGTCAAAAGCACGGGTAGCCGGGGACTGCATATCAGTGGCGAAGCTGTTCATATCTCCCGCTGATGTGTTGGGCGCAATAACATAAGCGTATTTGCCGCTTGCCGGGGCATTGCCATGATCTATATAAGCGTTGGCAAAGTTGGCGGTAGTAGTAGCGCCCGAGCCCGACTGGTCGGGACTGGTTTGGGATTGCCTTTCCACATGTACGCTATTGCCGGCCAGCACATAGTAGCCCGTTTTATAAGCGTCAATAAGCCAGTGCGCATTAGCCTTGTCCAGGTCCTCCGATTGCGAAACGCCTGTTTTTGAAGCGCCGTCTACAATGGTTGGCGTGGTGGCAGAAGGCAAGCTGGTTTGAAACAAAGTAGTAATCGTTTTGTTAGCACCATCGTTGTTGCTGATATTGCTGCCCAAACAAACGATCTTATTGCCAAAGCAAAAGAAAGATTTACGGAATACAAAACTTGGATTGTGCGTAGCGGTAGCTGCCAATTGTTTAAAATTCAATCCAAACATGCCGTAATCGCCATGCAGGTCAGCCAGTATCACATCAGAAGGCGCATTGGGTGCGGGAGTGCCAAACTTTACCCCTCCGGAGAAATTAAAGCCGTTTTTTTCTGCTAAATAGCTCATCCCGTCAGGTAAGTTCAGTTTCGAAAAAGGCATTGCGATAGTAGTGGTTCCGGGTGCTTTATTCCAGTCCCATCCTTCAGCGCTTAGGCCACTTGCGGCAAGTCCGTCAGGGTATACTATTTCCACGGCTCCGTAGGCCTGGTATCTGCCATAGCGGTTTTCGGTGGAAGTCATTTCCGTTCCCCAGAAATAATTATTGATGCCTTTGATGGTTGCAGCCCAGTTATTTCTCCTGTACATAGCCAGCGGACTATAGTTCATTTGCCAGAAGCCTGATGGATCGG
>NZ_DATJEB010000033.1:0-317293 GCF_035497235.1 Agriterribacter sp.
CATATATTCTGGTGTATTTTTTTATACTCGGCAATAACAGCAGGCTCATCTTTCAGATCCACGGCAAGGCAATATCGTTTCATTTTTCAACTTTTAAACCTAAAAGAATTAGCGGCAATTACCTGCTCCAGGCTACCAGGGTTTGTTTTGCCTGGCCCAAACCATCAATACCCAGTTCCACCACATCACCGGCTTTCAGGTAAACGGGCATTGGCTTCTGTCCTAATCCCACTCCTGCCGGCGTACCCGTAGTAATAATATCGCCGGGCAGCAGGGTCATAAATTCACTGAGGTAAGCAATTAAAAAAGGTATTTTGAAGATCAGGTTTTTACTGTTGCCGTTCTGCATGGTTTTACCATTAACGGTTAGCCATAAACGAAGATTATTAATATCAGTAATTTCATCGGGGGTTACCAGCCAGGGTCCCACAGGCGCAAAGGTATCGCAGCTTTTACCCTTCACCCACTGCCCGCTTCTTTCTAACTGAAACGCTCTTTCACTGTAATCGTTATGAAGCATATATCCCGCTACATAGTTCATGGCGTCTTTTTCTTCAATATAAGATGCTTTCCTGCCTATAACAACAGCCAGTTCCACCTCCCAGTCTGTTTTGGTACTGTTGCGCGGTATAACCACATCATCGTTTGGACCGGAAACCGCTGTTGTGGATTTAAAGAATATAATAGGTTCAACGGGCAACTGCATATTACTTTCAGCGGCATGATCAGAATAATTCAATCCAATGCAAATCAGTTTCGAAGGACGGCTCAATGGCGCGCCTAATCTTTCCGCGCTGTTCACTTCGGGGCATAAGGCTTCATTTGATTTCAGCCATTCGCCCAGGCGTTTGGCGCCATCTGTTGCAAAAAAATCTTCCGTATAATCTTCTCCAAAAGCCGAAACATCAATACGTTTACCGTTCTTCAATTCTATTCCGGGTTGCTCTTTACCTGACTTTCCAAAGCGAATTAATTTCATAAATCATCTGTTTTTGAGTGGACTAAACTACTTCCATTTTTTGTTCATGCCAAACCATTTTTTACGCAAACGGTTGAAAAGCTAACAAGCATTAGGATTTGGATTAATTTTAGGCATTCGTAATAGTAGCCAATATGAATAATCCATCAACTAATAAAGTACGGATAGTAACAGCGGCCAGTTTATTCGACGGGCACGATGCAGCCATCAATATCATGCGCCGCATACTGCAAAGTAAAGGCGCGGAAGTTATCCATCTCGGTCACGACCGGTCGGCCCGTGAAATTGTGGAATGCGCCATTGAAGAAGATGTGCAGGGTATTGCGCTTACCAGTTACCAGGGCGGGCACATGGAGTTTTTTAAATACATTAAAGACCTCCTTGATGAAAGTGGCAGTGGCCATATTAAAATTTTTGGCGGCGGTGGCGGCACCATCCTGCCGCAGGAAGCGGAGCAACTGCATCACTATGGTATTACCAGGATATACAGTCCTGATGACGGAAGGAAAATGGGGCTGGAAGGCATGATAGAAGACGTAATGGCCCATTGCAGCTTCTCCGTTACTGAAGTACCCGGGAGCCAAACTGAAGCCCTGCCGTTAGGTGAATACAGGGATACGAGGAAGGTTGCAAGAGCGATTACCCTGGCGGAAAAAGGGGAAAGCTATTCCACTATTTTAGCGTATAGAAAAGGTTCTGACCGGACTGATATTCCTGTTATTGGTATTACCGGAACCGGCGGGGCCGGAAAATCATCTGTAACCGATGAAATTGTACGCCGTTACCTGGGTGCTTTTGCCGATAAAACCATTGCTGTTATTTCGGTTGACCCCAGCAAGAGAAAAACCGGCGGCGCTTTGCTGGGAGACAGGATAAGAATGAATTCCGTTTCCGGTCCCCGCGTGTATATGCGTTCCCTGGCAACACGGGAAGACAACACAGCCATAAGTAAGGTGGCAAAAGATGCGATAGCCATTTGCAAAGCAGCAGGATATGATTGCATTATTCTTGAAACGGCGGGTGTAGGCCAAAGTGATGTGAGCATCATAGATTACTGCGATGTGAGCGTATATATAATGACACCGGAATATGGCGCGGCATCGCAATTAGAGAAAATCAATATGCTGGATTACGCAGATATTATCGCGATCAACAAATTTGATAAAGCAGGTGCGGAAGACGCGCTGAACGATGTAAGAAAACAATACAAACGCAATCACCTGTTATTTACAGCAGCTCATAACGAATTACCTGTGCTGGGCATATGTGCCAATACATTTAATGATAAAAGGGTAAATCATTTTTTTGAATTATTGCTACAGAAAATAAAAGCAAAAACAGGTGTGTCATGGGGCAAACTGTCAGCAAGCGTTTCGGGAGATGAGCAGGGAAGACAGGACGCCATTGTTATACCAGCAAGGCGCGTTCGTTACCTCAGCGAGATCAGCGACAGTGTGCGTGCTTACAATGCCCGTGTAAATGAACAAAGCCATATTGCATCACAACTCTACCAGTTAAACGGAGTAATTCAAATATTAAAAACACTACCTGAAAATGAAAAACACCACTAAACAATACCGGGAATGGCTGGTAGAATTAAAAAGGGATATCCAGAATTCAAAATTACAGGCAGTCTTGCAGGTAAACCAGCATATGCTATTGCTGTATTGGTACCTGGGTAAACAAATGACACAGAAAGTTGATGTTGAAGGATGGGGTGCAAAAATAATTCCACAACTGGCTAAAGATTTACAGAAACAGTTTCCGGACCTGCAGGGATTTTCGGCAAGAAGCCTGAAATATATGCGGCAATTTGCCAATACATATCCCGATTTACTAATTGGGCAGCAGCCTGCTGCCCAATTTAACAACACGCAATGGTTCCTGTCGAACCCTGATCTGGTAAGCATTCCATGGGGGCATCATATGTATTTGCTGGATAGAATTTTTGACAAAGAAGCACGCTTATGGTATATACAAAAAACCATTGAGCATAACTGGAGCAGGGCAGTGCTGCAGTACCAGGTACAAACAGATCTATTTCAACGACAGAAAAAAAATAAAAAACATTCTAATTTTCATCTTACACTACCCAAACCTCAAAGCAACCTGGCAAATCAGGTACTGAAAGCCCCGTATATATTTAATTTTCTGGCCTTTGGTGAAAAAATAACAGAACATGAACTGGAAACACAACTCATCAATCACATACAGGAATTTCTAATTGAACTGGGTGCAGGTTTCGCTTTCGTGGGGCGGCAGGTAAAATTTAAAATTGGAAGAAAAGATCATTTCATTGACCTGCTGTTTTATCATTTAATATTGCGCAGTTATGTAGTGATTGAATTAAAAATGGAAGGATTTGAACTTGCTCATACCGGCCAAATGAATGGCTATCTGAATTTTGTTAATGAGCATTTGAAACAGGCAACTGATAACTCTTCGATAGGTAAAATATTATGCGGCTCAAAAGACGAGGTAGAAGTTGATTTTGCTTTAAGCAATATCAATCATCCCATTGGCGTAAGCGATTATCGTTTTATCAAATCATTACCCCGGCAACTAAAGGGGAAATTGCCAGATGCAAAAGCTTTGCAAAATGAAATAAAGAAGTTTTTAGGTAAAAACAAGCGCTCCAAAAAACAATAACAACGCATGCAATCCATATTACAAAAACAATACGAGGCACTCGAAAGGAAATTAAATCCTGAAGTAAAACAATTGCTGGAAGAGTGGAAGGAATTGCAAAAAAAATACGAGGCAGATTTTTTTGAATATACCGTACGCGGCAAAACCATTAAGCAGGAAATCAATACCCTGTCTTTAAGCGGCACAAAAATTCCAAAAGTTGTTTTGCCTAATTATAAAGACTGGGGAGATATTGTACAATGGCAAATGCAGGAAAATGTGCCCGGTGAATTTCCCTATACTTCCGGGGTATTTGAACTGAAACGGCAGGGAGAAGATCCTACCAGAATGTTTGCCGGAGAAGGCGGCCCGGAGCGTACCAACAAGCGTTTCCATTATGTTTCTGCCGGCCAGCCTGCAAAACGGCTGTCTACCGCTTTTGACAGTGTTACCCTGTATGGTGAAGACCCGGCATACCGTCCTGATATTTACGGTAAAATTGGGAATGCCGGCGTTAGCATTGCAACGGTGGACGATGCCAAAAAACTATACAGCGGCTTTGATCTGTGCGATTCTTCCACTTCCGTGAGCATGACCATTAATGGTCCGGCTCCGGTGGTACTTGCGTTTTTTATGAATGCGGCCATTGACCAGCAATGCGAAAAATGGATAGAACAAAAAGGTTTATGGCAGGAAGTGGAGAAAGTAAGAAAAAAGAAATACGGGCATCAACCGCCGCCTGTATACTATAATCCTTCTTCCCCCGAAAGGTTACCGGATGGCAACAACGGGTTAGGATTACAATTACTGGGTTTGAGTGGTGATGAGGTATTACCCCGCGATGTATATGAAAAGATTAAGGCGGAAGCATTGCAGCAGGTACGCGGCACCGTACAGGCAGATATATTAAAGGAAGACCAGGCGCAAAATACCTGCATCTTTTCTACAGAGTTTGCCTTAAAACTGATGGGTGATGTGCAGGCATTTTTTATTGAAAATAAAGTACGCAACTTTTACAGTGTTAGCATTAGCGGATATCATATTGCGGAAGCGGGAGCCAACCCCGTTACCCAGCTTGCATTTACCCTCGCTAACGGATTTACTTATGTAGAGTACTACCTGAGCCGTGGCATGCCTATTGACAACTTTGCCCCCAACCTGTCTTTTTTCTTTAGTAACGGCATGGATCCTGAATACAGCGTTATAGGCAGGGTGGCAAGAAGAATATGGGCCAAAGCCATAAAATACATTTACCATGGCAACGAACGATCACAGAAATTAAAATATCATATTCAAACCAGTGGACGGAGCCTGCATGCGCAGGAAATTGACTTTAACGATATACGCACCACGTTACAGGCTTTATACGCCATTTACGACAATTGCAATTCATTACACACCAACGCATACGATGAAGCCATTACCACACCAACCGAAGAAAGCGTGCGGAGGGCTATGGCCATACAGCTTATTATTAACCGGGAACTGGGCTCGGCTAAAACGGAAAACTTTATACAGGGCAGCTTTGCTATTGAAGCCCTAACCAACCTGGTGGAAGAAGCGGTGCTTGCAGAATTTGACCGCATATCAGACAGGGGTGGTGTATTGGGCGCCATGGAAAGAATGTACCAGCGTAATAAAATACAGGAAGAGAGCCTTCATTACGAAAGCCTCAAACACTCGGGTGAGCTCCCGGTTGTTGGCGTAAATACCTTTTTAAATAAGAAGGGCAGCCCCACCCTTGTGCCGGATGAAGTAATCCGCAGCACCACAGAAGAAAAAGAACAGCAAATCGAAAATACCAGGGCCTTTCAAAAACGAAATGAAGAGCAGGCGGCTGAAAAACTGGAAGCGCTGAAGATAGCCGCAGGCAACGGCGAAAACCTGTTTGCCGTACTAATGAATACCGTTAAGTATTGCAGCCTCGGGCAAATTACCCATGCATTATTTGAAGTGGGCGGTCAATACAGGAGAAATATGTAATGCGCAGTAAAGATCTGCAGCACAAGGGAGTGACACAACGATGTCTTATAGCATTCCAAAGCCTGTTCCAAAACATGCTGTATACACCCTGCCGGTATTAATAGTTTAAAAAAGTATCATACAACACCTGCATATAAGCCTTGCCATCAGTAAGCAAACTATCGTTCATTGCTGCATCTGCACTTTTATGTACAGGAATTAAAAGCCGCTTTGCCCGGTTATCAAATATCAGTGTGTCTTTTGCAGTTAACCAGGCAAAGCCGTCATCGAAGGTATAGAACGCAAAGGGCTTCCTGTTTGGATTCAGCAAATCATTTCCCCATTTAAAAGCGGTATCCGTTATCTGCAATTGTTTAAGCAGTGTAGTGGCGATGTCGGTTTGCGAACCCATGCCGGTGATCTTTTGTCCGCGGTACGCTTCCTTCAGCACATCGCCAAAAAAAATAAGCGGAATATGATACCGTGCGGGTTCGTTAAACTTCCTGTCTCTCGGCAGATGGTGGCCATGATCTGCCACCAAAACAAAGAGGGTGTTTTTATACCAATCCATTGTCTTTACCGCCTCAAAAAAGCTTCCCAGCGAACGGTCGGTAAAATAGCAGGCATTTTTAAACTGCTCATTATGGGAATCTCCTGCAAAAACGGCGGGCATGGGTACAGTAAAAGGCTCGTGACTGCTTGACGTAATGATGTATGAGAAAAAGGGTTGCGCAGGGCGCTGCATTTCCGCTACATATTTATCCAGCAAACTCTTATCATCGGCGCCCCATTTATTAAATAATCCCGCATCCGAAAAATCTTCTAACCCCACAATATGATCAAAGCCGGCACGATGGGCAATGGCATTAAAACGGCCGAAGCTCAGCTCGCCACCATAATAAAACGCGTTATGATAATTTTCATTTTTAAGCGCAAGTGAAAGAAAAGGCATGTGCTCTATCTTCTCGGGCTGATTAACAATATTGGTTTGGGGTTGTGCAGGAAACCCGCTCAGCAATGCTATAATGCCCTGGTCGGTACGTACGCCACTCGCGTATATGCCGGTAAATAAAACCCCTTCCCTGATCAGCTTACTTATGTTAGTCGCCACCCCACTATCTCCTCCAAGTTCCTGTATAACATCGGCGGTAAAGCTCTCCAACTGAATAAAAACAATGTTAGGCCTTTGTTGTGTTAATATAAACCGGGTTGAATCATCGCCGCACTTTTGATATAAATGATTAACCCGTTCGGCCGCTTCACCGGGGGGCAGGTAGCTGTACATATTTTTTTGCCCGCTATGGCGGTTCTTTAAGAGACTGCTGCTGAGATGCCATGGCGTATTTACGGCAGCATGATTGACAACGGGGTAAGCGCTGAAATAAGCCACGCTTTCATTGACCGGTATTTGCTGCCAGCCGCCGCGGATACTTAAAAAAATAAGTGCAGGTATCAGCAGTAACTGAATGGAATAGGCGATTTTTTCATGGCTTAATAATTTTCCTGCCGGTATCTTCATTTTTGCTACTACCAGCCGGTATGCAATGCCCGCAATAACAAGCTCAGCCAGCATAATGAACAATAGCAACAGCAGTGGTGCGGATTTGCTGGTTTCAAAAGCCTCGGCAGGGTGAGCCAGCATGGAAACGGCGCGGTAATTGAGCTTTACACCCCAGTTTTCATATATGCCCAGATCGCCACCGGAAATAAGCGTAGTTATCAAAAGCAATAGCCAGGTATATATTTTTAATGTATTTTTAAAGAACAACGTTTGGGTAAACTGCTGAGCAATGAATAAAAGCAGGGGAATAGCGCTAAAATAGCCGGTCATAGAAAGGTCAAGCCGTAATCCATATACAAAAGCCTGTAGCATTTTCTCCGGTCCGGCTTCTTTAAACTGGCTGTAGTAATACAATACGAATACAAGGCGTTGCAGAAAAAAAATAAGTACCCAAAAAAGGTAGTACCTCAAAAAAAATAAAAAAGGCGTTGTTTTCCGCCAGTTTAATAAAAGGTTGCCCATGAATCGCTCCAATGCTTTACCTGAATAAGTATTTGTCTGCAAATTAAGTGTTATTCGTTAGTGCAGAAGTTTTAAAATGATACTAACTTTAGAGAGCGCTAATAAAGAATGGAAACGTATGGAAAAATATTGCTGATTGCCATGCCGGTGTTTTTGATGCTGGTATTGTTTGAAAAATGGTACGGCTGGAAAAAGGGGAATGATACGGTGTGCAATATGGATATGCTCAGCAGCCTGAGCAGCGGCGTTACCAATGTTACCAAAGATGTGCTGGGACTAAGTATTATCGTCATCTCCTATGAATGGATGTATGATCACCTGTGGCTGGTGCACATAAAAAATACTGCGCTTACTTATGCTATCGCTTTTATTGCGCTGGATTTTTCGGGTTACTGGACGCATCGCATTGCGCACGAATACAATTTTTTCTGGAACAATCATATCATCCATCACAGTAGCGAGGAATTTAATTTAGCCTGCGCCCTGCGCCAGAGCATTTCGGGCATTGTAAGCATATTTGTTATTTTTCTTTTGCCCGCGGCGCTATTGGGCGTGCCTGCACAGGTAATTGCCATAGTGGCGCCCCTGCAACTGTTCGCCCAATTCTGGTACCATACACAGCATATCGGCAAAATGGGTTTCTTAGAAAGCATCATTGTTACGCCTTCGCATCACAGGGTACACCATGCCATCAATAAGGAATACTTAGATAAGAACTATGGGCAGATCTTTATTTTCTGGGACAAATGGTTTGGTACTTACCAGCCCGAACTGAAGCATGTTCCGCCCGTATATGGCATTACCCGGCCGGCACAAACGTGGAATCCTATCAAAATTAACTTCCAGCACCTCTGGCTACTCATTAAAGACGCCTGGCGAACCAAAAGACTGGAAGACAAATGGCGTATATGGTTAATGCCTACCGGCTGGCGGCCTGCCGATGTAAGTGAAAAATACCCGGTATACAAAATTGAAGATGTATATCATTTTGAAAAATACAATCCTGCCACTTCAACGGCATTGCAGGTTTGGAGTTGGGTACAACTGGTTGTGCTGCTTATCTTTGTATCGTATTTATTTGCCCACATCGCGTCCATAGGCAGTCCTGCCCTATTTATTTACGGTGTATTTATCTTCCTGCACGTGTATGCCTTTACCGATTTGGCCGATGGGAATGCTTCCGCACTGGTATGTGAAAGCCTGAAGAATATGTTTGGCATGCTCATTCTCTACCGGCAGGGCAGTTGGTTTGGAGCGGAAGATGGTAATACGGCTATTAATGCCCTGCTGATGGTCTATTTTACAGGAGCCACTTTTATTACCGCATGGCTTGTTTACCGGCAGCAAATTCATCAACCGTAAACCTTTATATATCTTTGCGGGATGCAACCGGCAAAAAAACCAAATATTCGTGATTTAAGTCTGGAAGAAATACAGCAATATTTCGAAAAAGCGGGTGATAAGAAATTCAGGGCTAACCAGGTATATGAATGGCTCTGGCAAAAACATGCCCATCGCTTTGAGGAGATGACCAATTTAAGTAAATCATTGAGAACCAGGCTAAGTGAAGCCTTTATTTTGCCGGCCTTAACTTTGGACGCCTCCCAGTTTTCGGCGGATGGCACTATCAAAAGCCGTTTTAAAACGGTTGACGGACACCTGGTGGAAGGGGTACTTATTCCTACCGAATCAAGGCAAACGGCCTGCGTATCTTCACAGATTGGCTGTAGCCTGAGCTGCAAATTTTGCGCTACCGGCTATATGGACCGGAAACGCAACCTCAACTTTGACGAGATCTATGATGAAGTGGTATTGATTCTTCAGCAGGCGGAAAAAACATATCAAAAGAAATTGAGCAATATTGTTTTTATGGGAATGGGCGAGCCACTGCTCAATTATAAAAACGTATTAAAAGCTATCGAACGTATTTCATCTCCCGATGGGCTGGGGATGAGCGCAAGACGAATTACCGTTTCTACCGCAGGCGTAGCAAAAATGATCAGGCAACTGGGAGACGACCAGGTAAAATTTAAGCTGGCGCTTTCTTTGCATGCGGCTAATGATAAAAAACGGCATGAGATCATGCCTATTAATGATACCAACAACATCAAATCGCTGATAGATGCGTTGAATTATTTTTATAAGCAAACCCACAATGAAATTACACTCGAATATATTCTTTTCAAGGATTTTAATGACGCGCTGCAGGATGCGGACGAGCTGGTAAAAGTATACCGGCAGGTTCCCGCCGACCTGGTAAACATTATTGAATATAATCCTA
Source organism: Agriterribacter sp. (assembly GCF_035497235.1). GTDB lineage: Bacteria > Bacteroidota > Bacteroidia > Chitinophagales > Chitinophagaceae > Agriterribacter. The sequence goes on from NZ_DATJEB010000033.1 coordinate 9,874, forward strand.
TAGACCTCGCCAGTTTCTCAAAGCCCGATGAAGCCACTACTGAAAATTTCATGCAGTATCTTGAAAAGAACAGGGTGAATGCAAGGCTGAGAAGAAGCAGGGGAAAAGATATTGACGCGGCCTGCGGACAATTAGCAAATAAACAAGGGCATTGATTTTTTAGTTACATTTATAAAAAGAGGCAGACATGAAAAGTGATCTTATCAAAAAAATTGAATCCCTCCCCAAAAATATCCAAAAAGAAGTAGAAAATTTTATTGAGTATTTAAAACTGAAGGATGAAAGTGGAAACGCTTTAATTAAAACACGCAAAGCAGGTTTTGCAAAAGGTATGTTTATTATCAAAGAAGGATTTGATGATCCGCTTGAAGATTTTAAAGATTATCAATAATGGACATCCTGTTGGATACACATTCATTTTTATGGTTTGCTGAAAATGATGAACAAATCAGCAGCAGGGCAAAGCATGAAATAGAAGACACCGGCAACAGATGCTTTTTAAGTATAGCATCTCTTTGGGAATTAGCAATTAAATTTTCATTGGATAAACTAAAACTGAATCGCCCCTTTGATATTATTCCTGAATTATTAAACAATAATAATATAGAAATACTTCCTATTCAGTTCAAACACCTAAGACAGTTACTGATTCTACCACACATCATAGATATCCATTTGACAGGCTTATACTTTCTCAGGCAATTGCGGAAAATTTCGTTATTGTGACAAAAGATGGCATTTTTGAGAAGTATACATCTAATGTTATTTGGTAATAAATTCGTTTGATATTTAAGTCATTTTATGAGCAGAAAACCTTTCGATAAATTCATCAACAAAGTAGAGAGCGGCGCGAAGAAAAAAGAAAGAATACGCCAGGAGAAAAAGAAGATCAGGGCGGAGAAAAACGCATACTTTGATGAACAAAAAAAATTAGCCCGGGAAAGAAGAACGGGGAACAGGGAACAGGGAACAAGTTACAGGGAACAGGTTGCAGGATACAAGACACAGGTTACAGGAGGGCAGGGCGTGAGTTCCAGGGGACAGGGGACAGGGGGTAAAAAAAATGAAAAAGAAGAGTGGGGTAAAATATCCAGGGAGCAGGATACAGGTTACAGGAAGGAAGATACAGGAAGGCGGACAGCGGAAAGGAAAAACGACCCGCCACAAACTAAGCGTTCCGGGGCGCGTACAACGGGTAGCAGAGTCGAAGCTATAAAGCATAAGCCCGGCTTAAAAAAAGATGGCGTACGGCAGCGTGACAACGGCCGCCGCGACAGCACAGACCATACAGCAAAACCCATCCATAAAAAAACGGTACAGACGTCGCAAAAATCTATACCCGGTAATAAGCAACCTTTGCCAAACGATACGGGTAAAGATGAAATGCCATTAAATAAATTTATAGCATGGAGCGGGGTTTGTGGCAGACGTGAAGCGGCAGGTCTGATTAAAGCCGGGAAGGTGATCGTAAACAACCAGGTTATTAAGGAGCCGCCTTTCAGGGTGAGTCAAAGCGACAGCATTAAAGTAAATGGCAAAAAAATAGCCATCCAAAAAAACCTGGTATACATCCTGCTTAATAAACCCAAGGATTATATTACCACCACCGATGATCCCGAAGGACGTAAAACGGTAATGGACCTGGTGAAGCGGGCAACTACGGAAAGGGTATTCCCGGTAGGGCGGTTAGACCGGAATACTACCGGCGTACTGCTTATTACTAATGACGGCGAATTGGCCCAGCGCCTTACGCATCCGAAATATGAAGTAAAGAAAATTTACGAAGTGCACGTAGACAAGCCCGTTACCAAACAGCAATTAGACAAAATTGCCAGTGGCATTACCCTGGAAGACGGGTTTATTCAGCCGGACGCCATAGCTTACGCCGATGCAAAAGATAAAAGCATTGTGGGCATAGAAATTCATAGTGGAAAAAACAGGATCGTAAGACGCATTTTTGAACACATGGGATTTAAAGTAAAAAACCTGGACAGGGTGATGTATGGCATCTTCACCAAAAAAAATGTGGACAGGGGCAAGTGGCGCCTGCTGACGGAAAAAGAGATCCGCTTATTAAAGCACCTGAATACTTCTTTCGGTAACAAAAAAACTTCCTGATCTGCTGTGCAAAAACTAAAACCGGAAATTATTTTTGAAGATGAGGCTATCGTGGCGGTCAACAAACCGTCTGGCTTATTGTCGGTACCCGACAGGGAAGGAAAGGAAATTGCCCTGAAACAATTGTTGCAGCAACGATACGGGCAAATATGGACGGTACACCGCTTGGATAAAGATACCAGCGGCGTTATTGTATTTGCCAAAGATGAGATCAGCCATAAGTTTTTATCGAAACTGTTTGAAGGCAGAGAGGTAGAAAAATATTATACCGGGCTGGTACACGGCGTTCCTTCGGCCGAAAGCGGGTCGGTTGATGCAGCTATTATGGAGCACCCTGTAAAAAGGGGGCTGATGGTTACCAATAAAAAAGGCAAACATGCACTTACAGATTATACCCTCATAGAAAGTTTTGGTAATTTTTCATTGATGCAGTTCCGCATACACACCGGGCGCACGCACCAGATACGGGTACACATGAAACAGGTTGGCCACCCTATAGTATGTGACCCTTTGTATGGAAATGGTGAACCGGTTTTACTATCTTCCATTAAAAGAAAATTCAATCTTTCAAAAAAAGAGGATGAAGAAAAACCTTTGTTTAACCGCTTAGCGCTTCATGCTGAAAAATTGCAATTCACCGATGCTAAAAAGCAAAAGCGTTCGCTTGAAGCACCGCTTCCAAAAGACATGCGCGCCTTCCTGCAACAGTTAAGAAAATGGAAAAGCTGAGGCGAAAAGAAAACTTTACAGCTTTGAGCTTTCAGCTATTAGCTATCAGTTGAGTAACTACTAACAATAGGATGAAGGCTCCATCTTTCACCTCTCACTTTTCTCTTCTCCCCCACATCTCGTTGCGCACGAGCGGGATCAGGCTCTGCAAACGGCTTTACATCAAAAATATTAAGCGCTGCAGGTTACGCAACCTTCTTCCATACTGCATGACGGTCCAGTTGTTTCGCTTTCGTTAATTCCCTGCGCGTCTACTGTAGTCATTAACGGTTCCGCCATTTTGCCTCCCTGCTTTTCTACTGTAAATTGAACGGCTTGTGAAGCAGCTTTTGTACGCAGGTAATACATACCTGTTTTCAATCCCTTTTTCCATGCATAAAAATGCATTGAGGTAAGCTTGCCGGCATTGGGGTTGTCAACAAACAAATTCAGCGATTGCGACTGGCAGATATAAGCGCCCCTGTCGGCCGCCATATCAATAATAGTGCGTTGCTTGATCTCCCATACCGTTTTATAAATTTCCCTGGTATGATCAGGTATCTCATCAATTTTTTGAACAGACCCATTATGCATGATGATCTTGTTTTTCATATCATCGTTCCACAAATTCAGCGCTACCAGGTCTTTCAGCAAATGTTTATTCACCACTACAAATTCACCGCTTAAAACACGCCGCACATAAATATTGGAAGTATACGGTTCAAAACATTCGTTATTACCCAATATCTGCGAGGTAGATGCGGTAGGCATGGGCGCGAGCAGCAATGAGTTGCGCACCCCATGTTTTATTACTTCATCTTTAAGCCTGAACCAATCCCAGCGCATCGTAGGTTCCACACCCCACATGTCAAACTGAAATATGCCTTTTGATACGGGCGAGCCTGCAAATGTTTCATAAGGTCCCTGTACTTTAGCGAGGTCTTTACTGGCCGTCATGGCGGCAAAATAAATCGTTTCAAATATTTCAGTGTTCAGCTTCCGGGCTTCTTCGCATTCGAACGGCAGGCGCAACAAAATAAATACATCGGCCAACCCCTGCACGCCCAGTCCTACAGGACGATGCCGCATATTTGAATTCCTGGCTTCTTCAACAGGGTAATAATTATGATCAATGATCCTGTTCAGGTTTTTGGTTACCTCGTAAGTAACCTCATATAGTTTGTTATGATCAAATACGCCGTTATTCACAAATCTTGGCAAGGCCAGGGAAGCCAGGTTACACACCGCTATTTCGCCGGGCGAAGTGTATTCTAATATTTCGGTACACAAATTGGAACTTTTGATAGTACCCAGGTTTTGCTGGTTCGACTTTCTGTTAGCGGCGTCTTTGTATAACAAGTAAGGCGTGCCGGTTTCAATTTGAGCATCCAGCACCGCAAACCACAGGTCCTGCGCCTTCACCGTTTTTCTTGCCCTTCCCTCCTTTTCATATTGTTCATACAAACTTTCAAAAGCTTCTCCCCAGCATTCATGCAGCCCCGGCGCTTCATGCGGACAGAATAAACTCCAGGCTTCATTAGCTTCCACCCTTTTCATAAATAAATCGGGTATCCATAAGGCATAAAATAAATCTCTTGCCCGCATCTCTTCTTTACCATGGTTTTTCCGAAGATCCAAAAATTCAAATACATCCGCATGCCAGGGTTCAAGATAAATAGCAAAAGCCCCTTTTCGCTTACCCCCGCCCTGGTCTACATAACGGGCCGTATCATTAAACACGCGGAGCATGGGAATAATGCCATTGCTGGTTCCGTTGGTGCCGCCAATATAGCTGCCGGTAGCCCTTATATGATGAATAGACAATCCGATTCCACCGGCACTCTGGGAAATTTTTGCCGTTTGCTTCAGTGTATCGTAAATGCCATCAATACTATCTTCTTTCATCGTTAATAAAAAGCAGGACGACATTTGCGGCTTTGGTGTTCCCGCATTAAAAAGCGTTGGCGTGGCATGCGTGAACCAGCGTTCGCTCATTAAATGATAGGTTTTAACAGCGCTTTCAATATCATCTTTATGTATACCAATAGCCACGCGCATATACATATGTTGCGGACGTTCCACCACCTTACCGTTTATGCGCAGCAGGTAAGATTTCTCCAGTGTTTTAAAACCGAAATAATCAAATCCATAATCCCGGTCATAAATAATAGTAGAATCAAGCAGATCGGCATGCGTATGTATCACCTCCCATACATCATCTGCAATAAGAGGAACCAGCTTGTCTGCTTTCGTATCCCGGCAATTATACAAGAACTGCATAGTGTGCGAAAACGACTTGGTTGTATTTTTATGCAGGTTGCTTACTGCAATACGGCTGGCAAGCAATGCATAATCGGGATGTTTTACCGTGAGGGAAGCGGCTGTTTCCGCAGCCAGGTTGTCTAATTCCGTGGTGGTAACGCCATCGTATAATCCTTCAATCACTTTTTTAGCAACATCAATGGAATTTACAAAACGCCTGTCTAACCCGTAGCATAGCTTTTCAATACGGGCTGTTATTTTATCAAATTTCACGGATTCTCTTTTTCCGTTTCTTTTTATTACCTGCATGAGATGTATTTTAATGAGTTACTATTTTAATGTAAAAAGTGAAAAGACAGAGGTGAAAGAGAAATGCAGGTTCTACGTACTTTCAACCATTTTGGTTAATGGTGCAAAGCAGGAATTAAGAACTGATTGTGCCAATTTTACAAATGCTTTTCACCGGAGCCTCTTTCTCGCATTTCACTTCTCATGTCCTAAAAATCTTCTTCCAAACTAAATGCCTGCACCTCTTTGCCTGCGCCCAGCACGCCAGACTTCTGGTAATCGCCCACACGTTTTTCAAAGAAATTGGTTTTCCCTTCTAATGATATCATCTCCATAAAATCAAAGGGATTGGCTGCATTAAATATTTTAGTATATCCCAGTTCAGCCAGCCAGCGGTCGGCCACAAATTCAATGTACTGCTGCATCAGTTTAGCATTCATGCCAATAAGGGCAGCCGGCAGGGCTTCCGTTATAAATTCTTTTTCTATCTCTACCGCATCCTTAATAATATCATGCACCATTTCCTGCGGCAGTTTATTATTGAGCATACTGTACAACTGGCAGGCGAATTCGCAGTGCAGTCCTTCATCACGGCTTATCAATTCATTGCTGAAAGTAAGCCCGGGCATTAAGCCTCTCTTTTTCAGCCAGAAGAGCGAGCAGAAGCTACCGCTGAAAAATATGCCTTCTACCGCGGCAAAGGCCACCAGCCGTTCCGCAAAGCTTCCATGCTCAATCCAGCGCAATGCCCATTCCGCTTTACGTTTCACTGCCGGTATTGTTTCTATGGCATGAAATAAGCGGTCTTTTTCCACGGGGTCTTTTATATAGGTATCAATCAGCAGCGCATAGGTTTCCGAATGAATATTTTCCATCATGATCTGGAATCCGTAAAAGCAGCGTGCTTCCGGCAACTGCACTTCGCTCATGAAATTCACCGCCAGGTTTTCATTCACTATACCATCGCTGGCAGCAAAGAAGGCCAGCACATGTGAAATAAAATGTCGTTCGCCGTCATTCAGGTTAGCCCAATGCTGCAGGTCGCCGCTGAGATCTATTTCCTCTGCTGTCCAAAAGCTGGCTTCATGTTTCTTATACATTTCCCATACTTTGGGATAGTTGATAGGCAGAATAACAAACCTGTCTTTGTTTTCTTTCAGTAATAGTTCTGTTTCCATGTACCATTCGTTTAAAAATGAAAAATAAAATAACATGGCTAACGAAAGAGAAGGCAGGAAAAGACAAGATTACAGATAGCGATAAAGATGCCTGACCCACCCTTGCTTTTCCTCCGAAAGCAAATAGTGAACGTTCCGCCTGGCAGGTCTTCTGGCTTGGTTTACTGCTGAACACCTTCCCGTGGCGCCCGGGCGCCACAGTGGTATGAAGATTCAGCAAGTGAGTGGTGAATGTCCGCCCGGTTGAAGACCGTTCGGATGGGGTGAGTAGTGCGTAAATACATACGAACTACTGCATATCCACAACTCACAAACCTTACAGCTACGGGGATAGCACCGGATTTACACCGGTTTCCCTTTTAATCTGCTACAAAATAATTTTGTATTTGAACCAATGCGGGCATCAAATATAGAAACGAAATAATCGGTTTATAAAAAGACTTATCAACAGATGTGCAAAACAACCTCATCCCCGCCCGACTGAACATTGTTCGGCCGGGCCTCTCCCCTTCATGCGGTGGCAAGGGATTTTCAATTCCACTATGGTGCGATTAAAAGAAGTTTTGGGCATCTGTAATCGGTAAATAGTAATATACAGTTTCGGTAAATAAGAATGTACAACTTCAGTAAATAGCAATGTACAATTTCGGCAAATAAGGATGCATGATCCATCATTAAAAAATCCAGCTTTACGCTGCCATAAAAACAGGCAGAAAAGCATGGATAAAAAAACGATAGGAGGCTGGATCATGTATCATGAAGTTCAACGATTAATAAGAATGGATTAAGCTTTACTGCAACTGGTAAGGCGCTGCTCAAATGCATGACTGGCTCAAGGAGTATCATCCGGATTTTTTGCATATTGCGCCTAAGACGGTTTACAATTTTGTGATAGCCCTGCGTCAGAAGTATAATATTCCCCTGGAAGAAGTGGGCCGGCAGTATTTTGTTGTGGAGGAACTTCCATACGGACAGCAGGCACAGGCCGATTTTGGTCATCATATTCTCCGGGGTACTGAAGACTGCCGCAAGCGTATTCATTTTTTTGTGATGATGCTTTCCAGATCGAGAATGAAATTCGTTCAGTTCTCGGATTATCCCTTTAATACCCTTACGGCTATTAATGCACATGAAGAGGCCTTTTTTGCACCCTTTTGAAAAATTTTTTCAGGGGGTCATTTTAAAATGGCGCAGGGGGGGGTCACTTTTGCCGGGTTTTACAGAACAAACAGCGTTACTAATTTTGTGGCTGTAATACCAAATATTACGATGATGATGCCATAATTGTTCCAAACGAATTGTTTCAGCAGGCTTTTTAATGATCCATAAATTTAATTCAAGTTCCTGTATGCATTAGGTGTCACCCCTGTTTTTTGTTTAAACAGCCTTGTAAAATGCTGCGGATATTTAAACCCTAAATCATAAGCAATTTCGCTGATGGTTTTATCCGTATCAAAAACCTTGTTTTTAGCAACATCCATAATTTTGTTCTGAATATATTCCTGTGACGATTTCCCCGTTTCTTTTTTGATCAGATCACCAAAATAGTTTGCCGACAAATGTAGCTCCTTGGCACAGTAAGCAACGGACGGCAAACCAATGCCATGAGGTTTGTCTGAAGAAAAATAACCGTTCAATAAATTTTCAAATTTTTCTAAAATTCCTTTATTCACATTTTCCCTGGTTATAAACTGGCGGTCATAAAAACGTTCACAATAATTCAGGAACAGTTCAATATTAGAAACGATCAGCTTTTTGCTATGCTTGTCAACCGATTGGCCTAATTCATATTCAATCTTGGCAAAACAATCGAAAACAATTTTCCGCTCTTTTTCTGAAAGGTGTAATGCCTCATTGGTGCTGTAGCCAAAAAAGCTGTACTCATTTATGCTCTTTGCAAGTGCTGTGCCTTTTATCAAATCCGGATGAAAGACCAAACCGTGTCCCATAGGTTGATAGTAATCCACCTTATTCTCCACATCAATAACCTGGCCGGGAGAAACAAAGACCAATGTTCCCTCCTGGTAATCATAATAACCACATCCATACTTTAAATTTCCGCATTTCACATCTTTAAGAAAAATACAGTAAAGTCCAAACGTCATTCGGGAGCCTGTTCTTTCTTTCGCCTTTGAAAAATCAACAATACTGACCAGCGGATGCAATGTTGCGTGGTTATTAAATTCATTGTATTGGCCTATTGTATCGAAATGATATGCCTGTTCCATAGTTGCTATTTTTTCTACACAAATTTAATTACTCCAACACAACTTCATGCACAGATACAGCTCAATCAGTAATAATGGTAGTAAAAGCAGTAATCCATATACCATTACGCTGGATTTTAGTACTGAAATTTGCAGTATAAATAAAGGAGGAAACCATGAAACGAATATTTTATCTCACCATTGTTTTGTTAGCCGCTGTTACAACCAGCGCAACAGCACAGGAGACAACAATTTTTCCAAAAGGAGAAATTGCAAAAAACACGGATAACTATACCGGAAGGATCTGGCTTAGTATTTTAAGTCATGCAGACAATATTTTTAATTTCAATGTAGATGTTGCAACCTATGCACCCGGCTCAAAATTAGATTGGCATATTCACCCGGCCGGACAGGTTCTGCTGATTACCGAAGGCTCCGGCTATTACCAGGAAAAAGGTAAACCTATACAAATAATCCATAAAGGTGATGTTATCAAGTGCTCGCCGGGGGTGGAACACTGGCATGCATCAGCCCCAAAAAGCAGCTTCGCCTACCTGGCAGTTACACCCACACAAAAAGGAAAAACAATATGGGGAAAGAGGGTAACCGATGCAGAATATAATAGCATAAATCCGCCTGCAGAAAATAGCACAAATGAAGAAGAGGAAATCAAAAATCTCTCAAAACAGAAATGGGATTGGATGGCAGACAAAAATGTGGATTCTTTAAATGTGCTGTTTGATGAAAAATCCATGTTTGTTCACATGGGAGGAAGCTGGGGAAAAACCCGGGAACTTGATGTCATTAAAAGCGGAGGCATCTGGTATAAGAAAGCGGAAGTGTACTCAGTTACAGTGAACATGTTTGGCAACACTGCCATACTACTAAACGATATTGATCTGGAAGCAGTGGTTGGTGGCAATACCGTTACCAACCCTTTTATGGTAACCGAAGTTTATATTAAAGAAAACGGCAAATGGAAGATGGGCTCACTTACATTCTCACGCCTGATGCGACCAGTTAAAGTGAAGCAATGATAATTGGCAGCACTAACTTATAAATGCTTATTGTATGAAACAGTTTTTAATATCAGTTATCGGGATGTTGATTTATCTAACATCATTTGCACAACACAGTTTGGAAAAAATATGGGAATCCGACTCTCTTATATTACAAAACCCTGAATCTGTACTTTATGATTCAATATCAAACGCTCTCTATATATCCAGTATGGGTTCGGGTACTATTGTTCGGATGGACAACAATGGAAAGCTCATTAAAAAAGACTGGGTAACGGGTCTTAATTCAAATAAAGGGGCGGCTTTATTTAACGGCTTACTTTACACAGCAGAAACATCAGCAATTGCTGTTATTGATGTTGATAAAGCATCAATTGTAAAACGTATTCCTATTAAAGGTGCGCAGATGTTGAATGACGTAGCAATGGATGCAAAAGGAGTTATTTACGTAAGCGATACACGGGCAGGGAAAGTTTATAGAATTGAGGATGAAAAGCCTATTGTCTATCTTGAAGACATGCCAGGGGCAAATGGACTGTTAACGGTAAATAAAGACTTGTATGTTTTGACTTCAACAAGCTTCCGGAAAGCAGATGCCAATAAAGTAATTACGAAAATTGCAGATGGCTTTGAAAACGGGCTTGACGGCATTGTGATGATCGCGGAAAATGAATTTATAATTAGCAACTACAAGGGCATTTTATACTATGTACAGGCTGATGGAACAAAACAGCTTCTGTTGGATACCCGTGCAAATCACATCATGTCAAACGATATTAGTTACAACAGTAAAACAAAAATCCTTTACGTTCCCTCATTTGGTACAAATCGTATCATCGCATACAAAGTAAAATAAGCGCTCAATTTTAGCGCATCATTTAGTGAGTTAATATTAAATCATTATGAAAAAGATACAGTGTAAACCTTTCATCGTCTTATTAGGCCTGGTTTTTCTTAGTAGTACAAGTGAAATTGCGTTCTCACAAATAAAGGGCGATGGTTCAGTTGCTGCCATTACCGGCAAAAGCGCTCAACTTCCTTTGAGTAAGATAAAATTACCTCCAGGTTTTTCCATCACTGTGTATGCCGAAGTTGAAGGCGCCCGTTCCATGGTGATGTCTCCTTCCGGAACACTATTTGTAGGAACCCAGAGATCGGGAAAAGTTTATGCAGTAAAGGATACTAATGGTGATAAAATAGCAGACAAGAAATGGACTATTGCATCAGGGCTTAATAACCCTAATGGCGTAGCTGTTAAAAGTGGCGCCTTGTTTGTTGCTGAAATAAGCAAAGTCACCAAATTTGCCAACATCGAACAAAACCTTGCTAATCCTGGCAAGGGCATAATTATTTATGATAAATTTCCAACAGATTGGCCTCATGGATGGAAATACATTGCCTTTGGGCCTGATGGCAAGCTGTACGTACCGGTTGGCGCTCCATTTAACATTGGCCAACCTACCGCACAATATGCATCCTTATTTAGAATGAATGATGATGGAACCGGGTTTCAAAAATTCGCAAGCGGAATACGCAATACTGTTGGGTTCACCTGGCATCCTGCCACCCATGAGTTATGGTTCACAGATAATGGCAGGGACGTGATGGGCGATGATATTCCATTTGATGAGTTGAACACAGCGCCAAAAGCCGGGATGAATTTTGGTTACCCCTATTTCCATAGTGGCACTATCAAAGACCCTGAGTTTGGGGGTACTCATACTGCCTCAGAATTTACTAAACCCGCGATAAACCTTGGCCCGCATGTAGCTGCACTTGGTCTCAAATTTTATATGGGAACGATTTTCCCTGCTAAGTATAAGAATCAAATCTTTCTTGCAGAACATGGCTCATGGAACCGCACAAAAAAAAGCGGTTACAGGGTAAGTCTTGTTACCATTGAAAACGGCAAAGCCAAAGGATATGAACCATTCGCAACCGGCTGGCTGAATGAAGATACCCAGGTATCCTGGGGACGGCCGGTTGATGTACTCATTCTCACAGATGGGTCCATGCTTGTTTCAGACGATGCAGCCGGAGTAATTTACCGGATTTCATATAAGAAGTAAGTTGCAAGGACTACCCTGGAAACAAGAAACACTCCTTTTCCGCTGTCATGATTTTAGTACTCAACATACTATTTATGCATACTTTTAAAATGAAAGATAGAACAATACTATTCGTGCTGTTACCAATAATACTTTTTGTCTTGTATAGTGCATGTACATCAGACAAACGATCTACCCATAACGGTGCATTAACAATACAGGAACAGGGCAGCTTTGCTGTTGGCGGAACAAAAATCTCCGAACCGGGAACTTTCGATTTGACCAATTCCCTTCGACCGCAGGGTCAAACTTTTCACGGCGATCATGCATATACCTTTTATCAAATCCCGGTAAATGCACATACATACCCGTTGGTTTTTTTGCATGGCGCCGGGCAGTCCAAAAAAACGTGGGAATCAACACCTGATGGAAGGGAAGGTTTTCAGCATATTTTCCTAAGACGAAACTTTGGCGTTTACCTGCTTGATCAGCCCAGGCGTGGCGAAGCCGGAAAGAGTACCCTCGCAACAACGATTACTCCCATCCCGGACGAGCAGTTTTGGTTCACACAATTCAGGCTCGGTAATTATCCCGATTACTTTCCCAATGTTCAGTTCCCGAAAGACTCCGCTTCATTAGAACAGTTTTACAGGCAAATGACGCCCAATACAGGGGCTTTTGATGGCGGCATTGTATCGGATGCAGTTTCACAATTGTTTGATAAGATCGGGGAAGGCATTTTAATCACCCATTCACAAGGCGGGGGACCCGGTTGGTTTACGGCTATAAAAAATGATAAGGTTAAGGCTGTAGTGGCCTATGAGCCATATAGCAGCTTTGTTTTTCCAGAAGGCGAATTACCCCCGGCGATAAAATCTGCCGGACTTTTTGGGGAGCTGAACGGAGTGGATATCCCTTTGCCTGATTTCAATAAGCTAACCCAAATACCTATCATTATTTACTATGGCGATAACATTGCTAAGGAGCCTACCGATGTATGGAACAAAGATCACTGGCGTGCCGGGCTTGAAATGGCAAAGGTATGGGCGGCCGCAGTCAACAAACATGGAGGTGATGCAACCGTAATACACCTGCCGGAAATTGGCATCAAAGGTAATACGCACTTTCCCTTTTCTGATTTGAATAATGTTGAAATAGCGAATCTGCTATCCAAATGGTTAAAGGAAAAGGGATTGGATAAGTAAACAAAAACAGCAATAATGATAAGCAAAGGTCTAACATGGATATTATTAGTAATGGCGGTAACTGTTACGAACAGTGTAAATGCCCAAAATGATTCAACACAATATTTAAGCCTCAAACAAGAAGGCATTGTGCGCATTGCCGCAACAACGGCAAAGGGTGATTTATCAAAGCTAAAACCGGAACTGAATTTAGGGCTTGATGCTGGATTAACTGTCAATCAAATCAAGGAGATAATCGTACATCTCTATGCCTATTGTGGTTTTCCCCGTAGTATCCGTGGCTTACAAACCTTAATGGTGGTATTGGATGAACGCAAAGCCAAAGGCATTACCGATGAAGTGGGTGCAGAAGCATCCCAGATAAATGATGATCGCAGCAGGTACGATCGTGGAAAGGAAATTTTGGAAAAACTTACAGGCGTAAAAGAAGAAGTATCCAAAACGGGTTATGCCGCATTTGCTCCCGAAGTGGAAATTTTCCTGAAAGAGCACCTGTTTGCAGATCTTTTTGAACGTGATGTTTTAACCTATGCTGAAAGGGAGTTGGTGACCGTTTCCGTACTCAGCAGTATCGGCGGTGTGGAACCTATGCTGCGTTCACATTTGAATATATGCCTGAAAGTTGGTTTAACCTCAAATCAGTTACAGCAATTCGTAGGAGTTATTAAGTCAACAAGTGGAAAAAAGGAAGCGAAAGCTGCTCAATCTGTTCTGGACGAAATACTAAAAAGCAGGGAGTAAAATTAAAAGATTTAAAAAATGAAAAAAATAACATCAATAATTGCAATAGCAACATCAATAGCAGCTACAGATGCGGTAAGTGCGCAATCTGCTCAGAAGGGATATCAACACAATCCCCGCCTGAATGACGCAGTCGGGCAGGCCTTTACGCTGGTGTATGAAGGAGCCATTACCGAAAATGTAAAAGGAAAAGTAAATATCCATCCTGTGACCTATAAACTAAACGGGATTGATATCGCTGCGAATGTTTATACACCTGCGAATTATGATGCGTCAAAGAAACCTGCCTCCTGGCAGGAGAGGTATCCCGCTATAGTGGTAGCACACCCTAACGGTGGTATAAAAGAGCAGACAGCCGGACTATATGCACAACGTTTGGCAGAGGCGGGTTATATAACTATTGCTGCCGATGCAGCGTACCAGGGAGCAAGCGGCGGAGAGCCACGCCATACGGATAATCCTGCTTACCGTACTGAAGATATTCATGGTATGGCTGACTTTATTATGCAGTACCCAGGGGTTGATGCAAACCGTTTGGGTGTTTTAGGTATCTGTGGTGGCGGGGGTTACACTTTAAAAGCAACCCAATCGGACAAACGGTTTAAAGCCGTTGCAACTTTAAGTATGTTCAACTCGGGCGAGGTAAGACGCAATGGCTTTCAGAATTCCCAATTAAACAGCATTCAGGAACGCTTAAAACTAGCTTCGGATGCCCGTGCGCAGGAAGCCGCAGGTGGTAAAATAATTTATGCAGGCGTGGCAAGCATAACAGACGAAGAAATCGCTAAAACCCCAACCGATCTGTATCGTGAAGGATACGTATACTATTATAGAACTCATGCACATCCAAATTCAACCTTTCTATACAGCATGAGCAGCCTGCTTGACTTGATGACATGGGATGCCACTACCAATATGGATTTAATTGAACAGCCCCTTTTGATGATTGCCGGAAGCAAAGCTGATACAAAATACATGACAGATGAAGCATTTGCCAAAGCAACCCATGCAAAAAACAAAGAATTATTTCTGATTGATGGCGCTACACATATACAAACCTATTGGAAACCCGAATATGTGTCGCAAGCCGTAAATAAACTGGTGAATTTCTACCAGGTAAACCTTTAAAATTTAAGATGATGCACTTTAAAAATACAGCCATACTATTTCTTTTCGGAGTGATGGCATTTTCCTGTAACCAACAAACCAGATCAGCGCAAACTCCGGAAACGGAATCACAGGAACCAACGCTTTTTGCAAAAGGAGAAAAAATTACAAATGAAAATTTTACCGGAACAGCATATCTCCATTCTATGATAGAAGCCGACAGCCTGAACCCCAACAGCGTGGGGAATGTAACCTTCGAGCCCGGGGCGAGGAGCAAATGGCACTTGCATCCGGCAGGGCAAATATTGCTCGCCACCGGGGGAGTAGGATACTACCAGGAGAAAGATCAACCCAAGGTGATTTTGCGTAAAGGGGATGTTATCAAATGTCTGCCCAACACGCCTCATTGGCATGGCGCAAGCGCAGATACTGCCTTTATACAGGTTGCCATCACCGGAAGGCAAAAAGGCCCTACACAATGGCTGGAAGCAGTAACGGATGAGGAATACAGAAGTCAATAGGAAATAAAATACAACCCAAACCACTCAACGGAAAATATTCAAAAGTTAAATCAACAAAATAATAATAAATGAAAAAGAGCATATTAGGAAACAGCGGGTTAGAAGTATCCGCATTGGGCTTAGGCTGTATGGGATTGAGCTTTGGTTATGGCCCGGCAACCGATAAAAAGGAAGCCATCAACTTACTGCACGCTGCCGTTGATGAGGGAATCACTTTTTTCGACACAGCAGAAGCTTATGGCCCTTTTGATAATGAAGAATTATTGGGGGAAGCGTTGAAGCCATTCAGGGATAAAGTGGTGATCGCTACCAAATTTGGCTTTAAGGAAGGTAAACCCGATCTGGGAATGGATAGCCGTCCCGAAACCATTAAATCCGTTGCAGAAGCCGCTTTGAAAAGATTAAAGACGGATTACATTGATCTGTTCTATCAACACAGGGTTGACCCAAATGTGCCCATCGAAGATGTTGCAGGAGCCATTAAGGATTTGATCAAAGAAGGAAAAATAAGACATTGGGGTTTATCGGAAGCAGGTGTACAAACCATTCGTAAAGCACATGCCGTACAACCCGTTGCCGCGTTGCAAAGCGAATATTCCCTGTTCTTCCGTGAACCAGAAAAAGAAATCATTCCAACCTTAGAAGAATTGAGTATTGGCTTTGTTCCGTTCAGCCCTTTGGGCAAAGGCTTCCTAACGGGAGCCATTAATGAAACCACAAAATTCGATCCCTCAGATTTCAGGAATATTGTTCCCCGTTTTTCAGAAGAAAACCGGAAAGCCAACCTTGCATTGGTGGATTTACTGAAAACAACAGCTTCGGAAAAGAAGGCCACACCGGCGCAAATTGCACTGGCCTGGTTATTAGCGCAAAAACCCTGGATAGTTCCTATTCCCGGTACTACAAAACTACATCGCCTGCAGGAAAATATTGGCGCGGCATCTGTTGAACTTTCAGCCGGTGACTTACAGGAAATAGAAACTGCCGCTTCAAAAATAGCAGTACAGGGAGCAAGGTATCCGGAACATTTACAAAAACGCGTAGGTAAATAACCGCGTCAAATTAAAGGGTATACAATCAATAGCAGTAGCTAAAAAAAACTTTCTCATCTTCTGCAATCATTTGGCTGATGACTACTTTTCTTTCTGTATCTGCTTGCTCAAATGCGCAGCCATCACAGGATGATAAAAAGATACTGATTGTGTACTTGTCCCGCACCGGCAACACAAAAGCAATAGCAGAAATCATCAACAGCAAAATATTGGAAGGGTTTTCGGTAAAGGCCGGAAATAGAAAGAGACGGGGGTTTGTTTGCAATGGAAGGAGAAAAATTATCCAATGAATAATTTACCGGCAATACTCAGCAATTATAAGAAGGTACCAACGTAACCTGGCGTAATGCTGTGGCAGACGATGCATACAGTAGCGTGTCAAAATAATGACGCCACAAATGAATCTCGCAATAGCAACTGCTCAAGCCGTACCTTAGCGCCTCCTTTTAGATAGCCCAACGGGCAGGATTGATGCCCCTGCCCGCCTCACAATCTCAGAGGTATATGCCGAACGGTAAAAATGAACGATCAGGAACCTAAAATACTATTATGGAAACGTTTGAAGTAAAAGCATACGGCACGCACGCTGCTGCCGGCCTATTAGAACCACTACATATCGAACGCAGGAAAGCCACGCCGCAAGATGTGGAAATTGATATCCTGTACTGCGGGGTTTGTCATTCCGACCTGCATACAGCCCGAAACGACTGGGGTGGTACCCGCTATCCCGCCGTACCTGGTCATGAAATTGTGGGCAGGGTAGCCAAAGTTGGCAGGGGAGTAACCAAATTTAAGGTGGGGGATCTCGCGGCGGTAGGCTGTATGGTAGATTCATGCCGTGAATGTTTAAGTTGCCGGCATGACCTGGAACAATATTGTATTCCGGGCAATACCGGAACCTATAATGGCAGGGATAAACATTTGGGAGGACATACTTTTGGCGGCTATTCGGAAAAAATAGTGGTAACGGAACACTTTGTTTTAAAAGTACCCGCAAACCTTGATCTTGCCGCTACCGCGCCTTTGCTTTGCGCAGGCGTTACTACCTGGTCGCCGCTAAGGCACTGGAAAGTTAAAAAAGGAAGCCATGTAGCTGTTATAGGCTTAGGCGGACTGGGGCATATGGCTATAAAACTGGCCAAAGCTTTGGGGGCAGATGTTACGCTTTTTTCACGCTCTCCCGAAAAAGAAAAAGACGCGCTTGCATTAGGCGCCGGGCAGGTAATTATTTCTACCGATCAAAAGCAAATGGCAGAAGCCAAAGGCAAGTTTGACCTGATCATTGATACCATTCCGTATGTCCATGATATTAATCTTTATATTCCTGCATTAACCGTTAGCGGCACAATAGTGCTGGTAGGTTATTTAGGTCCGCTTGATCCCATGTTAAATACTGTTCCGATGATCCTGGGCAGAAAATCGGTGGCAGGTTCCGTGATCGGCGGTATTGCCGAAACACAGGAACTGCTTGATTTTTGTGGTGAGCATCATATTGTTTCAGAAATTGAGGTAATCAAAATACAGGATATTAACGAAGCTTACGAACGAATGCTGAAAAGCGATGTACGTTACCGTTTTGTGATTGATATGGCCTCATTAAAAAATGAAAATGCTATAAACCCTGATTTTATCCATTAGATCAGAACCAATAAAAGTGTTACCTTTTGGGTTCAATAATTTGATCTTCCCAAGTCATTTAAACCATTTGCTCCATGTATACCTCACGAAGAAGTTTCCTGAAAAAAACCGCCCTGGCATTGGCCGGTACAACGGTATTGTCCAACGAACTGTTCGCGGCAAAAAATCCCAAAGAACTTACCGGCGTGCAATTGTACAGTATACGCGATGATATGAACAAAGATCCGCTGGGCAGCCTGAAACAATTGGCCCAAATGGGTTATAAAAATGTAGAACATGCAAACTACGGCAACCGTAAATTTTATGGTTACGGGGCTTCGGAATTTAAAAAAATACTCGGGGACCTGGGACTGAAAATGCCCAGCGGACATACCGTGATAAGTAAAAAACACTGGGATGAAGACAAAAAGGATTTTACGGATGAATGGAAAATGACCGTGGAAGACGCGGCCACTGTGGGGCAGCAGTTTGTGATCAGCCCCTGGTTAGACGATTACTACCGCAAAACCTATGATGATTTGAAACGATACATGGAAGTGTTTAATAAATGCGGCGAATTATGTAAAAAATCAGGAATGAAGTTCGGATACCATAATCATGATTTTGAGTTTAGCCAAAAGCTCAATGGCATAACTGTTTTTGATATCCTTCTTCAAAATACCGATCCATCGCTGGTAATACAGCAACTGGATATTGGCAATATGTATAACGCCGGTGCAAAGGCACTGGATGTTATGAAAAAATATCCGGGCAGGTTTGAATCCATGCACGTAAAAGATGAAATAAAATCAACTGCAGGACACGATCCCTACGAAAGTACAATCCTGGGCAAAGGCGTTATACCAGTAAAAGAAATAATTGACCTGGGCAGAAAATCAGGAACCAAACATTTTATTATTGAGCAGGAATCTTACCAGGGCAAAACGCCTATGGAATGCGTGAAAGAAGACCTGGCAATCATGAAAAAGTGGGGGTATAAATAGAGGATGTGTTTAAAAAGTTTTGGGGCGCTGCACTGTATACCGCTGTTCCGGCTACATATGCGGCTGTGCGCTGCTACTCCGCCGCGCCCCTCGCGCACATGCTTCAGCGGGGTATTCGCTCCCATCCGGCAGCCCGTGAGCGCAGAATAGGAATGAGCTGATTGTTACAAAAATGTGGAGTGCCGTAGAAACAACCCTCGCAGACCTGGTAGAAGGGTCAACATGAGAAAATAGCTCTACCTGAAAGATAAAAAAACAATGCTGCAAGTACTATAGAAAGGTGAACGGGTGATTAGCTTTTTTTGATTGCTGAAAGATCCGCTATTATTGCTGTTTTCTTACCTTTTCATATACCCGGCCGTTTCCGTAAGCATCCAGCTTAACGGTATACAAATGCTTGCTGTCTTCCATTTTCACAAAATAGGTCAGGTTTTCACCAGAAGTAATCTCTGTAACGCCAAATGCTGTTTTCGTTGAATACCGCCTTTTAATTTCCAATAAAATATTGGCGGGTAATAAAGCCGGTTTGTAAAAGCGCATAACGCCGGTTACATGTCCATCATTGTTGTAATTCACGATATATCTTATCTCCAACTGAAGAAAACTAACGGAATACTGATCTCCTTTCTCGTGCCAGCTTACCTGCTGGGCGGTTGTATAAGTTTCGCGAAAGGCTTTCAGTACTTTTTCACTTACAGTAGGATTATTGGTATGCGCATCAGCAGGCAATAATGCAGTCATATCCAACTTCTTTGCTTTCTGTTCTGCAGGCAGCAGAACATCTTTGCCAACTGTGCCGGCAGCAAATAAATAGCAACCAATGGTACAAAAGAAAATAGCAGCGCACCCTGTTGATAACCGCAAATACTTTTTATTTTTCATTTTTAATCATGTTGTGGTGATGAAATGTTTTTTATGTATTGTTTCAGGATGAAACAAAGGCTTGCAGCGTTAACATCCATACTGTAATGGATTGAACCGCTATAATGGCTATAGTTTTAAAGTTTTTACCAACGATCCCTACAATCCATACTCTCTTAGCAGCAACACCGTAACTACGCTTTTTGAAGATAGCAAAGGCAGGATTTGGGCCGGTACGGAAAATGCAGGACCGAATGTTTATGATAAAAAAAGTGAGCGGTTTTATCGCATTGGCAACCGCCCCAATGATGCAGGCAGCCTTTCGGGTAACAGGACCAGGAATTCCATAACCGAAACCGCGGAGGGAAAAATATTAATACCTGCCGAAGATGCGGGTTTTAATGTAATTACCCTGCCCGATAACTTTTTTGAGAAAGAATCAACGCCACATATTACAAGACTATCACTGCCAGACAATGCGCAGGTTTACGGAATAGGTAAAGACAAAAAAGGTACAATATGGATCAGTAACCTTGATAATAAAGTATACCGTTTTGATCCCTTTAAAAACAATTTCACCCAACTGAATGAGGGTAAATTTTTTAACAATGGTTATGGCACCGAAGATGGAGGTATCTGGATCAGCGACAATTTTTTTGTTTGGGATGGAACAACCGCTATTCCCTTATTTGATGTCAGCAAAATCACCCCTGGTAATTTACTATTAAATCCGAAGCGTGACCTGTGGGTGAACTTTTTCCATGAAGAATTATTTTTTTACGATGTCAGTAAATGGATGCCCGGCAAGCCTATACAATGGGGTAAAAATTTATCCCTGACGGCAGCATCGAGGGTGTTGTACCCTTTTTTAATTGACCATTCCGGCATATTGTGGGCCGGTACTAAAGGTTATGGGTTGCGAAAATACAATACCGTTCAAAGCAAGTTCAAACAACAGGCGCCGGGCTTTAGTGTAAGATATATCGTTCCTTCGTTAAATGATATTTATTTAGGAGCTTATCCTTACGAATGGTGCAGGCTTAACAATGATTCCATAGAAAAAAATCCTTTCCATAAATTTTTAGCAGACCACCAAATTGATAATGTTATCATTTCTAAAACAGGCGATTACTGGATCAGGACCGATGATAAGGGGTTGTTTAGTTATAGCGTTGCAAACAGAAAACTGACTGCATACACTTCTGTCCAGTTTAATAACGGTGAAGGCGACAAGCAGCCCATGCTGGAAGACAGCAAGGGCAATATTTGGTTTCCGGGCTTAGGTGGTGCATTTACCCGGATAACGGCTACTGGTAAAATTGATACCTTCAGCATTAATAATAATCCTGCAAAGCCAATGCTCACCAAAGCGCTTTGCACGGCGCTGTATGAAGATGCCAAAGGTATATTTTGGATGGGTACCGATGAAGGTTTTGCAAAAGTGGATTTTGCAGGCAATCCGGCCAGCCAACCCAAAATAACCTGGTATTATAATAACCCGGATAACCGTAATTCTTTAAACTATAACCATGTATCCTGCTTTTTGGACGACCCCGCCGAGCCAGACAAATATTTATGGATATGTACAAAAGGTGGCGGGCTTAACAGGTTGGATAAAACGAGCGGCGATTTTTTTTACCTCACTACTAAAGATGGCTTACCAAATGATGTAGTGTACGGCATACTGGCAGATGATGCCGGCAATATATGGGGTAGCACCAATAAGGGAATTTTTAGTTTGCTGGCCAATACCAGCAAAGACAGTACCCACTGGATTTTCAGGAATTTTACAAAAGCCAATGGTTTACAGGATGATGAATTTAATACCGGCGCTTATGCTAAATTACCGAATGGCAATCTTGCTTTTGGCGGAGTAAACGGGCTGAATATTTTTAATCCGAAAGAAATCCTTACAGCGGGCTTTATGCCAAATGTTTTTATCACCGACATCCTGGTAAATAACCAACCCATTTTACCTACCGATAAAAATGGGGTAATGCAAAATACCATTGAGCAATCAAAAGACATTACGCTTACCTATTTACAGGATATTCTTACATTAGAGTTTTCATCGCTTGACTTTACAGCCCCTGCCCAAAATAAATACCGCTACCAATTGGTAGGGGTAGATAAAAATTGGGTAGAAAGCGGTACGCGCCGCACGGCAACCTATTTACATTTGCCGGCAGGTAAATATGTTTTTAAAGTGCAGGGCAGCAACAGCCAGGGTACCTGGAGCGATAAAGTTGCCGAACTAAAAATTACGATGCTGCCGCCCTGGTGGCGCAGTTGGTGGGCTTACCTTTTTTACCTGTTGCTGCTGGGATTGGGCATAAGGGCTTATTTTAAATTTTCCATAAACCGGGCCAAACTAAAATCACAATTAAGTTTCGAACAGCGGGAAGCCAAAAGAGTAAAGGAACTAGACACTATAAAAACACAACTCTATACTAATATCACCCACGAATTTCGTACGCCACTTACTGTTATATTAGGCATGGCACAACAGGTGATCAACAAACCTGAAGAACATTTTAAGAATGGCATGGATATGATTATCCGTAATGGGCAAAGCTTGCTTAACCTGGTTAACGAAATGCTGGATCTGTCAAAATTAGAAACGGGTAAAATGCAACTGCAACTGGTAAATGGCGATGTGATCAATTTCCTGCGGTATATTGTAGAGTCTTTTCATTCCCTGGCAGAAAGCCAGCAGAAGCAATTGCATTTTTTGGCTGAGATGGATTCGCTGTACGTGGCTTATGATCCCGAAAAAACAAGGCAAATTGTAGCCAACTTACTATCGAATGCATTGAAATTTACACCCGAAAAAGGCAACATATATATTAGCGTAAATGAAAGCGCCATGCTGCATGATGAGCATACAGCAACAGTAATGATAAAAGTAAAGGATACCGGCATTGGCATACCCGAAAGTCAGTTGCCATATATTTTCGACAGGTTTTATCAATTAGACAACAGCCTTACCAGGAAAACAGAGGGTACGGGTATTGGACTGGCGCTTACCAAAGAACTGGTGAAATTAATGGAGGGAGAAATTATAGTAAAAAGTCCGCCAACAGGTGCAAACAAAGGCAGTGAATTTACCGTTGTACTGCCTTTAAAAAAAGTAGCTGTTGCAGAAAGTGCAATAACAAACACCAGGTTAAAAAAAGATGTTAATGCACAAAACATAAAAACGAATGCAACAAATACAATAGATTTCGCTGATGAAAGGATACGCAAAGAAAAACCATTGATCCTGTTGGTGGAAGACAATGCCGATGTGGTGGCATATACGGCATCCTGCCTCCCGGATTACCGCCTGGCTGTTGGTACAGATGGAAGAGAAGGTTTTGAAATAGCGGCGGAAATCATTCCTGATTTAATTATTACCGATGTAATGATGCCATTTGTGGATGGTTTTGAATTGTGTTGTCAGTTAAGGAACGATGAACGTACCAGCCATATTCCCATTATCATGCTCACCGCCAAAGCTGGTATGGCAAGTAAAATGGAAGGATTGCAGCAAGGCGCCGATGTATACCTGGAGAAACCATTTAACCGGGAGGAGTTATCATTAAGAATAAAAAAATTACTTGAGCTGCGTCAAAACCTGCAGCAGTATTATCTTAAAAAAGCCGGACTTAATCATTACCCGGCGCCAGCCATAGTTAGCGGGGAAGGAGAAATGAGTGATCCCAAAATTGAAGATACTTTTGTAAAAAAAGTAAGAGAAGCAGTAGAGGAACATGTAACCGAAGCGAACTTTACTATAGAACAATTATGTAAGCTGGTATTCATGAGCCACTCTCAACTGCATCGAAAATTAGATGCGCTTACGGGTTGCTCTCCCAATAAATTTATCCGTATCATCCGTTTAAACAAAGCAAAGGAACTGCTGAAAAATCCCGCCAGCACCATCGCCGCTATAGCATTAGATTGTGGATATAACGACCCCGGATACTTTGCACGGGTTTTTAAGCAGGAGTGCGGACTAACGCCGCAGGAATGGCGGTTGAAATGGCTATAAGCACCCTTTTATTTTTGACAGTTTTCTTTAGCCATGCTTATCATTTTATCTTCCCCTAAAAATTCAATACCATCATATTCCTTTCAGGCTTAATGCGCATAATGGCATCACCAGCAGGGTTTAAAAAATTTCCTTTGGATGCTTTAACCTGGTAATCCATTCCTTCAAACCGGCAGTTTATTACATGCGGGGCTATTTTTGTAAAAGGCAGGGAGGCTGTATCGCCGGCCGAAAGATCCAAAAACCAGTCAACCGTTTTGCTTCCTTCTACTTTTATCTGCATTTGCTTTTCATCCACATCCATTACCAGTATTCCGTTCGCAGATTTCAATGGCCATTCAATATGGAGCTTGCCCGGAACATCATCGTTTATAGTTGGAGTGCCACCTTCCATCAGTATCTCTTTGCCATTGGAAACCATTCTGAACCGCAGCGCCGCGGGTTGTTCAGCACTGCTCCAGCGATAGCCGTCAACAAAAGGAAGGGTAAAAAAAGAACATTCGTTAGATGTGGCCCTGTTCTCTGTATACGCGGAAGGAAAATTTTCATTGAAAATATGAATATCGCGGAAACGCAGGGTATTGTTTTCCCACAATAAATTGAAACGGTAAAAGCGGCTGTTGAACCACACCGTTTTTTTATCGCTTCCATCCAGGTCATTATTTACCGTAACAGATGTTGCCGGCGTAACCGTATATTTTTTACGAAACCATTCGCCGGATGCCGCCAGTGTTTCTACTTTTACTTTTTGCTCATCCCGCAAACGGGCGATCAATGGCATTTGTATTTCAAAACCCTTCGACATGGCGTTCCATGTAAAGGAATTTTCCTGTCCTGCCTGCACATAAGCATATTCCATACTTTGTCCCTCCACAAATTCTTTAAAATACCAATGCACCCAGGCCGAATCACCGCCGCCATATTTATATACGGGCTCCAGTGTTACCACACCCTGCCCATTAGTGCCACTTCCTTTATCATCGTATTGCCGTACAGGGTCGCTGCCCAGCATCCGGAAAATGGGAACGGGCGTTTGGTTCTTTTCAGTTTGGGCAGGCATATAAGCATTTATTTTACTGGGGTAATAGGCCTGGTTCCAGTAGCCGCCCCATAAAGTATATCCATCCGTACCCAACTGGTCTTTACAATTGGTAGAAGCAACAATTTTATATTTCTTATACAAATAATTCAGCGTGTGCGCATCTATAAACCAGGAGCCTACAGACTTTGGATAATAGCCGAATATTTTTTTAAAATCCTGCATATATACATCCGCGAGCTGCTCCCGCTCTTTGGGCGTATAGCCGGTAGAAAACCCCACATCCGCATGCCAGTCCCAGGGATAACGACCCCTCCATTGTAACCCGGCTTTTTCTACCAGCGGCTTTGGAATTTCCCACCAGGCGCCTATTTCAAAAGAAGAAGGAGGAAGATTTTTCAGCAATTGCTGGTAACGCGCATCCATCAGCGCATCGTACTGCAATAAAAAAGTGCCGGGCAAATGATACTGCTGCATGATCTGCACCTGTTTTACCACGGTTTGATACAGCACATCTTCTGTTATCTGTGCATCCCTTGGTTCGAGTAACCGGATGAAATTGATGATGTTTACAATTTTGGGATGCTGCTCCTGGTTTGCCGCATTTTGCGAATGGCTTTTGTAACCGGCAAAACAAAGCAGCAGCAATATTAAAATGAAATCCCTGGAAAAAATGTAGATTGAATTCATAGGATTCAAATATACTGATTAAGGCCCTGAATGCTATTTCCCACCTAACTGCCATATGCTTCCTCTGTTTGTTATCCCACCAAAAATATTATCGTAAAAGTTGGGGGGCTGTACACTATATACCCTGTTCCGGCTATATACCCGGCTGTGCGCTGCTACTCCGCCACACTCCCGCACACATGCTTCAGCGGGGTATGCGCTCCCATCCGGCAGCCCATGGGCAGGAAAATATTTCCCGGCTGCAGAAAGATCCGCTACGTGTAAACCTATAAATGTTGTTTTTTGCCTCTCCCCGGGCAATTTTTCCCCCTTTTTCTTGTTTAACAGTTTAACACTCAATGAAATTCACGTTGAGTTTTTTACGGTGGATGCAACATTTTGCCTTAAGGAATGGTCATGTTGAAAGTTGCGTTAAAGTAAAAGCGTTTTGAAGGATTGGTATAGAAATGGTGTGTTCCTGTGCGGATGCAACACATTGCTGTATAACCGGGAATGATCAGTATATTATAAAGCCTTAACATTTATGAAACCGCTATCCGTTGTTATTATCACTTTTAATGAAGAAAAAAACATTGCCCGGTGCCTTGAAAGCGTTAAGGGGCTTGCAGATGAGATTGTAGTTGTGGATTCTTTATCACAGGATCATACACGGGGCATTTGCCTGCAATATGGCGTGCGGTTTATTGAACAGCCGTTTTTAGGCTATATTGAACAAAAAAATTTCGCACTCGGCCAGGCTAAGTACAATCATGTGCTGTCCTTAGATGCCGATGAAGCATTAGACGAAACACTTTACCGGTCCATATCTGACGCCAAGCAGGCAGGGTTCCCTTATGACGGGTATATGATGAGCCGCTGCGCTAATTATTGCGGCAAATGGATAAGGCACGGCAAATGGTATCCCGACAGGAAGCTGCGTTTATTGAACAGGCATAAAGGGAAATGGGGTGGCACTAACCCGCACGATAAAATTGAAATGGATGCCAGTGCCGGTATTTTCCGCTTGCAGGGAGACATCCTGCACTATACGTACTACACCATAGACGAGCACATAGCGCAGATGAACCGGTTTACTACTATACAGTCGGAAGCCATGCTGAAAAAGGGAAAGAGATCCACCATATTTCATGTGATCTTTAACCCGGTATCCGCTTTTATAACAGGTTATATCTTTAAAAGGGGCTTTTTAGACGGGATAGATGGCTTCCTCATCGCGAAGAGTGTAGCCTATCAAACCCTCCTCAAATATGTAAAGCTATTGCAGCTTCAGCGAAAGCATAATGTTACCAACTAAGTACTATGTGAAAAATGAAATTTCCGGGAGCGGCGTAACCATAATTACAGTTAACCGGTTACCTGTTAAACCTTATCCGTTTTGTTTTGCTTCCACAAGCGATAGCCTATAAACCCCACTACGGCAAAGGGGGTAACCATCAGGTATAAAATGCCCGCGTTTAATGCTTTAGCCGGCTTTTCTCCCATTTGCTGCGCGGTTTTAGTACATATAGAACATTGAGCGGAAACGGAAACCACACTCAGCATCATAAACACCACACCCAGCAAAACAGCTGTTATCCTTTTCATAGCATTTCAATTATTGATGGAGTAGCGAAGGTACAAACAATTAATTATTTTTTGTATCCGTTGATGCTGCCTTTAATTTTGCAGTTATGAGGATAGCATTAGCGCAGCAAAATTATCATATCGGCAATTTTGAAAGCAACACAAAAAAGATCATATCGGCCATTGAACAGGCAAAAAACGAGGGGGCCGAACTGGTTGTTTTTTCTGAATTATGTGTATGCGGTTATCCTCCCCGCGATTTCCTGGAATTTGATGATTTTATTAACCGGTGCTATGCTTCAATAGATGCCATAAAACAACATACCGAAGGTATTGGCGTAATTATAGGCGCTCCCCAAAAAAACTTAGATGCTCCCGGCAAAGAACTTTTTAATGCGGCATGGCTGCTGTATAACACGGAAATACTGGGCGTATCGCACAAAACCCTGTTGCCCACCTACGATGTATTTGACGAGAACCGCTATTTTGAACCCGCATTTGAGTGGAATAGTATACCGTTTAAAGGCTATCGCATTGCCCTTACCATTTGTGAGGATATATGGAACCTGGGCGATAATCCTTTATACCGCGTTTGCCCGATGGATATACTGGCGAAGCAGCAGCCCGATCTTATGATCAACATCTCCGCCTCGCCTTTTGATTACGATCACGATGAAGACCGCAAGGAAGTGGTAAATGCCAATGTACTCAAGTACGGCTTACCGTTAGTGTATTGCAAT
This sequence comes from Agriterribacter sp., assembly GCF_035497235.1. Classification (GTDB taxonomy): domain Bacteria; phylum Bacteroidota; class Bacteroidia; order Chitinophagales; family Chitinophagaceae; genus Agriterribacter. Next base: position 37,875 of record NZ_DATJEB010000033.1, read on the forward strand.
GCCGTAGGCTCACAAACAGAAATCGTATTTGACGGGGGAAGCCTGGTATATGATGCAAAAGGCAATTTGCTCAAAGAACTCGAATATTTTGAAGAAGCGTTTTGCGTGATGGATATTGCGGTAAACAACCATCAGCCCGAACAACAAAGTGAGGCCCGGGATAGTTGGCCGGCCGTTATTTTGGAGGAAACAAACAAAGAAATGCGGGTTGCTAAAATAAGTGACCCCGATAAGGTAATTGACTTTCTTACAGACACGAATAATATCCGGCAAATACACCAGGCACTTATACTGGGCATACGCGATTACTTCAGCAAAATGGGATTTTCCAAAGCTATACTGGGCAGCAGCGGTGGTATAGACAGTGCGGTAGTGCTGGCACTGGCCGCTGAAGCATTGGGCGCCCAAAATGTACGCGCTGTTTTAATGCCTTCCCCGTTCTCAACCGGCCATTCTGTAAAGGATGCTGAACAGTTAAGCAAAATCCTCGGTAATCCCTATGATATTATACCTATTGAAGCGGTGTATAACAGTTTTCTTACCAGCCTGAAGCCTGTATTTAAAGACCTGCCATTTAGTGTTGCGGAAGAAAATATTCAGAGCCGCTCACGCGGGAATCTTTTAATGGCTATTGCCAATAAGTTTGGATATATTTTGCTGAACACTTCCAATAAAAGCGAACTGGCAACAGGTTACGGCACTTTATACGGCGATATGGCGGGCGGCCTGAGCGTGCTGGGCGATGTATATAAAATGCAGGTATATGCCCTGGCAAAATACATTAACCGCGATAAAGAAATCATCCCCCTCCATATTATTACCAAAGCGCCTTCTGCAGAATTACGCCCCAACCAAAAAGACAGCGACAGCCTGCCTGACTATAATGTATTAGATAAGGTATTATACCAATATATAGAAAAAAGGCAGGGACCAAACGAAATCATAGCTATGGGCATTGATGCTGCACTGGTAAACAGGGTGTTGAGGCTGGTAAATAGGAATGAATATAAACGCAGCCAGTTTTGTCCTGTTATACGTGTAAGCTCCAAAGCTTTTGGCGTAGGCAGAAGAATGCCGATTGTGGGAAAATATTTAAGCTGATATGTCGAAAAAATTCGTATTTGCCTTAAAGATTTTCGATATTTACCTGCTATGTGCGGCATTGCCGGTATAATATCACCCAACCCCAGCTTAATCAGTACTGCCCAACTTCAAAAAATGGCAGGCGCTTTAGCGCACCGCGGCCCCGATGGTGAAGGATACTGGATCAATAATAACCAATCAGTTGGCTTTGCCCACCGCCGGTTATCTGTTATTGATTTAAGCGAAGCCGCGGCACAGCCCATGCATTATTCTACCGGTGGTTCCCCCGCATCAGCCCAACGGTATACCATAACCTATAATGGGGAGATCTATAATTATCCTGAGATAAAAAAAGAACTGCTATCCAAAGGATACATTTTCCGTACCGAATCGGATACGGAAGTAATACTGGCGGCATACGATTGCTATAAAGAAGACTGCCTGCAATATTTTGACGGCATGTTTGCCTTTGCCATTTGGGATGAAGCGGCGCAAACCCTATTTGCGGCAAGAGACAGGTTTGGGGAAAAGCCTTTTTTTTATTTTTTTGACGAAGCCAATAACACTTTTCTTTTTGCCAGTGAGATGAAGGCCCTGTGGGCAGCGGGAATAGAAAGAAATGTGGATGAGGAAGCCCTGCTCTATTATATCGGGTTAGGGCTTACACAGTTCACGGTGGAAAAGCACCGCACTTTCTATAAAAAAATATACGCACTTTCACCCGCACATTATATGAAATGGCAGGTTAAACACAGGCATATAACAGCCTGCCGCTACTGGGATATTGATAAAGACAACACGAATCCACGCACTGAAAAAGAAGCGGTAGAAATATTCAGGTCGCTTTTTTTTACCTCCGTAAAAAGAAGACTGAGAAGTGATGTACCCGTAGGAACCAGCCTGAGCGGAGGTTTAGATAGCGCATCTATTGCAAGTGTTATACACAGCCTGATGCCGGGAGATAAAAGGTATAAAAGTTTTTCAGCCGTTTTCCCGGGTTATGAAAAAGATGAATCGGCACTTATACAGGAAGTAGTATCTGCGTTTGGATTAGCGCATTTCACGGTTTCGCCTACGCATTCCTGTTTGATTGATGCCCTGGAAAAACTGTGTTATCACCATGAGCAGCCTATAGGATCGTCCAGCGTGTTTACACAGTATACCGTATGCCGGTTGGCCAAACAGCATGGTATTAAAGTGCTGTTAGACGGCCAGGGGGCCGATGAAACCATTGGCGGGTATCCAAAATATATACACTGGTGGCTGCAGGAAATGCTAAGGCATAGAAAAATGGCACAGTTTAAAAGCGAAAGAAAAAAATTAACAGATAATCGCATAGCTTTTGAGTGGGGCTATAAAAATCATATAGCGGCATATGCACCCGGACTCACCGCCCTGCTGCTTCAAAAAAGAGAAAATAAAAGGTTAAGCGCCAATACGGAAATAGAACCTGCGTTTTTACGTGCGTTTAATAGCGGAGATGCCTCATGTAAACCTTATATCACCAGCCTGAATGATATACTGTACCACAATACCATGCAGCACGGGCTGGAGGAATTATTAAATTATGCAGACCGCAATTCCATGGCCCACGGTATGGAACTGCGCCTGCCGTTTCTTAATCATGAATTAGTGACCTTTCTTTTTTCCCTGCCTGGCAATTACAAAATAAGGCACGGCTATACCAAATGGATACTCAGGGAAACAATGAAAAAAGAATTGCCCGCAGCCGTTACCTGGAGAAAAAATAAAATTGGTTTTGAACCTCCTCAATTGCATTGGATGCAGCAGCCCGCTTTGCAGGAGCGCATCCATGATGCCAGGCAAAAACTTTCGGCTGCAGGCATTCTCAGCAAAGCTGTTTTAAAAACGCCGGTTCGGCCACAATCCGCTTATGCACCGGAGAATAACGACTGGCGTTATCTTATCGCATCCACTTTATTGCAGCAGTAAGAAAACGACTACATAGACACAGTAGAAGCACAATAGAAGAAAGTAACTCATGTGTATCTATGTGCCTATACTCCTATGTGTTGAGAAAAAATGGCCACAAGGACACAGTAGAAACATAGCAACACAATAGAAGAAAGCCAATCCCTATGTGCTTCTATGTGGTGTTCACTAACATCCAAAACGCACGTTATTTTTGCTTCCGCAGCGTTTCATATATTTCGCTGTTGCCATAAGCGTCTGCCTTAATGGTATGCCAATGTTTGCTGTCTTCCACTTTTATAAAATAAGCCGTATTATCTCCGGAAGTGATTTCAGTAACGCCAAACGCTTTTTTGTCAGGATAAGTTCTTTTGATCTCCGACAAAATATTCATCGGAAGTAAAGAAGGGTCGTAAAAGCGCATAGAAGCGGTGATTCTTCCGTTTTTATTGTAATACACAATATACCTTACATCTGACTGAAAAAAACGAACGGAATATTGATCATTCGCTTCGTGCCAGCTTACATTTTGGGCATCGCTAAACGTTTCACGAAAAGCTTTAAGTACTTTTTCTGTAACGGATGGCGCATTGGCATACGCGCCTGCCGACATCAGGGCAACAATGGCCAGAACAACTATCTTTTTCATAACATTTCATTTACTTGAATAATTAAAAATCAATTAACGGATCAAAAATAGAAAGCGCCCGTTTATTTAAAAATGATACTACGCCAGCGGAAGCATCAAGATAAGATGCCGCTCACAGAAAACAGGCACGCTCTGTTAACGCCTGTGCATGAGAGGCTGTAACCCTTATCTGCAAAGGATTTCAGCAACATTGCCGATTGTTACTCAGCCCGGGTTAACTTTGTGTTAAACTGGAATTCCGGAAAAGAACTTGATAAGTTGAAACTCATTTCATTTTCGCATCTTTGCATTTCATTCTATACAAATATGAAACCAGCTACAAAATTCATTCACGCCGGTGTGCATCCCGATCCTTCCACCGGCGCTATTATGACGCCCATTTATCAAACATCAACTTTTGTGCAGGATGGCCCTGGCAAACACAAAGGATACGAATATGCCCGCACGCAAAACCCTACCCGCACACAATTGCAAAACGCACTTGCCGCCGCGGAGAATGGAAAATATGGCATCAGCTTTGGCAGCGGACTTGCAGCAACAGACACCTTGCTGAAACTTTTTAAGCCGGGCGATGAAATTATCAGTACCAACGATTTGTATGGCGGCACGTACAGGCTCATGAGAAAAGTGTGGGAACCCTACGGATTAAAATTCCGGTTTATTGATATGAGCGATGCCGGTAACATCAGTACATACATTACGCCCGCTACTAAAATGATATGGTTAGAAACACCTACCAATCCATTGATACGGATCATTGATATTAAGGCCTGTGCGGCTATTGCAAAGAAAGCAGGCGCGGTGCTGGCAGTAGACAACACCTTCGCGTCTCCCTACCTGCAAAACCCGCTTGACCTTGGGGCCGACATTGTAATGCACTCTGCCACCAAATATATTGGCGGGCACAGCGATGTAGTACATGGATGCATTATTACCAATGATAAGGAAATAGCGGACCGGTTATATTTTTTACAAAACGCGTGTGGCGCGGTGCCCGGTCCGCAGGATTGTTTTCTTTTGCTGCGCGGATTAAAAACGTTGCATGTACGTATGCAGCGGCATTGCGAGAATGGGGAGCAGATCGCACATTTCCTGCGCCGGCATCCCAAAGTAGACAAAGTGCACTGGTGCGGTTTTGAAGATCACCCTGGTTATGCGATAGCCAAAGCACAAATGCACGGCTTTGGCGGTATGATCAGCTTTGAGCTGAAAGACAATACGCTGGCTGCGGCAGAAAAGGTACTGTCATCTACAAAGCTTTTCGCCTGTGCGGAGTCGTTAGGTGGTGTGGAATCGCTCATCGGCCATCCGGCCAGCATGACGCATGCTTCCATTCCAAGAGAAGAAAGGATAGCAAACGGCCTGGTAGATTCCCTGATCCGCCTGAGCGTTGGTATTGAAGATGCGGAAGACCTGAAAGCAGACCTGGCGCAGGCATTAGGATAAGGGTATGATGGATGATACCATTAAAGATTTTATGAACAGAAAGGCGGATGAATACAATCATCCTTCCTTTATTACCGGTGATCCTGTTTGTATTCCCCATGCCTTTACCAAAAAGCAGGATATAGAAATAGCAGCGCTGTTTGCCGCCATTTTGGCCTGGGGCAACCGTACCACTATTATTGCCAAAAGCAAATTCCTGATGCAGCTCATGGATAATGCCCCGCATGATTTCTGCCTGCATGCAGGTGAAAGGGAATTAAAAAGGTTACTGGTATTTAAGCACAGAACATTTAATGCAACAGACATTTTATATTTCGTTGAATTTTTAAAATACCATTATACACATCATGCTTCTTTGGAAGCAGCTTTTACCCAATGGATGCTACCGGAAGACAGTACTATAGAAAACGCCCTTCGTGGTTTTCATCATTATTTCTTTTCCCCCGAAGATGCACCCGCACGTACGCGAAAGCATATTGCCTCTCCGGAAAAAAAATCTACCTGCAAAAGGCTCAATATGTTTTTAAGATGGATGGTAAGAAATGATAACAGGGGCGTTGACTTTGGACTATGGAAAAACATATCTCCCGCACAACTCATTTGCCCTATTGATGTACATGTAGCCCGTGTGGCCAAACGTTTTAACATGGTAACGCGCCATCAAACCGACTGGCTGGCGGCATTAGAATTAACGGAACATTTACGGCAACTTTGTGCAAATGATCCGGTGAAATATGACTTTGCTTTATTTGGATTAGGTGTTGTTGAAAAATTTTAATCATGGATAATAAATTAATTACCTTACTGCAGAACTACCTGTCAATTGATCTGCACGATCCGTTAGATGAAAAGGAGCTGCTACTGCGTATACAGAAAAAAATAAGTGAACTGATTGAAAATAATTTCCGGGGATTGATCAATATATTGTACCGCATAGATGTTAGCGAACAAAAGTTAAAGCAATTATTACAGGAAAACGGGGATGAAGACGCGGCAGCTATTATTGCCGGCTTAATTGTAGAGCGACAAAAAGAAAAAATAAAAAGCCGTTATGATACTAAGTATTTTGATAACCCCGATGACACAGAAGACAAATGGTAAGTTATCTTAAAACCAATACACAAATGATCGTTTACGGAATACCGAATTGCGACTCAGTGAAAAAAGCAATCCTGTGGCTGAAAAAAGAAAAAATAGACTTTACGTTTCACAATTTCAGGGAATCGGGCATAACAGCCGCTAAGCTCAATGCCTGGAGTAAACAGGTGGGCTGGGAGCAGGTACTCAACAAAAAAAGCACCACGTGGCGCAATTTAACACCCGGGCAACAGGCCGCGATAACCAATCAAAAAGCGGCAGTTCAGGTAATGCTAACGCATCACAGCATTATTAAACGCCCGGTTATTGAATATAGCGGGAAAATAATGGTTGGTTATAATGAAGCACGCTATGTACAGGAGCTCAAATAGAGTACTACGTCCTGGTAAATGGCAAATATGTTTTACTCCTGTGCCAGACGTGAAAAGAGAGACGTGAAGGAAGTCCTCCTTCATATAGTCAATCATTTTTGACCTCCTGCGGTTATTGCCCAATCTCAGCTACGGTTCTGTTTTTATATAGGATTTTCTTTTAAAATTAAGGAGTACTTTATCTGTGTGCCGATAACAAAGGGTTAACGAAAGAATAGAGTTAAACGGTTGTTTAATTTAAACGATTGTTTAATTTCGCGCCCGGAATAAAATCTTTTATGAAAGACAAAAGGGTACACATATTAGATGCCGCGGAGCAGCTTTTTGCGGAGAAAGGGTTTGAGGGTACTTCTGTAAGAGATATAGCAGGGCAGGCAGGGGTCAATCTTGCTATGATCTCCTATTATTTTGGATCAAAGGAAAAATTACTGGTAGCGCTTATTGCCCACAGATCGAGCTACACCCACGGTATTTTGGAAGAAATAAATAAGGATGACCAGTTGTCTCCCTGGGATAAGGTGGAACGGCTTATTGACCTGTATGTAGATAAGATCGTAAACAATTACAAATTTCATTGCATCATGACGCTGCATCTGCCTACCATACAATCAGATGATATAAGAGAAATGATCACTGATATTAAACTGAAGAACTTCGAACAGATAAAAAAGATCATTACGGAAGGTCAAAAGCTGAAAGTGTTCAGGAAGGTAGATATGGAACTTACTGTTGGCTGCATAATGGGAACGCTTACCCAGGTTACTTTATCCAAAAGCTTGTATTGCAGGTTAATGCATATTGACAAAAATGATGAGGAAACGTACAGCAAAAAAATGATCCCCAAACTAAAAATACACCTGAAAGCATTGCTGAAAGCCCACCTCGATATAAAAAGTCAGCATTAAAAAGCTCAACTATAGTACAATATGAAAAAATCAGCAGCCGTACTACTCTTTTGGGTAACGGGAATTTTTCAATTATATGCTCAAACCAAAATATTAAATCTCCGGGATGCAGTAACAATGGGCATCCGGAACAGCAAACAATTAAAGCTCCGCACACTGGAAATGGAGCAGGCTATATCGCAGGAGGAGCAGGCTAAAGACGCTTCACTCCCATCTGCCAAAATAAGTGCTGGCTACAACCACGCACTGATGCTTTCGCAAACATTTTACCTGCCAAGCACTAATAGTAATGATCCTCAGAAATTAAGTCTGCCTTTTGATAATATTTTATACCAGTCTTCACTCGGCATTAACCAGCCTGTTTTTGAAGGCAACCGGTTGCGGTATGCCAGGCAGTCGGCAAACCTGCTGCTGCAAATAAGCAGGCTGAATGTTGAATCGGATAAAGAAGAAGTGGCTTTTGATATTATTCAATCGTATATCAATTACTATAAGCTGCGGCAGAACCAGAAGATACTTGTACAAAACCTTAAAGACATAGAAAATAAACTCGCTGAAATTAAAAAGTTTGAAGCGCAGGGGCTGGCCACAAAAAATGATGTATTGCGGTTTGAACTGGAAGCATCAAAAATGAAGCTGAACGCAATTGAGCTGGATAATAACCGGAAAATAGTTAACTATAACTTAGATATATTGTTAGGTCTGCCCGACAGCATTGTTATTGAAGAAGAAGATGTGGGTTATAAGCTGGGGGTAAATAATTCGTTTGAAAATTTCCTCGAGCTGGCATTGAAAGACCGTAAAGCATTAACAGCGCTGCAATACCAGTTGAAACTTACTGACATCGGCATAAAAAAAACACAGGATGAAAAATTGCCAACCGTAAGTGCGGGTGGCAATTTGTACTTCATTAATCCATCCGGAAATATTATTCCCAAAAACGGCGGCTACCTGGCGCCTTTTATAGTGGGCGTAAATGTGGCCTGGGATATTAGCAGCCTGTATAAAAATAAAAACAAGCTAACCGAATCAAAAATTCAGAAACAGGAAGCTGCCGGCAGGTATGATATGATGCGGGATCAGATCAAAACGGAAGTAAATCAAAGTTACCGGCAGTATAAACAGGCACTGGAAAAAATAAGTGTTCTACAGGACGCTATTGCACAGGCTACGGAAAACGAGCGCATCATGGAATCGAAGTTTCGTAATAACCTGGCTACTACTACCGACCGGATTGATGCACAAACCTTATTGTACCAATCACGCATTGGTCTGGAGCTCGCTAAGTGTGATGCAACGGCAGCCTGGTATACGCTTTTGAAATCAACCGGGCATATTGAGCCATAACCTAATCCAAACAAGGCTTAAAGCTATTTTATGAGTGAAAAAAAACAAGCGGAAAAAAGCAAAGGAAAAAAAATCATCTTCCCTGTTATACTGGCGCTCGTTCTGATTGTGGCGTTGATATTTACGCTGAGAGAATATTTTTATTTTCAAAGCCATGAAGTAACAGACGATGCGCAGATAGATGCCGACATCAGCCCTGTAATAGCAAGAGTGAGCGGGTATGTAAAAGAAATACGCTTTACCGATAACCAGGAAGTTAAGGCCGGTGATACGCTGGCTATATTAGATGACCGGGATTATAACATCAAACTGCAACAGGCAGAAGCAGGCCTGGCATCGGCCAGGCAATCGGTAATCGTATCCCGTTATGCGGTACAGGAGTCCGAATCTGGTATTGCTACCGCCAGGGCCAATGTGGAAGCCGCGAAAATAAAAGTATGGAAGGCTTCTGAAGATTACAACCGTTATAAAAACCTGTTCAGCGATCATGCGATTACCAAAGCACAATACGATGGCGCAAAAGCCGAAAAGGAATCGGCGGAGGCAGCCTTGCTTGTTGCTCAAACCCAGGTGCCGGTAGTTAATAAAAAAGTAAGCACCAACGAACAGCAGACTATGGCAATGGCGTCTAATATCGCCGGCAGGGAATCTGATGTAGCATTTGCCAAACTGCAATTATCGTACACGGCTATCATTGCCCCTGCAAATGGCATCGCCTCCAAAAGAAATATTCAGTTAGGTCAATTAGTGCAGGCCGGTCAGCCCATGCTTGCCATTGTAAATGATAAAGGCATATATGTAACTGCCAATTTTAAGGAAACACAAATGCAAGACCTGAGGATTGGTGAAAAAGTAAACGTTCGTGTGGATGCTTATCCGGATTCGGCGGTAAAAGGAACGGTAGCATCCTTTGCAGGCGCTACCGGCGCAAAGTTTTCTTTACTTCCGCCCGATAACGCTACCGGTAATTTCGTAAAAGTGGTGCAGCGCCTGCCGGTAAGGATAGAACTGGATCCGAATCCTGCTTTAATGGAAAAGCTGCGACCCGGAATGAGTGTAAAAGTTGTGGTGCATACGAAGTAGCGGTGAGTAGTGAGTGGTGAGTGGTAATACTGGGTTTAGTTTCATAGAAAAAAATATTCAAAAAAAGCGATGGCGGAGCATGGCTTAAGAAAATGGATCATTACGCTTACGGTAATCATGGCTTCATTACTGGAGCTAATTGATACTACCATTGTGAATGTGGCGTTGCCGCAGATCATGGGCAACCTGGGGGCAACGCTCGAAGATGCGGGGTGGCTGGTAACGGGTTACGCGGTAGCCAATGTAATTGTGCTACCCATGTCGGGCTGGCTGGGCGACCGGTTTGGAAGAAAGAACTATTTCATAACCTCTATCATTTTATTTACTATCGCTTCCGTGCTTTGCGGTAATGCCACCGGATTGTATGAGCTGATCGCTTTCCGCATATTACAGGGGCTGGCAGGCGGTGGAATACTTTCTACAGCGCAGGCTATATTATTAGAAACCTGGCCACGCGAAGAGGTAGGTATGGCTACCGCGCTGTTTGGACTGGGCGCAGTGGTTGGTCCTACCATAGGACCCACTATCGGGGGCTATATTACCGACCATTTTAGCTGGCCATGGATCTTTTATGTAAATGTGCCTGTGGGCGCCCTGGCAGTATTCCTGGTTTCGATGTTTGTAAAAGAATCTCCCAAATATGCCAAAGGACAACCCATTGACTGGTGGGGTATCTGCTTTCTGGCCATTGGGGTGGGAAGCCTGCAGGTGGTGCTGGAAAAGGGAGAGACCGAAGACTGGTTCGCTACACCTTATATAGCGGTGCTTACCATTAGCGCTGTTGTTGCCGCTGTTGCTTTTATCTGGCGGGAACTGCGTACCAATCACCCGGTAGTAAACTTCAGGATACTAAAATACCGAAGCTTTAGTGTGGGCATCTTCACTTCCTTTTCGCTGGGCTTTGCTTTATATGGCTCTGTATTCATCTTCCCGGTGTTTTGCCAGAACCTGCTTGGTTTTTCGGCGCAGCAAACCGGCGAATTATTGTTTCCCGGTGGTGTGGCAACCATATGTATGATGCCTTTTGTAGGTATGATGCTGAAACGCGGTGTGCCTGCCCAGTTTATGTCTACTATAGGATTCGTATTGTTTTTTGTGTTCAGTCTCATTATGTCAAATGCTACGCTGGAGTCGGGTACCCATTATTTTTTCTGGCCTTTGATTATACGGGGTATTGGCATGAGTATGCTGTTTGTTCCGCTTACTACACTGGCTGTGCAGGATTTGCACGGAAAAGATATTGGCCAGGGCACAGGCTTGAACAATATGATGCGGCAGTTAGGCGGCTCTTTTGGTATCGCCATTCTTACCACGCTCATTCATATTAAAAGCGGCATCAACAGGAATATTTTATTAGAAAATATTAACCCTTACAACCCGGCTTTTATAGAAAGACAGCAGGCCTATATACAGGGTTTCCAGGGCAGGGGCTATAGCGCTTTCGATGCGCAGCAAATGGCCAACAGGGCCATAGAAGGAGCTGTTGCAAAACAAACCATGCTGGTAACCTATGATAATATTTATTTACTGGTAGGACTGTTTGTGCTTTGCTGCATCCCGATGATCTACCTGCAAAAATTTAAAAAGAATATAACGCTACCGGTAAATGCGCATTAAAAAATCATCGCACAGTATTTTTTTGACTTCTCTCCATTTTCACACTTTCACACTTTCATACCCCTCTTCATCTCACCCTCCTTCCCTTCCATTCATAACTGCTGAAGCTGCCCAAAAAACCCGCTATAACGGTATAGGCTATATGCAATGGCTGAAACAGCGGGAACCAGCGCATAAGCTGCTGAAGGTTAAAATAGGCTAATATCTCTTTTACAAAATGCCATTCAATAAGTGTTTTATAAAAAACAGCCACTGCAAAAAATAATAGCCAGCCGGGGTATACTATACTTCCGGCCAATAAAATAAAAAGGCACAGGTTAAGTATATATACAAGCGCGAGTACAAATACAATGTGCTTGTCTTTATACTGCCCGGTTTTACTGGCCCAGCGGATCCGCTGGTTAATAAAAGCTTTCCAGCTAAGGGCAGGTAAAGTTTCCACGATAACTTCCGGTGCATTCAGGTAAGCAATTCCACCGGGGTACCTGCTGTATATTTTTTGCATAAGCAGCATATCATCGCCTGAAGCAATATGATCAATGTTTTCAAAACCATTTACTTCGTTAAAAATTGTTTTTTTGTAGGCAAGGTTGGCGCCATTGCACATGCTGTGAAATTTTGTATGTACGGAAGCTCCCGTTATACCCTGCAGAATGGCAAAATCTATACTTTGAAAAACGGAAAGCAATGTATTGCCGGGTTTTATTTTTACAGGCGATGCAATGAAAACCGCTTTACTATGCTGGTGAAAAGCGGCAATGGTGCTGATCCAGTTTTTATGGAACGTGCAATCCGCATCGGTAGTAACTATTAAAGTGCCGGTTGCCGCCTGTATGGCCGTTTCTATTGCTTTTTTCTTAAAAGCCATTATTGGCCGGGCGGAGATGGTTTTTTCCTGCAGGGATAATAATTGTATGTTCTGGTTGCGGTAGCGCTGAACGATAGCGGCCGTGCCATCGGTTGAGTGGTCATCCGCTATAATAATTTCTAATAATGCTTTTGGGTAGGATTGCTGTAATAGGGAAAGGATACATTGTTCTATTACGGCTTCTTCATTTCGCGCCGGAACGATCACTGAAATTTTTTCTGCAGCAATAAAATCGTTTGTTATTGTATTATCGAAACGGGGAACCTGTTTCCACCCTTTATGATAATAATGTATCAAAAAATAATATGCGCTCAGCAAAACAAAACTGATGATAAATAATATCATACACACAAATTAGGGCAAATTGCGCTACTATAATAAAGCGGCAATAGCCGCCGTGTTTTTTTCGTGCAATATCCTGTGACCGCAGGGAAGGATATGCACCGTGCAGTAGTCTTCTATACCTTTTTTAAAATGACTGCCTGTAGTATGGCGTATTATCCTGTCGTACCGGCCGTATATTAAAAGTACGGGTGTATTATTCTTTGGAATAAGCGCTTTTATCATTTTTACCCGTGGTCTCAATTTACGCATGGTAGTCCATATGGTATACAATTGCGTTCGCTTATTTTCCTGGTTGAGGTACTGGTGTACATAATTGTATACGCCCATATTAATCATCCCCCTGTTTTTGAGCGTAGTGGTAACTCTAAAAAAAATACCGGGCTTTTTCATAAAGTATTTAAACAACCTGTTGCCCCAGATGGTTTGCGTTGCCAGCCGGTACCAAAAGTTGATTTTCAATCCGTCTGGCGCCAGCAAAATCAATTGCCTTATCCGTTGGGGGATAAGCTGGTATAAATGCAATGCTATCCTGCCGCCCATGCTGTAGCCCATCACCAAAAAAGAGCGCTTATGCATTACAGGTATGGCGTCAATAATCGCTACCAGGTTTTCAATGGTAAATGTCATTCCTTCCTTCCATACCGTTTTTCCGTGCAGGGGAAGATCAACAGCTATAATGGTATATTTATTTTCAACCTGCCGGGCAATAGGTATAAAACTGTCAGCGGTTTCACCGAAGCCATGAAAACAGAGTAATATTTTTTCACCTGTTCCCCATTGCAAACAATGTATTTGCGAACTTTTGTATGGAATGAAAAATGATAACATGCGGTATTTTCAAATGTAGATGAAAACAGGGAAATAAGCATTTGAAACGGGTAGCAGTAATAAAAAAAGAGGCTGCCATGAATGACAGCCTCCTGGTTTCCCAAAGGGGTATAAAAATTCCAAGTTGCAACTTTGTTTACTTAACCCACCACGGTTCAGCGCTGATTTTATCATTTCCCTCGCCAAACTGATTTTTAATTGCCGCGGAAACGTTGGTAGCATTATTGTTATATTCTGCCTCCGGATAAATCCAGCGAAAAGGTATGGCAACCCCTGCAGGCCTGCGGAACGAGGGATAGCCGGTTCTGAGATGGTCAAAAAACGGTCCCCACGGAGATTGCTGGAATGCGCGTAAATAACGCTGCATAATTATTTTTTCAATCTTTTCTTCCGGCGTGGCCGCAGTTGAAAGGTTATTAATTGCTTTGGCAAGATAAGCATCTGCCTTAGCGGGTGTTACATAGCTCCCCAATCCTTTGGCATACGTTTCGTAAAACTTAAAGGATGATTTTACGCCCTGGTTGTAATAATCCACTTCATTTCCTGCAACCCAGCCCCTTACAATGGCTTCTGCAATAATCAATTGTTGTTCGGCATATCCCAACAGCACCAATGGCTCTGTAGTTGGATCTTTATGGTACCTGTTATTTACTTTAGAAGTTTTACCGTTGGCTGCCTTGGTATTTACTTCCGCATAAGGAGCGGCAGGGTCTCCACCCTCATAGGCAGCAAAGTTATCAATAGCCAGGCCACCATCTTCCGCATTTTTGGTTTGCGTACAATAAATAAACAACCGCGGATCTTCACGATCCTGCAGGCGGCGTATAAAAGTAGAATCCATATACATACCGGAGCCATATCCGCTGGAATTGAATTCAGGATAGCGGTTTCCCTGCTGATCAAGGAATACTAATTTTGCATCATCTTCATTACCGGTAAAAAGGGGTTCACTGGTAACAATCTGTGCAAAGGTTGATTTCAGGTTGAAATCAGCATCAGCTTCTTTCTTAGAAAGCAGCAGTAACACTTTCAAACGAAAAGCATTTACCAGTTTACGCCATTTTGTAACATCACCTCCATAAATAATATCCCCTGCAATAATGGTGTTTTCGGCCGCTAATATATCATTAGCTTCTTTCAGTTCGGCCAGGATGCCTTTAAATACATCTTTTTGGGCATCATATACCGGCGGAGCATATTCCGCCTGTGTTTCACCCTGCAAAGCCTGCGAATAGGGCACATCTCCGAAGGTAAGCGTCAGATTAAGAAAATAAAAAGCTCTGAAAAATTTACCCAGTGCAATATAAGCCTTGCTGTTAATGCGTTCGGCTTCTTCCATCATTTTGGTTACATCCCGCATACGGGAATACGCCCCAAAGTCGGAACGATCCCATTTATAATATTGGCCACTGCTTTCGCCATCAGTTTGCACCAGCATTTTCATAGCATAAAGCGAACCGGTACCTGTGTTATATTGAAATGCGTTCCATTGAATTTGAGTGAGTTGAAGCTGAGGGTGCGTTTCCGTTACCCGGTTAGGGTCAACATTTATTTCTGCCAGATCTTTTTTGCAGGAAGCCAAAGCAAAAAAAGCAGCAGTAACTATTAATAGTATCTTCTTCATATCGTTCTAATGCTTTAAAGTGTTTATAAACTTGAACTATAATTTCACATTCAGCGAAAAGCCTACATACCTGGGTGACGGGTCTTGTAAGTCGCCGTCATTACCAGTACCATAATCAGGATCAAGCAATGGAATTTTTTTCCATATCAGCAGGTTATAACCAAATACCTGGGCATTCAGTCCTTTAATCCAGGTACCCAGATTAATTACTTTTGCCAGATCATAACCAACCGCAACTCTTCTTAGTTTAAAAAATGAACGGTCGAAGGTATTAGCGAATTTCTCGTTCTCTTTTTCAGTTACCCTGGCCCTGTAAGGATATTGCTGCCCCCAGGTTTGCCAGCTCACGGCTGTTTTATTAGGTGTGTAAGTTCTGGTATCGGATATTACATTACCCAATACGTCACGCTGCAGTTCTCCGCCTGTAACCACTACTCCCTCCGGAACGTAAACCGGTTGCCCCGCGGCATATTCGGCTGCCCGAAACTCTGTTGAACTCGGATGTTTTCCTCCCCACCACATTTTTTCTACGGTAGTTGAGTTCATAATACCACCCCATACGCCATCTATATCTATTCCAATATCAAAGCCTTTGATATTGAACTTATTCATTAATCCTAATCGCCAGGACGGATCCAGGTGACCGAGATTCTGTGCAAAAGCATCTCTGATAGGCAATCCATTGGCACCCAGGATCAGCTCTCCTGTTGCGCTTTTTTGCCAAACCGTAGCATAATAGCTATCAACTCTTTCACCCAACTTAAGGTTGCCAAATTTGGGCTGATCTCCATAAATCTCTGTAATTTTCTTTACATAGGTAGACCAGTTAGCCGCAATACTCCAACTGAAATTTTGCCTTTTTATAGCTTTATAACCAGCTACTATTTCAAAGCCATTGGTTGTATAAACATTGCCATTAACCTTCCGGGATGTAAAGCCGGAAGCCTCTGAAATTCCCAAATCAATAATCTGGTTTTCATCCTTTATATTATAATAGGTCAGATCTAAGCTCAGCCTGTTATTAAGGAAGGCAGAAGACAACCCGATTTCATAAGAAGACGATTTTTCCGGAAGAATGTTCGGATTAATAATGCCTGCAGGATAATATACCGAAGGCGTACTACCGTAAGTAGTCCCTTTATTGTAGGCGGAATATATACTGTATGGATTTAAATCGCTTGATACCTGCGCCCATGAAGAGTATAATTTCAAATAATCAACAAATGACGGCATCTTGATATACTCAGAAACCATAGTACTCAACGAAACGGATGGGTAAAAATAAGAATTATGTTTCACCGGCAAGGTGGATGACCAGTCATTTCGGGCTGTAAAACTTAAGAAAACTGCATTGTAAAAATCCAGATTAGCGGCTCCATAAACGCTTCGGATTGATTTTTCCTGCAAA
The DNA here is from genome assembly GCF_035497235.1 of Agriterribacter sp. Classification (GTDB taxonomy): domain Bacteria; phylum Bacteroidota; class Bacteroidia; order Chitinophagales; family Chitinophagaceae; genus Agriterribacter. Next base: position 54,479 of record NZ_DATJEB010000033.1, read on the forward strand.
TAGTTACTTGCCTGTACCGGTCCTTGTGTATTGTTAAGGCTGTATACAAAAGGAACGATCAAACCATCGGATGATTGGTATTCCTGTGAATAGTTACGGTTAAATACCGAAGCGCCGGCATTGATACCTACCTGGAAATTCTCTGAAACCTCTTTGCTGTAAGATGCCAGTACGTCTGCATCAATATTCAATTGTGAAGAGTTCCATATTTTGTAATCACCATTCCTCGAATCGCCATAGTTCATATAAGACTTGGGACTTTTCATAGACTCGAAATTGGAAACATTTCTGCCTGTTCCGCGCACCTGGATATTAAGGTCTTCTGTTACCTTCCACAACGCTTTCATTTGCAAATCCACTACATCCCTGTCCTGTTTCTGCTCCAGTTCGTACGAAGCAAAGTATGGATTGTTATACCAGGCGTAGTTATAATTAGCCTGACGGTATCCTTCAAGTCCGGGTACGTACATATGATTTTTCAGATCCTTTCCGTTTACGTCATCACTCATCCAGATCAGGATTGTATAAATGTGATTTTTGGGACCATATCCATATCGCGGATAATTTGGAGAAGATACCTTATTATAAGAAAGCGAACTTTCAATTGTTAGATTTTTAGAAATATCAAACGCGGCATTGAAGTTAAGGCTACCTGTAGTGAGAGACATATTGGGAACCTGCCCCTTCTGGTAAGCATATTTTCCGGAAGCGTAGTACCGTGCTTTTTCACCTTTGTAAGCAACAGAAAAATTATTGGTAGTTACAAAACCTGTTTGCAGGAAATCTTTAAGGTTGTTATGGTAAACAAAGTCAGTAGGCACACGCTCATATTTTGAACGGTCATCATATATGGTACCTTTTACATCTCCGTACCATTCTATAGTTTCTCCGGTTTGTTTATTCCTGATTGGGCTGTTCCATTGCGGAACTTTAACACCGGCGTTGAGTTTAGGACCCCAGGTCATGTCACCATCGGAGATGCCACCATCGGCGCCATCCCAGAATTCATATAGTCCGTTCGATCCGCTACCATATTCCGTTTGGGTTTTTGGGAAGGCGGCAAAACCGGCTGTGAACATGTTATTGGTAGTAAAATTAACTTCCATCCCTTCTTTTTTTGCATTCTTAGTGGTGATTAGTATGGCTCCATTCTTCCCTCTTGAACCATACAAGGCAGATGCGGCAATACCTTTCAGCACATTAATGTTTTCAATATCTTCACCGGAAACATCATAAAAATCCGTTTCAACCGGAACGCCATCAATAACAATGAGGGGATTCTTTCCCCTTAATACAAACGAAGGTTTCTGAAACATACCCGTAGGATTGGTGACAGTAAGACCTGCCACCTGCCCGGATAAGGCAGTGCCGAGGTTCATAGTACGGGAGTTGGACAATTGCTCCGTATTTACTTCCTGGGTAGTAAAACCCAATCTTTTTTTCTGTTGTTTGATTCCAATCGCAGTCACCACCACTTCACTGAGGTTACGTGTATCTTCTTTGAGTTCTACAGCTACAACAGCTCCACTAACTGCTACTTCAGTGGATATATATCCTATTCCACTTATTACAAGCACATCGCCTCTTTTGGCATCAATAGAAAATTGTCCTTCCGATGTGGTTAAAGTACCCCTGGTCGTGCCTTTTATCGTAACGGATGCACCCTCCAGCGGGTTTTGGTCTTTGGAAGAAGTTACTCTTCCGGTAACGGTTTGTTGCGCGAGAGACAGTAATGGCAGGGCCCATAATGCCAGCATGGCGATGCCTATTCGCCAGATACCTAACTTTTTGCTCATAAGCGTAGTTTTAAATTTTAGAATAATAAAGGTCACAGGTGAATGTAAAATAATGGTTAAGGGAATTGGAAACTATTATTAATTGTTTGTTAATACTAAAAATAGGTATTTCTTTGAAAAACAATAAGTAAACGTTAAAAAATAACTCAAATATTTTTTTTATTACTAAGAAACTGACCTAATGAGTATTACACTAATGTTAAATTAACCTCTCCTGAATGGATTAAATTATAAAGTCCAGGAATAGTTTACCCTTTGTAAACATTAGCCCATTCTTTTATTTTTTAATTAGCGTCCCTTCTGATATAAATAGTAACTCTTTTTTACTTTTTTGCTGCATGGGAGCAGACGTTTTATTGTTGGGTACTTTTTTGAGGTTTAGCTTTCTATACCTATACAAGGACGAAGCGTAGAACTTCCTGCTTTTCAGCATTAAAACCGCATATTTAAATTTATATGTTCTCCGGGCAGAAAATATCCCTCCAAGCTTTTCAACTCTGCACCAATTCCTCACTATTTCTTAACGCCGGCTTAATATCATAGTAATGTGAAGCAGCGAAATTTGAGAAACATATTTCTCATGGATAAACGCCCCGTTGATGTTGTTGTTATATCCGATGTGCACCTGGGTACCTATGGGTGCAAGGCTAAAGAACTAAGCGCTTATCTTAAAAGTATTGCGCCTTCCGTGCTTATTCTTAATGGCGATATTATTGACGCATGGCAGTTCAGCAAAAGCTATTTCCCTGCCGCTCATCTCGGTGTTATAAAAGAGCTCATTCATTGTATCACCAATGGTACAAGCGTATTTTATATTACGGGTAATCACGATGAAGTGCTAAGGCGCTATTCCGGTTGCAGGGCGGGTAACTTTATGCTAACCGACAAGCTGGTGCTGGAAATAGACAATAAAATGACCTGGGTATTTCATGGTGATGTATTTGATAACACCACTAAAGGGAGCGCTAAATTCCTGGCCAAGCTGGGAAGTACCGGTTATGGCGCATTAATACTGGTTAACCGGTTTATCAATACGGTTCTAAGATGTATGGGGCAGGAGCGGGTCTCGCTTTCAAAAAAGGTAATGGAAGGTGTAAATAAAGCGGTTACAAAAATTAATGATTTTGAATTGACTGCCGCGGAACTGGCGATTAAGAAAAAGTACGATTATGTTATTTGCGGACATATTCATAAACCGCAAAAAAGAGTAGTACATAATGAAGAAGGCAATGTTACTTATATGAATAGCGGCGACTGGATAGAGCATTGCACGGCATTGGAGTATTATAAAAAGGAATGGAAGCTGTTTCAGTTTGAAGCGGCTGATTTCCCGGAAATAAAAGTGGAGAAAGAAACACCTCAGCCTAATGTAGTTACAGATGAGGTTAGCTATTATACCAGTTCGCTAACGGGATAGGATGGGAGAGTGGTGAGTAGTAAGTGGTGAGTAAAAATTGATTGTATGAAGATATTCTATGCTATTCAGGCAACGGGTAACGGGCATATCAGCAGGGCCATGGAATTATTGCCTCACCTGCAGCAATATGGAACGGTAGATATATTCTTAAGCGGCGCTAACAGCAGTCTGCATCTTGATGCACCCATAAAATACAGGAGCAAAGGGTTAAGTTTGTTTTATACCTGTAAGGGAAGTCTTGATTATTTTTCAATGATAAAAAAGATTTCGCCGCTTCATATCAAAAAAGAAATAGCGGCTTTACCTGTGGAAAAATATGATCTTATAATAAATGATTTTGAATGTATAACCTCGCTGGCCTGCCGGCAAAAAAAAGCACCTTCCATTCATTTCGGGCACCAGGCGAGTTTTATGTCGGCAAAAACACCCCGTCCGGTTCAACGAAGCCATATCGGTGAGTGGCTCCTGAAAAGCTATGCGGGCGCCACACAATATATGGGACTGCATTTCAAACAATACGATGATTTTATTCTTACGCCGGTTATTAAATCTGAAATATGGAATGCCCGTCCGTTCAACGATAATCATATAACCGTTTATTTACCCTCTTACTGCGATGGCGATATCCGTAAATTTTTTGGGAAACTTACTTCGTACCGGTTCCAGGTTTTTTCAAGAGAAGTAAAGGTTCAAACAAGGCAGGGGCATCTCACTTTTATACCGGTAAGCAAAGAAAGATTTGGCGAAAGCCTGATCCATTGCGCCGCGATTGTTTGTGGAGCGGGTTTTGAAACACCTTCGGAGGCCCTGCATTTAAAGAAAAAAATAATGGTGATGCCCATCAAAGGGCAATATGAACAGCAGTGCAATGCGGCTGCCCTGCGGCAACTGGGAGTAAAAACATTACCACAACTTCCTGAAAATTTCAATACCATTTTTGAAGAATGGTATGCTGATGCACAGCCCGTTGATATTTCATTTCCATACGATGCCGGCCAAATTACTGCGTTGATGATGCAGAAAGCCGCTTCATACCTGTAGTTTTTCCGCACAACCACCTTTTCCTGCAAACATTACAGGTGTACCAGTCCGGCTTGCGGTAATAAAACCGCAGCCATCCCCAACACACCGCCTGTTACGGAAGCCACGGCATCCATAAAATCATACCTGCCTTTCCCGGTAATTTTTGAGAACAATTCAAAACCATAGCTAATAGTAATGACCATTGCCAGTGCCATTATGGATGATAAAAAGATATTTGTTGGCCAAAGCCACCAGCTAATTGCCTGCAACAGGGCGCCCATTGCAACACCAACCAGGAAATGCCTCCATTTATCGGGAGCTATTTTTTTGATCATGCGTTTTTATTCCCACATTCCCATTTGAGCAGGGATGCATTGAAAACTTTTCCGGTGAAAAGGACTTAATCCATGTGCAATAATGGCTTTCCGGTGTGCCATTGTTCCATACCCTTTATTATTATACCAGTTGTACTGCGGAAAATCTTCATGCAGCTTCATCATGTATGCGTCCCTGCAGGTTTTGGCCAGTACGCTGGCAGCAGCAATTGAGGCATAAATACCATCGCCTTTTATGATGCAACGGTGATCAATTTTTTGATAGGCATGAAACCGGTTACCATCAATTAATAGCAATTCAGGTATAATGGTCAGCCCGTCTAAAGCCAGGTGCATGGCTTTAAAAGAGGCATTTAATATATTGATCCGGTCAATCTCTTCATGGTCCACGCTTGCCACATTCCAGGCTATCGCCTTTTCTTCAATATATGTTCTCATTTCGCTGCGCTGTTCCGCGGTTAGCTGTTTGGAATCATTGAGCACAGGGTGAAAAAAATTGCGGGGTAATATTACGGCTGCGGCAAACACAGGCCCGGCCAGGCATCCGCGCCCCGCTTCATCGCAACCTGCTTCAATATATATATCCTGGTAAAACGCCTGTAACATATAATCGTGCTGCAATGTTAAGAATAAATACTTTTGCAGTTATGAACAAATCGCTTTCACCCTCACCCAACAGGGCGGTGGCCTGGTGGTTATTAACAGGTGCGGGTATGATTATGATACAGGTATTGATTGGGGGCATTACCCGTCTTACTGAATCCGGACTCTCCATTACAGAGTGGAAACCCATTACAGGCATGTTACCGCCTGTGGGCGATATAGCCTGGCAGACTGAATTTGATAAATACAAGCAAACCGACCAGTTCAGATACCTGCATTCCAACTTTTCATTATCCGACTTTAAATTTATTTTCTTCTGGGAGTGGTTTCACCGCTTCTGGGCCCGGTTGCTGGGCATTGTTTTTATGGTGGGGTTTGCATGGTTCGTGCTGAAGAAAAAATTTAAAAAAGAAATGATTATTCCCCTGGTTATCCTTTTTTTGCTCGGCGCTTTGCAGGGCGCTATTGGCTGGATAATGGTAAAAAGCGGGCTGGTACCTGAAAAATACTTTGTAGGGCATATTGAATTAACAACGCATTTTGTAGCGGCCTTAGGCTTACTGGTATATACTTTATGGTTTGCCCTCCGTTTGCTGGTACCGGAACAACAAACCGTGCATAACCCTGCGCTAAAAAAATTTACGGTTGCGCTGCTGTTACTACTATTTGTTCAACTTTGCTATGGCGGCTTTATGGCGGGGCTTAGGGCAGCCACTGTTGCGCCTACCTGGCCTACGATTAACGGCGAATGGCTTCCGGCAACATTATTCAATGTACAAGGATCAGCAAACCTGGTAAACAACCCCTTCATGGTGCATTTTATTCACCGCGGCTTGGCTTACCTCATGGTTATACTCATTATTGCCTGGTTTGTTACCATACAAAAAACCGCTGTATCACCCTGGCTGAATAAAACCAAAGTGTTACCGCTGGTACTGGTGCTGGCGCAGGTGCTGCTGGGCATATGTACCATTTTGTATTCGCCTGCTGCTAATGCATTGGTTTGGTTTGGCGTATTACACCAGTTTACCGCCATGCTGCTGCTGGTATCACTGGTGTGGGTGCTATACCTGGTGCGGAAGTAAAAGGGGCATTCACAGTATAGCGTTATGTCAAACATGAAATGAGGCTGCCCCAAAAGGACTGGCATAGAAGATGTGCCACTAAGACACAAGGATGCAAAGTCCTAACTTCAGGTTTTATTTTTTTCGTGTTCCTGCCTAAAGGCAGGTTGGCTTGTGGCAAAATATTACTTTTCAGACAGCCCCTATAATATACAGGCATAATTTGATTGCCTTAACACTATTGTAATAGTTATACAGGGTCGTTGTTTTGTTGGCCCCTGTTAATAAGGAAAGATAATAGCGGTTAACGGTATATTATTTTAAGGTCTTCTGCGTTAAATATCAAAGTATTATATTGCGTTAATGCCTGCTGCTTCCAACATAAAAGTATATATAAAGGGTTTTTATTACTCCTTTCCTGTTCAGCTTTTCATTCTTCATCTCAGGCGTTACCAGTTGCTCCTTGTTTTCTGGTTCATTTTAGCCAGCGCTATCCATGGCGATTTTATGAGCGCTTTTGGCGCCGATTCTCTTTTCCTGGCGCCTGAATACCTCGGGGAAGTGAACGGGCTCAGTATGGCCATAGTGGGCATGGCTACAGGTATTTTTATTATGAGCTGGAACATCACTACGTTTATTTTACACAGCAACCAGTTCAAATTTTTAGCTACTACTTCCAAGCCTTTTTTAAAATACTGCATCAACAACGCGGTTATCCCGCTGCTGTTCCTCCTTTTCTATTTCTGCAAAAGCGTTTATTATGATGTGCATAATGAACTGCTCCCCATAGGGAGCGTTATGATACTGGTAATGGGGTTTTTATCAGGACTGAGCTTCGCTTTCATCATTTCCTTTTTATACTTTTTCAGAACGGAGAAATCCATGATGCGTACGATGGAACCTGTTTTCAGGGATCCCAAAGCATTTGCCGCACAGTTTGGCATAGGCGGCAAACATTTTCATGAGAAAGGAATATTGCGTGTTGACTGGTTTTTTAATACGAGGATGAAGTTGAAAAAACCGCGTAACGTAGCCCATTATTCGCAGGAGTTTATTGATACTGTTTTTAAAAGGCACCATTTTTCCGCTGTCATATCCATCATCGTGGCTTTCCTGTTCCTGGCCATTATAGGTATGCTGATGGATAAACCTTTTTTTATTATCCCTGCCGCCGCGGCTATCCTGTTATTCTTTTCTGTACTGATTGCCGGTTCCGGGGCGCTCACCTACTGGCTTAAAAGCTGGGCATTTCCTACTTTACTGCTGTTGGGCATAGGATTGAATTTTTTATTTGAAAAAGAGATTATTGATCCGCGCAACAAAGCTTACGGTATCAATTATACGAACCGCACGGAGCGTCCTGTTTACGACAGAGACAGCATCATGCAATTGTGTACGGTTGAAAAAATGGATGCAGACAAGAAGAACATGATTGGAATCCTGGAAAGATGGAAGCTCCGGCAAAAAGAAGCGCTGCCTTTATTGTATGTAATAAATGTAAGCGGAGGCGGTACGCGGTCGGCTACATTTGCCCTGAATGTAATGCAGCAGTTAGACAGTATAATGGGTGGGGAGCTGCTCAAAAAAACCTTTATGATCAACGGTGCCTCCGGAGGTATGCTGGGGGCCGCTTATTACCGCGAACTGTTTCGTTTAAAGCAACAGGGCGATTCCATTCATTTGCAGGATCAGCAGTATGCCGATAATATATCCAAAGACCTGTTAAACGCGCTGTTTTCTTCCTTTGTAACCCGCGATCTTTTTGCTCCTGCGCAGCAATTCAGGGCAGGGCGCTTCAGTTATATTAAAGACAGGGGCTATGCTTTTGAAGAGCAATTCAACCGCAATACAGGCAAAATACTCAATTACACTTTAAGAGACATAATGGAAGATGAAAGCGATGCGAAAATCCCGCTTATGCTTTTTAATGCCACTATTACCAGGGATGGCCGTAAAATGATCTTCAGCACCCAGCCTGTTAGTTTTATGATGCGCAATTGGCCCGATTCGGCAGCCGGTATAACCGCCGAGCCGGATGCCATTGATTATGCCGCTATGTTTAAAAAGCAGGATCCGTTTAGCCTCCGGCTGCTTTCTACCTTACGCATTAATGCCACTTTCCCGTATGTGCTGCCCAATGTATGGCTGCCTTCCACACCTATTATTGATGTAATGGATGCGGGCATGCGTGATAATTTTGGGCAGGAATCTTCCCTTCGCTTTTTGCATGTTATGGAAGACTGGATAACGGCTAATACAGGCGGAGTGGTATTTATACAAATACGCGATCGGAAGGACAGTGAATGGGATGAAGGGTATGAAGATCCCAGCATTACAGGAATGTTTACAAAGCCCATTATGACCCTGCAGCATAACTGGATGAAGATGCAGGACTATTATCATGATGAAATGATCCAGTATGCGCATACCGGGTATACGTTTCCCTTTAACAAAATTACCTTTTCCTATACCCCATTGCCTAAGCAAAAGGGAGCGGCCTTAAATTTTCATCTTACCCGCAATGAAAAATTAGATATCAGGAGAGCGCTGCACTCGGCATCCAATATAAAAGCGTTTAAAAAGATTGGTTTTTGGCAAGCCGGCGCGCCGAAGGCCGTATCAGGCGGAAGGCATCCGGAACAACCCTGATGTCAAAGGATGACGCCGTAGGCTTAGGATCGCCATCAATATGAAGCGGGGCTAAATCAGGGTTTTTGATATGAAGGTGCTTTGTCTGATAATAGATAATTCCCTCTTTCTTATAGTGTGTTTCGTTTACTTTTCCCATCCTGATCTGGCGCAGTACCGCAAGCAGCATATGCGGCTTGTTCATTTTCTGCACAATTACAATATCCAGCAAACCATCGTTAAGATTAGCTTTGGGAGCAATAGTAAACCGGTTGCCAAACTGGTTGCTGTTGGCTATGCTGATAAAAAAAGCCTCGGTAAAAAGGGGCGTATCATTTGCTGAAATTTCAAAATGATAAGGCGTGGCTTTTAAAAAATTGCTGTAGGTCTGCCTGATATAGGTCAGTAACCCTCTCCTGTTCTGTTTTGCAAAATCATGGGCTACCTGTGCATCAAAGCCCAGTCCGCTAAGCATGCACGAAAAGTTATTGTTGATTGTAAAAGCATCGGTAAGTACCGGTGTGCCGGTAAAAATAAGGTCAATAGCCCTGCGGGGATTCTTTGAAATGCCGGCGCAAAAAGCAAGTCCGTTGCCGGAGCCGCAGGGAATAAGTCCAAAATTAACGTGGGTATCTCTCAGGTTGTGTACTACACTGCTTATGGTGCCGTCACCGCCAGCCACTACAATGTCTGTTACACCCTCGTGCAATATTTTAGTGCGGATAGCACTGTAATTGCCTTCCCCATTGGTAGGATAAATTTCAAAATCCACTTCCGCCGCAGTAAGCTTTTTTTCAATCAGCCTCCCTATGCGGGACTTATTGCCTGTACCTGCAATTGGATTGAGCAAAAAAATTATCCTTCGTTTCATTCCTTCAAACTGTGCAGCTTAAATAGCAGTAAGGTAAGATGCATGGCATGAACAGGATGAACTTAAGCTCTTTGAGAAACTTTTTTCTTGCTCTTCAATGCCTGGGTAATAACCGCTGACAGGTTTTGCAGCGTAGGTTTTCCTTCAAAGCGTTCTCCATTAACAAAAATGGCGGGCACATCTGTAACCCCTGCATCTACAGCCTGCATCTGGTCATCTCTTACATACCATCCGAACTTTGAATTCATCAAATCATCAAGGAAGTGTTTGCGCGTAACGCCTACATCACGGGCATAGCCTTTGAGGCTGATAGTACCTAAATTACGCTGGTGATGCAGTAAAATATTATGCATTTCCCAAAACTTTCCTTCCTGTCCTGCAGCAATGGCAGCTTCCGCAGCTTTGAATGAGCGCTGGTGAATACGGGTAAGCGGAAAATGGCGAAAGTTGTATTTTATCTTCCCCTTATATGTTTCCAGCAATTGCTGCATTACATCGTGAATTTTGGCTGTATCAGCACTTTCATAATCACCATACTCCACAATAAGTACTTTTGCATCAGGATCGCCAACAATCATCTCTTTTGGTGGTATTATCTTTTCTTCAACTTTAAACTTCATAACCCAATCTTTTTATGATTAACCCAATAATGTCAAAATAGATGCCATTTCATCCTTCCTGACGTAAACCTGTATAATATAAGGTAAAGATCAACAATTTTATATGATTTTCAGCATATTAACCGAATATACAGTATAATGACATATTGTCTTAACATGGTTACCGCTTTTTAACAAAAAATCTGGTAGGTTTGGAAGCTTAAATGTTTAAATAGTTATGGCCAACGGCACAAAATCCGAGATCCGCTTTTTAGAAGGACCACAATCGAGGTGGGAAGAGTTTAAATTTGTTGTAAAAGTTGCCCGGGAGTTTATTAAAGGGTTCAGGGCTTTACATTTTGCGGGACCCTGCGTTACCATATTTGGATCGGCAAGATTTAGGGAAGATCATGAATATTATATACTTACACAGCAACTGTCGGCAGCTATAGCAAAGCTTGGTTTTACTATTATGACGGGCGGCGGTCCGGGCATTATGGAAGCCGCTAACCGGGGAGCCCGGGAGGTTGGCGGAAGATCAGTTGGATGCAATATTGTTTTGCCTCATGAACAGCATCCCAATCCTTATCTTGATAAATGGGTGAATATCAAATATTTCTTTGTTCGCAAAACACTGCTGGTAAAATACTCCTATGCTTTTGTAGTAATGCCGGGTGGGTTTGGCACCCTTGATGAACTTTTTGAAGCGCTGACCCTCATCCAAACCAAAATGATCAAAGCGTTTCCTATTATTATTTTTTGCAAAGATTTTCACAGGGAACTGATGGATTATATAGAAAAGCTGAAAGTAGCGGGTACCATTTCACCTCCTGATCTGGATCTTGTATTGCTCACCGATTCTGTTGAAGAAGCAGTGGAACATATCAGGGCTGGCAGCATTGACCAGTTTGGGCTAAAATACGCCGAACCCAAACCTGCCAAATGGCTGTTTGAGAAAAGGTTTTTTAATTTCTGACCCATTGAAGCAGGCATGCGGTGTTGCAGGGTGCACCTTACAAGGTGCAGGAGCGGCTTATAACAATAATGCCACCTTGCAATGGCACTATTGTTGAATTGTTTAATACCCTGATAACCTGTTGCAGCAAATATTTTTACTACAGTAGCGTGGCATCCAGGGTAATAGTCGTATTCAGTAATTTACTGATCGGGCAATTGGCCTTTGCATCTGCTGCGGCCGCATCAAACTTCGCTTTATCAATACCGGGTACTTTTGCTTTTAGTACAAGGTGAGAAGATGTAATGCTCATGCCTTCCAGTGTAATCGTACAGCCGGTATCAATTTCATCGGCAGTAAACCCTGCTTCATTCAGTGAAAATGCCAGCTTCATGCTAAAGCATCCCGCATGGGCGGCAGCAATCAGCTCTTCCGGATTGGTGCCTGTGCCGTTCTCAAAACGCGACTTATACGAATACTGTGTTTTACTGAGCACACTGCTCTGTGTACTCACTACGCCATTGCCATCTTTACCTGTGCCGTTCCATACGGCGGTTGCTGAACGTTTCATACTATATTATTTATTAGTTACAAAAATGCAAATTGCACCAGGAAGGAATTACGGATCGCAGCATTAAAATAACAAATTCTAATAAACCATCCGTCCATTACAAGTTACTAAGTTCCGAAATCTTTCCGAGCCTTTGCCCTATAACAAATAATTTTGCGTTTTTCGAAAACCAAATTATTTTTCATGCCATCCGTTATTTCCAAGCTTCCCCAGGTGGGCACAACCATTTTTACGGTTATGAGTTCCCTGGCAAAGAAATATGATGCGGTTAACCTTGGGCAGGGTTTCCCGGATTTTGCCATGAATGAAGCGCTGATCGCAAAGGTAAATGAAGCCATGTTAAACGGATACAACCAGTACACCCATATGAATGGTTATATGCCACTGCGTGAAGTGCTGGCGGAGAAGATACGGAATTTATATGGAGCTGCCATAAATCCGGATACGGAAATAACCATTACCCCCGGTGGAACCTATGCTATATATACAGCGCTTACCAGTGTTTTGCAACCGGGCGATGAAGTCATCATTTTTCAACCGGGGTACGACAGTTATATACCCAATGTGGTGATCAATGGCGCCACACCTGTGCTTATTCCTTTGCACTACCCGGATTATACAATTGACTGGGAGGAAGTGCGCCACGCTGTTACGCCGCGTACCCGCATGATCATGCTCAATTCGCCGCATAACCCCACGGGCGCCATATTGGGGCAGGAAGATATAGCAGCATTAAGAACCATAGTTAAAGGAACGGATATTTTTATCCTGAGCGATGAGGTATACGAGCACGTGATATTTGATGAAATGCCACACCGGAGCATGCTGCTTTACCCCGATTTACTGGAAAGAAGTTTCGTATGTTTTTCTTTTGGCAAGATTTACCATTGCACAGGCTGGAAGATCGGGTATTGCGTAGCCCCGGCAGCCGCCACAGCCGAGTTCAGGAAAGTACACCAGTTCAATTGTTTTTCTACAGATACGCCAAAGCAGGTGGCGCTGGCTTCCTTTTTGAAGCAAAAAGACCAGTACGAATCGTTAGGCAGTTTCATACAACAAAAAAGAGATTATTTTCTGCAAATGATGAAGGATACTGGATTTAAAATGCACGCCTCTTACGGCAGCTATTTTATACTGGGCAGCTACGGTCATTTCAGTGATGAAACGGAAAAAGACATAGCCATCCGCATCACCAAAGATTATGGCGTAGCCACTATCCCCGTTTCAGCATTTTACCAAACGCCCACCGATAACAAAGTGCTGCGTTTTTGTTTTTGTAAAAAAAACGAAACGCTGGAAAAAGCAGTGGAAAGGCTGAGGAGGGTGTAGGTGTAGACAAAAGGTAACAAGCTGTTTAAAGCGGATAAACAGGTTATCGCGGCAAAACAGATTCAGCTTCTCTAAACTATTTACAGGCTGTTCGCGCTATAAGAAATTGATCTCCCTGCAGGTATATTCTTTCCTGTTTTTTACTGGCAATTTGCCACCTGCAGCTAATACTTTTTGAAGAAAATGATTACATTTCGATTCATCAAATATACCACCCGTTAGCGCGGCACACAAAAAATCCATAGTGGTTAGGTAATCTATCTTATGAGTGATGCAATAATTCTTTATATCCCGTAAATTACTACTGGCTAATATAGTTTTATTATACCTCACCACAGCAAGGCACGCACTTTCACCATCTCCTTTAAACTGCATTTTCTTTAGCCAGAAATATTCTTTTTTTATTGCCTCGTTGTCTCGCGTGAAATTCCCAGGTAAAGCGCGAGAGCCTCTTGCGTTAGCCCCATTTTTTCACGAAGGGCTTTAATGTTATGACCAATAATGTTGTTAGATTGTGAGGCAGCCATATGAAGTTGTATGTTACAAAAGTAGAATCATTTATCGGTTTTTCTAATTTTTGTAACATCATTTTAGCACTATATTGAATTTAATTTAAATGTGTTATGCTTTTTTGCAGGGATAAACCTGCATGCAATAAAGAGACCGGAGATTTAGACCTGCTGCAAATAAATACTCTTTTACTCCCTCTCCCATAGCCGCACATATTCCACCCCCATTCTTGGGTACAAATCCTTTTCGTAATTCCATTTGGTGGAATCGGGGATACCATCTTTATTAAATTCATCACTCCATACCAGGCGATAGCCCTTTTTCCTGGGCAAACAGATGATCAGCAGTTATTATAAATATAACAGGCAGGATGATGCAATATAAATGCATACGCACAGACATAATTTGCTTAACTTAACACTATTTGTTTGCAGGAAGAATAACAGGACCGGCTGTTGTAGCCATCGGCTGAAACGGAAACACAGGATAGGTGCTTCTTTGAACGCCTATGCTGCCTGAAATAGAAAAAGTCCTATCATCATTTATATACATCAGTCCCAGTTCCGCCCTGGAATACACGCCAAAGGTGCCGGATTTGAATACGCTATTGTTTGGATTGACTTTATGATCAGCAAAAGACCGGAAGGAATGATTGATGCTTATATAGGAAGGGGCTGCGGATACACCGGCAAAAGCATACAAATTGTTATTTAGCCTGCGGTTAAGCTGCAAGCCCAGTGGAATACTTACAAAATTTGCATTACCGCCATTAAAAAAACCAACCCCGGTTGAGAGTCCGCTGTACCTGGTAATGAACCATTTTTTAGCTGATAAATGGTTAGCGGTGGTATACGTGTTATTATTTTTAAAGCCGCTTCGCTGCGTATAATCCATAGCACTTAACGGCAGGGTGGTTTGCGCACCTGCGGCTACGGCAAAAAGAAATGTACTAAAGAATAATAAGAAGCGCATATTGCTTGGCTTGTACTATAAAAATACGGATTGTTCAGGCATTAAAGCTAAAAACGAAAATAGTAAAAGTTAATAATGGTTTTATATCCGGATATATAAATGCGTATTACCTGTTATATGCGGTTTTACCTGATCAGGGTCACCGCTCCCGTCCTGGTAAATATTTCGCCTGATTCACATTCCATTTCTGCAAAATACACAAAACTCCCGGTGGGTAACCGCTCTCCTTTTAATGTGCCATCCCAACCCAGGCTGCGGTTGGCCACTATATAATTCCTTCTTTCAAACACTTTTTTCCATAGCGGTTATAAATTATATTATTTCATTTTCCGCCATACGGGCTTCTACCTCATATTTGTTATTGTGGTACCCTTTTTTTAAGGTTTCAAGGGTATACCTGGCTATAAACAAAATGAAGCCGTAGCGTTTAAACTGTTCCACATGCTTCAGCTCATGCTTTACCCAGCGGGTATCGTGCAAAAATTCCCGGGTGGTAGCATTATACAGGTGAATGGTTTTGCCCAGGGTAAAAGCCACATTATCTACCCCCAGCCACCTTGCTGCCAGCTTTGCCTTCCACGATTTTTCTTTGATCCTGATATCTGAAACATCCATAAACGCTATTGCTGTTCCCAGAATTTTATTATTTCTTCCGCATGTTGTTTATTCTTCGGCCGAAAGAATATTTTCCTGATCACCCCTTTTTCGTCAATTATAAAAGTAGTGCGATGCAGCCCCATGTATTTTCTTCCATACAACTGTTTTTCACCCCATACGCCGTATTTGTCAATGATTGTATGGGCGGGGTCAGCCAAAAGGGTAAAGGGAAGGGAAAACTTTGCCTCAAATTTCTGGTGCGATTTTTCATTGTCCGGACTTACGCCAAGTATTTCAAATCCTTTTTGCTTTAACAACGAAAAATTATCCCGAAAATTACAGGCTTGTATAGTACAGGTGGGCGTATCATCCTGCGGATAGAAATACAATACCAGCTTTTTCCCTTTATAATCCGATAAGGTAATTTTTTCTCCTTTCTGATTCTTTCCCGAAAAGGCCGGCGCCTTGTCGCCTTCTTTTAACGTAATCATATGAATGTGAAAATAGGAGAAATGTGGGAAATGCGAAAATGGAACAGGATTAAAGGATGACAGCATGCCAGCATGGCTGCAGGAAGAAAAGGTAGCATAGCCTCATACCTTATGCCTGCTTCTTCCCGGTTACCTTACCTGCTGAATGTAAAAACCTGCGCCGCAGTATTGCCCGCCTCATCTGCTACGCTTATTTTTAATGCGTGTTCGCCCGGCGTACATTGTTCATCAAAAATATATATAAAATTTTTGCCCTTATCGTTAGTAAACCGCAGCCATTTTCCATCCAACTCCGCCCTGAAATTTTTAATGCCACCCATATTATCCGTTACGGTAAACAGCAGCCTCGAAGCCTTGCTCATATCCTGTCCGCTTTTAAACCCTACCGGAATAATTTCGGGAGGAGTTTCATCCGGCACTAATTGAAAACTACCGAAACTGTTGAATTTGGCTACCGCCCACCCGTTTTGCCATTCCACTTTCCTGGTTTCTTTTTTTGTTCCTGCAAAGCGTTGCATCAGCATCCTGTTCATTTTTTCAGGAAGTAGCGCAGCGTTGGGCTTTATGCGTACCACCAGTCCTTCCTGCAAAGGAATATAGGCGGCGCCAATAGTATGTATGGCAGACAGCACCGCGGGGTTTGCTGAAGCCGATCTGCTGTAAGCAATCTGCACAGAATCATATAAGCCGCTTTCGCCAATATAAAATTCACAATCCGCACTTCCTTCTCCCACATTTATCATAAAAGGATAATACATTTTGCCGGCAGGGGCCGCCGGGTTCGTAGCGGAGGGTTTGTACTGAATTGTAAAGTTCAATGCAGCGGTATTGTTAACCGCGTCTTTTGTTTCAATCCGGATGCTGCGTGCTGCTCCTTCCGTTAATGTTAATACCCCGTTACCTTTTTGCTGGCGGTAGATACTATTGATATACCCCGGCAGTTCGGATAAATGTTGCAGGTAGGGACCGCCATTGGCTTTGGTTTTATAGTCAATATGCGCGTTCAGATAACGGGTAGCATAGTAACTGATGGTATCCATGGTAAAGCGAATGACTTCTGCCCCGTTATCATACAAAATACCCTGGAAAATGCCATTGTGATTGGGTGCGGCCGATTGCACATCGTAACTGGTAACTGCAAAACTCACTTTATCGGAAGATACGGTTATAGTGGAGGGAACAGTAATATAACCTCCCGCCGTTTTTTTAACGGTAACAATTTTGGGCGATTGCTCATAGCTGCTTTTGTTGCGGTCGTATATGGCTAACCGTTGAATAACCGGGGGTACATTATCCGCTATTGGAAAACCGAACAGGATAGGATTAAGGTTCTTATCCGTTTGGGTATTGCGTATTTCAAAATGCAGATGCGGCCCCTGCGAGCCCCCTGTATTGCCGCTGTAGGCAATAACATCTGCTTGTTTAACCGGAAACAATTCCATCGGAATATCCAAGTAAACGCTCCACGATTCCTGACGGTATTGCTGCTGCTTTACATATTGTTCCAGTTTTGGAAAGAAAGCGTTCAGATGCGCGTATACTGTGGTTAAGCCATTAGGATGATTGATATAGATAGCCCGCCCGAAACCGAACGGTTCAATCTTAATTCTGGCTATATAGCCATCCGCGGCTGCATGCACGGGCAGGTTTTCTAACCGGTTAGTTTTAAAATCAAGTCCCATATGATAGTGATTGGGACGGAGCTCTCCGAAATTGCCCGATAGACTTGCAGGAATATTCAATGGCTTAATAAAATATCCTTTGGGATAACTATTGAGCGAAAGGTTTTGGGCGAATAAATGGGAAGCTGATAAAAGCAACAAAAAGAAAATACATCTCATCAATAAAATAATTCGTGCGTATTAGGTAACAAATCTACCCATCATTGGTTTAACCGTAAAATCATTTTCCCTTGTACCGTTGTAATCCGTCTTATTTTATAGGGAATACTTAACAATGATTTTTTGTTTTTAAAAAAAATATTTATAAATGTTGAAATATGCCGGGCATTTGAAAATCTGGCATTCTCTTTGACAAATAAAAAGATAACTGCCCCTGGAAAAAATGACATTGTTTTACCCGCTCTGTAAAGGTTATTACGACTATATTTTTCAAATTTGATTTTGAAGTTTTCCAATACTTTGAAGAACCGGTAAAGAAAGTATGTGAAAATAGCTTTCTATACCCTAAATGGGGTATGCAAAATGAAGGTATTGATTTGATTTTTGATAATAATCTTTGAAAGTACCAAAATACCCTTAGAAGAGCATACTATTTTTAAACTATAATACAGCGTTTTTCGTCTATATATTGTCTACTATATATTGTTGAATCTATAAATTGAATGTTATGAAAGGGATGAAAAGAAAAATTATACTGGCGTTGGCCATCATGACAGGAACTGTAATCGGCACTTTTCGCGGAGAAACCGCGAAACAGCGTTTTATTACAAAGGTGAAGGCTAAATATGAAGATCATAACAAGATTCGACAACAGGAGATCATGCTTGACGAGTTTGAACTTTCTGCGTTTCATACCAGTTAGTACTGTTTTAATATTGTTAAAAGACACTGGCATACACCAGTGTCTTTTTTTATGTACATAAGGCACCGCTTCCATGCAAACCATCTATCTATGCTAAGCTAACCATAATAATACCGTATCATTTTGTAAAGGGTGAGCCGGTATACCTGCAATAGGAGGGGGATAGATAATAGCGAATCTCACTTTTCACCTCTGAAAACAATACAACATATTATAATTAACGCAGCACTATCAACCTCTAACACGGTCCCGTTTTAGAATAAATTGTATATCTCCGAAATATTAACCCCCGGAGTTTCGCATTTAATTTTTCAACCCGTACCTTTGCCCGGTTTTTTCAGTGCCAACCTTAGGAGGTTTATACGGAAAATACCTGCCAGATTCTTTCAAATCTTTATTAAGCAATGCCTAAAGACAATTCTATTAAAACGGTCCTGATCATTGGTTCAGGCCCCATTATTATCGGACAAGCATGTGAATTTGATTATTCGGGAACGCAAGCCTCCCGGAGCCTGCGTGAAGAAGGGATTAATGTAATACTGATCAATAGCAATCCTGCCACTATCATGACAGACCCCATGATGGCCGACAAAGTTTATTTGTTACCATTAACGGTGGAAAGCATTGAGCAGATACTGGAAGAGAACAAGATTGATGCGGTTTTGGCTACCATGGGCGGACAAACCGCGCTGAATTTGGCCAAGGAAGCCAATGAACTGGGCATTTGGGAAAAACACGAGATTAGGTTAATTGGGGTTGATATTAAAGCTATAGATAAGGCAGAAGACCGGGAACTTTTTCGCCGGTGGATGATTGAACTGGGAATAGCAGTGGCGCCTGCCCGGACCGCTAACTCATTTTTAGAGGGAAAGGAATTTGCCCAGGAAATAGGATTCCCTTTAGTAATACGGCCCTCTTATACCCTTGGAGGTACGGGCGGGGGCTTTGTACATAGTAAAGAATTCCTGGATGAAGCACTTGAAAGAGGTTTATCTGCCTCCCCCATACACGAGGTGCTGGTGGAAAAAGCGGTACTGGGCTGGAAAGAATTTGAACTGGAACTTTTGCGCGATGATGCCAATAATGTAGCTATTATATGTACGGTAGAGAATTTTGACCCCATGGGTATACATACGGGCGATTCTATTACAGTAGCCCCGGCCATGACGCTGAGCGATACCGCTTTTCAGCTCATGCGCAATACCGCCATCCGCATGATGCGCGACCTGGGAAACTTTTCCGGGGGATGTAATGTGCAGTTTGCCCTTAACCCTGCAACGGAAGAAATTATTGCCATCGAAATTAATCCGCGGGTGAGCCGGTCATCGGCACTGGCTTCCAAGGCCACGGGCTATCCCATTGCTAAAATAGCGGCAAAACTGGCTATTGGCTATAATTTAGATGAGCTCAAAAACCAGATCACGCAATCTACTTCCGCGTATTTTGAACCAACGCTCGACTATGTAATTGTGAAAATGCCCCGCTGGAACTTCGATAAGTTTAAGGGAGCCAATGATACGCTCGGACTTCAGATGAAATCGGTGGGTGAAGTAATGTCTATTGGCCGCAGCTTTACCGAAGCCATTCAAAAAGCATGTCAGAGCCTCGAAAATGAAGCGGTGGGTTTAGGTTATTACGGAAAAAGCATGATGCGGCCGGAAGAGGTGCTGGAATACCTGAAAACACCGAAGTGGGACAGGATATTTCGCATTAAGGACGCCCTTATGATGGGTGTGAGTGTAAAATCCATTTGCGAAGCTACCTATATTGACCGCTGGTTTATTTACCAGATACAGCAAATTGTAAGCATAGAGAAAAAGATAGCGGAACATAACCGCGAAACATTACCTGATGATTTATTGATACAGGCCAAGCACAATGGCTTCAGCGATGAGCAAATTTGCCGTATTATGAAAGATGGCAAAGACGAAGACATTTATGAACGAAGAAAAAAGATGGGGCTAACCCGTGTATATAAAATGGTGGATACCTGCGCCGCCGAGTTTGAAGCCAAAACCCCTTATTTCTATTCCAGCTTTGAAACGCCCTCCTTTTCAAATAATGGGAAAGCCACTGTAATGCATAATGAAAGCATTGTACATTCGGCTAAAACAGCTTCTTCAAAGGCTTCCAAAGGATCTGTGCTGGTGCTGGGTTCCGGCCCCAACCGTATAGGCCAGGGTATTGAATTTGACTATTGCTGTGTGCATGGCTTACTGGCAATAAAAGAATGTGGTTATGAAGCCATAATGGTAAACTGCAACCCGGAAACGGTTTCAACTGATTTTGACATAGCCGATAAGCTGTATTTTGAACCGGTATTCTGGGAGCATTTATGGGAAATAGTGGAATATGAAAAACCCGTGGGCGTTATTGTGCAGTTGGGCGGGCAAACCGCTTTAAAATTAGCCAAACGCCTTAACGAAAAAGGGATCCGTATCATTGGAACATCCTTTGATAGTATGGATATTGCCGAAGACCGCGGACGTTTTAGCGATGAGTTAAAAGCATTAGGTATTCCTTATCCCCAGTATGGCACGGCATTTAATGCGGATGATGCTATTGAAATAGCCAAAGAAGTAGGCTACCCGGTGCTGGTACGCCCCAGCTATGTACTGGGCGGACAAAGAATGCGTATTGTGCTGAATGATGAAGAACTGGAAAAAGGAGTGCTGAGCTTATTAAAACATCTTCCGGGAAATAAAATCCTGATAGATCATTTCCTCGACCGCTGCCAGGAAGCGGAAGTAGATGCCATTTTTGATGGAGAAACCTTTCATGTAATGGGCGTAATGGAACATATAGAACCGGCGGGTATACATAGTGGCGACAGCAATGCCGTACTGCCTGCTTTTAATCTTAGTCCGCTGGAAGTAACCACAATGGAAGTGTATTCGGAAAAAATTGCCCGCGCACTGGATATCCGGGGATTAATTAATATTCAGTTTGCCATTAAAGATGGTGTAGTATACGTAATAGAGGCTAATCCACGGGCTTCCCGCACCACACCTTTTATAGCTAAAGCCTACCAGATACCCTACCTTAATATAGCTACCAAGGTAATGCTGGAAGAAGTGAAGCTCAAAGATCTGAAGTTTGAAAAAAACCTGAAAGGATTTGCTATTAAAGAACCCGTTTTCAGTTTTGATAAATTCCCTGGTGTAAATAAAGAATTAGGACCGGAGATGAAATCCACGGGTGAAGCTATCCGCTTCATTAAGGATTTGCGTGACCCTTATTTCAGAACCCTGTACAAGGAAAGAAGTATGCATTTGAGTAAGTAGAAGGAGTCAGGTGTGTCAGGTATCAGAACAGGTATCAGCCGCCAGGTGTGTAACTACTACCGATAGACTGAGTACTCCTTCTTTCACCGCACACCTTTTTCTTCTCCCCCCGGCTTCGGATTTGCAGCGGTCAGGTGAGTTAGTACTAACAACAGGGTGAATACTCTTTTTTATGCGGCCAGCAGTTCAAAGCCTGTTGTTCATTGTCAAATCATAAACGGCAAACTCCATATTGAAACAGGGCATATCCTGTAACCCGAAACCTGAATCAATCTCAAATCTCGAATCCTTCTATTTTCTCGGGCCGCATTTGAGGAAAGAAAAGTACATCCTGTATAGAAGGTTGATTGGTTAAGAGCATGCACAAACGATCAATACCTATACCAATACCGGCAGTAGGCGGCATGCCATATTCCAGTGCTCTCAAAAAATCGTGATCAATGAACATGGCTTCTTCATCGCCGCGTTCCATAAGCTTTACCTGCTCTTCAAAACGTTCGCGCTGGTCAACAGGATCATTCAATTCACTATATGCGTTGGCTATTTCCTTACCGTTGATCATCAGCTCAAAACGCTCTACCAGCCCTGGTTTGCTGCGGTGCTTTTTGGTAAGGGGGCTCATCTCCACGGGGTAATCAATAATAAAAGTAGGTTGTATATAATGCTTCTCACATTTTTCACCAAAGATACTGTCAATCAATTTTCCGCGGCCCATACCCGGCGTAGTTTCTATATGAAGCTTTTTACAGGTATCTCTCAGCGCCGCTTCATCCATTTCACTAATGTCAATACCCGTGTGTTCTTTTACTGCGTCATATATAGAAATTCTTTTAAAAGGCGCTTTAAAATGTAATACTTTATCACCTGCAGGCACATCAGTAGTATTGTGCAAAGCAACAGCAACCTGTTCCAGGAGGTTCTCCGTAGTATTCATCATCCAGAAATAATCCTTATAAGCCACATAAAATTCAAGGATGGTAAATTCCGGGTTATGTGTGCGGTCCATCCCTTCATTACGAAAGTTCCGGCTGAACTCATATACCCATTCAAAACCGCCAACGATCAGCCTTTTTAGGTACAGTTCATTGGCAATGCGCAGGTACAAAGGAATATCCAGCGCATTGTGATGTGTAATAAAAGGGCGTGCCGCAGCGCCTCCGGGAATGCTTTGCAGTACGGGCGTATCTACTTCAAGCGCTCCATGTTCATTTAAGAAACCGCGGATGGTATTGATTAGCATAGTACGTTTGGCAAAAGTATCTCTCACCTGCGGATTAATGATCATGTCGGCATAGCGCTGGCGATATTTAAATTCCGGATCGGTAACAGCGTCAAAACTTTGCCCTTCCGCTTCCTTTACTACGGGTAAAGGTTTGAGCGATTTGGAGAGTATGCTGAATGAAGTAACATGGATAGAGGTTTCACCCGTTTTGGTAATAAAGCCATATCCTTTTACACCAATGATATCACCAATGTCTAATAATTTTTTCCATACAATGTTATACAGTGTTTTGTCTTCACCGGTGCATATATCATCGCGCTTTACGTATATCTGTATCCGGCCCGAATGATCCTGCAACACGCCAAAAGAAGCTTTGCCCATATCCCGTATGCTCATGATGCGCCCGGCGAAACTGATATCCGCAAACTGATCGTTATTTTCGGCTGAGAAATTATTTTTTATTGCCACCGCAGTATGCGTAACGGGGAAAGCATCGGCGGGATACGGATCAATACCCAGCTTTTCCAGCTCCTGCCTTTTTTCTCTCCTGATGATTTCCTGCTCAGACAAATGTTGCATACACGTTACATTTTTTTTAAAAAAAGTGGAGCAAAGGTACTGGTTACCCTGAAGCCCGCAAAGATTTTAGCGTTGCATCTCCTCCAATAACCCCTTCTCCGCTTCTTCGGGGGTAACAGCAGTGTAAGAAAAGCGCCGGTTAAACGGCGGTTTCTCTTTCGGCAGTAGCTGCTTCAGAGGCCAGTCCTGTTTTATGCTTTCCGTTACTGTGGTGCAGTTCGTTAATCAGTTCTGCCACCAGGGAGGTCCACCCGGTTTGATGGGAAGCGCCCAGCCCGTTACCATCATCGCCATGAAAGTATTCATAAAACAATACCAGGTTTTCATTGCCGGGCTTTTGGTAAAACCAGTTATGCGTTCCAAATAATTTCCGTTTTCCTTCCTCATCTTTCTTAAAAATACTTATTACCCGTTTGGTAAGCTCATCTGCTACCTCGCCCAGCGATAATTGTATGCCCGAGCCCGTTGGGCATTCCACTTTCAGATCATCGCCATAAAAAGCGCCATACCGGCGGATAGATTGTATGATCAGGTAATTAATAGGCATCCACACCGGCCCGCGCCAGTTGGAATTACCTCCATAAAAATCGGAAGTAGAATCTCCGGGATCGTATTGCGCGGTATAATTAATTCCGCTGATCGTAACACTGTAAGGATTTTTTTCGTGATGCTTTGACAGTGCACGGATACCTCCTTCGGAGAGGAATTCATTTTCATTCAGCAAATGTTCCAGCAAATACACGAGGCGTTCCCGTGGTACTAACGACAACAACATGGCTTCTCCATCGCTTCTTTCCTCATTAGGCCAGAATTTACCGTTTTTTTTGCGGTAATTTTCAAACCAGCCAATACGCTTTTTAAAATCAGTTAGTTTGTCAAATACTTTTTTCTCTATAGTAGATACCGCAAATAAAGTGGTAAGTCCAACAATAGACTGTATACGCAACTGCAATGGTTCGGAGCCGGCTATGGACAATATATCATAAAAGAATTTATCTTCTTCATTCCACAACCCATGTTCATTAATGGCTTCCGCGATGAGTACGAACTGCTCAAAAAACTTGGTGGCGGTATCTTCAAAAGCAATATCATGCACGGCAATCTCCAGTGCCATATCCAGCATATTCAGCGCATACATGCCCATCCAGCTGGTGCCATCGGCCTGCTCCAACTGCATATCGCTGCCCAATTGCGAACTGCGGTTAAATACGCCAATATTATCCAGCCCCAGGAAGCCGCCTTCAAAAAGATTATTACCACTTACATCTTTGCGGTTCATCCACCAGGTAAAGTTGATCAGCAGTTTCTGAAAAACTTTCTTTAAGAAAATGATATCCCCCTTACCGTCCCTTTTCTTTTCAATATAATATACCTGCATGGCAGCCCATCCCTGCACAGGTGGGTTAACATCGCTAAAATTCCATTCATAGGCGGGCAATTGACCATCCGGCTTCATATACCATTCGCGCATGATCAGCAATAACTGGTTTTTTGCAAAGCAGGGATCAGCCACCGCCATTGAAATACAATGAAAGGCAAGATCCCAGGCTGCATACCAGGGATACTCCCATTTGTCGGGCATAGAAATAACATCCTGGTTTTTAAGATGCTTCCAGTCGTGATTACGGCCGCTTTGTTTGCCTGCATTTGCCGGGGTAATGCCATCGCCTGTAGTAAGCCATCGTTCTACATCAAAATGATAGTATTGTTTGCTCCATAGCAAACCAGCCAGCGCCTGGCGCTGTATTTTGGCCATATCTTCATCCATCCCTGCAGGTAATATGGCGGCATAAAAGTCATTGGCTTCATTTTTACGGGTTACAAACACTTTTTCAAATCCCCTGTCAAAAGGCTTATCTGCAAGCTGGTCGGTGAACCTGCAATAAATGGTTTTTGTTGCGCCTGCGGGAATTTTTAATTTATACACCGGGGAAAATTTCGTTCCCGTTTTTTTGTCGCGTAATGCCTGGAGGTTTTTTCCTTCAATAATGGCATCATGAAAAGCATCTTTCACAAAAACCGTGGTATTGGGTGTTTGATTAACCTTCTCCGTATTGGTTTCATTTTCAGTAAACAAACAATCATCCGCATTTTGAAAATACAGGTAATAGTTACCCAGTTTATAATGCGAAGCCTGCACCGCGTTTTTATTCAGGTACTTTATCTCAGGTTTTACCTCCATACCGGCATAGGCCCAGCGGTTATAAAACCAAAGCGTTGGCAATACGGTTATGGGAGCGGGTTTACCGGCACGGTTGGTAATATCCATTTTAATGAAAATATCCTTTGCGCTTTGTTTTGCATAGGTAACCTTAACATCGAAGTATTCATTATTATCAAATATACCGGTATCTAAAATTTCATATTCGGGTTCCTGTTTTGAACGTTTGCCATTTTGTTCTAATAAATCTTCATACGGAAAAGCCTGCTGGGGATACTTGTATAAGTACTCCATATAATAATGTGTGGGCATATTATCTAAGTGATAGTACAGCTCTTTTACATCCTCACCATGATTGCCCTCGTTGTTGCCCACACCAAACAGCCGTTCTTTTAATATCCTGTCTTTACCGTTCCACAGGGCAATACCAAAACAAAGATTTCCAAAAAAGTCGCAAATGCCGGCCAATCCGTCTTCTCCCCAGCGGTATGCACGGCAATGTGAATGGTTAAAAGGAAAATAGTTCCAGGCATCGCTGTTGGTACTGTAATCCTCCCGTACAGTTCCCCACTGGCGTTCGCTTAAATAAGGACCCCATTGTTCGAGCGGAATTGGTTTTTGCGCGTTAACGGAAAGACGTTGATGTTCTGCAGTCATAGCCTGTGTTTATTAAGATGTACACCCGGTTAGTCGTTATTGTTGAATGAAAATACGAAGCAAAACTAACGGTTATGGCGCATATGGCTGAAAGAGGCTCCGGACAAAACAATTAAGGTCTTGATTTTTTTCTTAATTTCATTTCCTTAAACTATTCTTGCCATGACTACCCGGAGAACATTCATTAAGCAGTCCGCGCTGTTTTCGGCTGCAGCCTTTGTAACGCCATCATCTCTTCTCAAAGTAAATAAGCGTATCGGACTACAGCTATATACGCTGCGCGGAGATATAGCGAAAGATCCTGCAACCGTTATCAAAAGTGTGGCCGCTATCGGCTATAAAGAGGTAGAATCTTTTGGTTACAATGCAGGGAAGTATTTTGGTATGGCGCCAAAGGATTTTGCCGCACTATTAAAATCTAACGGACTTGCACATCCCAGCAGCCATTATATGCTGGCCAACCTTTCCGGTAACTGGCAAAAAGCGGTGGAAGACGCGGTAGCGGCAGGCCAGAAATATATGGTAGTGGCCTACCTGTTAGACACAGAAAGAAAATCAATAGATGATTATAAAAAAATTGCCGCTCAGTTTAATACCGCTGCGGAAACATGCAAAAAGGCCGGAATACAATTCGGCTACCATAATCACGATTTTGAGTTTATAGATATGGATGGCCGGCATGGCTTTGATGTATTGTTAAAAGAAACCGATCCGAAACTGGTACAATTTGAGCTCGACCTGTATTGGGCAAGTTTCGCGGGCAAAGATCCTGTTGAAATGTTTCAGCAGCATCCCGGCCGTTTCCCGCTCTGGCATGTAAAGGATATGGACAATACCCCGAAAAGATTTTTTACGGAAGTGGGCAATGGCGTTATAGACTTTAAAAAGATATTTGCCCATGCCAAAGCATCCGGAATGCAGCATTATTTTGTGGAACAGGATGTATGCCCGGGTCCTCCCATAAAAAGTATTGAAAAGAGTTATCAATACATAAGTAAAAACCTGGTTGGCTGATACTCCGCTTTATTTGTTTAATCAACTTTTCTTATAAACTAACAGGTATGTCAAGCAGAAGAAAATTCTTAACGGATGGCTCCCGTATCGCAGCCGGCGGACTTTTACTGTCTGCACTCTCCCCAGAGGTGTTTGCTATTCATAAAAGCCGGCTATCTCCCGGCAACCAGATCAACATTGGCGCTATAGGTATTAATGGAATGGGCTGGTCGGACACAAAAGCCGCTTTAAAAGTACCGGGTGTACATTTAGTGGCATTATGTGATGTGGATAAAAATGTGCTGGATAAGCGGGTAAAAGAGCTGGCTGCGCTTAATATAGATGCCGCCAAAGTAAAGCTATACGGAGATTACCGTAAACTTTTAGATAATAAGGATATTGATGCCGTAATTATTGGTACACCCGATCACTGGCATTGCCTGCAAATGGTGGAGGCCTGCCAGGCAGGCAAACATGTATATGTTGAAAAGCCTATTGGTAACTCCATTGTGGAATGTAATGTAATGGTAGCCGCGCAAAAAAAACACAACAGGGTAGTGCAGGTAGGACAATGGCAAAGAAGCCAGCAGCATTTCAGGGATGCTATTGAATTTGTGCATTCCGGGCAGTTAGGCAATATAAGAACCGCAAAAGTGTGGTGCTACCAGGGATGGATGAAGCCCGATATGGTACGGCCCAACAGCGCGCCTCCGGCAGGTGTTGATTATGCCGGCTGGCTGGGCCCCGCACCTGAAAAGCCATTCAATGCAAGCAGGTTTCATTTTAATTTTCGATGGTTCTGGGACTATGCCGGCGGGCTCATGACCGACTGGGGGGTGCACCTTATAGATTATGCGCTCTTTGGCATGAAGGCTGATGTGCCTAAAACAGTTATGGCTTTAGGCGGCAGGTTTGCTTACCCCGAACTGGCGGAAGAAACGCCCGATACCCTTACCACCTTATATGAATTTGACAATTTTAATATGGTTTGGGATCATGCCATGGGTATTGATAACGGACAGTATGGACGCGACCATGGTATTGCATTTGTAGGCAACAATGGTACACTGGTGCTTGACAGGGGAGGCTGGGAAGTAATGGAAGAAAAGAATGCAAAAAATAAAGTAAGCAGGCCGCATGTGAGTCCTTCAGAGAGCGGACTCGACAAACATATGCAAAACTTTATGTCTGTAATACGTTCCGGGAAAATGGAGGAACTAACAGCCCCCATACAAATAGGCGCCGATGTGGCTATTGTAGCACAAATGGGAAATATTGCCTTTAGAAGCGGAAAACGCCTGGCCTGGGATAAAGCCGCAGGAAAATTTACAGACGATACCGTAAATAAAGCGTACCTGGCAAAGGCCTATAATAATGGATATAAAATCCCTAAAGTATAAAATAACAAAAGGAGAACAGTGATTGTAACACAATGCGTTGTTCTCCTTTTAAAGAAATACTTTCCTGCTGTTATATTTAAACAGTTGGGGAAGACAGTATTTTAGTAGCGACCACCGCCACCGCGGTTGCTGCCGGCAAATGAACGCCTGTTACCACCGCCGCCGCCGTTGCCGCCGCTATTGCTGCGTTCTTCACGGGGTTTAGCTTCCGTAACAGTGATAGGCCTGCCTTCAACAACGCCTTTGTCTAATTCGGTAATAGCCTTTTGTGCTTCTTCATCGTTAGGCATTTCAACAAAACCAAATCCACGGCTGCGACCCGTAAATTTATCGGTTATAACCCTGGCAGAAGATACTTCTCCGTATTCTTCAAAAAAAGCTTTTAAGTCCTCGTCTACGACGTTGAAACTTAAATTGGAAACATAGATGTTCATACTAAGTGATTAAGTTTTACAAATGTAAATCTGAGAAAACAGGGGAAGTAAGGACGACTGAACTATTAGCAGAAGATGCGTAGCAGATTGAATCATTTCATTACCGGAACTGTACAAACTCAAATTTGAGGCGCAAAGTTAGGGATAAGTTTTCATATACCAATAACTATTTTTTTAAAAATTAAACTACTGAACGGGTAAGTTACCTTAGCTGCAAAAATGGATGATGAAGCCCCTGCTCATTTATTGCTATGATGCTTATTGCGGATGGTGTTACGGGTTTAGCCCCGTAATACAAAAAATGGAGGTGCAATACCGTAATGTCATTGATTTTGAAGTATTGTCGGGAGGCATGATCCTTCCGGAAAAGCCGCGGCATATAAGGGCAATAGCAGATTACATCAGGGAATCATACAAAACAGTAGAAGATCATACCGGCATATTGTTCGGCAGGGATTATTTATGGCATATCAATAACCCGGAGGACAGCGACTGGTTTCCCAACTCTGAAAAACCCGCTATTGCTTTATGTATAATTAAAGATGAGCAACCCCGGCTTGCCGTTCCATTTGCCTCCGCCCTTCAGTATGCTTTACATTTTGAGGGCAGGGATTTGTGCGATGATGAAGCGTACCGCCATTTGCTGAATAGCTATCAAATATATCCGGAACTATTTTATAAAAAGCTGCACAGTGCGGAATACAGGGAAAAGGCATATTATGAATTTGCGCTGTGCAAACAGCTTAAAGTAACCGGTTTTCCCGCCGTTTTTTTGCAGATCACCGGTAACCAGTTCTATGCCATAGCCAAAGGGTACACGGATTACAATACATTGAAAACCAGGATTGAAAATGTGCTGAAGGAAACCGGGAATTTGAAACCCGGAGATAAGCACCAAGAAACCAAATAACAATGGCCAAATAAAACCTGCCCGCCGTGGCGGATTCAAATCTCAATTCCGAAGCCGGAAATCCGAGATCCGAAGGAATGCCCTGTAACTTGCAACCTGAATCAACCTCAAATTCCAAATCATACCTATCCTATCTCCCGTGGATATTCGCAGGCAGGTTTACCCGGAACGTGCAACGTTATGGTTGGCTGCGGTGTCAGTTCAATAGTTAATTCCCGGTGTATGCAGATATTAATAAGGCCGTTTATGAAGAATCAATTATATGTTCTGGCATTTACACTGTGCTTTGCCGGTTGTAAAAAAGACACGGTAAGCCGGCAGGATACATCAGGTCCGAAACTGATGTTTGTAAAGGCAAAAACGAACGGTGCAGATATTATACAAAATGAAAACAGGTATAATGAAAGCGGAAATATTCAAACCCGCATCAGCTATAAAAATTATGCCGCAGGATTGATTAGTGCTAAAACCGAGTATAAATACCAGGATGGCAGGCTGGTTCAAAAAGAAGACCAGATGGATGTTTCCAGCAGCAGCTTTGCCAGCCAGTATATCAATAGCCGTTCGGTGTTTGAATATAGTGGAGGCCGTATTATACAAAATAACCACTATCTGAAAACAGGCAACGATTATGAACTGAGGTCCTTTACTGTTTTTTCGTATGATGATGCGGGTCATCCGGTTAAACAAACCCGGTATTCGGCAGACGGAGCGCTGTTTGGATATACTACTTACACTTATAACGGCAACAACATCATATTAAGTGAAGAATACAATCAAAAACAGCCTGACCCCGAACCTGTACTTACGTTGAGGTGTAGTTACCAGCATGATAACAAAAAAAATCCCTACAGGAATGTTTACCACAGCATAGAAAATATTCCGTTCTCTGTAAACGGGAATAATATAACAGCCACCACTACAGTTAATTATAATAGCTACCCTCCTTCTACTTCGGGACTAAGCATTACTTCCTCGACCACCTATGTGTATAACAATTTAAGTTACCCGGAACGCATGAATGAAAGTGGCAATGAATTTGTGCTGGAATATAAATAGTATTTTTTAAGACAATACGCCGCTTTTGCACTTCCCGCAGTGTTAATAATCACAATTTTCCTATAGGTTTGCCGCTCTAAAGGAATTCCGTATCGTGCAACATGCCTATTTCAACGCCCCCGGTATGTGAAATACACAGGAACCGTTAGTATACATAAAAATAAAAGAGAAGCGAGAATGGAAGAGCCCGGTACACCACAGGTTTCCGCTGCAAAAGTAATTGCAGCTTTTGCTGTTATCTATATCGTATGGGGGTCTACCTACTTTTTTATTCACATGGCCATCCAGGACATGCCGGTAACCGTGATGGGCGCTTTTCGCTTTCTTACCGCCGGATTGCTTATGACAGGCTGGTGTTTGATAAGCGGCGAGAAGCTGTTTGTATGGAAGGATATACTGTTCGCTTTTTTTATCGGGTTCCTTTTACTTTTTATTGGCAACGGGGCAGTAGCGTGGTCGGAACAATTTTTAGCCAGTTCGGTAGTAGCCGTTTTTTTGGCATCTACGCCTATCTGGTTTGTGCTGCTCGACTTCAGTAAGTGGAAAGCAAATTTTACCAGTGCGGGTATTGTAGCCGGTTTAATAACGGGCTTTGCAGGCATCATTTTCCTGTTCAAAGAAAATATGAGCGGGGCTTTATCGGGCAATGGCAATAAATGGGAAACAGTTTCAATAGGCGTGCTGGTTATCGGTTCTGTGTCCTGGGTAGCCGGATCGCTGTATTCCAAATATAAAACTACTACCTTCAGCGGCGCCCTTAATTCGGGCTGGCAAATGCTGGGAGCCGGACTGGCCTATAGCATTACGGGAGGTATACGGGGCGACTGGAAGAATTTTAACTGGCACGAGGTTTCTACTTCGGCATGGCTGGCTGTTTCGTATCTTATTACGATGGGGTCTTTACTCGGGTACAGCGCTTATGTATGGCTGCTCAAAGTTCGGCCGGCAACGCAGGTAAGCACGCATGCATATGTAAATCCTGTAGTAGCGGTATTACTCGGTGTGTTTTTGGGTGCTGAAAAGATATCAGCTTTACAAATTGCGGGACTTGGTGTTATACTGGTGGGTGTATTGTTGATGAACCTGGCCAAGTACCGCAAGCAGCAGTAAAGCTTTTGCTATTATGTACTATTTTAAAAACCGCCGCCAAGTGTATCATTACCAGTCCTTTTCAGGCTGACCGGGAGCCGGAGCCCTTTTCATCATTTTATCATGCAACTTTCTCTCCTGCTCTTCTAATGCTTTAAGCAGTTGTTCTACCTGTTGCTTATTGAGCTTATTGGGTTGAGGTTTGGGGCGATCTTCTTTTTGTTCTTTCTTCTGGTTTTCGTTTTCCTGTTGCTGCTGCTGCTGTTGTTTTTCGTTTAACGCTCTCTGCAGGTTTTCGCGGGCAAGCGTATCGGAGGAGTTAAGACGTAAGGTTTGCTTATAAGCAGCAATACTTTCCTCCAGTGCTTTTTGCCGGGTTAGCGCTACCCCCTTATTATAAAGCAACTGCGACTGTAATCTTTTATCATTGGTAAGTTGAACTGCTTTATCAAAAGTATCGGCCGCTTCTTCATATGCTTTATTTTTAAACAGGGCATTGCCCATATTAAATGAAGCAATGCTGTTGCGGGGATCTGCTTTCAGCGCTTCTTTATAAGCCGCCACCGCTTTATCGTATTGCTGCAGGCGGTAAGCTTCATTACCTTTTCCAATTAAACGGTTTGTGTTTTGTGAAAAAGCCGGAGCAGCCAGCAAAAGCATTATATAAAAGAGGGCAGTCCGCATGCTATGTTATTTTCCTTTTTTCACTTATAAACAGTTCACCCGTAAGCCCTGCAAATGCCAATACCAGGAACCATTGAAAAAAACTGCGGTAGTTAAGCAGCCGGTTATCCTGGATCGTTTTCTGTTCCATGCCTGCAAACTGTGCTGTTATTTTGTCTGCCACCGTTTCTATATCGTTTAATTGCTGGTATATACCATTTGCCGCATGAGCAATATCCGTTAACTCCTGCTCATTAAGCCTGGAAATAACGATATTACCGTGCAGGTCGCGCCGGCTTTCACCCGTAATGGGGTTTACTATAGGCGCTCCCTGGGTGGAACCTACTCCAATGGTATGTATAACTACTCCGTTTCCGGCTAATTGTTTTGCCATTTTAAGGGCCTGTTCATCATGGTCTTCACCATCTGTTATCAATATAACCGCTTTGTACTTTTTATCTTTTGCATTGAACCCGCTGTTAGCTACTTTTAATGCATCAGCAATTACTGTGCCCTGCGCGGGTACAGCATCCGGGCTGGCATTGCTTACATACAATCCGGCAGCCGTGTGGTCGGAGGTAAGCGGCATTTGCACATAGGCTCTTCCCGCAAAAATAACCAGCCCTACCCTGTCGTTTTCCAGTTTGTTCATTAGTTTGCTAATAAACTGTTTAGACCTTTCTAAGCGGCTGGGTTTAATATCTGCGGCAAGCATGCTCCTGCTCACGTCTAAGACGATCATAATGTCTATACCCTGCCGGTTTATTTTTTCTGCCCGGGTGGCAGATTGCAGGTTAGCCGCGGCAATAATAAGGCAACTGAAAGACAGCAGTACAATAATAAAACGGGCTGTATATTTTTTGGGAGAAAAGCTGCGGATGAGCTGCCTTACCAGCATTTCATCACCAATTTTTTTTACCGTATTTTTTTTCCAGCGCAGTACTGCCCTGAACAGTAATATCAATACCGGTATCAGCAACAGCAGTAACAAGTGTTCAGTATGTTCAAAACGAACCAAAGGAATAATATTTGTTTATAATGCAAACCTGCATGAATTATTGTGCAGCCGGTTACGCCCCTGCTACATTTTGCCTTCAAAAAATCCTTCCTGTTTAAGGATGCTGTTCAGGATATTCAGGCGTATGTCCGGGATAGCTGCTTTGGTATCCGCTGTTTCAATGTTCAGCACAAAAAAATACGGATGCCTGTTTTCTTCTATCCATCCCACTACCCATCCCACGGCGTGATTTTCGCTGTTATATCCCCAGCCTGTTTTGTAGCTTATGCTATAGTTGCTGTTATCTTCCTGCAGCATCATGTTTCTTACTGCCTGCTGTACACCTTTTCTAAAAGGCAGTTGGTCGAAGTAGAGTTTTTTAACCAATCCCAGTTCTTCATCGGGAGATATTTGCAGCGAATTATCGAGCCAGAAAGAATCTATAGCCGGTCCTATTTTCATATTGCCATAGGTAAGGCTGTCTATCCATTTCTGCATAGTATCCCTGCCAATGTTCCGGGCTATTTCCTGGAAATGGGGAACAGCAGAGTACCGGAAGGCCTGCGCTAAGCTCAGATCCTGGTTCCAGTTGCTTACATCTCTTTGTATTCCATCCCATTTAATGATGGTGCTGTCGGTTGTTATTACGCCCGTTTGCAGCGCCACCAGGGCGTTAACTATTTTAAATGTGGAAGCGGGCAGCATGCGGGTGGTATCCCGTTTAAGATTATATATCACAAATTTTCCCCTGCCGTTATCAAACAGGGCAAAACTGCCGTCTACATTATTTTCATCAAAATATTTTTTAAATGAGTTATCCTGCTTCACATTATTCATAGAACAGGAGGAGATCAAAAAAGCCGCCGCTAAAACACAAAATGACGAATATTTTATTTTCATTATAACAGTATAAGTTTTTAATTCTATAACAACCAATATATGCAGGAAATCCTTTAGTTAAGTACGCCCAGCGCTTTGCCTGTTTTTACAAAAGCGGCTATTGCCTTATCTAAATGGTGCTGCTCATGCGCGGCGCTTATTTGCACCCGTATACGTGCTTTATCTTTAGGTACAACCGGGAAAAAAAAGCCTGTTACATAAATACCTTCCTCCAGTAGCCGGGATGCCATATTTTGCGCCAGTACTGCATCGTAGAGCATAATCGGAACAATAGGATGATCGCCCGGTTGAATATCAAAACCGGCAGATGTTATTTTATTGCGGAAATAGGTTGTATTCCATGCTAACTTATCTCTTAATGCAGTGGTTTCGCTCAGCATATCCAGCACGGCAATAGAACCGCCTACAATACTCGGCGCCAGGGTATTGGAAAAGAGATAAGGCCGTGAGCGTTGCCGCAGCATATCAATAATGGCTTTGCGGCCACTGGTAAAACCTCCCGATGCACCGCCAAGTGCCTTACCCAGGGTGCCGGTAATAATATCTATCTTACCCATCACACCCCGGTATTCGTGCGTGCCTCTGCCGGTTTTACCCAGGAAGCCGGTAGAGTGACATTCATCCGTCATTACCGCCGCGTCATATTGTTGCGCCAAAGCGCATATCGTATCTAATTGGGCAATAGTGCCATCCATGCTAAAAGAGCCATCGGTTACAATGATGCGGTTTCTGGCCGGTTGCGCTTCTTTTAATTTTTCTTCCAGGTCGTGCATGTTGTTGTGATCGTACCGGAAGCGCTGCGCTTTACAAAGCCTCACGCCATCAATAATGGAAGCATGGTTTAACGCATCGGATATAATCGCATCCCGGTCATTAAACAAAGGCTCAAATACGCCGCCATTAGCGTCAAAAGCGGCGGCATACAATATGGTATCTTCTGTTCCCAGGAAGGCGGAGAGTTTCTGCTCCAGCTCCTTATGTATATCCTGCGTGCCACAAATGAACCGAACGCTGCTTAAGCCGTATCCTCTCTTATCAATATACTTTTTTGCAGCTTCAATAACTTTAGGATGCGAGGATAGCCCGAGATAATTATTGGCGCAGAAATTGACAACCATTTTTTTGCCGGACCCGCCGGGAACAGACACCGCTATATCAGCACCCTGCGGACTTTCTATAATACGTTCCGTTTTATAAAGACCGTCCTGACGGATGTCTTCCAGTTCTAACCGGATACGTTCGGTAAACTTTTCGTTCATATACCATTGTTTAAGCTGCAAACCTACGTGCTTTTTAAAAAATAAAAGGGAATGTAACATTTTACAACCCCAATCGTTTTATTCACACTTTAACAGTAATTAACATCTATAGTTTTGGATATATATTATTTGAAATTAATTTCGTAGCACTTTACAAGATGAAGAATCGAAAGAAAGTTATTTTTATACTTGCCTTACTGGCGGTTGGCGCCTTAATTATTGGTTATGCTACGCATACTTATAAAAGGGCGATGAATGATGTTGCTTGTTCGCGAACCGGCGAAGCGGCAAAAGAAGAAGAAATATTACAATCGGATATTCCTTTTTTGGAATCCTTAACAAGACGTTTCTTAATTTTACAGTATTAAATAGATAAAGGGTATATAAAAAATCTACACAAGATGCCCGGCGTTTTCTAACGCCGGGTTTTTTTGTTCAGGCGCCAGGTATCAGTTTTGGCTTTACCAACCGTAAACTTCCAAACTCCCAGCGCTTCCATTGGTCAAATTGATTATTTTGTATACCTTAATAAATAAAATTGATCAGCAATGACCTTTATTCAACTGGAATATATAGTAGCATTAGACACTTTCCGGCATTTTACCTTAGCCGCAGATCATTGTCATGTTACGCAGCCCACGTTAAGCATGCAGGTGCAGAAGCTGGAGGAAGAACTGGGGATTGCTGTTTTTGACCGCAGCAAACAGCCTGTTATACCTACTGCAATGGGTATGGAAGTAATAGCACAGGCGAAGTGCATTCTTGTACAGAGAGATGCGCTCCGGGAGTTAATTGAATATAAAAAAGGTACGCTTACGGGCGAACTGCGGATAGGCATTATTCCTACCCTGGCGCCCTATTTATTGCCTTTGTTCATTCAGCAGTTTGCGCAGCAGCACGCGAAGGTGAAATTGATTATTAGTGAAATGACTACGGACCGTATTATCCATTCGCTGAAAGAGGGAGCAATAGACGCGGGGATACTGGTAACGCCGCTCCTGCAAAAAGGAATAAAAGAGTATGTGCTTTTTTATGAAGAGATGCTCGTATACGTGTCAAAGAAAAACGCGCTTTACCAAAAGCACTATGTGCTGGCCCAGGATATTGACCCTAATAAATTATGGCTTTTGGAAGAAGGGCACTGTTTCCGGTCGCAGATAGAAAATCTTTGTGAATTACGAAAGCAAAGCCGTGCGGGCAGCCACTTTGATTATGAAACCGGGAGTATAGAAACACTCAGGCGTTTGGTAGATCTTAATGACGGCATTACCATTATGCCTGAATTGGCCACATGGAATATGCCGGCAAAGCAATTACAGCTCATCCGCAAATTTAAAAACCCTGTTCCGGTACGCGAGGTAAGTGTGGTGGTACAGCGCGATTTTGTAAAGAAGCGGCTAATAGACGCGCTGCGCGAATCCATTCTGCTGGCCGTTCCGGAGAAGATCAGGAAAAACAAGAGCGCTAATATAATACCGATTTAAATGTATATCCCTGTTACTTGCTTTGTAATATACTGTTTATAGCGGTATGAAACTGCGGGTAATCATTGAGGTTATTATGCCCGGCATTGTCAATGGTTATGAATTTGTCTTTGGAATGTATGGCTGCTGTTAAACGGTGTGCATTGCTGTACGGGATTACTTTATCTGCCGTGCCGTGGAAAATGGTAACCGGTGCATTAACAAGGCCGAGATATTTATACACCGGTAATTTGTATTTGAGCAGGGTACTAACAGGGTATATGGGTATATAATGCTGTACCAGCGATGTCATACTGTAATAAGGCGTTTCCAGTATAAGTGCTTTACAGCTTCTTTTAGCTGCTAACCAGGAGGCTACACCGGTTCCCAGTGATTTTCCGTATACAATAATATGGTCAGCAGGAAATGCCGTATGCGCCATAATATATAGTTGCGCCGCATCGTTGTACAGCTTTTGTTCGGTAAGGCGGCCCGTACTTTTGCCAAAGCCGGGATAATCTATCATCCAAACTTCGTATCCGTTTGCAGTAAAATGGGATGCATACGCGGCATACCAGCCAATATTTTTTCGGTTGCCATGAAAATACAATACCACACCCCGGGGCAGGCTGTCTTTGGTAAGGAATTGTACAATGTTCATATTGCTTTCTTCATCTGCAGCCACATTAATTTCCCGGTTAACAGCAGAAAAGCCATAGCTCTTGTTGCGCTGCACTGCTTCGGGGTGAAATAACAGGCGTTCCTGCAACAGGTACAGGGCGATACCCCCCAGCAGGTAAATAACCAGTGCAATGTTCAGCCATTGTAACCATTTTTTCTTTTTGTGTAATTGCAGCGGGTTCACCATATGAATATTTCAAAATATCCCTTATGAAATTGTGATATTCGGTAACAACAATGTTTCTTTTTAGCGGTTCAGTCGCTGTGTATCCTTACTAAGTTCAGGTTACTTAAAGGCGCTACGATAAGCGGAAATTTTTCAACGGTTACATAGCTGGCGTCTAATCCGAATCCTCTTTCTTCTGATAAGCTTACTTCCTTAATCCAAAAGTATCCCCGCATGATAAGCGTTTCCCAGAAAGGTAATTCGTTGTCCATGCTAAGGAACTTTTCCATTACAATAAACTGAAAATCACCCACCACATTATTACGCTGCAGGCTTTCATAGCGGCTGGTTATATTTACTTCCTTATTGGCTACCATATCTTCCACTACTTTCCTGAACATAAGGTTAATGCGCGGCTCAACGCGAAAGCCCAAACGAAATTCAACACGAATCACCTCGTTGGGTATAATGGTTTGTACTTCATATTCGCAGGTATAGGGATTGTCTAACGTATCTACATGCACGAACCAGTAAATGTCGGCCCGCTTGGGCTTCCTGTTTAAAATAGAATAAATGATCTTATGTTCTATTTCTTTAGGATTGTTGGCGCTGGTAAGGTATACCAGGTGTGTGGCGTATTTGGTAACAGAAGTATCATTACTGAGTTCCTGCAGCATGGGTATATAATCTTCCAGCCGTACAAATTCCACATAACGGTTTTTGATCTTCCGGCTTCTGAACCATATATACATAATCAGGAACATTACCCCGCCAATGACTACCGTAATATAACCTCCGTGGGTAAATTTTTGAAGCAGGGCAAATAAATAGCCTCCTTCAATAATAGCATACCCTATCAGGAACAGCCATACCCATGCAGATTTTACCCGGTGGCTTACTAAGTAGTTCGCAAACAGTATAGTGGTCATAAGCATGGTAATGATAATGGCCAAACCATATGCCGCTTCCATCCGCGAAGACGTTTGAAAATACAATACCACACCCGTGCAGCCTATAAACATCATGGCGTTGAGCCAGGGAATAAACAACTGACCTTTTTCTTCAGACGGGTACCTGATCTTTAACCGGGGCCATAAATTCAGGCGCATAGCCTCACCTATGAGTGTAAACGAGCCCGATATCATTGCCTGGCTGGCTATAATAGCCGCAACAGTAGCTATAATAACGCCGGGAATGATAAACCAGTCCGGCATCAGATCAAAAAAGGGATTAATAGAGGAGTGAATAGCTGCCGGAACGTCCGGGTGATTCTTTAATAAGCTGGCTCCCTGCCCGAGATAGTTGAGCAGCAGGCAGCTTTTAACAAAAATCCATGATATACGTATATTTTCCCTCCCGCAATGACCCAGGTC
This sequence comes from Agriterribacter sp., assembly GCF_035497235.1. GTDB lineage: Bacteria > Bacteroidota > Bacteroidia > Chitinophagales > Chitinophagaceae > Agriterribacter. The sequence continues at coordinate 94,074 of NZ_DATJEB010000033.1, forward strand.
GCTGTATAATGCTTCCGCCCCGGTGGTGCATAAAAAAACCGCGCCTAAAATCCACAATGCGCCCGGATTAGAACTTAAAAGCTTAACGGCATACCAGGGGTTGAACGCTTTTAAAATAGTAATATCATCAAAAAGATGCCATAGTCCGAGCACCGCCAGCATGGTAAACCATATGCTCATTACAGGCCCAAAAAACTTACCTATGGATGCTGTGCCAAATTGCTGCAGGAAAAAGAAAGCCGATAAAATGAATATAACAATGTAAATAATGTACTGGCTGAGATTATGAAAGGCAGGAACTTTTTGCAATCCTTCAATGGCGGATGTGATCGTAATAGGGGGCGTGATCATACCATCTGCCAGCAGGGCGGCCCCGCCAATCATAGCCGGCAGCACCAGCCATTTTTTTCGCCGGCGTACAAGCGCGTACAGCGCGAATATTCCGCCCTCACCTTTATTGTCCGCCTGCAATACCAGTATTACATACTTGATGGTAGTTTGCAATGTAATCGTCCAGATGATACAGGAAAGGCTGCCAATAATCAGGTCTTCAGTAATGGCCCTACCGCTGATAATGGCATTGAATACATACAGGGGAGAGGTTCCAATGTCGCCATAAATGATTCCCAGTGCAATAACCAGGCCGGCGGTGGTAGCTTTATTAGTATGTTTGCCCACAACTGAAATACGGGTTAAGTGATTGTATTTTTGAAAACAAACGGCAAAGGTATAGGCTAAATTATAATCGCAGATAGAAAATTGGGTGTCATTTTATGCAGACGGGATCGCCCTGCCGGAAATAATATTTTTATATGTTTGGTTAAAAAGATGCGCGGGTCATATGCAATCGCCAAAAACCATCTAATTTGCAACCGGATGTGTATATTTAAGAACAAAATTGATGTAAAATGGGGCATAACAAAATAATCGTATCAGTTGTTGTCATGCTGGCCCTGCCCATTTGGGCTTTAGCCCAGCGTATTCATTATTCTGATCCGGGAAGAGATGATTACCGCCAGGTGAATTTCGAGATCATTGGTAAAGTAAGCAGCAATATAGTGATCTATAAGAATTACAGGTCAAAAAATGATCTGTCTGTATTCGACAACGAAATGAAATTAAAGGACAAAATAAATCTTGATTTTTTGCCGGATAAGCTCATTAATGTGGATTTCGTTCCATATCCCGATTTTTTTTACATGATATATCAATATCAGAAAAGAAATATCGTGTACTGTAATGTAGTAAAAATGGATGCGGCCGGACAAAAGCTGATAGGTCCTGTAGAAATTGATACTACCCAGATTGGCGGCACAAGCGACAATAAAATTTATTCCACCATATATAGCGAAGACAAGCAGCATATCATGGTGTTTAAAATCAATAAACGCAACGAAAGGAACTACTTTTTTACCACCCTCCTGTACAATGATAAAATGGAGTTCAGAAAAAAAAGCAGGTTACCGGTAACTATGCCTAAAAAAGATGCCGTATTCAGTGATTTTGTGGTAGACAATGAAGGTGATTTTGTTTTTACGCGTTGCAGCCGGAATGGCAGCCGCGATAATATTTCGCAAATGGATCTGCTGGTGAAGCAGGCTATGTCAGATAGCTTTCATATTAATAATATACCCCTTACCAATAATTTCTTAGATGAGGTTAAAATTAAAGCGGATAACATCAACAAAAATTACCTTATCAGTTCTTTGTATTACAAGCAGCGCAGGGGTAATGTGGAGGGCATATATATAACCGTATGGAATAAAGCGGAAGGCCGGGTAAAAGCCGAAAATTATAATATATTCAGTGAGGAGTTAAAAGAAGATGCTAAGTCTGAGAATACAACGGCCAAAACGGCTTTTAATGATTATTTTATACGGCAGGTTTTTCCTAAAAAAGACGGCGGCTTTTTGATTGCAGCCGAGTTATTCTTTACTTCTTCCCGCGGTAGTAACTGGAACCGCTACGATTACCTGTACAGTCCTTACAGCATGTATCCCTACTCATCATACAACAGCTACTGGAGTCCTTACGGCATGTATGGCAACCCCTGGAACAGGGGGAATTATGGTTCCAGCACACGGTATTACAGTGAGAATATTGCATTGTTTTCTTTTGATCCCAATGCCACTATGGAATGGAGTAATATATTGCATAAAAGCCAGTTTGATGATAACTCTTCCGATGCCTTGTCGTACATGGTATACAATACCGGAGGCGAGATCAGTTTTTTATATAACCAGCTCGAACGCCGGGTTAGATTATTATCTGAGCAAAGTGTAACGCCTAATGGCGTTGTGAAACGATCGCCAACGTTAAAAAATTTGGATAAAGATTTTGAATTTTTGCCCAAATACGGCAAGCAGGTAGGCGCCAGGCAGGTAGTAATGCCATGTGTTTACAGGAATTATATTTCCTTTGCAAAAATTGACTTTTAAAAAACATTCCTTTGACAGGCGCTTTCAAAACCAACAACCCGGTTAACATTGTTTTATTACTGGCATATGCTTTTGCGCTGAAATGGCATTCCTTTTTGTATCCCCATATTCCATTGCCACAGGCAACAGACGGTTTTTTATACCTTAAACTTTTGAATTTTCTTGCGCCTGCCGGGCAATCTTTACCTGTTATTTATCCTTTCATTGTGCTGGCGCTTATTTTAACGCAGGCCATTACTTTTAATAACCTCATCAATAATGAAAAGCTGCTGCCTAAGCCCAATTATTTGCCGGCAATGGCGTATATGCTTATTACCGCTCTTTTTCCGGAATGGTGGCAGTTATCTTCCGCGCTCATCATAAACAGTTTACTGGTTTGGGTGTGGGCTATGCTCAGCAGGTTGTTTAATCACCCCCGGCCCAAAACCCAGGTATTTAACGCGGGTATGGTAGTAGGACTTGCTTCTTTCCTTTATTTTCCGGCTATAGGCTTTTCCCTGCTTATATTTTTTGCTATCATTATATTAAGACCTTTTCATTTGAGTGAATGGCTGGTGGCGATACTCGGGCTGCTGACTCCTTATTATTTTTTGTTCGCGTTTCTTTTCCTGGGCAATACTTGGAACCCGCTTACCTACCTGCCCTCCATTTCTGTTAGCTTTCCAATATTTCAGCAGGATGCATGGGCCTTAGGCGCTATTATACTGCTTATTGTTCCTTTTTTGATCAGCGGTTTTTATATACAGGGCAATATTTTACGCATGCTGATACAGGTACGCAAAAGCTGGAGTCTTATGCTTTTCTACCTGCTCATTACCATACTTATTCCGTTCATTAACTTTACTTCCACATTTGAATATTGGATTTTGTGCGCCCTGCCTTTTGCCGCTTTTCACGGCTATACTTTTTTTTATGCCACCAAAAAATGGCTGCCGGCCATGCTCCATTGGGTTATCGTTATTTTTATTGTGGCATTAAATATATGGGTAGGCGTATTCCGGGCATCATGATAGTTGCACTGCGTATTATATTCCCAGCATGCGCGGAAATACATCATTTTATGATAAACATAACACTATATTAATACTTCCGGGTTTGACTTGTTTATATCTCAATTGTGAAAAGCATCCGATGGTTTTAGCCTGAATGCCAAACTCAAATTATATTATACCCCAGCCACTCTTTTTTTGTACTCTGCCAATGCTTCTTCAAGTCTTTGTTTCGCGGTGGTATCGCCGGGTACATTATGTGAAGGATGGATATGCAGTTTTACACCTCTGTCAGCCAGTATCTCGGCCACGGTAGTAACGGTCATCCACACACAGGTTACAAAAGCCATGGTGGAAACCGGTCCTATTTTATCCTGGTGATTTTTTAACGGCACACTGGCATCGCCGGCTGGTGCGCAGGTATCTACTACCAGGTCGGCGATTTCAAAAATATTTTTACCGCTCGAATGGCGGGTTTGTTTTCCTGTGGCCTCGGCGGCAGATCCAAATGCAATAACTTTCATACCCTGCTTTTGGGCTTCTAAGGCCACGTCAATATTTACATTATTAATGCCCGAATGCGAAAACAGCCACATGGTATCGCGTTTATCAAACGTATATCCTTTCATAATCTCTACGCCATATCCTTCTACTCTTTCCAAAAATACAAACTGGTGTACGCCCATTTGCCCGGTAATGTTCGTAAAAAAAGTAAGCGGCAGCTCCACAATAGGGTGAAAGCCTACAAATCCGCCGATCCGCGGGTACATCTCTTCAATAGGTAAAGTAGCATGTCCGCAGCCAAACGTATGTACCCAGCGGCCGCATTCAATACTGTTGGCCATTATTGCGGCAGCCTTTTGTATGTTTTCTAATTGTGTTGTTTCAATTTGGGTCATAATATCCCTGGCGTTTTTCAGCCATTCTAATGCTAACATGTGGTGAAAATTTTAAAGTGAAGATTTATTTTATTTTTTTAAAAATGGAAATGAAAAGCAATACCATTACGCCAAGTTCTATATACAGCAAAGTAATAAAATGTTGTATGCCATACGTTGCCGCCACTACGCCCATCAGGTAATTAACCAGTATATTGCCGGTAATAGCAATTACCAGCACCAGGCTAAAAGCGGTGCCCGATAAGGCAGCATAACGGCTACCCACCAGCCCCAGCATAATGGGGAAGCCACCAGCAATACCGGCGCCCAGTAATAATAATCCCGAAAGCGCTGTAAAAAAGGAGGCGGTTATTTGCAGCAAAACGATCCCGCACAGGAACAAGCCGAAAGAAAACAATAGAATCCTTTTAGCGGTTATCTTTCTAAACACCGTTCCCGTTAGCAGGCGCATCAGCGTCATACCGGTAATACCCGCCGAAAGCGCATACAGCGCATTACTTTGTGAAATGTTTTTTTGTTCAGTAAGAAAAGTAGTTGTCCAGTTGTTCACAATTGCTTCCAGGCTGCTCTGGCAAAACAGGTAAAAAGCGATCAGCAGCAGCACCACGTCTTTTAATAACCCGAAACTGCTTTTCAAAGGCACAGCCCGGGTTATTTTGGGTAGTGGGAACCGGATAAGCAGGTAAAACAATGCAACGCCACATGCTATAACGGCTGCTCCAGAAAGAATGATAGGGTAGGTGTAATATTGCTTCAGCATGCCGAGCACAAACGGTAAGCCCAGTGCCCCTATCCCAAAAGATACACCCAGCAGGCTGAGGTTGGCGCCTTTGTATGCACCACTAATATCCGCAACTACGGCATTGGTAGCCCCGTTGATGATTCCGCCGGCTAATCCAAAAATAAAAATGGAGAACTGAAGCCAGCCGGTGGATGGCGAATAAGCGATACCTGTAAAACCTGTTGCCAGCAACAGGCAGGCACTTACGAGCAATATCTTATATCCGTACCTGTCGCATACCGGGCCAAAAAAAAGCGAGCCTGTAAGCAGTCCGGCAGGAAGAATGGCAAACAGGGTTCCTGCCTCCAGTTTATCTAATTTAAAATTTTGCTGCAGTCCCTGCGCTACGCTGCCCAGCGTAAGCAGCGCGATGCCAAAAAGCAATAAGCCGCAGCATGCGGAAATGAAAAGCGTTGTTTTATTATATGCGGCGGAAGCTGTCATTTATTTATTTTTTATCGCTAAATATGCGGCGCCATACAAGCATGCTTCCTCACCTAATGCAGAGGGCTCAAACTTTGTGTGTTTAACGCCAACAGGCTGCGCCCACAGGCGGGCTTCTTCCATAATATCGGGCAGGAACTGCAGCGCGGGTCCAAACACACCTCCCCCAAAAATAATTTTTTCGGGGTTGAACAAACTTACCAGGTTGGCTGCTGCCATTCCCCAGTATTGAATACACTGGTGCAGGACTTTTGCCGCTATGCGATCACCGGCGTTATACGCATTAAATACATGATGCGCGGTAAGCGCAGCAGGGCTGGTATGGCTGAGTAAACTGGCTGTGTTTTTTTTATGCAGCAAATGCGCACGGGCCATTTTAGCTATCCCCTCCCCTGAAGCATGATGTTCAAAACAGCCGCAGGATATGTACTCCCTGCGAAAAGGAGTGCGCAGCGCCATCCATCCTATGGCGCCGGCTATACCCTGGGCGCCGCTGATGATATTGCCGCTGGCCATAATGCCTGCACCTATTCCTGTACCTACAGCAAGAAAGATAACGTTGTTGCATTGGCGTGCATTTCCTTTCCATAATTCTCCCAGGAGGCTGCATGACCTGTCGTTGTCAATAATGACACTGGTGTCTTTACAGTTTTGCCGCAATTCATTCAAAAGCGGGTACGCTTCCCACCCTGGTATATTGGGTGCCCACACGGTGCCGTTTGCCGCATTACTGATACCTGGTACAGCCACACCTGTAGCCAATATGCCATCACCCTTTTGCTGCCATTCAGATTGCAGTATGTTTATTTTTTGAGTGATGAATGCGCTCACTTCCGCACCCTTTCTGTTTGCAAGCGGCAACTTTTCTTTATGTAATAATTCGCCGCTTTCCGAAAAAATGCCCAGCAATAATTTTGTTCCACCCAGGTCAATGCCAAGTACTGCCATAAGGGATACATTTTTTTAATGATCAGTAAAAGCAATAAAGGGCAAATATTTTTAGTTGCATAGAATAGTAGTGTTGTTTTTTTAAAAACGGATAACTGCTTTTACCAACCCGGAGTTTGGCTAAGGGTATATCCTTTTTCCTCGTATTGAATAATCTGAGACTGCCCTACAGGCGCCAGGTAAGATTTATCTGTAAAAGCATTTCTGTTTTGCGCATTATCCACCATCCAGAACCCAACAAGGGAAGCAGCGTTTGTTCCATCGTAAGTGATAATAGTACCATCCAGCAACTTAACTTTTGTTCTGCCTGTATAGGTATTGGTTAAGTATGCGGGCGCTTCCTGCTGCACATTTACCCACGGACCGAGGAAATAATCCGGATTGGTGCTGAAATCCATATAATCAAGCTTTTTCCACCTTTTCAAATCTAAAAGCCTTGTATTTTCAAATACGAACTCCATTCTTCTTTCTCTGCGTATTTCCCATATTAAAGATGGAACATCTGCATCCCTATCCGGATCAACCGGTAATGCAGCTAACTGCAATGCTGCTGTTTGCTGAACGCCTTTGGCAATAGCTGCCGCATCAAGCGGACGCAGGCGAATGGCATTAATGGATTTATTAATATCCTCCTGTGTAACAGGGTTGCCACCAAGATATTCGGCTAATACTGCTTTTGCTTCTACCCAGTTTAATACAACTTCTGCAAGCCGCATAACAGGCGCATCACTTGTATTTGTATTGCTACCCCAGGCGGCAGGATACGTTTTACCGATATACGTTATGGCTTCTCTTGAGGCGAACTTATAGCCATATAAAAGTGTAGCAGATGAAGTAAGCGCCCTGTCTACAAATGAAGCCTCAAAGCGCGGGTCTCTTGTTTTTATCAGATCAGCAATTTTAAAGCTTTCAACATCAGGTACAGCAGCGTTTTGCCACACTTTTCCATCATTTGCAATAAAGGATTTAATCAGCACAAGATTTGGGTCAACGCCAACTACCTCCGTACCATTTTGATATGAGCCAATACAGTGAGTTATCGTTAAAGCTGCATCATATGCCCTATACAACAAGATTTCAGGATGTCCTGCCAAACTTTCTGAAGAAAACAATGACTTGAAGTCTTTTCCGAAACTATATTTATTGCTGTTCATTACAATTTCTGCAGCTTCTACCGCAAACTCCAGGTATTTTTTTGCTCTTGCGGCGTCTAACCCATGATAGTGCTGATAGGTGCCTTCAAACAACATAAACCTCGATATAAATGCAGCAGCTATGTATCTGTTCAATAGCTGGGCGCCGTCATTTTCGCGTATGTTTTCCAGGGAATATTTAAAATCATCATACACCTTATCCATCACAACGCCGCGGTCATCCCTGTTTTTGTACAAAGCAGGTAAATCATCATCAGGTACCACCTTGTCAAAATAAGGAACTGCACCAAAAACGCTTACTAATCTGCTGTACTCAAATCCCCTGAAAAAGCGGGCAACTGCTGTCCAGTGTTTGTAAGCCTCTTCCGAAATTTTGGGTTTAACTATAAATTCAAGGCGGTCAAGTAGAATATTTGACTTTCTCACCCATGTGAAATTCCAGGTAGGGCCGGCATATGTTTGCAACCACTCAGCACTTTCGGCAGTAGATCCTCTTGATGTGGGTACACTGCTCTCAAAGTTAGACTGTACGTTTTTACCTGTAAGATCGTCTGAAAATGTATATCCTCTTACCGGTGTATAATCAGCAGTGAAAGAAGTGTTATATCCACTGAAGTAATAAGAATAATAGCTATTGGCATACATGCGAATATCATCTTCATTTCTCCAGTAATTATCGTCAACAATGCTGGTTAAAGGCAGCCGGTCCAATACGTTTTTATTACAGCTTATCAATAAGGCAGCTGCCGCCAGGCTATATATTAATTTTATATGCTTCATCATAAATAAGTTTAAAAGTTGAGTTGAATACCTGCAGAAAAGCTTTTAAAAGCCGGCACCCCAGCGCCTGTTCGGCCTAAGTTATAATTGGTTTCGTTCCACATAGAATAGCCGCTTATACTTTCGGGGTCAATAGGTAATCCGTTTAAATGATCCCAGGTTATAAAGTTCTCCAGCGCTATATATATTCTTAGGGTTGTTATTTGCGCTTTGTTGAGCAAGGGTTTTGGCAGAGAATAGCCGACTGTTAAGTTTTTTAAACGCATATAGGCCATATTCAGCAGGTACCTGTCCTGCACCTGCATATTATTAGCGGTATTGCTGCCGGCATTATTATAAGCTGCCGGGTAAAAAGCGTTGGGTGTTTTTGGTGTCCAGTAATTGCCTGCAATAGCTTCCGGCATGGCGCCATCTGAAGATTGAAAGCCCGGGATGCTTAAAAAGCCCTGTCCCCAGATTTTACGACTGCCTACACCCTGGAAAAAAGCGCTGATATCAAAGCCTTTATAATCCGCCCCTATTCTGAAACCATACTCATACCGTGGGTTGGAGTTACCAATTACCTCCAGGTCGCCATGATCTTCCAGCGTGCCTTTACCATTGTTGAGCTCTCCATCGCCATTTAAGTCTTTAAACTTCACATCGCCCGGGCCAAACCTGAAGTTGGCAGAATTTTGTAAAAACGCCTGGTAAGCCTGCTTCTTGCCATCCGACCCTGCTTTTAACTGATAAGCCTGTTTGCCGGCATACAAAGCGGTTTCAGCATTGGTTAATGTGATCAATACAGGATTGTTTGAGCCATCTAATACAAAATCGGCTGTTTGATATAACCTGTCTGTGCGATATCCCCATATTTCACCAATCACTTTACCATTGTAATTTCCTGTAACCTGGGTGCCGGAGCCATAGGCTGTTAAAATGGTTTTTGAATCAGAAAGATTGCCACTTATGTTTATGCCTAAGCCATTTTCAAACCTGTGGTTGAAAGACAGTCCGAGATCCCAGCCTTTGGTCTTTAAGGCGCCATAGTTGCTCACAGGTGCACCCGTACCAAAAGTTAATGGAATGCCTTCTGCCGGCACAATCATATTATTGGTATTTCTCCGGAAGATATCAAAACTCACACTGAGCTTACCATTCCAAAATCCCGCGTCTATCCCAAAGTTGGTGGTTACAATATCCTGCCAGCGTATGGTAGGAGAAACGGCAGTAGGCGATCCTACATAATTAACCCTTGCTCCATTGGCGCCAATCCAGGTAGATTGCCCGCTGGGCATTATTTCGATATACAAATTATTGGGAACACTCTGGTCCCCGATAGAACCCCACGAACCTCTGAATTTAAGAAAATTCAGTACCGGCCGGCTCCACTGCATAAATGCTTCTTCGCTGGCTATCCAGCCTGCCGAGAAGGAGGGGAACCAACGCCATTTAAGATTTGCCGGAAATTTTGAAGAGCCGTCATAACGCAGGTTACCCTCCAAAAGATATTTTTCTTTAAAGGCGTAGTTTATACGGCCAAAATAGCCTAACTGAGATTCCCATGTTTTATTCCCGTCAATCGTTTGGGTTCCGGTTCCAAATCTGAACTGTGGGTTAATAATATTTGAAAGATTAGTGATTTGCGAAAATTGCCATTCCGTAGTAACCGTAACGCGGTTAATACCGGCAATAAATTTGAACCCATGGTCAGCGCCCAGGTCAAGATTGTACGTTGTGTACGCATTGATGGTATTACTGGAAAAATTGGTGGCAGTCCGGGCAAAATGATCAGGGTTAGCGCCATACGAAGTGTACATATCATAAGATAAATCATAAGCCGGAGTGGCACCGGGGTCGGTAGATGATACTACCTGACCTTCATTATTTACATACACCTGGTTGCCATCCGCATCTACTCTTAATTTGGGTGCTACCCAGGAATTACGTGCGGTGTACCTGGTTCCGGGCCGCTTCCACAACTCCTCCTGGTTGGTATAGGTATAGTCAAAGTCTGCTTTCCAGTGGCTTTGAATATTTACGGTAGCGCCCAGGCTTATGTTTGTATAATTCTGAAGGATATTGGCGGTATTGGCTGCCGCCATTTCGCTTACCGGACTGCGGATAGGATCGCCGTTTTGATCATTGCCAAACGGATATAAAGGCCCCCAGCGATACAGGTACAGCCAGGGATCGGCAGTGGTAGAATTGGTTACATAAGGATATTCTTTATTTCTCCTTGAGTATAGTGCGCCTCCGCGTACAGTCAGGTATTTATTAACCTCGCTGGATATTTTTAGCGAGGCGTTATATCTTGTAAACTGGTCTTTTTTAGCAGGTTTTATCATACCGCTCTGATCCAGCAATCCCAAACCCAGGTTATAAGAAGTTTTGCCTGTGGTAAGTCCGAATGAAAGATTGTGCTGCTGTGTAGGCGCCCATTCCCTGACTATATAATCGTAAGGGCTGTAGGTACGCACGCCCATTTTTTGATTGGATCCCTGCACAAACCAGTCTCTTCCAAACACAGTAGGATCGTCTTTACCAATGGAGTTGCCGTATTTTTTTTCCCACTCAGCGGCTTTTTCGTAGCTCGCTCTGTCTACATAGTAAAATGCACCCGTTGGCGTAAAAGTACCTGTACGCTCGGCCGCATCAACTGTATATTTTAAACCATTAACACGGGCCATATCAAGATCCTTCCATACGTTCTGCCACGAAAAGTTATTGCTGTAGCTCACCTGTGGCTTGCCGCCTGCTGCACCTTTTTTAGTGGTGATCAATATCACACCAAATGAAGCTTTGGAGCCGTAAATAGAAGCAGCGGCCGCGTCTTTCAATATAGTTATGTTGGCAATGTCATTAGGGTTTACCAATTGTATGCTTGGTATCTCAACGTTATCGAGTAATATTAGCGGTGAAGCACCTCCCTGGAAGGAACCCAGTTGGCCGCGAATTTTTATAATAGGATCTGAACCTATCTCACCACTTGGAACAGTAACACTCAACCCGGCTGCTCCGCCCTGTAATGCCCTTCCTACATCCGCTATAGGCCTGTTTTGCACAGATTTCTGTATATCAATTGTAGTAACTGCACCAGTAAGATTTTCTCTTTTCTGTGTGCCATATCCTACCACTACTACTTCACCCAGCAGATTGTCTGCATTTTCCAGTTCAATGCTGAGTGTACTACTCCCGGCTGCTACCGTAGCAAAAGTGGTTTTAAACCCTACAAAGGAAAAGCTCAGCCGTTGACCGGTTTGGGCGGTAATACTAAAGCTTCCTTTTTCATCGGTGATCGTATTGCTGTTGGTAGCCATATTGGTTACCGATACGCCGGGGAGCGGTTCTTTTTCAATTTTAGATATAACGCGGCCGGTAATGGTCTTTTCCTGTGCCTGTAGTAACAGGTGGCAAAGCAAAATGCCCGCCAGGAACAAAAAGCGCTGAATTTTGATCATAGCAATTGTTTTGGTTTTAAAAAATGAAGAGGGTTTACCCGCTATTTATATGTTAAACCGGTTGTTAAACCAGTACTTTTTAAGAAACCAGTAAATGGCGATTTTTGTTTAGGGGGCGGAGGATAAATAAAAAATAGTGCTGTTGCTTCTACAAACTAAAGCCTGTCTGTAAACTACCTTTCCTGGAACAGGTTTGCTAATTGAGCTATAACCATTGAATGAACAAGATAAAAATAAAAATGCAATAAACCGCAAAATAAAGTACAAAAATGCAAATTTTATTTTTAAAGCTGCAAGAAATTGAAATTCAGTTTCGTTTCCGGTTTTCTATAGCTTTTCTTACATTCTTATTTTTTTCAATAAGCTGTTTAGCCGTTTTATGATCCACGTTCAGTTCTTTCATTACAATATTTACCCCCCTGGCTATTAATTTATTATTGCTGAGTTTCATATCCACCATTTTATTACCTTTTACCCTGCCTAATTGTATCATTATGGCTGTGGAAATCATATTGAGTACCAGCTTTTGAGCGGTTCCCGCCTTCATTCGGGTACTGCCTGTTACAAATTCCGGACCGGTAACAACTTCAACAGGGTACTGCACTGCCTTTGCCAGCGGGGTGTTCAGGTTGCATGTAATACAGCCGGTAAGTAATCCTGATTTCCGGGCGCTTGCCACACCCCCAATAACATAGGGCGTAGTGCCGGAGGCGGCTATACCAATAATGGAATCTGATTTGCCGATCGCATATTCTTCTAAATCATCACTGGCTTTTTCCTTATTATCTTCGGCAAATTCTATCGCTTTCCTTATCGCGTCATCCCCTCCGGCCATAATGCCAATTACCCAGTCTTCAGGCACACCAAATGTTGGAGGGCATTCAGATGCGTCCAAAATACCCAGTCGGCCGCTGGTGCCTGCGCCAATATAAAAAAGGCGCCCTCCCTTTTTCATTCTTTTTACAATAGCCGTTATCAGCGCTTCTATTTGAGGAATTGCTTTTGCCACTGCCGCGGGAACAGTCTGGTCTTCACTGTTTATGCCTTCCAGTATTTCTTGTACTGACATCTTTTCTAACCCGTCAAAACCTGATGGCATTTCTGTAGTAAGCATCCTGTACTATAATTTAGATTGATATGCGTTATGCTCATATAAAATAGCATAAAAACGCAAATTATAAATGTTAAGCTATGTAAAAACCGCAAATAATCAAAAAATAATGCAATAAAACGTAAAAATTAATAAAAAACACGCAGCATCATCGGTAATGCTGATGGTACCCGCCCGGTTTGCCATATCCCTGCAACAACATACCTTTGTAGTTTATACTATTCAGTTATGAAATTCGGTGTAGTTATTTTTCCCGGCTCCAATTGCGATAGCGACATGATATACGCGCTGAGAGAAGATCTCGGTTATGAAGTGATTGAGCTTTGGCATAAGGATAAGGACTTATCTGCTTTTAATACAACAGATTGTATTGTTTTACCCGGAGGCTTCTCTTTTGGGGATTATTTGCGCTGCGGCGCTATTGCAAGGTTTAGTCCTATGATGCAAAGCGTAATTGCTTTTGCCCAAAAAGGCGGAAAAGTATTAGGTGTTTGTAATGGATTTCAAATACTATGCGAAGCCGGTTTATTACCCGGCGTTTTACTGCGCAACGAGAATATGAAATTTGTTTGCAGGAACATATATATAAAAGGAGAAGACGGTGTGCCGGCAAAAATTCCATTGGCGCATGGCGAAGGCAGGTATTATGCAGATGAAAAGACGCTGGATCTGCTGGAAAACAATAACCAGGTTATGTACAGGTACTGCAACGAATTGGGTGAAATAACCGCTGCTGCCAATCCTAACGGTAGTTTGCGCAATATAGCCGGTATTGCCAATGCTGCCCGCAATGTTTTTGGAATGATGCCGCATCCCGAAAGGGCATGCAATGCGGCGCTGGGTAACACAGACGGAAGAAAAATACTGCAGGATTTATTATTAGCCGGGAGTACCGTATCGGCACATTAGTTTTTTGGGAATTATTTAAGTCTTTTTGTATGAACTTTACCGTGTAGCCACATTTAAAAATCGTTCTTTATGATGCAAAAAATTATACTGTTTATAGCCGTTTTGTTTTCCGTGAATATGCTTTTTGCACAAAGCGGATCTGCAAAAATGGTAAACTGGAGCTTTGCTTCTAAAAAGGTGGCAGACGATACCTATGAAATCCGTTTCACGGCCGACATCAACGGTAAGTACCATATATATGCGCAAAATGTTGGTGTTGAGGGACCCGTACCTACTTTATTTACCTTTACACGTAATCCGCTCATTGACATCAATGGTAAGGTTAAGGAGATGGGTAAAATGATCAAAAAACACGAAGAAGTGTGGGGGGGCGATGTAAACTACTATGAAAACAAAGTAGAGTTTGTGCAAATGGTGAAATTAAAAAAGAAGATCAAAACCCATGTGGGTGGAACCGTGGAATTTATGGTATGCGATGATAAAGAGTGTTTACCGCCTGCAGAAATTCCTTTTAAGATAAATATCGGGGGATAGCAGGCACAAAATTATTCAGGGATAAAAGGGTCAGGAAACAAAAAAGGGGTTGTATATATTATACAGCCCCTTTTCATTTGAGTAAATGTTGTTATAGTGCAATTTGTTTTTCCTGCATCATTTTCCGCAGGTTAATTAAACCATAGCGCATACGGCCCAAAGCGGTATTAATACTGCAATCGGTTAACGTAGCAATTTCTTTAAAACTTAATTCGGCGTAATGTCTTAAAATGATCACTTCGCGCTGATCTTCAGGAAGGCGGTCAAGCATTTCACGAACGCGGCCATGACTTTGGCGCTGCATCATAAGCCGGTCAACGCCATCTTCCGAAAAATTGATCACTTCAAAAATGTCGCGGTCATCGCCGGTTTTAATAGCGGGGGTACGCTTAACCTTGCGAAAATGATCTACACAAAGATTGTGGGCGATACGCATGGCCCAGGGCAAAAACTTTCCTTCTTCCGTGTAACGACCACTACGGATGGTGTCAATAACCCTGATAAAAACATCCTGGAAAATGTCTTCAGCCAGGTACTTGTCCTTAACAAGAAGAAAAATGGAAGTGTAAATCTTGTCCTTGTGACGGACGATAAGATTTTCAAGTGCAGACGCGTCACCGCTCATAAAGAGGTGAATCAATTGCTGGTCAGGCAAATTGGTTAGGGATTTCATAAACTTCTACGGTTTTTAATGGTTGGGATTTTGATATCCCCAATAGCATAACAAGAGAAGTAGAAGTTAATACCAAATAGGCGGTAATGTTTTAAATTCTAGTTTCTTTCGTACGATATTGGGACTGCTAAAGTATTGCTTTTTTTCATATAACCAAATTTTCGTTAAATAATTTTCGATTAACATTTGAAAATCTTCGATAAACGACAAAATATTAAATACACGGAAGCAAAAACAATAATACCATTTCTTAAACGCGGCTTATTTCTTACACCTTTGATTAAGCTAAACAATTTAGTATTAATTTTGAAGCACTTTTATGATAGCTACATCAGGAAAAAAAAAGAAGCCATTGGCGCAGCGCAGTAATAATAATATTTTAATAAAAGGCGCGAGGGTACATAATTTAAAAAACATAACGGTTGAAATTCCCCGTAATCAACTGGTGGTGGTAACGGGCGTTTCCGGCTCCGGTAAATCGTCTCTTACTATTGATACCCTGTTTGCAGAAGGACAACGCCGCTATGCGGAAAGCCTCAGCGCATACGCCCGCCAGTTTCTGAACAGGATGGATAAGCCGGACGTGGACTTTATTAAGGGCTTATGCCCTGCCATAGCCATTGAGCAAAAAGTAATTACACGCACCCCACGCTCCACGGTAGGCAGTATGACGGAGGTATATGATTACCTGCGCCTGTTATTCGCCCGTATTGGTAAAACCATTTCACCGGTAAGCGGGGAGGAAGTGAAGAAAGATGACGTGAAAGATGTGGTGGAAGCCATTAGCACACATAATACCGGCGATAAGATACTAATACTTGCCCCGTTCAGGCTGCAGGGTAAAAGAGATACCAGGGAAGAATTAAATATACTGCTGCAAAAAGGATTTTCGAGATTATATGTTATCCCGGGATCTGCCGGAGGCGAAATATTGCGTATTGAGGATACGCTTGAACAAAAGGATACAGAGTTAAAAAAGCGGTTCATCAAAAATCCTCCGGCAGACCGTATGTACATTTTGATTGATCGTATAGTGGCAAAGCCATTTGATGAAGCCGATATGCATCGTTTGGCCGACTCTGTTGGCACTGCTTTTTTTGAAGGAGAAGGAGAAATGATGCTTGAAGTGAATGGTGCAAAACAGTTACCCTATTCCAGCAGGTTTGAAAAAGACGGCATTACATTCGAAGAACCTGTTCCCAATCTTTTTTCGTTTAATAATCCTTACGGCGCATGCCCGGTATGCGAAGGCTTTTCGCAGGTGCTGGGTATTGATGCGGGACTGGTAATACCCGACCCGCGGTTAAGCCTGTACGAAGGCGCCGTGGCGCCGTGGAAGGGCGAGAAGCTCAGCCGCTGGAAAGATGAGTTCATACGTGGCGCCAAATATTTTAACTTTCCCGTACATAAGCCCGTTATTGATCTTACCCCGCAGCAATATGATGAGCTATGGAACGGTAATGCCCATGCAAAAGGCATTAACGACTTTTTTAAAGAAGTAGAGCAGAACCTATATAAGGTACAATACCGGGTATTATTATCCCGCTACCGCGGAAGAACCACCTGCCCGGAATGTAAGGGTTACCGGTTACGGAAAGAAGCCTTATATGTAAAGGTTGATGGAAAACACATTGGAGAACTGTGCGAACTGCAGGTAAAAGACCTGAAACAATGGTTTGATGCACTGCGGCTCAGTGATTATGACCGGCAGGTTGCAAAGCGTGTGCTTATTGAAATCAGGCAACGGTTGCAGGTATTGCTCGATGTAGGACTGGGTTACCTGAGTTTGAACCGCCTGGCCAACAGCATTAGCGGCGGAGAAAGCCAGCGCATTCAGCTCACCAGGAGCCTGGGCAGCAACCTTACCAACTCTTTGTATATATTAGATGAACCCTCTATAGGCCTTCATTCCAGGGATACGGCACAACTGATAAAAGTATTAAAGGAGCTGCGCGATTTGGGTAATACCGTTGTAGTTGTGGAACATGACGAGATGATGATGCGCGAAGCCGATCACATTATTGATATGGGTCCCCTGGCCAGCCACTTAGGTGGCGAAGTAACCGCGGAAGGCGATTATGATGCTATCATCGGCAATAAAAAAAGTCTTACCGGGAAATATCTCAAAGGCGAATTAAAAATTGAAACACCCGCAACGGTTCGTAAATGGAAACAGTCGGTAACGGTGGAAGGCGCCCGTGAGCATAACCTGAAGAACATTACAGTTGAATTTCCGCTCAATGTTTTATGCGTGGTAAGCGGCGTAAGCGGTAGTGGAAAAACCACCTTAGTAAAGCAAATTGTGTATCCCGCTTTAAAAAAAATAAAAGGAGAGTTCACTGAGAAGGTAGGTATGCATAAGGCAATTACCGGCGATGTGGATTATATTACGCAGGTAGAGCTGGTAGACCAGAATCCTATTGGAAAATCATCACGCAGTAACCCGGTAACGTATATTAAGGCCTACGATGAAATAAGGGATTTATATGCCAAACAACCGCTGAGTAAAATAAACGGATTCCAGCCAAAGCATTTTTCTTTCAATGTGGAAGGCGGCCGCTGCGATGCCTGTAAAGGAGAAGGGGAACAGGTGGTAGAAATGCAGTTTCTTGCGGATGTGCATCTTACCTGTGAAGTATGCCAGGGCAAACGCTTCAAGGAAGAAGTGCTGGAAGTAAACTATAAGGATAAAAATATTCATGACGTATTAGAAATGAGTGTAGAAGAAGCCTTACAATTTTTTAGTGACGAAAAGGACATCCTCGCCAAATTAAAGCCGCTTGCCGATGTTGGCCTCGGGTATATAAAGCTTGGGCAATCGAGCGGAACGCTTTCGGGTGGTGAGGCTCAACGGGTAAAGCTGGCCTCCTTCCTGGGAAAAGGCAGATCACAAGCCCGCCCGCCTGCCCGACTGGGTCATTCAGGCGGGGATGACACGGCCGGACGGGGGCATATCCTGTTTATTTTTGATGAACCTACTACGGGCCTGCATTTTCACGATATTAATAAATTACTTACTTCCTTTCGCGCATTAATAGCGCAGGGACATTCCATATGGGTAATAGAACATAATACCGATGTAATAAGAAATGCCGATTGGGTAATAGACCTGGGACCGGAGGCAGGCGATGAAGGAGGGAATCTTGTTTTTGCAGGTATTCCGGAGAACTTGAAGAAGGTGAAGGAGAGTTATACAGGAAAGTTTCTGTAGCACTACCGGCGGTTAATGCATTGGCTTTTACCAGGCCAGTTTTCCCGCGACAAAGCCCCGGGAGAACATATTAATAACGCAGTCCGGAGACTTTGTACAGCCGCACTATGTAGCTGCTTCATATAGCCGCATTTTATTACCTTCGCATCCAAATGACAGAAAAGATCATTATTCTTGACTTCGGTTCCCAATATACCCAGCTTATAGCGCGGGCTGTACGTGAAGCCAGCGTATATTGTGAAATTACCCCGTTTAACAAGCCCATCAGCTATACACCCGGATTAAAAGCCGTTATTTTATCCGGCTCTCCTTTTTCGGTAAACGACAGCAATGCACCCCTGGTGGATATTGAAGCCATCAGCAAAAAAGTGCCGGTACTCGGCATTTGCTATGGTGCGCAGCTTACTGCCAAAATATTTGGTGGCAAAGTTGAAAAGTCGGAAAAAAGGGAATACGGACGGGCCCTGTTAAAAGTTAAGCAGGGGGATGTGCTGTGGACGGATGTACCCGCAGAATCGCAGGTATGGATGAGCCATGGCGATTCGATATTAGAAACACCGGCCGGCTTTGAACTGCTGGCAGCAACGGATACCATACCTGTAGCCGCATTTAAAAAAAATGGTAGTGCTGCACATATTATTTACGGTTTACAGTTTCATCCGGAGGTATACCATTCTACCTATGGGAAAAAACTGATCCGGAATTTTTTAGTGGAAATATGTGGCTGTAGCCAGGATTGGACAGCGGCGCATTTTGTAAGTGACACTGTAGAAAACCTGAAAAAGAAAATCGGCGACCGCAGGGTAATTATGGCATTGAGCGGGGGAGTAGATTCAACGGTAGCCGCCACATTAATACATAAGGCCATCGGCAACAGGCTGTTTGGCATTTTTGTAGATAACGGCGTATTAAGAAAAGATGAATTTGAACAGGTGTTGAAAACCTATAATGAATTTGGACTGAATGTTAAAGGTGTTGATGCCAGCAATCGTTTTTATGCGGGGCTGGCCGGCAAAACAGATCCCGAAGAAAAAAGGAAGGTCATAGGTAAAACCTTTATTGACATATTTGATGAAGAAGCGCATAAAATAGAAGGTATAGGATTGCTTGGACAGGGAACCATTTATCCTGATGTAATTGAAAGCGTGTCGGTACACGGTCCTTCCGTTACCATTAAGTCGCACCACAATGTGGGCGGACTTCCCGAAAAAATGCACCTTGAGCTGGTAGAACCCCTGCGTTACCTGTTTAAGGATGAAGTAAGAAAAGTAGGGCTTGAATTAGGGCTTCCTTCGGCTATGCTTTTCCGTCACCCTTTCCCGGGCCCCGGGTTGGCCATTCGTATACTGGGAGAAATAACACAGGAAAAAGTACGTTTGCTGCAGGAGGCCGATGCGTTATATGTTAAAGCTTTGCGATCTTTTGATTTGTATGATAAGGTGTGGCAGGCGGGCGCTATTTTGCTTCCGGTAAAAAGTGTTGGCGTTATGGGTGATGAAAGAACTTATGAGTATACTGTTGCATTAAGAGCGGTTACTTCTGTAGATGGTATGACGGCAGACTGGGCACATCTGCCTTATGAATTTCTTGCACATATCTCCAATGAAATTATAAATAATGTAAGAGGCATCAACCGGGTGGTATATGATATCAGCAGCAAGCCGCCTGCAACTATAGAGTGGGAATGATACGTCTTATGGTAAAGCTGAACGTATGACTAAAGCCGGATTTCTGTTTTTGAATATTTTACTGTGCCTGGCAAATAGTATCGCTGCACAGGATAGTGCAACAACGCACCACGCCATAAAAGTGCCCCGCATCGCTGTTTTTGCGCCGTTGTATCTTGATTCGGCTTTTGATGCATCGGGTAATTACAGGTTTGCTAAAACCGTTCCCCGCTATATGAGTGCAGGGTTGGATTTTTACCAGGGTGCAGCTTTCGCTTTGGATTCATTAGACAAAGAAGGCTTACACTTACAGGTTCACGTATACGATACCAAAAGTAAAACCTCCGTTTATAAACTGGCGGATAGCGGCGTGCTGGATAGTGTTGATCTTTTGATTGGCGCCGTTAGTGGCAGCGAATACCTTGATCTTGCCAGTGTTGCCAGGGAAAAAAAGATTCCTTTTGTTTCCGCAAGCTACCCCAATGACGGGGGCGTGAGCGGAAATCCCTATGTAATTATCGTCAACTCCAGGTTAAATACGCATTTGCTTGCGCTGTATAATTATGTTTTACGCAACCACGGTACTAATAATATTATCCTGTTCCGCAGGAAAAGCGCGGCCGATGACCGGGTAACGGAAGTGTTTAAATCACTTAATGCATCTTCTTCCGGCCCTGTACTGAATATCCGTGAGGTTACATTAAATACAGGCGTTACTCCCGAAAACATAAAGGCTGTATTAGATAAAGAAAGGGAAAACGTTATCATTTGTGGCAGCCTCGATGAAAGTTTCAGTAAAGTACTCATTTCAGCCGTTGCCCCGCTGTCTGCCAGCTACAAAATTACGCTCGTAGGCATGCCTACCTGGGAAGGACTTCGTGAGCTGGAAATTCCTGAGTTGAAAACCGTTCCCATCATCTATTCTTCAACCTTTTTTGATCCTGGACAAACAGATGCATGGGTTGCCAACTTTTCACAGCGGTACGCCAAAGCCAGTTACACCTACCCTTCGGAAATGGCTTTCCGTGGTTATGAAGTGATGTACCTGTTTGCCCATATGCTTGATCAGTACCAGGATGGACAGTTACAGGACTATCTTTCCGATAAAAACTACCGTGTACTTACCAGTTTTGATTTTAAGCCTATCCACCTGGGCAGGAATAGTACAACGCCCGATTATTATGAAAATAAACGCATCTACATATTAATGCGGCTGAACGGTACGGTGTCAAAAGCAAATTAACTGCGTATCTGCAATAACTGTCTCTGAGCATGTACACGTTTAAAACACAATAACCACATTAAAGTATGATAAGGCTTACTACATTGGCCCTGGCTTGCCTTTTTTTCAGCAATAGTATTGGCGCGCAATCCCGCCAGGAATGGACCGCTGTTTTTAAAAATATAAATGATGAAGTGTTGCAACGTTCCGCAGCTTATAACAACCTGCAAGCAGCTACCCAAAACATAGGACACAGGCTTACCGGCTCTGCCCGGGGTTCCAGGGCTGAAACCTACGCTTACGGGCTTTTAACAGCTTATGGATTAACTGTACACTATGCTCCCTTTGAAGCGGAAAGCTGGAGCAGGGGCACGCTCGCTGTTACCATCAACAACAAAAAATACAAATCGGTTTCGCTGGCGCATTCTCCTGTAAAGGCAAATGTTTCAGGCAGCATTGCCGATATGGGTAATGGGTTGGAAGCAGATTATCTCAATCATCCCGGCGCGGCGAAAGATAAAATTGTACTGGCTTCACTGGGCATACTGCCGGGATCAGTAAACGGGTTACGGAATTTGCACCGGTCGGAAAAAGCGGCTTTGGCTATCCGCTATGGCGCCAAAGGGATCATACTCATTAATTCCGCACCAGGTGATATTTTACTTACCGGCACCGCATCGGTAACCGGTAAGCTCATCAGTATCCCTGCTATTTGCATAGGTAATGAAGACGGCATGCAATTAAAAAAGCAACTGCAAACAGCGCCTGCCGCTGCCAGCATTGCTATGACTAATTTCTCGGGTACAATAAAAGCCCGGAATGTAATTGCAACGATCAGGGGTAAAACAAAACCCGGTGAAAAGATTGTGATTGGCGGGCACCTGGATAGCTGGGATTTGGCTACAGGCGCTATTGACAATGGCATTGGCGCTTTTTCGGTAATGGATATTGCCCGCACCTTTACAGCATTGAACCTGCAACCCGAACGTACGGTGGAATTTGTTTTGTTTATGGGAGAGGAGCAGGGGCTGCTGGGGTCAAAAGCGTATATGAACAATGTATTGCAGGATGGAACCGCGGAACAAATAAAATATATGCTCAACCTCGACATGTCGAACAACCCCAAAGGATATTCTGCTACTACCGGTGAAGATGAACCGCTTTTCCGGGCAATAGGCGGCATAGCAAAAACCATTGACACTTCTTTCTCAAATACATTCCACTCCGGCTTCGGCTTGCACAGCGACCATCAGCCCTTTATGCTCCAGGGTATTCCTGCCGGCAGCGTAGCCGGCAGCCTTAGCCGGGAAGCACTGAATTGTTACCATGCCGATTGCGATGCTTTTGACCTCGTGAATGAGCCGGAATTGAAGAATACCATACGGTTTAGCGCCATGTTGCTGTATGGACTGGCAGATGCGCCTGCGATACAGGCTAAACGCTTAACAGATGATGCGTTAAAAGCCGCGTTATTGCAAAGTCATCTCAAAGAAGCTTTACAGATATCAGGCGAATGGCGGTGGGAAGATTAAAAAGGGGCTGTCTCAAAAAAGCCGGTATAGAAGATATGCCACTAAGACACAAGCCTGCCGGCAGGCGGGGGCACAAAGTCCTGATCTTCAGGTTTTATTTTCTTCGTATTTTCTTGCCTGCACGTCCGGCTCAGGCGGGCCTTCGTGGCAAAATATTACTTTTGAGACAGCCCCTTCATGCTGCTATTTTAAACTATCGTACCTGAATATCGGATCAACCCTGCTGCCGGCTTTTAATTCCATAACAGGATTCAACAGCCCGTCTTTCAGTCCGTATACCCATCCGTGAAGATCGGGAGCTTTCTGTTCTTTCCATGCGTTTTGGATAATGGTTGTTTCCGATAATCTTACTACCTGTTCCATCACATTGAGCTCAGCCAGCCTGTCGCTCCTGGCATCTGTATCTTCAATGGCATCTAACGCTTCCCTGTTGTGGCGGTACACATCCTTAAGACCACGGAGCCACATATTTAATAATGCTTTATAGTCGTTATTAGTGATAGCCGCTTTTACCCCGCCGCAACCATAATGACCGCAAACCACTATATGTTTTACTTTTAAAAAATTCACCGCGTAATCCAGCACGCTCAACAGGTTTATATCCGTATGAATAACCATATTCGCTATATTTCGATGCACAAATATTTCGCCGGGCTGGGTGCCGGTAATTTCGTTGGCAGGCACGCGGCTGTCACTGCAGCCGATCCATAAAAATTCCGGTGTCTGAACTTCAGACAACCTGTTGAAATAATCGGGGTCCATTGTTTTTTTCTCGCTCGCCCATGCTTTATTTTCAAGCAATAATTTTTCATTCGCTTTCATTGTAATTTTTTTTAAGTGAATAATGCAGAGGAATTGCCCGGCATATTATCACGATGTCATTTCCGCTTTTTTGTTTTGGGAATGGTTTAAAAATTCAATATCAAATCCGTATGCACCGGCATTACCGGTTTTAAATTCCACTTTAATATTTTTTTTGTGCGACTCCCGGGTAAAAGCGCCTATCATTTCTACAATATCCCTGTCAATATAATCGGCGCGGGTTGCATCAATTAATACGCTTGAATGTTCAGGAACGGCATCCAGCTTGCTTTTTATACCCCTCTTATTTAAAATGGAAACATCTTTCCGCAAACGGATAAGGTAATTATTGTTATCGCTTACGATAAATACCGCTGTTTTAAAATTGCTGCGGGCAGAGAAAAATAATCCTATGGCTAAACCTGCCAGCACCCCCACGAGCAAATCGGTAAATAAAATAATAACAATGGTAGCCACAAACGGTAAAAACTGATCCCATCCTTTACGGTAAAAAGATTGGAAAAGCGAAGGTTTGGCTAACTTAAAACCGGTGTAAATAAGTATAGCTGCCAATGCCGATAAAGGAATGATGCCCAATATGCGTGGTATGAAAGCCACACTGAGCAGAATGAAAAATCCATGATAAATAGCAGACATCTTGGTTTTGGCGCCGGCATGTACATTTGCCGAAGAGCGAACAATGACGCTGGTTAACGGCAGTCCGCCTATCAGTCCGGATACAATATTGCCCACACCCTGCGCCTTTAATTCCCTGTTGGCAGGTGTTATTCTTTTTTGCGGATCTAGATTGTCTGTAGCTTCTATACCCAGCAGGGTTTCCAGGCTGGCAACCAGGGCCAGTGTAACACCGGTAATCCATACCTGTTTGTTGAATACAGTACTCCAGTCGGGAGAAGTAAAAAAAGAGAGAAACTCCTTAGCCGAAGATGCAACAGGAATATTAACCATTTGCTCCTGCCCCAGGGCATACATTGCGTTTTGCCACTTTATGAATTCATTAATACTTATGCCCAGCAATACTACCAGCAACGGAGCGGGAACGAGTTTTATCCAGCCACCTTTCTTTTCTGCCAGGCCGCCCCACAAAAACTGGAACACAAGGCAAACTATACCAATCAATACGGCTGCAGGTGTTATGGCGTTTAACGAATACCAGATTCCTGTGAAGGTATTTTCACCGTTGGGTTGCAAAAAAGCCTGGTCTCCTTCAAAATTATGGTCATATCCAATAAGGTGTGGTAGCTGCTTCAGTATTAAAATAATTCCAATAGCTGCCAGCATACCTTTTATCACGCTTTTTGGAATATAATCTCCTATAACGCCGGATTTGGCATACCCTAATATTAATTGAAAAGCGCCGCAAATAACTACCGACAGCAGGAATGCTTCAAATGAAGGAAGCATCACAATGGCTCCGGCCACAATAGCTGTAAGTCCGGCTGCAGGACCGCTCACACTTAACTGCGAACCGCTGAGTGCGCCTATTATAATACCTCCGGTAATACCCGCAATAATGCCACTGAATAAAGGCGCATTTGAGCCTAAGGCAATTCCCAGGCAAAGCGGCAAAGCCACTAAAAATACTACTATGGAAGCGCCCAGGTCGCCCGGAATGCTTCTTGTATATGTTGTAAAACGATTTTTCATAATTTATAACAATTAAATAACAGAAATCCAAACAGGATATTCCCGCGCTGCAACAAATGGTTTTGTTTTACCTGCAGGGGCCATGTTAACATCAGTGAACGCCCGCTTAATCGCGGAGTTAATGAAATAAAATACCAGCGGGCTTATCTTTCAATGGGTAGCATTATAAAATAATGCGGCAGTTAAAGACAAGCTTATGGTTGTAAGATTATAGAAATGAAAGGGGAAGCTTATGCCTCCGGAGGTGGGGAAATGAGTTCTCCGTAATAAGTAATATATATAACGGAACCAGCGTGGTTGCTGTGTTCAAGACCAGGTGTACGGATTTCAGCAAGGGTTAAAGCTTCATGCAAATATTCTGAAAAAGTATTCGAATTGCATTTTTCTTCATTGAGGCCCGAAAATGGGTTTGTATTTTCTTCTGCTGTTTGGTTAACAGCGCCGGATGATTTGCTGTTTAACTGTTGCTGAAAGTCCAGAATAAGCGGAGCGCTCACGGTAAGCCACAACAGCGTAAAGATCATAAGAACCGCTGATGCACGATGTTTTAGCTTATATGTTTTATTTGCAGGCATGAAGCCGCCAAAGATAATTGAAAGCATTAAAACTGTGCAATTATTTAAAAAACGTTAACGATTTGATACAATACCGTGGTATAAATTAAATTTGTTTTTTACCGGAGGCGTTTTATTGTAAAATGATCAGGCTGGCTGCCCTGTTTGAAGTGTTCGGAAAATCAGCTTTTTCCTGTAGGTTTGCGCTTAAACTATTGATAGTGAAATTTAAATCCGTTGTTTTTCTCACGTTAGCTATACTTGTAATTGACCAGGGATTTAAGATTTGGATAAAAACTAACTTTCATCTGGGCGAGGAGAAGTTTATTCTGGGTTCATGGTTCCGGCTCCATTTTATTGAAAACGAAGGCATGGCTTATGGCTGGAAGCTGGGAGGAGAATGGGGCAAGATTATCCTTACTTTATTCAGGCTTTTTGCAGTGGTTTTCGGCACTTATTATATCCGGCATATTATTAAAGAAGGGTATCACAAAGGCTTTATCATTTGTGCAACCTTAATTTATGCCGGCGCTATCGGCAACCTGATAGACAGCATGTTTTATGGGCTGATATTTGAAAACAGCGGAGATATATTTAACCCCTACCTCTCAGCAATTTTTCCTGAAAAAGGGTATGCCGGCTTCCTGCACGGAAGGGTTGTGGATATGTTGTATTTTCCCATTATTACCAATGCGCATTTCCCGCAATGGGTACCCTTTTGGGGAGGTGAAGATTTTGAATTCTTCAGGCCCGTTTTTAATATTGCCGATGCTTCCATTTCCACCGGCGTTATAACCATCCTGTTGTTCCAGAAACGCTTTTTTGAGCAAAAAAAGAAGGAGCTGCACCCAACGGTAGAAACCAAAACCACCGTAAATGATGAAGTGCAGGTATCGTAATACCTGTAAGCTGAATCAACCATATGCGGATACTCCAACTGTGTACTATTGTGGCGCTTTATATTTTTTTTGCATCCTGCAAAAAAGAATTGAGCCGGGAAAATACACCCGGGGGTATTCCTTCCCCGGGTAACGATTGTTCCATCGCCACTGTTACACCCTATGATTCATCTTCAGGCCGGGGATACGGCTCCTTTCATATTACAACCGGCGCTAATAATCTTACCAATAAAATAGAATGGTACGACAGTACTTCAGGAACGGTAAGTTATCATGCAGATTTTACCTATGTTAATGACACCATGCGGATTAATGAAAATGAATTTTTTATACTTGATGCTTCCGGGCGGATAAAGGAATTGAATACACTGGAAAATCCCCTGGATACAGGTTCTGAACGCTACAGGTATACTTATGCATATGATGCAGACGGACACCTGTACAGCAAGCAATTGTTTCTTACGGCACACAACCCCAACGTTCCATTTTTTACATACCAATATGAATGGGTGAATGAAAACCTTGTTAGACTGGAAGTTAAAGAAGGATCGGGCAGTAAGCGACTGGCATTAAGCGCTGAGCTTACCTATAATGATGCTAAAACGGTGAAGGATTTTTTATACTTTTTTCCAGATGCACATGAGCTGGCGCGCTATATATTTTCAGTAAATGCCGGTAAAAAATCAACAAAAATGCTGGAAAAAATCGTGGTAAAAATATACGATTCAGATGGTAATGAAATAAAAGCATATCATACGGTGTACAGGGATTATAAATTTTCTTCTGATGATTATGTTACGGAACTGTATGCCTCCGGTGATATTGTAGATGGATTACCTTTAGTGGAGGGACGTACAAAGTTTGAATATCATTGTAAATAACAAGGGTTACCGGATTATACTTTTATAAAAAAGCCCCCCTTTTGCAGGAGGGCTTTTTTGTTACAAAGTTGCCGGGAGGTTGTGAAATCAATCGGCAGGCTTTGTTATGGGTATGGATTAAGCGGCCGTGGAATTAACACAGCCATAGGGTACAATTAAGATGCAGGTTTTATAAAATCCTGCAGGTGATGATGGGTTAGGGAATAAGAATATAAACCTGTTTGTGATTGTCATACCTGAGCTACTTAAACGGAGCGCAGATCAAAATATTCTTTACCTTTTTTCTTTTCATTTCTTATTTTTTAATAAAAAAGATTGCGGTTCATTAAATGCTTCATTATGTTAATCTTGCAATCTGTTTTTACTTCCGGCAAGGCGCTTATCAAATGGTAATTTAATTTTTCTCCTTATTGCCACTTCACACAAAACAGCAGGGTATTGTGCGATTATAATTTACATCTATTATTTCCGGTATGTAAATACTAATCTTATCTAAAGTCCGTTTTAGGAATACTAACGGCTTCAAAAAATATTTAACACCGTCTTTTTTCTCATGTTGTAGTTGGTTTAAGCAAAAGGCATCCCCCATGTGGTGAGATGCCTTCTTGCTATAGCGGAAAGTAGTGAGTGGTGAGTGATTAGCCTGTTACCCCTTATTAATCATACCCACCATTTCGGCGGGTTGTACCCATTCGTCAAATTGTTCGGGTGTAACATAGCCCAGTTTAACCGCCATAGCTTTTAATGTAGCACCTTCTTTATGTGCTTTTTGCGCAATTTCGGCGGCTTTATAATAACCTATTTTTGTGTTTAACGCTGTTACCAGCATCAGTGAATTTTCTACATGTCTTTTTATATTAGCTTCAATAGGTTCAATGCCTGCGGCGCATCTGTCATTAAAGCTTACGCATCCGTCGCCGATCAGCCTGGCACTGTGTAAAAAATTATAGATCATTACCGGCTTAAAAACGTTCAGCTCAAAATGTCCCGTTGCGCCGCCTATACTAATGGCCACATCATTGCCCATTACCTGGGCCGCAATCATAGTTAAGGCCTCGCATTGCGTAGGGTTAACCTTACCGGGCATAATGGAAGAACCCGGTTCGTTATCGGGTATTAAAATTTCGCCTATACCACTCCGTGGCCCTGAAGAAAGCATACGGATATCATTGGCTATTTTCATTAAGCTTACCGCTACGGTTTTTAAAGCGCCGTGTGATTCTACAATAGCATCATGCGCGGCCAATGCTTCAAACTTATTTTCCGCGGTTATAAAGGGGTGTCCGGTTAAAGCCGCTATATGTTTGGCTACGTTTTCCGCATAGCCTTCCGGGGTATTTATTCCGGTTCCCACAGCGGTACCGCCAAGCGCCAGTTCGCTTAAATGCGGCAAGGTATTTTTTATGGCTTTCAATCCATGATCCAGTTGCGACACATACCCGCTGAATTCCTGCCCGAGTGTTAAGGGAGTGGCATCCATAAAATGCGTGCGGCCTATTTTTACCACCTGCATAAAGGCCCTGCTTTTTGCTGCCAGCGTATCCCTGAGTTTTTGTATTCCGGGAATAGTAATTCCGGTGAGCATTTTGTAAGCGGCAATATGCATTGCCGTTGGGAAGGTGTCGTTACTCGACTGTGATTTATTGACATCGTCATTAGGGTGTAATGTTTTTTCCTTGTCTTCCAGCTTACCGCCATTCAATACATGCCCCCGGTAGGCAATTACTTCATTAACATTCATGTTGCTTTGCGTGCCACTGCCGGTTTGCCATACCACCAGCGGAAAATAATCATCCAATTTTCCGGCTAATATTTCATCACATACCTTACCAATAAGCGTTGCTTTTTCCTGCGGCAGAACACCCGCTTCAAAGTTAGTAATAGCAGCGGCTTTTTTCAGGTAGGCAAATGCGCCAATGATTTCCTTCGGCATGCGGTTAATGTCCTGCGCGATCTTAAAATTGTCAATGCTTCTTTGTGTTTGTGCCCCATAATATGCGTGAGCGGGAACTTTCACTTCTCCCATTGTGTCTTTTTCTATCCTGTAATCCATAATAATGTATAGCTATTTTAAAGGAATTAAAAAATCGGTTATAGCGCGGTTCCGTTGGCCCGGATGCTGCAAAGCTACAAGTTTACGTTTTATTGATCCCGCTGCATTATTTTAGCGCTATAGTTTCTTTGGAAATTGTTGCAGAGTTAAAATCCCTTAAATACCGGCTGCCTTTTTTCAAGAAAAGCGGCAGCGCCTTCTTTCGCATCGGCGGTATCAAACAGCTCCCCGAAAATATTTATTTCCGTTTCGTAGCCATTTTTACTTTCGTCAAAAACCGCGTTGGCCGCTTTTATGCATCCTGCTATTGCCAATGGCGCTTTGGTATTGATGAGTTCGGCAACAGACAAGGCTTTATTCATCAGCTCTTCGGGAGGCACTACATAGTTTACCAGTCCATATTGCAGTGCGGTAGGGGCGTCAATCATACTGCCTGTCATCAGCAATTCCATAGCCCTTCCTTTACCGATGAGTAGTGTTAGCCGCTGGGTGCCACCGTAGCCCGGTATTAGCCCAAGGTTTACTTCGGGCTGGCCGAATTGGGCATTATTACCGGCAATACGAAAATGACAGGCCATAGCCAATTCGCAACCGCCACCTAAAGCAAACCCGTTTACGGCAGCTATAACAGGTTTAACGCAATGTTCTATTTTATTAAATACCTGCATCTGCCCTTTTTCGGCCATTGCTTTTCCGCCGTTGGCGTCAAGCGCGGCAAATTCACTAATGTCTGCGCCCGCAACAAAAGCCCTGGGGCCGCTTCCGGTAATGATCACAGATTTTATTTCCGTATTGTTGTATACATCATCCATTACGCTACTCAGCTCTTCTATCACTTTTTTGTTGAGCGCATTGAGCTTATCCGGACGGTTGATGGTGATGACAAGCGTATGATTGTGAAAAGATAAGGATAGCGTTTGCATAAACATTTATTTTAGCGGGTTATCAATTCTACGCAGGTAAAGGTAGGATGCTTTATTGGCAATCAGCGATCAGTAAGCAGGCGTCAGATGCATGTAACCACTACAACGCCTGAACGTCCCATCTTTTGTACTGTTCATGGCTTGATGCTGATTGCTGAAAGCCCCGTTGGATTACGCATTTCAATTTTACACCTTTCGTCTTTAATGAATCCTTTATAGAAATAACATTACAACAGGCCCGGCAACAGGTTGATGACTGGATAAAAGCAACAGGGGTGCGCTATTTTGGCGAACTCACCAACCTGGGCAGCTTGATGGAGGAAATAGGCGAACTATCCCGGTTGATGGTGCGTTTATACGGGGTGCAGTCGCTTAAAGAAAGCAATAAGGGCAAGGATCTGGGTAATGAGATGGCCGATGTATTATGGGTGCTGCTTTGCCTGGCCAACCAAACAGGAGCAGATTTAACCGCAGCCCTGAAAAAAATTTAGGAAAGAAAACGATCTGCGATGCACAAACACATCAACAAAATGACAAGCTGAAAGACAGAGGTTAATTAATATTCTGATGTACTACGTACGAAAATAATTGATTATAAGAATGTAAGCCTGTCTGCCCATCGTAACTCCGGAATCTATTCCGGTAATAAAGAATACTACATTGAGTTTTTTCTGTAACTTACGTGTAAGCAGCATATATACCGCGTATCTTGTCCATTAAGATATCATTATTACTTTGTCATATGTTGCTTAATTCAGAGGGTTGCTTTTATGGATAATGGTAGTGATATTGCAAGTGCATCTGCAAAGTTAATGCATCAGATCGCTGCCGGCAACGAGCAGTCATTTAGAGCATTATATGATTGCTATTATAATAAGCTATATCATTTTGCTTTCGCTATGGTAAAAACCAGGGAAGCGGCGGAAGAAATTGTAGAAGATGTTTTCATTAAAATATGGAATATACGGCACAGCCTGCCCGGTGTGCATAATATCAAAGTGTATTTGTATACGGCAACCAAAAATACTTCACTCAACTTCCTGGCTAAAAAAGTCAAAGAAAATCTTACACAGCCCTTTGATTGTATTCATATTGAGCTGGCGGAAACCAATTCCCCTGAAGAATTGATGATTACATCCGAGTTATATAAAAAAATTCAGCAAGCCATTGGTGCGCTCCCT
Organism: Agriterribacter sp.; assembly: GCF_035497235.1. GTDB lineage: Bacteria > Bacteroidota > Bacteroidia > Chitinophagales > Chitinophagaceae > Agriterribacter. Next base: position 125,766 of record NZ_DATJEB010000033.1, read on the forward strand.
CCCCGCTGCAAAATTATTTTTAAACTGGTACGGGAGGATAAGCTGAAATATAAAGAAGTAGCTGAGGTGCTTAATATTTCGGTAAATACGATTGACGCGCAAATGGCTATAGCAGTAAAAAAAATAATGTCTGCCCTTCGTTCAGATATGGATTATCCCCTCGTTCCGGCACGGGGGCTGAAATCTAAAGAATAGCTTCACCGGGAGCGCTTTTTCCTCTGCTCCCAGGGAATTTCTTTTCTTCAGTTAGTAGATATCTTTCTTTTGCCTGTCTTAATTACTAACAACAGATCATTTTCATGCAGCAGGATAACCGGTTATACCTATTAGTGGCCCGTAAATTGGCGGGAGAAGCGACAGATGAAGAATTGCGCGACCTGCAGGAATTGATGGGGGCAGACTTTGATAAGGAATACCTGTATGAAATGCTGTCCGCTTACTGGAAACGGGAACCAGATGCCTTATCCGCGGATGACGACAATGCGCAGGAGGTTTTTAATCGTATCATCCGTTCTGCTGTTCATACACAGGAAGGCATACCAGAAGCGCAGATACAACAGGAATATGATACTCCGGCCTTATTTATCCCGGTACAGCGTAAATCGTGGAAGCAATGGATGTATGCCGCCGCTGCGGTAATAATAGGGGGCGCTTTATGGATGTATGCCATCCCGGAAAAACATACTGCCGGCCTGAATGAACCCGTAGGGCAGCAGGTAAGCGAAGTGAGATCCCAGAAGGGCAGCAGGTCAACCCTGATCCTGCCGGACGGCTCAAAAGTATGGCTGAACGCCGATAGCAGGCTTACCTATCACAACAGTTTTAACAACAGTAAAAGGGAAGTGGAGCTTGAAGGGGAAGCTTTTTTTGACGTGGTGAAAGATGCCAGCCGGCCATTTATCGTGCATACCTCCGGAATTGATGTTAAGGTGCTGGGAACTTCCTTTAATGTAAAGTCCTATCCCGGCGATGGCACTATTGAAGCAACCCTCATCAGGGGTATGATCGAAGTGGTTCGTAAAAATAACCCTTCAGCGCCAAAGACGATCCTTCGTCCGCATGAAAAGCTGGTATTCAATAAAGAATTAAGTACTGGTAGCCGGCCTGCCATTGCCGGTAACGGAAGGGGAAAAAGAACCTATGCCGCGGAGCGGGATATAGCAATAGCTGCGTTGCCCAAAGGCAAGGCAGATAGCCTGATATCCGAAACTTCATGGAGGTATAACAAGCTCATTTTTGAGGGTGATACCTTCAGGCAACTGGCCGACAAGCTGGAAAGATGGTATGATGTAAAGATCAGTATCCGCGATGAAAAGTTATTGCACTACCGCTTCAAAGGAATTTTTGAAAATGAAACTATACAACAGGCGTTGCTTGCTTTGCAGCTTACCAATCATTTCAGGTATAAAATTAATGACAATGAAATAGAAATATTCAAATAAAAACTTTTAAACGAAGAACGGGAAATGCGCTAACATTCCCCGCCCGGTAATACAGAAACGCTTATACGCACTGGCATGTGGTAAGGTTTCTTATTTATTAACCTTAAAGTATAAATGTATGAAAAAAAACAGAGCTCCGCAAAGGGGTGCGGTTGTTCCTTACCTTATTAAATTCCTGATTGTTATGAAACTGTGTTTTTTGCTGATCATACTGAGTTTCGGCCATTTGCAGGCAAAAGTATACAGCCAGGGAAATATTACCCTTACACTTCAAAAAACAGAGATCGCCAGGGTAATTCACAAAATTGAAAAAGACAGCCGGTTCAGGTTCTTATATAATTATGACCTGGCAGACCTGAAGAAAAAGATTGATATTAAAGTCATTAATGCTCCCCTGCCGGAAGCATTGAGCGCATTATTTTCTAATACAGACCTTACTTACAAACTGTTGGATAATAACCTGGTAGTGGTATTGTCGGCCAGCATGCAAAACCAGGCTATACGGATCACCGGTAAGGTAACAGGAGCCAGTGGCGAAGCGTTGGCCGGGGTTACCGTGCAGGTTAAAAATACAACCACCGGAACGGCTACGGATAATAATGGCACCTATTCCATTACTGCCGAAGAAAATGCCGTATTGGTATTCTCGTATATAGGATATAATGATTTGGAAATGGAAATAAAGGGCAGGAATGTAGTAAATGTACAATTAACGCCATCGGAAAAACAATTAGACCAGATTATAGTGATAGGATATGGCAGCCAGAGCAGGAAAAATATAACAGGGGCGGTTTCTACGGTGTCTGCCAAAGATATTGCCGACCGTCCGGTTATAAATGCTGCCCAGGCCATACAGGGAAAAGCCGCGGGCGTGCAGGTGGTGCAGCCTTCAGGTAAACCCGGCGTGGGTATGACAGTTCGTATACGCGGCGCCAATTCTATTAGTGCCGGAAATGACCCGCTGTATGTAGTGGATGGTGTGCCTACTACGGATATCAGTTCCATCAACCCTACGGATATTGAAACGATGTCTATTTTGAAAGATGCTTCTTCCGCAGCTATATACGGTGCCAGGGCCGCAAACGGCGTGGTATTGATTACTACAAAAAAAGGGAGTGGTAAAAAAATGAAACTGGGATTGAATGCGTATGCTGGCTTTTCCAAACCTACTAATACATTGAACGTATTGAACGGAAAACAATACCAGGCACTGATCAATGAAGCGTATAACGATAATGTAATTACCGATGAAGTGGTGGCCGCAAATAACGTGAATTGGCCTGATGAAGTTTTTCGTACGGGCGTGGAACAAAACTATCAGCTATCTCTTTCAGGAGGCACAGATAAGTTCAGGCAATATTTTTCACTTGGTTATATGGATCAAACCGGTATGATCAAACCGGCGTATTTTAAACGTTTCACCGGGCGTGCTAATTTAACACACAAAACAACTTCGTGGTTAACGCTTTCCACCAACCTTAGTTTTTCCAACGCGGTAAGCAGGGATGTAACGGATAATGCCAGTTCATCACGGGGCGGAGTGGTATTATCAGCGCTTACCACGCCATTCACTGTTCCCAAATATGCTCCGGATGGTACCATCGGCATTAATCCTAATTCGGGTTGGGAAAACCCCCTCGGCACTATCGAAGGTTCGGAATCACGTGCCAGGAACAATCGCTTTCTCGGTAATTTCAGCGCCGAAATAAGGCTGATGCCGGGGCTTGTATTCAAATCATTGCTCGGGCTGGATTATACAGACGGATATAATTATAACATCCTTGATCCGTTCCTTACCATTTACGGCCGCCAGCAGGAAGGTACAGCCGGCCGTACCAAATCGAAGGAAACGGCATGGTTAACCGAGCAAACGCTTACCTATACCAAACGTGCAGGGGCGCATCATTTTTCGGCATTGGCCGGCTTTACCACCCAAACCTCCCGCTATGACCCTACCAGTATTAATACCGGCAAATTTGGCCGCGACACAGCAGCCAAAGGCATTGATTATATTTTATCGCATTCCCGCAACAAGCCCGATACTACAGGGTATGCAACAGAATGGGGATTGGTTTCGGGGATAGCGCGTATAACCTACGATTACAACAGCCGCTATCTTTTTACCGGTAATCTCCGTGCGGATGCTTCTTCAAAATTTCCCAAAGATAAAAGAACAGGGATATTCCCGTCATTCTCTGCCGGCTGGCGTATTTCTTCCGAGCATTTTTTTGAAAACATAAGCAATATCCAGGAGTTAAAATTACGTGCGGGATGGGGTATGAATGGTAACCAGGAAGGCATTGGTAATTACGATTACATGAAACGGTATTATAAGAACCCGGTTACCGGCGATCTTACCCTCGTTAATTTTGCTAATCCCAGCCTTACCTGGGAAAAAACCACTTCCGTAAATATAGGACTGGACATAACATTCTTAGATTCCCGTATAGCGGTTACAGCAGACTGGTACCAGAAGAAAACCAAAGACGTGCTGGTGCGGATGCCTATACCCAATACTTCAGGGCTGGATTATATTTCACTGAACGTGGGCGATATGGAGAATAAAGGGTTTGAGTTCAATATTTCTACCCAAAACATAAAAAGTAACGACTGGAACTGGAATACAGACTTTAATATGGGCTTTAACCGTAATAAGGTGCTGAACCTGGGTGATGATCCGAACGTACAAATACCCTCGGGTAATATTTATCAGCGGGGTAATGCTTCTTTAGTGAAAGCAGGTTACCCGTTAGGATCTTTCTACGGGTATGTGGCAAAGGGTATTGATCCGCAAACAGGCAATGTGATGTATGAAGACCGGGATAAGAATGAAGAGATAAACCCGGGCGACCGTACTTTTATCGGTAATGCGCAACCTGATTTTATTTATGGCATGACCAATACGGTAACTTTCAAGAATTTTGATCTTTCTGTTTTCTTCCAGGGATCACAGGGCAACCAGATATTCAATGGCGCAAGAATAGAAACGGAGGGCATGTACGATTCCCGCAATCAAACCACTACCGTATTAAACAGGTGGAAAAACCCCGGCGACATTACAGCTGTTCCTAAAGCCATCCGTAATGATGTTGCTAACACGTATATCTCCAGCCGGTTCTTAGAAGATGGATCTTACCTGCGGCTGAAAGCCATTACGTTTTCTTATCATTTCAACAGCAACTTTCTGAGCCGGATGGCGATCAGCAATGCCGCTTTATATGTAACAGGCCAGAATGTTTTGACTTTCACCAAATACACCGGCTTTGATCCTGAAGTAAGCACTTATGGAAATGATGGCAACAGCAATGTAAAAAATATTGCACAGGGTATTGATTATGGTGCATATCCGCAGTCTAAGGCGTTTATTATCGGACTGAATGTAACATTTTAGAATCGTGATCCTATTCTCTAATAATAATTGTTCGCAGCAATTATTTAAAAAAATAACGATGAAAAAGAAATTAATAAATTGTAGCTGCCTGCTGGTGATAATCACTTTGTCCATTGCCGGTTGCAGTAAAGTACTTGATAAAAAACCTATTGGCGAAATTGACGCCGCTACTATTGATGATCCTAATGCAGGAGAAAGCATTACCGCCACAGAAGCGGAGCAGTTGTTAAGCGGAGCGTACAATGATATGTACTGGGACGGTGAAGAATACTGGGCCTTTGACCGCACAACCAACGGGGATGCTATGGCTGATAATTGCTACGCAGGCAGCGATAATCCTGCTAATCATGCAATAGACTTGTTTACTACCAATTCTTTAAATGGTAATGTGGAAAGAAACTGGTCGCGGCTTTACACTTCCATAGGAAAAATAAATGAAACAATAGATAAGGTTTCAAAAGCAACTGACCCGGCGTTAACGGCGGAAAGAAAAAACCGGATATTGGGAGAAGCCCGTGCGTTAAGAGCCGCCAACTACTTTGAACTGGTACGTTTGTGGGGCGATGTTCCTTTAATACTGCAGCCTATTGTTACCACCGATACCAAAACTATCTTTGAGTCCGTAGCCGTGCCGCGCAGCGCTGCTGCGGCAGTATATGACAGCATTATTGCTGACCTTGAATTTGCGGTAGCCAATGTACGCACAGCAAGCCAGGCTGCTTCCAAGCAAATCATGAATACCGGAATTGTAAATACCATGCTGGCTAAAGTATATGCCACCGTGGAACCGCACGACTGGAATAAAGTGAATCAGTATTGCGATGCGGTAATTGCGGATGGCTATACCTTACTGCCTGATTATGATTTTTTATTTGATGGACAGCATAAAAGTTCGTCAGAATCAATATGGGAAATTACGTATGAAGGATGGGGAAGCGGAACGTATGGTTTATGGATCAGGGATATGTATATCGGTGGTGGCTGGCCGAAGTTCAACACGCCTTCACACGACCTCGTGCGTGCTTTTGAAGCCGAAGGTGATAATGTGCGGCTTAACAGTTCTATACAGTGGGTAGATTATTCGGGGCAATGGGTTGACCCTTATTGGCCAATGAATAACCTTCCATTGATCAATAAGGTACGTGGCGGGGATGTAAGCAGTTTTATTATTTACCGTTTTGCCGACATCCTTTTACTGAAAGCGGAGGCATTAACCGAACTCAACCAGTTGGATGATGGTTCCGGCGCGCAATTTTACCTGAATAAAATCAGGAACAGGGTGGGGTTAGCCAATACAACTGCCACTACGCAGGCAGCACTCCGGCTGGCCATTGAAAAGGAGCGGCAATTAGAGCTGGCATTTGAGGGATACCGCTGGTTTGATCTGCAACGCACCGGCCGCACGCTTGAAGTAATGCGAAACGCGAAAAAAGCAAATAATGAGCCGCTCAATTACCCGATTCAGGAATTCCGGTTGTTATTCCCTGTACCCCAGAACGAAATGGACCGTAATCCCAGGCTTACACAAAACCCCGGCTACTAACCTGCCAGGTCTGCAGCAAGGCCCGCACCTGGCAGACCTGCCAGGTTTTAAAATGGCAAATGGTATAAGGTTCATTTAAAATCTAAAGGCTGCTTAAAAGATACACACATGTTCAAACCTCTTCCGTCTTGTTTGTTGTTATTACTAATGGCTTCAGGCTGTAAAACAAATCCCAAAGAGCACAACAGGGATAATGGAGATTCGGTAAAGAATAAAGCGGCTGTATGGCTTACCGACCCGGATGGGGGCATTCTTTTTAAAGAACCGCCAACGCCTTTGGCATTTGCAGATGCCGCATCGGATATAAGTGCGGTTATTAATGTGGATGAGTCTCAAATCTTTCAAACCATTGACGGTTTCGGTTATACCTTAACAGGAGGAAGCGCCATGCATCTCCATAATATGGATGCTACAAGCCGGGCTGCCTTATTAAAGGAGTTATTTGCTACTGACGGAAACCATATTGGCGTTAGTTACCTGCGTGTAAGCATTGGTGCTTCCGATTTAGATGACAGGGTATTTTCCTATAATGACCTGCCCGCAGGACAAACGGATGAACAGATGGAGAAATTCAGCATAGCGCCAGACAAAGTGCATCTCATCCCGGTATTAAAAGAAATACTGGCAATTAATCCTGCTGTTAAAATATTGGGTTCTCCCTGGTCGCCACCCGTATGGATGAAAACCAATAATAGTTCTGTTGGCGGGAGCCTGAAACCGGCGTATTATAATGCCTACGCAAAATATTTTGTGAAATATATAGAGGCAATGAAGGCAGAGGGTATAACCATTGATGCTGTTACGGTGCAGAACGAGCCGTTGCATCCGGGTAATAACCCCAGTTTACTGATGCAGGCAGAAGAGCAGGCTGCTTTTATAAAACAAAGCCTTGGCCCTGCATTTAAAGCGGCTCATATTAATGCCAAAATCATTGTGTACGACCACAATGCCGACAGGCCCGGTTACCCGGTTACTATTTATAAGGATGCAGATGCTGCGCAATATGTGGATGGCGCCGCCTTTCATTTGTATGGAGGCAATATTGATACTTTAGCGCAGTTGCATAATACGTACCCGGATAAGCACCTTTACTTTACGGAACAGTGGATAGGCGCGCCCGGTAATTTAAAAGGCGACCTCAACTGGCATATTAAGAATGTAATTATCGGTTCCATGCGCAATTGGTGCAGGGTGGCGCTGGAATGGAACCTGGCTGCCGATACTAATCTTGAACCACACACACCCGGCGGTTGTACCCAGTGTTTGGGAGCACTTACCATAGAAGGCAATACCGTTACGCGCAATCCTGCTTATTATATTATTGCGCATACGTCAAAATTTGTTCGCCCGGGCGCTGTACGTATCGCTTCCAATAATCTTATTGCATTGCCTAACGTAGCTTTCAAAAATGCAGACGGGAAAATAGTGCTGATTGTATTGAATGAAGCAGACCAGCCTCAATCGTTTGCTATAAAATACAATAACAAACACAAACGGATTTCTGCTACACTAAACGGCGGCGCGGTGGCAACGTACGTTTGGTAACATTCGTTAAGCGGTTTGCTACTGTATAAAAAATGGCTGTCTAAAAAGTTAGACAGCCATTTTTTTTGATTAGCCAAATATAAAATTAAAAATTCGGACCACCGGTATCCCACCACAAACGGGTAGCGATATCATCTTTAGCTCCAGGTCCCATTTTAGTTACCGCATCAGCAATGGCGGCAGCGTTACCGGTTCTTTCACCATTAACGAAAGGCATCCTTTTGATCCACTGATTTACAGGAATAACACCCCAGTCATCATTGCTGTCGTTTTTAGCAACATGGGGTATTTTAGGATAACCTGTTCTCCTGAAATCTACCCATGCTTCCAGCGTTTGAGTAAACGCAGCAAGATATTTTTGCGTAAGGATCTTTTCCAGCTTCAACTCATTGTTATCGGCGTTGTTCCAGGCTACCGTAATGGTGGAAACAGCCGTAAAGCTATTACGGGAGTCAATAGGGTCTACATAATTAATAGGCTTGCCTGTACTGTTCGCCAGGTAAGCATCTACACCACCGGCACCCCAGTCAGCAAAGGATTGCTTTATTCCATTCTCATAATTTTCCTGGGGGTCGCCGGCACCGGCCCAACCTCTTAAACCGGCTTCAGCCTTAAGAAACAACACTTCTGCAGCCGTAATGTCCCTCCTGGTCTGAACCTTGTTAAAATCATCAGACACTTTGGAGAAAGGAACATGATCCGCTTTTGCGTTAATGTAAGCACCATTGCGGACCCCTTTATAAGGGACCAGCGGATGATCAGTAACCAACGAAGCATCGGTTACGGGAGCATAGTATTTTGATATCCTGCCATCACCTAAACCAACCATAAACGATTCCATCACTCCCCCCATACGGGTATCATCCCACTGGTAGCAGATCTGGGCTACCGGCATAATCTGCCCTAAAAGTGAATTCGTAAAGTTGTCTCCATTACTCTCTATTAAACCAGCAGGGTCACTCAAGGCCTTTTCGCCTTCTGTTTTTGCCATATCAGGATCTACTTTTGATATCCGCATAGCCAGCCTTAACCTAAGCGAATTAACCACCTTCATCCATTTAGGGATGCTTCCCGCATATAAGGTAGGATCAAATTTTTTAAAACCCGGGTAATCCTGGTTAGCTGCAAAATCGGTTTGTATAGTATCTAATTGCTTAAAGAGCAAAGGATACAGGTCTGATTCTTTATCGTAAAGAATAGAAGCCGCTGTGCTACCATAGTTAGTATAAATGACCGGGCCGTGAATGGCTGTCAGCTTAGATATCCCCAGAATACGGACAAGGTTAGCCCATGTTGCAAAAAGCGGCAGATTATTCTCGTTTGCCAGTTGAATAACCTGTTTTGCAGGTGACATGATGCTGCCATATATACGCCCCCAATAGGAGTTCCATCGTATATAATAAGTAGTATTATTCACATTACCCACAAAATCCGTAGGGGTGCCCATAAAACCCATCCAGTTATCATAACACAGGTCTTCTTCAATCTGGTGACCGTTCAGGTTGAAGATCATTCCCGAAAAAGGAGACCCTACCAGGTTGAAATCCTGTTTCAGGAATTCATCTGATATTTGGTTCGGGTTCTGATTGATGCTTTCAAAATTTTTAGTACACGAACTGAATGTAATCAGGCATGCTATTCCAATAACTAAATATTTCATATTGATTAGTTTAACCATTTTAAAATGTAAATTTCACATTAAAACCAAGCTGTCTCGTTGCGGGCAAACTAAATACATCATTTGATTGCATAGAGTTGTTTGTACTCATAGCCTGCTCAGGATCATACGGAGCCTTTTTATAGAAGAAAAACAAATTTCTTCCGATCAAAGAAACAGAAGCGTCTTTGAAAACAGGGTTGGCATTTTTAGACCGGAAGGTATAGCCCAATACCAATTGACCTAAGCGCACATTCGTTCTTGAATATATGTAAGGCTCCATAATTTTATTTCTGTCGCCAATAGCAGAATAATATGTTGCCGGATCAAGTTTTGTTACTGCGGTTGATCCCATAACAGCCTGGATGGGTATATACCCCATATCTCTTGCCCCCGCGCTTCTTTCGCTTACACCGTAAGAGTCGAAAAATGCTTCTGTTTTAGAGAAAGCGACTCCGCCAAATTTTCCATTGATCAATACGCTGGCAAAGAAATTATGGAATGTAAAATTGTTGTTCCATCCCAGCAGGAAATCAGGGTTTACATTACCCACTTTTTCCTGTTTAGCGGCTTTTGTTGGAACTGGGGCTGCGTCCTCCTTATCGGTCAGTATAATCCGACCTTTATCATCTCTTGCAAATTTGTAAATGTACACATCGTTGAATGAACCACCGGCTTTGATAATAGACGCAAAGCCTTCGTCATCGCCACCTACCTGGTAATCGGGGTTAGAAGCGATCAGCTCAACGATTTTATTCTTATTTTTTGAGCTGTTGACAGAAGTGTTCCAACTGAAATGTGTTCCGCGAACGGGTTCCGCGTTCACCGAAAGTTCAAATCCACGATTGACGATCTTTCCTGCATTGATATAATAGATTGTGTACCCTGAGCCTGAAGGTGCTGCCAACGTCAGGAACTGGTTGGTGCTGACATCCTTATAAAGCGTAAAATCCAATCCGAGCCTGTTATTCAGGAAGCGTATTTCGGTACCATATTCGCTACCTACAATTTTTTCAGGTTTCAGGTTGGTAAAAGGCACCTGCGTATTCCTGTTGATACTTCCTACGCCGGTTGACAGATTGCCTGTTCCACCAATTGAATTCCAGGGATTTACCACGTTAAAAGGTACTTCATTCGCTGTCTGGCTAAGGGAAGCCCGCACTTTAAAGAAAGAGACCGCTTTGGGTAGATTAACCATCTGGCTGATTATAGCGCTCGCTCCTATAGAAGGATACAGGTAGGATTCATTACCGGTAAGCGCCAGCGTAGAAGCCCAATCGTTGCGGGCGGCAAGGTCAAGAAATACAAAATCTTTAAACCCTATAGTTGCGTTTGCGAATGCACCCTGTTTGGTTGTCCGACTGATCGTTTTATTAAACATAACATTATTGGGAATGTTGGCAAACGTGAAAAAGTTGGGATATTGTAATGGGTTTGTACCATTACCCACATTCATACCATTATTGAATGTGTTCTTCTGGTAAGCTAAGCCTGCTAATGCGACAAGGCTGATGTTGCCGAAGTTTTTATTATAGGTCAGGATACCATCGGTATAAATAGACTGGTCTGTATATTTGGTATAAGACCAGGTGCCATTAGGACTTACACTTACCGAGTTGCCGGCTGCGGCGTAGCGGTAATCTCTTTCAATAGCATTGTAATCAATGTTTCCCCTGACTTCAAACTTAAGATCATCAGCGATTTGATAGGATAGCTTCAGGCTGGCAATAGCACGTTTGGAAGTAGCAACTTTGGGGTCATTATTGAGCTCCCAAAAGGGGTTGTTTTGTTTTTCTTCGGTAGAATACCAGTTCATTTTATACAGGTTCCTGGTACTGTCAAATACCTGGTAGTTGTTTTTGTAGTAGTTGAAGTCCCGGTCTCTTCCAAATAAGAACAAGCCGGTAAGTGGATTGTTATAATACCCTGCACCCGGGCGATTCTTTGATTTTTCTGAAGAGAGCATTACGTTTGAACTTATGACCAGCTTATCGTTCAATAATTTTGTGCTTTGATTAAACGCAAAATTATTCTTCATATAAGTATTTGTTGGCATTACACCGGCTGCTGCGGTATTGGCATACGAGAAATATACTGTTGTTTTATCAGTGCCACCGTGTATAGCTACTGAATTGGTATAGGTGCCGCCCACCCGGAAGAAATCATTAATATAGTCCTTTTGATAACTATTTGATGTAATATTTTGAACCGGCGATTTTGACATATTGATCAGATCTGTATTAACGAATCCAGGTTCGGTGGCAGTTTTCATTTTTGGATACACCCAGCTATAGTCCCCGCCTGTTGTTCCATAACGAAATTGAAAGTCGGGAAGGTTTGCTACTTTATCGAAAATAGTGCTGGAGTTAAAGTCTACCGATACCTTTCCTGCCTTCCCCTTTTTTGTTGTGATCAGGATTACACCATTGGCGCCCAGGCTGCCGTAAAGGATAGCGGCATTGGCGCCACGTAATATGCTGATGCTTTCAATGTCTGCCGGGTTGACTGCAGAAAGACCATCACCACCATCAGTGCCGCCATAAGAACCGGGCTGGTCAGTTTTATTGTTGACCATGGGAATACCGTCAATTACATAAAGCGCTTCACTTAAGCCGAGCAGAGATTTGTTTCCTCTCAGCACGGCTTTGGTAGAACCTCCGGGTCCTGAAGTATTGATCTTAATATCAAGACCTGCCGCCTTGCCGCTAAGGGCATCTACAAAGTTTGTATTAGCTGCCTTTCGCAGTTCATCACCATCAACTGTTTGTGCCGCATAGGTCAGTGCTTTTTTCTCCCGCCTGATACCCAATGCTGTTACTACTACTTCTTCCAATCCGCCAACAGCTTGCTTTAAGCTGATATTTACAACAGAGCCATTACCTGTTGCCTGCTCGGCCGTTTCATAGCCAATAGAGCTGAATACCAAAATGGCATTGGATTTGGTAAGCGTAATGGAGAAGTTTCCTTCCTCATTGGTAAGCACAACCTGCTTAGCTCCTTTTTCAGCCACAGTTACATTGGAAATAGGAACGCCAACATTATCTGTAACCTTTCCGGTAACTACCCGGGTCTGTGAAAACGATTGAGGCGAAATAGAATAAATGAATAAAAGTGTAAAAAAGATTTTTTTGGTAGCTTGCCAAGCCCCCTTGCGTATGGCTTCTTGCCATCCCATTAAGCAGGATACATTCATAAAGCAGTAGTTTTAGTAAAAAAATAATGGTGCGTAATTGCACATATAAAGTTATTATAAAGGCCTAATAGTTTATAAAAAATTGTTAAAATTATTGAAAAACATATGTTAATGGCTTGGCACATCCTGTATTTTACATCAAACCTCAGCGCAATAATGCTTTAAAAGAAAAAGATAATTCAGTAAGAAAGCATAGTTTTGAATTAGTTGCATAACTAACTATATGTCCGGAAACCAATTCAAAAGAGGCGAACTATACAGTTTTATTACAGGCGTGGCTTCCACGGCTATAGCAAGGCGGCTGCAAAAGAATTTTAAACAGCAGGGCATAGATATTACTATTGAACAATGGAGCGTTCTATATCATTTATGGAAGCAGGACGGACTCAGCCAGCAGGAATTATGCAGCGCCACGTTCAGGGATAAGCCCAGTATTACCCGGCTGGTAGATAATTTGGAAAAGCAGCAATTGGTAAAGCGGGTTGCTTCGCTGGAAGACCGGCGTATCAATCTTATTTATTTAAGTGAAACCGCCGCTGTACTCAGGGATCAAACCATGGATATGGCCAATCAAACCCTTAATGAAGCGCTGAGCGGTGTATCTGCCGAAGAAATAGCCGTGTGCAAATCCGTTTTGCAAAGAGTGTACAACAACCTGAAATAAATAGGATATACCTGATTATTGCTTAACATAAAAACTATAACAATATGAACACTGTAGCAACAGCCCCTGCTGTATTAAAAGGCGGCGAATGGATCATCAGGGAAAGCCAGCCGGGAGACATCTTTACACCTGAAGATTTTACTGAGGAGCAGAAGATGATCATGGAAATGTGTACCGCTTTTGTTTCCACCGAAGTGCTTCCCATTATTGAGCGTATTGATAACCTGGAGCCGGGCTTAATGCCTTCCCTGTTAAACAAAGCAGGTGAACAGGGGTTGCTGGGCGTATCCATACCCGAAGCCTACGGCGGACTGGGTAAAGACTTTGTTACCTCCACCCTCGTTAACGAAGGATTGGGCAGCGGCTTTTCGTTTTCTGTGGCTATAGCCGCGCATACAGGTATCGGCACCTTACCGATATTATATTTTGGAACACCCGAACAAAAAGAAAAATACATACCCAAGCTAACAAGCGGCGAATGGAAAGGATCGTACGGACTAACGGAGCCCAATAGCGGCAGCGATGCGCTTAGCGCCAAAACTTCGGCCAAACTGAGCAGCGATGGTAAATATTATTTACTGAACGGGCAAAAATGCTGGATCACCAACGGCGGGTTTGCCGATGTGTATACCGTATTTGCTAAAGTGGATGGCGAAAAATTTACGGCGTTTATAGTAGACCGTAATACAGAAGGATTTACGCAGGGGCCCGAAGAGCATAAAATGGGTATCAAAGGTTCTTCTACTGTTCAGCTTTATTTCCAGGATGCGAAAGTGCCGGTGGAAAATGTATTGGGCGAAATTGGCAAGGGGCATATCATTGCTTTTAATATCCTGAATATCGGCCGCCTAAAACTATGCGCCGCAGCCCTGGGCGGGGCAAAAGGGGCCGCAACTACCGCTATACAATACGCTAATACCCGCGAGCAGTTTAAGCAGCCTATAGCACAATTTGGCGCCATGAAGCACAAGATGGCGGAAATGGCCATACGCATATGGGTAGCCGAAAGCGCATTATACAGAACGGCAAAATGGATTAACGATAAGGAACGGGAATTAGTGCAGGAAGGAAAAGCTTCCAGCGAAGCCCTGCTGGCGGGTGCAGAGGAGTATGCCATTGAATGCGCGATACTTAAAGTGTTTGGCAGTGAAGTGCTGGATTTTGTAGTAGATGAAGGCGTTCAGATACATGGCGGTAACGGGTTCAGCGCAGAATACATTATATCAAGGGCTTACCGCGACAGTCGCATCAACCGCATTTTTGAAGGCACAAATGAAATTAACCGATTACTAACGGTAGACATGGTTTTAAAACGCGCCATGAAAGGAAGGCTCGATTTAATGGGCCCCGCTACAGCCGTACAAAAGGAGCTGATGAGCATCCCTGATTTTGGCAGTGGCGATGAAGGCGCTTTTGCAAAGGAACTGAAGCTGATAGCCAGTATGAAAAAAGCGATTTTGATGGTAGCCGGCGCTGCCGTGCAAAAACTGATGATGAAAATTGAAAGCGAGCAGGAAATACTGATGCATATTGCCGATATGGCTATTAACGTTTTTCATGCAGAGAGCGCTTTACTAAGAGCAATTAAAATAGCGGGTAGGCAGGGCGAGTCTGCTGCCGCGTTATTCGCTGATATTGCCCGTACCTATTTGTATGATACCGCCGACCGGGTAAATAAAAGTGGCCGCGATGCCATTAATGCTTTTGCCCAGGGAGATGAACAGCGCATGATGCTGCTGGGCATAAAACGCTTTACCAAAGCCGAACCTTTTAACAGCAAAGACGCCAGGAGACGCATAGCAGATAAGCTGATTACTGATAACAGGTATTCATTTTAAAAGTATAAAAACAAAATCAATAAGGTTTACCGGACAAACCTTATTGATTTATATTATTAAAGAACACACAGGATACCCTCTTTTCCCAACCTGGCACGAGAGGAATGATATAAAAAGCTAACCGGGAAAATAATATCTACGTTTTTATCCCGGTAAATATTACCGTTTTCGACAATGAATTTTTTGAATAGAGAAAAAGTAGCATACTTACTAAAATCGCCGGTAACATATTTTGAGAATATAGGAAGAAAGTCTATTCGTTTTTGTACGTGGCCGCCAAAGAAAACAAGAATATAAAGCCCACCAGGATAGTGTGCTTTTTTAATGCTCAGGATTTCTGTTTTCTTTTTATTTTTTGTTTTACTATTTCGCAATCTACTCTTTTGTGATATATGAATACCTGATTCTATTTCTCAATTCATTTGTATTCCGTGGTTGGTGTTCTTTGGAAGAATTTAGTTAAACTTGTTGCAATCCATTCCTGAAACCTTGACTCCTTTGGAGTCGAACAAAACTTCTCAGTTCTTGATATAAAGCTTATATCCTTTCAGGATAGAAAAAAGGCCTATTTCAAACAGCGGTCTGACCCTCCTGCATCGGGTGCCGACCGCTTTATGTGCGTTGTTTTAAATGATTTGTATTGAGCCTGAAGGGGTCGGTACGTTTATAAC
This sequence comes from Agriterribacter sp., assembly GCF_035497235.1. Classification (GTDB taxonomy): domain Bacteria; phylum Bacteroidota; class Bacteroidia; order Chitinophagales; family Chitinophagaceae; genus Agriterribacter. The sequence goes on from NZ_DATJEB010000033.1 coordinate 141,710, forward strand.
CTACAGAATGGAAAAGTATTACGACCCGGAAAGGGTCGAACAATTTCCATGAGTGGTTCGTGTTCAGCCGGCAGGCTAATCTTCTTCAAAATAATCCGAATCCACTCTCTTGATTTCATAGATATTTTGAATGGAAACGCCAAGATTATAATCTATCATAAACTGAGAAAGTTTAGCACCATCTATCAAAACAATCTTAGTTTCATTTTTTGGCGTATATAATTCTGCTTCCTTAGTGAAAGAAGAAGTTGTGATAAATATACCTTTCTTGGCGCCTTGTCCTGCCAGAGCACCAACAAACTTGTGTAGTTCGGGGCGCCCTACAACGCCTTCCCATCTTTTAGCCTGAACATAAATGACATCTAATCCAAGTTTATCTTCTTTGATAATACCATCTATTCCTTCATCTCCGCTTTTGCCAATTGCTTTGCCTGCATCCTGGATAGAGCCACCATAACCCATTTTTACAAGTAGTTCCACAACAATTCTTTCAAAAAAAGAAGGATGGACAGCTTTAAGTCTGGAAAGTATTTCACTTTGCAAAGAAGTCCGGATTTTTTGATACCCGGATTCAATTAATTCTTCAGGTGTTTCTTTTATATTTTCTTCTGTTTCATCATTGGAGCCTGAGAGTGGGCTTTCTTCCTTTTTCCTGTACCGAAACCCGTTTATTTTTTCCTCATAATCAGGAAATAAACTCATTAAGTATTTTACATTCAGTGATGATGGCTTTTTTTCAAGTATTAATTTGCCCCTGTTTGTTATTTTAAAATGCCCTTTACTTGTGTTTTCAATGGCTCCCGACATTTTTAAATGTGCTTTCGCCCAGTGAACCCGGTTATGAAAAGTTTTTTGTTTTTTACTGGGTAGCCAATCATTTAATTCTTCTTCTGATAAATTGAACTGTCCCGATAATTGCTCTACAGCATTCTGGGTAGTGTGTATTTCGCCATCACTAATAAATTTAAGCAATGGCAGCATCAGGGTTTGATAAGCTGGTATGGGCATTGAGTACAAAATATAGGTAACCTGTAAGATTTGTCTTGCTGCAAGCCTTAAAAACGCCTGCAATTCAATTCCAAATGTACGTTTGGCATTGCCGCAGATGCGCAGATTCAATCTGCGCATCTGCGGCAAATGTATCTTAGCTTACAACTTCCCTTCCTTAATGCCGTCCACAACTGCAGGGTCAAGCAGGGTGGAAATATCCCCTACTTTATCCGGCTCACCTTCTGCTATTTTCCGTAAAATACGGCGCATGATCTTACCGCTGCGTGTTTTGGGCAAACCGGTTACAAATTGTATTTTATCGGGTTTGGCAATGGGGCCAATAATACGGGAAACGGTTTGTGCAATATCTTTCCTGGTTTGTTCCTCATCTCCATGAAGGGAAGTTACAATTACGTATGCATAAATACCCAGTCCTTTTATATTGTGGGGGTAACCCACCACCGCGCTTTCCACCACACTGGCGTGCATATTAATGGCATTCTCAATTTCAGCAGTGCCAATACGGTGGCCGCTAACATTCAGCACATCATCCACCCTGCCGGTTATACGATAATTGCCTTCTTCATCTTTTAAAGCCCCGTCTCCTGTAAAATATAAATTATTGTAAGCAGCAAAATAAGTGGTGCGGCAGCGTTCGTGGTCGCCATAGGTTGTTCGCAGCATTCCCGGCCAGGGCGCTTTCATGCATAAATTTCCTTTATAAAAACCTTCTTCATTTTTTTCTGTTACTTCTTTTCCATTCTCATCAACCAGCACGGGCTGCACTCCTGGCAATGGCAGGGTTGCCCAGGTTGGCCGGGCCGGTGTTATACCAGCAATAGTAGTAATTAATATGCCGCCGTTTTCGGTTTGCCACCAGGTATCTACAATGGGGCAGCGCTTTTTACCTACATGCTCATTATACCAGTTCCAGGCTTCTTCATTAATAGGTTCGCCAACCGATCCTAATACTTTTAATGAAGAAAGGTCTTTATCTTTTAACGGGTCTAACCCATAGCCCATTAAACTACGAATAGCCGTAGGCGCGGTATACAAAATATCTACCTTGTATTTATCAACAATATCCCAAAACCTGCCGGCATCGGGCCAGGTGGGTATGCCTTCAAACATTACACTGGTAGCCCCTGCGCTTAGTGGTCCATAAAGAATATAGCTATGCCCGGTAATCCAGCCGATATCCGCCGTACAAAAATGCACCTGTCCGGGCTGGTACTGAAACGTGTTTACAAAAGTATAGTTGGTCCATATCATGTAACCCGCGGTAGTATGCACCACGCCTTTGGGTTTGCCGGTGCTGCCGGAAGTATACAAAATAAACAGGGGGTCTTCGGCATCCATCTCCTCCGCTTCACCAAAGCTTTCAACAGGCAGGGTATCGGTAACCTTAAGCATTTCATCTTCCCACCATACATCGCGGCCTTTGATCATACTAACCGGAATCCTGGTACGGGTATATACAATTACTTTTTTTACGAGGTTATTTCCTACCAGCGCGTCATCAATCACGCTTTTTAGCGGTATATCTTTTCCGCCCCGGTAAGCGCCATCGCAGGTAACGATACATTCGGCTTTAGTGTCTTCCAGCCTGTCGGCAATGCTTCGGGCAGAAAAGCCGCCGAAGATTACGCTATGAATAGCGCCGATCCTTGCACAGGCCAGCACTGCATAAGCCAGCTCGGGTATCATACCCATGTAAATACAAACCCGGTCGCCTTTTTTTATTCCATTGTTTTTGAGTACCTGGGCAAACTGGCATACCCTTTTATGTAACCGCTCATAAGTAACAATTCTTGTTCTTTCTTCAGGATCATTAGGCTCCCATATAATAGCGGGCTTATCGCCCAGAGTTTTCAAATGCCTGTCTAAACAATTTTCGGTAATGTTCAGTTTGCCGCCGGCAAACCATTCTATTTTTGGCGCTGTAAAATTCCAGTTCAGTACTTTATCCCACTTTTTTCTCCATGTAAAATGTTCAGCAATTTCCGCCCAGAAAGTTTCCGGGTTTTCCACGCTTTTTTTGTAGGCAGTTCTGTACGCGTCAATACTTTTTAACTGATAGGGGTAAGACATATAGCATTGCAATTTTGTTTCGTATTGGAAAGGCTAAATTAGCCACATTCGGTGGAATATAAATGGCCGGCAGGAAATTTTCTACCCTGCTGCCCTGCTGCCGGAGCTACAGCAGTACGTTTCCCCGCAAAATTTGTTCATTATAGGGCAGCCGTTACCGGTAGTGCGGTAACCCGTTAAGCGCAACAGCGTTTCCCTGCTTAATGCAGGTAACAACCGTTAGTAAATGCCTTCACTTCATTTTCCTTTTGTCCGCAACTTCAGGTTTAGTATATTCATCCCCTAATTTGCTTGCGTACAATGTCAACATCTCCCAAAGGTATCTGGAAAGTTATAGGCGCCTCTTCGGTTGGAACGCTCATTGAATGGTACGATTTCTATATTTTTGGCAGCCTGGCTACAGTAATTGCCTCGCAATTTTTTCCTCAAACCAATCCAACGGCTGCGTTACTGGCTACCCTGGCTACTTTTGCGGCTGGTTTTATTGTGCGGCCTTTCGGCGCTTTGGTATTCGGGCGGCTGGGCGACCTGGTTGGACGCAAATACACTTTTTTGCTTACGCTTATCATTATGGGTGGTTCTACTTTTGCCATAGGGCTGGTACCCTCTTATGAAAGCATTGGTTTCGCCGCGCCGGTTATTGTGCTGTTGCTTCGCCTGCTGCAGGGCCTGGCACTGGGCGGCGAATATGGCGGCGCTGCCACTTACGTTGCCGAACACGCGCCACCGGGCAAAAGGGGATATTATACTTCATGGATACAAACCACGGCTACATTAGGACTCTTTGTTTCGCTGGGTGTAATATTACTGGTTCGGCATGGGTTAGACAGCGATATCAATGTTTCCATTCAAAAATTTAATGACTGGGGCTGGCGTATACCATTCCTGGTTTCCATCATTCTCGTGGGTGTTTCCATTTATATCCGTTTAAAGATGAATGAATCGCCTTTGTTCTCCCGGCTTAAATCGGAAGGCAAGGTGTCGGTTAATCCGCTTAAGGAAAGTTTTGGACACAAAACCAATCTTAAAATGGTTTTACTGGCTTTGTTTGGCGCCACCATGGGACAGGGTGTGGTGTGGTATACCGGCCAGTTTTATGCGCAAAGTTTTATTGAAACCGTTTGTAAGGTAGATTTTGAGCAATCGCGAACGATGCTGATATGGGCTATCCTTTTTGCTACTCCGTTTTTTGTGGTGTTTGGCTCATGGAGCGATAAAGTGGGAAGAAAATGGATCATGATGGCCGGCATGTTTCTGGCCATTATCTTTTACCGGCCCATCTACCAGCAATTCCTTGATCTTTCAGATACTACCATGTATCAAACACAAACGCCTGCAAGCACAAGCCAGCCTGTTATTCATACCGATGAGATCAACGAACAAACCATTACTACTACCAGCATAGTAAAAACATTTGCTGACGGTTTCGCTTACACGCAAAAAAGCAGGGATACGGTTTTTGCAGGCATATCAAAGCCTGTGGCGGATGCCACGCCTGTTTACACGGATAAGAAACTGCCGGCAACCGTTTACTGGAAATTTGTGTTCCTGATATTTGTGCAGGTTATTTTTGTTACAATGGTATACGGACCCATAGCCGCATTTTTAGTGGAGATGTTTCCCACGCGCATCCGCTATACCTCTATGTCGCTGCCTTATCATATAGGTAATGGGGTATTTGGCGGACTAACGCCTTTCATTGCTTTATTATTAACCACAATAAACACGGGAGATAAGCTGGTAGGATTAATGTATCCCATCATTATTTCTTTTGTATGCCTTATTATCGGCATGGTGTATATCAGTAATAAAGTGGACCCTGATGTAAGTGATTAAATAATAAAAACATTATGATGAACCAGTTACGGAAGTGGATGGGGCTTATATGGATGCTGCTCGCCCCGCTATCCATGTTTTATCTTATTAAAACGGCCCTGCATCAAATTGCCCTGCATCCTGTAACCGATACCAAAATACAGTGGGGCGTATTTGTTATTGTATTTATACCTATTGCTATCGGCTTATGCATATTTGGCTGGTATGCCTGGAAAGAAGAGTATAAAAGACAAATGTAAAAAGGAGTGCTTATTTTTGTTGCATGTCTATCCGCGTAAAAAATTTGCATAAAGTTTACGGCGAGCAAAAGGCGGTAAACGATATCTCGTTTTCTGTAAACAAGGGAGAGATCGTTGGCTTTTTAGGACCTAACGGAGCGGGTAAGTCTACCACTATGAAAATTTTGACCGGCTACCTTAAGCCCACCTCCGGCGAAGCTATGGTATGCGATTTGAATGTGGCCAGCCATCCCTTAGCAATAAAAAAGAAGATCGGGTACCTCCCCGAATCGAATCCCTTATATTATGATATGTATGTGAGAGAATACCTTGGATTCATTGCCGGGGTACACGGGCTTGCCAATAAAAAAACGGCTGTTAGCCATGCTATTGAAATGGTGGGGTTAGGCCCCGAGCAGCAAAAAAAAATAGGGCAGCTTTCCAAAGGGTATAAGCAAAGAGTTGGATTAGCCGCCGCGCTGATCTATGATCCGGAAGTACTTATCCTTGATGAACCTACCACCGGCCTCGACCCGAATCAGATTGTGGAAATAAGGGAAGTAATACGCCGGCAGGGGGAAAATAAAACCGTTCTTTTTTCATCACATATATTACAGGAAGTAGAAGCCGTATGCAACAGGGTTATTATTATTAACAAAGGAGAACTGGTGGCAGACGATACGGTGGCCAGCCTGCAGGCGGGCAAAGGAAATATGCAGCGTATACAGGTTGAGTTTGCCCATAATGTACAACCCGGATTATTTATTCCCACCTTTGAGCCGGCACAGGTGCAAATGCTGTCGGGTACAAAATACCGGTTCTCGGCAAACAATCCCGAACTCCTTCGCAGGCAGTTAAGAGAATTGGCTATGCAGCACGACCTTGATATCATTGCTATGCAAAGCGAAAGCCAAAGCTTAGAAACGGTATTTAAGGAATTAACTGGCAAAAATGAACAATAACTGCACTTTGTTTTGCAAGCAAAACTGAAAACCGTTTCTTTGCAAAAAAACAACCACACGTAAATCATTTTCTATGTCTTTCATATCAGATATTCATGCCCGACAAATTTTAGACAGCCGCGGAAACCCTACTGTTGAAGTAGATGTAATTACTGAAAATGGCTTGGTAGGAAGGGCCGCCGTTCCCTCGGGCGCTTCTACCGGGAAGCACGAAGCGGTAGAGCTGAGAGATGGCGATAAAAGCATATACCAGGGTAAAGGGGTTTTGAAAGCCATAAAAAATGTAAATGATATTATAGCCGATCAGTTAATTGGAATTGACGTAACCAAACAGGCGCATATTGACGGCCTTTTAATAAAAATTGACGGCACGGAAAATAAAGCACGGTTAGGCGCTAATGCCTCCCTTGCCGTTTCAATGGCCGTTGCCAAAGCAGCGGCGCAGGAATGCGGTTTGCCCTTATACCGCTACCTGGGAGGTGTAAATGCCGCGGTATTACCCGTGCCTTTAATGAATATTCTGAATGGTGGCGCACATGCCGATAATAAAATAGACTTCCAGGAATTTATGATCGTTCCGGTAGGAGCAGCTTCCTTTAGTGAAGGATTGCGTTGGGGAGTGGAAGTATTTCACAACCTTAAATCGGTATTGAAGAAAAAAGGATACAGTACCAATGTGGGAGATGAAGGCGGCTTTGCACCCGATATTCAAAGTAATGATGAAGCTATTGAAACCGTATTGCAGGCTATTGAAGCAGCCGGTTATAAGGCTGGCGATCAAATAGCCATTGCTATGGACGCGGCCAGTACCGAAATGTTTGATGAAGGCAGCCAATCCTATAAATTTTACAAAAGCAGCGGCAAAACCATCAGCAGCGATGAAATGGTAGCCTACTGGAGCAACTGGGTTAAAAAATATCCTATCGTATCTATTGAAGATGGTATGGCGGAAGATGACTGGGCCGGATGGAAAAAACTGACGAACGAAATTGGCGGCAAATGCCAGTTGGTGGGTGATGATTTGTTTGTAACCAATGTTAAGCGTTTGCAGGAAGGCATTGATAAAGGCATTGCTAACAGCATATTGATTAAGGTTAACCAGATAGGCACGATCACCGAAACCATAAATGCCGTGCAACTGGCCCAGGCAAGCGGGTATACCACCATTATGAGCCACAGGAGCGGGGAAACGGAGGATACCACCATTGCCGACCTGGCCGTTGCTTTGAATTGCGGGCAAATTAAAACGGGCAGCGCCTCCAGAACCGACCGGCTGGCTAAATACAATCAATTAATAAGGATTGAAGAAGCTTTGGCAGAGAATGCGGTTTACCCGAACGGAAAGATTATTTTCAGGAAATAAGGTGAGGTATTCCAGGAACCTGATACGTGATACCTAATACCTGACACCTCTTACAATCATGAAGCTCATCAAACAAATACCTGCCTGGTTAAAAAACAAATACAGCCTTACGCTGCTGGTTTTTGTGGTATGGCTGGTTTTTTTTGACCACAATGATCTGTTTGTGCAGATGGAAAGAACGGGGGAGCTCAGGCAGTTAGAAAAGGGGAAGGCTTATTATACAGAGCAGATTGAGGCCATGCGAAAGGAACTTGCTGAGCTGGATAATGACCCTGCCTCTTTAGAAAAAGCGGCAAGAGAAAAATATTTGATGAAAAGAGACAGCGAAGACGTGTTTATTATAGATGAAAAATAATATTTGCTAAACTTTTGTGCTTTTTCACAATATCTTTTCTCCTGCCCCGTTTAATAGAAGCACCTTTATTCCCACCCGTTGACAAACACCTGAGAACACCATTAATCCGTATTGTTATCTGAATATCCTAAGAACCGTATACTTGAGATTATTGTGAATTCAAAAATGAATGGCGCATGGATATTTATACACCTGAAAACATGATACGATTCCTTTACAAAGAAACCTCAGCCGAAGAAAATGCTGCTATGCAGCTTGCTTTGGAGACAGACTGGACTTTGCGTGAGAAGTTTGAGATTCTTAAAAGGGCTATAGAGGGCCTTAATACGATCCATCAATCTCCCCGTCCCTCTGTAATACAATCTTTATTGCGTTACGCCGGTATAAGTAAAGAAGTTGAGCAACATTAATTTGTTTTTCAGCCACTTACCTTATTTTTGGGTTATCAGGAAAATTTCCAATGACACAAAAAGAAAGGTATGCTTATACGCTGAACTGGTTCGGCCAGCATACACCCAATGCAGAAACAGAATTGATATATGATAATCCTTACCAGCTTTTGGTAGCGGTTATCTTATCTGCCCAGTGTACCGATAAAAGGGTTAACCTTACTACTCCCGCTCTTTTTGAAAAATACCCGGGCCCCCAACAGCTTGCAAACGCAGGTTTTGATGAGCTTTTTCCTTACATCAAAAGCATTTCTTATCCCAGCAACAAATCCAGGCACCTTATTGGCATGGCCAATATGCTAATGGAAAAATATGCCGGTAAAGTGCCGCTAACGGTTGATGAACTGATGCAGTTACCCGGCGTTGGAAGAAAAACCGCCAATGTAATTACTTCCGTTATAGATCAGCAGCCCAATATGGCGGTAGATACGCATGTTTTTCGTGTTGCCGCCCGGATAGGGCTAACGCATAATGCAAAAACGCCGCTGGCAGCCGAAAAACAACTTGTTAAAAATATTCCAGCAGCAATGATCCATAAAGCGCATCACTGGCTGATACTGCATGGCCGGTATATTTGCGTTGCCCGCAATCCCAAATGCGGCATATGCGGACTGCAACAGGCTTGTAAGTATTATCAAAAAAACATAGCACCAAAGTCTGCAACCGAAAAGGAGCACTAAGTGCCGGGTTAGAAATCCGAAGCCGGAAAAACTATAAATTCTAAAAAATACAAAGGCATACAATAAAATATAAGTTAAAAACTAAAACGGATGATGACCTGCTACCAGCAGTTCAACTAAATTATCGCTCTATATATAATATTTATATCTTTGCGCCGAAGTCAGACCGCGTCTGACTTTTTTAAATTGTATCAGCGTGTCGCAACTGGATAAAATTGATAAGCATCAGCTCCCGCTACATATTGCCATTATTATGGATGGTAATGGAAGATGGGCGCAGGAAAAGGGAGAAGACCGCCTTTTTGGACATTACCAGGGGGTTGAAAGCGTACGCAAAATTGTAGAGGGTTGCGCTGAGCTGGGCATTGCATATCTTACTTTATACGCTTTTAGCACCGAAAACTGGGATCGCCCTGAAACGGAGATAACCGGGCTTATGGAATTGCTGGCGCAAACCATCCGCCAGGAAGTTTCAACATTAAATGATAATAATATTAAGCTGCAACTGATCGGTAATATTGAAATGCTGCCCGAATATGCCCGCCAGGCATTGCAGGAAGCCATTGATCTTACCCATGCAAACAGCGGTTTAACTTTAATCATTGCCTTAAGCTACAGTTCCCGCTGGGAACTGGTACAGGCGGTAAAAGCTATTGCAGCAGATGTACAGGCGGGTGACATATCGCCGGATCAGATTAACCAGGACACGCTCCGGAATTACCTTACTACCAGCGCCTTTCCAGACCCTGAATTGATGATCCGGACCAGTGGTGAATACAGAATAAGCAATTTTTTGCTATACCAGTTGGCATACGCAGAATTATATTTTACGGATACCCGGTGGCCTGATTTTGGGAAAGAGCATCTATATGAAGCCATCCTGAACTTTCAGCAAAGACAAAGACGATTTGGCAAAACCGGCGAGCAGATTCAACGGGAATCCGCTACAGATACGCATTAGATAAAGTTAAACCGTTATTCTTTTAACAAACCATTTCAATTAATCCCGTTAATTTGCCGGGCGAAACTTATAAAACGGATGCAAAGAATCTGCACGATTTTTACGATTTTACTTGGATTAAGTTTTTTTTCAACCAAAACTAACGCTCAGGTAACCGATACGCTGCCCACAACTTCTGTGGATCCCGCTCTATTGGGGCTGTTCCATCAACCTATTCCAAAAAAATATACCATTGCCGAAATAAAAGTAACCGGCGCCCAGTATTTTGATCCCAACTTAGTTACGTCTATTTCGGGACTGAATGTAGGCGATGAGGTAAGAATACCCGGGGGAGATAATTTTGCCAAAGCAATAGAAAAACTTTGGGGGCAAAACCTGTTTGCCGACATTGAAGTATATATTACAAAAGTAGAAGGAGACAGGATATGGGTAGAGATAGCGGCGGTAGAACGTCCACGCTTATCCAAACTTATTTTCCGGGGTATCAAAAAATCGGAAGCAACCGATTTAAAAGAAAAAGTGGGTATAACAGCCAGCCAGGTAGTAACCGAAGCCCGCAAACAAAACGCTATTGAAGCCATCCAGAAATTTTATACCGAAAAAGGTTTCCAGGGTGCAAAAATAACCGTGCAGGAACGGCCCGATACCGCCTATACCAACGGGGAAGACCTGATTTTTATTATTGAAAAAGGCGGTAAAGTAAGGGTAAATGATGTAATGATTTTTGGTAATGAAAAAATCAACGAGCTGAAACTTAAAAAACAATTGAAAGGCACAAAAGAAAAAAGCAGGTTTACTTTATTTGCCGATAAAAATACAAGTCCCTACGGCGAAAAGGAACCCGTTTCCTTTAAAGAATATGTAAAAAATTATGGCTTCCTTTCCCCAACCAAAACATTAGATTACTTAGATCCTTATTTCCGTTTCAAAGTATTTAGTTCCGCCAAGTTTAATGAAAAGAAATACAGGGAAGACAAAACCAAAATCATTGAATATTATAACGCCAATGGTTACCGCGATGCCGTTATAGAAAAAGATACGGTATATTATAATGCAAAAGGGAACCTGAATGTTGCCATAAAAATTAGCGAAGGGCATAAATATTATTTCGGCGATGTTACCTGGAGAGGTAATACCAAATATTCTGATTCCATCCTGAATGTAATACTGGGCATTAAAAAAGGTGATGTATACAATTTAGAAACACTCAATAAAAGAGTAGGTAAGGAACTTACGCAGGAAGGCGGTGATATCAGCGCGTTGTATGCCGATAACGGGTATCTCTTTTTCCGCGTTGATCCTGTTGAAACTTCTGTATACAACGATACCATTGATCATGAAATACGGATTACGGAAGGACCACAGGCTACTATAAAAAGAGTAACCATTGCGGGTAACGACAAAACCAAGGAGCATGTAATACGCAGGGAACTGAGAACGCTGCCCGGCGAAAAATTCAGCCGCCAGGAATTGATCCGCTCCCAGCGTGAAATAGCGAACCTGGGTTATTTTAACCAGGAAAAAATAGGTATCAATCCTGTACCTAACCCGGATGACGGTACAGTGGATATCAACTATACCGTGGAAGAAAAATCGTCTGACCAGTTAGAGCTTAGCGCAGGCTGGGGCGGTGGCATTGGGCTAACCGGAACCGTGGGCGTGGTGTTCAATAATTTTTCGTTGCGCAATATTTTTAAAAGATCTTCATGGAGTCCGCTTCCCTCGGGCGACGGGCAAAAGCTCAGCCTTCGTTTCCAGAGTAACGGCCGGTATTTCCGTTCCACCAATTTTTCATTTACCGAACCCTGGCTGGGTGGTAAAAAACGCAACTCATTTACCCTAAGTTTATATAGTTCCAAATACGCCAATGCATATGATCCCTACACAGGCAGGTATACCAACGCCCGGGCCGATTCGTCTTATCTCAAGGCTATGGGCGCCACCATCTCCCTGGGCAAGCAGTTGAAATGGCCGGATGATTACTTTACGCTTATTTACGCGTTGAACTATACACAGTATAAATTAAAAAACTACCCCGGATTTTTCCAGGGTTTATCAGACGCCACATCTAATATCCTTAACCTGAAACTTACGCTGGCAAGGTCATCGGTTAACCAGCCGATTTTTCCAACGGGAGGATCAAGTTTTATGATCAGCGGCGCCTTTACACCTCCTTATTCCGCCTTTAAGAATCCTAATTCCATTAAGTCGGCAGACAAGTACAAATTAGTGGAATATCATAAATGGCGGGTAAACGGCGAATGGTATGTGCCATTGGGCAAGCCGGCCGGGGAAGAGAAAAACCGGCAGTTTGTATTGAAAGTGGCTGCCAAATACGGCTTCATTGGAAGGTATAATAAAGATCTTGAAATATCACCGTTTGAACGTTTCCAGGTGGGTGACGCGGGATTAACCAATAACTTTGGTATACTCGGTTATGATATTATTGCACACAGGGGTTACCCGGTATATGATAATTCAGATCCTACGATCAATCCCGACCAGCAGTCTACTACCAAGTTCTTTACCATTTTTAATAAGTATACGATGGAGTTGCGGTATCCGTTTTCAACCAATCCCAGCAGCACCATTTACGGACTGGCCTTTTTTGAAGCCGCCAACGGCTGGTACGATTTCAAAAACTGGAATCCGTTCCAGCTTCGCCGGTCAGTTGGTTTGGGTGCAAGATTCTTCCTGCCGATGTTCGGTTTGCTTGGTTTTGATTATGGGTTAGGATTAGACAGGTTATCTGCTCCGGGAGCTACATTTAAAGATGCAACCCGGTTTACCTTTATGCTTGGCTTTGAACCGGAATAGGGAGGAGTGAGTGGTGAGTATGTAGTGAATGGCTTGTTGTTAGTATACTTTAGCTGAAAGTTGACGGCATATCCGGGTACTTCAGAAAGCTTATGTAACTTTAAATAAAAAGCGATGAAACGAAGCATGATACTTATTTTCTGATATAAAATAATGTATACGCGGAGTTACATCAGTCCATTAGAAAATAAAAATATACCTGATGAAACGAATATTGTTTATTGCGGGCTTTTTGTGCCTCGCGTTTTTTAGCGCGGATGCGCAGCGGTATGCTATTTTAGATACTAAATTCATTCTTGACAGGTTACCTGAATATAAGGATGCACAAAAGCAACTGGATCAGTTCAGCAACGCCTGGCAAAAGGAGCTGGATGGTTTACAAACCGCATTAGATAAAATGTACCGCGATTTTGAAGCCGAGCAGGTAATGCTGAGTAATGAATTGAAAAAAAAGAGAGAGGATGAACTGTTTAACAGGGAAAAGGAGTTGAGGGATTTACAGCGCCAGCGCTTTGGTTATGAAGGCGATTTGTTTAAAAAACGGCAGGAGCTCATAAAACCCGTGCAGGATAAGGTATATAATGCCGTAGAAAAATTAGCGGTGGAGAAAGGATATGATTTTATTTTGGATAAAAGTGAGGGAATTACCGTTATCTTTGCCGACCCCAAATTAGACCGGAGTGAGGATATTTTAAAAATGCTGGGGGTTAATAAATAATTGTTAAAGCCTCCGGGCAATCAAACTAACGCAACCATATTCTCATCATTTAACTCATAAAAACAGAAACATTGACTTATATGAAAAAGGTTTTTACTTTAGTAGCGGTAGTTGTAATGCTGGTAGCAGCGGGTAATACAGCAGTAGCACAAAACAAATTCGGACATGCAGATATTGAACGGGTAGTTGGTCTTATGCCTGATATCAATAAGGCTGATTCAATTTTGCAGAAATTCAAAAAAGACTCTCTTGATAATGCCCTTCCTTTTTATATAAATGAATATAAGAGGAAAGATTCCATAGCCAAATTACCCAGTACTCCGCAGGCTATCAAACAAACGGCACAACAGGAAGCTGCCGGGTATCTTCAATATATCCAAAACTGGGATCAATTCATGCAGTCTGAAATGCAGCGCAAACAGGCTGAAGTGTTTAACCCTTATTTCATGAAAGCGTTCGATTTGATCAATGCCGTAGCAAAAGAAAATGGTTATACATGGGTTTTTAAGCAGGATGCTTTGTGGGTGGCTCCGCAAACAGACGATCTGCTGCCATTGGTAGCTAAAAAATTAGGCGTTAAGCTACCCGCCGGTGCAACTGGTCTGGATCACCCGGGCGAGCCCGCGAAGCCGGCAACAGGCGGCAAAAAGCAATAAGCATAAACATTTTATCGGTATACAGCCGCTTCCATTTTGGGAGCGGCTTTTTTAATGCAATTACAGCAACACGGTTATCTTTGTTTTATGAAACAGCAGCCTATTGGTGTTTTTGATTCGGGTTACGGGGGATTAACCATTTTAAAGGAATTTATTCATACGCTTCCGCAGTACGATTATTTCTATTTGGGCGATAATGCCCGCGCTCCCTATGGCCCGCGCTCTTTTGAAACCGTTTACCGCTACACCCTGCAATGCGTTCAATGGTTGTTTGCCCGGGGTTGTCCTTTGGTTATTGTAGCCTGCAACACCGCTTCGGCCAAGGCCCTGCGTACTATACAGCAAAATGATCTTCCCCGTATCAATCCGCAAAACCGTGTATTGGGTGTAATACGGCCTACTACCGAAATGATCGGAACCTTTACCCGGTCTAACGAGGTAGGTATACTGGCTACCGCGGGTACGGTGTTATCGGAATCTTATGTTATTGAAACAAAGAAATTTTATCCCCATGTAAAAGTATACCAGGAGGCCTGCCCCATGTGGGTACCGCTGGTAGAGAATAACGAATATAAAGGCCCGGGGGCTGATTATTTTGTAGAGAAAAATGTGAAGAACCTGCTTGGGAAAGGAAAACTTATAGATACGGTACTTTTGGCCTGTACACATTATCCGTTGCTGAAAGATAAAATCAGGGCCTACCTGCCCGATCATATTAGCCTGCTTTCGCAGGGTGAAATTGTAGCTAAAAGCCTGGAGCATTATTTTGAACGGCACCCTGAAATGGAAAGCCGTTGCAGCAAACAGGGCACGGTACAATTTTACACCACCGATTCAACAGAAGATTTTGATGCGCATGCAGCTACTTTCTTTGGGAAAAGCATTCATTCTGAACATGTTAACATCGAATAAGCCACGATTTGTAAAAGCTTCCTTATAAAGGTATTTTTATGAATAGTCTTTCGCCGCAGATTCGCAGATAGGGAGTAGCAATTTTTTTTAGATTTTAGATATGCAGTCTTAAAAAATCTTTGTATGCTTTATCTTCGCTGCTACGGAGCTGTCTAAAAAGTAATATTTTGCCACAAAGTTCCGCCTGAACCGGACGGGCAGGCACTAAAGCACGAAGAAAATAAAACCTGAAGGTCAGGACTTTGTGTCTTTGAGTCTTAGTGGCATATCTTCTATACCGGGTCTTTTGAGACAGCCTCATTTATATGCTCTTCCGGGGCTCTGTACCGCATTAAAAAACCCAATGTGGTTGAGGATAATGTACCTGAAAAAAAAGGCCGGAAATTAATTTTGAACACTTACCTTTGCCGTCCTTTCATCCAGCCTTAACAGAAAGGGCGTGGTGGCCCGTCTGGAAAAGGTAAATGATTTTGAAACCCGGTTCGCTTCTCCCGAACTTTTATTTCAAAAAAGTGAAAAAGTAAAAAATAATGAAACGTACATTTCAGCCGCATAAACGTCGTCGTAAATCAGTTCATGGCTTTCGCAAACGCATGCAAACCGCAAACGGGCGCAAGGTTTTAGCCAGCCGTCGTAAAAAAGGACGTAAGAAACTGACTGTTTCCGATGAGAAAATAGCGAAATAATACCGGCTATGCCATGTGCATAGATCGTTAAATAATTGCATAGCCCCGTTTCGGGGCTATTTTTGTAATTTAATTACGGAACCTGAAAATAACCTTTACTTTAAATAAGCAGGAGCGGCTCAAAAGCCGTAAGCACATTGAACAGTTGTTCAAAGAAGGGAAAAGTGTTTCCGCTTTCCCCTTCCGGGTACTGTATTTGCCGGTTGTTGCTGCTAATACCCTGTTGCCCATACCCTTACAGGCTGGCGTGGCGGTAAGCAGCAAGCATTTCAAAAAAGCGGTGCATCGCAACAAAATCAAAAGACTTACCCGGGAAGCCTATCGTTTGCAAAAAAACAGCCTGCAGCAAAAGCTAACGGAAACCGGTAAACAGTTGATGCTCTTTTTTATTTATACGGGCAGGGAGTTACCGGATTTTTTGCTGGTAAAAGAAAAAGTACAGGTAATTTTGGATAAACTTATCCGGGTTGTTGATGAAAACCGTTCGCCGCATACTTAGTCTTCCGTTCATAGGGCTGATCAGGCTCTATCAAATATTTATTTCACCCATACTCGGCCCTAAGTGCCGGTTTACGCCTACCTGTTCGCAGTATGCCTTAGAAGCACTTAAAAAATATGGTATATTTAAAGGCATATGGCTGGCGGCAAAGCGTATTGCCCGTTGCCATCCCTGGGGGGGACATGGGTACGACCCCGTACCGTAATATTTGAGATTTGAAATTTAAGATTTGAAATGGAGATACCCCACATCTCACACCTTATACCTCATCCTCAAACAAAAAAGCTGCCCGGAAACCCGGACAGCCCCTGATCTTATTATTGAAGAGCTTATGCTTTTTCAAATTTCTCTTCTACTTTTTTCCAGTTCACCACATTCCATATGGCTGCCAGGTAATCGGGACGTTTGTTTTGGTATTTAAGATAATAGGCATGTTCCCATACATCTACGCCCAGGATAGGTGTGCCTTTTACTTCGGCTACGTCCATCAGCGGATTGTCCTGATTGGGGGTGCTGGTTACTTCTAATTTACCATCCTTTACGATCAGCCATGCCCAGCCGCTTCCAAAGCGCGTGGCGCCGGCCGCGCTGAATTTTGTTTTAAACTCATCGAAGCTGCCGAATGCGGTGTCAATAGCTGCCGCTAGTTTTCCTGAAGGTTTTCCTCCCGCATTAGGCGCCAGGATTTCCCAGAAAAAACTATGGTTCCAGTGACCGCCACCGTTGTTGCGTACCGCCGGGCTAATTGTTCCGGCTGCTTTAACCAGTTCCTCTAAGGATTTATTTTCGTTGGGTGTACCCGCTATTGCTTTGTTAAGGTTGTCAACATAAGCCTGGTGATGCTTACCATGGTGTATTTGCATCGTTAAAGTGTCAATATGAGGTTCCAATGCGTTGTGCGCATACGGCAGTGCCGGTAATGTAAAAGCCATAATACTATAGTTTAAATTTGAAAATTAATTTTTCACTTATGGTGTTTTCATCAATATCTGCATTTTATCGCTGGCCGGATCATTTATTTTCCAACCGGCAAAAATGTATATCTCGGGGCAGGGCAGAAAAAATGGAAAAAGGATGCTGTGATAACCAATTTACAAATTTACTGCTTAAGTTGATACGGAATTTATTTTATAGATATGTTCGTTATTTATTAATAATGCCATATAAATAAGCCCACATCACATTTCAATTTGAGCCGTAAAAACATTTGTAAAATTGTTTGCAGAATCATATCAAAAAACCTATTTTTGCCGCCCCGAAAGGGGTGGTGCGTTGTAAAGGCGTTTAACTAAAAACGATAAACAACAAACTATAAATAAAGAAATTCCTCCTTAGCTCAGTTGGTTAGAGCATCTGACTGTTAATCAGAGGGTCTCAGGTTCAAGTCCTGAAGGGGGAGCTTAAGAATCAACAACTTACAAAGGTCGCCATGGGCGACTTTTTTATTTTTGCCAGTAATTTGCCAGTAACTAAGGCAATTTTGAAACAAAGAGCGATTACGCTATAAAGTTACTTCAATTTATGCTGACTTATCTTTTCTTCCCGGAATAGTACCGGAGAATGTAGGTACGGCGCCTCCTGCAATCCCTACATCATCAGCATATTTCATCTTTTATTTTGTTCCTTTAATATCCTGGCAAAATTTTCCTTACATTCCTTTGAACAAAAGCCGTAAACTTTCCTGTCTAACACGAGTGTATCTGCGGCTGTTTCATTAGTTACGGGCATGTGGCAAATTGTATCTCTTTTAGACGCAAACCGGATGCCTTCAAATCCTCTTTTGGAAGTTTCAGCCGGCATTTGCATCACATGGTTTTCCTTGTTATGGATATTCCCTTTATCGCCTGCATTACAGGCTGTAAATATTATTAATACGATAGTATATATTATTTTAGTTCTCCTGTTCATTGTTTTTCCTTTTATTTACCTAAATCAGTTTATTTATTATTGAACATCTTGCCATTGAGCAAGAAAATATTTTAGAGCCGTTAATTACTTTCCAACAAATGAGCTGTCACTCAAGGTTTTCATAAAGGCGATAAGGTCTTCTTTTTCCTGTTCCGTTAGCGGTATCCTGTTACCGTTCTCTTTTAAAACCGGGTCAAGATTATCGGCATCCAAAACGCCATGATTGAAATAATCCAACACCGATCTCAAAGTAGGGAACTGACCGAAGCTGCCGTAAGGTGCTGTGTATTCAATGTTTCTTAAAGAGGGAACCCGGAAGCTCATATAGTCCGCAAGAATCCCTGTTACCCTGGCACGCCCTGCCTCCTCGGTGTTAGGATTTAAAGGGAATCCAACATTTCTGAAGCTCTGGTCGGTAAACAATGCTGTGCTGTGACAGCTCCCGCATTTATGCTGAAAAGTCTGATAACCCCTTGCTTCGCTTTCCGTGAATACTTCGCCTTCGTTTCGTTGTACTTTGTCATACCTGCTATCAACGGAGATGAGTGTATACTCATATTGCGCAATGCTTTTATATATCCTTTCCGGACTTATATTTTCATCACCAAATGCTTTTCTGAACAATTCTTTGTATTCCTGATCGTCATTTATTTTACCAATGACTTCCAAAATAGAAGAATTCATTTCTTCGTGAGTGATGATGGGAACCAACGGTTGTTTTTCCAACTGGAGGATCTTGCCATCCCAATTGTAGAATCGCATGAACGCCATGTTTTGAATGGGTGGCGTATTGCGAAGTCCCAACCTGCCGTAAATTCCTGTTGCCAGGGCGTTGTTATCAGCAAAAGCATTTGATTTATGGTGACAACCGGCACAAGAAATAGTGTTATCTGCGCTGAATCTTTTTTCGTTAAAAAGCCTTTCGCCTAATTCAACTCCATATTTTGTAGGCTTATTTGCATTTACAGAACTGTTCAGCGCAGGAAAATCCGGGGGAATATTCAGCGAAAGTTCCGGGTTGTGATAAGGTACCGGCTGAACAATATCATCCCTGTTGCAGGATAGCAACAGAAAAAGGATTGATATGATGCCGAATATTTTTTTCATTCCAAAATGCTCCTACATAAAAAAATTGAAAAGAGCCGCCGCGTCCGTGAACTTCAGGCGGCTCTTAGCAGTATACTAATTCTCTACATTATCTACAGAAAACATCCCGGTAATATCACTTGACCCGTCTCCGCCAAGGTTGTCAACAAACTTTGTCATTTGAACGGCGGTATGAATATTGGGTGTGGCATTGTCGTTCATTCCCGTTCCTGATGTCAGTTTGATCGTATTGGTCTTTCCGCTCAGCAATTTGTCAAAATCTGCTTTGATGGTAATTTTAGGAGCATTGCGGCCTACCACAGCATTGCTGGTAAGATTCAAAGTAATATCCCTGTAAGCATCAACGCCTTGTGTATATGCTCCTTCTTCTCCCTCTACGGTGCTTCCGGTGTGGATGGACATTTCTTTATTGTCGTTGTCATAAAACCCTTCCAGCTTTGTAAAACGGTATCCGGTTCCCCATTCCCACATCATTTCAGTTGCATTAGCGCCGGCAGTTGCATAAAACGTTGGAAACTTTGCCTGGTCTAACGTGTTCAATTCCTGCTTAACGCCTAAGCCGAATTTTATTTGTTTGTATTCGCCTGAAGGTATATTGCTCAGGGTATAATCCAAAGTTTCTGTCTTTGCCTGGTTTACAACCGTTGCGCCCTTATCCAGGTCGTTGATATTGTAAGGGATTTCAGTGCCGTCTGCTTTTATAAGCCGGATATTGCTTATCACATATTTCAATTCTGAAAAGTGATGCACCTGTCCTTCGGCAGAAGTGTTTGTTGTGGCGGTCGTGGAAGCGGCATCTCCAAGCACGATGGTATTGCTTTTAAAAGTGTTGTTGAAATGCAGTGTTATATTGTTGGCAACAGGATCCTTATCATCTTTACTACAGGATATCAATGCAGATAAAATAAGGGATACTAATAAATATTTTTTTAAATTTTTCATTGCTGTTTTTTTAAGTATTTGAAAATTTATCACCTGATAAACATTTTGACTAAGCCATGATATAAAGTCAACCGATAGGAGGTGGTACAAATATTTTCCTGTAAGGCGATGTATAAAGGGTTTCTTTATGAATGGATGTTTTACTCTGTATATCAATTATTGGATTTGTTACTTCCAACGCCGTGAATGAGACAGGGAATATGTCAATCTTTGGATAAATACTAATTGCAGATGACCCGGAGTTTTCCGTTTCCTGCAATTCTTTTTTTAAATGACATGTTCCGTGGCATTGCAACTCGGGCTTGTTTTTATTGATGCAATATCTTTGCTCTATCGCATCCCGGTTCAGCTTAAAGTGCATGATAATTATCGCCTGCTGAAAACCTATCAGCAAAGACAACATCATTAATAAAACACTATAAACGATTTTCATTTTCTAAAAGCTGAATTTTAAAGAAGTGAAAATATTACGTCCCATCCTGGGGATATTGCCCCAGTCTGCATAAGTGCTGTAGTATTCATTCAATACGTTTTCCGCACCTGCCTGCAATACGGTTTTACAGTTTTTGATGTTAAAGCTGTAGTTCGCAGAGACATTCAGGATCATATAAGCAGGCGTTTGATCTTCGCCATATTCCGGGCTGTAATTGCTTTGTGTAAGATCTCCATTCAGCGAGGTCTGGAAACCGAACTTTTTATACATAAAATGAAGGGAGGTTTGATAGCTCAGCGGGCGAATGAACGGCAGATTTCCATCCTTATCATCTGTTGCCCGTGCATAAGTGAGCATACCCTTCCAGTGTAAATGCTGCAGGATATTATAGCGGGCATTCAACGCTATATTGAAAATCCTGGCATGGTTCAGCGAAGTGTACCCCTTCACCCCAACCGATTGGTAATTCATCGGGCTTCCCAGGCTCAAAATTCTTCCGATGATATAGTTTTGGATATAGAAATAATTTACTTTGGCTTCTATACCCGTTTTTTCATTTTTAAACCCGGCGCTTGCATTGGCTTCGTAAGAAATTTCGTTTTTGAGATCGGGATTGCCAATGTAATCGTAGCGGTCAAAACTGTTGTATATATAATACCCGTACCCTTCAGAAACAGAAGGCGCTCTATGTCCATACCCGGTTCCTGCAGAAAAGCTGAATTGCTTAACCTGCAACTCGTAGCTGGCATGCAAACCCGGCAATATCCTGCTTTTTTCCTGTGGTGTTCCGGGATGGAAGATCCAGTTGAACTCCACATATTTGGAACGGCTGTAGTTATAGCCCAGCGAGCCGCCGAAGTTCACCCGGCTGTTCTCCGAAATGTCCCATGAATTATTCATGGCAAGGCTTGTAAATTTTGTTGTGACCCAAGGCCAACTGTATGCAAACATGGTACGCTTGCTCCGGTCTTGCGGGTACATGCGCATTTCTGCAATGGAGAGGTTGTTGTACGCGTTCAGTTGAACTTCAGCGCTGTAATCGCTACGCTTCAGGTTGGCCCGGGAAACCAGTCCGTAAGTAGTGCTCCATCCCGGCATATCCATGTGCACCAGGTTCTCCGGGCGTTTGGTATCGTCCATATAATGTTCTACCGCATTGTAGTATACCTTGGTATCCCACACTCTTATCAGCCCGTGCTGAAATAATTGCTTGTAGGAAGCCGATGTAATGAGCGCCCGGGAAAGCCACAGATCCATAGGGAGCGCGGGGAAGCCTACATTCTTCGCCTTATCAAAGATAGCGTCTACCCTTACTGCGGAGAACGGACTTGTTTTATATGCCAGCCCTACGGAGGTATTGAATTTATTGTACTGCGAGTGGTTTACTTCATCGTTATTCCCGTCATAATAATTACCTGCTTTCCGAAAGGAAATGCTTCCGTCTGCCACGAATTTATTGCTCGAATAAGAGAGGTTTCCCAGGTTGAAAAACTGTTTGTTATTGAACTCAAAACCGGTTTGGTAAGCGCCGCTGTATTTCTTTTCGGGGGTAAATGGCGTGGTCTTCCTTTTCAGGTCAATGCTTCCCGCAACGGTTGCCCCGTGCAGGCTTCCTTCCTGGCCGGATTTAATATCAATGGTAGAAAGATTGTTGCTTTCCACATAGGAAGTGATCGGGTCCATTTTATCCGTACATGCACCAAAAACATGCATGCCGTCAATCGTAATGGTGGAGCGCTCTGTGCTCATGTTATTGAGCAGGGGCTCCCACGCATAAGCGCCTCGTTTTATAAAGCTGATATTGTCGGAAGATGCTAAAAACTCATCTACCGAAACCGCCATTTTCATTTCAGTCTGGATCTTCTTCCTGGCAAGGGCAATTACTTTTACTTCTTCAAGCACTTTGGCAGTGTCGTTCTGTGCTTGCGGATTTTGAGCATTTGCATTCATTCCAAGAAAAAGAACCCCCAAAACAATACTTAATTTCTTCATAAACCTTAGAATAAAATATCAATATATAGTTCACTTTTCACGCCTTCCACGCCCGGTGTAAAATCAGTGGGCACTTCGGTTCCTTTAAGGATCTTCCCGTTCTGGTTCAGCATAATGAAATTCAGTGTCCAGTTTCCCGTCATGGTGTAGTTAACCACTCCGTGATACAAACCATCGCTTTGCCGGGTCAGATCTTTATTGTTGATTGAAGAATGATTGCCCATTGAAGGCTCGGGCATCCGCGGATCTAACTGCAATGTATAATCGCTGACTTCCGCGTAGGAAAACTGCGAAGGATCAGGAAAGCTCCCGGATGGAGGAGTTGTGGGTTTGTTGAATTTGTAGATGCCGGCAACCAGTTCGTTTTCGGCAACTTTCGGCTTTTGTGGAGCTACTAACGCGATGAAGTATTGCTCACCATCTTTTCCTGTAAAAGTTGTCATGTTCAGGTTTTTATTGGTTTGCTCCTGAACGGTAATGCTTTGCTTAACCGAATGGATTTGATTGTTAATGGTGAAGTTGATATATAGTTCCCAGGTTTCGTTTGTACTGCTTTCATTGGTAAATACCGCGTATCCCGGAAAATATTTATCATCGGCGTTGTAAACCAGGTCGTAGCGGTGAGGGCAGGAAACCCTACTGCCATCGGCACCCGTCATAACCGGTAAAAAAGTTACTGCAGATACATTTTCATTGGTATGATCGCCTGAAATCTTCAACCGGATCTCATTATACCCTTTATAAAAAGTTCCGTTCAGCGCTTCAATGCTGATATGATAGCCATCACTATTGATGGCAGCCGCTTCTTTAAACTCATAATGTTCCGTCACTACCGTATTTATCTCCGCTTCATAATCCGCTTTTTCTTTGGTACACGACATCACCGATAAGCACAGGGTAGTGAAAAAAAATATCTCTTTTTTCATTATTGACGAAAGTCTGGTGAAAAATAACTGACAGGCAGCAGGTCACTGCAAGCGCAGGCGCTCCTTAGACATATCAAATTATATATAGGAAAACTGGTAAGCAGAAAGAAAACAGTGTCATCAGAATATATGAATATGTTGATCATGCATGCAAGGCAACCCTTACACACTATAGTACACAAAAGTTTTCACCGCTTAAAAACAAGATGATATTAGCTATATTGCTAACCGAGTAATGTTGCCGGTGGCTTTGTCAGCTTAGCAGTAAACAGGAATGAATACAGTTGATTGTGGTAGGAAGGAAATTGTATTTTATTGGTCATTAAAAAGCGATCATCGTCTATTTGCGACATTGATACCGGAGAAAAATAAACGATTTCAGACTGTAATTGCTTCAGGATATTGTCCGCATTTTCTTCGTTTTCCTCCCGCTGCATTTGGGACAATTTGCAATGACCACTACATTTTAATTGCGGGCGATCTTTATTCACACAAAACAATTCAATAAAGAACGCCTTGTCATACTCATAAACAGTATAAAGAATAGAGGTTTTCATTATGCTTAAAAGCATAATGAACATTACAAAAACACTTGCTATTTTGGATAACTGTTTCAAGCAAATAATACTTACGAGCTGTAATTTTTTGCAAAGGTATAAAAAACTGCTTTCATTACCCTGCCGGAAAAACAATATATTCTGCGGGTTAATACCACAGCTTCAAAAGCAAAAGCAAAAATAAACATACACTATATGAAACAATATGACAAACGACAATGATGGAGATGACATAAATAAGGTTTTGGGCATGCGCCATCACCTTAGCATCCGAAGCAACAGTCCGAGTTGCTTTTTATGCTGCAGCATTTATTTTATAGCTGTTAGTATTTTATCCATCCCAGTCGTATGGCATTGGGGAGATAAGAATATTTTGACTACGGTTAAATAGCTGTTTTTTAGATGAAATATACAAATGGAGTATTGCTGAATATGGAAATTTAACCACTTGTACCGTACGATCATACATCTCAAAAGATAGATACCGGAACTATTTACACCTTTGTTTTGAAAGCGACCGTGGCGTGATGAATCTTATTTTTATAGTCATAGCCTCAAAATTCTATAGATGTGTAATAGAAGAACATGGAGCTCAATAATAAAAACAAACAAGATGCTTTCTGGTTTTAAAAAACTACTGCAATTGCTTTACTGCCATTTATATTGGGGAGTTGTTACTCATATAGGCAAATAAAGCGGCAGGAGCATACTACTGCCCTGCATAATGATCAGAACGCATCGAAACTAACAGTGTATGTGATCAATTCGGGGGAATTGCCTTATGAATATGGCATTCTTAACAAATCCGGTCTTTTCGTGTTTACTTCCGACAGTTTATGTGATTGGAAAATTCGGTTATTACCGTTAGAAGCACACCGTGGAGTGGGTCTTGCTAAGACAGAAGCTTTACCCGTAATGGTATTGACGCTTGGGCAACTGCCAATGCGATTTGAAGAGAAGTATGGTTTTCATTACCACCTTATGAATGATAGTATTACTATGAAAAAGGAATATGAATTAGGCATTGATAAAAGGGTTTGGTTTTGGGATATGTTCACTTTCAATAAAAGCAGGCGTAATGCTTCGTTTCGTAATTATATGCTTTTATATATAATTTAATGTTTCTACTATTTAATTGCCGGTATCATTCCCCGTATTCCCATATCCACCACCGGCTCCCCTTTCAGCGGATCCCATTTACCATTGTTTACCACTTCCTTCCATTCAAAACTTTTATTGGTGGAAAGAGATACCTCTACTATAATATTTTCTGTTTCTTTTCCGGTAATCACCAGTTTGCCGGGTGTAAATGCCGCTGTTACCACGCAGGAACCTGCGGGTACCGGCGAGGTATTAAAAATAGGATTTACCACGGTTGTGCCGCCCTCCGGTGATTGGCCCGAAGTGGTATATGTTTCACTAAATCCTTCTCCGCTAATAGTAGTTTCAAATCCCCAATATCCCTGCTTCCGGTTGCCATCAACCGAAAGCGACTGGCTTTTGATAAGGTAAGATTTGATATAGGTATTAAACCCGATAAATGAAGCGATCGTTCCTGTAAGATCCTGGTCAATTACTACGGTATGGGAAGTAGTATCGGTAGCTATAGTAATGGTAGTATCCATATGGTATTGCACCGTATAATTCTGGTAAGCCAGCGAAAGCCGCAACCATTCATATTCTCCGGCAGGTATATCTTTGAGCGGTATGGCATAAAACACTTCATTGTTACCCGCAGCAACGGATCGTTCAAAGTCAATAGCGGTTTCGCCTCCGGCATCTGTTTCAGGCGCTTTATAAAGTACTGCTCCTTTACCTAACGGTGTAGAAGCATCCGCTGTTAATTCAATATAGTGTGCACTCATACTATGGAAAACCGGGCTTTGCGCGGCATTACCACCGGTAATCAAAGCAGGCTGACCTATATTATTCAGTCTTTCCTGTGTTGAATCGAACCGGTACCTGAAAACCAGCTTTGCTTCCGTAACCTCACCATTGTCAACTTTAGTACATGACACGGTACAAATGCATAGCAACAGGCAGGCAGCCCAATAATGTTTCATATGATCATTTTATTGCTAACGCCGTGCATTCAAACAAAATTGCGGCTGATGATCAAAACCCGGATCAGTTATTTAATTTAACAAAACCACCGTCAATCGGGTAATCGCAGCCGGTAATAAAAGAAGCTTCATCTGAGCACAAATATAACGCCAGGTGCGCTATTTCAATAGGCTTGGCCATCCGGCCGATAGGCTGGGTTTTGGATAATTTTTCAAACATTTCTTTTTCTTTGCCCGCGTAATTTTTTGCCAGGAAGCCGTCTACAAAAGGCGTGTGTACTCTTGCCGGGGAAATACAATTGCAGCGGATATTATAACTTAAATAGTCTTTAGCTACCGATAAGGTCATGGCACCCACCGCCCCTTTAGCGGCCGAATACACAAAACGGTCGGGTATACCCACCAGTGCAGCTATGGAAGCCATGTTCAAAATTGAACCTCCCTTTTGTTTCATAAAGGGAATGGTTTCATGCAGGCAATTGTATACGCCTTTGATATTAACCGCCACTACACGGTCAAAATCTTCTTCTGCCGTGTTATCGGCTTGTCCAATATGGGCTATGCCTGCATTGTTTACGAGTATATCTATTGTTGCATGCTTTTGGGTGATCTGCGCTATTACTGTTTTTACTTCCTGCTGGTTAGCGATATTGCATTTAAAGAAACTACCTTTTCCGCCTTCCGCAATAATTTCATCAACCGTTGCCGCGGCACTCTTTTCATCCATTTCAAGAATATGCACTATAGCGCCCTGCTTTGCAAAGGTTGTGCTGATGGCTTTGCCTATTCCGCTTCCGCCGCCCGTAATAACAACTACTTTATTATCTAATCTGAACATGAGAACAATTTGAGATTTTAAATTTTAAATTTGAAATGCAATCCCGGTTAACAATGTTTTTTATGGTACCCGCTGCAGCAACACAGATTGATCGTTCCCTGCGATGCTCCGTTCATCTGCATATCATTGTGGGTATTTTGTGATACTCATCCTTTCCCTGCTCTTTCTTTTCAACTTCTCACTTACCACTTTACAAAGACACCCCTCTTTTCCACGGAATGAAATCATCCTGGTTCAGTTGTACCGCCTTGGGTATTACTTCACCGCTGGCGGCTTTAATACAATACTCCAATATTTCTTCCCCCATTTCCTCAATTGTTTTTTCACCTTCAATAATGGGGCCGGTATCAATGTCTATAATGTCTTTCATACGTTTTGCCAGCGCTGAGTTGGTAGCCACTTTTATGGTAGGACAAACCGGGTTGCCCGTAGGTGTACCCAGGCCGGTAGTAAATAAAATAAGGGTTGAGCCCGATGCGGTTTTACCTGTAGTGGCTTCCACATCATTGCCCGGCGTACAAACTAAGCTCAAGCCGGGCTTACTTACTTTTTCTGTATAGTCCAGCACATCCACTACCGGTGAAGTACCGCCTTTTTTTGCGGCGCCTGTAGATTTTATGGCATCCGTAATCAGCCCGTCTTTGATATTGCCTGGCGATGGGTTCATATGAAATCCTGAACCTACCTTATGCGCCATTTCATCATAGGTTCTCATTAAATGCATGAACTTGCGGGCTGTAGGTTCATCAACCGCCCTGTCTATCAGTTCCTGTTCGGCGCCGCACAGTTCGGGAAATTCGGCCAGCAAAATTTTACCGCCCAGTGCTACTACAAGATCGGCACAATAGCCCACGGCTGGATTAGCGGATATACCGCTGAAACCATCGCTGCCCCCGCATTTTACGCCAATGCATAATTCTGAAAGCGGAGCAGGTTTTCTTTCCGCTTTATTCGCCTCCGTTAATCCCGCAAAAGTTTTTCGGATCGCCTCCGCTACTAATTGTTCTTCACTCTGTGACTGCTGCTGTTCAAAAATGTACAGGGGTTTATCGAAAGCGGGATTACGTTCTTTCAGGTAGCCCAGATAATCCTGCACCTGTAAGTTCTGGCAACCCAAACTTAAAACGGTTACGCCTGCCACATTGGGGTGGTCGGAATAGGCGGCCAAAAGCCTGCCCAGCGTAGCCGCGTCCTGGCGCGTGCCGCCGCAGCCACCCTGGTGATTAAGGAATTTTATACCGTCAATATTTTTGAATACCCTGCGCTGGATCGGGTCAGGTGCCATATCAGCAATCTGAAGCGCGTTGATGTCTGCTCCATTCCTATACGCATCCACAAGGTATTTGGTATACGACTTATACTTATCCGTTACCGCGTACCCCAGCTCATTATGCAATGCTTCCCGGATCACATCCAAGTTGCGGTTTTCGCAAAAAACCGTGGGAAGAAACAGCCAGTAATTAGCCGTGCCTACCCGGCCATCGCTGCGGTGATAGCCGTTAAATGTTCTGTTTTTAAATGTAGACACATCCGGCGCATGCCACTCGTATTGTACGCCGCGGTAATCGTAAGGATCGGCGGCATGTTTGGTATTATCGGTTGTCATGCGTCCGCCTTTGGGCACATCAAACTGTATTTTGCCCACCAGCACGCCGTACATATATACCGGGTCACCGGCTTTCATATCTCCAATAAAAAACTTGTGCTTGGCATCTGCATCGTCAACCAGCGTATAGGTTTCGCCGTTATGCTCAATGCTTTCGCCTTTCTTTAAATTAGTAAGGGCCACCAGTACATTATCCTTCTGGTGAATTTTTAACACTCTTGCTTTCATCTTTCTAAAAATTGTTCCAGGTAATGGAGTATTCATTTTAACAACAAACGGAAAGCGAAATTATTGAAATGAGCGTTGATAATAAAAATTGAATTCAGGCGAAGGAAGTGAGTATGCCTTGCATTAACCTGTCTCCCGGCATTTTTTGCTGCACTATGCAACAACTTAAAGACAATATACTTGCCTGTTTGCAGGAGTTAAGAAAAGCTGCCTTACTAAACAATACCCGGCAAGCGGATTAAAGAAACACATGTTCAGCCCCGGCCTTAAAAATATATTTTTTGTGCCTGTACACGTATGTTCCTGCAACGGGTACTGTTTATTTATATGAGTACATACCAAATATAGCTTATATTACAGGTAATGCGAACAAGTTATGAAAGCCCGGCAAAAAAGAAAGGCGCCGCTTTTAAAAAATATACCGCTCCGGTAATTAACGATACGCTTCCCCGGCTTGCGTTTGATAATTCCTTACAGGCAAACATCCTTTCAACGGCCAGCAATGGAAAAATAATAATGGTAAACAGCGCAGCGTGCAAACTCCTGGGTTATTCTAAAAAGGAATTGCTAGCCAAAACCTGGTCAGCAATTTTTAACATACATGAAAGCAGCTTTAAAAACCTTCTCAAACAACAAAAAGCCGAAGGATATGCTAAAGGTTCGGTGATGTCCATAAAAAAAAACGGTAAGCAGATCCCATGCGAAATAACTTCCGCAGTTTTTTCAGGTAAAAACCAGATTGAAAAAACGATTACTACTATTGTGGATATGAGTCAGCACATTCTCAGGCAGGAAAAAACAGACAAGAAAAAAGAAAAAATAGTATCCGGCAATATTGCCGTAGCCAAATTAAAGCAGCAGGCTATTGACCTTAGAAGCGAAAAGCTTGTGGCTGAAAATATTAAGATAGCGCAGGCAAAATCAGATACCAGTGAGAAAGAAAATAAAGAATGGATTAAACATATCAGCATCACATCTTATGATATTATGTGGGACTGGGATGTGGTGAAGGGGCAAATTTATGTAGGTAACAGCATCGAAGAAGTGTTAGGCTACAAGGTGCAAAACAATACCATAAGCTTTGCAGATTTTAAACGGTGTCTTTCTGCAGAAGAAAAAAATGCCGTTGAAGCAAAATTATCTAAAACACTTGCTTCCGGCAATAAAAAATGGAATGATTCCTTTATGCTCAAACGCCTCAATGGCACTGTAGCTTCTGTTGTTGGCCGGGCTATCATTACCAGAGATGAGCAGCAAAAACCTTTACATTTAATAGGTGCTATAAAAGTAATCAATGATCCCCGCAAGCTGGAAAGTAAAACCCAAAAAAAACTGCCAGGTAAAGAAGACAAAGCACCCGCCCTCTCTACGCTTTCCTTTGAGGTAATATGGGATTTGAATTTACTGACCAGTGAGCTGATCATGGGTGAAGGGTTTGAAGAATTGTTTGGCTATACTTTAAAAAACTATAAAGGAAATATTACAGACTGGAGTGAACATCTTTACCACGATGATAAAGAAATGGTTAAAAAGGGAATGCAGGCAGCTATTGCCTCACCTGCCAGCCATTGGGAGCATGCCTACCGTTTTAACAGGGCCGATGGCTCCGTTGCCAGGGTATTTGATAAGGCTACTATCATCAGGCATACCGATGGAAAAGCCTACCGCATGATAGGGGTTATGCAGGACATTAGCCGGCAAAGGGAATCGGAAGAAAGACCGGATCTCCGCGCAGCTATTTCAGCTAAAATAATTGCAGAATATACTGATAGCCTTAACCTTGTATTTAATTCATCATCCGATATATTATTTGACTATGACTTGGTTTCAAATAAAGTGTTGTTAAGTGATGGCTATGAAAAAGTATTCGGCCATAAAACAACCGGTAATATGTCGCCCGAAGATGCCTGGATCATCCATTTACATCCCGATGATGCGCAAGCGCTAACGTTGGATTTTATGAGAGTACTCCGATCAGATGAAATGGAGTGGAAACACAGCTATCGTTTTTTAAAGGCTGATGGCCTTGTGGCAAATGTATTGAACAGCGCCGTTATCCTGAGGGATGCTAACGGAAAAGCATACCGGATGATAGGCTCTATGCAGGATATCAGCAAACAAACGGTGCTGGAAGAAAGGCTGGAGCAGGAAATCAAGCTAAAAGAAAAGCAGATCGCAGAAGCCACAGAGGATGCGAAGGATACCGAGCGGTCGGACCTGGGAAAAGAACTGCACGACAATGTAAACCAGCTACTGGGCGCTTCCAGGATGTACCTTCAAATGGCAAAAAACGGAGGAAAGAACAGTGAAATGTATTTAAGCCGGGCTTCTGAATATACCCTTACCGCTATTGAAGAAATCAGGAAATTATCTAAAGGACTTACAACCGATATCATTAAAAACCTTGGACTATCCCACGCCATTCAAAATATTGTTCATGATACGATGGAAGTAAATCCTGTAAAAATATATTGTAATGTAGCGCATTTTGCAGAAAATAGCATGACTAACAAGTTCCAGTTGAATGTTTTCAGGATAGTGCAGGAACAATTGAATAATATTTTAAAACATGCCAGGGCAACAGAGGTTGCCATTAACCTTTCGCAAAACGGAAAATCCATCCTGCTTTCCATTTCAGATAATGGTGTTGGCTTTGATACCGGTAAAAAGCGAACAGGAATAGGAGTAGATAATATCAAAGCCCGTGCAACCTCTTACAACGGAACGGCCGATTTTGTTTCGCAATCCGGACAGGGATGCGTTTTATCCGTAACCTTTCCTGTAGAAGCCGGGCTGTTGGATAAAAGCTAAAGACAAAACATCCTTATAGCTAGCTCTACGCTGCGCCTGACTATCCGTTCTGCAAGAAGACTTCAAGAATTTCCAGCCTTTGGAAGGTTCGAAACCCTTTCTCTATCACTCCATCACCGGTCTCAGCCATCTCTGCATTTCTTCTGCAGTTGCCTCACTTCGCTTTACATAATCATCAAACTGATCCTGCTGAATTTTGCCCACACCAAAATACTGGCTTTGCGGGTGACTGAAATACCAGCCGCATACCGATGAAGCAGGGTACATGGCTAAGGATTCTGTGAGCTGGATGCCTGTTGCTTCTTCGCCACCCAGCAGGTTGAACAGCTTATATTTTTCTAAGTGATCCGGACAGGCGGGATAACCCGGCGCCGGCCGTATACCCTGGTATTTTTCTTTGATCAGGTCTTCATTGTTCAGGGCCTCCTCTTTTACATATCCCCAGAACTCTTTCCGCACCCGCTGGTGCAAACATTCTGCAAAAGCTTCCACTAAGCGGTCGCACAAAGCCTGCAGGGTTATTTTATTATAGTCATCGTGCTCCGCTTCAAATTTTTTAATATGGGGCTCTATACCTTTTATGGTAACGGAAAAAGCACCTATGTAATCCTGCACGCCCGTAGTTTGGGGAGCAATAAAATCTGCCAGGGAAAGGTTGGACTGTCCGGGCGCTTTCTTAATTTGCTGGCGCAGGGATTCTAATCTTATTTCGTACCCGCCGTTCTTTACTTCAATGGTATCCGGCGTAGTGGTATTAGCCTGCCAAAAGCCTATGGCCCCGTGAGCCGTAAGCCCTTTCGTGGCAATGATCTGGTCCAGCAGGGCATTCGCGTCATTATACAACTTGGTGGCTTCCACACCTACTTTTTCATCGGTCAGTATCTGCGGAAAATTACCATGCAGCTCCCATGCTATAAAAAATGGTTTCCAGTCTATATACTCCCGTATTTCTTTGAGATCATAATCCTCAAATATTTTCGTGCCGGTAAAAGAAGGCACGGGAGCAATATAACCTTCCCAATCTATTTTTACTTTATTGGCCTGCGCGGCTTCATAAGAAATATACTGTTTAACCGGCCGCTTGTTTTCGAAATCGGTTTTAAGCTTCTGGTATTCCGCATGAATGCCTTTGAGGAAACCTTCTTTTTGCTCATTCAGTAATGCGCCCGCCACTGTTACACTCCTGCTGGCATCGAGTACATGCACCACACCATAGTCATACTGGGGCGCTATTTTAACAGCAGTATGCATACGAGAGGTGGTAGCGCCGCCAATCAGCAGGGGAAGGTTCATACCCCGGCGTTTCATTTCCTGTGCCACATGCACCATTTCGTCAAGCGATGGTGTAATTAAGCCGCTTACGCCTACCATTGCGGCGCCGCATTTCACGGCTTCATCCAACAACTTGTCTGTGGGTACCATTACACCCAGGTCTTTTATATTATAACCGTTACACCCTAATACTACGCCAACTATATTTTTACCAATATCATGCACATCTCCCTTAACTGTAGCCAGCAAAATAGTAGGCGCATCGGATACTTCAGACTTTGCGGCTTCAATATAAGGTGTAAGAATGGCCACCGATTTTTTCATTACCCGTGCCGATTTTACTACCTGCGGCAAAAACATTTTTCCCGCACCAAATAAATCGCCTACCACATTCATCCCATCCATCAGCGGGCCTTCAATAACATCTAAAGGACGCGGATATTTCAGGCGCGCTTCCTCGGTATCAATATCAATAAAATCGGTTATGCCGTTTACTAATGAGTGGGTAAGCCGCCCTTCAACAGAAGTATTGCGCCAGGCATTATCCTTAACAATCTCTTTTCCTTTTGCCTTTACCGTTTCAGCAAAAACAATCAGCTTTTCCGTTGCTTCATTATTATCGTTGTTCCTGTTCAATATTACGTCTTCACATAACTGCCGCAGGTGAGGATCTATTTCATCGTACACTACTAACTGACCGGCATTTACAATACCCATATCCATGCCGGCCTTAATAGCATGATATAAAAAAACGGAATGCATGGCTTCCCGCACATGATCATTACCCCGAAAGGAAAAGGATACATTACTTACGCCCCCGCTTATTCTGGTTAGCGGCATCAACCGTTTTATTTCTTTTGTAGCCTCAATAAAATCAACCGCGTAGTTATTGTGTTCTTCAATACCGGTAGCAATGGCAAAAATATTAGGATCAAAAATGATGTCCTGCGGATCATATCCTACTTTTTGTGTAAGTATTTTATATGCTTTATGGCTTATCTCTATTTTCCTTTCTTTGGTATCCGCCTGACCCTGCTCATCAAAAGCCATTACTATAACGGCAGCACCAAACATTTTGCATATTTCCGCCTGGTGAATAAATTTCTCTTCCCCTTCCTTCATGGAAATGGAGTTAACGATGCACTTGCCCTGTACGCACTTTAAGCCCGCTTCTATGATCTCAAATTTGGAAGAATCAATCATGATGGGAATCTTAGCAATATCAGGCTCGCTTTGCAGCAGGTTAAGGAAGGTAGTCATAGCTGTTACACCTTCCAGCATGGCGTCATCCATATTTACGTCTAATACCTGGGCGCCACTTTCTACCTGCTGCCGGGCAACGCTTAATGCTTCTTCATATTTACCATCCCGCACTAAACGGGCGAATTTTTTTGAGCCGGTAACATTGGTACGCTCACCTATATTTACAAAATTAGTTTCAGGACGAACTACCAAGGGTTCAAGACCCGATAAACGGAGGTATGGTTTTATAACTACAGGTTCAGACATAGTTTTTTGTTTTAGCTGTTGCTGTCAGCTTTACGTTATCAGCCATAAAGCTTTCAGTGTTTCTCTTTCTTTCATTTTTTACCGGGAATTTTAAACCCAATCGGCTGTCTCGGCTTTTCTTCCTTTACCAGTAAATTTTTCAATACTTTAAAAATAGCCTGCACTTCATCGTCTTTCTTGGCTAACGCCTGTTCTATCTTTTCAATTTTTAACCAAAGCTCTTTGTTGTCCAATATGAGTTGCCGCATCTTTGTGTACACCCGCACAATTTGTATATTTACCTGTATTGCTCTTTCAGATCGTAATACAGAAGATAACATTGCAACACCTTGTTCTGTAAAAGCCATAGGCAGGTATCGTAACCCTCCCCAACTTGAGGTCGCAAATTGCGACCTCAAGTTGTTTAACTCTAATTCTGAAAGTTCAAACATAAAATCATCAGGAAATCTTGAAATGTTTCTCCGTACAGCCTCTTTAAGTCGTTTAGTTTCAACTCCGTACATTTCTGCTAAATCTCTATCCAGCATAACCTTCAACCCTCTTACAACATAAATTTTCTCTACGATTTCATTCGTTGTTACTTCCGGTAACTGATTTTGTGCTTTCATATGTGCAATTTTTGGTTAGCGTTTTAATGCGATCAGCTTTCAGAGCGGTTAGCATTTAACTTTCAGCACCATAGTCTTCTTCAACTTGAAGTCATCAATTGTGATATCAAGCTCTTTCATGTTTTTCAATTGCCGCAGATGCGCACATTACCAGGAAATTTACCACTATTTCCACATGCCCATACTTCCCACCCGCCTATTCAGTCGGGCAGGCATTTTCATTTTTCCACATCTTCAAATTGTCAAATTAACTCCTCCTCCACCACCGGTAAAGCCCTTGGTTTCAGATTCCTCACATTATCCGCTATATGCTTAATATGATCGGGCGTGGTACCGCAGCAGCCACCCACAATGTTCACAAACCCTTTCTCTGCCCATTCTTCCAGGAAATGCGCTGTTTCATCGGGCGTTTCATCGTATTCGCCCATGGCATTGGGCAGCCCGGCATTAGGATAAGCAGACACATAGCAGGAAGCTATATGCGATAACTCTTCTATATGCGACCGCATTTCTTTTGCGCCTAAGGCACAATTCAAGCCTATGCTCAAAGGCCGGGCATGCATTACCGAAGTATAAAAAGCCGCTAAGGTTTGACCACTAAGGGTACGGCCGGAAGCATCGGTAATGGTGCCACTGATCATGATTTCCGCAGGCGGCAATTCCGGATGATCGTGATAAAATTGCTTTATAGCATAAATGGCCGCCTTGGCATTAAGGGTATCAAAAATGGTTTCAACCAGTAATATATCAACGCCGCCCTCAGCTAAACCTTTTACCTGTTCATAATATGCGGCTACTACCTGGTCGAAAGTTACCGCCCTGAAACCGGGGTTATTTACATCGGGAGAAAGGCTGAGCGTTTTATTTAAAGGGCCTATAGCGCCCGCCATCCAGGCTTGCTTACCCGATTGCTTAATTGCTTCCCTGGCGCATTGGGCGGCAGCCACGTTTAACTCATAGGCCAGCAACTGCATGTCGTAATCGGCCTGGGCTATTGCCGTGCTGCTGAAGGTATTGGTTTCAATAATATCTGCTCCGGCGGCTAAATACTGCTTATGAATTTCGGTAATGATCTGCGGTTGGGTTATGCTCAGCAGATCATTATTACCTTTTACATCGGAAGGCCAGTCTTTAAAACGCTCACCGCGGTAATCGGCTTCGGTGAGTTTATACTGCTGTATCATGGTACCCATGGCGCCATCTATAATAAGAATACGTTGTTTTAGTATATCGCGGATGTCATTCATGCTTCCCTTATTTAAGTTAAATGGTTTTAGGAAAAACCCGGAAGGTGCGGCGCCCGGCATTACAATGCGCATGCTCAACAACAGCATTGCCGCTGCCTCCAAAAAATTATTACTGAACTACAAAACGTTGGGAAACTTAATGAGGAGGTTTCTTAGCGTTTATTAGTTCTGTTTTTTAATCAGGCTGAACAATAAACAAATCTGCCTGTATGTGTGGCGCAAATGTACGATAGTATATTGAAAATAAAAAGCATTAGTGCGAGACGTACTTTTCTACAGGCATCCGGTTTTGTAAACTCCTGCCTAAAGTAAGCTCATCTGCATACTCCAGTTCGCCGCCAAACGAAATACCGCGGGCAATGGTGGTAACCTTTACACGGAAAGCTTCAATTTTCTTCTGTATGTAGTAAATGGTAGTGTCGCCCTGGATATTAGGGCTAAGTGCGAAGATCACTTCTTCCACATCGCCTTTTTGTATGCGCTGCACCAGTGTTTCAATATGCAACTGGTCGGGGCCTATGCCATCCAATGGCGAAATGATGCCACCTAATATATGATACAAACCATTGTATTGCTGGGTGCTTTCTACGGCAATTACATCACGTATGGTTTCCACCACGCATATGGTTTCTTTTTTGCGGGAAGGGTTGCCGCAGATATTACAGACGCTGCTATCGGAAATATTATGACAAACCGTACAAAACAGCACTTCCTTTTTCATTCTGTTAATAGCGCTGCTGAACCGTTGTACTTCTTCGGGACTTTGTTTAATGAGATGCAGGACCAGGCGCAGCGCCGTTTTTTTACCGATGCCGGGCAGGCGGGCAAATTCGTTAACCGCGTTTTCAAGTAAGGAAGAAGAAATTTGCATAGCGCAAAGATATAACAAGTTACAGGTTGCAGGGTGTGGTGCAAGATACACCTTGACGAAGGAAGGAACCAGTTAATTGGCTATAACATCAGCCGGAGGTTGTGCCGGCAGCTCGATGGTGATTTCGTTATCCCAGTTTGGCCGTACCGTATATTTTTTCCCATCGGAAACAATTTTTTCAGGCTGAAGCTTTAGCCAGTAGTTGCCGCTATCCCATTTACCATTATTATTGGTATCGTATAAAATGCGTATTTCATAATCGCCGGTATGGAATAATGTAAAATTCACGTCTTTGCCGGTCAGGGGCTGCGACTTTTCTATTTTATCGGTCTTATAAAAAACCAATACAATATGCTGTGCCGTATCGAGGTTCTGCAGCCGTATTCTTAACCTGCCATAGTCGCTGTTCTTTTTTGTTTTAAACCGTATGGTATCTGCCTTTGCCAGCTCTGTTCCGGAGGAATCTTTGGCTATATCTTTTTCCACTATCAGCCGAAATTCCTGCTCTTCTTTCCAGGGGTAGGTGAGCGTAAATAATTTATTTACAGAATCCGCCTTTACATGGTATCCGTTCACCGGATGAAATAAAGTATCGGTAAAACGGAGCTTAGTACTATCAAATGATTGCAGCGGTTCGCTGAAAGTAAGGGTTAAATCGCCGAGCAGATCCTGCTGGTTACTTTCGAGATTGGTACTATAGCTTAGCTTTTTTTCTTTCTTCGCAGCGGAGGGTTTTGCAGTGGCGCCGGCTCTTGCTCCCCCGGGTCTTTTTTCTTCGGGTACTTCGGCAAAAGCGTACAGCACAGGCCGTATATTATTATGGCCGATGATTAACGCACTATCGTAAAAGGCAAACAAGTCGCTGTTGCGCATGTACATTTTTTGCCCTCCCTGGTCTTTCAGCGCAAAAATAGTATAGCGGCCGGGTGCTATATTATGAAACGCAAAACGCCCTGCGCTGTCTAAACGCGTAAAATACCGGGGTTTTTCTTTTGATACCGCAGAATCTTCAAAATTGCGGTGCAGCATTACAATCAGGGTGCTGTCGGGCCGGCCTGTTTCGGCCACTGTTACTTTTCCCAGCAAGCTGCTGCTGTCAATATATTTACCGGTAGAAAATATATACGTGAACTGTTTTGCAGGGTTGCCTTCATTAATATCCTTTAATGCTTTTCCGAAATTAATGCTATAAGTAGTATTTTCTTCCAGGGTGTCTTTGATACGGATGGTAATTTCCTTAAGCTTTGCCTCAATGAGTGGCGACACTTTAGGTACGGGTGAAATAATCAGTTGCTCTTCGGGCCGTTCCAACTGAATATATTCGTCAAAGGCCAGTACTATTTTATTACCTGTAAAATTAAGTGTTGAATCTTTAGGCACAGCGCTCAGCATCACGGGTGGAAGAGAGTCACGCGGCCCGCCGGTAGGGGGTATAATTTGCGCGCAGCCCGATGTAAATACGAGCAATTTATAAAGGAGTAATATAGTAACAACGGCGCAGAATACTTTTTTCATTGATGTTTCGCTTATCCCTTTCAAATCTGCAAACTTAGCAGGTTTACAGCTTTTGCAGCGCATTGTTTTATTAATAATGACTTAAAATGAGGTATCAGGTGTCAGCGGGTAGCGGTTAGCTAAAAACTACTAACGATGGGCTTGGTACTCACGCCTCCCCTCTAACGTCTCAGCACCACTATTCACCCTGTCCGAACAGGGTTCATCCGGGCGGGGCTCTCAGGTATCAGCGTCATCCGCTTCCGGTGCATGAAGCGCTACGGCAAGATTATTGTTTTTTACAAAGCTGCACCACTCACAATCAGCTTTCCCGCAGCCTGTCTTAAATTCCTTACGCTGTATTTTCTGCCAGGTATCCGTTATCTGGTGTGTAACCGTTGTAATATCGGCATCTGTAATCAGTACTTTTTCTACTTTATATTCATCATTTACGGGTTCCAGAAAATCGAACTCCGTGCTTACTATTTCCCAGCCTTTATTAATGCTTTCGCTGAAATTGTCTAACAGAATTTTGTAAAACACGGCCTGCCGCCAGTAATCGCCCCCATTAGGTTCTTTTTCATTTGGTGTTACCAGTTTTTTGCGGGCGTTTTCGTATTTACCTGTTTTATAATCTACCACGTTTACCTGTTTGCCATTAAATTCCAGCTTATCCAGCTTTCCGTTAACAGGTACGTTCTGAACCACCACGTTGCGAACCGCTTTTTCGGCGATGATCACTTTTGTCCACCGGT
This sequence comes from Agriterribacter sp., assembly GCF_035497235.1. Classification (GTDB taxonomy): domain Bacteria; phylum Bacteroidota; class Bacteroidia; order Chitinophagales; family Chitinophagaceae; genus Agriterribacter. Next base: position 181,070 of record NZ_DATJEB010000033.1, read on the forward strand.
TAATATGGTAATCATAATAGGCAGGCAATATCTTCTCTCCATATGCTGATCTTCTTTTATACTCCTCCGGGGTAAACGCTTCCCGGTTTACATGCATAAAAAATGTGAAGTCTGCCAGCATAGCTTCTTTACCGGGAAAGATGTCGTTATTGTTCTTCATTTTTTTGAAGAGCATTTCAACGGCATAATGTACAGCGCTGCCAAAAGTCATGTTCTCATTTTTTGCCGCAGGCACCCTGATTAAATTCTGGTAATAAAACTTTAGGGGGCAATTGAGGTAATTGTTGAGATGCGTTACGCTTAGCGTGTATTTTTTTAATAGCTGATCAATGTATTCCTCTTCCATCAATGCAATTTCCGGTTTGGCTTTTTCGGCAAACTGAAGCGCCAGGTATGCTGTAAGCAGCTCGTCCGGAACCTGCTTTTGTATAGATGGCAATGTTGCACCCTCCTGTATTTCGGTAACAAAGCTACTGCGTACCTGCTCCTTATCTTTAGCGTTTTTTAAGGCATACGAAATATTTAAATGCATTTTAGCACGCGTTATAGCTACATAAAACAACCGCCTGCTTTCTTCCAGGCTTGCAGGAATATTGGTATGGCTGACAAGGTTATCGGGTAACTTATAGGACTTGTTACCGGCTTTGGTATCATCCCATATATCCCTGGTAGCGCCAATAACAAAAACATGTGCGTATTCCGAACCTTTGGAACCATGTGCAGTAACCAAATTTACACCCTCTTCCGCAGCATTAACTTTGTGCAATGAAATACCCAGCCTGTTTTTCCGCATCGTTTCGATATTGATCAGCAGTTCATGGAGGTTAAGCGTGGGATTGTGTTTGGTTTCTTCCTTTATAAAACTAAAGAAAGCATTCAGCACCTGCATGAGCCAGGGTTTTTCGGGGCTTTGCATGATAAAGGAAAGTATTCCCGCTTTTTGGATCACCAGTTCAAACAGGTGCTGCAGGGTTACATTGCCTGACGCTTTTAACAGGCTTTCCAGGGTGTCGCTTATTTCTTTAAAGGAATAACCATTGGATTGGTTAAACAGATCGGCACGGGGTACCGTCATTTCCGACAATAATCTGCGGATAGCATATACATCATCCTTATTACTCCTGTTTTTAGCATTTACCGCAACGCTTAGTTTGGCTATATCCAATGGCGGCAACCTGAAAAAGCTCGTATGCAGCAATTGAAACAAAATATCATCGGCGCTGTAAGGGATATAGTTTTCTTTGTCAATCCAGGTTAGCAGGCTAATGATATTATTGATAAAGGGCAGTTGCAGGATGTCTGCCTTTCTTTTTATATTCACCGGAATTTTCTTCGCTTCTAACAACGTAATCATTTCAGCTACCTGGGCATGATTACGATAGATTACGGCTATTTCGCTGCCGCGCATTCCCTGCTGTATCAGCGCTTCAATTTGTAATACCACATCAATCGCTTCCTGGGCGCTGTTAGCATATTCATATATACGGGGCTCAATAGCCAGTCCCCGGAGATTATTGTTAGCCGATATAAGCGGATCGCTATTTTCTATAGAATCTGTACGTGTATTATTATTACGGATAAGCGTATGCGCCGTATTTAATATATTTTGTACAGAACGGTAATTATGCGTGAGGGTAATTTTTACAATACTGCCTGCATATCTTTCTTCAAACGCTATTATATTTTGCACATTGGCATCCTGGAAAGAAAATATGCTCTGGTCAGGATCTCCCACCACAAACACATTCGGATCGTTCCAGTAACCGGTAAGATACTGCAATAGCAGGTTTTGTCCGCGGCTGGTATCCTGGAACTCGTCTACAAGAAAATACTGAAACCTTTCCTGGTAATCTAACAGCATATGCTTATTATTTGCGAAGGCATCCAGCACCCACAAAATCATATCATCAAAATTATAACGTCCCGCTTCCAGCATCAGCTGGTTATACCGCGGATAAAGATTCACCGCGGCGCGCAGCATTTCCATCTTTTGGGTTTCTTCCGCAATAGCTCCGGGTTTTTCATCTCCCGCCTTAAATTCCTTAAATTTTCTTTTATAATAAAACCCTTCTTTTTGGGGTAGCTCCTTTATATAATTATCTATGCGTTCATTCAAATATTCAGGCGTCCACGCTTCCTTCTTCATCAGGCGGTACAATTCCTTTAGCCTGTCTTTCTCATAATATACTTCCCCCCTGAAACGCTTCAATATATTATCCTTTTCAATGCTGTCTATTAATGTATAAAAGAGGTCAATTTCTTCCAGGTCGCCTATAGGTTCCAGGTTCAGCTTACCGAACCAGGTAAGGTTATCCTGTATTACTTCGTTGCAAAAAGAATGGAAAGTGTGTATCTGGATTTTATAGGCGGTGCTTCCAGCAATTTTGAGTAACCGGTTGCGCATTTCCACAGCACCGTTATCAGTATAGGTAAGACAAAGAATATTACCTGCATCAATATCGGTTTGCTGCAATATATGGGCAATGCGTAATGCCAGTATTTGCGTTTTACCGGTGCCGGGGCCTGCATTTACAATAACCGGTCCTTCAATCGTATCAACCGCTTTGCGTTGCTGTTCATTGAGCCTATTGTATTCTTCCCTGAATTTTATTTGCAGTTTTTCTTTTGAAAATGACATGAACCAAAGTTAACCAATGAATAGTTGTAACATAAGTTTACTAATACTAAACTTATTGTATATAACCACTTTGCGGTATAGGCCGGTATTTGTGTTTATAATACATTTACTTTGTTGCATTGCACACTATAGCCGTTGGTACCAATTGAACAGCACAATCCGATTTCGGAAGGATAGGATTAAATAGCTGAAAATACAACTTCTTACCGTAAAGCCTACTATTTACAGAAAAGCCGCATCATTTCTATTTGCGGCTTTACTGCATTTATGCGTTTATCAAAGTACCCGGTACAACTTACCCGGGTATCCGGCTGATGTATTTTTCAATTTGTTTGATCTGGTCTACCACCTGTGCGGTTGAAGGTTTTAGTTCTTTGGCCCGGCGGAAATAATCCTTGGCAGCACGGAATTCCCGCTTGTTAATAAATATCTGGCACATTTGCAGGTAGGCGGCAGCCGTATTTTCCTTATCGGGCAATCCTACCCGGATGGCTTTGCGGATATATTCTTCTGCCTGCCGCATATTGCTTTTTTGCATGGCTATAGTACCCAACTGGAAGTAAGCAGCTCCTTCGGTTTCTTTCATGGGCATTCCCAGGCTGAGGCTCTTTTTCATCATAATTTCCGCGCCGTCAAAATCCTGCTTAAACATGGCCAGGTTCGATTTCAAAAAATAATATACACTGCGAACGGGTTTGATGAGCAGGTTAGGGAAACGGATGGAATCTAATATTTTTTGAGCTCCGTCAATATCCCCGTCTTCCATATAACCCTGTATCAGGCGCATGGGGCCAAACAAAAAATGACTCACAATGGCTACTAACGCAACAAGATATAAAGCAAATGCCGGCCAAAATCCGGAGGAAATATTTACCACAACGGCCAAAGCCAGTGCTAAAAACCCCAGGGGCAGCCTGTATTTAATCAATAAGGTGTAAAACTTCATACGCACATTTTAGGACGGCAAAGATAGGGTTTAAGGAGGATGCGGGTTACGAAAATTTGCCTCTGCCGCCATAGGGCAAATGACATATTGAATGATCGTATTTCAATATGTCAGTTCCTGTCAGCATTGATCTTCAGCCAGTACCCGTTGGGCTGGCGCAGTCATATCTGGTTTATGCCATCCCCCCCGTTTACTGATGGTCATTTGTTCCCCGTTCACTTTTTCCAAAGCAAAACAGGTAATAACAGAAATGAAAGTAGTAAAATAAGGAGTTAAAATGACCGGAAACTGTTATTTTTGCGCCCTGCTATAAACCGGCTGACAGCAGTTGCTAAAAACTGGTTTCATAGTTTACCCCGCAGGCAAAGCGGCCCGGTAGTTCAATGGATAGAATAGAAGTTTCCTAAACTTTAGATACAAGTTCGATTCTTGTCCGGGCTACTTTGCTGATGCGGAACTCCACTTTAGATGCACCCGCCCATGCCGGACTGTACGTTGGGGTTAGAGTTCTATTTTTGCCGCGACTACATCACCGGAAAGGTTGCAATTTATTGTTGCTTTTACAATTTTCCATTTCGTTAAACCACATTTCCAGTGGGAGTAATCTTCTCAAAGCTCATTTCATAATTATTCAAAATAAGAAAGGAAAAGTTGAGCTATTGAAGAAACAACCGGATAAGGCGAAATAATCAAGATTCTTCTTATTGAATATATTTGAATCACCCGAAGCGGGTCTTTTGTAAGGCCTTACTGGAATAAATAAATATATTTGATCATCTTAAAACCACGAATAGTACCCCTTAATAATGTCACAGTAATATAGATTCCTGAAAACGATTGATGAAGAATGAATTTAACCCCATACCACGCTAAATATTTTGCTTATGAACTCACCAAAAGAAGTTCATCGGATAGTATGCAGAAATTGGCCGCTACTTTAGTTGATGCGCAGGTTGACCTAAACCCCCACCAGGTAGAAGCGGCATTATTTGCATTTCGTTCACCACTTTCTAAAGGTGCTATACTGGCCGATGAAGTAGGGTTAGGAAAAACCATTGAAGCGGGTTTGGTTATATCTCAAAAATGGGCAGAATGCAAAAGGAAAATCTTAATAATTACACCTGCTAACCTGCGTAAGCAATGGAGCCAGGAGTTACAGGATAAGTTCTTTCTACCCTCATTTATTTTAGAAGCCAAATTATTCAATGATTATATAAAAAAGGGTAACCTCAATCCATTTGACCATCACGAAATAATCATTTGCTCCTATCAATTTGCAAGAACTAAAGAAGCATACGTAAAATTAATCAATTGGGATCTTGCTGTTGTTGACGAAGCTCACAGGCTTAGGAACGTGTACAAGACAAATAATAAAATTGCCCGTTCCATAAAATCATCCTTGGAAGAAGCTCCAAAGATTTTGCTCACAGCTACACCATTGCAGAATTCTTTATTAGAGCTATATGGTCTTGTAAGCATCATTGATGATTATGCGTTTGGCGATTTAAAAAGCTTTAAAGCCCAATATAGCCGTGTTACAAGTACTGCTGATGCAGATGCTTTCACAGAACTCAAGGAGCGTTTGAAACCTGTTTGTAAGCGTACTCTTCGCAGGCAGGTATTGGAGTATATCCGGTACACCAACAGAATTGCATTGGTTGAAGAATTTTATCCAACCGAAGAAGAGCAACGCTTATATGACCTGGTTTCTAATTACCTGCAGGAGGAAAATTTATATGCATTACCGGCAGGGCAACGCAAGTTAATGACTTTAATACTTCGCCGGTTGCTGGCATCCTCAACTTTTGCCATTTCAGGTACCTTAGAGGGGTTAGTCCAAAAATTAGAAAGTATAATTACCAACAATACAAGTGTTGATACAGAAGAAATTATTTCCGAAAACTTTGAAACATTTGACGAACTAAAAGATGAGTGGTTAGAGGACGGAGAAGAAGAAAATACAGAAGGTTCATTTTCAGAGGCTGATATTGTCAATATTAAAACAGAAATAAACGCGCTCAAAGAGTTTGAGATGCTTGCAAAATCCATTCACCGGAACTCTAAGGGAGAAAAATTGTTTACAGCCCTTGAAAAAGGATTTAAAGAAATGGAGCGCTTAAATGCGCCACGCAAAGCAATTATTTTTACTGAAAGTACAAGAACACAAATTTATTTACGCAACATTTTAGAAGAAAGAGGATTTGCCGGCAAGGTTGTTTTATTCAATGGCTCTAATACCGACCCTAAATCACGGGAAATTTATGCCGTATGGGCAGCAAAGTATAAAGACACTGATAAGGCAACCGGCTCCCGTTCCGCTGATATAAGAGCAGCCTTAGTTGATTACTTTAGGGATGAAGCAACTATAATGATTGCAACCGAGGCTGCAGCCGAAGGTATCAACTTGCAATTTTGTTCTTTAATCATTAATTACGATATGCCCTGGAATCCTCAACGGATTGAGCAGCGGATCGGCCGCTGCCATCGTTACGGGCAAAAGTTTGATGTGGTAGTGGTTAACTTTTTAAACAAAGCAAACGCAGCGGATGTAAGGGTTTATGAATTATTAAGAGATAAGTTTCAATTATTCAACGGTGTATTTGGGGCAAGTGATGAGGTTTTGGGCAGCATTGAAAATGGGGTTGACTTTGAAAAAAGAATAGCTAAAATTTACCAGGATTGCCGGACACATGAGCAAATAACCATTGCATTTAACGAACTGCAAGCAGATTTGGAAGGCAATATTTCAAATGCTATGCAAACAACAAGGCAGCAGTTACTAGAAAACTTTGATGAAGAGGTACACGAAAAATTGAGGATTAATTTGCAGGAAAGCTCAGCGTATCTTTCCCGATACGAAAAATGGCTTTGGGATATTACAAAGTTTTATTTGAACGATGATGCGGATTTTGCACCCCATGAACATTCCTTCACGCTAAAGCGTAATCCTTTTCCTGCCGGCAAAATACATTCAGGGCCTTATAGAATAGGTAAAGCCATTGATGATGCAAATGTTTACCGCATCGGGCATCCCTTAGCCCAAAATATTATTGGAGCCTGCAAAGAAACCCAATTAGGAGATGTTGAATTGGTATTTGACTATACGAACTCGGGTATAAAAATTACAACACTTGAAAAGTTTATAGGGCAAAGCGGATATATGATCGGAAATGTTGTAAGCATCACAACTTTTGAAGAAGAAGAGTTTGTTCAGTTGCTTGCAATAACAGAAGATGAAAGTATTTTAGATACGCATGTATGTGAAAGATTTTTTTCTTTGCCCGCAAATATTGTGGAACAAGTGCAGGAAATACCCACCATATCAGAAAATCGCTTAACTGATGCAATGGCATTACAACAAAATACCATTATTGATGAAGTGGGTCAGCGTAATGCCAATTATTTTGAAATAGAATTGGATAAGTTAGATAAATGGGGCGAGGATAGGAGAAATTCTTTAAAAGTAGCATTGAAAGAATTAGACCAGCAAATAAAAGAAATAAAGAAGCAAACAAGATTAGCGCCCAACTTACCGGAAAAGCTCAAACTGGAAAAAGAGCGAAAAAAATTAGAAACGGAAAGGGATGCAGCATGGAAAGAATATGATGGTGCGGCAAAAGAGATAGAACAGAATAAAGACCTGTTGATAGATAAAGTAGAAAAACGTTTAAAACAGCATGTGAAAGAAGAACGATTGTTTCGTTTCAGGTGGACGTTAATTTAAAATAGTAAAACCTTTATGGCAGAAATACAAAAACAGGAATTAACCTCAATGGATATTAAACTGGCGCAGCTACAAAAGCTGAAAGCGCTTTTTCCTGAAGTATTTACAGAAGGATTGAAAGTAGATTGGGATAAGCTACGCTTAACATTAGGTAACGATGCTGTAGATACAGGCAAAGAACGCTACGGCATGAATTGGCCGGGCAAAGCTGACTGTTTTAAAACCATACAGCAGCCAAGCATAGCAACACTTATACCTGCCAGGGAGGAAAGCATTGACTTTGATACAACCCAAAACCTTTTTATTGAAGGCGATAACTTAGAAGTATTGAAGCTGCTGCAAAAAAGCTATTTGGGAAAGATAAAGATGATATATATAGACCCTCCTTATAATACCGGTAATGAATTTATTTATCCCGACAACTATAGTGAAACCCTTGATACCTATTTAGAATACACTGGGCAGATTGATGGTGAAGGCAGAAAGTTTGCAACCAATACGGAAACGGATGGCAGGTTTCATAGTAAATGGATGAATATGATGTATCCACGATTATTCTTAGCAAAAAACTTGCTTAAAGACGATGGATTGCTATTCATATCAATTGATGATCATGAAATGACTAATCTTAGAATTTTATGTAATGAAATTTTTGGCGAAGAAAATTTTATTGCACAAATAATATGGCAAAAGAAAACATCTCCTGACGCGAGAACAGTTATTAGTGCAGCACATGATTATATTTTATTGTTTGCAAAAAATGCAGAAACAATAAAAAAATCAATAAAACATTTGCCTTTGGATGACGAGCGTAAAGCCGATTACTCAAACCCCGATAATGACGAGAGAGGTGATTGGGCATCCGTTGATTTAACGGGTCAGGTCGGGAGGGCACCTAAGAGCCAGTTTTATACTATAAAGTCACCTAGTGGGAATGAGTTTCCTCCTCCAGAAGGTAGATGTTGGGCTTTAGCTGAAAAGACCTTTTATGATTTATTAAATGATAACCGTATTTGGTTTGGCAAAGATGGAAATTCGCGGCCGAGGTTAAAAAAATTCCTTTCAGATGTTGAAGGTGTCAGACCTTGGACGTGGTGGGATAATAAAACAGTTGGCCATAATCAAGAAGGTAATCAGGAAGTTAAGAAATTATTTAATAATGAGTTGGTTTTTGACAACCCAAAGCCTACACGCCTAATTAAACGTATTTTGGATATAAGCACAAGTGATTCCGATATTATTCTTGATTTTTTTGGCGGTTCTGGCTCTACTGCACATGCGATAATCGAAAAAAATATTGAAGATGATTCAGACAGGAGATTTATTATTGTTCAACTTCCAGAAGTATTGAAAGATGATGCCGGTTCTTTCAAAGCATTTGCTAATGCAAAAAAAATGGGTTATAAAACTATTTCTGAAGTTAGCAAAGAAAGAATACGAAGAGTAATATCAGAATCGAAAAAAAAACTTGCAATATCTAAATCTAAAAGTGAGGGAGAGTTGTTTACCAATAATGATGAGAAGCTAAAAATTGATTTGGGCTTCAGGGCATATAAACTGGCTCCATCCAATTTCAAAGTTTGGGATGCTACTTTGGAAAAAGAACCGGAAGCCATTCAACAAAAATTATTTGACCACATTAACCATATTTCCCCGGAAGCGCAGCAGGAAGCCATATTGTATGAATTATTGCTGAAAAGTGGTTTTGAGCTCACTACTCCTATTGAAATAGTAAGCCTTGCGGGCAAAACAGTTTTCAGCATTGCCGAAGGCCAATTGCTGATCTGCCTGGAAAAAGAACTAACCCATGATTGTATAAAAGCAATGGCAGAAAAACAACCATCGAGGGTTATCTGTTTAGATGAGGCATTCACAGGCACTAATGCCGATGCATTAAAAACGAATGCGGTGCAAATAATGAAAAGCAAAGGTGTGATAAATTTCAGAACCGTGTAATATGGAAAACAGGCAACTGTCATTATTCGATAAATATGGGTTCCCGATATTTTCGGCTCTGTCGGAGCTGTTTTCTGATCATGAAACGGATGAGCTGGAATACAAAGCTGCCCAGGGCGGCTTTCCAACCGACTTCTGGAAAACATATTCAGCCTTTGCCAATACCAATGGCGGCATCGTAATATTGGGCGTAAAAGAAAGAAAAGGTATATTTCAAATAGAGGGATTGCAGGATGATAGAATAGCAGCATACAAAAAATTGTTTTGGGATGGCGCTAATAATCCTGTTACCGTAAGTGTTAACCTGATGACGGAAGCCGATGTGAAACACTTTTCCGTAGAAGGGAAGCTGCTGATGGCATTTAGAGTTCCTGCGGCTACCCGAACACAGCGGCCGGTTTTTCTTACCCGTAATCCTTTTGAGAATACGTATAAGCGCAATCATGAGGGCGATTACAAATGCACCAACGAAGAGGTGCGAAGGATGCTGGCTGATGCAGATTTAAATCATCATCCCGACAGTCGTGTGCTGCAGGGGTTTTCAATAGATGACCTGGACGAACAAAGCGTCCGGCAATACCGGCAACTTTTTGCCGCTGCCCGGCCCGGGCATGCCTGGCTTGTGTTGGAAGATAAAGAATTGCTGATCCAGTTAGGGGCCTACCGGAAAGACCGGAAGTCAAAATTAGAAGGCCCCACCGTTGCAGGTATACTGATGTTGGGAAAAGGCATCAGCGTAACCGATCCGGAATGCTGTCCTAATTTTTTTCCTGATTTCAGGGAACTGCTGAGCACAAACCCCCAGATACGATGGACAGACCGTATTTACCCGGATGGCTCATGGGAAGCAAACCTTTTTCAATTTTACCGTAGGGTATGGCCAAGGCTTTCATCGAGCCTGCCAAAACCTTTTCAGCTAAAAAAAGGAGTAAGGCAGGATGAAACACCTGCACACACCGCGTTAAGGGAGGCTTTTGTAAACGCGCTTATACATACCGACTATTCGGCGCCGGGAAATATAATCATTGAACAACGCACCGATACTTTCAGGTTTTCCAATCCGGGCACTTTATTGGTTTCCATACAGCAGTACTATCATGGGGGCATAAGCGAATGCAGAAATACAAGCATTCAAAAAATGTTTTTAATGATAGGAAGCGCGGAAAAGGCGGGAAGCGGCGTAAATAAAATAATGGCGGGATGGGAATATGCACATTGGCGAACGCCTTATTTGTCTGTTGAATCGCAGCCCGACCGGCTTAGTCTTGAGCTTCCTATGTTTAGTATCCTGCCCGAAGAAACCTTGCAGGAATTAAGGCATTTGTTTGGCGACCAGGTTGATTCTTTGGGCAAGGACGAGCTTACCATATTAGCAGCCTGCCACATTGAGGGCGAAATTACCAATAGCCGGTTACAGTTTATGATTGCCCGGCACAGAACAGACATTACTAAGATCTTGCAGGAACTCTGTAAATCCGGTTACTTACAATCCGACAATAAAAACCGGTGGACAACTTATCACCTGAGTGCCGACTATAAACGCGATATTTTACACCCAAACATGGACACCTCTGGTGAAAACATGGACAGTTCCGGTGAAAACATGGATACCTCTGGAGGAAACATGGACAGTTCCGGGAAAAACATGGATACTTCCACGGAAAATATGGACAGCTCCGCAGGAACTATGGACACTTCAAAACGTAAAAAGTGGCTTTCTAAACCCGAACTCGAAAAATTAATTATCAGCGCAGTTCATGATCAGCCAAAGTCGTTGGAAGAAATTGCAGGTATTGTAGGTAAAACTGCCAAGTATCTTAAAAACACAATAGTGCCTGAGATGATAAAAGAACAAAAACTGGAAATGTTATATCCCGACAGTCCAAACCACCCCTACCAAAAATACAAGGCTAAGTGATGAAAATAAAATTTGACAGCACACAGGCATACCAAATACAGGCAGTCAATAGTTTTATTGATTTGTTTGATGGCCAGCCTTTGCAGCAGGCAGATTATACCATAGAAATAAACCCAACTGAAGAAACAACACAAACCAGCATGTTCCGTAGTGAAATGGGCATAGGTAATAATCTTGTGCTAAGTCGCGATGCGATATTCAAAAATCTCCGGCTTGTACAGGAAAAAAATGATTTAGATCCTGCAACCCACGAAGATTTTGATAAGAACGGGTTAAATTTTTCGGTTGAAATGGAAACCGGAACAGGCAAAACTTATGTGTACCTGCGAACCATTTTTGAGCTGAGTCAAAAATACGGGTTTAAAAAATTTATTATCGTTGTGCCAGGCGTAGCCATCAGGGAGGGCACCCTGAAGAATATAGAAATAACAGCCGACCATTTTAGGGCACTATACAATAACATAGCATTTGAACATTTTGTATATGACAGTAAGAAGGCTAATCGTTTACGGCAGTTTGCCACCAGCAACCAATTACAGATAATGATCATTAATATTGACGCCTTTAATAAGGATACCAATATTTTTAACCAGGAACGTAACCAGCTTAATGGTTTTAGTCCAAGAGAATTCATCAATGCAGTTCGCCCCTTTGTGTTGATTGATGAACCCCAAAGTGTAGATAATACTACAAAAGCACAGGAAGCAATAAAATCATTAAACCCTATTGCCATATTCCGTTTTTCCGCTACGCATAAAAACCTGTATAATCTTATCTACAAATTGGATCCTGTAAAAGCTTATGAATTAGGATTGGTAAAACAAATAGTGGTTGCTTCGGTAACAGGTGTAAATGCTCAAAATGATGCTTATATAAAATTGCTGGAAGTAAATAACAAAGCTGGCATAAAAGCAAAAATCCGTTTGCAGGTTCAGGGTAATGCGGGTGTAAAAGAGAAAGACATTTGGGTAAAACAAAATGCAGACCTGTTCGAGTTGTCAAACGAAAGGGAATCGTATAAAAACGGATTTGAAGTATTGGATATAAGTGCGGAACCGGGTAATGAGTTTATTGATTTTACTTCAGGCAGATTATATGCGGGGCAAGAAAGAGGTGGCATAACGGAAGATTTGGTGGAAGTGCAGATTAAGAATACCATCAAAAAGCATTTGGATAAAGAACTGCAATTAAAAGGCAAGGGCATAAAAGTATTGAGCCTGTTCTTTGTAGATAAGGTGATCAATTATCGGGTTTACGGTGCCGATGGAAAAGCGTCTCCGGGGAAATATGCAGCATTGTTTGAACAACACTATAACGAACTCATTAAACTGCCGCAATACCAGGAACTAAATATTTTTCCTGTTGACAAAATACACGATGGCTATTTTTCAGCAGATAAGAAAGGTGTGTACAAAGACACCAACGGAAACACCCAGGCAGATGATGACACCTACGCAAAAATTATGCGTAATAAGGAGCAACTGCTTTCGATGGATGAACCATTGAAGTATATTTTTTCACATTCGGCATTAAGAGAAGGATGGGATAACCCTAATGTATTTCAGATTTGTGTTTTAAGAGAGGTAGGAAGCACTAAAGAGCGGAGGCAAACGTTGGGCAGGGGGTTAAGGTTGCCTGTAAATCAAATCGGCGAAAGGGTAAAGGATGAAAATATTAATAAGCTCACTGTTATAGCAAGGGAGAGTTATACTGATTTTGCAAGCGGTTTACAAAAAGAATATGAAGAAGACTGCGGCGTTACTTTCGGCAAAGTACCTAAGCTTGCCTTTGCAAAGCTTACGGAAACAATTGGCGATGAAGATAAAATGCTTGGCAGAGATAAGAGCGAAAGCATCTGGGCGGCACTAATCAGTAATGGGTTTATTGATGATACCGGAAAAATTCAACGAGCATTCAATCCGGCAAAAGCAGGTTTTACTTTAATGCTGCCAGATAGTTTTGCAGTGGCAGAGCATGAGATTATTGACATCTTACAATCATACCAGCTAAACAGGTATATAAAGGAAGATACAGCACCAAAACGGTTAAAGCTAAACAAGGAAATATTCCTTGACCCTGAATTTGAAAACCTTTGGAAAAGAATTAGCCACCGTACTACTTACGAGGTTGATTACTCAACTGGTACCTTAATTGCCAATGCAATTAAGGCGATAACAACAATGGATAAAATTGAAGCCACAAAAGTTTCCTATCGTGAGGCCGAACTGGATATAGATATAGCGGGTATAACGATGCAGGAAACCAGGGCCAACTACCACACTTTAAACTATTCAGGAAGTATACCGGATATCCTTGGATACCTGCAAAAAGAAACGGAATTAACGAGAAGCACATTAGTAAAAATATTGTCAGGCAGTAACAGGTTAAAAGAGTTTGCAATCAATCCTCAAAAGTTTATGGATGCCACTGCAGTGATCATAAAAAGAGAGTTATACAGACTGATGATTGACGGCATTAAATATGAGAAGCTGATAGCCGGAAAAACAGAATGGAGTATGCAGTTAATCAGAGATGAAGAATTAAAAGACTATTTTGAACAGTCATTAAAAGTAAATAAATCGGTATACGACAGTGTAATATATGATAGCGAAATAGAAAGAAAATTTGCAGAAGAGTTAGATAAAAGAAAAGATATAAAATTATTTGTAAAGCTACCTTCGTTTTTTAAAGTAGAAACGCCCATAGGTACATATAATCCTGATTGGGCGATAGTAAAACATGATGATGATACCATTTATTTAGTAAGGGAAACAAAGAGTACAAAAAATTATGAGAAGCTAAGAAATTCTGAAGCAGACAAAATAAAATGCGGACGTAAACACTTTGAAGCAATCGGGGCAGATTTTGATGTGGTTACTAATTCAGGTGAGGTTTAAGTCAATAACGACAAACCATTGAGTACAACCAGAGCTGTATATGAGCTGTACGCAGTTATGCCCCATCTTAAGAATTTGATGAATTGACTTGCAGAGCCTTTTAAGCGAATTAAAACAGAAAGAATAAAATAAATACAGGATTGATTTGTCAGACCCAAACATTGATAAAAAACTCCACCTGTTCCGTTCTCTCTTTAAAGGCCGTGAAGATGTATTTGCGCTGCGTTGGGAAAAGCCTGCCCGTCCGTCAGGCGGGGGAGCTACAAGCGGTTATATGCCGGCCTATTTTTATGACCCGTACCGGTACAGGGCGCATAAAATGAAAGGCGGTACTTTCCAGACCTATACTGATAAAACCTATCTGCCATTCACAGATGACCAGCTTGCAAAACATTTGAACGGCGAACAGCTCATAGGATTATACCCGTTATTGCATAATAATACCTCATGGTTTATTGCTGCAGACTTTAAAGCAGAAAAATTATTTTATCCCTTTTAACTGAATCAGGTATTGTTTCCGCATTTGATAAGAATTCAAGCTTTGACAGGCTATTCCCTAACCAGGATATACGCTCCGGCAAAGGCCTCGGAAACCTGATAGCATTACCGTTACACAAGCCTGCTTTAGATCAGGGAAATAGCTGTTTTATTGATCCGCAGACGTTAATGCCATTTCCTGATCAGTGGTATTTTCTTTCAGGGATTCAAAAAGCAAGTGTAGCAACACCCTTCCGGAAATACAATGATGGAAAACTCATATTTATTCACCAGGGAGAAATCACTGCAGAGCTAGAAAATGAGCAATTGGTTTCTCAATTAGCAACCTCAGAAGATATTAAAAGAATAGACAGGCAGATTATTGAAGGCGTTCGTTTTCAGTTTGTTACTAAGCCCCTGTTTAACCCGGCGAATCCCGATAACAAAAATGATTGGAACCAGCAGCTTCAAACAAAGCACCCTTTATACGAATCAGGAGAAGCGCTTTTGGAAAACATGCTGAAACATGCCCGGTTCAAACATCACCGGCATCTTCGCTATCTGGCCGATAATCATGCCGGACACTTAGTAAAAATCCGGTTTGTGCTGCAGCCATTTTCTTTTGTCTTTTTGCTGGAAGGCACGGATCAATTTCACATTTGGAAAGATATGTTAGCGGAAAGGATGATTTAACAACTCCTGTATCGGGGTGGGGGCGGTTTTTTTAATAATTCATGGGATAATCCGGTTTAAACCCGCCATTTCCTCCCAACTGATCCGGCAGTATACTCTTTTAATTGTGCGATTCTGAAAAGTTAATTTCCCTTACAGTACCTTTTCCATATATCGGATGGAAAGTTCGTATGAATTAAAAAAGAATAAGTTATATTCTGATCGTAATATTCGCTTTTGACCTTCTGACATTTTATTATGATAGCTTTAATTTTAATTCATGAATTTACATTTTTTAGTTGTTTGCCGGCTAAGAAACGACTCTTTTACTTCATTTGTTCAAAAACAAAAATGCCCCGCTATTGCGCGGCCATTTACCGGCTTGCGGAGAGAGGGACTATAGTTGATCACCTGATACGCTTTTCAATTTTTTTAAACAGCCTTGAAATCGCATAAGTTCTTTTTCCTGTATAATGGTGATATTTTGTCACAATTCACCCTCTATGTTGTCGCTTTTACACGCTGTCAAATCCTGAAATGAACCCTATTTTTATAATGTCAATAAGTTTAAAACTAATTTAAACCGTTATGGAAAATTTATTCAAAACGCATAATCTTATTAAAACAATACTACTAATTGCAATTATTATGGGTACAGCATCTCAATCCAATGGACAACAAGGTAAACCTATCGGCAGTGGCTACGCACCTGTCAATGGTATCAAAGTTTATTACGAAGTATATGGCGAAGGTAAGCCTATCATTTTACTACATGGCGCTTATATGACCATTGAGACGAACTGGGGCCAGTTAATTCCTGAATTGTCAAAAACAAGAAAAGTAATTGCCATTGAATTGCAAGGACATGGGCATACCCCGTTTTCAGATAGAAAATTATCGCGTGTTACTTTAGCAAGTGATGTGGAAGGAGTAATGAATTACCTGAAAATTGACAGTGCTGATGTAGCAGGCTATAGTTTTGGGGGCTCTGTAGCTTACCAGTTGGCCATACAAAGCCCTAAACGGCTAAGAAAATTAGTGATCATTTCTTCTGCTTATAAAAGTAGTGGTTGGATGCCCGAAGTAAATAATGCGTTTAAAAGTATGAAGCCTGAACTTTTTACGAACACTCCTATGCAAGCCGCATACGATGCGGTAGCGCCCGACAAAACAAAATGGACAAAGTTCGTGGAACAGATGATTGCTTTAGCCGGCGAACCATACAACATGGGTGAAAACAACATCGCGAAGATTACTTCTCCCGTATTACTGATCGCGGGTGATAATGATGGGCTGGATAAAGTTGAGTTGATAAAAACGTATCAATTACTGGGAGGTGCTGTATGTGCTGATTTTGGAGCATTGCCCAAATCGCAGTTGGCCGTTGTCCCTTCGCAGGGGCATGTAAGCTTGATGAAGCAAACGCAAACAATATTCGGTTATTTGGATAGTTTTTTACAGTAATCCATGTAATCGGATTTTGCCCGTTCGAGCCGAATATTATTGTTAGCAAGAGTACTCATAGAATAAAATGGGCAAAACGAATAATTGAGGTAAAGTAGAAGTGTTCGATTTCGCTTTGTCACTATCAAATAAAAAGCGCCGGAAATCAGCGCTTTTTATCATCTTGCGGAGAGGGCGGGATTCGAACCCGCGATACAGTTTCCCGTATACACACTTTCCAGGCGTGCTCCTTCAACCACTCGGACACCTCTCCTTTTTTTTGAAGGACTGCAAAAATAGCATTATTAGCTATTGGCCTGAAGGATGAATACATTTATTTTTCCGTTAGCTCCCCTTTTAAAGAAGTTCCCAGTAACTGCTTTACTTTTTCTACGGTCAGCTCCTGTCCCAATAATACCATCAGTTTGGTAACCGCTGCCTCAAAAGTCATATCATGCGCACTAACAACCCCTATTTCCAGAAGATGCGCGCTGGTTGCATATCGCCCTAATTCTACCGAGCCGCCATCACACTGCGTTCTGTCTAACACAATAATACCCTCCTGAACGGCCTGTTTCAGCGCATCTATAAACCACGGCGCTGTAATGGTATTGCCATTACCAAAGGTTTCCAGAATAACGGCTTTCAGCTGCCGCGTTTGCAAAACGGCGTTTACAGTATGCGGTGTAATGCCCGGGAACATTTTGAGTACCGCTATATCAGCGTTTAACCGGGTATTGATCCGAAAAGGTTCCTGTGGGTATTTTAATATGAGTTGATCACTATATTTAATATCTATACCCGCTTCAGCTAATGAGGGATAATTGAACGAATGAAAGGCTTCAAATGTTTCTGTATTATACTTTTTGGTGCGGTTTCCCCTGAACAGGTAGTAGTCGAAATAAATACAAACTTCAGGTACCCGGGCCTTACCGTTTTTTTTGGCGGCAGCAATTTCCATGGTGGTAATAATATTCTCCTTGGCATCGGTACGTATTTCACCCATGGGTAGCTGTGAGCCGGTAAGTATAACGGGCTTGGCGAGGTTTTCGAGCATAAAACTTAAGGCCGATGCCGTAAAAGCCATCGTATCCGAACCGTGCAGTATAATAAACCCGTCATAGTTCGCATAATGGGTATGAATAATGTTCGCCAGTTCTATCCAAATTTCAGGCGACATATTGGAGGAGTCTATCGGGGGATGAAAAGCATGCATATCAAATGTATACCCCAGCTTGGCAATCTCCGGTATATGGTATTTTATTTCGCGAAAACCCATAGGAACCAATGCACCCGTAGCATCGTCAAAAGCCATTCCAATAGTGCCTCCGGTATAAATGATGAATAGTTTTGCGCCGGGTGAAGAAGCCATGGACATATTTAACCCTTATTTTGAAAAACGAATGTAGCATTTGCGGTGGTGATCCCCGCAATTTCTTCGGGAGAAGTGCTTTTGATTTCCGCCAATGCCGCTATAATGTATTTTAAGTAAGCGCTTTCATTTCTTTTGCCGCGTTTGGGTACGGGCGCCAGGTAGGGCGAATCGGTTTCCAGCACCATATGATCAAGGCTGATATGCTTTAACACTTCCGGCAATCCCGATTTTTTATAGGTAAGCACCCCACCAATACCCAGGTAAAAACCAAGGGCTATAATTTGCTCTGCTTCTTCCAAACTTCCGCCAAAGCAGTGAAAAATTCCTTTCAATCCGCTGCCTGCATATGCTGCTACCACATCTATACAGGACTGCATAGCCTCTCTTGTATGTATTACAATGGGTAACTGATATTGCAGCGCTAACGCTATTTGCCGCCGGAATGCTTCATACTGTTCTGTTTCAAAAGTCCGGTCCCAGTAAAAATCAAGTCCTATTTCACCAACGGCCGCAAAGCTCCTTTTTTGCAACCAGTTTTCTACTGTTTGCAACTCCTCTTCGTAATTTTCTTTAACTGAACAGGGATGCAATCCTATCATGGCTGTACAAACACCGGGGTATTTTGCTTCCAACTCCAGCATAGCGTCAATAGAAGAACCATCTATATTGGGAAGAAAGAATTGCTGAACACCTTCCTGCTGCGCATTCGCAATTACCTGCTCAATATCCTTTTCAAATTCTGCTGTGTATAAGTGGCAATGTGTATCAATGATGGTCATGGCTTCTCTTTAAAACACCGCTTTAAGGTTAAGCGCCCGGCAACCTTATCCTTCAATTACTTCATTTTTTTTGTGCTGGTCTTTGCAAAATCCTTCATACAGCCTCTCATACAAATGTTCATACTGCGGTACAATACGGGCGATATCAAAGTTTTCCGCCTGTTTTTTTGCATTAACCTTAAAGCGCTTAAAGGTATTTTCGTCTTTTAAAATATCTATAGCATACAGTGCCATTTGATCCGTATCGCCCACATTACCCATAAAACCATTCTCCCCGGGCGTTATAATTTCGGGTAAACCGCCTACATTGGTAGATACCACTGGCGCCCCGCCGGCCATGGCTTCCAGGGCCGAAAGTCCAAAGCTCTCATATTCTGACGGCAGTAAAAACAGGTCGGCTATGGCAAAAATTTCCTCCATGTCCTGCTGCTTGCCCACAAAGCGTATTTCATCGCATAAACTTAATTCCCTGCACAAAGCTTCCGCCATAGGCCTTTCCGGACCATCACCTACCAGTAATAACTTAGACGGGATAACATCGTTCAGTTTTTTAAATATGCGGATAACATCATCTATACGTTTTATTTTCCTGAAATTGGAAGCATGTAATATAATACGCTCATTATTGGGCGCAATTACTTTACGAAACGCGTCAATCGGTTTTTTGCTGAAGCGTTGTACATCCACGAAGTTGTATATCACTTCTATATCCTTTTCAATTTTAAACGTGCGGTAGGTTTCTTCTTTCAGGTTTTCCGATACCGCTGTTATGGCATCGCTTTGATTGATGGAGAAGGCCACCACAGGCGCATAGGTTTTATCGCGGCCTACCAGCGTAATATCCGTGCCATGCAGGGTGGTAATTACCGGCACATATTTATTTTCTTTTTGAAGAATCTGCTTGGCCATATAGGCGGCAGAGGCATGCGGAATAGCATAGTGCACATGTAAAAGATCGAGTTTGTTATTTTTTACTACGTCAACCAAAGTGCTGGCCAATGCCGATTCATAGGGAGGATAATCGAACAAAGGATAGGTGGGAACTCTTACTTCGTGATAAAACATATTGGCCCTGAAGCCGGTAAGCCGTACAGGCTGGCGATAGGTTATAAAATGTACATTGTGATCCTTATCTGCAAGCGCCATGCCCAGTTCGGTAGCTAAAACACCGCTTCCGCCAAAAGTAGGGTAGCAAACAATTCCTATATTCATGTGTTTGTTTTATGGTAAAGGTTAAGCGAAGGTAATTATTCTCGCTTGCTATCAACAGGCTAACAAAAGTGAATTTATAGTAATCTCCTATCTTAGTAATTCAGCTACATTTACTAAATTGTTGTTTCAAACACCATTTATGAAAAAATTCCTTCGCATTTTATTGTTGCTTATAGTAGTTGTATTGTCCATATTTATTTATGTACGTTATTATTTTGTTCTGGGAGAAGGAGTGAAGTCGGGTGAATTGAATTATTGCGTTAAAAAGGGATATGTATTTAAAACCTATGAAGGAAAGCTCATCCAGTCAGGTATCCGTTCCCTTTCACCAAATACCATACAATCCTACGACTTTGAGTTTTCGGTAACCAATGAAAAAGTAGCGAAAACATTAATGGCCAACTCAGGAATGGTATTCGACCTGTATTATAAGGAATATAAAGGAGCGCTTCCCTGGCGTGGATTTAGCCGGTATGTTGTAGATAGTATTGTAGCGATGAAAGACCCAAGAAATGGTAATATTGTACGCTAATTTCCGCTTAATTAATTTTCACCCAGAATAAAGATTGCCGGTTTTTTATGCAGATCGGGTTTATCTTTTTTCCATCCGGCAATAGTTCTTGTTTTAATATACTCTTCCGGGGCAGTAAGGGAAACGGCTATACATAACCGGGTAAGGGGGCTGCAGGTTTTAAGCAGGGTGTCGAGCAACAGGTTGTTCCGGTAGGGTGTTTCAATAAATATTTGCGTACAATGTTTTGAAACCGCTTCGTTTTCGATGGCTTTTACCGCTTTCGCTCTTGCTGCATTGTCTATAGGCAAATAGCCAACAAACCTGAAATGTTGTCCATTCATACCACAGGCCATCAGCGCTAAAATAATCGAACTGGGGCCTACCAGCGGTTTTACCCATGCGCCGGCAGCCTGAGCGGCTTCAACTAAAATTTGCCCGGGATCGGCAATACCCGGACATCCGGCCTCACTAATAATGCCTACCGTTTTATTATGTTTTAACGCCGCTATAAAAACTGCCCGTACAGTTACCTCTGCCTTATGAATAGTATGCCATTCGTAATCGTCAATCACCATCTCTTTCCAGATACTTTTTAAATAGCGGCGGGCGGTTCTTTCATTCTCAACAAAAAAAACGGAGCAATGCTTTACCGCGTCAACAATATAGGCAGGTATAGCAGCCAGCCCCTGCTCATCAATTACCGAAGGAATTAAATAAACGGTTCCATTACTCGTGGAGGATATAATCATTGCTTTGGATTTGAAATTTGAAACTTAAGATTTGAAATACGAAAGAACCTTCAAATCCTAAAAGTTATTAGTCTCCTTCTTTTGGATGATACAGGCTAAGCGTTGCTGCTATTACGGCATAGGAGGGAGCCAGCACCCAGCCAATCCCAATTAATCCATGCATCAGGTAAAATATCAGTCCGTTACCAATAGCAAGGCCTTTATGCTTGCCTATAAACTCAATACTTTGCCCCGGAGACAGCTTTTGCCGTTCGCAACTGTAATCCAGCATAGAAAATCCATAATAATAGCATTCTATCATTAAAACAACCAGCGGGGTTATCCAGCCCACTATAGGCACAAAAGAAATGATAAGCAGGGTAAAAGTATATACGGTTTGCCACAAAACATTGCGCATGGCCAGTTTTATACCCCGCACCATATCCTTCATTAACTGCGGAAAACTGAAAGGATAGTCTTTTCCTTCAATAATGGATTCTGTTTTTTCACTGAGGTAACCAAATAAAGGCGAGCCCACAATCAGCCATATGTATTTGAACCATGAAAAATACAGCATAATGAGTATGAGCCATAGCATTACACCGCCCAATGCAAAGAAAAAGCCCAGCAGGCTGCTTTGCATTTTATCTACCCATGCTTTTAACCCGGTTTCAATGCTCAGCAATTCAATAACATGCGTGGCACTTTTGCCAAAAAAATACATACCCACCACGAACAATACCGCATAAATTAACCCTGGTATAATGATCCATTTCCACAGGTGGTGTTTACGAATAAACTGGTGCGCTTTAAAATAAGACTGAACAGCTATTATGATCTCTTTAAGCAAATGGATTATTTTAAACAATTTTAATAAACTTGCCTCAGTAAATGGGGGTGATCCCAATGGTCAAACTTAATGAAATTCTTTTGCTTAATTTCCGGAGATGAAGAAACTGGATTATAATTTTTACAATCGCCCGGATGTAGTGAAAATTGCCAGGGAATTACTGGGCAAAGTACTGGTTACAGATTGGGAAGACGGATTAACATCGGGGAGGATTGTTGAAACGGAGGCTTATAAAGGCGTAACAGACCGTGCTTCACACGCCTATAATGGCAGGCGAACCACACGTACAGAGGTAATGTTTAATGATGCAGGCAGCGGGTATGTGTACTTATGTTATGGTATCCACCATTTGTTTAATGTGGTTACCAATATTAAAAATACGCCGCACGCCATATTAATAAGAGCCATAGAGCCATTACAGGGCATCAATATTATGCTGCAAAGAACAGGGAAGCAAAAGGCAGACCGCACTTTAACCTCCGGCCCGGGCAATGTATCCAAAGCCCTCGGTATCCTTACCCGGCATAGCGGCATAAGCCTTATGGATAACATGGTTTTTATTGCCGATGACGGGTTTGTACTTCAGCAAAAAGATATTATGGCCACCCCGCGCATTGGAGTAGATTACGCCGGAGAAGACGCCTTACTGCCCTACCGGTTTTTTATCAGGAATAATATATACGTAAGCGGAAGAAGACATTGACTGCTGTTTCGATACTCATTTTCAACACATAGGCACAATAGGCTGATAGGTACACATAGTGTTATATTAAAATATAATAACAAACTGATTTTCCTTTCCGAACATCCAAAATTCACGTTAAGATTAGGCTCAATTCAACGATGCCTGCAGCATAAATCCGCATTCATCTGATTATTGTTTTACTTTTGCTGCCCGGATGACGAAGTTTGACCATGATAGCATAGTTCCATATAAAGAATCTGAGTTAACAAAAAAGCAGCAGGTGGCTGAAATGTTTAACCGGATTGCGTTTCGCTACGATTTTATGAACCGGTTCCTTTCCGCGGGTATAGATACCGGCTGGCGTAAAAAAGCCTTAAAGCAATTGGCAGAAGAAAAGCCTAAAATTGTATTAGACGTTGCTACCGGAACGGGTGATATTGCTATCATGGCATATGAATTGCTTAAGCCTGATAGCATAATAGGTATTGACATATCGGAGAAGATGCTGGAGATAGGAAAAGAGAAAGTGTTAAAGTTAGGACTGGAACAGCATATTCAATTACAAAGCGGTGATAGTGAAGCAATAAACTTTCCTACGGGTTCGTTTGATGCGGTAACTGTAGCCTTTGGTGTTCGGAATTTTGAGCACCTGGAGCAGGGGCTGGAAGAGATAAAAAGAGTGTTGAAACCGGGTGGCAAATTAGTAATATTAGAATTTTCAAAACCTAAAATAACAGGCATAGCACAACTTTACAATTGGTACGTAGGAATCGTAGCGCCGCAGATGGCTTCCCTTGTTTCAAACAACAGGAAGGCTTATCAGTATCTGAATAAATCGGTGCAGGGGTTCCCGGAAGGAAAAGCATTTGTGGATATTTTAAACAACGTTGGATTCCGAAACACATCATGCAAAAAATTAAGCCTGGGTATTTGCAGTATTTATTGCGGTGTAAAATAATAGTAACGGTTATTATTGCATCTGGTTTTGTTACGTCTTCTTTTGCACAGCTTCGTGGTAATATCAATCTTCCCAATCACGATGATAAGCCGTATTATTTTGGTATAGTGCTTGGCTATAACACTTCGCATTACCATATTTCGCATGCCTCATCTTTCCTGAACCAGGATAGTATACAGGGCGTAAATGGATTAAACAGCGGGCGTATCCATTTGGGGATCATGGCTAACCTGCAGTTGTCGAAACGGTGGGATATCCGGTTTTACCCGTTGAACCTTATTTTCAGCGAAAAGAAATTCCGTTATGATCTGCAGTATCCCGACCTTGGTGAAAATACCCTGCAAAAAACACAAAAAGTAGAATCTATAGTAATGAGCTGGCCTTTGCAGGTAAGGCTAAAAAGCGACCGTATCGGAAACTTCCGGGTGTATACGCTTGCAGGAATAAAGTTTGATTATGACCTGGCGTCCAACTCCGGTACTTCCAACTCGGAAAACCTGCTGAAGGTTAAAAAAACCGACTTTGGCGTAGAAGCCGGGATCGGTTTTCAATTCTTTAATAAATATGTGATTGTATCGCCCGAAATAAAAATAAGCAACGGGCTTAGCAATGTACATGCCAAAGACCCCTCGCTCAAATACTCCAATGTTATAGACAAACTGAATTCCAGGATGATCTTATTTTCACTGCATTTTGAAGGAGGGGGCCTGCTTTAGGCAAACCGTTGTTGAAGCTAATGCTTGGTTAATCCTGATATGCCGTATCATGCTGTGTAAAGTGCCCTTCGGACGGGTATAAAGGTGAAAAAAATATTTCACTTTCCTCTTTTCACCTCTGGGAACGATACAACAACTATACAGGGCAATTAACCCGGCGCCAGCATTACCAGCCCTGTTTGGCTGTGCCCGCTTTAATAGCGGCTAAGGCTTTGGCTTCACCCAGCAATGTAGTAAGTTTGTTTCCCTTGCCATCATGACCCTGGGCCATGTAGGCTCCTTTAGAAGTTTTTGTGATAACGGCATCCTGAATAGGAACGTTTCTTTCTTTTGTTTTTACGTTATATGCGGTTAAAGCTGCGCTGTCTGACATAAATAATACATTTGATGGTTAGTAAAGTAATGATTTATTCTATGGATGAACAAGTAATTATTGTTCTAAGATAATAACATTTCACCATCCATAAATGCTAAAGTTCTCTATATATCAAGATTCGCATATTTGGCATGCGACTCAATGAACTCTCTTCTTGGCGCCACTTCATCGCCCATTAACATGCTAAATACACGATCTGCTTCAGCCGCGCTCTCAATGGTTACTCTTTTTAATGTGCGGGTTTCGGCATTCATAGTGGTTTGCCATAATTGTTCCGCATTCATTTCACCCAAACCTTTATAGCGCTGCACATTTACACTCTCCTCTTTACCTCCGCCTATCTTCGCTACCCATGCTTTGCGTTGCTCCTCTGTCCATGCATATGCCGATTCTTTACCTTTTTTAACTAAGTAAAGCGGAGGCATGGCAAGATATACATAGCCCTGCTCTACCAGTTCCTTCATATACCGGAAAATAAAGGTAAGGATCAGGGTAGCAATATGGCTGCCGTCTACATCAGCATCAGTCATAATAATAAGCTTATGATAGCGGAGTTTGGATATATCCAGCGCTTTGGGGTCTTCCGGCGTGCCTATTTTTACGCCCAGGGCGGTAAACATATTGCGGATTTCCTCGTTATCATAAATCTTATGTTCCATTGCCTTTTCCACGTTCAGTATTTTTCCTCTCAAAGGCAGGATGGCCTGAAAGCGCCTGTCGCGGCCCTGCTTGGCTGTTCCCCCTGCGGAATCTCCTTCCACCAGGAAGAGTTCACATTTTTCGGGGTCGCGGTCCGAGCAATCGGCTAATTTACCGGGCAGTCCGCCACCCGTTAATACACTTTTACGCTGAACCAGCTCCCTGGCTTTTCTTGCCGCTGCACGGGCCTGCGCTGCCAGTATTACTTTGGAAATAATAATTTTAGCGTCTTTCGGATTTTCTTCTAAGTAACTTTCCAATACCCTGCTTAAAGTGGTATCCACTACGCCCATTACCTCATTGTTACCCAATTTGGTTTTGGTTTGCCCTTCAAACTGCGGCTCGGGAACCTTTACGGAAATAACAGCGCTCAGCCCTTCCCTAAAATCATCCCCTTCAATTTCTACCTTGGCTTTTTCAAACATGCCCTGCTTTTCTCCATAGGCTTTAAAGACACGGGTAATAGAACGGCGAAAACCTGCTACGTGCGTGCCACCTTCAATGGTATTGATATTATTTACATAACTAAAAATATGTTCATGAAAACCGGTATTGTAAACCATGGCTACCTCTACCGACACATTACTTACCGGTTCAAGCGCTTCGCCGTAAATAACACTGGGCAGCAGCGGCTGGCGGTTGGCATTCTTATCCAGCATTTCAACAAATTCTGCAATACCACCTTCACTATAAAACTTTTTGGTATAGGTATTGCCACTATCATCCTTTTCACGTAAGTCGTTAAGAATAATGTTCAAACCCTTATTAAGAAAAGCCAGTTCCCGCAAACGGCCTTCCAGGATATCTTTATTATAAACAGATACGATAAAGATGGACTGATCCGGCCAAAAACGGACCAGGGTGCCGGTTTTATCTGTTGTGCCAATTTCGCGTACGGGGTATTGAGGTATACCGGTATGATATTCCTGCTCAAAAACCTTTCCTTCGCGGCATACCGTAACGTGCATAACGGAACTCAGGGCATTTACACAGCTTACCCCTACACCATGTAATCCGCCAGAGACCTTATAGGTGTTCTTGTCAAATTTGCCCCCGGCATGCAATACGGTCATTACCACTTCAAGCGCGCTGCGCTTTTCTTTGGTATGCATTCCCGTAGGTATACCCCTGCCATCGTCTTCAACACTTACAGAATTATCTTCATATATGGTAACGGTTATGTTTTTACAGTAGCCTGCCAAAGCTTCGTCAATGGAATTATCTACTACCTCGTATACTAAATGGTGTAAGCCCTTGGTGCTGATGTCACCGATATACATCGCTGGGCGTTTGCGAACTGCTTCTAAACCTTCAAGAATCTGTATACTGTCTGCACCATATCCGGTTATAGGAGAGGGGGTGGCCAAAGCCTGTGTTTCATTGCTCATAAATCTTTCCGAATCGCTTTTGCTGATCAAAAAAATATTCGTGCAAAGGTACTGAAATTAGGCTGCGCAGGCAATTTTAATATCCTTTTTAATGGTTAAACAATGTATATTTGCAAACTTATGCTGCAGGCGCCTAACATATTGGATTTGGCCCAAAAGTATCCCGTAATGCTTGAGGAGTTAAATGTATTGCACGAAAAAGAACGTCAAACGCCCGGCGCCATTCAATACACTATCAAACGATACAGCCGTATACCCCAGTGGAATACCGAAGATATGGGTATGATGGTGTATCACTATAAAAAAAATGAACCTGCTACCAGCTATCTTGAGTTACGGTTTTGTGTGAGTGGAAATGTATACTGCAAGGGTAAAGAACAGGAATGCCTGAACTGCAAAAACGGGCTTACCAAAGCCTGCTCAGAAAAGGAAGAGACCATTGATGTAATGAATTTCACTTTTTTGCCCGAACATTTACTGCAGTTTGTAAAGAATCCCCGCTCTTTTGATTTCACTAACGAAGTACTTTGTTTTAAGCACCCTTCTTCTTTTACAAAAATCCTTCCGCTATGCAACCGCGTGAGGGGTATATTAGAAAGCCTGTTAGATAATACGTACACCGAAAGTTTCGAAAATATTTACATTAACGCGCAAACCCAGATGCTGTTGTTATATAGCCTGGAATGTATGCTGGGAAATAAGGAAGAAGAGACCTTTAGCTGTAAGTTCCTGGCCAATGAATCAGACAGGGACAAGATACTGAAAGCCAGGGAAGTATTGTTGGCGCATATTGGTGAACCCATTACCATCAAAGACCTGAGCCGTAAAGTGGCCATCAATGAATGTTACCTGAAAAAAGGATTTAAAGAAATTTTTGGCACCACCATTTTTGATTTTTACCAGAGCCAGCGTATGGAACATGCTAAATATCTTTTGTATGAAAAGGGGTTAAGCGTAACCGAAGTTTCACTTATGCTGGGCTATTCCTCTATATCTCACTTTTCTACCGCGTTTAAAAAACACACCGGCTTAAAGCCTTGTGAATTGCTGCTGAGGTAGGGAGCGTTAGCAGTCAGGTATCAGCAACCCGCTATCAGGTGAGTGTTGTTAATGACAGAATGAATAATCCTTCTTTCACCTCCCGCCACATCCTTGGTTTTGTATTCGAATTTCTAAATTTAGCGTTTAAATTTTATTTCTTTTTGGTGATTTGTCTTTCCCCCCACAACTCATCCCTGATTTTAGTCAGTTCAACAAATAACTTTGAACAGTTTATGCAGAGATGGCGATTTTATGACAATACGCTGACGGTAAGATGACGGTTGTCTGCTACATTTGCATCTGTTTATGTTATACCCCGACACATATGACGTTTGTAGCGGATTAGACAACTTTGTTATTATTGGCGTTAATTATCATAATGCCGATACCTCCACACGAAGCAACTTCGCGGTATCTAATACCGCATACGAAAAGATCGCAGAACATGCCGCACAAAAAGGAATCAACGATGTTTTTGTGCTTTCTACCTGCAACAGAACCGAAGTATATGGCGTTGCCACTGCCGCGGCGTTAACAGAACTGTTGTGTGAAGCCACAGGCAATCCTGTTTCGGCATTTAACCGGCATGGGTATGTTCAGCATGGTATAGCCGCCATAATGCACCTCTTTAAAGTAGCCGCCGGGTTAGATTCCCAGATTATCGGGGATTACGAAATTCTGATGCAGCTAAAGAAAGCAACAAAGTATGCAAAAGAAAAGGGTTTACTCGGTACTTTATTAGACAGGCTTGTAAACTTCGCGCTTCAGGCTTCCAAAAAAATAAAATCTGAAACCCGCCTGAGTACCGGAACCGTTTCTGTGGCCTACGCTGCCATTGAAGTGATACGGGAAAAAGTAGCGGATATTGAACAGAAGAACATCCTGCTGGTAGGCGCAGGAAAGTTTGGCTGTAATGTGGCTAAGAACATCAATGCGTACTTCCCCGGCGTTAAAGTACGCATTACCAACCGCACACATGCAAAAGCGGAAGCATTTGCCGTGGAATATGGATTGGAATGCGTGCCTTATGAGTTGCTCAGCACCGTTGCCAATGAAAGTGATGTTTTAATAGCGAGTACCGCCGCTGAAGCATTTAGTATAGTTCCTTCTTTTTTTTCAATACAAAAGCCAAGGCTGCTTTTAGACCTGTCTGTACCCAAAAGCATTGACCCCGCCACGCAATCATTACCCGGTACCACCTTAATGGATGTAGACGAAATATCCGCCATTTTGAATAATACATTTGCTATGAGAAAAGCGGAAATACCGCGGGCGCTGGATATTATACAGGAAACCCTGGGTGAGTTTGCCGCATGGCACAAAATATTTTTACACCGTCATTTTTTGGGCGAGGTAAAATCCAAACTATACGAACTAAGTGAAACACAGCCTTGCATAGCACCAGGCAGCAGGGAGAAAGAAGTTAAAGATGCGCAAATACAGAAAGCCGTAAAAACGCTTGCCGTAGACCTTCGTACACATACTGCCAAAGGTTGTCAATATATCAGTACGATCAACGCGTATCTGCAAATGAATCCATTATAAGGATAACAACCTTGTTTTTCTAAAAAATTTCTGTTTAAGCATAACCGGTTTATGAAGCATATAGTAAAAATAGGCACACGTGAGAGTGCATTAGCCGTTTGGCAGGCCACAAAGGTTCAAACGCTTTTGGCGGAACGGGATGTGGCTTCAACCCTGGTATATATAAAGAGCGAGGGCGACATTAATCTTACCGTACCGCTATACGAAATAGGTGTGCAGGGCATTTTCACCAAAGCCCTTGATATAGCCCTGCTGCAAAAAAATATTGATGTTGCCGTGCATTCCTATAAAGATGTTCCTACCCAAATGGCAACGGGAATAGTTAAAGCGGCAGTACTCCAACGCGATTCATATAAAGATATTTTAATATATAAATCAGGGAATACCCTGCTGGAAGAAGAGTTGGGATTTGCAGATGGAAAGTGGACAGACAAAAATAATAATGCGCCCGGTGAAATCAGCAGCTTCACCGTTGCTACCAGCAGCATACGCCGCAAAGCCCAATGGCTGCACCGATATCCGCATCATACCATTGATAATTTACGCGGAAATATTAACAGCAGGCTCAGAAAGCTGGAGGAAAGCAAATGGCAGGGAGCTATTTTTGCCGCTGCCGGACTGGACCGTATTAACCTGCGCCCATCAGCAAGCATAGAGTTAGACTGGATGTTGCCAGCGCCGGCCCAGGGAACAGTGGTGTCTGTTTGCCGTGCGGAAGACCAATGGCTGAGAGCTATTTTTGCATCCCTGAATGATGCGCATACGGATATATGCACCGGGGCGGAACGTAGTTTTTTACGCGCCTTATCTGGCGGTTGTTCCACCCCCATAAGCGCGTTGGCCCAAATTAACAACGGATTGCTGCATTTCAGAGGAAGCATTACATCGGTTGACGGGAAAGAAAAAATAGAAACAGAAAGGAAAGTGGATGTAAATAAAATAGAAGATACAGGTAAAGAAGCCGCCCTGGAAATTTTAGCCAAAGGCGGAGATAAAATCATTGAATCTATCCGGAATGGCGGAAAATAAAATTGAAATATTATCAACACGCCGGCTGAACAGCCAGCTATCCGGGGAAGGCGAATGGCAACACATTCATGTGGATGCAAATGCTTTTATACACATCATTCCTGATGTTTCGCAGGAAACCACGGCACAAATACAATCCC
Organism: Agriterribacter sp.; assembly: GCF_035497235.1. Taxonomy (GTDB): domain Bacteria; phylum Bacteroidota; class Bacteroidia; order Chitinophagales; family Chitinophagaceae; genus Agriterribacter. The sequence continues at coordinate 211,776 of NZ_DATJEB010000033.1, forward strand.
TGGCCCTGCAGCCGGCCACCGTTATTTTTACAAGTGTTAATTCGGTTAATGCAGTTACTACCCGGTTAACCGTTGCCCCTGCGTGGAAGATTTTTTGTATAAGTGGGGCAACCAAAGACGCCCTGATACCATTTTTTGGCGCCGCTTCCATTATTGCCTCTGCAAAAAATGCCATCCTTCTTTCCGAAAAAATAATCGCTCACGGAAATACAAAAGAAGTAGTATTTATTTGCGGAAGCAGCAGGATGAACCATTTACCTGAAAGACTTGGTGCCGCGGGTATAAAAGTAAATGAACTGGTGGTGTACCAAACAGTAGCAACACCAATACCTGCCACAAAAGATTATAAAGGCATATTATTTTTTAGTCCCAGTGCCGTGCATAGCTTTTTTTCAATAAATACTACACCTGTACATACAGTATTGTTTTCTATTGGTGAAACTACTACGGCTGCAATAGAAGCTTATTGCAGCAATAAAGTGATCACCAGCCCATGGCCCGGAGAAGCTGATATGCTCGAAATGGTTACAACTTATTTTAAATGATATGAAGAACGATTTATTATTAAAAGCACTTAGTGGTAAACCTGTAGAACGCCCGCCGGTTTGGATGATGCGCCAGGCAGGCCGTTATTTGCCCCAGTACATGAAACTGCGTGAAAAATACGGCTTTTTTGAGCGCTGCCAAACCCCTGAGCTGGCATGTGAAATTACTTTGCAGCCCGTGGATATTATTGGCGTGGACGCTGCTATCCTTTTTTCGGATATACTGGTAGTGCCACAGGCCATGGGGCTTGAAGTGCAGTTGATAGAAAGCAAGGGACCTTTTTTGCCGGACCCGGTAAAAACCGCTTCCGATTTACAGCGGGTGTGCATACCCGATGTGCATGAAAAGCTGCAATATGTTTTTGATGCCATACAACTAATCAAAAAAGAATTGAACAACCGCGTACCACTTATTGGTTTTGCAGGAGCGCCGTGGACCCTGCTATGCTATATGGTACAGGGCAAAGGCAGTAAAACCTTTGACGAGGCCAAAGCATTTTGTTACACACAACCCCAGGTGGCGCATCAACTGCTGCAAATGATTACCGACACTACTATTGCTTACCTTAAAGCCCAGGTAGAAGCCGGTGCAGATGTAATCCAGATATTCGACAGTTGGGGCGGATTACTGGGTCCCGCAGATTTTGAAACCATTTCCTTACAATACATCCGGCAGATAGTAACCGCGTTAAAAGATAAAGTACCTGTTATTGTTTTTGCCAAAGGGGCCTGGCATTCATTAGATGCTATGGCAGCAACAGGCGCCCGGGCGCTGGGTATTGACTGGTGCATTACTCCGCAAATGGCCCGGAGCTTAGCAGGGGATACAGTAACTTTACAGGGCAATTTCGATCCGGCAAAACTTTTGTCGCCCATACCTGTTATTAAAAAAGAAACAGAAGCCATGCTTGCTGCTTTTGGCGGGGAGAAATATATCGCTAATCTCGGGCATGGCATTTTACCCCATATACCTGTTGATCATGCCCGTGCATTTGTAGATACGGTTAAGGGATGGAGCAACCACAGGGAGCAGTAGAATACATTTTCAATTAGTACCAAAATGGGCTGTATTTAATATGAGATCGTATTAAACAAACTGAAAGAAATGAAAACCCATCATCTGTCGTCTGGCATTGACGAATCCTTGACTTTACACCATTCACCCCGTCCGAACGGTTCAGCCGGGCGGGCACTCACCACTAACAGTTGGATCAATTATATACATGATCTTCAAAACCGTATTTGTAGTGCATTGGAGCAGGAAGACGGCAAAGCCAGGTTTATAGAAGATAAATGGGAACGGCAGGAAGGCGGGGGAGGAAGATCGAGAGTGATGGCGAACGGAAAGGTATTTGAAAAGGGAGGCGTAAACACATCGGTTGTGCACGGGAAAGTAAATGACGCCATGCGAACCCAGTTGAAGATTAATGGCGATAGCTGGTTCGCCTGCGGACTTAGTATTGTTATACATCCGCTTAATCCTTTTGTACCCACGGTGCACGCCAACTGGCGCTACTTTGAATTATATGATACAGCCGGAAAAGTAACAGACAGGTGGTTTGGAGGCGGGGCCGACCTTACCCCCTATTATTTGTTTGAGGAAGACGCACAGCATTTTCATCAAACCCTGTGCAACGCTATGCTGCCCTTTGGTGAAGATTTATATCCAAAGTTTAAGCGCCAATGCGATACCTATTTCTCCAATACCCATCGCGGCAATGAAATGCGGGGAATTGGAGGTGTATTTTATGATTACCTGCGCCCGCTGGATGAAGAAGATGCTAACCGTTTATTTGCCTTTCAGCAGGCTAATGGCAATTGCTTTACCGATGCATACATACCGGTTGTTGCAAAAAGAAAACACACAGTATGGAACGAAAAGCATAAGCACTGGCAGGAGATTCGCAGGGGACGCTATGTTGAATTTAACCTGATACACGACCGGGGTACCCTGTTTGGGTTAAAAACCAATGGAAGAACCGAGAGTATACTCATGAGTTTACCGCCCACTGTGCGGTTCGAATATAATTATCGGCCCGAAGCGGGTAGTGAAGAAGACAAGCTGCTTCAGGTTTGTTTGCATCCAAAGGAGTGGGTATGAGGTGAGGGAGAAGCAGTGAGCGGTGAATGGTGAGAGAAACAAATAAATTCAAATTTCAAATCCGAAGCAGACAGACCGAAATCCGAACGGCTTCAGTCTCAAATTTCAAATCTTAAATTTCAAATTGATCCTATGTTCTTACAACGCAGAAACCGTATCCTTCGCAGCAATGCAGCCATTCGCAGCATGGTAGCCGAAACAGTATTAACGCCTAACGATTTTATTGCGCCCCTGTTTATTGATGAAGGCGAACACATCGCCTACGAAATTCCTTCCATGCCGGGATACTACCGCTATTCAGTTGATAATACGGTTAAAGAAGTGAAAACGCTGTGGAGCATGGGCATTAAAAGCGTTTTGCTTTTCATAAAATGCAGGGATGAATGGAAAGACAATACGGGTAAGGAAGCATGGAATGAAAACGGGCTGATGCAGCGCGGCATTAAAGCCATTAAGGATGCAGTGCCGGAAATGATTGTGATGACGGATGTGGCGCTGGATCCTTATTCTGAATACGGCCATGACGGCATCGTAAAAAACGGCAAGATACTAAACGATGAAACCGTTGAGGCCCTGGTTAAGATGAGTGTGAGCCATGCCGTGGCAGGTGCAGATTTTGTTGCACCCAGCGACATGATGGATGGCCGCATTGGCGCTATACGGAAAGCGCTGGAAGAAAATCATTTTACCCATACAGGCATCATGTCATACAGCGCCAAATATGCTTCCTGCTTTTACGGACCGTTTCGCGATGCATTGGATAGCGCACCCGGCTTTGGCGATAAAAAAACCTACCAGATGAATTATGCCAACCGTATAGAAGCAGTGAATGAAACATTGAGGGATGTTGATGAAGGCGCCGATATTGTAATGGTAAAACCTGCTATGGCTTATCTTGATATTATCAGGGAAATAAAAAATACCGTTACCGTTCCGGTAAGCGCTTATCATGTAAGCGGAGAATACGCCATGATAAAAGCCGCTGCAAAAATGGGGTGGCTCGATGAATCAAAGGCAGTTATAGAAAGCCTTACTGCTATCAAACGCGCGGGCGCTGACCTTATAGCTACTTATTTTGCAAAAGATGCAGCGGGGATGTTGGCCTGAGAGAGGTGAATGTCCGCCCGGCTGAACACCGTTCGGACGGAGTAAATGAGGCAATGGTGAATGAATAGACACAATATAAGATGTAAGTGTAAAACAATTATTTTACAGATATTTCTTCATCTGATAAGCAGAGCTGCATTGTCAATACACCTCAATATTGCAGAGGGAGCCTCCAAAAAATCTAAAGTGGAGAGAAGAAGATATTATGAAATTTCAAGAGGTTCAATAGTAGAAGTAGATGCGGCATTAGATATAGCCAGTGACTTAAACTATTTAAATAATATTGATATGAAAGATTTAGCAGAAAAGATGGTCAGCACCTTTAAGTTATTGACGGGTTTAATACTATCTTGTTCAAAGCATTAATATAGGCATCGCCCAAATCACTATTCACCATTCACTTATTCACCATGAATTACCAATCCAGCAAAACACTATTCGAACGCGCCCAACACTCCATCCCCGGCGGCGTAAACTCCCCGGTAAGGGCATTTAAAAGTGTTGGAGGTACCCCCGTATTTATGGAAAAGGCCAAAGGAGCCTACCTATACGATGTTGACGGGAATCAATATATTGATTTTATCAACTCCTGGGGCCCAATGATCTTAGGTCACGCGCATGAACCCGTTATCAAAGCTATCTGCGATAAGGCCGCAGGATCTACCTCCTTTGGCGCGCCTACCAAACTGGAAATTGAAATAGCCGAGCTCATTAAAACCATGGCACCCAATGTTGACCTGATTAGAATGGTGAACAGTGGTACAGAAGCCTGTATGAGTGCTATAAGACTGGCGAGAGGATATACCGGGAAAAATAAATTTATAAAATTTGAAGGTTGTTATCACGGTCATGCAGATTGCTTTTTAGTAAAAGCGGGAAGTGGGGTGGCTACCTTTAACATACAAAAAGTACCGGGTGTAACAGCGGGCGTTGCCACCGATACCCTAACCTGCCCTTATAACAATATAGCTGCTGTTGAAAAGTTGGTAGCGGAAAACAGGAATGAAATAGCCGCTATTATTATTGAACCCATAGCGGGTAATATGGGTTGCATTTTGCCGGGAGAAGGGTACTTAGAAACGCTCCGGAAAATTTGCGACAGGGAAAATATATTGCTCATCTTTGACGAGGTGATGACGGGGTTCAGACTGGCAAAAGGAGGCGCGCAGGAAAAATTGAAGGTGAATGCTGATATTATTACCTATGGAAAAATTATCGGGGCCGGTATGCCTGTAGGTGCTTTTGCGGGTAGAAAGGAGATCATGCACCATATAGCACCCGTAGGGAGCGTATACCAGGCCGGCACCTTAAGCGGTAACCCTTTAGCTATGATTGCGGGGTATACACTTCTTAAAGAGTTAAGTACCAACCCGGTAATATACGATGAGCTGGAGGCCAAAGGTGCTTACCTTGAAAAAGGACTGAGCGGGGCATTAAAAGCCAGGTCGCACGCTTTCCGGATCAATCGTTTGAGCAGCATGATCAGCGTGCATTTCAGCGATCATGACATCACTGATTTTGCGTCGGCATCGGAAGCAAATATTGAAGTCTTCAATAATTTTTTTCATCATATGTTGAATTCCGGTGTATATTTGCCTCCATCCGCTTTTGAAACCTGGTTTATAAGTAACGCCATTACCTATCAAGACCTGGACCGTACCATTGATGCGGCGTCCCGTTTTTGATCCATCATATCAGTAAAGGTCACCCCGCGTGACCTTTACCATTTTAAAAAAGCAAGCATACCAACTATCATGATAAATACATCTCCCAAACAGGGCATCCTATTAATGAATCTCGGCTCGCCCGATTCAACTGAAGTGAAAGATGTTCGCCGTTATTTAATGGAATTTTTAATGGATGGAAGAGTGATTGATTACTCTTACCCGTGGCGGCTGCTGCTGGTAGGCGGTATAATTGTACCCTTTCGCGCTCCAAAATCTGCGGCGGCTTACCGTTCTATATGGACTACGGAAGGTTCTCCCCTGATTGTAATTACCAAACAGTTACAGGAGGCGGTGCAACAACAAATAGAAGCGCCTGTTGAAATAGCCATGCGGTATGGCAATCCATCCGTTGCCGCTGCTTACGATAATTTGATGAAGCGGTTACCGGCGCTTGAAGAAGTGATCGCTGTTCCGCTCTACCCGCATTTCGCCATGTCATCGTATGAAACAGCGGTAGAACATGCGAAAGCCGTACACAAAAAAGGGAAATATCCTTTTTCGCTTTCCTTTATCAAACCCTTTTACAACGAGCCCAATTATATACAGGCAATGGAAGAAAGTATTATCCCTTACCTGCAGCAGGAGTATGATCACATTTTATTTAGCTACCACGGCGTACCGCAAAGACATATACATAAGTCGGATATTACAGGCAACCATTGTTTGAAAAATGAAAACTGTTGCCAGACAGATTCCCCCGCGCATGCTTTTTGCTACAGGCACCAGTGTTTTGAAACCACACGCCTCCTTACACAAAAGCTTAATATTCCGGAAAATAAATACAGCATTTCCTTTCAGTCGAGGCTGGGTAAGGGATGGCTGGAGCCCTTTACCGATATACGTTTGGCAGAACTTCCCAAAGAGGGTAAAAAGAAACTGGTAGTGCTTTGTCCGGCTTTTGTAAGTGATTGTTTGGAAACACTGGAAGAAATAGCAGTGGAAGGAAAGGAAATCTTTTTACATGCGGGCGGCGAATCCTTTACTTTTGTTCCCTGCATCAATACCGATGCCGCATGGGTAAATACAATAACTTCATGGATGAAAGCGTACGCGGAGGGTGAACGCCAAATGATCCTGCAGTAATGCTGAACAGCCTGGCAGCACAGGAAATGATTCCAAACAAAATGGTAGTTTACAGGTATTGTTTCCGAATTGAATAACAACAGCGCAAAGAACTAATTTATTGTATTGCATGAAAGCCCTGGTATACAAATCTACAGGAAGCTGGTACGTAGTGAAAAGCCAGGACGGAGCGTTGTATAACGCGAGGATGAAAGGCAAATTTAAAATGGATGGCATTACATCTACCAACCCCATTACCGTTGGCGATGAAATAGATATAGCCATAGAAGAAGGTGATGAACAGAGCGCTGTTATTACGCATATTTATGACCGGCGGAATTATATTAACCGGCAGTCGCCCGCTCATAAATACCAGCATCATATTATCGCGGCCAATATAGATCAAACTTTACTGATCTGTACGCTCCGGGACCCGCGCACATCGCAGGGATTTATTGACCGGTTTTTGGTTGCCGCTGAAGCCTACCATATACCCGCGGTGCTGGTATTCAATAAATCTGATTTGCACAGGGAAAAAGAAAAGCTCCAGTTTGAAGAAAGAAAAGCCATATACGAGGCCATCGGGTATACCGTTATTTTAATGAGTATAGAAAAGAATGAAGGGATAAAAGATATACAACAAATTTTACAACACAAAACCTCTTTGATAAGCGGACATTCGGGCGTAGGAAAATCTTCATTTATTAACGCGGTAATGCCGGCTTTTGCACTCAAAACACAGGAGGTGAGCGGCTGGAGCGGTAAAGGTCTGCATACTACCACGTTCGCGGAAATGTTTGATCTTCCCTTTGGCGGAAGAATTATTGATACGCCGGGGATCCGTGAATTTGGATTGGTAGATATTTCAAAACAGGAGCTTTCGCATTATTTCCCGGAGATGCGGGAAGTTATAACAGATTGCCAGTTTAATAATTGTTTACATATCAATGAACCCGGCTGCGCTGTTAAAGCTGCTGTGGAAAGCGGAAAAATTAATGTTGAGCGCTATGTGAGCTATTATAATATCCTTGATTCTATTTCGGAGAAGGGGTACTAACGGAGTTGCTCCAAAGCTACGGCCAGCTCTTTTATTGCCTCGTTTTCTTTTGCAACAGCACGCCTTAGCCGTACAGGTAAAATGGATACGCCATCGTATATGTTATAATGCAGGGTAAGTTTATGTCCTTTGTAATTAAAATCCCAGTAAGAAGTATCCAGGTCATCAATTTTATTGGTAAACTGTACCTGCAGCTTATCGGTAAGTAAACCGGCTATCCCATAAAATTTGTCGAAGCCGCAGTTTTCATCAATTATGGCTTCGGTACAGCCATAATCGTTACGCAGGGTCAGGGTCATAGCTTTATTTTTAGTGGTGAGACTAATTTTTAAAAGACTTTGCTTTGGGTGCCTTTTCCCCGCTTAGGATTCTTTCTGCTCCAACGCTCTTACCATTAGCCGGGCATCCATATTTTGGTGAACACCCACTTATATACCACAGCAGCAAAAAGCCGCATGCTGCACAAATAATGAACTTTTTCATAGCATTATGGTTAAATGTAGCTGTCCGCTTCCCCTTTTCATTTTTATTAATAGGAACGGTTAAGGATGATTTTTCGTATGCAGGTATAAGAAAAGCTGCTGAAACAGCATTATGCAGCCTGTTAGGGGCTGTTTAAAAATGATTCCGGGGATTTTGCATACTGTGCTGCCATACGCTCTCAGCTTCTTAGGTAACCCGGCATTTTTTAGGTAAAAGGCATATCATCATTTTATAAAGGATATTTGCCCTTTACCACTATAACAAAAAGAGAAAAAGATAATGTTACTGGCTACGGATTTGGACGGCACATTTTTAGGCGGAGATCCCGTACAGCGCGCTGCACTGTATCGTATAATAAACAGTCATAAAGGGCTTCAGCTTATTTTTGTAAGCGGCAGAGGCCTGGCAACCATTTTACCGCTTTTTGAAGAACCATTAATGCCAAAGCCGGGTTTCATTATTTGTGATGTGGGCGCTACTATTGTAAATGGCAATTCGCTTGAACCCGTTGAGCCCATTCAATCATTGATTGAAGAAAGATGGCCGGGAAAGAAAAAAGTAGCCGCACTACTGGCCGGTGTAAAAGGCCTTACACCGCAGGATGTTCCCCAGCAACGGCGCTGCTCCTATTTTTATAATGATCACACGGATGTTGACGATCTAAAGTATAAGGTGGAACAATTAAATTGCGACCTGGTATTGTCTGCAGGAAAGTTTGCGGATGTATTACCCAAAGGCATTAATAAAGGATACAGCCTGCAGTTGCTGGCCAAACAATATCATTTTACCATAGAAAATATCCTGGTGGCAGGCGATACCTTCAACGACCTGTCTTTATTTGCAACAGGATACAAAGGGGTTGTGGTAGGCAATGCGGAACCCGGCTTACGGGAAGCAACCGCGGATCTGCCTGCTATATACCATGCCAAAGAAGATGGCGCAGGCGGCATACTGGAAGCCATGCAGCATTTTTCTTTATTAAAAAAGCCGGCGATCTGACCGGTTGAAAGATTTGTTTCCGGCACATTTCAAATGGCACCGCTTTGGCGGATTTTCGCCACCGGGAATCTTGTTGGGCTTTTCTTTTTCAAACCCGGGCGTTGATTATTATTTACCCAATCCCTATTTTCTTTATCTTTCTTCCGAAAACTTTCCAAGCTATGCCTGAAAAAAAATTTCAGCCCTTCATTGCTCCCGAAACTAAAATGGCCGAGTTTACCATTAAAGCCATATTAACCGGTTCGGTGTTTGGTATCATCTTTGGCGCGTCTACCGTATATCTTGCGCTCAAAGCGGGGTTAACTGTTTCTGCCTCCATACCCATTGCGGTAATGGCCATAACACTCAGCAGGCTTTTTTTAAAGACCACCATTCTTGAGAACAATATTATTCAAACAACAGGATCGGCAGGTGAAAGCATTGCGGCTGGTGTTGTATTTACGCTGCCCGGATTTTTATTTTTGAGCGATAAGGCCAATGAAGACTATTTTAATTATGTAACCATACTTACGCTTGCCATACTGGGCGGTATACTGGGTACGCTAATGATGATACCATTGCGGCGGCCACTGATTGTAAAGGAACACGATACCCTTCCCTATCCGGAAGGAACCGCCTGCGCGGCCGTATTAAAAGCCGGGGAGAAAGGCGGCGATTTTGCTAAAACCGCTTTTACAGGAGTAGGCTTCGCATTAGTTTATGCTTTTTTACAAAAGATCGTTCATGTCATTGCCGAAACGCCGGAATTTATGACTAAGCAGGTTAATAAATTTCTGCCTTCGGCAAAAGTGAGCGGCGAAATAACACCTGAATACCTGGGCGTAGGTTATATCATCGGACCTAAAATAGGTGGCGTGCTGGTAGCGGGCAGCGTGCTGGCCTCTTTTGTACTGATCCCTTTACTGGCCACACTTGTACCTGCCGATTCCATTGCCGCCCAATTGGTAAAACTTGGGGTACTCGCCGATGTGAGTACGGCAGGAGGAAAGGGTGGCTGGAACCCCGACACCCATACTTTTACTGATTTTTCAAACGCTATTTATTGGGCCTATATCCGGCAAATAGGGGCGGGCGCCGTTGCGGCAGGCGGTTTTATAACACTGTTAAAAACCCTGCCAACTATAGTGTCTTCATTTAAAAGCAGCCTGGGTTCATTAAAAAATAAAAATGCCGGCAACATAACCACTGAAGAATTGCGTACAGAAAAGGATTTGAGTTTAAAAGTGGTAGGCTTTGGAAGTTTGGGACTGGTACTGATCGTATCTGTTCTGCCGTTCATCCCCGGCGAAAATTTTATCAGCCGCCTGCTGGTGGGCGTGCTTATTGTAGTGTTTGGCGCATTGTTTGTAACCGTTTCTTCCCGCATTGTGGGGCTGATCGGTTCTTCCAATAACCCTATTTCCGGGATGACCATTGCCACTATCCTGGGCACCTGCTTAATTTTTATAGCGGTGGGCTGGACGGGTAAATCTTATGAACCCATGGTGCTGGTGGCAGGAGGCATGATATGCATAGCCGCGGCAAATGCAGGCGCTACTTCGCAGGATCTTAAAACCGGTTATATCATTGGCGCTACACCACGGTACCAGCAATTGGCGCTGTTCATTGGCGTAATTGTTTCTTCCCTGGCAATAGGAATAACCATAAAAGTATTGGATACCCCCACTCCCGAAATGGTAGCGCAGGGCATCCATCATGCCATTGGACAAAGCACCTACGCAGCCCCGCAGGCCACGTTAATGGCTACACTAATAAAAGGCGTACTGTCGTTTAACCTCGACTGGCAGTATGTGCTGGTGGGTGTTTTTGTGGCGGTGGTGGTAGAGCTTTGCGGTATTAAAGCCTTATCATTCGCCATTGGTTTGTACCTGCCTCTGGCAACCACGTTACCTATTTTTATAGGCGGCGCTATACGTGGTATTGTTGACTGGCAGGCTAAAAAGAAAGGCGAAGTATTACAACCCGGTGAAGAAGACCTGGGAAAAGGCAACCTGTTTGCAACAGGATTGGTGGCTGGCGGCGCCATAGCGGGCGTGATCGTAGCCTTCCTGGCTGCTAACGATACCATTTCAAAAGGATTAGGAAAGCTGAGCTTTGAAGATGGGATCACTAATGTACTGGGTGGCGCCTTAGGTTATGAAATATTAGGGGTGATCTTTTTTGCAGCACTGGGTGGCTTACTGTATAAAGTGGCGAGAGGGAAATAAATTCCGGTAAACAGATAACAGCAATTATAAAAAGAATATGTTTCCCTTTACCATTGTTACAGGTGTTACGGGCTGCACACTTATTGTTATGAGTATGATAACCCTGTTTTATCCGCCCAAAAAAATCAATTCAACTTACGGCTACAGAACAAAAGCCTCCATGCGCAACCCGCAAACATGGGAGGAGGCTAACCGCTATTCTTCAAAGCTGATGCTGCTTTGCGGTGGTATACTTACCGCAACAGCACTGCTTTCCTTCTTCATACCATCTTTGAGCCAAACAGGCATAATTACCGGAATAATACTCACTTTTTTATTTAGCCTTCTGCCCATTCCGCTTACAGAACGGCATTTAAAAAAGTTGTTTGATAAAGCGGGAAACAGGAAAACGGAATAGCACTATATTTTGCAGTCGGTACGCGATGAAGGAGGGCCGGACTGCAAAATGATTAGATGTTATTAGGCCTTATACCTGCATAAAATGGAATATACTTACCCGGTCTGATACTATGCATACCGACCGGGTAATCGGGACTATGTTAGTATAAACCCGGCGCTTTAGTTAGCTTATATTTATAGTAATAATTTTCAGTTACAGTAATGGATGCCTGAAGTTTTGCTCTTTTCAACATTTTAAATACTTAACAATGAAGCGCAATTGTTTCTTCATCATTTTAGTTTATTTTTTGATTGCCGCACCGGTAAAAGCACAAACCATTGCGGCGTCATTTATCAACGGCGATGCATTGCCCGATGCCCCGGAACTGGCAGCAAGGGGACCATACAAAGTGGGCGTGCGCACCCTAACCCTTATAAATAAAGACCAGGCAGATATACTACATTCAAAAGGAGGTGCTGATCCGTTATACGATCGTTCCCTAAAGCTGGAAGTATGGTATCCTGCCAGGGTGCCTGAAGGCAAAGCCATGCTCGCAGTTTACGAAGATGTATTAGGCAGCTCAAATGATTCGTTAAGGCCCATTGTTCCTTTTAGTTTTAAGGGCAGGGCATTGCGCGATGCCGTTCCTGATGAGGGAGCTGCCGCATTTCCATTGGTCATTGTATCACATGGTTACCCGGGTTCAAGGGTATTGCTATCCTATCTCACTGAGAACCTGGCGTCCAAAGGGTATGTAGTAGTGGCAATTGATCACACCGAATCTACTCATAGTGATACAAAGGGCTTTCAAAGTACCTTGCTCAACCGTTCAAAAGATGTCCTTTTTGTGCTTAATGAAATGGCGGAAGCAGGTAAAGCAGGTAGCGGAAGTTTTTTATCAGGATTGGCAGATGCCGGCAATACGGCGCTTATCGGGTACTCCATGGGTGGCTATGGTGTATTAAATGTGGCCGGGGCCGGTTACAGTGAAAAATTAGCTGGCTTTTTTACTGCTATGACGGGAGGAAGCAAAGCAATCAATGTACGCACTGCCAATAACCCGCAGTTTGAAGCATCTTTGGACTCACGGATTAAAGCCGTAGTGGCCTTTGCGCCATGGGGTATGCAAAGAGGCGTATGGGATGCACAAGGATTAAAAGGCTTGAAAATACCTGTTTTTTTTGTGGCGGGAAGCAAAGATGATGTATCGGGGTATGAGGATGGAACAAAAGCCATGTATAACGGAGCGATAAATGCCAGCCGTTACCTGCTTACCTACGAAAACGCAAGACATAATGTAGCGCCCAACCCCCCTCCGCCTGAATCACTACAACCCGAGCTATCTATGCAGGAATATTATCATTATGCTGAACCGGCCTGGAATGAACGGCGCATCAACAATATTAATCAACACTTCTTAACCGCTTTTCTGGGAGTTTACCTGAAGAAAAAAGACTTTGACAAATACCTGTTGGTAAACGAATCCGCCGGTACAAATGCATGGCCGGGATTTAAGCAACGAACACTGGTAGGCTTGGAATTGCTGCATGCGGCTCCTGGAAAATAAACAAAACACTTTTCTCTCTGCCAATATTGATCCCGGCCCGTTGTTGAAAATGGGATACACTCATATAATTTCCTCACCTTCGCATAAATGCGCAGTACATGGATAATAATGCTATAATTAAAGGAAAGATAACATCTGTAAATCACGAAAAACAATATGTATCCATTGAATACATTTATAAGGATAAAAAGAAAACGATCACCTGCAGAACAGACGATAAAGAAGGGCAGAAAGAGAAGAAACCGCACCAGTATCGTATAGGCGATGCCGTACGTTTCCAGGTAAAGGGCGCCGACAGGGGTAAAAGGATAATAGCTTTTAATTTAAAGTTTCTATATAATACCGCGATAGAGCAACTCGTTCACAAAGCGGCAACGGATAACCGCTTTACCGGCTATTTAAAACGTGTGGAGGATGCCCTTTTTGTGAAAGAAATCGGCAGTTATATTTTTTTTCCGCTGGTACTATCCCCATGGGAAATTCCGCCGGCAGAAAAAAATTTTAATGAACCTGTTGAATTTAAATTACTGCATCTGGATAAACCCAACAGCCTCTCTGCCGAACTTTTTACGCACAACTATATTCCTGAATTTCGCAAAGCGGTACAGTATTTCAAAAATAAAACGCCAATAGAAGCTACCGTTATTAAGGTTTCGCCCTATGGCGCCCATGTAAACCTCATCAATGATACAATACAGGCTAAAATTCAGTTGCCCGGTGAAGCGCTTGCCACTATAAAAACGGGCGATCTGATCCGTGTAATGATTTCCTATTTAAGCAATACCCGCATTGTAGTGGAAAAGCTGTAGTGTTATCACAATGCATGTACACAACTACCAGGTCAGGGCTTTCGCGTTATTCAGTTATTTTCAGCACTACGTTTCCCTTTTTTCTTCCGGTATCTACGTACCGGTGAGCGGCTACCACTTCATTCATTGAAAAGGTTTTATCAATTACTGCTTTATAATCGCCTTTTTCAAACAATTCTTTTAAAAGGACTAACTGTTCCTTCGTTTCGGAAGCGTATTCCAGCCCTGCAACAGATTTGAAAACCCCACCCTGGTTCAGAAGATGTAAACATTGCTTTTTTGTTGTCTTGCCCACGGCATCAAAAACAATATCGAACTTCATCGGGTACTTTGTAAAATCTTCCTTATCGTATAATATCAAATTGGTAACCCCCAGTGACCTTGCTATTTCAACCCCGCTTGAACTACAAACTGCAGTAATGTTTGCACTATAATGCTGTGCTACTTGTATAGCTGCTGAGCCTACAGAACCAGTGGCGCCAATGATCAGTACGTTGAGATTTGCCTTCTGTTTTATCCCTGCCTTTTCTAAAAAATAAATGGCGGTTTGTCCGCCAAACGGAATTGCCGCAGCCTCTTCAAAACTGGTATTTACAGGTTTTAGTAGTACATTACTTTTTTCATTGACCGCAATATATTCAGCATAAGTACCAAATTTAAAGCCGGTAATCCCAAATACTTCGTCTCCCGCGTTAAATTGTGTAACCCCGCTGCCAATTTGTTCAACAACACCCGAAAACACGGTTCCCAAAATCGGCCTGCGGGGTTTTGAAAATCCGATAACGAACCGAAATATAATTTTCATAAAGCCTGTAACAACAAGACCCCGCACTCTGACATCGCCAGAATTTACTGAAGCGGCAACAATGCGTACCAGAATTTCCTTATCCTTAGGAACAGGTTTTTCTACATCCACAATATGCAGAACTTCGGGTGGACCGTATTTCGTACAAATAACTGCTTTCATAATTTAATTTTTTATTTTTCTGATTTATACGTTTCAATCTGCTCTAAAAGTTCAATATTTTTTTAAAATAAAAAGAATAATCTGCTAAAATAGGTGCCGAAAATATTCATCATCAAACCGTTTTATTACGCTATGCTTTTCTGATTATTTGCAGGTCTTTTCAAAAATCACAACTATCCAAAAAAATTTCTTACTTAAATTAGCGCTTTATTTTTCCTGATATGCAAAAAATAGTAAGCCTGTTGCTCCTGGCAAGCCTGGGGCTATTCAGGGTCAGCGCCCAGTCTGCAGATGAAAAAGCGATTTTAAAAATATTAGATGACCAAACCCTGTACTGGAATAAGGGAGACCTCGACAATTTTGTAAAAGATTACTGGAACAACGATTCCCTTATGTTTGTTGGTAGCAGCGGCGTGGTGTATGGTTACCGGAATACCTTAACCCGCTATAAAAAAACCTATAGCGATACGTCAAAGATGGGCAGGCTCCGGTTTGAGGTACTGCATATCAAAAAACTTTCCCCGGAATATTATTACGTGGCGGGTAAATGGTTTCTCAAACGAAGTATCGGGGATTTGAGCGGACATTATACTTTACTGATCCGTAAAATTAAGGGAGCGTGGACAATCGTTTCTGATCACAGCAGCTAACAACAGGCACTGGCAATTCCTGATGGAGCATGGTAGCCGTAATAGGACGCCGCCGGGTAGGAAAAACGTACCTGATACGGCATGTACTGGAAGGCGTATGCAGCTTTGAAATGACTGGTATGCAACAGGATCACAAAGCTTATACATTTAAAACCCTTTACGCTGGGTGAAACCGAACAGTTTTTAAAAACGGCGCATATTGGTCTTAACAGGTACCAGATCATACAGTTGTACATGATTACCGGTGGTGTTCCGCATTACCTGAAAGAGATAAAAAAAGGCAGGAGCGTAGCCTGGCAAATTGACCGGCTGTGTTTTTCGAAAAACGGGTTACTAAAAGAAGAATTTGACAAATTGTATGCCTCGCTGTATGACAAGCCGGATACCCATATTACCATTATCCGTGTTTTGGCTACCAAATGGATGGGAGTTACCCGCTCCTAACTGCCGGAGCTAACAGGAATAAGCGATGGAGGCAGCGTTACCCGTGTCCTTACAGAGCTCGAACAATCCGATTTCATATTAACCGTACCGCCATTCAACAAAAAGAAAAAGGATATACTATACCATTTAGCAGACAACTATTCCCTGTTTTACCTGAAGTTCATGGAAGGCAAAAGAAAAAACGGGGAAGGCAGTTTTATTAGTCTTGAACATACGCCGCAATGGAAAACCTGGTGCGGTTACGCTTTCGAAAATATCTGCTTTATGCATTTACAACAAATGAAAAGAGCAATGGGCATAGCAGCCGTTTATACTGAAGCCGGCAGCTACATACAAAAAGCCGGCGGCGATACCGGGGGGGTGCAAATAGATATGCTGATAGACAGGGCATATAATATCATTAATGTATGTGAAATGAAATTTTACGATGCACCCTTTACCATAACAAAAAAATATGCAGCGGAATTAAGAAATAAAAGAGCCATGGTAAGGATGGCGGCGCCCGCTAAAAAAAGTGTTTTCATTACCCTGGTAACCTGCTTTGGCGTACAGGAGAACAGCTATGCTACCGAGTTAGTACCAAGCCAGATAATAGCAGGCGACCTGTTTGGCTGACGATTATTAACATTAAGAACATTTTACTTCACAACGAAATCCTTATTCCAACATCCGCGATATAACTATAGTTGGCGGAATGTGCTTACTTTAATGCGATTCCGCCAAATATAAATATCCGGTTAACATGCCCTATTCGCGCCATATCCGGTAAAAAAAGTAGATCAGCGCCACAAAGCTTATTACAAACCATGTATAGAATATCGTATTAAAGGTATTAAAGGAACCCCTGATTAAAGCCCACTCTAGGTATAAACCGAAGAATATGGTAATAACAGACCATACGATTATGGCTGTTATTACCCGCAAAATTTTTGTGATGATCCGTTTTAATTCGGGTTCAATGCCATTACTCATATATTAATGCTTTTATTTTAGTTTAACAACAATTGACTGAAAGCCGCCGAATCGCCGTTAAACACATTAAAATCTACCCTGGTGCTTATACCATTAACTTTTCCCGTTTCACTATGCTGCCAGAATACCCAGGGTCTTTCAATGCGGGGCTTATTGGGTTGCAGATAATGCGCCACCCACAATGGGTATTCATCAAACGCTTTTCCCAGGTATTGATCATAAAAATCAACATTGGTATAAATAATAGGTTTTACCTTATAGTAGGCTTCAATAGTGGTGAGCCATTCCTGAACCCTTATACGAAGGTCTTTAGGCTTTACTCCGTATAATTGCTCTACATCCAGCACCGGGGGCAGGTCTCCCGGTTCCAGCGTTACCTGTGCTATAAAATTATCTGCCTGCTTTTTCCCGCTTTTGGTAGCCAGAAAAAAATGGTAAGCACCTCTTGCCATTCCTTCTTCCCTTGCCTTATACCAATTGCGCTTAAACAATTTATCTACGTTTACCAATCCTTCTGTGGCTTTAATAAAAGCAAAGCTCAACTGCATATCTTCTACATTCATCTTCTTTACTTCCTGCCAATCTATCACATCCTGATGATGCGAAACATCTATACCATGAATATTATAATTAACGGGAATTTCAATACCAAAGGCAGTGTAACGAACAAAATGCACGTGGTAATCTTTCCAGCGAACATAGCCATATATAACGGCAGCGCCTAAGAGCATCATGCCTGTCATTACCAGTAAAGCCTTCCAGCCGGGTATTGTCTTTTTTTTACGCGCCATGCGGTTTTAAATACGAACAAATACAAAAGCACAAGGAACAAATAAATCTCAAATCCAAAGCGGAATGCAATCTCAAATATTAAATTTCAAATCCTTCCTATCCAAATCGAACAACAATAAACCCCAAACTACAAATACCCCTGCACCAGCACGCCTCTGCCTTCATACATCGTCTCTCTCAACTCCTTCACCCTGTCGTCTTCCAAGTATTCATCAAATGTGGTCAGCCTGTCTATAATTCCTTTAGGTGTTAGCTCTATTACCCTGTTGGCAACAGTTTCCATAAAAGTATGGTCGTGTGAAGTAAGCAATACTACCCCTTTAAAATTTACCATACTTTCATTGAACGACTGAATGCTTTCCAGGTCAAGATGATTGGTAGGTTCATCTAATATTACAAGATTGGGATTTTGAATCATCATGCGGCTGATCATACATCTTACCTTTTCGCCTCCGCTCAGCACACCTGTTTTTTTCAGGATCTCATCACCGCTGAAAAGCATTTTTCCCAGAAAGCCACGCAAAAACGGTTCATCCACATCCGTAACGTTTGGCGGCACAAACTGCCTGAGCCAATCCATCAGGTTTACTTCCTTCTGTTCAAAATAAGCCGCGTTATCATTGGGTAAATAGGCTTTGGTAATAGTAGTACCCCATTCATATTTGCCGCCGCTTGCCTCCATTTTGCCATTAATGATCTCGAAGAAAGAAGTGAGGGCAAGATGATCTTTGGAAAAGAAAGCGATCTTATCTCCTTTGTTTACCGAAAAACTGACATTGCTGAACAAAACCCTCCCGTCATCTGTTCTCTTCAATAATTTTTCTACATTCAATACCTGGTTACCCACTTCCCGATCCTGCTTGAAAATAATACCGGGATACCGCCTGTTAGAAGGCTCAATATCTTCTATTACTAATTTTTCAAGGGCTTTTTTACGTGAGGTAGCCTGCTTGCTTTTAGAAGCGTTAGCGCTGAACCGGGCGATAAAATCGAGCAGGTCTTTACGCTTATCTTCCATTTTCTTATTCTTGTCAGACAACTGGCGTGCCGCCAACTGGCTGCTCTCGTACCAGAACGTATAGTTTCCGGTATATATCTTTATTTTCTGACGGTCTACATCGGCTACATGCGTACATACGGAATCCAAAAAGTGCCTGTCGTGGCTAACTACGATGACAATGTTTTCATAATCGGCTAAAAAATTTTCGAGCCAACTGATGGTTTCCACATCAAGGTCATTGGTAGGTTCATCTAATATCAGTATATCCGGGTTGCCAAATAAAGTTTGCGCCAGTAATATGCGCACTTTTATAGCGCCCGGCAGGTCTTTCATTAACGCCAGGTGGTATTCTTCTTTAACCCCCAACTCGCCTAATAGTGTTCCCCCATCGCTTTCAGCGGTATATCCGCCCATTTCGCCAAATTCGCCTTCCAGCTCGCCGGCACGCATACCATCTGCTTCGGTAAAATCTTCTTTGGCGTAAATAGCGTCTCTTTCCTGCATCACCTGCCACAATTTCTGGTGTCCCATCATTACCGTCTGAAGAGCTGTATATTCATCAAAGGCAAAGTGGTTTTGCTGCAAAACCGCCATCCGTTCACCGGGAGTAATATCTATTGTTCCTTTGCTGGGGTCAATTTCACCGGAAAGGATCTTTAAAAAAGTAGATTTCCCGGCGCCGTTGGCTCCAATAACGCCATAGCAATTACCCTTATTGAAGCTCAGGTTTACCTCATCAAATAATACCCTTTTGCCAAAAGATAACGACACATTGTTCACTGTAATCATAGCTGCTTCTTGTTTTAAATTCTGCCTTTTGCGAAAATAAGCCGCAAAGGTACGATTTAAAGCGCAAGAGATAAAGCGCGTAAAAAGCTTCCTCCATCTGAATCAACCCCCGAATTTTTAAATTTCAGTTTATCGAAGCTTTTGATCAGCCCGGCGAATAGCACATGGGTGTATTCCATCGCTTCCAGGTATTATGTTTCCTGCATAAACTTAACCTTTATCAACACAGATCATAATCGAATATCTATACTACCCTTATACGCTTATAATTATAAAAAGCAGCATATAATACGGATATATGGATTTATATGCATAGCTAAGTGTATGTCCTATCGAAAATAAGCAATAACACTTAGCTGGCTGCGTTATGTTTGCGCAATATTTAACCCCAATTAAACCACCATGAAAAGGTTTTTACTCATTTTTACAATTTCCCTTTTTTACATATTATGTGTAAATAGTCAACCCTGTACGCCCGTTGGCGACCAAACTACTTACGGAACCGGTAATATATGGATCGGGTACACATATAATAGCATGAATTTTACGGATTACCGCAGCTATGTAAATGAAGGAACAGCGGCAAGCCCTAACTTTGACAGGAATTTTGGGGGAAGCAATGTAAACTATCCTACTACCGGCTGTTTCGTACAAACGGAAACGTTCAGCATGCGCTATAAGCTTACCAAAACCTTTACCAGCGGCAATTATATTTTTACGGTAGGTGGAGATGACGGCTACAGGCTGAGCCTTGATGGCGGCGCCACATGGGCCATTGATCGCTGGAATGATCAGTCTTATACCATTACCACCCTTTCTGTTGCGCTAAATGGCACTTATAATATGGTATTGGAATATTATGAGAACGGGGGAGAAAACAGGATATCTTTTGCACTATCCGCCGCATGCAACGGAACAGAAAACACCGGGATATATGGAACAGGCAACATATGGAATGGATATGTGTACGATGGAACCAATTTTGAAGTATACGCAGGTATGGTGCATGAAGGGTCTGCCAGTGACCCGGCATTCGACCAAAACTTTGGAGGAGCCAATGTATCTTACGCTACCAGCGGCTGCCCGGTTCAAACCGAAACCTTTAGCCTACGTTACCGGCTTAGCAAAACATTTGCTGCCGGAACCTATATGTTTACCGTTGGAGCCGATGATGGCTACAGGCTAAGCGTTGATGGCGGCGCTACCTGGATCATTAATAACTGGACGCTGCATTCATATACTACCACAAGCTACAGCGCTTCGTTAAGCGGAACGCATGACCTGGTACTGGAATATTATGAAAACGCCGTGGATAACAGGGTTTCGTTTGCCATGCAAACCCTCTCCATATTACCTGTTACCCTGGAATCTTTTACCGCCCGCGAAAAAGAACATACCGTGCAATTGAACTGGAACATCTCTTCCAACAGTGATCCCCGCTTATTTGAAGTAGAAAAGAGTATAAACGGCTTATCTTTTTCGGGTATCGGCACAGTACCATCTAACAGCAATTCGGTTACGCAATATAGTTTTACCGATCAGTCTCCTTTCAGGGGAATGGCTTATTACCGTTTAAAAATGACCGACAGGAGCGGTATTACCACTTATTCGGCAACAGTAAGCATTCGTGCGGCCGTAACTTCTGCAAATAAAATAAGCGTTTATCCCACCGTAGTAACAGGTAATTCCTTTTTCGTAACCAGTAGCAGCAATATCCGCAATGCAGTAATTACCATTACCGGTTTAAACGGAAAAATCTTATCCAAACAAAATGCCGGAAATATTACCACGGGGCAGGCTATTCGTGTTTTCACAGGCGCCGCTACTTCCGGAAAAGGAATATATGCGGTAACAATATCAGGCAGCGATTTTGGAATAACTACAGGTAAAATAATTATACAATAAATTTTCATGTGAAGGGGTTAAAGAAAGCAAGTGTCAATGGAGGCCCAGCTACAGCTTTGTAGTTGGGCTTTTTCTTTTGGATGAGCCCCGTGTATTAACCGGCAGCTTCTCTTGCGCTGTAAAAAACAATTTGAGATCGCAGGTCAACTACCCCGTAAATGGGGTTCAGCCAAAAATATACACACCAAACAAAAACGGCTATACGCAGTTTGCCTTATCTGTGCAAAATATAATCCGTCATTCTAAAAGAAATGAATTAACTTAATAGCATTAAAAGTTCTTTTTATGATACACCTAACGATTTCCCGCATAGCCATATGGCTCCTGGCCATTGTTATGATTATCTTCGGCATTATACATTTCACCAATCCGAACGAAATGCTCAACTATGTGCCGTTGTATCTTCCAAGAGGAATAGTATGGGTTTATTTGGTTGGCATTGCTTTTATTCTTGCCGCTGTGGCTTTTATAACCAACCGCTTTGTATCTCTTGCAGGGTATCTCCTTGCCGCTTTGCTAGTTGCATTTGTGTTGTTAATTCACATTCCCAATCATTTAAATTCAGGCGATCCTACGATGCGGCAGTTAGCGCTGGTGAATGCGCTTAAAGATACTGCTATAGCGGGGTTTGCCATGTATATCGCCAGTATTGCAAGACACCAGCGGTTAACCGAATCTGACAAGTAGATACCGCACCCTTATCATCCCTCTTGTTTTTCCCTTACCCAAAAACTACACTTATAATTAACCGTAAGTGCAGGTAGTACTGGAATGCCTGTTTTAGCACCGCACTAACACAATGCATCCACCCTTACGCCATCCGGCATAAAAAAGGGTTGTTTAAAAAAAATATTTTGGCATGAAGCCTTTTGATACAGCCCCGGAACGATATTTCCTGTTGCTTATTTTACTGATAAGGCTTTATCAATAATAAAGTTAAGGTTGATACGGTGTGCACGGGTTTGTTCATTGGCGGATACTGCCGTGGCCAGCATGGCTTTTATTTTTTTGAGTGAAGACAAGGCTGCTGCTTTAGAAGCATTATCATACGCGTTGGGCATCGGACTTGCAGCAATGGCTGCCAATGCCTTTACATATTCTGTTTGCAGGTTTATCCTGTAAAGATTCACATTGGTTTGCAGGTCATCCGTGAAAAAATATTTATTCAGATCGGATGTAAGGTTAGCGGTGCTGTACGTATTACCATACAATCCGCTGTTATTGATACGCTGCAAAGTAACCGGGTGCAACAGTTGCGCTAACACGGATAGCTGAATGCTTTGAACGGTTGACTGGGGTTTATAGTCTTCGGTAGAGCCAAAGAAATTAAAGCCCCTGCGTTGTTGCTGCAGGTAAGGAAACAATACCGCATCTGCATTAAAAACGTTGGGAGAGAAAATATATTTATTCAGCAGTGCAAGCGCTTTCTTTTGTGTTTCGGGCGAAACCGGGGTAAACGGTTTGGCGGTTGTATTTTGTCCCGCAAAACTCCTGTCTACATATACCCCGCCAATATAACGGCTTACCGCGTTGGCCATTTGAGCCCGCTGGCTCTGCAGCATCAGGTAGCGCTGGCGCAGTTGCTGGTAGCTTTGACCGGGTTTGCTGTATCGCTCTTTTAATTGGGGCATCATCTTATTCACCAGCTTAAAACGGTCTTCAGCATAAGCCATCATATCATTGCTCATATCGTTGATCATTACCCGCGGGTCTATTCCTCCTCCCGGCGAACGCATATCATCGGCATCATTGCCAAAAGCAAGCTGCGGATCGGTACTGCGGCTGAGTATTTTATTCAGCGCTGCTTCCTCTTCACCGGCGGCAAAAGGGGTATAGCCATATTCTATAGCCCATATATCATAAGGGCCTGCTTTAGTGGTATAGTAATTCCCCTGCTTACTGCGGTCAAGGCTTACATTAATTGCGGGATAATCCATTACAGAACCGATCATCCCAATTTTATCTGTAATGCTTTTATCATTTACCTGCGCCGGGCTAAGCATCTGGCTGGCCTTCATGTTATGATTCAATCCCAGCGTATGTCCCATTTCATGCATAATAAGATAAATAAGAAATTCCTTATGCATTTCCTTTACTTCTTCCGGCCTGTTATCCAGCGCTTCTAATACGGTTAGTCCGGTTATATACTGCGCCTGCAATTCGCGGGCTATAGTACAATACTGAAGATGATGCTTATCAAAGCTTACATGTGGCTCATCACTGGCGTCAGTCCAGGGTAGCTGAACAGCGGGCAATTCCGTACCGTTACTACCATTGAACAGGTCGTCATAATTAACGGTACCTGCGCCGCTTCTCCATTCCACAGTAATATCCGCCCCCAGTATCTGGCCGGTGCGGGGGTTAAAGAAGCTGGGGCCAATGGCGCCATAACTGGGAAAGGGGCTGCTCACCCAGCGGATCACATTGTAGCGGATGTCTGCCGGATCCCAGGTGGCGGTATCGGGCATGATCTTCATTACTATAGCATTTTTAAAGCCTGCTTTTTCAAAAGCTTCATTCCATTTTTCGCCGGCTCCTTTAATGATATTACGATATTCAACCGGCGTAGTATTTTCTATCCAGTATACTACGGGTTCCACCGGTTCACTTACCGCGGCAGCGGGATCTTTTTTTACGAGGTTCCAGCGGCTGATAAAATCTTTATAAGGAGTAGCCGATGTGGAAGTGAGGTCCTGCACCTCCGCTCCAAAATAACCTACTCTCGGGTCATCGCGGCGCGGCCGGTAATCATTTTCAGGCATAGCAAGAAAAGAATGCTGCATTCTCACCCGGTTATAGCGTGCATCCGTTACATCATCTCCGCCCCGGTTAAAAGGCGTGGGATTGTCGTATGCAAGGTCTACCACCACATCCGTATTGTCGGGATAAGATCTTATTTGATTGTACTTTGATTTGGCTACATTGAGCATGCCCAGGTTAAAGACCGCGGTAGGGGGCACACCAGGCGGCACCGTGGGTTTTACCGGATCTAATTTATCGCTGATAAATAAGCCATCAGCAGCAATCAGGTAGCCTGTAGAATCTTCGGCTGCTACCTTCTCTGAAAAAAAGATTGCCGGCGGGGCGTCTACATTCGCGGCCTTACTTACGGCATTGGACGGATCGTAATAAAAATTGGTGTTCTGCTGCGCAAATTCCAGCTTGTCAAATGGTTTGGCGATACTAAAAACAAAGGTGGCTCTTATCATATTCTGGTTCAGGTAAAGCCTTGTAGGTCCGCCCATAGAAAAGCTCTGGTAAATATATTCTTTCCCTAACTGGTCCTTCTTTATATATAATTGTATACTACCCGTAGCCGTGTCCTGGTATATGGTAAAAAGGCCGTCTGTTTTTTTACTGGATTTTATTTTTTCCGCGATCGTAGGTTTTGGTGATTTAGGGGGTGATTTTTTTGTTGTGTCAACAGCGACAACAGCAACCGCGGCATCCTTTTTCTTTTGTTTTTTCTGAGCCAGCACAGCAATACTGATGAAGCAGCAGCTTAAGGCAAGCAGGAAAGCTTTTCTATACATAAACAGTATTTTTTACCAAGATAGAACGTTTGGCTTTTATAGCGGTAATATTTTTTTAGGAGGCTTATTAACGTGTTAACAGAATAAAAAGAATTACGAAAGGTAAAAAAATACTTTCTCCCTCAACTAAAGATTATGATCTTGGCAGAAAGTTCTTTTCATCTTCCACCTTCCTGTTCTCATACTCCTCTTTGATTTCCCATTTCCAGCGGTTATGGCTCCACAGGTATACTTCGGGTTGTTTACGGATCACCGCTTCGAGGTAGCGCACATATTGCAGGGTAAGTTCTCCTTCTTTCATAGCTGCCGGGTGCAGGCTGGCCAATTTCGTTTCAACAAGATAGTATCCTCTTTTAGGCTTGGAAAACCGGGCAAATACAACGGGTATATCATTTAAGCGTGCATTTTTTTCAGGACCCGTTACAAAAGGCGTCCAGCGGTTAAAAAATTTTACCCAATGCGCTTTTGAAGGATCGCCCGGGTTTTGATCGGCTACCAGTGCCAGCAGGTATTGTTTATTGCGGTAGGGCAACATAGCGTTTTTCATATCCGTTGCAGGTAACATAGTAGTGCCGGTTCTTTCCCGGAAATACTTAAACACCCGGTCAAGCATTTTACTGCCAATAGGTATATATACGGCCAGGTAAGGGTAGAGCAACTCCTTCGCCACTCTTACATTCACCCATTCCCAGTTAAAATTATGTCCTGCATGCACCTGGCAGCTTTTACCTGTACGGTACAGCTCATTAAAAACCGATGGGTCGAACTGTATTCTTTTACGGAGGTTTTTTTCAGATATGGAAAGCAGCTTGATGGCTTCCAGAAAAGTATCAGTGAAGTTCCTGTAAAATTTTTTGATGAGTGCCATTTTTTCCTTTTCCGTTTTTTCGGGGAAAGCGATAGAAAGGTTTTTCATTAATACCTTTCTGCGGTAGCCCAAAACGTAATGCAGCAAAAAGCTGATGAAATCGGATATGCGGTATATGACCCACAACGGCAGAAAAGAAAACAGGTACAGTAAGCCAAGAATAAGATAATACATGAGCGCAAAGATAGACAGGATTTGAAATTTGAAATTGCAAATTTGAAATTGCATTTCGCTCCGGATTGTTTCACGGGTTCACGCAGAGTGCGCAAAGGAAGGTTTACGACAATCAGGTATCAGTAGTTAGGTATCAGGTAAATAACCACTGATGATAAGA
The DNA here is from genome assembly GCF_035497235.1 of Agriterribacter sp. GTDB lineage: Bacteria > Bacteroidota > Bacteroidia > Chitinophagales > Chitinophagaceae > Agriterribacter. Next base: position 238,073 of record NZ_DATJEB010000033.1, read on the forward strand.
CGAATACTCCTTCTTTTTTTTACCACTCACCGCTTCTTTCACCCCCCGCTTCGGGGCTTCCTGCCTACAGCACAATATTCTGCACCTGCCCGCTTTTATGCGGATAATCGGTATTAAAATGAAGCCCCCTGCTTTCGTGCCTGAACTGGGCCGATTTAACAATGAGGTACCCTACGGTGATCATATTACGCAACTGGCAAAGCTGCGGCGATACTTCCGTGGTTTTATACAATTCTTCTGTTTCCTCGTGCATCATATCTAAGCGGCGCATAGCACGTTCCAAACGGGTATTGGTTCTTACAATGCCTACATAATCGCTCATCAGCAACTGCAGTTCTTTTAAACTCTGCGTGATCAGGATCATCTCCTTTGGAGCCGTTGTGCCTTCAGCACGCCAGTCGGGTATGGCATTCCGGTGCCAGCTACCCCACTCGCCACCGGAATTATCCTTTGTTTTTTTTACAGCATCCACATACGCCCTGTGCGCAAACACCATAGCTTCGAGCAGGGAATTGCTGGCCAAACGGTTAGCGCCATGCAGGCCTGTTGAGGCGCATTCTCCCGCCGCATATAAATGACGGATGGAAGTTCTTGCCCATTCATCTGTTTTAATACCCCCACAACTGTAATGCGCCGCAGGCGCTACGGGTATCATATTTTTAGCCACATCAATTCCAATAGACAAACATTTTTCGTAGATATTGGGAAAGTGGTGCAGAAATTTTTCCTGGTTCATATCCCGGCAATCTAACCACACCTGTTCCGTACCTGTTCTTTTCATTTCATTGTCTATAGCTCTTGCCACAATATCACGCGGGGCCAGGTCTTTACGGGCATCATATCTTTCCATAAACGCCTCGCCCTCGCTATTGCGTAAAATACCTCCATCACCGCGCACCGCTTCCGTTATCAGAAAAGCCTGTCCCTTCACACCGGCTTCGTATAAGGCGGTAGGGTGAAACTGGATGAACTCCATATTTTCAATCCGGCCTTTTGCCCGGTAGGCCATTGCCACACCATCGCCGGTGGCAATAACCGGGTTGGTAGTGGTACGGTACACCTGTCCGTTACCCCCCGTAGCCAGCAGGGTAATGCCGGCCCTGACCGTTTCAATTTTTTGGGTACGGAGGTTTAAAGCATACACACCAAAGCATTCAATATCGGGGGTTGACTTGGTAACCAAATAACCCAGATGATGCTGTGTAATAATATCTACCACAAAACAATGGGTGATCACTTCAATATTAGGCTGCAATTTTATTGCATCTAAGAGCGCTCTTTCCATCTCCCTCCCGGTTACGTCTTTATGATGCAGTATACGAAATTCGCTATGACCGCCTTCCTTACCGAGCGCATAATCGCCATCCGGTTCCTTATCAAATTTTGCACCCCACTCAATAATTTCCCTTATCCTGTCTACACCTTCCCGTACTACTATCTCTACCGTTTTTTCATTGCACAAACCATCGCCGGCAATCAACGTATCTTCTATATGCTTTTCAAAACTGTCGTTCTCATTATCCCATACGCCCGCTATGCCGCCCTGGGCGTATTTGGTATTGGTTTCATCGGAGGTGGTTTTGGTAAAAATAATTATCTTTTTATCGGGGCAGTCGCGGGCAACTTTTAACGCATAGGTAAGTCCTGCAATGCCGGAACCTATAACAAGAAAATCGGTGTGCATGGTAATACTTCAATATTTAATGCAAGGTAAGATTGTTTATTTTGTAGTTTATCGTTTGTGATGTATGGTTGTTCATTGATTTCGAATTTCGGATTTTAGCGTTCGTATTTTCTGATTAATTATTTTGGTTCTTTGTATTCCCCCCGGATTTCACACTCCCATCCGCTTCCTGATACTTTGCCAAACCGGTTGCACATCGGGCGAAAGCTTACAATAAATAACGCTGCCGCCATACAACAAAATGAAGGCCGCACTGCGCAAAAACATACCCGTAAAGCCATGTATGTTTTTAAAACCAAAGTAACAGGCAGCGTAGCAACAAACCGCCACTATTATAGTATACAGGCTGGCAGGCGTAAAGGGCTGTAGTCTGAATTTCTTCCATAAAAAAACAATACGGATCAAATTGTAAATTATTCCCTGGGAGATTAGATTGGCTATTGCAGGCCCCAATATATCATATTGCCTGGTAAGGAAATAGGTAAGGGGCAGCATAAACACCAGTAATATGATGCCACTCACCAGTTCAAACCGCCAGTAGTTGGAGGTGCCAATGATCTGTGCATTAAGCCCGGTACCCAGATCAATTACCCTGGTGAGCCCCAGCAATACAAAAGCACTGAAGCCTGCCAGGTAGGCGTCTTTTAATCCTAAAGTATAAATGGCTTCTGTATAATTAAGTGTTAGCAATGCAAAAATTCCCGTAGCAAAAAGCAGCAGGTTAATGGATGAACGCTGGTAAATCTTTTGCAGCAACTCCATATTCTTATCTTTCCAGGCCCTGGATAAATGCGCGATAGAAGCCGCGATGATACCCCTTTGCGGCGCCTGTATTACACTGGTCATGATTTGCGCCAGCCCGAATATGCCCGCCTTGCTTAATCCATCGTCTAATACGGCAGCAATAACAAGCGAGTCAAACACACCCGAAAGGGTAAAAACGATCATACCCGAATACGCAAAAATGCAAAGTGAAACAATTTTTTTAAAGTACCGCTGGGTAACCTTGCTTCGTTTAAAAGTAAAATGGATCTGTTTAGTAACAATTAAATAGATAAACAGTACGATGGCGATACCGGGGAAGGTAAAGGCATACAGCTTTATGAATACACCAAAGCCGGTAATGGCATGAAAAATAAATAATACAATAAGCATTGTGGTAAACAGACGCCACAGTATTTCTTTTAAAAAGTTGGTGAGTACCGGCTTATGTATGCTCCAGGCATAGGATTCCAGTATGGTATATATAGTTAGTCCAAACCCCATGGGAAATATCCAGTAATAATAGGTAACAAGGTCGGGGGAGTTTTTTCCGAATTTACGGATCACCAGGTCTTTAAATATCCAGCCGGCAAGCATCACCAGCAAAAAACCAATGCAGCTTATAAGCAGCGCCCAGCTAATCATATCATTTTTACGGGCGGGAAGGTGGTGATTATAATAAGGATGAAACTTAAAAATATAAGAAGGCATGGCCAAGCTGGCAAAAGCTTGCATCATGGTGGCTATAGCAATAAAAATACTTGTTAACCCATACTGGGCGGGGGTAAACAGCCCTTCTTTAGTAAAAAAGTACACATTCAGCATCCCCACGGCAAAGCCTGTATATATTACTACGGAGGCTACAATACTTTGCCTTCTGATCATGCTCATACAGTAAAGATAATCCTGCAAAATAATAAAACGATTCCCGTTACATAAAACAGTGCATGTTAATGACCCGCGCGGGGGGTAACAAAAAAAATTCTACAGGTTTTAAGAAATACCTACTCCCGCATCCGCCCCTTCCATACCATTATCCAATGTCTTTTCAGGAACCTGCGCAAAACCTGTAAAAACGGTACTGTCATCTTTTAATCATTAAACTATTTTTTATGTCAATCAAAATGCAGGGCATGTGGCTCGTGAGCGTAAAGTCAAAATCGGCCGCATTTCCCCAACAGTTTAAAATTGAGGGCGCCGATACCGGCAACGGAACATACGCCGGTACGCCTGGGTCTCCGGAAATATTCGTAAACGGCAGTAACTGGTCTGTTACCGTGCAAAACAATCCCGGAACAGGGTTTATTCCCTCCGGCATGCAGATCACCTTTCCCGTTTCATCGGGCGGCTTTTACCGGTTCGATATTCAATCCAATGATGCCGGGGCAGATGAAGACTTTGATGATCTGATACTTACCTGCCGGACACCGGTTGATGCCAACGACTATATCATTTATGGCAATGTGAGTTACTATGAAGGTTTTTGCCTGTTCAATCCATGCAACAGGAGGTATATTGTAATAGATACCCTTGTCGCGTTAAAGGATGCCATGCTTAACCCGGCATTAAAAAAATTGATCGGCAGCTATTATCCATCCAGGGTAAAAGCGCTGGAAACAGTAGCGCTGAATCCACAACCACTACCACCTTCTCCCGGGGATCCCTTTACACCTATGGTCATTCCGCTAACGGAAGCCGCAGCTATTCCGGCAAAAGAAAGATTTACCGTTCGCAGCATACCGGATACAGTTCCGTTGGCAGGTGACTCCCGCGCTAAAAATGAAGGAGGATTTGTATTTAACAGGCTGGTCTCGGCACAGAAATCCATCGGTACAGCAGCAGGTATATCTTCCGTAAATATAGCAGACAAGCTCCGCTCCGATGCCATAACAATTGCAGATCGCTACCGTTTTTATTGCGAAAGCGGATCGCTGCCCAATGCTATATTAAACTTCCAGGAATACGACCGCAGTATGGGTGAATTATCGGGCGACCCCTATACCGGCAACGGAGAAAGAACCGACCTGGGCAGCTCATTTGCCGACCGCAACGGCAATTATATTTTCCGCTTTAAGGTTAACGCAACGGATATTATTGACGAAATAGAAACAGATACGGCTTCCGGTGAAACAACTACTGAACAGTCGGCTCCCGATGTATTGGTTCAGTTGCTCTGCCCTGGTTCCGCTGTGCCTGTTTTTGAATCTGCCCCTAACTGGAACATTGGACATTTAAGAAGGGTCAATATTTGTGTTCCTAAAACAAAGTCGTGCCTTATTCCCTTAGCATGCAACGGACAGCATATTTTGCAGGGCGTGGGAAATATTGTGCTGGGGCCGCCTACAGCTTCGGGTACACGGATAGGTTCCAATAATTTTCTTAACGATTTGGGCATTATTACCGCTTATGGAAGCGGGGCGCCCGGCGTACGTTGCGCCGCATGGAACGGCACCTTACAGTTAAGAGGCTGCCTGAGCAATAACGCGGTGAAATATTACCGCCTGTGGTACCGGCGTAATGCGCCATTCACCTTTTTCACGGCTTTCACCAAACCATTTTCATTACCACGGTTCCAGGGCATTAATGTAGTAGATACGCCTGTTTTTGACCTGGCAAAAGATGCCTACCTGAATGTGGAAACGGATACTACCTATAGCTGGCTTATTGCTTACCGCAACATAAAAGCAAGGATAGCTACCGGCGATTTTACAGCAGGCAGCTACATTTTCAGGATCCAGGGATTAGACGCCAGCCTTAACCCTGTGGCCGGAACGGAAGAAACCATTCCCCTGTATTTTGAAACCCAGGAAATAGCTGCGCAAATTGATCCTGAAATTACTATGGATGGCGTTGGACCTTTGGGTGAATGCGCCCTGTTTACATTGCCTGTGGTAAATGGAACTGTGGTGGAAGGTGCCGGGCTTACCGTAAAGTTTAAAGCGGTACATAAACCGGCATCTGCAACCGGCTTTATGAACAGTTATGGATTATCTATGGCCAAGGGTGCGGGTGGTTTTGTATTTACGCCGGCTGGCGCCCCCGCTAATTTTATAGCGCCGGGGATATTAGATGCCACTATAAACAGCGGAAGAAACTATGTACACGGTAGTGATTTGAATTGTATTACCTATTTCCGCGGAACGATCAATGAAGCTGCGGCAGATGTGGAAGGGTATTACACTGTTTCCCTGCTCCCCGCAACTGGTCACTGGCTGGAACCCGGTCAGCCTTTTTGCGCATTCGGCATTTCACTGAGCGGCTATCTGCGGTTAACCAACGGAGAAAGTGGCTACCCTTATTTCTCCGGCGGACAGGTATTAATTGGCATACAAAGACCTTAACCATGCTACAGAATGAATGGTTTCAACTTACGGTTTGTACACTGGCAACCTGGCGGCTTACGCACCTTCTTTCTAAAGAAGACGGGCCATTTGATATCATTTACCGGTTAAGGAAAAAAGCAGGAGCAGGCTTCCTCGGGAGCCTGCTCGACTGCTTTTATTGTCTTAGTATTTGGGTAGCCCTGCCATTTGCATATTGGATGGCATTCAACTGGGAAGTACTTTTGTTGCTGTGGCCGGCCATTTCAGGCGCAGCTTGTTTACTTGAACAGTTCAGCTCAAATAATACAGCCGGGGCCAATAAAACTATGTATTCAGAAGATTAAAAAATAAAACTATGTCGTGTTGCGGACAAAAAAGAAATGAAAACCGGCAGCAGGAACAGCGCCGGGCTGCGGGTGCTGTGTATAATTATACACCCCCTAAAATGTGGGAAGACGTGCAGTTTGAATACACGGGTAAAACAGCGCTCACCGTAAACGGTTCCATTACCGGCAAGCGCTATCGTTTTGAGCATACAGGCAGTAAGCTGGTAATTGATTACCGCGATGCGGCAGGCATGACGGGCATTCCGGTACTAAGGAAAGTAAAATAGCTGAAGCATGTGGAAATATTATGCCCTGCTCTCCGCCTTCTTTGCCGCGCTCACAGCCATTTTAGCAAAGATGGGCATTAAGGGAATAAGCGGAAATATAGCTACTGCCATAAGAACCATTGTAATACTTTTTGTGGCATGGGGCATTGTGCTGGCAACAGGTGAAATAAAAGCGCTGAAAACACTTACCAAAAACAACCTGCTGTTTTTAATCTTATCGGGTATTGCAACAGGGTTATCATGGATATTTTATTTTAAAGCACTGGAAACGGGAGATGTGTCAAAGGTTGCGCCTATTGATAAGCTCAGTGTAGCCATTGCCATAGGGTTGGCCTTCCTGATCCTGAAAGAACCGGTGGATATTAAAACCATTACCGGCGCCGGTTTGATTGTTGCCGGAACATTGGTGCTTATATGGTAAAAAGGGAGAGGAAAGTACCCTATCCGGATTTACGGCTCTACCCAGGCATCGCTTTCTTTAAGTAGTTTGATCAATTCTTCCACTGCTATACTACTGTCAACGGAACGCTTCACAACTTCTTTACCCTTATATAAGGTTATTCTTCCGGGACCGCTGCCCACATAACCAAAATCGGCATCGGCCATTTCGCCGGGACCGTTTACAATACAGCCCATAATGGCAATCTTAACACCTTTAAGGTGATTGGTAACTGCGCGTATTTTAGCCGTAGTTTCCTGCAAGTCAAACAGGGTTCTGCCACAGGAAGGGCAGGAAATGTATTCGGTTTTTGAAATGCGGGTACGTGTTGCCTGCAAAATAGAAAAGGCCGTACTGTTGATGAACTGCTCGGGACTTTTATTATCTACATAATTTCTGCCACTGGCATTCAGTTGCCCGTAGCTATTGGAAAGCAGCGCATAGCTGCCCGTAGTCATCCCCAAACAAATGCCATCGCCAAAACCCTCCAGGAACAATGCGCCGGTTTCGGTAGCAAAATGAATAAGATGTTCATCAGGGGTTTGCCAGTTGCTGCCGGTAATTAATATAGCAGGGTTCCGGATATCTTTTTCCAGCAGTTCCATAAACATACGCCGCACCGATTGCATCGCGTTTTTATTGGCGCTGCTTAATGCAAGTACAACTGTAGGGTCATCTTTAACTTTATCCAGGCTGTTCAAATCAAACGAATCGCCTTCATTAAAGCAGTTCAGCATTACTACATTTAATATCGTGCTTTTGTTTTGCCCGGCCGCGCTAAGGTATTCATCAAAAGAAAATAAGGGATAATATTTTTCTTTGTCTGAGCATTCCGGCCAGTTTTTTGCAGGCAGTATTACTTTTAAAGTACCTGGTAGTGCAAACGGCAATTCATTACCGTTAAGGAATATATAGTCGGCCGCCAGATCGCTTATGTTCCACTTATCCGATGCTTTATCATAGGTATACCCTATACGTTGTAAAGTGCCTGCTGTAATTTGACCTGCTTTACTTACATCTGCCACTACTACCGGAACGTGACGTCCGCCGATATGATTAACCACAAAAGTTTCCCGCCGTTTGTACCGGAAAGGTGAGTAGTGAGTAGTGAGGGGTGAGGGGTGAATGGTGAATGGTGAATGGTGAATGGTGAATGAGGCGGCACTGTAGCGTTTCACAATATCGCGGCACACGGGTATTTCAAACTCCGGGTCTTCGGTTAAGGATACCCGTATGGTATCGCCAATACCGTCTTCCAGCAAAGTACCGGTACCAACAGCTGATTTTATTCTGCCGTCTTCACCATCACCGGCTTCCGTAACACCAAGATGCAGGGGATAACATTCATCAAACTCATCGGCCATTTGCCGCACCAGCAGGCGGTAGGCCTGTACCATTACCTGCGGGTTACTGGCCTTCATGCTGAGCACAATATTGTGATAATTTTCATACCGCGCAATGCGCAAAAACTCCATCGCGCTTTCCACCATACCCATAGGCGTATCTCCGTAACGGCTCATAATACGGTCGCTCAGCGATCCGTGGTTAGTGCCAATGCGCATAGCCGTTCCGTATTCCTTACAAATTTTAACTAATGGTGTAAAACGTTGTTGTATCCTTTCTATTTCGGAGGTATAGGCCGAATCGGTGTATTCAATAAACTCAAACTTCTTTTTGTCAATATAATTACCCGGGTTCACCCGTACTTTTTCAACAATACGGGCGGCAATTTCGGCCGCGTTGGGTGTAAAATGTATATCGGCAATGAGGGGGGTATTGTATCCTCTTTTACGGAGTTCATTTTTAATGTTCAGCAGGTTTTCTGCTTCCTTTTTGCTGGGCGCCGTAATACGTACCATTTCTGCACCGGCCTCAATACAACGAACAGACTGCTCTACGGTGCCGGCAGTATCCATAGTGTCGGTGGTGGTCATAGTTTGCAGACGAATGGGATGAAAGTTGCCTGTAAGTAATCCACCAATATTTACTTCCCTGGTTTTTAGCCGTTTATATTCCGTTAAGGATTCACAATACCATTGCATAACATAAGTATATAATATATTATAATAAAACTGAGAGCAAAGGTAAACAAAACTAAGATGGCTGTTATCCGGACGCGATGGGTGATGAGCGCGGCAAATTTAAATCTCTTATATTGCGGGAGATTACCAGTGAGCCTTAGCAATTTATAACGGATTATACCGTTATGGAATTCCCGGGCTTTTTAATGACCTCCTTCCAAAACATACAGAAAATGCGCCAAATAAGCAATATAGTTGTGCCGGGGTATAGCATATTGATTTATGGGGTCAATTTTTAAGAGAAATAATTGGTTTGCATGATTTTATATAAATACCTTTGCATGATAATTTAAATTTGGTTATTAAATTATATTAATCTGTTATACTTAACAGGTTAATTTTTTATTTAATTACATTCGTTCACATTATTCTACTTCTGAAATTCACCCCTTGATCTAAAAGCTTTAAAGTCGCCTATATTTGTAAAAACCTTATCCGCACATGTTAGTAAATATCCCTGCTACTAATAAGATCACGATCTTAATAGTTGATGACCATAAACTGATCAGAGATACCTGGTCTTTTATTTTAAACAGCGATCCGCGATTTCAGGTAATTGCCGAAACCGATTCGGGGAAAACCGCTATTGAGCTTGCAGAAAACAATCATCCGGACATTATATTAATGGATATCAATATGAGCCCGATGAACGGTTTTGATGCCACAAAGGAAATCCGTAAAATATCTCCCGATTCCAGGATCATTGGCGTTTCTATGCATTCGCAGCCCGCTTATGCCAAAAAAATGCTGCAGGTTGGCGCAATGGGATATATCACCAAAAATTCGTCAAAAGAAGAAATGATTGGCGCTATCAGTGAGGTGGCACAGGGCAATAAATATATCTGCCACGAAGTAAAGACTATTCTTTCCGAGCAAATCTTAGAAGATACCGAGAAGCCGGATATTAACCTGTTATCGCAGCGCGAAGTAGAGATCATTGACCTTATTAAACAGGGTCAGTCTTCAAAAGAAATCGCGTTGGAGTTAAGCATAACGCTTAAAACGGTAGAGGTGCATCGCCACAATATTCTAAAAAAGCTCAACTTAAAGAATACGGCCGCGCTCGTGAATTTTATTAATACCGCCGGAATAGCATAGCCTCAGCAAAAATCCATTATTTTACATAGCAATATATTCCTGTTTAACTGTGGGAATTTTAATGCATTTTATGTATTAATTATGTTAATTATGCCGGTACTTTCTGTTACTACCATTCAAACCCATTTGCACTGGGAAGATAAAACCGCTAACCTGCGGATGTTAAAGGAAAAGATCATGGCCATACCGCGGCAAACGGAAATAGTGATATTGCCCGAAATGTTCAGCACAGGCTTTAGCATGTACCCGCAGGCGCTCGCCGAAAAAATGAACGGTCGTACAGTGGAGTGGATGCAAGCGGTAGCAGCACAAAAAAAGATCATCCTCACCGGAAGCATTATTATTGAAGAAGACGGACAGTATTTTAACCGTTTAATATGGATGCTGCCTGATGGCCATTATGGTTACTACGATAAGCGGCATTTATTTGCCTATGCCTCTGAAAATGAAAGGTATACTGCTGGTAAAAAAAGGCTCATCGCTTCCGTAAAAGGATGGAAGATAAACCTGCAGGTTTGTTATGACCTTCGTTTCCCGGTATGGGTGCGGCAGAAAAGCTACCCGCGGCAGGATGGAGCGGCAAACCTTCCCGAATATGATCTTATTATTTATGTGGCCAACTGGCCGGAAAGCCGCAGCCATGCCTGGAAAACCTTACTTCAGGCCAGGGCTATAGAAAATCAGTGTTATGTTGCCGGCGTAAACCGTGTGGGAAACGATGGCAATGGCATATACCATAGCGGCGATTCTATGATTGCTGACCCGCTGGGTGAAATCTTATATACACAGGCACACCAGGAAGACGTGTTTACTACCGTTTTACTTAAAGAAAAGTTGGAAGCGGTACGCAGGCAATTCCCTTTCTGGAAAGATGCCGACAGTTTTTTAATTGATCCCTGAACCAATTGTAAATAAATGAAGATAGCCTATACCAACTGCAGCATATACAGCGGCACTAAAAAAGAAACGGGCAAAGCCATCCTGGTGAACAATAATATAACAGAGGGGCTAATCAATGAAAAGGAGCTGCCGGCCGGGTATGTAATTAAGAACCTTGGCGGACTAAACATAGCACCCGCTTTTATTGATCTCCAGATCTATGGCGGCGATGGCAAATTATTTTCGGCCGAACTCAATACAGATGCTATTGCCGCTACTTACCGGTATTGCCTCAGAGGAGGTTGCACACAGTTTATGCTTACCATGGCCACTAACACTATTGAAAAATTTTTGAAAGGCATTGAACTGGTGAAAGCATACTGGCAGCAGGGAGGAAAGGGTGTGCTGGGATTGCATATGGAAGGGCCTTACCTGAATCCTGCAAAAAAAGGAGCACATATTCCCGAATGCATTAAAAAGCCAACCGTTGATGAAGTAGCCATGTTGCTGGAAAAAGGCAAAGGTGTACTTAAAATGATGACCATAGCACCCGAGGTTTGTGATGAGCAAATAATAAAGATGCTGATGGATAATGATATTATTGTTTCGGCAGGGCATAGTAATGCCACTTACGCGGAGGCTGTAAAAGGATTTGCGTTGGGAATTCCCGCTGCTACCCATTTATTTAACGCGATGTCGCCTTTTCAAAGCCGGGAACCCGGGCTGGTAGGTGCTGTGTATAATAACGATACCGTTAAAAGCAGCGTAGTTACCGATGGCGTGCATGTTGATTATGTATCGCTGCGCATCAGCAAAAAAATAATGGGTGAACGCCTGTTCTTTATAACAGATGCCGTTGCGGAAACCTCCAAAGGCGGATACCAGCATGTATTTAAAGGCGACCGCTATACACTTCCTAACGGAACGCTTTCGGGTTCCGCCTTAACTATGATGCAATCGGTAAAAAACGCGGTGGCGCATGCCGGCATACCGCTTGAAGAAGCGCTGCGCATGGCTTCCACTTATCCCGCGCAACTATTAAAAGCGCCTGCTGTTCCCTTAGGGAAAATAGAAGCGGGCTATGCCGCAGAGTTCGTGGTTTTTAATGATGCACTGGAACTGAAGGATGTGATTCTGGGCCATTATTAGAGGATTATTTCAACCCTTAAAGCGGTCTGAACCTCCTGCATCCGATGCCGGCCGCTGTTGAACAGGCGATTCGTTTCCCGCCGTATTACCGCACAATCTTCCGGACATAGCTGTTACCCGGTGTTCTGGCGGTTAAAAAATAAACCCCATTGCTTAAGCCCTGCAAGCCATCCATCATATAGCTGTACCTGCCGGGGGTACACTCCAACTGCTTCAGCATTATTGTTCTGCCATGCATATCCATGATGCAGAACTGAACGGTTTGCCGTTTATCGCTGTAAAAACTAATATCTAATTTATCGTTGAAGGGATTGGGGGCTACGGCAAGATTGAATTGTGTGTTGCTGCTGTCGCTAACGGCAAGCGTTTTACTGTAGCTGTATTTACCATCTGGAGAAACGATCTTGATCCTGTAAAACCGTTGTGCGGTTACCAGCGGTTCCTGGTCTGTATAACTAAAAAACTGTGATGCGTTATTAATATTGTATACTTTACCTATTGACTGGTAGGTTCCGTTAGCTTTGCCGGCAGCTTCCACTTCAAAATAGGCTATGCCCTGCTCGCTGTATTCCCAGGTTAATACCACCTGGTTATTATTGAGGCGGGATGTGAAATTGGCAATGCCGAAGGGGAGGACGTATTGGGCTGTCCACTGCTCTGTTGATAGACTATATAATCGCGGACTTACCGGGTCCCTGTTTTCATTTGAAATTAATACCCAGGTTGGTTTTACTGCTGTAATACTCTCAATTTGGCCAATAATACCTGCACTGCCCAAATCAATTTTTCTTTTATTTCCTGTTGAAAACAACTTATTCATTTCAGTAAACCCTGAAACTATCCAAAGTGCACAAGGATAGAGTTCTGCAAGAACATACTTATAACCCAAAATTATAACGATATTATCATTTGCTTTAGTAGCGCTCGTAATTAATATTCCTCCGGTATCAAAGCTTTCTAACTTTTGTGCTACATAGTCTCCCGGTTCAGCAGGAATTACATAATGACTTGTTGTATTTCCTATCCAGTTTTTGGTAAACAAATGCAACTGGCCATTATGATAGATCACAGCTTCGCAGTCAAAGTCAGTGTTATTGTTGCCTGTTGGTGAAAAATCAGTTTGGTCTTCGTATGAAAAATTAATAGCCTCTATATCTGCCCCAGAAACGGTACCTATCGCTTCGGTAATGTTGAAGATACTTTGTAAAGGAACCCGATAAAATTTAAGGTCTGTCCTGTTTCCATCAACATTATTTCCAAAATCACCCACATATATATAGGTGCCGTCTGTTGTAAGGTCTTCCCAGTCTACGTTGGTAGTACCTGCTAATGTAATGGTTTGAAGAATAGCACCACTTGTTGAATCCATCACATAAATAGCATGGGCATTCCCTCCATCATTCAGCGCATACAATTTGCCATTAATATGGATCATACCGCTTATTTCAGTGAGGGTTGCAGAAAGATCGGCTTTTTTGGTCAGGGAACCGCTTGCCGCATTATACGTACATGTTCCATTATTAACCGTGGCAGATGCCATATAGTTAGTAGCCAATGGATCCATACAACCCGGCACATCCTGTGCGCGGAGGGAATGGCTTGCTGTTATGCACAGCGCAAGCACAATAAAAATGATACGCATCATGATAATCGTTTTAGGGCTTCTTTTGTATATCAGAGGTAATTACCGCAGGTATTGGAAGTGTTATACAGGGAATGGCCTGATATTAAACTGAATGCAGCAAAATGCCGCTATAGTGTAAGATTAGAAGTAAAACATTGGGATAAGGGATTCGATTGGGATAATCAGATAGCTAAGGTAATTATTTTGTAATGATAAAAAAAGAAAGGCCGGTGTTATTCCTGTACTATCCCCGGTAACGTTCCAGTAAGATACCCTTCTCTGTTAGTACCTGCAGCATTTATTGCATTGCAGATGAATCTTTTATGATCTCTATCACCTTGTCCATTTTACCATCTCTGCCTTTTCTTACATTATCTACTGTGGGCGGCACGTACGTATCGGGCATTACGCCTTTACCGTCTTTAGGTGCGTGATGGTATTGTACCAGCCTGAACAAAGGCATCCTCACCTTCATTTTGGTTTCAGGCAATACTATGTCCGGAATGAGTATACCGCTGTTGCCATGCGCCCCGCCCCCGGCTTCTTCACCAACAAGCAGTACATTAGACTGACCTTTTACAGTGTGTGCAAACAGGGTGGATGCCGAAAATGTAGGGCCGTTGATCAGCACAAATACCTTTCCATTATAATGATTTTTTTTGCGGGGATGAAACACGTGCTTTTCCCAGTACCTGAAATGATACCTGCCATCCTCCCTTTTACTGGTAGTAAAAAAAAGGATCATCGAGTTAAGCCACCCCGAGCTGAAATAACGTTTGTAGCGCCCCAGGCTATTGTGCATTGCCGTGGCGGTATCGGCAACTTTAAAAGGCGTATCGCTAATGTAACGGGCAAGGGAGGTATAATTATTTACCTTGCCGCCGCCATTGGCGCGCAGGTCAATAACTAAGTTGGGCGTTTTTGCTTTACGAAGCTTCCGGAAGCTTTTCCGGTAAAAAGAAGGTAACCGTCCTTTGCTTCCAAAGCTGTGTATGGACATTACCGCCAATGCATGGGCGGTATCTGTTTTAAAGGATCTGAAATTTTCCCATTTAGCCGGTTTATCTTCAGGGTCAATTTGTTTATTCCTGTTCCGGATAAAAGTTCTTGCCAGGCTGTCGGTAGCCGGGTCAAACAAGGGAACCGTGCCTGTTCTTTCCACCCCGTTGCTGTCTATGTATCCCACTTCATATTTTTCAGACAATCCCATGATATTGCGGTGATAATAGGGAAATGCCGCGCTGAGCCGTATATAATTCACATTCTCCGCATACCCGTCTGTTGGCATAAACCGGAAAAGCGTATCGGCCAGTTGCCGCACATCAAGCCCGTTAATACGGGTAATTAATGTGCCTCTTTTTAAAACACTATCTTTTTTATTGAGGTTAGCGGTAAGCACCATCGTATCGGGCCATATTTTCATAAACAGCGGAAAAGAGGGCTGCGCATGCTCACGTTGCCGCCTGCTGTAAGCCCGGGGATAGTTAAAGCTGGTATGCCCGCAATGCACCCTGGTAGTAAGGGGGGCAAGTATGGTAAAGCCAAACTGTTGCCGCGTCATAGAGTCGGTAATGGCGTTATAGTATTCATCAAAATAATAGTCCATGCTGTCTTTGGATGTATACCAGTACAGTGCGGGGTGAAACCGCTCCATGATTTCGCGGAGCAGGGTATAATCTTTACGCAGGGCTTCGGCAGAAAATTTTTTACCCGGATCCATCGTTTTCCTGGCGGTTTGACAACTTACCGCAAATAGTATAAGGACAGATAACAGTAAACCATACCTAAACCTGTTTGCCATACCGGTAAAAATAGATTCCAAAATCCAAACGGAGGAGGAAAATGGGAAAAATGTGAAAATGTGCTGATTTGAAAATGGGGGAAATCGTTACAGGTTACAAGTTGCAGGGGCATCCTGGCGTTGGCGGCTCTCACCCTCATGCCTGAAACCTGAAACCTATTTAAACGCATTCCAGCCCTGGGCGGTTAGCGCATGTTTATTGCCCGACCGGGTAATAATATGCCTGCCTTCTGCCGCTTCGGTAATATAGCCAATTACGCTGATCTGCTCATTCAATACCAGCTTATCATAATCTTCCTGCTTAACGGTAAAAAGCAGTTCATAATCTTCACCCCCGCTTAACGCACAGGCTGTAGGGTCCATATCTAATTTAAACGCGAACTGCCGGGCTTCTTCCGCAATGGGTATCTTATCTTCATGCAGCACACAACCCACGTTGCTTTGTTTGCAAATATGCAGCAGATCACTGCTCAACCCATCGCTGATGTCCATCATGCTGGTAGGAAATATATCCTTTTCTTCAAAAAAACCAATGATGTCTTTTCTTGCTTCGGGCTTTAAGAGGCGGCGCAAAATATAGTCCTGGCTTTCCAGGTCGGGTTGTACGGAAGGGCTTTCGAGGAAAATCTTTTTCTCTCTTTCCATCAGCAATAAGCCTAAGTAAGCTGCTCCCAGGTCGCCGCTTACGCAAATCAGGTCGCCCTTTTTAGCGCCATCGCGCTTTACAAAACGGTCGGGCGCCACTTCGCCTATTGCCGTAACACTAATAATAAATCCCTTATTAGAGGTGGTAGTGTCGCCGCCTACAAGATCTACATTGTACTTTTCGCACGCAGCATACACCCCGTCATAAAACTCTTCCAGGGCTTCCACGCTAAAGCGGTTGCTGATGCCAATGCTCAGGGTTATCTGGGCGGGAGTAGCGTTCATGGCGTATATATCACTCAGGTTTACGATAACACTCTTATAACCTAAGTGCGTAAGCGGAGTGTATATCATATCAAAGTGAACGCCTTCAATTAACAGGTCGGTGGTTACCACAATTTGTTTACCAAAATGATCCAGTACCGCCGCGTCATCGCCTACGCTTAATATGGTTGAGGCATGATGTGTTTCATTGTTACGGGTAAGATGGTCAATTAACCCAAATTCGCCAAGTGATGCTATTTCTGTACGTGATGACATGAAAAAAAGTTAAAGATGAAAAAGTTAAAGAGGAGCGCAACAGTCCGCTCATCTTTCAACCGGGTTTATACTATTTCCTTCCGTTTATACAGTCCAGCAGTTCATCGTGTATTTTTCCGTTGGTAGCCAGTATCTGCGGCTGGTAGGGCGAATAATAATTACCGCTGAAATCGGTAACTTTTCCGCCTGCTTCTTCTACCATTAAAAAACCGGCGGCGCTGTCCCATGCTTCTAATTTGTGTTCATAAAAGCCATCGAACCTGCCAGCGGCAACCCAGCACAGGTCAATAGCGGCGGAGCCCAAGCGCCTTACCGGTATGCCCCTTCTTATCAGCGTATTAAAAACCTCCAATGGCCCGTTGGGTTCATCCAAAAGGCTGTAAGGAAAGCCGGTAACCAGGCAGGAGCTGGCCATATCCTGCTTGGCACTTACCTGCACAGGCTTATCATTTAAGGTGGCGCCTTTGCCTTTTTCGGCAACAAAAAGTTCATTGAAAAAGGGGTTGAATACCGCTCCCAGTATCATTTTTCCCTGGTATTCAACGGCTATGCTTACACAGCAAAGAGGAATGCCATTAGCGTAATTTACCGTTCCGTCTATCGGATCAATGATCCATTTATAATCGGAGTCCATTACAATTTCACCCACTTCTTCACTCAGGATAAAATGATCGGGATAGTTTTTTTTAATGATGCCGATAATGGCTTTTTCCGATGCATGATCTATTTCGGTTACTAAATTATTGATACCTGTTTTGTTGGAAATTTTAAACGCGCCGTTAAACGATTCCCGCATAATGGCGCCTGCCGCCGTAGCGGCTTCTAATAAAGTTGATTTTAACATCCCGCAAAGATAGGAACACAAAAAAGAATTATCTTTACCCTCAAACCTAAACACATTATTTATTATGGAATTATTTAAATCCGGTAATCCCACCCTGAGTGAAAAGATGTTTAAATCTACGCTAACGCTGGATAGCGAAGATGTAATGACGGTAAGGGGAACCTTGAATAAATTCGGCTTTCTTTTTTTAATGGTTATGGCCACTGCTTTTTTTAGCTGGTACAGCTTTGGCAAGGGTGTAGATGTAACCCCTTATATGTGGGGCGGCGCTATTGGCGGACTGATTGTGGCGCTGGTGATTGTTTTCAAAAAAACATGGGCGCCTTTCCTGGCTCCCGCCTATGCTTTATTAGAGGGCCTGTTCGTAGGGGCTATCTCGGCTTTTTATAATCATGCTTTTGAAACAACAGCTCCTTTTATCATTACCCAGGCCGTGGGATTAACTTTTGGCGTAGCCATTGCCATGTTCATATTATATAACATGCGCATTATCCGCGCTACAGAAACATTTAAATCGGTTATCATAACCGCTACCGCGGGTATCGCCATATTTTACCTCATCTCTATTGTACTCCGTTTTTTCAGTATTGATATTCCTTTCATTCACCAGGGCAGCACATTCGGAATTATTTTTTCCCTGTTTGTAGTGGCTATCGCCGCGCTTAACCTGATACTCGATTTTGATATGATTGAACGTGGTTCCGAAGCAGGCGCACCCAAATATATGGAATGGTACGGCGCTTTTGGACTGCTGGTTACCATTGTATGGCTCTACCTTGAAATATTAAGATTGTTAGCGAAACTTAACAGCCGCAAATAACGGCTCACCGGCATATACCATCACCATAACGGTTTACTTCATATAAATCAACCGCGGCTTATAACAGTCGCGGTTTTGTTTTACAATAACCCTGCTATCAGGCCTGTCCACCCGGTTTGATGGATGGCTCCCAACCCTTTGCCGTTATCGCCATGAAAATATTCATGAAATAAAATATAATTGGCAAAGTGAGGATCTGTTTGAAATTTATCATTGTCGCCATATATCGGCCGTTTGCCATTAACGTCTTTAAGGAATAGTTTTTTCAGCCTGCCAGACAGCTCCCGGCTTATTTCCAGCAGGCTAAGGTATTGACCGGTGTTAGTGGGATATTCCACTTTAAAATCATTGCCATAGTACAGGTGAAACTTCTGTAAGGATTCGATGATCAGATAATTAACCGGCATCCATACAGGACCCCGCCAGTTGGAGTTTCCGCCAAACAGCGGAACAGGCGACTCCGCCGGGCTGTATTGTATACTATGTATACTATAGGCTTCTTCGTTCTGGCTAAGCGTATACGGATGGTGTTCATGAAAGCGGGAAAGCGACCGGATACCATAGGGGCTGAGAAACTCGGTTTCATCAAGCATACGGTACAGGATTCTTTTCATGCGGTGTCCGCGAAGTAATGAAAGCAGGTGCATTTCATTATCGCCTTTTTCCTTCCACCTTGAAATGAGACTGGAAAGCTCCGGACGATGTTTCAAAAACCAGTTGAGATGACCGGTGAATTTGGGTTGATTTTGCAAAATGCTGTCATGCAATATTTCTACTGCAAATAAAGGGATGAGCCCAACCATGGAGCGTACCCGCAGTTTGATCTGTTTGCCATCCTGCATTTTTAATCCGTCATAATAAAAGGCATCCTCTTCATCCCACAATCCGCTGTCATTTTCTCCCATAACCGCCATGGCGCCGGCGATATACATGAAGTGTTCAAAAAATTTCGTTGCCATATCCTGGTAAACCGGGTTGGTTTCCGCAAGCTCCAGGGCAATGCGCATCAGGCTTAAACAATAAGCCGCCATCCAACTGGTTCCATCCGATTGCTCCAGTACTGTTCCGCCCGGCAGCTTTTGATTACGGTTAAACAGCCCTATATTATCCATGCCCAGGAAACCTCCTTCAAAAATATTGTTGCCGGTAGGGTCTTTCCGGTTTACCCACCAGGTAAAATTGAGCAGCAGCTTATGAAATACCGTTTCTAAAAAAGCGGTATCGCCCCTGCCTCCATTATTTTTTTTATCCCGTTCATATACGTTGTAAGCGGCCCATGCATGTACGGGCGGGTTAGCGTCACCCAGGGCCCACTCATAGGCGGGTAACTGCCCGTTGGGATGTATATACCATTCATGTGTTAGCAGCAGTAACTGCTTTTTAGCGAAGTCTGTGTCAACCAAAGCAAAAGTAACGCAGTGAAAAGCCAGGTCCCATGCGGCATACCAGGGGTATTCCCATTTATCAGGCATTGAAATAATATCCGCGTTATTCAAATGCTTCCATGTTTTGTTTCTTCCCGACAGCCTTCCGGCAGGAGGCGGGGGACCGGCAGGATCGCCTTTTAGCCATTGCCCAACGTCATAATAATAAAATTGCTTACTCCATAGCATACCCGCTAATGCTTGGCGTTGTACATTTTTTTCATCTTCGTCAGATATGTCTTTTTGAAGCCCCGCATAAAAAGTATCCGCCTCCAGTAAACGCTGCCGGAACAGTTCGTTGAAACCGGCAAAAGCCTCATCCATTTCCCGTGCCGCCAGGCGCAGGCGAATAACATGAGACTGGTTGCCTTCTACCGTTATATTATAATGAACAGCGGCTTTTGTTCCTTCCTTACCGCTATTAACCGCGGGCTCATGGTGTATGATGTAATCATTGATGCCATCTTTACAATATTTATTCCCGTCGTTGTAGCCGTATAGCTTTTTTGTGTTGGTTTCATTTTCACAAAACAGGAGCGCATGCCCGTTTTCACTATATAAACGAAACATTTTCATACGGGGGTGTCTCACCTCTATTACGCTTTTATCATTTGCAGCAAGTGATGGCTTTTCGTTGTTGTAATCCCATGACCAGGTATTGCGAAACCACAGCGCAGGTAACACATGCAGGGCCGCGGCCCGGGGCGAACGGTTGCAAACAGTGAGGCGGATAAGGATGTCATCCGTATCCGCCTTGGCGTATTCAATAAAAATATCAAAGTAGGCATCGTTGTTAAAGATGCCGGTATCTATAAGCTCAAACTCCGGCTCTAACCGGCTCCTCTTCTTATTTTCTTCTATAAGCTGCCGGTACGGAAATTCAGACTGCGGGTATTTATACAGCATTTTCATATACGAATGGGTAGGGGTAGAATCGAGATAGTAATACAACTCTTTTACATCCTCCCCATGGTTGCCTTCGTAGCCCGACAAGCCGAATAAGCGTTCTTTAATAATAGGGTCTTTGCCATTCCAGAATGCGGGTGCAAAGCATAATAATTGCTTATCATCACAAATACCGCCTAATGCTTCTTCACCCCAGCGCCATGCTTTGCTACGCGCCATTTCATGAGTAGTAAAAAGCCAGGGCTCTTCGTTGCCGCTGTAATCTTCCCTCACGGTGCCCCATTGCCGTTCAGATACATAGGGCCCCCACGTTTTCCATCCTTTTGTTTTCAATCGTTCCTGTTCTGCATTCATAATAATACGATAAAATGAACTGATGCTTCAGCCTGGCATTAAATAATTACTTTATGCTGAAGGTATTTTTATGTGGTAACTGGTATATTATTTTACCCGTTTTCACTAAATCCGGGGTAGAGCGTCATACCACCATCAACAAATAAAGTAGTGCCGTTTACATAATCCGAGTCATCGCTGGCCAACCACAGCGCGGCAGCGGCAATGTCTTCCACTGTGCCCACCCTTTGGTAAGGAATTAATTCCAATAGTTTTGCTTCTGCCTGCGGAGTAGCCCATGCATCGTGGTTGATGGGTGTTTTAATAGCCCCGGGAGCTATGCTGTTAATACGGATCTTTTTAGGGGCAAATTCCTGGGCGATGCTTTTCATCATCATCATTATACCGCCTTTACTGGCAGCGTAATTGGCATGGCCCGACCAGGGAATTACTTCGTGCACACTACTCATGCAAATAATTTTGCCCGCTGCTTTAGACTTTTGGGGCACGATACCTCTCCTCAAAAACTCACGGATAGCTTCCCTGGCGCAAAGAAACTGACCGGTGAGGTTTACACTCAGCACAAAATTCCATTGCTCCAGCGTCATTTCATCAAAAGGGGCGTCACGCTGTAAGCCCGCGTTGTTCACCAAAATATCTACAGTTCCAAATTGTGTAATAACATCCGCGAACATTTGCTTAACTGCTTCTTCCCTGCTCACATCGCATTGAAAAGTAATGCCCGTTCCACCTTCCGCTTTAATTGCGGCAAGTGTTATTTCAGCGGCAGCTTCAGTAGCCGTTGCCGGGTGATTAACGATCACCGTTGCTCCCGCGGCTGCCAGGGCCTTCGCCACACCACTCCCGATTCCGGAACTGGCGCCGGTAACAATGGCAACCTGGTTTTGCAGTTTCTTTTCTGCCATGATGTTTATTTTAAATAAGTAGAAGTTAACTTTTCCCGGGGCAGGTTAATAAGTATGTAAATACCGTACGGGATGGTCCAATAAACAACCCGCGGCCAGCGCTACTCATTTTATTCATTTTGTCTGAACCGCTTTTGAACGGCAGGTAGTTGTTCCTGATTTAGGGAAGTGGTTTTCCGGAGTACTTGTACAAAGTTGTCCGCTTCTGCTTTGGCTTCGTTTAAAATTTCCGTTGCGGAACAAGGTTGTGCAAATGCGGAAGATAAAAACAGAAGGAGAAATATTACCAATGCGGTTAGTATCTTCATATATTATTTTATTACCAAAGCTACACAATTGTGCATACCCGGTGGTTTATGGCATGTTAAGCAAATGATGAGCGGGTCTAAGCGCTTAGAAAATGACGTGATGTGTCATTTATTATCAAAACAAAAACGGCACCTGTTTATAAGTGCCGTTTCCAATTAGTTTACCGGAAATGGATTTATATTATTCCATCAGCCTGTACAATTCATCTAAGTTGGGTGAAAGAATGATTTCCGTTCTGCGGTTCAGCGCCCTTCCTTCCGGTGTGGCATTACTGTCGCGCGGATCAAAATAACTGTGACCCGATGCCACCACTCTTGCAGGATCCACCTGGTAATCTTTTGTGAGGATGCGTACAATAGATACCGCCCTGGCTGTACTTAATGCCCAGTTGTCTTCAAATGTTCTGCGGATAGGAATACTGTCGGTATGCCCTTCTACCACAATCTGTATTTTAGGATCGGTATTAAGTACCTGCGCTATTTTGCCCAGTGCTTCCTGCCCGTCTTTACCTACTACCGCGCTGCCCGATTTGAAGAGCAGTTTTTCCTGGAGCGACACATATACTTTTCCATCCTTTACAAAAACATCAAGGTCTTCAGCTTTGTATTGCCCTAATGCCTTATTAATTGTGTTGCGCAGGTTTTCCACCACGCTGCGCTGCTGATCTATCAGTTTCTGCAATGCTTCCAGGCGCTTTTGCTGTTCTTCAATCGTAAGCGCTTTGGTACTCAGTTGCTCCTGGGTACTACTTAACTGCTGTTCGGTATTGCTCAGCAACTGGCGGGCTTTATCCAGCTCCTGCTCCTTTAAACTTTTGGCAGAAGTGATATCATTGAGCTGTTTTTTAAGGTCTTCATATTGCTGACCACTCTCCCGCAGGCTTTTGCGGAGGATAGCAAGGTTGTTTTCAAAACGCAGGCTGTCTTGCTTTAAAGCGCTGATGGCATTGGTTGCTTCCGTAAATTTTTTCTTGGATACGCAGGAGGCAAGGCCCGCAAAAAAGAATAATGTGGTACAAGCGAGCAGAAGATGCTTCATATTAAAATGGATTTTTTGTTTACAACTAACACGCAGGTATAGTTGCAGTTAATAGAATGATGATAGCTGTTCAAAAATAAAGAAATAATTTGTTGTGTGTGATTTTGAATTGCGGGCACTTCAGCATATATGAAAAGCCCCCAGAAAATTCAGGAGGCTTTTCACTGCAGGAGAAACGGTATAACCGGAAAATTTTACCAACTGCTAAAACGAACGCCCACTGCATAAGGGTGCTGGTCTACGCCATACTGGTGTAAAGGAGTAATAGCATAGGAACCATAGAGGCGAACAGGCCCCAGCCCCAGCTCAGCGATATAGGCAAGCTTCCATCTTTCGAGGTTAAAGTCGCCCGCAAATTTCTGTTTGCCAAAGTCATCGCTCTTTTGTTTATTTCTTGCGCCATACAAATAGCCGGCACTTATACCCGCGCTCACATTTATGCCGCCATTTTTGTGTCCCGGGTTAGGATTAATGTTAAGCATGAACGGAACGGTTACATAATCAAATGCCAGTTTATTTCTTTTAAAAGAAACGTCCTGCCTCTCCACGTAAGGATCAGACCCCTCTATGTAGCGAATGCCGGATTTGTAATAATATTTATACAATTCTATTCCGGCGCCGTACTTAAGATTTACCACCTGTTTGTACAGGCTCATGCGCTGCATAAAAAGCCACAGGTTAAAGTTGAAGGATCCCGTCTTTACTGTAAAATCACTTTTACCAGCCGGCTTTGCAAGGGTAGCGCCATGTACAAAAGACTGCGCTTCGGTTGAACCGTAATTGGTTTTATCTTCGTGATTAGCGAAACCCAGATCAACAATGAACCAATTGGTAGACACTTTGTTTTTCCAGCGGCTTCTGTGTACAGGGCGGTTTTTCTGATACCCTTCTTCCGTTTTATTCTCCTTGCCGTTTTTAATAATAATAATGGAACCTACCCTTAAGGTGTCAGACGCGGGTTTTTCCTGCAGCGTTGTGTCTGTTTGCGCCATTCCTGTAAGGCATAGCAATATGCCGCCCATCATCAGCAGATGTACTTTTTTCATTGTTCCTGGTTTAAAATTAATGCGTTATTATTTCCTGGTAATCTCAAAACTGGCAACCCGTACAATAGTTTGTTTTTCGTCTATATCGGGGTTCGTAACGTGGTCAACAAGGCGGGATGCCCTTCTTAATAATCCACGAAACTTTCCTTTTGATTTCTTTTCAGTATTGTCTGTATCCCAATAAGCAATACCCTCCTCGCGCTTTGTTATTGCCTCGTGCCGCATCATCCCATTGCTTTCCCCGCTAAAGGCGGCCTGGTCAAGGATAAGGGGTTTTACTTCTTCCGAAACCGGCGCGCCGTTATATGATACCCTGTTTGTTTGAAGAACGGGAGGAACATGTGCAGCCAGGTTCGTCATTCCGGTAGAAGCGGACTCCTGGTCAACAGCTACGGCTACTTTCATTTCCTCATTTTTAACTATGCTGTTTGCCTGTATGTTACGATCAGTGGTTAAGCCGCGGGCGGGCAATTGTAGTGTTTTGCCTGCCGCGATTGGGTTTTCAGCGGTTGTTCCGGTTTTGTTTATAATGGCTGATTGTTCAGCGGTTGTTTCTTTTACCGTTACTGAAGGCGCCTTTGTTGCTTTACTTTGCCGGGCTTGCGGTTCTGCCGGTTGCGGGGCTTTAACTGCCAGTGGCAGTTCTGTTGCCTGGTGTGGAATGATGCTGCCTGCATTCATCCATAACCAGCTACCTATGGCTATAATGGAAGCGGCAGCCACCATACGCCGCCACTGGAAAGCAATTACACGCACCGCCGTTTTTTCTGTTTTGTATAATGCGGTTTTGCCGGCAAATACAATGCTATGGTCGGCTTGTAATATGGCACGCTGCAGGAGCAGGAGTTCCGCCTGTTTCAGCGGATGCTTTTCTATAAAATTTTCCACTTCTTTTCGTTCCGCTGCGTTCAGCTCCCCATCTGCATACAACACAAAATATTCTTCATAATTACCTGTATGAATGAAGGCAGGCGTTCCGGATATTTTATATAAGCTTTCCTTATGTAAAAAAGGAGTGGCTTCATGGGCAGGGAGCCGGGTTTGTAGCAGGGCATTCAGCTCTTCCTTCAGGTCGGCATGGAGATCAGCAAAAGCTTCCACCGCTTTTTGTTCCGCTGCATCCAGTTCATTATCTGTATACAGCAAAAAGAACATTTCATAATTATTCCTGTTAATTTCCATGTTTTATTTTTTTGCCTGCCCCTTTTCGTTTACCCCTTATTATATCACATTTTCCATTTTAACTAAGTATTCCTTTAGTTGCACTCTTGCGCGGTGCAGGTACACTTTTACCTGGCTTTCGTTCAGTCCTGTTATCTGCCCTATCTCTTCGTACGAATAGCCTTCATAGTCTTTCAGCATCACTAACGAACGCTGGGTTTCATTTAGTCTTTCCAGCGCCTGCTCCAGTATTTTCCTTACGCTGTGCCTGGGCTGCGTAATGCCTGCGTCTTCCCTGAACTCCTCCTTCAAACTTATCCGCTT
The DNA here is from genome assembly GCF_035497235.1 of Agriterribacter sp. Taxonomy (GTDB): domain Bacteria; phylum Bacteroidota; class Bacteroidia; order Chitinophagales; family Chitinophagaceae; genus Agriterribacter. The sequence continues at coordinate 263,842 of NZ_DATJEB010000033.1, forward strand.
CCCTTTGCGGATATGGTCAATCATTTGATTATAGGCTACGGTAAACAGGTATGATTTACTTTTTTTGTACTGCACCTCTTCCCTGTTGCGCCACATTTTTTCAAAAGCGGTTTGTACCACATCCCGGGCATCTTCTTCATGCCTGAGATTTTTGAGAATAAATCTATACACATTATCTGCATAGCAGTTAACACATTCGTTATACTCTTTTTCGGTCATACAGTCAGTTAAATTCCCTTAAAATTACCTCCCTAATGTGTGATTTAAAATGTTATACGGTTAAGCGGCGTAAAAGTTACATTAAAGTAAAAATTTAATGATATAGGTTTGCAGGCATCATTGAATTCCTTAACTTAACTGGTATGAACAATCAGCATGACCTTATCCTGGTAAATGACAAAGATGAGCAGGTGGGTACCATGGAAAAAATGGAGGCGCACCGCAAGGCCCTTTTACACAGGGCTTTTAGCGTATTTATTTTTAATACTAAAGGCGAAATGCTCTTGCAGCAAAGGGCACCGGGCAAATACCACAGTCCGGGCTTATGGACCAACACCTGCTGCAGCCATCCCCGGCCCGGGGAAACCACTATAGCCGCCGCGCAAAGGCGGTTAAAGGAGGAACTTGGCTTTGTGGTTCCGCTGCGCAAAGCATTTGATTTTATTTATACCGCAAGCTTTGATAACGGACTCACTGAAAATGAATTTGACCATGTGTTCACTGGTGTGTATGAGGGGGCTGTTTTGCCGGAACCTGCGGAGGTAAAAGCTTTTTGTTATAAGTCGCCGGATATTATCCGCGAAGAATTGAAACATACGCCTGAGCGGTATACCGCCTGGTTTGCTATCGCTTTCCCGATGATGGAAAAGCAGGGCCTGAGCGGCCAGGTTTCAGGTGTATAAGGCCGATTTTTGATATAAACACATAACCCCAAAATGCCAGCTACACCAGCATTTTCTTCATTACTTCCGTTAGTTCGCCTTTGGTAATAGGTACCCCCATAATTTTATTATAGCCTTTGGCATCTACCAGGTATTTATCGCGGATGATTTTGATAAGTTGCCCGTTGTTGATCTCCGGAATAAGTACCTGTTCAAAGTTTTGAATGATATCTCCAAGGTTTTTGGGGAAAGGTCTTACATAACGGATATGCGCGTGGGAAACGGTATGTCCCTCTGATTGCAATTCGGCAACAGCGCTTTTTATAACCCCATAAGTAGATCCCCAGCCCAGTACAAGCAGCTTCCCTTTTTCCGGGCCGCTGTCTAATTGCTGTCCGGGAATATCATCGGCTATCTTTTCCACCTTTTCTTCCCTGATCTTTACCATTAATTGGTGGTTCTCCGGATCATAGCTCACATTTCCCGTAATATTTTGCTTTTCAATACCGCCAATGCGGTGCTCCAGCGCAGGTGTGCCGGGTACCACCCAGGGACGAACCAGCTTTTCATCCCGCAGGTAGGGATGAAATTTTTCTTCCCCATGCCCCAGTTCCTTTTTAAAATGAACCGGCACTTCCGGTAAATCGGCACTTTGAGGAAAACGCCAGGGTTCGGCACCGTTGGCAATATACCCATCGCTTAAAAAAATAATGGGGGTCATGTGCTGTGCCGAAATACGGCAGGCTTCATATACCGCGTCAAAACAATCGTGCGGCGAAGAAGCGGCAACCACCGGCATCGGGCATTCCCCGTTTCTTCCATAATAGGCCTGCAATAAGTCGCTTTGCTCTGTTTTGGTGGGTAAGCCGGTAGAAGGTCCTCCCCGCTGAACATCTATAATAACCAGCGGTATCTCCAGCATAACAGCCAAGCCCATTGCTTCTGTTTTTAAAGCCATGCCGGGGCCGGAAGTTGTAGTAACACCCAGGCTACCCCCGTATGCGGCCCCAATGGCGGCCGAAATACCGGCAATTTCATCTTCTGCCTGGAAGGTACGGATGCCAAAAGTTTTATGCCGGCTTAGCTCATGTAAAATATCCGATGCCGGTGTAATGGGGTAAGAACCCAGGAATAGAGGCAGCCCGCTTTTCTGTGAAAAGGCGATCAACCCGTAAGCCAGCGCCTGGTTACCCATAATAGAACGATAGGCGCCACTTTTCATGCGTGCTTTGGCTACAGTATAAGTTGTGCCAAAAGCTTCTGTAGTATCGCCATAATTATATCCGGCTTTAAGCACTCTTACATTGCTTTCAAATATTTCGGGTTTTTTACCAAACTTTTCTTCTATGAACTGAATGGTATTATCCATGCTGCGGTTGTACATCCAGTATAAAAAGCCCAGCACGAACATGTTTTTCGCCCGGTCTTTTTCTTTGGTACCCATACTAATATCCTTCAGCGCCTCGCGGGTCATTTTGGTAACATCCATTTTAATTACCTCGTAACTGTCAAGGCTGCCGTCTTCCAGCGGATTAATCCCATCGGGATAATTAGCCAGCCTGAGATTTTTAACATCAAATCCATCGGTATTGGCAATGATCCTCCCCCCTTTTTTCAGGGCTTTCAGGTTTACTTTCAGTGCCGCGGCATTCATCGCCACCAGCACATCGCATTCATCGCCGGGTGTATACACCATATCGCTGGAAAACCGCAGCTGGTAGCCGCTCACGCCGGGTAAGGTACCCTGGGGGGCCCGTATTTCGGCTGGAAAATCGGGGAAAGTGGCCAAATCTATACCCAAAAGGGCAGTATTATTAGTGAACTGACTGCCGGTAAGCTGCATTCCATCACCGCTGTCTCCTGCAAACTTGATCACTACTTCCTGTAATACTTCTGTCTTCGTAGCCATTATGCTCTGTTTAAATGAAACTTTGCAAAGTTAGTTCAACCTGCCTTTGCACAGGCAAAAATTTAAGTCATGGGTTTGTCTGAACAGGGGCTTACGGATAAAATTTTGCGGCCTCCTTTAAAATTTCTTAATTCGTTGCTTTAATCTAATACTATAGTGCTTTCTGTAATTATCGTTAACTACAATGTAAAATACTTTCTTGAGCAATGCCTTTGCTCCGTTTATAAGGCGGGGCAACGGGTTGACATGGAAGTAATAGTGGTTGATAATTTTTCTGCAGATGGCAGCCGCGCATATCTTGAGCCGGCTTTTCCGGGAGTTACCTTTTACTGGAACAAAGAGAATCTGGGTTTTGCCAAAGCCTGCAACCTTGGACTAAAACACGCTAAAGGGGAATATATTCTTTTTTTAAATCCCGATACCATTGTGGGTGAGGATTGTTTTGAAAGATGCATTGACTTTTTAAGATCACATAATCAATCCGGCGCGCTGGGTGTGCGGATGATTGATGAATCGGGCAGGTTCTTAAAAGAAAGTAAAAGGGCATTTCCTTCCCCGGCAACGTCTTTTTTTAAACTGAGTGGATTGTCCGGATTATTTCCCCGTTCGGCGGTCTTTGCAAAATATTATCTTGGTAACCTAAGCGAAAACGAAACGCATGAAGCGGATGTGATTGCCGGCGCATTTATGATGATAAAGAAAACCGTGCTGGATATTACCGGCGGTTTTGATGAAGCATTTTTCATGTATGGCGAAGATATTGACCTGAGTTACCGCATTCAAAAACAAGGGTATAAAAACTATTATTACCCAAAAGTAACCATACTGCATTTTAAAGGAAAAAGCACGCCTCAGAAAAACATGCGTTATGTGCGTATGTTTTACCGGGCCATGGGTGTTTTTGCTAATAAACATTACGGAAAGCGCAGGGCGGGCGTATATAATTTTTGTATACAAACAGCCATATGGTTAAGGGCAGCCATAGCCCATTTGCTGTATTGGATAAGCAATAAGGTAAATGCTGCTAAAAAGCAATTCAATAGCATACAAAACAGGGAAAGCTCCGCGCAGGTACTTGTTATAGGCAAAGCGGAAGGGTATAACGATGTTTTAGCATTGATTAACCCAGCCAATAGCAGGAAAACCGTACGGATTAGCCCTTTGCCGGGGGAACAAAATACTGCAAAAAACCTCACCAATATAGAGGATATCTTAAAAAGGCACTATATCACCAATATTGTTGTTTGTGAAGGAGAACTATCTTTTCAGGAAATTATAAGGTTAACTGAGCGGCTGGGCAGCAGGGGAATAAGAATAGGAATACATGCCGCGGGGAGCAAAGGCATTACCGGAGGGTTGCATACCGGGGATGATTTGTGACAGGCGGTTCACAAAAGCTACGGGAATTTAGGCGTATACAAACTTGTGTCATACATTTGCCCGTTAATAAAACATCATTAACCCATCTATATTCAATGGGGCTTATTGAAATACCGATTCCTAAAACAATTGCAAGAACATTAAAATTGCATGCGGGCCCGCAACAACGGCAACAGAGCCGTGTTTTAAAAAAACTACTAAAAAAAGCCAGGTACACTGAATTTGGGCAGGCCTATCATTTCGATGAAATACTATTGCACAAACATCCCGAAAAAATTTTTCAGCGGCTTGTTCCTGTTTTTGATTACGATAGTATATATGCACAGTGGTGGCATCGTACATTAGACGGCATTCCGGATGTATGCTGGCCGGGAAAAATTGAATATTTCGCCCTTAGTTCAGGTACTTCAGGATCAGCCAGTAAATACATACCCATTACCAACGATCTGATGCGGGGCAACCGTATTGTAATGATCAAACAAATGCTTACCCTGCGTAATTATGAAAATATTCCTGTTAAATCTATCAGCAAAGGATGGCTGATGCTGGGAGGTAGCACTGATCTGCAAAAAGGCCCCGGCTACTATTCCGGCGACCTGAGCGGCATTACCGCCAAAAAAGTACCTTTCTGGTTCAGCCCTTTTTATAAGCCGGGAAAAAAAATTGCCCGCACAAAAGACTGGAATACCAAGTTAGATGAGATTGTAGAACAGGCACCGCACTGGGATATAGGCTTTGTAGTAGGCGTACCTGCCTGGATACAAATGTGCATGGAAATGATCATAGAAAGATATGGTTTGAAGAACATACACGAAATATGGCCTAACCTTGCTTTTTATGTGCACGGCGGCGTAGCCTTCAATCCCTATAAAAAAGGGTTTGAAAAATTATTGGGCAAGCCCCTTACTTATATTGAAACGTATCTTGCATCTGAAGGCTTCATTGCTTACCAGGACACACAGAACGGGAAAGGCATGAAGCTGAGTACCAATGAGCATATTTTTCTTGAATTTGTGCCTTTTAATAACCAGAATTTTGACCCGGAAGGAAATATTATTGCCAATGCACAAGCCCTGTTGCTGGATGAAGCAGAGGAAGGAACCGATTATGCTATTTTACTGAGTACTTCTGCCGGGGCGTGGCGGTATCTTATTGGAGACACGGTACGGTTTACAGATAAAAAAAGATCCGAGATCATAATTACGGGAAGAACAAAGCATTTCCTGAGCCTGGTAGGAGAGCACCTGAGTGTTGATAATATGAATAAAGCCATTCAGATGGCGGGTCAGCAACTGAACATCTCCATTCCCGAATTTACAGTAGCGGGTATTCCTCATACTTCTTTTTTTGCGCATCACTGGTATGTGGCGTGTGATGACGCGGTAGATGCAGAGAAATTGCGTGCAGCAATAGACAATAACCTGAAGGAGCTGAATGACGATTATGCCGTAGAAAGAAAAAGTGCATTGAAAGAAGTTATGCTTACCGTGTTGTCGGAAAAAAACTTTATGGAGTTTATGGAAAGCAAGGGCAAGCTGGGGGGGCAGCATAAGTTTCCCAGGGTTATGAAAGGAAAAATGCTGGAAGAGTGGCAGCAGTTCATTGCTTCGGTAACCTTATAAAAGCAATTACCGGTTTGAGGTAACGGTTTTTTACATGAGCAGTTAATCATGGTTTCTTACATTTATATCTCCAAATTGATGAATTTAAACGGTAAACCATGATGGAGGCCCTTTTGAAAGGATTGGCGCTGGGGTTAATTTTAGCCTTGTCTGTAGGACCGGTTATTTTTACTATAATCAAGCAAAGTATCTATAATGGTCACGAAGGCGGTTTTAGTTTTGTTGCGGGTGTATGGATAAGCGATATTATCCTGGTGGTATTATGCAACGCCTTTACTGAATTAGTGAAAGAATTACTGGAATATAAAAAGCTCATCGGCTACACCGGCAGTTCTTTTTTGCTGGCGATGGGGGTGTATTATCTTTTTTTCAAAAAAACCAGGATAAGGGTAAACGGCAACGGGCCGGAAGTTAAATTAGGCAGGAGCGACCATACCCAGATCTTTCTTTCCGGCTTCCTGATCAATACCCTCAACCCCAGTGTTATTATTTTTTGGCTGGTAAATGCTACAGCATTCGCGGTGAGCCACACACTACAGCAACGTATTGTAATTTTTACTACCTGTATTCTTTTTAATATAGTGGCAGACGCTGCAAAAGTACTGCTGGCCGGCAGTTTGCGAAAAAAATTAACCGCGCATAACATTTCAGTGATCACTAAAATTTCGGGAGGTATTTTAATTGCTTTTGCCTTTGCGTTAATATATGGGATAGTTTTTTGGAGCGATAAAGTACAGTAAGGTTTAGCGGGAAGGGTTTGAAAATACTTTTCACATCATTTTTACTGTCGCCCAATAATCATAAATGGCACGTACACCCGGGAAAAAGCAGAACGATATCCTGTTATTTTTAATTTTGTTCTGAATTTGTACTAACAGATCAGGCGCAACCTGGCAGGGTTAATACGGAAAAGTACAGGCTGGTTTTTAAAGATGAAATGATAGCCCTGTATAAAAAAATAATGCCAAATAAGATACAATTGTTTTAAATAACAGCAGATCCCTTTACTTCCTTATTGTTTTTATGGCCTGGTATTTTGTGGTAATTGCGCTATTTCAATTTCCAGGTCTTCCATTAATTGTATTACTTTAAGATTTACTTCCTGTTTTAACGCATTAAATTCATCCATGGGGATGGGCGCCGTATAATAATCGGTTTGTACAAGATACCCCTGTTGCACGATGTCGTTTAAAAAAATGTTCCTGTTCTCTATTTTCGGGTGCCGTAAAATTTCACTCATCCCGTCCAGCAACTGCTGAATTTGCACCGCCGTTGTAGCGGTTTCGAGTTCCAGCTTTAAATCGGCGCGGCGTTGCGTACGCAGGCTCAGGTTGTCTACAATACTATCTACCATTTGTTTGTTGGGTACACTCACGTATGTTTTCTCGGTTGTTCGTAACCGTGTACTCCTGAAACCAATTTTTTCCACCGTACCCGTTATATTTTGTACTTTAAGCGTATCACCTATAACAAAGGGCTTATCAAAAAAAATAATAAAGGAAGCGATAAGATTTTCCAGGCTTTCCCTGGCAGACAGCGCCAGTGCCACACCTACTATACCCAAACCGGTAAGCAGATCCATGATCTGGTAATGGAAAGCAAACTTGATGACGGTTAATAGCCCCGCTATACTTACCATAGCTTTCAGAAAATCTTTAAAAAAAACAATCAACTGGTGTTCTCCCTGCATTGCTTCATTACCATTATTTTTTACAATTACAAACGCCAGGTAGTCAATCATTCTTAGCAGCAACCAAAAAAAAGAAACAATAAGAAGCGCGGTTGCTATCCGGTCTGTAATTGTCTTCGTATCGGTTTTGTAAAAATTATATTTTAATACCTCCGGAAAATGCAGCGAGGAAAGAGCGATAACAGCAGTAAGCACAATAATAAAATATTCCAGGGGAGCCAGTATCAGCTTTATAAAGGCCTGCCGGTCTACCTGGCGGCCAATTTGCCGCAGCAAATAAATAATAGCGGCAGCTATAGGCCTGCTAAAGTATTTTTTTAACAGGTACATCCCCAAAATAATAAGACCTACCGTCAGGTAGTCTCCTATAGTGTTGTCCAAAATTATCCTGTTCAAAAAATCGTTCATATTCCCGGTCTTTATTGATAAGGATACAGTTCGATCCCTGTTGCGTTAAGGATATATACCCCCTGTTGCGTAATGTATATTTTTTCTGCCTGTTGTATCATCACGGGAAGCGGCGCTTCCCTTAACTCCAGCGTTCCTGTTGTATACCGCACAAATGCCTGCTGCCTGCGGCCTGCAATGGTTTTGCCAATCACCTGCAAATCGCTGATACCTGTTAACGCTATCGTATTTTTAAGCGTACCGTAATAATCAAATACATACAATCCGTTCGCCGCATCATACACATATACAAATCCATCCCTGTCTATTATCTTTACGGGAGAAGGCGCTACATTTAATACCTGCCGCAGGTCGGCCGTTTCACTAAGCAGCCTGCCGCTTTCATCAACCTTTTTAAGCTTTGCAGATTGCTCATCAAATATCCAAACGTTATTATCATAGGAAAGGCCTACTGCCTTTGCCTGAAAAATACCCAACTTTCTCAGGTCTATTATATTTACCCTGTTCAGGTAACGGTCCAGCATCACTATCGTTGAAAAATCTTTATAATACAACAGCACTTTCATAGGGTTGGTTACATCCATCGCATACACCGTTCCATAACGGCGCACCTCGTTAAACGCATTTAATGAATCGCCTTTATTATTAAATTTTATTAAAAGTCCTGCCGGAGTAAGTACATACACATTTCCCAGGTTATCGGCAGCAAACTGCGTGGCCTTGCCGGTATAAATAGTAACAGAAGACGAAAGGGCAGGAGCGTTGCCGTTTTGAACTACCGTATCTGTTTGCGCATATAGCTGTAACGCGGCACTGCATAATAATATATTAAAGAGGAAGCGCATCAGGATTCAAAATATTTCAATTCAAGGTGCTCTCCGTTAAACACTGCATAGCTGTTATAACGTATCCAGTCACCCAAATTAATATACCGGCTGCTGTCATTCAAAGAAAAATCAATAGGAAGATGCCGGTGGCCAAAAATAAAAAAGTTGTACGGCTTATGTTGCAGCACTTCTTTGCAATAGCTAATCAGCCATTCCTTATCTTCCCCCAAAAACTGCGCATCATCTTCACCCGTTGCCGCACGGCTGCTTTTGCTCGACCAGTGCGCAATGCCCATGCCTATATACGGAGGCAGGAGTCCAAACAACCACTGGCACGCTTTATTCCGGAATATTTTCTTTAAGAATTTGTATCCCCTGTCGCCGGGACCAAGCCCATCGCCATGTCCGATCAAAAATTTTTTGCCGTTGAATTCAAAATCTTTGGGTTCATAATATACAGGAATGCTGAGTTCATTTTCAAAATACCCGCTCATCCACATATCATGATTGCCTACAAAAAAATATATGGGTATGCCACTGTCTGTTAGCTCTGCCAATTTACCCATGATGCGAACGAATCCTTTAGGCACTACTTTTTTATATTCATACCAGAAATCGAACAGGTCGCCAACGATAAAAATGGCGGCTGCATCTTCTTTTATTCCGGAAAGAAAGCGAACAATACGCTTTTCCCGTTTCAGGCTTGAAGCATGATCGGGAACGCCAAGGTGAAAATCGGAAAGAAAGTATATGTTTTTCCCTGTAGGAACCTGCATTTGTGCAAGATAAATTGAAATGCTTCAATTTTCTGTCAAAAACACAAATACTTCTTTTGGTCCGTGCACACCAACAACCAGGGTTTTTTCAATATCAGCCGTCCGGCTCGGACCTGTTGCAAAAGTAATGAGGGAGGGTATTTTGCCTGCATATTTCTGCTTTAGCAGTTGCAGTCCGTCTTTAACATCATACACCAGTTGATTAACATAGGCTACACAAATATGCACCGGCGCGTACACGCTGGTTGTTCTGCCGCTTTGCTGCGCTGTGCTCATCACTATGCTTCCTGTTCTTGCTATTAATATTTCGCAGCCCGTAACAGCCACATCGGCGCCGGCTACAGGCTCCTTCGAAAAATATATAGGAGCCAGCTTTTCCCGCAGCAGGGTTTCTTTGCAAAATACTTCTTTCCATTGCCTTTGCTGTATAAGAAGCGACAACTGCTGCCGCATTTCGGTTTCTCCGGAGCAATATAAAAACCGGCCCTGCAGGGTACTAAAAGCTTCGGCAAAAAGTATTTCAAGCTCATCCGTTGGGGGTAAAAACACGGAATTATTTCCCTCGCTTTGAGGAAAAGGTAAAGGCACTGGTGTACTCAGTGCCTTTCGTATTTTTTTTAGCATATTTTCCTTTGCAGAAGACACCTTCATTGCATCAGGGTTTAGGTATGATTTCAGCAGGAGGAACACCAGCGCTGATGCCCCCGCTTTCAGCACCATTGGAAGAAGTATGTTCATCATGATGATGATGGTCATGCACCACATCGGCAGGCTTTTTCTCTTCAAAAGGCCGTTTACCGATCAACTGTTCCAAATCGCTTTGAAAGAGTACCTCGCGGGTAAGCAGTTCTTTTGCAATTATTTCCACCTGATGTTTCTTTTCCTGCAACAGGCTCTTGGTTCTGCTGTACTCCCCATCAATCAGCTTTCTTACTTCTTCATCAATTATTTTACCGGTTTCTTCGCTGAAGGGCTTGGTGAAATAGTTTTCCTGCTGCGGATCGTAGTAGCTGATATTGCCCAGCTTGTCGTTCATACCGTACACCGTAATCATGGAGTAAGCGATTTTGGTTACCTGCTGCAGATCGTTGCTGGCACCGGTAGAAATTTTTCCAAAGAAAATCTCTTCACTTGCCCTGCCGCCCAGCGTCATAGCAATCTGGTCTTTCAACTGGTCTGTATTATAGAGGTACTGCTCTTTAGGCGTATACTGCGCATACCCGAGCGCGGCAGTGCCACGGGGAACGATGGTAACTTTTAATAAAGGATAGGCATGTTCAAGAAACCAACCGCAAATAGCATGTCCGGCTTCATGGTAAGCAATGATCTCTTTTTCATCGGGTGAGATGATCTTATTCTTCTTTTCCAGCCCGCCAATGACACGGTCTATCGCATCCTGGAAATCATTCATTTCCACTTCGGTCTTTCCCTTGCGGGCAGCTATCAAAGCGGCTTCATTACACACGTTGGCTATATCTGCACCGGCAAAGCCAGGCGTTTGTTCGGCCAGTTTAAACACATCCAGCTTGGCCGATTTTTTAATAGGTTTTAAATGCACATGAAAAATTTCTTCCCTGCCTTTTACATCCGGCTTGTCAATGGTGATCTGCCTGTCGAAACGTCCCGGGCGCAATAAAGCGCTATCCAGCACATCCGGCCTGTTGGTGGCGGCAAGTATAATAATACCACTGTCTGTGCCAAAGCCATCCATTTCTACCAGCAACTGGTTAAGGGTATTTTCTCTTTCGTCATTGCTCATCATCATATTTTTACCTCTTGCCCTGCCAATCGCGTCTATCTCATCAATGAATATGATACAGGGCGCTTTTTCCCTGGCCTGCTTAAACAAGTCCCTCACCCTGCTTGCGCCTACGCCTACAAACATCTCCACAAAATCGGAACCGCTCAAACTAAAGAAAGGTACCTGCGCTTCCCCCGCCATGGCTTTTGCCAGCAGGGTTTTACCAGTACCCGGAGATCCAACGAGCAACGCGCCTTTTGGAATTTTACCACCGAGCGCTGTATATTTTTTGGGGTTCTTTAAAAAATCCACGATCTCCATTACTTCCTGCTTGGCTTCTTCTAACCCGGCCACATCGGCAAAAGTGATATTCACCTTTGTGCCTTTTTCAAATAAAGTAGCTTTTGATTTGCCTATGCTGAAAATACCGCCGGGTCCGCCGCCACCGCCGGGTCCGCCTACCTTGCGCATCATTAAAATAAACAGCAGGGCAAACATGAGCAGGGGAAAGATATAGCTGAGCAAAGAACCAAACCATTCGGGGTCACTTACTATTTTAACAGGAACTTCTTTTACCTGCTGATGCTCTTTATAAAATTCAGTAAGCGTTGTACCTGTGTAGGTTTTGGCATCCGGAACTTCAAACTGGAAATGCGGCCCCTCTGTTTTTGAAATAATTGACCACCTGTCTCCCAGTAATTCTTTGTAAATGGGTTTATTTAAACTGTCTTTGTTTATAAAAACCCTTACCATATCCTTATTGCGAACCAGCTCCAGCTTCTGAATATCATTTTTAACGAGCATTTCGTTTCGGAACTGAAGGTCCGAAATGACAGTTGCCGTTGGCGTAGCGCCTTTATATAGCTGATAGCCTACCAGCAAAAGCGCAACCACACCATATACCCAGTAAATGCTGAACTTTGGACCGCGCCGCTGAGATTTGTCATCTCCATCCGATCGCTTTTTGAATCCTGGAATTTTATCCTGATTATTATCCTGTGCCATAAACTTCTTCGCTTAATAATTTAAATTAAAATAAAAAACCGGACCCTCCAGTTATTAATAAAATGACCGTTTAGCGTTTTGTTCTGCAGATTACGCTTCGTGTTCTATATGATCGCCATCATTCCACATTTCTTCCAGCTTATAAAATTTTCGTGTTTCCGGCTGGAAAATATGCACTACAATATTTACATAGTCAATTAACACCCATTGCAGGGCCTGGTAGCCCTCGTGGCGATACGGCAGTTCCCCTGTGTGCATTTTAACTTCATGTTCTATTGCATCAGCAATAGCCCTTACCTGCACACTGCTGGAAGCTTCACAAACTATAAAAAAATCTGCAACGGCTTCCTGTATTTTACGCAGATCCACCGAAACAATATTTTCTCCTTTTTTTTGACGGATGGCGCTGATGATGGTTTTAAATAGCTTACTGTTCCTCGTCAACCTGGCTGCACGTTTGGGCCGTGCAGTTAACACCTGTAATGCTGCCAATAGAAATCAATTTTAGATTTACCCTTTTTCGGGGGCTGATTTGGTTATAATTTAAAAAAGCAATGCAATGCAACTGCTTATTTGTTTTACGATTATATAACTTGCTCAAAAATAGTAATTAATTCGGTATTCTCTTATGCAATCCTTTGGCCGGTCTTTTACCGTATTACCCTGTATTGACAGTACCAACAACTATGCCATGCAAATGGTTCATGCCCGTTTGGCAAAGCATGGCGATGCCTGGTTTGCAATGGACCAAACAAAGGGTAAAGGACAAAGGGGTAAAACCTGGTGGAGCAGGCCGGGAGAAAATATAATAATAAGTATCATTATAGAGCCTTCCTTTTTACTTCCTGTACAATCTTTCCTGCTGAATGCGGCTATTGCATTGGGCACGTATGACTTTTTTAAAAAATATGCCGGTAATGAAATCCGCATCAAATGGCCGAATGATATTTACTGGCGTGACAGAAAGGCAGGTGGTATATTAATAGAAAACAGCATACGGTCTAATAAATGGTTATATGCGGTTGCCGGTCTTGGCCTCAATATTAACCAGCGCCATTTTGAGGAAAACTTATACCGGCCAACATCACTACGGCAAATAACAGGTAAAAGCTTTGAGGTAATTAACCTTGCTAAAGAACTGTGCTGTTTTCTGGAAGAAAGGTATGAGGTATTAAAAGCAGGAAATGAAACGCTGATTTTACACGATTACCGGCTGGCAATGTATAAGCTGAATGAGCGGGTAAAATTTAACAGCAACGGAGTTTTGCTGGAAGCCCTGGTAAAAGGTGTAACTCCAAACGGGCTGCTGATTGTTGAAACAGCTAATAAAAAAGAAGAAAACTGGCAGTGGGGAACTGCAGAATGGATACTATAATCAGCACAAAAAATAAAACAGCATTTGGCATGTTAATTTCAGAAGCTTCTTCGCGATTTATAATTCATGACTAATTTTATTTCCATTTTTCCATTAAGCATTGTAGTATTTCCGTGGGAAGAAGTAAACCTGCACATTTTTGAGCCGCGCTATAAGCAGCTTATTAATAGAATGCTTCAGCGATGTAAAGCCTTTTGGCATACCACTACCTATCATCAACAACCGGGTTGGCGCATTAGGAACACTTGTAAAGGTACAGGAACTGGTGAAAGTGTATGATAATGGCGAAATGGATGTACGCATAAAAGAAGTAGCTGTTTTTCGGATATTTGATATAGCGCACCACGCAGGTTTATCTGTTGAAGAAGAGCATGAACTACTTGGTCTGACACAGGAAATACACCGCCAGGAATATTTGAATCGGCATCTCAATACCATCATTTCCGTATTAAAAGAAACGGAAACCTTAAAAGAAAAAATAAAGCTAAACGGTCGTTTTAAGAATGACCGGTTCGATGGATTAATAAGTTTATGGTTGCATTTTGCTTCGAATTTGGGATTTCCGTCTTCGAATTTTGCCTGTCACTGGGGCAGCACAAACCATCTGTATTTGTTTGGTTCTTGTTATTTGGATTCTTATACTGCTGATGGCTGACAGCCTCATACCTTATCAGCTATTCATGCTGGCCAAAAACTCCTGGTTGTCTTTTGTTCCCCTCATGCGTTTGAGTAATTCGTTCATAGCCTCTTCGGCATTCATATCGGCCAGGTAATTGCGCAGCAAATGCATTCTTTTCAGCACATCCTTATCTAACAGCAGGTCTTCGCGGCGGGTAGAAGAAGCTACAAGGTCAATAGCAGGGAATATGCGCCTGTTGGCCAGGCGCCTGTCTAACTGCAGCTCCATATTACCGGTTCCTTTAAATTCTTCAAAGATCACTTCATCCATTTTTGAACCGGTATCTATTAAAGCCGTAGCCAGTATGGTTAACGATCCGCCATTCTCTATTTTTCTTGCCGCGCCAAAAAACTGTTTGGGTTTTTGCATGGCGTTGGCTTCCACACCGCCCGACAATACTTTACCTGATGCAGGAGCAACGGTATTATGTGCACGGGCCAAACGGGTAATAGAATCAAGCAGTATAACCACATCATGCCCGCATTCTACCAAACGCTTCGCTTTTTGCAGGGCGATGGTAGACACTTTTACGTGTTTTTCAGCAGGCTCGTCAAAGGTAGAAGCAATAACCTCCGCTCTCACGCTTCTTTCCATATCGGTTACTTCTTCGGGGCGTTCATCTACCAGCACAATCATCATATAACACTCAGGATGATTTTCGGCAATAGCATTGGCTATATCTTTCAGCAAAACGGTTTTACCTGTTTTAGGCTGCGCCACAATTAATCCACGCTGTCCTTTACCGATAGGCGTAAATAAATCAATCATTCTTGTACTCAATGCCGATGGCTGCGTGAAAAGGTTCATCTTTTCAAAAGGGAACAAAGGCGTAAGGTAATCGAAAGGCACCCTGTCTCTTACATCTTCGGGTGATTTGGCATTGATCGTTTCCACTTTAAGTAACGCGAAATATTTTTCGCCTTCCTTTGGAGGACGAACAGCGCCCGATACGGTATCGCCGGTTTTTAAACCGAATAATTTTATCTGCGATGGAGAAACATATACGTCATCGGGGGAGGAAAGATAATTGTAATCACTGCTTCTTAAAAAGCCATATCCATCAGGCATCATTTCCAAAACGCCTTCACTCATGATCACACCATCGAACTCAATATTAAAGTTTTGTTCGCGGCGGTTAGGATATTGCCTGCGTTCGGTTTGCGATTCTTCGGCCGGTGCTGTTCCCTGTTCCTGCTGTGCCGATTCTTCCTCTACCAACTCTTCCTGTTCTTCGGCTTGATCCGTTTCATCGGCAGGCGGAATAACAGCAGCAGCAGCTTCCTGTTGTTCTCTCTTTTTTGCAGCCTGTTCCGGAGTTTCGTCCTGGAAAAGTTTGGGTTTCTTTACTATTTTCTTTTCTGCCTTTTTTTCGGGATCAACGGCAACCATTTTCTTTTTCCTGCCGGAAGCGGTTGTTTTTTCAGGTTCAGATTCCACGAGGGCTTCTTCTGTACTGTTAGCAGTAGTTGTTTTTACAACGCGTTTGCGTTTGCCTTTTTCATCGGTTCCTTTGGTTGCGGCGCTATTTTCTATGGCCTGTTTATCTAATATCTTGTAGATGAGTTCCTGTTTATCAAGTTTTTTAGCGTTAGTAATGCTCAATTGCTCGGCAATATCAAGCAGCTCAGGAACGAGCATATCATTCAGTTGCAGAATGTCGTACATAAATATACTTAACGGTTTAACCTCTTATCAAAAACACCTGATAATTTGAAAG
Source organism: Agriterribacter sp. (assembly GCF_035497235.1). Lineage (GTDB taxonomy): Bacteria > Bacteroidota > Bacteroidia > Chitinophagales > Chitinophagaceae > Agriterribacter. The sequence continues at coordinate 279,852 of NZ_DATJEB010000033.1, forward strand.
AGAAATGTTGAAATGAATTTTTGGTTGAATGAAATTGGTGCGGAATGGCTAAAACTGATAGAATCCCGGAGCTTGGTAAGAACTGATCAGTTTGATTCCGTGGCAATAATACATCAAATTTCCGGAATCTAAAAAATTTTTTACTCCCTTATCTTTGTGCGCTTTCCTTTTTGCAACGCATATTTGTGAAGCCTGTTTAAAAAGAATCATATGTTCAACAAGAGAATTAAAATAAAGCAATTACTGGCCCAGGAGCCCGATAACCAGGAAGTTACGGTAATGGGATGGGTACGCAGTTTCAGAAATAACCAGTTCATTGCACTCAACGATGGATCTACCAACAGTAACCTGCAGGTAGTAGCCGAACTGGGGAAGTTTAACGATACCTTGCTGAAACGGCTCACTATTTCGGCATCGTTAAAAATTACCGGCGCCGTTATTCCCTCCCTGGGCAAAGGACAAAAGCTGGAACTAAAAGCCGCCACCATAGAGATCCTTGGCGACAGCGATGCGGAAAAATATCCCCTGCAACCTAAAAAGCACAGCATGGAATTTTTAAGGGAAATAGCCCATCTGCGCTTTCGCACCAACACGTTTGGCGCGGTATTCAGGGTGCGGCACAGTTTGGCCTATGCCGTTCATAAATTTTTTAATGACAAGGGATTCGTGTACCTGCATACGCCCATTATTACCGCCAGCGATGCGGAAGGCGCGGGAGAAATGTTCAGGGTAACTACTTTACCGGCTCATAACCCGCCGCTTACCGAAAATGGCGCTATTGATTATAAAGAAGATTTTTTTGGCCGGGCTACCAACCTTACCGTAAGCGGACAACTGGAAGGCGAACTGGGTGCCACTGCCCTGGGTGAGATATATACTTTTGGGCCTACTTTCAGGGCCGAAAATTCCAATACCCCACGCCACCTGGCAGAGTTTTGGATGATTGAACCCGAAATGGCTTTTTGCGACCTGGAAGACAATATGAACCTGGCTGAAGAATTTATTAAATACATCATCCGCTATGCCATGGAGCATAACCGGGAAGACCTTGAATTTTTAGCACAACGCCTGGCAGACGAAGAGAAACAATTACCACTGGATAAGCGCAGCGAACTGGGGCTATTAGAGAAATTAGATTTTGTACTCAATAATAATTTTGAACGAATTACATACACGCAGGCCGTTGATATTTTATTGCAATCGCCCGCATATAAGAAAAAGAAATTTCAGTACGAAGTGAAATGGGGTATTGATATGCAAAGTGAGCACGAAAGGTACCTGGTAGAAAAACATTTTAAAAAACCAGTTATCGTTACAGACTACCCATTGGAGATAAAAGCATTTTATATGCGCCGGAACGATGATGGCAAAACCGTTGCCGCCATGGATATTTTAGCGCCCGGCATTGGCGAAATTGTGGGTGGCTCCCAGCGTGAAGAACGTTTAAACTTGCTGCTGCAACGCATGGAAGCAATGCATGTACCCGCGGAAGAGCTATGGTGGTACTTAGATACCCGCCGCTTTGGTACTGTTCCGCATGCAGGCTTTGGGCTGGGTTTTGAGCGTATGGTGCAATTCGTTACCGGCATGAGCAATATCCGCGATGCCATTGCTTTTCCGAGAACGCCGGGGAGTGCAGAGTTTTAAAGCAGCTCCTGACACGGGATTTAGCGCTTTTTACTGACCGTTCTTCATACAGCTTCACCGCAACGGGGTTACCCAAACAACTCCACAGGATTTACTTTCAAAAAATCCTGCCAGGGCATACCGGAATTGTCAACCAGTAACACTTTATACGGATTGAACTGTTTTTGGAAGGCCGTCATCCCCGAACGGCTTTGTTAGAAAAGAATCCGGCCGGAATACAGGCACCCCCTTTCAAAAAACCGTTTCATCAGTGCCGGTTTATCCACCCTGGTAAGCATGCGTATGTCTTTGGATATACTTGTTTCAATTAAAGATTGCTGAACATACGCTTTCCACCTGCCTTCATCTTTTATAAGTTCCTGTAAATGAGGGCGTACAAACATTTTTAACAAATTACTCAGTATGGCGAGTAAGTCAAAATAGGTTTATTCTTTGTGTTACTTCCAGTGTTAATAAGGCATTGAGTACTGTACCATAAATCACAAACTTCAAATTGCTCCTTACTCCTCCTCATGCACCGATAAAATGGGGATATGCGAATGAAAGGCCAGCTCTTTTGTGTGGCTCTTTTGAAACAGCAGATCTAATAAACGATGCTTGCGCGGTATTACTATAAGCAGGTCAAGATTATTGCTTTCCGCAAACACGCTGATCCCTTTTGCTACATCAGGATTATCAATATGAAAATATTTTGGCCGAAGCTCCTGCAACAGGGTATACGATAATACCGACTGCTCCGCCGTATCTTTTATATTGCTTTTTTTATCGTCAACATTTAAAACGCTTAGCGTAGCGCTAAATGTTTTTACCCATTCTTTTATAGCAGCCGCAGGAATGGCGCCCACTTCTTTTTTAAAATCACAGGCAAAGCCAATCCTTTGTATGGCAGTAAAAGCGGCGCCGGGCGGAACAACAAGTACCGGTGTGGTAAGATGCCGTATGACTGATAAAGTAGAACTACCCACCAATAACCTTTCTACAAAACCGGCGCCCTTTGTTCCCATAACCACGGCAAAGGGACTGGTGCCGGCGCAAAGTGTTTTAAGCTCGTCTACCAGGTCGCCCAATTTTACTTCGGCAGTTATTGTAAGTTTATCCCCAACAACACGCTGCACCTGTTCCTTTAGCTCATCAATCCTTTCCTTATTAATCCTTTCCAGCTCGCCAATGTCCATCAGTGGCAGCGGAATATCACTGTTGTTATACGATACCGGCATTTGAAATACATGCAGCAGCATAACCGAAGCATCTATTGCCTGCGCAAGTTCCACAGCATAATTCATGGCATTAATAGCTACCGGGGAAAAATCAGTAGGAACAATAATTGTTTTCATCAGCTTGTTTTTACTTAACAAAAATACAGCGCTTTTAGTTGTTCATAAGCGCAATTGGCAATGCTTTTCTGTTCTCAATACACCTGTGCAATGCAACTTTAAAGAATTGATGCTAATTTCATGCAAAATTCCGCTTTGGCACCCAAATTACACTAAAAAGTGCGCTATGCATATTGCCACACCTGCCCGATTTTGCCGGAACCAGTTTGCTCCGGAAAAACCTGCTCGTGCCGCAAATGGATAACGCCTGTGAAGAAGCAGGCTTTACCGGGGTAAAGCGCCATTTCATTTCAAAGGAGTGATCGTTACATTTTAATGCTTACAGAATGCGTTTGAAACTTTTGCGCCATATTTCTTTTTTGAAGGCGGTTACTTTATATAGTTTAACCGCCTTTGGGGGAGCGCAGGGGCATTTTGGAATGATGATGAAAACATTTGTTGCCAAAAGAAAAGACGTTACGGAGCAGGAACTTTTGGAATACAACGCATTTTGCCAGTTGCTGCCCGGTGCATCATCTACACAAATCATTACCCTTATAGGCTATAAAAAAGGAAAACTGCCCCTGGCGGTTTTAGCGCTGCTCTTATGGATATTACCCGCCTGCCTGCTCATGGGCGGACTTTCTTTTGCATTAGATTTTGCCGGTAAAACAACACTGCAAAATGATCTCTTTAAATTTATAAAGCCAATGGCTGTAGGCTTCCTGGCTTTTGCCGCCTTCAGGGCCTATACGTTGGTTGCCAATAACCGTATTGCCAGGCTCATTATGACAGGCACTATGATCGCCACTTATTTTCTTTTTAATTCGCCCGTAATTTTCCCTGCTGTTATTGTACTGGGCGGACTGGTTACCAATTTTACGGAAAAAACATCCAAAGCAATAAACATAGAGCCAAGGCCTATTAAATGGGGAAACATAGTAATATTTTTTTTAATATTTATTATTGCGGGGGCACTCAGTGAACTATCCCGAAAAAATGAATGGCAGCATCGCAAAGCCTTTAATCTTTTTGAAAACACTTACCGTTTTGGCGGAATGGTTTTTGGCGGGGGCGATGTACTTATGCCCATGATGTACGAGCAGTATGTGGTTCGCCCGGCATCGGAGCGCATCCAGCTCAAAAATAAAAATGTGATCAGCATTAACCAAAATGAATTTCTTACCGGGGCCGGAATGGTAAAAGCTATACCCGGGCCCACCTTTTCATTTTCTGCTTTTGTGGGAGGGGAGGCACTAAAAAATGAAGGCCCCGGTATGCAGGCCCTTGGCTGCGCCATAGGTACATTCGGTATTTTTTTGCCCAGTGCCCTGCTGGTTTTATTTTTCTTCCCGGTTTGGCATAATTTAAAAAAATACCCCGCTATTTACCGCTCCTTAAAAGGAATAAACGCGGCTGTGGTAGGCATTATGGCGGCATCTACCTTTTTCCTGATGAAAGATATTTCTTTTTTTGAGGTTAACGAAGAAGCTACTACCAGCTTTTTAAACATAGGCGTAATTACCGGCACATTTTTGCTGCTCACTTTTACTAAACTGCCGGCCCCCGTAATTGCGATGATCTGCCTGGCATTGGGTTTACTATTTTAGCCAGGTGGCTCTAAAAGTGTAAATATTTTGCCGTTGTTGCTGTTAATAGGTTGTTTTAGTTCCAAAATGCATTAAAACGCCACAAAACAACCAAAATAGCTGCGTAAATCAAAACGCGTGGCTATTACCTGTAGTACCCGTTTTTTTCTATTTCTTCTTTAACGCTGTCGGGAACCAGGTACCGCACAGATTTTCCCTGCTTTACCATCTCCCGTATTTGGGTAGCCGAAATTTGCAGCAGGGGGGCATCTAATATGGTAATATTGGGCGATTGACCGGCTGCCACTTCAAAGCCCGCTCTTTTATATACAAAAATGGGAAACCGTTTCATCAGCACTTCCGAATTCTTCCACTTATGCAGGTTTTGAAAACTATCGCTACCCATAATAATAGCAAACTGGTGCTGCGGATATTTCTCTTCCAAATAGGCTAAAGTATCTATAGTGTAAGACGGTTTGGGTAAATGAAATTCTATATCGGAAGCACGGAGCTTCGGTTCTCCTTCTATAGCCGTTCTAACCAAATGTAAGCGCTGGTATTCATTGAGCAGGGAATGCGATATTTTAAAAGGATTTTGAGGAGAAACAACAAACCAAACCTGGTGGAGTGGCGTATAGCCTGCAATAAAACCGGCAATGATTAAATGACCGTGATGAACAGGGTTAAACGATCCAAAATACAAACCTATATACATGCGCGATATATCATCAGGCTGTTTTAACAATAAGCTCTTCTACCAGCACACTATTAGCCTCATTTAAACGCAAACTTAAACTATATCCTGCAACAGAAACCGAAATAGGATCCCCTAATGGCGCTATCTGATCAACAGTAATCATTTCACCGGGTATAAACCCCATTTCCATGAGTTTCAAAAAGAGTTCATCATTTTCTACTTCCCTGATGATTACCGTAATGCCCGGGGTTATTTGAGAAAGCCTTTTCATATCAACAAATCTATTGGTAGTTTTGCAGCATTATTTACGATTTTCGGAAAAGGATTTTTTGATGCCCCCTATTAACTTTTACTTCCCATACCGGCAATTTGGATTAAAAAGGCGGAAAGAACTGAAACTATTCATTCGTAGTACCTTCAAAGCCGAAAAGAAAAACCTCGCTTCCCTTCAATACATATTTTGTGCTGATGACTACTTATTAGACATTAACCGCCAGTATTTACAGCACGACTATTATACCGACATCATAACGTTTAACCTGGGAACAGAAAAAAAGATAGAAGGAGAAATTTATATTAGCGTGGAAAGGGTTAAAGAGAACACCCAATTAATGCAAACCAGCTTCACAGAAGAATTACACCGGGTTATTTTTCATGGCGTTTTACACCTGTGCGGGCATAAGGATAAGTTAAAAAACGAAAAACAGGACATGAGAAGAAAAGAAGATCGTTTATTGCAGTTGTATTTCAATAAAAATAAACACCGTTCCACGTGAAACGTTTTTTGCTCAGTATTATTGTTTCCTTTTTTTACACTATAAGTTTCGGCCAGGGCTCTATTGTTTTAAGTGATAAACCATTTATTATTAGTCCTGCAAAAGATACAGCGGTGGAAAACTGGCTTCACGCAAACACTGCTTATTCGCTGCTGTCCAAAGAAGAAAAAGAAGTGCTGTACTGGGTAAATATTGTAAGAACTCAGCCCATTAATTTTTTAAACAATATCCTATACCCATTTTTAGAGCAGTTTCCGGAAGTAAAAAACAGCTACACCCGTTCCCTCATTGCTCAACTATCTGTACTTAACCCGCTTCCACTGCTAACCCCTTCTGCAAAATTATACCAAATAGCCAGTAACCATACCAGAGACCTTGGCATCCATCAAATGTCTGTTTCGCACAGTTCTTCTAAAGGAAAATCGTTTCAGGAACGTATGAACAGCTTTGGCTACTTTGAATGTATTTCAGAAAATGTATATGAAGGAAAAGAAAACGGGCTACTTTCCATTATTTTTTTGCTCATAGATACGGGAGTAAAAAACCTGGGGCATCGGAAAAACATATTAGATGCCGGTATGAAATATACAGGAACATCTTTTTATCCAATAAAAGGACGGAGCAGCCATTTCTTTATGGTTCAGAACTTTTCCTGCAATTAAACAGCTTGTTCCACGTGAAACACTGTTATCCTATATCAATTGGATTTCTAAATAAAAAGGTATTTTATTTTTACCTGCCGTAATTTTGCCCCATGTTTTCAACATACGATGTAATTGTAGTAGGCGCAGGACATGCGGGTTGCGAAGCTGCTGCCGCTGCTGCCAATATGGGTAGCAAGGTTTTGCTGGTTACCATGAATTTACAAACCATTGCCCAAATGAGCTGTAACCCTGCTATGGGTGGAATAGCCAAAGGCCAGATTGTTAGAGAAATTGACGCCCTGGGTGGCTACTCAGGAATTGTTACCGATGCCAGTATGATACAGTTCAGAATGCTCAACAAATCAAAAGGCCCGGCCATGTGGAGTCCGCGGGCTCAAAGCGACCGTATGCTCTTCTCTCAAAAATGGAGAGCCATGCTGGAACAAACACCGAACATAGATTTTTACCAGGATATGGTAAAAGGCTTGCTCATTAAAGAACAATGCTGCGTGGGGGTAATTACCGGCATGGGGCATGAAATAAAGGCAACTACGGTAGTACTCACTAATGGCACTTTTTTAAACGGTATTATTCATGTTGGCGAAAAAAAGTTTGGTGGCGGACGCGTTGCTGAAAAAGCGGCTACCGGCATAACCGAACAATTAGTGGAACTGGGTTTTGAAAGCGACAGGCTGAAAACAGGTACGCCTCCGCGGGTAGATGGAAGAAGCCTCGACTATTCTAAAATGGAAGAGCAGAAAGGAGATGAGGAGATAAGCGGTTTTAGCTTTTTGTCCGTTCCTGCAATTACACCCGAACAGCAAAAAAGCTGCTGGATAACCTATACCAATCAAACCGTACATGATGTGCTGAAAACAGGCTTCAACAGAAGCCCCATGTATTCCGGCAGAATTGAAGGCGTAGGTCCCCGCTATTGTCCAAGCATAGAAGATAAAGTAAACCGGTTTGCAGATAAGGACCGGCACCAGATTTTTGTAGAACCCGAAGGCTGGGATACTATTGAAATATATGTAAACGGATTCTCTACTTCTTTACCGGAAGAAGTGCAGTTTGAAGCCATTCGCATGATTCCCGGATTTGAAAAAGCTAAAATGTTCCGTCCCGGTTATGCTATTGAATATGATTATTTTCCACCTACGCAGCTTCATTATTCCTTAGAAACCAAACGCATAAAAAACCTGTTTTTTGCCGGGCAAATAAATGGTACAACGGGTTATGAAGAAGCTGCCTGCCAGGGCCTAATCGCCGGAATGAACGCGCACCTTGCCACGCAGCATAAAGCGCCTTTTATTCTTAAAAGAAGTGATGCCTATATTGGTGTGCTTATAGACGATCTTATCAGCAAAGGAACAGAAGAACCTTACCGCATGTTTACCAGCCGGGCAGAGTTCAGAACCCTGCTACGCCAGGATAATGCCGATCTGAGATTAACTGAAAAATCATATATTTTGGGCTTAGCTTCTTCTGAAAGACTGAAAATATTAAAAGAAAAAAGAGAGGCTATTAATTATATTACAAATATAATTAATTCTTTATCAATTGAACCAAATGAAGTTAATGATTATCTTAACAGTATTCCTACCTCTCCCATCATTCAAAAACAAAAAGCAGCGCAGTTGCTATTACGCCCCGGTATCCGCTTAAATGAGCTGCAGGCAGCTCTTCCCAGATTATCAGAAGCACTTATGCACAACAAGCAGGATGCTTTGGATGAAGCTGAAATTCAAATTAAGTATAATATTTACATAGAAAAAGAAAGAGAACTGGTTTCAAAAATGAGCAAGTTAGAAGACCTGATGATACCGGAAAACTTTAATTATACGCATATTTCCGCCCTTTCTACAGAAGCCAGGCTAAAATTCATTTCCGTTAAGCCCAGAACACTGGGTCAGGCCTCACGCATTTCAGGGGTTAATCCCAGCGATGTGCAAATTTTGATGGTGTATATGGGCAGATAGATTTAAGGGGCTTAAACAGGCGCCTACAAGCCTAAGGAGGCACTTATCTCCAGCATTCTCCTTATGGGTTTCAATGCGGCAATCCTTAAATCTTCTTCCATTGTTAATTCCGGCAGCTCATATTCCATACACAAATATAATTTTTCCAGCGTATTCAGCTTCATATGCGGGCAATCATTGCAGGCACAACTGTTATCGGGCGGCGCGGGAATAAATACTTTCCCCGGCGAATTCTTTTGCATCTGGTGTAAGATGCCCGTTTCTGTGGCTACAATAAATTCCTTTGCCTCGTCCCTTTCTGAAAACTTAATCAGTTGTGTAGTAGAACCAATAAAGTCGGCTAACTGCAACACTACCTCTTCACATTCCGGATGCGCAATTACTTTAGCCTGGGGATGTCTCACTTTTAATCTGGTAATCTTTTCCCTGCTAAAAATTTCATGCACCATACAGGCCCCGTTCCAAAGCACCATATTGCGGCCCGTTTTTTTATTAATATAGGCGCCAAGGTTTCTATCCGGTGCAAAAATGATCTTTTGATTTTCGGGTAAGCTCTCCACAATTTGCCTTGCATTAGAAGAAGTGCAGATAATATCACTGAGGGCTTTTATCCCGGCTGAGCAATTAATGTACGATATAACAAGATGATCCGGGTGGCTGTCTTTAAATTTTTTAAATAAAGGGGGCGGCGCCGAATCAGATAAAGAACAACCCGCTTTAAGATCGGGCAATAAAACCTTTTTACCCGGATTTAAAATTTTTGCCGTTTCAGCCATAAAATGAACACCCGCAAAAACAATAATATCTGCAGTTGTTTTTTCTGCCTGTTGCGCCAGCCCCAAACTATCCCCAATATAATCCGCTACATCCTGTATATCCGGCTCCTGGTAATAATGCGCCAGTATTACCGCGTTCTTTTCGCGCTTTAGTTTTTCAATCTCTTTAAACAAATCCAGCCGGGGGTCAATATCAACATCCAAAAAACCAACCCGCTGAACATTTTGCTTTGCTTCATCAATGTTAATTACTGCCATAGTATTTAATAATAATTAATTATTTATTTAAAGGCCCTATTACTATTACGGCTGTGAATATGGGGAAACATAACTAAACCTGTTTCTTTGCAAAGTTAAAGCTAATAGTTTATACACTTTCATTCACAAGCTATTCACAGTAGGTGAATAAGCGGCAGCAGGTATTTTTAAACATTATTAACAATGTTGAATGATTATGACTGCGGAAAACTTTTTGCTTATTTTTTAATAATCGGCTGTGTATAAACTGTGGTGAACTTTGTTTTATTAACCGTTGCTCCGGCCCTGTGTAAAGGAATGAGAATTCCAAAATAATCTGTTGTCCGGAACAGCACATCAAAAAAGAAATAAAGCCGGGGTTTTCAACATAAAGCCGGCGCTATTAACAAGTGGTTGTGGATTCTTATAAACGCTGTTCGGCTCTTTTTTATTGCGCTTGCTGTATAAAGAGATATTCACTTTTAGAAGACAGGATGCTGCTGCTTTACGGTGGTTTTCCACAATTTGTTGATAAACTTATATTACCCTATTTTTGCCGTCCATAAAAAATACATTCAATATTATATGTCTATTATTCAGACGATTCGCGACAAAGCTGCTGTTTTTGTGTTTGGGATCATAGGGCTCAGTTTAATTGCTTTTGTAGTTCAGGATGCTTTTGTAGGAGGAGGTAGTCACCTTTTTTCAGGGTCTTCCACTACAGTTGGAAAAGTAAACGGTACGAAAATAGAAAGGGAAAATTTTGACGAAAGAACCAGAGCCATGGAAGCCCAATACCAGTCGCAGGGCTACCGTGTAGATGAGTCTATGCGCCAGGAAATTCAAAACCAGATATGGAATGGTTTGATCAGTAAAGAACTGGTAACCGCGGAAGCGCAAAAGCTGGGCATAGACTTTACATCTAAAGAATTTACTGAATTGTTATTCAGTGACGATGCTCCCCAGGAATTTAAACAACAGTTTACCGATCCGCAAACAGGTATATATAATATTGAAGCGGCGCGCAACGCGTTTAAAACATTACAAAAAAGCAAGGATGCTGTTCAGTTGCGGCAGGTACACGATCAGCTTATTGATCCGATTGTGCTGAGCCAGATACAAAAAAAGCTGATGAGCATTTATACTAACGGTACGTATATACCCAAATGGTTAATTGAAAAACAAAACGCTGTAACGGGCCAGGTAGCCGATATTTCTTTTGTGGGTTTGTCTTATTCAACGGTTGCCGATTCGGCCGTAAAAGTTACCGATGCCGATATCAGCGATTATATTCAAAAGCATAAAAATAATTTTAAGCAGGAAAGAAGCCGGAGCATTGCCTATGTATTATTTAACGCGGCGCCTAATAAAGAAGACAGCCTGAATTTGTGGAACAAAATGGAGGAGTTGAAAAAACCATTTGCTGAAGCGGCAGACCCGGGTGTTTTCGTTACGAGGCAGGGAACAAAGTCGGCGTTTTTTGACGGATACATGAACAAAAGCCGCATACAGATACCCGTTAAGGATTCTTTGTTTGGGTTAGCTCCCGGAGCATTATACGGACCTTATTATGATGGTAACTCCATTGTTATTGCCCGTATGATCGGATCAAAAGTACTGCCCGATTCCGTAAAAGCCCGTCATATATTGATAGCCACTATTGACCCGCAAACCGGACAGCCAACGCTTGCAGATTCTGTTGCTAAAAAAAGAATAGACAGTATACAACAGGCCATTGCCGGTGGCGCTTCTTTTGAAGTAATGGTTACCCAGTATTCTGATGACCAGGGTTCAAAGCCGGTGTTTGGCAGTTTGGGTTACTTCCCTAACGGACAAATGGTAAAAGCTTTTAATGATTTTTGTTTTGAAGGAAAAACAGGCGATAAAGGTGTTGTTAAAACAGAATACGGCTATCATTATATAGAAGTCCAGGATCAGAAGAATTTTGAGCAGGCGTACAAAATCGCCTATTTGTCGAAACCAATTGAAGCCAGTGTAGAAACGGATCGTGCGGCTTCGGCGGCGGCAACGCAATTTGCTTCTCAAAGCCGTACAGCCAAGGCTTTTGATGAAACAGTACAAAAAGAAAAACTCAATAAGCGTCTGGCGGAAAGTGTAAAAGAAATGGATTACCAGGTTATAGGAGTAGGAACGTCCAGGGCGTTTATTAAATGGATATATAGTAATAAGCCCGGAACGGTTTCCGATCCTGTATCGGTAGGCGACCAGTATGTAGTAGCACTTATTACCGGTGAAAAGGAGGCAGGCCTGCAATCCGCTGCATCGGCAAGAGTGATAGTGGAACCCCTGTTAAGAGATAAAAAGAAGGCGGCGCTGCTGGTTGCAAAATTCGGTACGTATACAACTATTGATGAAGCCGCAAAAAATGCGGGTCAGCAGGTTCAGGAAGCAGACAGTATACGTTTTGCAGATAATTTTAAACCCGGCTTCGGCAATGAGCTAATAGTGATAGGCGCAGCGCTCAATAAAAATTACCAGGCAAAAGTATCGCCGCCGCTCGCGGGTAATGCAGGAGCATACGTGGTGCAGGTAAAAAATATAGGCGCTTTGCCCAATGACGCGGCTAACGTGGAAGAACAGCGTAAAGCAGCATCTATGCAAATGAAGCAAACGATGGGTTATTCGGTAATGCAGGCATTAAGGGATGCCGCAACCATAAAAGACGACCGGTTGAAGGCCGGATATTAATAGCGTTAATTTTTTATAAAAAAGAGGTCGCCGGCTTATAGTTGGCGACCCTTTTTATTTTGGTAACTTTGTACCTATGACCGATACGATAATTAACAAAGTGGCCGAAAGCGGCATTGTTACCATAGATTTGGAAACCTACTACCCAAAAGTGGAGATCGCTGTTATTGATATCAAAGCCTACCTGTTTAAAGGACTGATTTTAAAAGAAAAAGAGTTCAGGGAAGCGTTAAAGCAAACAAACTGGCAGCAATACAGCGGAAAATATATTGCCTTAACCTGTACGGCAGATGCTATTATACCCATGTGGGCTTATATGCTTATTGTAGCTTATGTACAGCCGGAAGCAAAAGACATTATTTTTGGCAGCGAAAAAGATGTATTGCAAACCCTGCTGCTTAATAATATTACCAATATCAGCGCCGATGACTACGCTGGTAAAAGAATTGTTATTAAAGGATGCGGTGATGTGGTGCTTCCCGAAGCGGCCTATGCGGCCATTACAAAAAAGTTACGTCCGGTAGTTAAAAGCCTTATGTATGGCGAACCCTGCAGCACCGTTCCGGTGTATAAAGCGCCTTCGGTTCGGGTACCCTACTGATAACCCTGTAACATTTTAAGCTTATTTTTGTATAACAATTAGTAAAAGTTGAAAGTGTTATTCTCTTTCAAACTTCTTATGAAAAAGCAAATAGCATCGTAAAATTTAACAACAATAAACATCTATAAACAGCATTACGAAAACTATTAACAGCACAGGCCATAAAGCCACTCCTCACTCCGTAGTCAGTAATTTAATGGATAACAAAGCAGTTATACTTCAATCGGTTTTTACCTGTCCTGTTTGTGGACACAAACAAAAAGAATCAATGCCTACAGACGCTTGCCAATATTTCTATGTTTGTAAAAGTTGCGGGACACGACTGAAACCGAATGAAGGTGACTGTTGCGTTTTTTGCAGCTATGGTTCTGTAAAATGTCCACCTATTCAAATGGGAACTTCCTGCTGTTCATAGTGATGAAGGGTATGCAGCAGGAGAGCGTGGGGTTATATTAAAAACAATGTGTACCTATGCCATATAAAGCATTTTACCTGAAAAATTAATCCGGAAGCTATCGGATATGTTTTTACCCCTGACCCGGGTTTCGGTAGCTGCTGAAGTTTGCTGTTTCATAATTTAGATTATAAAGATTATTAATTCAGCAAAGTTCTTCGTTGCAGCCGTGATAATCTCAACGCGCCTACTTCCTTTTTAGCTGCTCCAGGTATACTACAATATTTGCCAGTTCTTGCGCTCCCATGCCTTCCGCCAGTCCTTCGGGCATTAAAGACTGATCGTATTGCGTTTTAGAAAGGATATCCGATTTTCTGTATTTTTCAATAATACCGCCAATCATTTTAATACTGATCTCATCTTCCGTTTGGCTGGCAATATAGCCCGATACGGTGGCACCCGTTTTCAGCTTAAATGCATACCCTTCAAAGCCGAAGCTTATGCCGGCCGAAGGTTCAAGAATGGCGGTATATAAAGCCTCCCTTGATAGTTTTGAACCAATTTCCGAAAGATCGGGCCCAAAAGCGATACCCTGTTCTTTTACCTGGTGGCAGGTACCGCAATAAGTGGTAAAAGCAACAGCGCCGGAATCTGCATTGCCCGTCATTGCCATTAATTCTTCAACAGGCGGCAGCTTATTGGTTTGCAATGGTATAGCAAGGTATTTAGCGGCTTCCTGTTTCAGGTCTTTCCGGTGTGTTTTTGTAAAGATGTTTGTTGCCACCGGTTCAAGGTCCTGAGGTAATTGTTTGTTTTTAACCAGTTGTAACAGGGCTGCTTCGCCGGATCTGCCGGTAGCGATGGCTTGTACGGCTTCAGTTCTTAATGCAACAGGATTGTTTTTATCCATAAGAAATTGCCGGAGTATATTTCTTGAAGCATCTCCGCCCGCTTTGCCCAGCAGGCTTATCATATACCCGGATGTATTATTTTTTTGCAGCAAAGCTTTAGTAATAAGCGTGCTTCCTCCCGATTCGAGCAGGAGGTGCAGGGCGTCTGTCTTAATAGCATCATTGACACCTTCGGTGGACAATTTCAAAAGTTCGGTATTTTTGTTTTTTAGCGCGTATTTTCTCACCAGGTCAATGTATACCTGTGTTTGAGCCACACTGTTTAATCCATTTTGAATAGCATTTTTTACGGTTGCCGTACGGGCTGTTGCAGGGTCAAGCTGCAGGAGTGTAAACGCATCAATATAACCCTGCTGCGGATGACGGCCATCCAGCAGAGACAATAATATTTTTTGTTTGTTGCCGTCTTTATAAAAATCAAAGGCGCGGAAAAACTTCAGTTCCCGGCGGGGATCTCCGCCGGGATCGCTGATGATCTTCGCCAGTAAGGGCAATGCCGCGGTAGCCCTTGCCCGCCACACGATATCTTTTCCCGCAGGCGTATTCCAGTTGTTGTTCACCAATTGCAGCCAGGCATTAAAAAAGCCATCCCATTGCCCTTCGGCCGCAATGCCCAACGCTTCGAGGTACCAGCGGTCTTTACCATTATATTGCTGAGCCAGTTGGGCCCAAACTGCCGGCGCTTCGGTTGAGGTGTTGCGGTGAAGTGCCAGTGCCGCCTCTCTTTTAACCTGTATACTTTCATCGTTGAATAAAGATTTTACTATGGCAATGGTATCTGCTTTTACCTGTAAAGCGGCTCTTAACGCGGTAATGCGGATGTTGGGATCCTTATCTTTCAATGCCTCCTGTATATAAGCCGCACCCTTATTGGGAATTTTACTCAGCAGCCATAGCGCCCGGGCCCTGAAGCGCGGATTTTCTGAAGTGTATAGTTTTTCCAAAGCAGGCGCTGCTGCTTCCCCCATGCTGTTTATTTTTTGCCATGCCAAGTAACGGGTAGAGCCGTTAGGGCTTTGTAAAGCTTTTATTGCGCCTTCGGTTGTGGATAGATCCTGGGCAGGAATTTTATACCCTTTATGTTTTTGGGGCGTAACCCTGAAAATCCTCCCTTTGGCAAAATCCTTTACCTGGTGGCCGCCTACACCGGGGTCGTACCAGTCGGAGATGAATAAAGATCCATCGGGCGCTACACAAACATCTGAAGGCCGGAACCAGTTATCGCCCGTGCCTTCAGCAATAGTGTTGATTGTAGCCGAATATCCCGCTCCATCGGGAACAACAGCATAGGAGCGTACTACATTGGGGCCGGCATCGCTATGGATCAGTTGTCCGCGGAATCGTTCGGGCAGCAGGTTACCTTCATACACCAGTATACCTGTTGGCGAACCGGCTCCCGTTTGCAGCATATTGGGTACTACGCCGGGATCATTTAAATGCCAGTGCCGGTAAGGAATGGAATCTTCTATATTAATACGTCTTTCGGGCCAGGAGGCGCCGGTTATTTCATCTGTAAATCCATAATTGCCATAAGGCATAACATAATTGATGCGTACGCCGCGGTTGCCATCGTCATCATTGTCGGATTGCCACAGAGTGCCATAGGAGTCTTCTGTAACCTCGTAAGGATTGCGGAAATTATTACCCAGCACCTCCACGTTTTTACCGTCTGTATCGCAGCGAAAAACCATACCCTGCCGCCAGGGGTTGCCGTTAGCTGTAATTTCTCGTCCGTAAATATCTTTTACCTGATTTCCATATTTATCTTTTAGCCCCTTTCCTTCATTACCATAGTTGAAATATAATTTACCATCAGGTCCAAAATTAAAAGCGTGTATGGCATGATCGTGTTCCTGCCCGCTGATGCCCGTAAAAAGCGTATCTTTTTTATCGGCTACGCCATCATTGTCTTCATCGGTAAAAACAAACACATCGGGGCTTCGGGAAACAATTACCTTGTTGCCCAGCACCGCGATGCCTAATGCCGAGTTGATATCTTCGCCCTGGTAAAAAACGGTTTGCTTATCCGCCATCCCATCGCCGTTACTGTCTTCAAGTATTACAATCCGGTCTCCTTCTTTTTTGTAAGGATTGTCGGGGTTGAGCGAGTAGCGGTAATTATATCCTTCGCATACCCACACCCGGCCTTTTTCATCAATATCCATATTGGTAGGATTAACCAGCATAGGCTCGTGGGCAAATAAGCTGATCTGCAGGTCATCTGCTCCTTTCAAACCTCTTAATGCATTTTCCGGAAGATGCTTTTGTGCTTCAGAAAGCGGCTTGCTTTCATCTTCCTTTTGCACCGGCGACTGGCAACCCGCCAGCAGCAGGCTAAGTAAAAAAGCGGTATACAAAAAGGATAAAATGCCGGTTACATGCCGGGAGAACCTGAAAAAAACAAAGCTCATATAAAAGAGGGTTTTAAACGCTGAATGAGGTACTTAAACCAATAAATATAAACATCTTTTTTCCTTATTCTTCTTCTAATTTTTTTGCTATTTGGCTGAACATATCGTTTTGTGTTTGTTGTATTTCCAGCAGCTTCCTGTTTTGATCCAGCAGTAAATGATCGATTTTTTCGTGGAGCAGGCGAATTTCTAATTCTGCTTTAAGGTTAATCTTATAGTCGTGCTCCCCCCGGGCTCTGTCTTTAGCCTCCTGCCTGTTCTGACTCATCATAATGATGGGCGCCTGTATAGCGGCTAAACAGGAAAGCACTAAATTGAGCAATATAAAAGGATATGGGTCAAAGCCCCTGTTATGCAACAGGTAAATATTGATCGCCATCCATACCAGCAGTAAAAAAAAGAATATAGAAATAAAGGTCCAGCTACCGCCAAAGGTTGCTACATGGTCTGCCAACCTTTCGCCGGGCCGGGCTTTTTCATCAGCTTGCAGTGCAATATTTTCAGAAAGGATCTGGTTATCCATTATACTGCCTACCACTTCTTTTTCTGCTTCTGTTAGCTCGCCAATTTCCTGGCGCAATAAAGCTTCAATATACATTTTACGCTCTTGCTGCAGGGTGTCTACCGCGATGTTGCTGGTTTCATTAAAATCCGGATGCTGCTTCCTGATGAAATCATATAACGGCTTTCTAAGTTGTGAACCTGTGAGCAGTTCGTCATCGGGATATTCTTTTTTGTTGATAAAGCAGGTACCACTCATATGCTTAATGCTTTAAGTATGCTTAATCAAACTTAATGAAAAAAAGGGCAGGCCCGAAAGGTAAATGGGTAACCTGAATGGAGGAACGAAAAAGTTAGGCAGGTACATTAAACCGGAATCCCACACCATGTATGGTTTCGAGATTAACAGAGGGGTCGGTTTTAAAATGCTTACGGAGTTTGGTGATAAAAACATCCATACTTCTGCCAAGGAAATAATCATCTTTTCCCCATACATTCAGCAGTACTTCGTCTCTTTTTAAAATGTGGTTGGGATGCTCGCATAAAAATTTCAGCAGGTCGGCTTCTTTCTGCGTTAAATTGGAAACTTCCCCTCCATCATAAATTTTAAGATCTGTATAGGAGAAATGCATTTTACCGAGTTTAAATTCGAGGGCCTGGTCAGAGAATAATTTTTTTGTTCTGCGTAAAAAAACGTCCATCCGCATCAACAGTTCTTTCATGCTGAACGGTTTGGTAATATAATCGTCTGCGCCGCTGGTAAATCCTTTCAGCTTATCTTCCTCCATAGATTTTGCTGTGATGAATAAAATAGGGATAAGGTCGCTTTTCTGCCGTATTTTTTTGGCTACGCTAAATCCGTCTTTAACCGGCATCATTACATCTAAGAGGCAAATATCAAATTCATCTTTTTGAAAGTGCTGCAGCGCCTGTTCCCCATCGGAACAGAGCAAAACCTGGTACCCTTCCTGCTCAAGATTATCTTTAATAACGTAGCCTAATGATAAATCATCTTCGGCAAGTAACACATTTGCTTTGATTGGTTGCATGATGTAAAAATTTATCCGGGTAAAATGATTTTAAATTCCGTGCCAATGCCAGGTACACTGTTTACCACAATTTTCCCGTTATGGGCATCTACGATCTTTTTAACAAAATTCAGGCCTAAGCCAAATCCCTTTACATTATGCACATCCCCCGTAGGCACACGGTAGAATTTCTTAAAGATATTCTTAAAAAATCTTTTATCAATGCCCACGCCATTGTCTTTTACCGATATAAAACTGTCCGACCCGCATTTGCCGGCTTCTATAATGATTAGAGGTACGCTGGAATATTTAATGCCATTTTCAATGAGGTTAACAATAGCCAGTTCAAGATGTGTCTTATCGGCTTTAACAGCAACGTCTTCCGCTTCAATTTTAATTTCAATTTTTGCGCCTCTTGCTTCCACAAGGGGTTGCAGTTTGGATATGGCCTGATCAATAAGCTCTTTTACCGGAATAGATTCCATCTCTACGCGAAGTACATTTTGTTCGGATACCGCCATTTTTAGTAACCGCTCCACCTGGTTTTGCAGGTGTTCTGTTTCGTGCGTAATAATAGAGGTATACTTTTCCATTCGTCCGGGCTGCTTTATTATGCCGGGCTGGCCTAATACTTCAGAGGCAATTTTCATTACAGCCAGCGGTGTTTTGAATTCGTGGGTAAAATTATTGACAAAATCTTTTTGTATTTCAATCAGGAATTTTTGCTTGTAAAAATAAAACAGGCTAATGGCAAGGCCTATTAATACCAGTACCAAAACAGTGCTGCCTATGATCCATAAATTCATTTGCGATAAAATGTACGCGCTCCTGTCCGGAAAATGAAGGAGGATATAATGATAATCCGCGGGGTATATTTCCAGTGTTGCAGATGCCACTGCGGGTGCTGATGCAGGGGAGGCTATATTTTGCTGAAAAATGTAGTACCGCTTTGTTTTGTCGTATAAGGCCACATTGCATTCGGTTAAAACGTCAAAGTCCATCAGTTCATTGGTAAGGTAAAATGCAAGCGTATCTTCAGGCGGCAAATTGCTGATTCGTATAACAAAAGTATTGGGCGAAGGCCGCATGGTTATCATTTGCTGTAAATGGCTGCCCGGACTATCGGATAGGCTCATGTCTTCAAAAAGTCCGCGAACACTTTTTACTACGTTGGTATCAAACTGCTTTTGCTCTAATTTGTATATGTGGTTCAGCCAGTATAATTGAATGGCTATGATTAAGCCAATAACAACGGCGCCTGTTAGCACTATCCATTTTAAGGTGGCGGAACGCATACCAAAACGGTTGGAGGAATAAATAGGCACAAATATGTTTTTAATTATTTAAAAAATGTTGCCGGCTGCTTCTTTTCTTGTTAAGCCACCGTTAACCCGCTTCCCTGCTGTTGTACAGGGTATACCCGCTCCTGCATGACAAGGTGCAGTTCCCGGAAAAAAATTATTTTGAAATTTGTATTTGAAATTAATGTATATCCCACCAAACTTTAACAGGATAAGCTTTATTAATAATCACCGGTTCGCCTATCATGGGTGTAGTGACAGGTATATTTAGTGCTGCGGCTTTTTTTACAGCCCTGGCAATGGGCTCGTTCCAGGGATGATTGGCCAGGGAAAATTTTCCCCAATGTACAGGAAGTAACCATTTTGCGCGCAGGTCTATACCAGCCTGTACGGTTTCTTCCGGCATCATGTGTATCAATGGCCATGAGGCGTTGTATTGTCCGCATTCAAGGATAGCCAGATCAAATTCGCCAAACTTTTCACCGATGGCCTTAAAATGGGCGTCATATCCCGAATCACCGCCAAGGTAAAGGGTATAGCCAAATATGCGGAGTACAAATGAACACCATAGCGAGCCTCCCCGTTTTAACCCGCGGCCCGAAAAATGCCGGGCGGGTGCTGCTGTAATTTCAATATCATCGCTTATCCGAAGAGTTTCCCACCAGTCTAATTCCGTTACAGGTGTTGGATGAAGTTTTTGAATGCTGGTGCTTACGCCTAAGGGCATGCACCATGCGCTGGTTTTATCACGCAGTTGGGTAAGGGTACCGGTATCCAAATGATCGTAGTGATTATGTGTAAGTATCATCAGGTCTATAGGCGGTAAATCATTAGGGGTATATATAGCTGTGCCTTCAAAAGCCCTGATCAAAAAAGGGAGGGGCGAAGCGTGGCCGCTAAAAACCGGATCCACAAGAATATTTTTCCCCCTGATATGAATAAGGTAAGAAGAATGCCCGAACCAGATGATCTCCGGGCTTTCTGAATGCAGGTTTTTGAGATCCGTTTTTACCGATGGTAAAGGATGAGAGGGACGGATTGTTTTTGGACGGTTCAGGCTCTCTTTAATTACTTTAAGCCACGAACTGTCTTTTGCCATTACAGGCGTTTCCGAAAGATTTTGAAATGAGCCATTCTTATAGTTGACCGATTGCGATATTATTTCCAACCTGCTCATATTAATTGTTTATTGAATGGTAAAGTTATTAATAGCGGAGCAGGTCGTTTGTATTTTTCTGCCAGGGAGTATAGTTCAATATCTATAGTTATGCATCTCCCTATTGAATACCCTGCTAACATTCATCATTCCGATAAATGCAAAAGGCAGCCGACCCTTCGCAAAATTAAAAGAGCTGCAAAGCCAACGCACAAAACCGACCACACAATTTGCAGCACATTTAATTTTGCCCAGCCGCAATAATCATCTTATTGAAAACCTGCAACTGAAAGAAAACGATTTCTTAAAACGGGCGGCTATTCTGCTATTTCATTCCAACCCTGAAAAAGCAGAATAGTTATACTGCACTAAAAGCAGAGCAAAATGGTTATAAGGTATTACCTGTTGTCAGACAAATAGAATATAGTATGATCCAGCGAAATTACCTGCAGATTAAGCAGGATGTGGAAGATCTCGTGAGTGCAGAGATGGGAAGGGTGCAGAGATGGGAAGGATGCTGAGTGACCGGAAGTGTCAGGTTTAATAATTAAGAAGAAATAACAATTGCTAAACTGCCCATAAAGTTCCGGCCTCTTCCGATATCCCATGTTCCTTGTCCATCATTTCATTTTCTTTTACTTAATTAATTAACCCGGATTGCATGAAATGGCTATAGATGGAATATAGTGGATTCTCGTTCGATTATTTTTCCCATAAGATTCACAGTCATTGGGATGTGATTATTGTTTTTTATACGTCTTATAGCCAATTCAATACTGATACTCGCCATTTCTTCACAAGGCTGAATATATGAGGTAAGCGGGTATTTAAGATGTTGGGAATATTTCATATTATCAAAACCGCATATTAAACAATCCGAAGTAATCTTAACATCAATCTTTTCTAATGATGATAACAACAATGCGGCAGTTGAATCATTGGCGCAAATAATACCCGTTTTGCCTTTTTCAATTTTAATCGTTTTTATATAATCAATATCAGAAGGATCTCCGCAGTATATATTCTCGTCTGTAAATTTTAAATGGTTCTTTAAGGCTTCATCTCTTATGCCCGATAGCCTAAGGTCTACTGAATTACCTGAATTTGGACGGAAGAAAAAGTTAATCATTTCACAACCGTTTTTAATAAGATGTTGTGCCATTGTGCTGCCGGCAAGAAAGTTGTCTATCCAAATAACATCAAATCCACCAACATCGGGTTGAGGTTTTACCCCTCTGTCAATTAAAACAAGAGGAATATTTGCACTAGTAATTTTATTAAATATTCTTAGGTTTATTTCATCTGCTTCGGGCAACCGTTCAAGTGGTGAAAATAGAATACCATCAACCCTTTGCGTTATATAATTTGCACAATCTTGCTCTATTTGAGATTTCCTTATTTCTGCATTACTGGCTCTGGCACCCTCCCATAAACAATTCAATTCATTTCTCTTGGACAACTTCAGTATCTGATCATTAATTATTGTAAAAATTTCAGACTCACCCGAGCCTGGTAACAGCAACCCAACGGTATATTTTGATCTTACATTATCGTGAATAACCTGCGAGCCGGCTCCTCTTTTCTTATGTATATATCCTTTGGTTTGTAACTGGTTATAAATTTTTGCAATAGTAGGTCGTGATACAGAATATTGTTTTGCAAGTGTTTCTTCTGAAGGTAATAAGGATCCGTTTCTGTATACACCGTTAACAATGTCCTCTTTTAAAGATTCATATATATCAAGTTGTTTCCTACGCAATTCTCTAAAATTTTGTCTTTCCTAAAAATAGATTTTTCAATAATGCCAGCGCTAAATAATTGCTTGTATAAATGCAAGCAAAGCTAATTAATATTTCCATGATAATTATATGTAAATATTATGTAAGTAGTTGTAATTTATTCAGATAAAAACTCAAGAATATTATTATAAACATTAAATGAAATAATCATGTATTTATTGTTATAAATTAATAGTAAATACATTATATTTAAAAGTTTGTTTTAAATTTCAGAAACAGGGAGGAGCAGATTAAAAATAAAGATTAATAAAATGTTAAAATGTTAAATTTACTTGAATTTTAATTAACATTTTATTTGTTTTAATTTATCATTGATATTACATTTGTAGCATATTAAGTTTACATAAAAATTACTAATTCTAAACCTAACGACATGCTTATGCTTGCTTTAAAAAAGAAGAGAATAGTGTCTGTACTTATCTTTTTCCTCATTATATGGCTTTCAATCCCCATTGTAAGCATTGGAAAAACAATACCTTCTCCAGATCAGCAAACAGACATTTTTGCCAATGGGAAAGTATTAGGTGAAAATGGCGAACCATTATCCGGGGTAACAATTCTTGAAAAAGGATCTGCTATTGGAAGCACACTGACTGATGAGACCGGTGTGTTTTCGATCAAGGTATCTTCAGGAAACAGTATTATTGTATTAAGCTATATTGGTTATAAAACTATTGAAATGCCAGCATCGAAAATTAACGGTGCTGCAATTTCAATGACAAGAGATAAGCTGAATTTGGACGAAGTTGTAGTAACCGGATATGTATCCCAAAAAAAGGCAGATCTTACCGGTGCTGTATCAGTTGTAAATGTGAGCCAGATAGCAACCAATCCTACTGGTAGTGCTATGCGGGCGCTTCAGGGTAAGGTTGCGGGGATGTCTGTTTCCGCTAATGGTTCTCCCGATCCTAATGCTACTGTGCGGATTCGTGGAGAGGGTACATTAAACAACAATAACCCGCTTTATATAATAGATGGAACACCTACAACACGTTCGATGGGTGAGCTTGCCATGATGGATATTGAATCTATCCAGGTATTAAAAGATGCCTCTTCTGCATCTATCTATGGGTCGCGTGCTGCTAATGGTGTTATCATTATTTCCACCCGTAAAGGGAAAAAGGGCACTGTAGTAAATTTTAATGCTTCCTATACATCGGTGAGTAGCAGAAAGCCACTTAACCTAATGAATACCGAGCAACGCGGCATAGCGCAATACTGGGCTATAAAAAATGACAACCCTAATGCAGATCCTAATGTAGTGGGTATTGGCGGGTTGTATAATTATGTTGATCACCAGGATGCCAATGGTAATTTTGTTTTGGATAAAGTAACCTGGAGAGAATATCTGGATCCTGTACAGCAAACCATGAAATCTGCTGATACAGACTGGCAGAAAGAAATACTAAGAAGAGGTCAGATTCAGCAGTACAATGTTAGCCTCTCCAGCGGCGGAGACAACAGTCATGTGTTTTTCGATCTTGACTACTACGACAATAAGGGAACTATTAAAGGAAGTTATTTTAACCGGTACAGCGCCCGAATCAATAGTGATTATTCTTTCCTGAATAAACGGGTAAAGATCGGAGAAAATTTAAGTATCTCTAAATGGCGCAGAAGTACCCATATTGGTGAATCAAATATTGGTTCAACCAAATCACTCATGTCAATTGTGCCCGTGCATACGGTAGATGGGGTTGGCTGGGGTGGCCCCATAGGCGGAATGAGCGACAGGCATAATCCTGTGCGTTTGATTGAAGACAATTTGCAGAACTACCAGGATGTGGTGCGTTTGTTTGGCAATGCCTACGCAAATGTTGAAATTGCTAAAGGGCTCTCGTTTCAATCCTCTTTTGGTTTGGATCTGGCAGGCACCTGGCAAAAGACGATGGACCTTACTTACTCTGCAGGGTTTTTAAGCGAAGATCGTAGTAAGGTTACCCAAAGCTCTAATTACCAGTTAAACTGGAATAACAGTAACGTTCTCCGTTATGTGTTTGATGTAGGGCGTCACAATGTTGATGTAATGGGCGGTCAGGAGTCTATAGGATCTCAGAGCAATAATTTCTGGGCCAGCAGAAGAGTATATGCCCTGGAAACTCCTAACTACATGCAATTGGATCGCGGTGAAACAGAAAGGGATAATGGTGGTAATGAAAGTATAAACCGCATGAGTTCCTGGTTTGGTAAAATAAATTACAATTTCGATAGCCGGTATCTGGCTTCGTTTACCCTCCGTAAAGATGCGTCTTCCATATTTGGTGCCAGCAACCGTTGGGCCACGTTCCCCGCGTTTTCATTGGGATGGGTATTGAGCAATGAAAAATTCATGCAGGGATTGGCACCAACACTTTCGCACCTGAAACTCAGATATGGCTGGGGCCAAAATGGTAATTCTCAAATTGATAATTATGCGGCCTTCCAGATGTACGAATTTTTATACGATGTAAATACTGTGTGGGATTGGAACTGGGGAACCGCTTATGATTTCACTGGTCAGGCTGGCAATCTGCCTTCCGGCTTCCGGCGTACACAGAGAGGCAATCCGGGCCTGAAATGGGAAACAACCGAACAACATAATGTGGGTGTAGACTTCAGTTTACTTAACTCTACCCTGAGCGGTTCGGTTGACTACTATCTTAAAAGCACTAGGGATATTCTGATGAAGCCCGGTACAGTAGCTACATTGGGCGAAGGTGCAGGTATGTGGTTGAATGGCGCTAATATCCGTAACCGCGGGTTTGAAGTAACGCTTAATTATACCAATAACATCGGCAAAGTTGCCACTAATGTTGGTGTAGTGCTGGCACACAACAAACAAAAAATTGTGAAAGTGCCTGATGTAGTAATCAACAATTTTGCAGGTAACGGTAAAGATGACAATATCCTGGGCCGTTCCAGAAGTTCAATGTACGGATATATTGCAGACGGATTGTTCCGGAGCCAGGATGAAGTGGACAATGCACCAGCACAAGTGGGAGCTGCTCCCGGTAGAATCAAATACAGAGATATTAACGGGCCTGATGGTAAACCAGATGGTAAAATCGATAACCACGATCGTACCTGGATAGGTGTACAAGATCCTACATTGGAATACGGATTTAACGCGGGTGCAAGATGGAAAAACTTCGATTTCAATATTTTCTTCAATGGTATTTTGGGTAAGAACCTGAATGTGCAGGGATGGAAGACCTGGACTATATATGCACTGGGTACTGTAGGCGAAAACTACGATACCAAATTGTTGGATGCATGGACTCCTACTAATACCGGTTCTAACATACCCGCAATTTCAGTAAACAACTATAACGAGGAAAACCGTTTTTCAACCTATTATGTAGAGAATGGATCGTATCTGAAAATCAGGAATGTGGAACTTGGCTACTCTTTCTCCAGGAAGTTATTGAGTGCTATAAAATCCAACCAGTTCAGGGCGTACCTGAGATGCGACAACGTTTTAACAGTAAGCAAAAACTGGGGCAAAAATGCTTACACCGGGCTTGATCCGGAAACGCCAGGGACTAGTTATCCATTACCTTTTTCAATTACAACAGGCATAAAATTAACTTTTTAAAATATTTATTGTATGAGACTACTAATTTGCTCATGTATTACACTCCTAATAATATTTTCAATATCATGTAACAAAGGTCTGGATCAAACGCCAATGGGAGTTATTTCAAGCGGCGAATTAAATACGCCCACAGCTATAGAACAAATGGTTAATGCAGCCTATTCCTTTGTAGGGCAAAACCACTTTAATAAACAAATGGGTTTACCGTACGAAGAGGGGTCTGTTCGGGCAGGAGAAGCCTATAAAGGTGGTTCAGGCACCAATGATAATGCGGAAAGAAATCTCTGGGAAACCTTTGTATTCCTGCAGCCCACCACCACCGGCGATCTGGATAATTTATGGTATGTACATTATGCAGCAGTGGGCAGAATGCACGATGCAATGCGCAGAATTAAAAATACCGAGGAGTCTGTATTTCCGTTAAAAAATGAAAGATTGGCAGAGCTTAGATTTCTGCGGGCGCACATCTACTTTTATATGAAAGTTGCTTTCAAGTCCTTCCCATATATAGATGAAGAAGCTCCTGATGAAATGTATGATCAAATAAGTAACGATGCACTTACCGATCAGGAATTGTGGAACAAACTCATAGAAGACTTTAGGTTTGCTGCCGCCACTTTACCTGCTACACAAAGTGAAGTGGGCCGCCCTACACAATTTGCGGCAAAAGCATACCTGGCAAAAGTGTTACTTTTTGCAGCCTACGAACAGGACGACAACAACAACGTTATCTCAATCAATACGGAAAAGCTTACTGAAGTTGCAACGCTGTGTAAGGAGGTGATAGATGGTGCAGGTAAAACATTGTATGACGATTTTGCAAAAAACTTTTTAACTGCGTTTGAAAATGGTAATGAATCAATTTGGGCAGTACAGTATTCTGCTAATAATGACAATTCACCAACGGGTAGGTTAAACGCATGGTTGATATATCCCGTTAACTCCGAGTACGGATGCTGTGGTTTTCTGCAACCTTCAGAAAATTTGATGAACAGGTTTAAAACCGTAAATGGTGTTCCTGATTTTGATAATTACAATACCGGCGTGATGTTGACTGGCAAAGATGCTTTTGCAAGTCAGCCTATGGACCCCAGGTTGATGCACACCGCAGCGGTACCTGATATGCCCTGGAAGTATGATGCAGATTTTATCATGGAAAAAAGCTGGGTAAGGTCACCGGAAGTATACGGTTACTCCATGAGTCAAAAAATGCTGGTGTTGCCTACTGATCCCGGTTTCAGGAAAACGAATCCATTTATGGGCAGCGGTTTGAACTGGGATGTGTTGCGCCTTGATGAAGTGATATTGATGAGAGCGGAAGCCTTGATTCAATTGGGTGGTCAGGCCAATCTGGACGAAGCGCTGGGGCTTATTAACCAAATTAGAACCAGAGCGGCTAACAGTACTGGCTTGCTAAAATTTGCTGATGGCACCCCAACCGGCAACTTTTCTGTTCAAACCTATCAGCCAGGGGTAAACTGCCCGGTATGGAACCAGGAGTTTGCATTTAAAGCATTGCGTTGGGAACGTTTGCTGGAGTTTGCTACGGAAGGTAAAAGATTTTTTGACCTGGTGCGCTGGGGTATTGCAGCGCAGGAAATGAACGACTATTTTGATGTTGAAAGAACTCGTAGAACCTACCTTAAAGATGCTGTATTCACAAAAAACCGGGACGAGTATTTCCCTATTCCGCAACAGCAAATAAATTATGTAAGAGGGTTGTATAAACAGAATCCTGGTTGGTAGTTGTTATAAATGAAAGGATATTTGACCCTCCGGTAATTAGCAATAATTGCCAGCTTGTAATTGGATGTTGTTACCGGTCGTAAAGCCCGATGTGATACGCTGGCTTTACGATCTCTTTCATTACACATTCATTGATTTGTATAAGTTTAAAAAATGCTTCATGAGGGTATTTCTATCTTATTTTTTGGTTGGATCGTTACTGCATGCGTCATGTAACAACAAGCCTGCCAATACACACGCAGTAGCCGTATGGTCTTTTGCCGGCTTAAACGATGAGGCAGGACTCAATAGCAAGTTGCAACAGCAAGGAACAGTACAGTTCGTAACAAAGGCTGGTGATGAAAAGCTGGAAACAAAAGGAAGAACGCATGATGGTAAAGCAGTATATCTCGATGGTACATCCTGGTTGAGTGCAGGGCAGGGGGTAGATGGAGAATTGAATATTGGCGGGAGAGGCATTACCTTATTTGCAAAAGTGAAACTGGATTCCTTAAAAGAATATAATCCGGTGTTAGGCAAATCGGGTAATGATCAAAGTGTTGCGTACAAAATTATATTATGCAGGCACGATGGAGAAGGAACCTTCATAGAGGCAATGATTGGGAGCGATGATATTGCGGGAGCACACCTACTGAAGTACAGGATACCTGAGAATGAAGTACTCGACTGGCAGACTATTATGTTCCGTTTTAACGGCAAAAAATCTGAGTTGTATGTAAACGGTATTTTACGTGACGAAGAAATTACAGCAGGTGATTTGCGCCAGTGGAATGATCATCCCGTGTTGATTGGTGCTGAGTTTGAGGAGCCGTTTATCAATGGTGATAGTGCAAAGAATAAATTGAAAGCCACTTTCAATGGGTGGATTGATGGAATTGCCGTTTATAATAAATACCTGGAAGATGATCACTCTGCAGCTTTGTTTGGTGTAGCAGCCCTGCAAAACGATGGATTACCCGGGTACTATAATGAAAAATACAGACCCCAGTTTCACTTTTCTGCAAAGAAAAACTGGATTAACGATCCCAATGGATTGGTATATTATGATGGAACCTACCATTTGTTTTTTCAGTACATGCCGCCGCACCGCCCCGGCGCTTACAAGGACTGGGGGCATGCTATCAGTAAAGACCTGCTACATTGGGAGCAACTTCCCTCTCACATAACACCACACAAAGTTTGGGCAGGCTGTTGGTCAGGTTCTGCCGTGGTAGACGAACATAATGTATCCGGGTTTCAGACAGGAAAAGATAAGCCGATCCTGGCATTTATTACCAATGGTGGCAGGCCCAATGAAGGGTTAGGACCCAAGTGTACGCAGTGCATTGCATATAGTACAGATGGCGGAAAATCATTTACGTATTACGATCAAAACCCGGTAATCAGGAATATTCATAATGAGAACAGAGACCCTAAAGTAGTGTGGGATGAAGATTCAAAGAAATGGATCATGTCCATCTATATGGACAAAGGTTATGAGTTTGCACTATTTTCTTCTTCTAATCTGCGTGATTGGGAGCAAATATCAACATTGTCTCTCGATCGTATTGCAGAATGTCCGGGGTTTGAACCTTTCCCGCTTGATGGTAATAAGAACATTAAAAAATGGGTGTTTTCTGGCGCCAATGGTAATTACGTAGTAGGAACATTTAATGGTACAGCATTCAAACCTGAAACAGGAACGATCATCGGCGATTATGGCAATAATTTATATGCGCCGCAAATTTGGAATAATGCTCCCAACGGTCGTAAAATTCAAATAGCCTGGTTGTCCACCAACAAATATCCGGGTATGCCTTTCGAGCAACAGATGAACTTTCCTACTGAACTACAGTTAAAGACCACTCCTGATGGGATTCGTTTGTTGAGAACGCCTGTAAGAGAGATCAAAAATCTTTATGACGCTGAAATCAAATTTCAGAAATCGCTTAGTGGTCAGGCTGAGAATCCTTTGAGTGAACTTAAAGGAGACTTATATGATTTTGATTTGGAGATAGATGTTAAAAAGTCCAGCTCTTTCGAGTTGGGTGTAAGAGGTGCTACCATCCATTACGATGCAGTTAAAAAGATACTTCGCTGCGGTGGCCAGGCAGAAAAAAGCGGCTTCCCGCCAGATCATTGGAAGGCTTTTGTTAGAACAAATGTGAACGAAACCAATAACATGGGCGAAGCGAAACTGGCAGCCGTTGATGGTAAAATCAAACTGAGAGTATTGGTAGACAGAACTACGGTAGAGATATACGCAAATGATGGAATAGTGGTAATGACTTCTTGCTTTAGACCAGACGAAACCAGGTTCTACTCTTTATCTTCTAATGGAGAAATTGGTGTGAATGCATTTGTTCACTCTTTAAAATCGGCCTGGGTAGTCAACAAAAAATAATAGCTGGCATACCATATATCACAGTAAATAAACTTCTAATTAACATTATCACTCAAAAATCATCACAATGAAGAGCATTTTTTCGATTGTACTTGCCGGTTTGTGTTTACTGCAAACAGGATTTGCACAAACAAAACATATATCTGCAAAGCTGTACACACTCAGTCCCTATTTTACTTTTACTACCAGGGCTGCACCTTTTACCACATTGAGTGCAAGCGGGCCTAAGGGTGTGATAGCTACTGAAAATAGCAAACATGAAAGTTTTACCATTAAAATGTCGGTAAATCTGCAGCCATTTACCGGGGAGCAAATGTTACTGGAAGTACCAGGGCTGATATCTATTAAGTTAAGGCAGGCAGATCCAAAAAAACGCGACCGCCAAAACTATCCGGCTTCTGTAATGCCCGATGGCTCTTTGCCGGTGTTGGAAGCTGGTATAACACTGCACTCGCCAGGGAACAACATATTCTCCCGTAATCTGGAGGTGGGTCACCCGCTGGCTGCATTAAAAAATCCCTGGGGAAAACATGAAGTAGTAGTACACTTTACGAAATCACATTGGACTTTGTATGTAGACAATGAACTGATGGATAACGATTTTGTTATCGGATATCCGCATTGGTGGCATAGGCGCTCATGGAATATCAACCCTGCAGTAGTAAGTGAAGCAAGCATTTATTTGCCTGGTATGATTGTGGAAAGAGATAACAATATAAATATTGAGAAAATGCCCGGCCTGTTATATTGGACGCCCCGTGGGCACAATAGCTGGGTGGGGGATGTGGCTACTATTTTCCACGATGGCCGCTATCACGTATTCTATCTTTATGATAGACGGCATCACGCCAGTAAGCTGGGTGTAGGCGGTCACTATTTTGAACACTTTTCTACTAAAGATTTTATTACCTGGACAGAACATGAAGCGGCAACTCCTATCGAAGAGCAGTGGGAAACTTTTGGAACCGGTACACCCTTCGTTTACAACGGCAAACTCCATCTCTCTTACGGATTGCATACATCACGTATTTATCCGGATTCGCTTACGACCCATCCTGCCATCACGGCGTACTTTAATCAGTACAAAAAAACAGGGTATTTCAAGGCAGATCCAAAAACATCTTTTCCCGCAGGAGCTACCTACTCTGTAAGTGAAGACAATGTCAGCAATTTCAAAAAGAGTGGTTCAATTTTTCACTACAGTGAAAATCCAAGTGTATTTACCACGCCGGAAGGGAAGTTGAAAATGTATGGAAATTTCAGGTCTAAAGGAACGTGGGAGTCACCAGCGCTCGATAGTGCCTGGTATTGCACAGACCCGGAATTTCCCCTAGGAGGCGATTGTACGTTCGATTTTAAATGGGGTAAATATGAATATGTTATTGGGGGCTTTTCTTCCTTATGGAGAAGAAAAATCGGAACCAATGAGCCATGGACGGATGTAGTTGCTCAGGGAAAAGATTTTTATAACGGAGTAAACGTTCCTTCGGTTTCGCCCATTGGTGATGGCCGTTATGTAATGGCAGGCTGGATGCCTATTACGGGATGGGGTGGCCCATTCCTGATTCATGAACTTATACAATATCCTGATGGGAGAGTGGGAACGAAATGGATGAATGAAGTAATTCCAGCTACGGCTGATGCAGCGGTATTGGCTAAAAATGCTCAATCAAAATTAAATTTCCCGGTACAGGACGAAAATTTCATTATCACCTTCGATGTAGTTCCGCAAAAAAAGAAAAATGGTAAACTGGCAGTTTCGTTTTTGCCGGCTTCTGGCAGCGATCAGAAAGGATGCGAGATGCAAATCAATACAGCGGTTTTAACAGCTCATTATGCCGATGCTGTGAGCGATGGTTTTTCTGAAGCGCAAAAATCTATCAGAATGGGAGGAAATCCCAGCGTGGTTCACAACTACGCCATTGAAAATATAATGGGGGTTGATAAGCCATTCACAGTACGCATACTGGTTAAAGCAAATGCAAAACTTGGTGGAACCATTATTGACACTGAAATAGCCGGACAGAATACTTTAGTGTCTTACCGTAATAAACTTGATGTTAAGCGTTTTGCTTTAAACCTGAGTGAAATTGGAGTACGCAATGTTAAGATTTCAAAAGTAGTAGATTAATTGAACAACGAATTGCACAAATAAATTCCAAAAGCATTTAACGATGAAACAAGCCGTATTATTAACGCCCGGAAGCATTAAAAGAGAATGAGCTGTTATTAAAGATCCACAACATAGGAATTTGTGGATCCAACGTACACGTCTTTCATGGCAAACACCCCTTTGTAAAAAATTATCCGGTTATTCAGGGGATAAGTATGGAAGAGAAGTGGTTGGAGTAGAACATTACATTGGTGCTGCAAATGGAAAGGAGTATCGCATAGTAGATGATTTTGCGCCGGTTCTTTTCGAAAAATGAAATACGCTAACCGGCATCGATCTTGTTAATTTTGTAATAGCTGATTATCTAACGAATTTTCGCAAAACTTAAATTCTGCCTTATGACAAATTTAGTTGGCGCTGTAAAAAAGGATTACGTAGTTACTTCAACACTTATACGAGCGGCCATTGTAGCTTCTTTAGGAGGTTTATTATTCGGATTTGATACCGCTGTAATTGCCGGAACCACCGCTGCCATCCAAAGTTTATATCAGCTTTCTGATTGGGCCATGGGTTTTGTTGTGTCATCTGCCCTCATAGGTACAATCATAGGAACGCTCATATCTTCAAAACCAGGCGATAAATGGGGCAGACGGGAGAGCTTAAAGGTGCTGGGATTCTTATTTATTGTTTCTGCATTAGGATGCGCATTTGCCTGGGACTATTGGTCCTTGTGTACTTTTAGATTTATCGGCGGGCTGGCGATAGGCGGTTCTTCTGTCCTTGGGCCAATGTACATTGCAGAGATATCACCAGCAAAACTTCGGGGTCGTTTGGTTATTTTATTCCAGTTTAATGTATGCCTGGGTATCCTTCTGGCCTATTTCTCCAATGCGATGATTGAATTATTAAACCTGAATGAGCTTTATGTTCAATGGAGAGTGATGTTAGGTATGGGTTTTGTACCGGCCCTGGTATTTACTGCTATGTTATATACTATTCCAAAGAGCCCCCGGTGGCTGGTGTTAGTCAATAAATATGATGAAGCGCGCAAAGTGTTGAGCCAAATCGGCGAAGTGAAAATAGACCAAGAGATGGCAGAAATTACAGCGTCATTAGAATCAAATGCGGGTCAGTTTAAAGAAAAGCTGTTTCAAAAAAAATACTTATATCCTATCTTCCTGGGAGTTGCAGTTGCGGCTTTTAATCAATTATCGTTCGTTAATGGATTCCTATACTATTTAAATGATACGTTGAATGACATAGGTGCCAAATTTGGCGGCAAATTTCAACCTGTAATTATTGGTGTTGCTAATGTAATTGCTGTAACAATTGCCTTATTAACAATTGATAAGATAGGCAGAAAAAAGCTATTGCTGATCGGTTCCTGGGGGTCGGCAATTCCTTTGTTTTTTTGTGCTTACATAGCATGGACCAGGAATTTAATCGAATTATTCCCCTGGAGTATAGCAGCTTTCATTTTATTTTTTTCATTCTCTCAGGGAGCTGTTATCTGGGTTTATATAAGCGAAGTATTTCCAAACAAGGTAAGAAGCAAAGGCCTGTCTTTAGGTAGTTTCACACATTGGGCACTGGCAGCTATTGCAGCTCAGGTGTATCCAGTGATTATTGCCATTCCTAAAATTGGTTTATCGATCCCCTTTATTGTAGGTGCGGTCATGATGATTGTACAATTTTTTGTTGTTTGGTTTTTATTTGTTGAAACCAAAGGAATTCCATTAGAGCAATTGGAGGAAAAACTGGGCGTAAATCCCAAAAAAGATCTGACTGTGGATTCCATATACACGTAACGGTGTAATTAATAAGATGACATAAATAAATGAAGCTTTGATAATAAAAGAATGGTATGCATTTTATTGGAATTGATATTGGAACAACTTCTATCTGCGGCATTGCATATGATTTTTTGAATCATACGACAGCTTCAATAACTATAGAAAACGAATCTGAGATTGATTCGGGTAAGTCTTGGGAAAAGATTCAGGATCCTGGATGGATCGTTACTAGTGTTATACGGATCATTAAAAAATTCGAATCGAAGTATGACGTTATTAAAGGAATAGGGATAACCGGGCAAATGCATGGCATTGTTTATGTGAATAATGATGGTGAAGCGGTAAGTCCCTTATATACCTGGCAGGATAACAGGGGCAACATGATCTTAAATAGTCATATTACTTATGCTAAATTTCTAACTGATAATTCCGGATATAAGCTTTCAACCGGGTACGGCATTGTGACACATTTTTATAACATAAGGAATGCATTAATACCGAAAGGCGCTGTGAAGCTTTGTACCATTATGGATTACGCAGTAATGAAACTAACGGGGAGAAAAACGCCATTAACAGATTATACAAATGCAGCAGGTCTTGGTTTTTTTAACGTTAAGGAAAGCAAATTTGATCTTTCATCCTTAGACAATATTGGTATGGATACTTCCATTTTACCTGAAATTGGTGAATCCGCTTCATTTTCAGGTTTTTATAACTCGAATATTCCAGTATATTCCGCTATTGGTGATAACCAGGCAGGCTTTATTGGATCTGTAAGAGACAGGGAAAAATCAATACATGTTACGATAGGAACCAGCAGCCAGTTGTCGGTCTATTCTGAAGATTTCATTCAGATGAATACATTAGACACAAGACCATTTCCGTGGGGAGGTTATATTCTTGTAGGTGCGGCGTTGTGCGGGGGGGAATCTCTCACTATGCTCAAGTCATTTTTTGAGAGAACGTTTAGCTTATTTAATGGAAATGCTGGAAAAGTCAGAGACTTCTATGAAATATTGAATAACATAGATTTCAAGAAACATTATAACGATATCCTTTCTGTTAAAACCCATTTTAACGGTACACGATCTGAACCTTTATCAAAAGGTAGTATTTCAAATATCTCATCATCTAACTTTACTCCGGAAGTTTTAATTCTTGGATTTGTAAAAGGTATTTGCAATGAATTATATGATTTCTATAATACGATACCTGAAAATTTAAAAAAGAACAAGGATTTGTTAGTAGGTTCCGGGAATGCAATTGAAAAAAATGATTTGCTCGTTAGAGTACTTGAAGGAACGTTTAATTTCCGGGTTGTCAAATCGGAAACTGATGAAGATGCCGCTTTCGGCGCAAGCATTGCTGCCTTGGTTGGCGGAAAGTATATTTCCGACTTTGGCAAAGTACTGAAACACGGTGTGTAAAATTACATGCAATTTGCTACAATAAAAGACTTGAAAGAGGTTTAATGTATGGGTTTCGTCAGGCTTTTTAAAAATAGTGTGTTCTGTTAGGATACAAAACGCTGAAAGAAAGTAGTGGAAATCTTTTACAAAATAGCAACATTGAACTGGCGCATTATCCCTTGACATTATTCCTGGTAAAGCAAAAGAAATTAGCCTTGATCTTCATTGCTAAAATTTCCGGAGTTGAACATATGGATTAAGATGTATCTGGAAATAATATTTACATTATTTATTCAACACAGAATAATGATTGCAAAAAAGAAATGGTTGTTACCCGCTTTATGTTTCGCCTTCTTTCAAACGGCGAACGGCCAAACTAAAGATGCGGCATATATGGAAAAACATCGTCCGCAAATTCATTTCTCTCCTAGAAAGGGATGGATGAACGATCCTAATGGAATGGTTTTTCTAAACGGTAAATATCATTTATTCTATCAGCACAATCCGGATAGTACTGTATGGGGGCCAATGCACTGGGGACATGCCGTAAGTACCGATCTTGTACATTGGGAAGAATTACCTATCGCATTATACCCGGATGCTTTGGGAACCATTTTTTCTGGAAGTGCGGTGATAGACAAAAACAATACTGCAGGTTTTGGCGTTAACGCGATGGTGGCTATTTATACCAGCCACAGTCACGCCATGGAAAAAGATGGTTTTGAAAAAGTGGAAACGCAAAGTATCGCATATAGCTTAGATGAAGGAATAACATGGATAAAATACAAAGGCAATCCCGTGCTGCCTAATCCCGGTATACGTGACTTCCGTGATCCTAAAATTTCCTGGTATGAACCCACTAAAAAATGGATTATGACCCTGGCTACTATGGATCATATTACTTTTTATTCTTCTCCCGATTTAAAAAACTGGACAGAAGAAAGCAAGTTTGGTAAAAACATTGGTGCGCATGATGGCGTGTGGGAATGCCCGGATATTTTTCCTTTACAACACGATGGAAAACACGTTTGGGTATTAATTGTAAATATCAGTCCCGGAGGCCCCAACGGCGGATCGGCAACACAATATTTTACCGGCGATTTTGACGGGCATGTGTTTACACCCAATGACACCGAAACAAAATGGATAGATTACGGCCCGGATGATTACGCCGGAATTACATGGTCAAACACAGGCGACCGAAAGATTTTCATAGGATGGATG
This sequence comes from Agriterribacter sp., assembly GCF_035497235.1. Lineage (GTDB taxonomy): Bacteria > Bacteroidota > Bacteroidia > Chitinophagales > Chitinophagaceae > Agriterribacter. The sequence goes on from NZ_DATJEB010000033.1 coordinate 316,563, forward strand.
AGCAATTGGGCATACGCCAATATTGTTCCTACCGTTAACTGGAGAAGTGCTAATACTGTAGCAAGGGAACTGGCAATAGAAAAAGCAGGTGATAAATATCTGGTTAGCTCTGCCCCTGTAAAAGAGATAGATGCGCTGAAAGCAACATCGTATGATGCCAAAAATGTAAAAGCAAAAAATATAAACATTACTGCCAAAGCAGGTAAATTAAATGGAGCGGCAATAATGAAACTTGCGGCGGATGAATTGATGGAGTTTAATATTACACTGTCAAATAATGCCGGTGAAAAAGTAGTATTGGGTTACGACAAAACAGCCAATCAATATTTTATTGACAGAAGCCAGTCCGGCAAAGTTGATTTTGCAAAAAGTTTCGGGAATAAAATTGTCGTACCCCGGCTCTCCGCAAATAAAAACACAGATATTACCTTAGTTATTGATGTTGCTTCTGTAGAAGTGTTTGCTGACAAAGGTTTATCTGTACTTACCGCCATTTTCTTTCCAACTTCTGATTATACGGATATTACCATCAGTTCCAAAGATGGATTTGTAATAAAAACATTAAATCTTAGTCATCTTACCAGCGCGTTATGATTGATATCGCCAAATTTTGTTTCGCCTGCAAAAAGATGATGACAGATGTAAGAAACCAGGAACAGCACAGATAAGGCAATGGCGCCAAGCATTATTTTTTTGTGCAAAATATAATTCCGGCGCTTTACGGCAACCAG